>NZ_JCAQOX010000014.1:0-787536 GCF_059567905.1 Nocardioides sp. BGA-UO-ETr-FS32 | reverse complement strand
GCGTCAGACAAGTCGAGGTCTTCCAGGATGAGCGTGTAGGAGCCTTCATCCTCGGGAGACCTCGACGTCTATCCCGGGACCGACGCGCCCGACCGATCTACACCCTCAACTGTGAAGAGCCTCTTTACCAGCGCCGCGACGAGCTCGACCTCGGCTCAGGTGAGTGCGATGTCTGGTTCCAAACAATCCTCGAGGACATCGGCCAGCACACCGAGGTCGAGAACCGCGTTATCCCCGGGTGGGGTGCAATCGATTACGGCCCGAAATACCTGAGACGACAGCTAGTCGCGCGGGCGAAGTCGTCCGACTCCTACGTGGCGAGGGGAGCGACCGCCACGCTCGCTCGGCTTAGCCTGCGGCCACCCATGGATGATGCTCAAGCCGACGCTGACGCCGCGGCTGATACCGACGTCCCGGCGGAGGATGTTGTCACGACTTGGGTCAAGCTACTGAACGCCGATGGTGGCCATGGGTCGGCCTTTGACCTCCTACTGCAAGACCTCGTCCAACTCGCCGAGCCGAAGGCACGAGTCCAGACAGAGGACCTGCTTCGTCAGATCGCCGCCCACAGCGACCTAAAGCCAGGTCTCGCGAACATCGTGAACCCGGTTCTGGCCTTCCTCGAGGGCGACATCCAGGCTCTCACGAGGAACGCCTTCGTCGGCCTTGGCGGGGACGCCATACCGAGCTTGGTCGAGCAGAACATCTCCAGCGTCGAGGAAACCCAGCTACTGATGCTGGCAACCCAGGTCGAAGCGAGTTCTCTCAAGCACGTTGCCATCGCAGAGGCACTCGAACGAGGCGTCCTCACGTCGAAGTCGAGCGCCGCGATCCTAGGAGGAAAGGACAGGATCGCTCGCGAACTCCTCCTCGCCCGCGCGAGGACGGATAGCTCGGCCGCCAGCGCCTACCTCGCCGCGCTCAAAGAGCACGACAAGACCTCCGCGTTGAGCCGCCACCTGGAGGCCCAGTTGATGGCGCTGACGGGCGACGTCGAGGAGCTCAGGTCTGCGGCGGGAACTCCGCTAGTCACAACCGAGTGGGCCGCGCTCTCTTACGCCGACCCCGAGTCCCTTCGGCAGGACGCGCGAGAAGCTCTCCGAACTGAGGGGGCGGCCCTGCGCGCCCAAGTCGGCGACATCCTCGACGGACGAGAAGACATCATCGACTTCCTCGTCGCCGAAAGACTCAGAGCGGCGGCATCCCTCCTGACACGCCTTGACTCGCCACATGTTGACGACATCGGCCTGGTCATCAAGTACGTAAAGGACGTCGAAAAGGCTGGCGACGTCGTACTTCCGGAAGTGTGGGAAGGGATCGAACTGCTCGTAAGTGAAGAAACCCTTCCGCAGCTCACCCAAGGATTCGCAGAAGTTCCGGCGGCGTTTGCCTACCGAATGCTTTCCGAGGGGTACGACACGCCGCTCGCACCCGTCCTGTACGAGATGTTCAAAGACAGCGACAGCAAGAGTCAGCGCAATCGCGCGAAACAATGGTGGTGCGAGCAAACCGAACGGACCGATGAGGAACTCGCCGAGTTGATCTACGACCCCGCGCAGGAAGTCCGGATGGCCGCTCTCCGAAACCTCATTCCCCGGCGGGACAAGGAAAGGCTCGTCGAACTCCTCGACGCCTATCCCAACGCCGGCCGCGAGTACTGGTACAACATCATCGCCGCACTCGACGAGCACATCTACCTGCCGACCTGAGCGCACCTTGACCGCGGCTGGTGTCGCTAGACCTTTTCGCGACCGGGTCGAACCGGGTTCGTCGAGTGGGCACGGAGGAAGGACCTCGGGGCCTCAAATAGCGTCCAGTATCGCGGCACGCCCAAGGGGCGCTGGTGATCTCAGCCTGCGTCATTCTGGGCGGGGTGCAGCAACGGCGTCGAACGTGTCATCAAGAGAGCCGAGGACACAGGGAGTTCATCCGGGAGTAGGGCGCCGCACCTGTTAGGCCACGCTCCATCGAATGCCCGCCGCGCGGAGTCCGGCGCCGTTAGGACGAGAAACAGGTCCCGTCCTGCTCCCAGGACGGGGACTTGTCTCCCGTGGTCACTTAGTGACTACCGACTACTCACTGGGTCAGCACCTGGGCCTCACCGATGCGGATCGGCAGCGCGTCGGTGGTCAGGTCGAACTCGATGGTTCCGGACTGCCCGCCGCCGGTCCACTCGACGACCCAGTGGCTCGTGGCGGTGATCTGGTAGGCCCCATCGGGCTGGTCCGTCGACATCTTCTCGTAGCGGTACCCACACGTCGGCGAGTCCTGCTTGCCGTAGTGGTCGTCGTACGGAGTGCCCTTGCCCGTGCAGGTCACGGTGGTCCCGTCGCCCATGTCCCAGACGATGTTGGAGACGCTGGCGGTGGCACTGACCGACACCGTCCCCTCGCTGGCCGATGCTGTCATCGGGCCGAACGTGTCGTCCGTCGGGCTGTCGACCCACATCCACACCGGCAGCCCGACAAGGCCAACCCGGTTCGGACTCGATTCGGGGACGATCCCGATCTGGATGGGATCTAGGTCCATGGCTGCGATCGCGCGGTTGGCGAGTACCACCGGGTCGATCGTGACCGTGCCGTTCTGGATCCACATCGGCTCCCAGGACGAGCCAGGTGGCGGGAAGTAGCAGATGTGCCAGGCGCCATCCTCGTTGGTCTGCCCGGGCGGCGGCTGAGCGCCTTCCCCGCCTGGATCCCAGACGTCGCCCACGTAGCACCCGTGCGCGCTGCTCCAAACCGATCCACCGGGTCCGGTGCACGGGATCTCGTTGCCACCGTAGGAGCACGTGGACGAGCCCCCGCCGTTGTCCCCGCCGTCGTTGTCCCCGCCACCCGGATCCCCGCCGTCGGAACACTCAAGCTCGTACTCACCAGTCTCCGGGTTATAGACGTGGACGCAGTCCGCATTCGCCGCGGAGACCGCTACGAACATCAGCGCGCCTACGGCCAGGAGAAGCGCCAGCAACGCCCGCCTCAGCATGACTGATCCCATTTGACGTCCGAATTGGACACCTTCCACGCACCCTTGTCGCGGACAAGCGTGTACTCAACTGGAACTGGGTTGCGCAGCGGATTGCCGTTCGGGTCGTTGCGCGTGATGTCCTTCCCGTCCTTGTTACGTTCCGTGACACCGGTCCGGTCTTCGCAGTCGATGATCCGGATCTCCGCGCCTCGGTTGCGCGGCGCGGCGAGTGTGTGGACGTACTTGCCTGTGACCTTGATGTCGTACCGATCGATGTCCGCAACTGCGGCCTGTATCTGGAGAAACTCATCCCCCGTGGCGACCTTGTTGAGTCGATTGAAGTCGATCGTGGCCGCGCGGTAGAAGTCGTCTCGCACGTCGAGGTACTTCGTCAGCTGGGCCGCCGCCTTCTCCTCCGGTGTCTTCGGAGTCGGCGTGCTGGTGGGTGTCGGCGAAGGGGACTGGCTTGGGGTGTCCTGGACCCGGGGCTCGGTGTCGTCGCCGGCGCAGCCCGTGAGAGTCAGGGCGAGGGCGAGGGCCACTCCCCCGAGTGCGGAGTGGTGCTTCCTCATGCGGTGTCTCCTCCTGTGGTGGGCGACGCCATTACTGACCGTTGGCTGACGTCGTTGGCAATGTGCTCGAGGTGTTCTTCGGCTGCGTCGACGAGCTCGGCCAGCGAGCCGTTGTCGGCGGGGTCGATACCGAACTTCTTGTCGGCGTTGTAGAGCGTGCGGATGGTGTCGCCCACGAACACGGCCCGCGCGACGCGGCGGGCGTCGAGGTCGGGGCGGTCGCCGCCCGCCGCGGCGTATCGGCCGGTGAGTTCCTGGTCGAACGTTGTCATGTGCCGGTGCTCCCTTCTCCGAGTCAGCTCGCGAGCCAGCCGTGTGAACGGATGATGGTCTTCGTGCGCTCCGACAATTCCATGGGTGCGTCGCCGTCGTCGGACCGGTTGCAGATCTCTTCGCGCAGGATCCGGTCGGCCTCAAGCTGGTCGCCCTCGGCCTTCATGACGTGGGCAAGGCACAGTCGGGTGCTCTCGCCGTCGGGGTCGGCGCGGTTGGCGACGTAGGCGGCGGAGCGGGCCTTGATCAGGTCGCCGGCCGCGAGCGCCTCGGTGACGACGATGAGGGCGACGTCCGCGATCCACCCGCCCGCCATGAGGTCGACGCGGTCAGGCTCGTTGGCGAGCCATGCCCACCCTTCCTCGCGCAGCTGGCTGAACGGCTGGGCCTCGCCGACGAGCTCGAGCGCAGTGCAGAGGTCGGCGACACCCTCGGCGCCGCCCCGACTCTGCCCGCGCTTGCGGAGGCGGATGAACAGGTCCAGGTCGACGAGCAGGCCCTCGTCGACCTGGTAGACGTTGACCCCGGTGAGCTTAGCGGCCGGCGCCTTGTCCGCGTAGGGCAGGTGGTCCTCGCCGGTGCGGGGGTTAGGACCGAGCCAGTCTCGGACGATGTTGGTGTAGTCGCGCACCTTGCCGTCGGAGATGGAGAAGGCCTCGCGGATCTGCTCGCGGGTGGCGCCGTGCTTGCGGTGCAGGGCGAGGAACGCCAGGAGCTCGGTGAAGTAGGGCTTGCGCTTGGCGAGTGCCTTGCCGTGAGTGCGTGCGGTGACCGGGCCGAGCAGGGTGAGGCGCGGGCGGTGGCAGTTGGGCGAGAACCAGTCGGCGATGTCCTGGTCGAGGATGGGGTCCTTCTCCTCGACCTCGGCGCGGACATGGGCGGGCACCTTCGGCGCCAGGGCCTCGAGGTCCTCCTGCACGATCGCGCTCTCGCGGATGTACTCCTCGTCGGTGCCCTCGAGCAGCGAGGACAGCGGCTCGTCGACGGCTCCCTCGGGGGTGTTGCGGGGCAGGGTGTACTCGCGACGCAGAGCCCCGGAGGAGTCGGTGTAGGCCTCCCAGCCGTCGGTGGCGGTCTCGTCCACGGGCGTGTCGACGTACTCCGGGGTCTCGCTCTGGGCGTAGACCAGAGCGCAGCCGCGGGCCTCATCGCTGGTGAGGCCGACGGCGATGAGGTTGAGGCCCGCGTGCTCGAGGACGATGCGGCCGGTGTTGGTCATGTGCAACACCGCGCCGGGCGTGTTCGGACGTTCGCCGGCAACGACGATGGAGGTCGCGGACTGGCCGACGTGATCGTTGACCAGCTGCAGCAGCTGCTCGAGGTCGTCGGGGTCTCCGGCTGCGGCGTCGAGGAGCAGCATCCTGGCGGGCCAGGTGTCGTCGTCGACGCTGCCGGTGCGGGCCGTGGACACGTCGGTGTCGTGTCGCTTCGCTCGGTCGACAGTGGTCACCGCGGCGGCGAGGATCTCCGCGGTCGCGGGCGTCCCGGCCTCACCGGTCGGGTAGTAGGTGATCCGCTCGTCCATGGCGACGGTCTCCTCGGCCACGCCGATGCAGTCGACCTGGACGCGGCGCGACCACGGGTTGACGGCCAGCTGAGCAGCGAGGTGGCGGGCGAAGTCGCGGCCGTAGGTTGGGTCGCCGCTGATGGTCAGCGTGGAGAGCTCCTCGCAGTTCAGCAGCCAGGTCTCGCCGGTGTCGCTCATGCCAATGGTGGCCAGCAGCGGGTAGGGCGGCTCGACGTTGTCAGTGTGGGGGCCGAGGTCCTCGACGGCGGTGTCGGTGCTGACGTGCCAGTGGGTCTGGTCGGGGCTGCCCACCCAGGGAGCCGGGACGGCGGCCGGGGCGCTGAGGTGCAGCGTCAGCTTGCCCTTCGCGAGTTCGACGGCCGCGAGCGGCGGCATCGTGGTGCCCTGGGCGCCGACCGCGGCCGCGAGGCGCCGCAGGGCCTCGTCGGCGAACTCCACGGTGGCGGCCGCGGCGGCACCGGTCGCGTTCAGGGTCATCTCCACTGGCGCCAGCTCGGGTGGCGGGGCGGCGATCGCTCGACCCGGCGGCCGGTTCCGGTAGGCGGAGCGCCGACGGGACCGCAGCGCCATCAGTAGTGCTCCGGACAGCAGCACGCCCCCGCCGGTCAGACCGGCGAGGACCCAGGGCGCCTCGAGGATCGAGTCGTCGGCTTCGTCGACCTGGTCGACGTCGGCGGACGGCGCCGTCGGCTGCTCGGCCTGCGGGACCTCGGGCGCGGCTGTCTGCGGGGCCTCGGTCTCGGGGACTGGCGGCGTCTCCTCGGCCGGCGGGTCTATCGGCTGCTGCTTGTCCTTGGGTTCGGCGGGGGTGTCGGGCTTGTCCTCGCGAGGCTGCGGCTGCTGCCGGTCGACGTGACCGGCAGGTGCCACGGCTCGGGAGATGTGGAGTTTCCAGCCGACGTCGATCACGTCGGGGTCGGTGAGGTGGGCGCCGCCGGGCTGGGTGATGCCGGTGGAGGCCTTGTAGATCTCCGGCCACCGGTCGGCGTCGCCGAGCTCGTCGTGGGCGATGTCGCTGAGTGTGTCGTTGGGTTGCACGGTGTAGGCGTGCGGCGGCGTTCCGCTGTCCGTGGCGGGCAGCTTGAGCACCCAACCGGGCTCGAGGAAGCTGGGTCGGGAGCCGAGGAGGTCGCGGTTGAGGTCGGCGATCTCCTTGTAGCGCGCGCCGTCACCGAGGTGGTCCTCAGCGATCGACCACAGGCTCTCCCCCGGCTTGACCGAGTGATTGACCGTCGCGCGCTCCTGCTTCGCCTCGACCTTCACGCCGTGCTGGGCGGGCGTCTGGTCGAGGGTCCCGGCCTGGACATGACCCACCGCCGCCAGCTCGGACGCGGCGGCCGGGCCGGCGTTGGCGGCCTGTGCGGCGATCGGCGCTGCGATGAACAGCAGGGCAGCGAGTCCGATCAGTCCGTGGGCGGCGGCCTGTGGGCGGCCAAGACCCGGCAGCTTGGGCGCCTCGACCCTGCGGAGCCGGGCGATAGTCTCCACCACCAGGCTGATGGTCATGAAGGCCCACGCGGCCCAGCCGATCACCTTGAACAGGCCCAGGATCAGGGTGCCGTCGTCGGGTGCGAAGAGTGCGTTCTTGGCGCTCTCCAAGCTCGGCACTTGGTCGGGGATCGGGTTGGCTCCGATCGCGAGGAAGAGGGCCGGCAGGCCGATGATGATGCCGAGGACGGCGACCGTGGCGAGGAGCCCGGTCAGCCGCTGGCGCAGGGTGGGCGTTGTCATCGTTCGGTGCCTCCTTGGGCGCGGATGAGCCGTGCAGACGCCTCCCCGGTGACCCTCATCGAGTCGAGCCCGATGATCCCGAGGAACTTGCTGTGGTAGGTGTCGGTGGTGCGCACGATCAGGGTGTCGCCGTTGACGACGGTGACGCTGCCCTCCACGCCGGCGGCGTTGAGGTAGCCCTGTGCGGCGGACTTGGCGGCGTTGATGTCGACGTGCAGGTCCCCTCCGCGCACCGCGGAGCTCTGGACCTCCTGGGCGCCGGTGCGGGCAGCCTGGGCCGCGGCACTGCGGGCCTGCTGCTGGGCGTGCACCTTGCTGCCGACGTCGACGGTCATCCCGACCAGGATGATCATCGCGAAGGACGCGGTGGCGAACCAGACGCTGATGGAGCCGCGCTCGTCGCGCTGTGGCGGTGAGAGTCTCTGGACCGGGCGCCTCATCATCGGCGCTCCCGGTAGGCGTCGACGGGGCTGCTCGCGGTTGTGGTGATCGTGCGGGTGCCGGGTACGCCGGGGATGCTCAGGTCCGACAGGTTGACCGTGCAGGTCACCGTGACGTTCACCTGGGCGGTGTTCCCGATGGGCGCGTTGAACGCCGACGCGTTGACCGTGATGTTCGTGCTGGTGCAGTGCACGTCCTGGTCGTGCAGGCTACTTGCGGCCGAGGACCTGCCTGCGGCGATCGCCTCGTTCTGGGTTCGCTCGATCGAGGCTGCTCGTGCTGCCTCGTACGCGGCTGCTTCCACGGACTGCTTGGCGATCTCGACGCGGCCGCCGAGGAGGATCATCGCCACGAACAGCCCGAAGGCCGGGACGCCGATCGCGGCCTCGATGGCCACCGATCCGCGATCGTCCCGGCTGCGGTTGAAGGCGCGTGCCCAGATGCTCTGCCCCATCATTCGGTGAGCCTCTCGACCGGGACGCTGGCGCTCTGGCGGATGGTCACGTGCCAGCCGGGGATTACGCTCATGGACTGGCCGGTGACGGTGATCGTGGCCGTTGTCGTGGTCCGTGACCCGGAGACGCTGGTCGACGTCATCACGTCGGATCCGCCGGCGTCTTGGAGGAAGCCGTTCGCGGTCGCCACTCCGGACTCGCGGGTGCCGTTCTCGCTGCCCGCCTCGCGTGCGCCCTCCTGCGCGGCCGCGAGCGCTACTTCGCGGGCGTGGTAGTACAGCGCGCCCTGGACACCGAGGAACATCACCGCGAAGAGCGCCGGCATCAGGAAGACCATCTGGATGGCCACTGAGCCGCGCTCGTCCCGGCGTCGGCGGCGCGAGCTGGAGAACAAGGACGGACCTACTTGATCTTTCCGGCCTCGCTGGTCACGTATGCGGTGATCGCGGCGACGACGATGCCGACGATGAGGATGACCGCGCCGGCCCAGATGACCTGCTCGATCGTGACCGAGCCGCGCTCGTCGCGTCGGTGCTTGACGGTGCGGTCCTCCATGCTGGCGATCACGACGAGGGCCGTCACCTGGAGGGTGATGAAGAGCTTCAACATCGGGTGTTCCTTTCTAGTGGAGTTCGGGTGTCCCGGGATCGACGTCGGTGTTAGGTCGCGAGTCGGAGCATCGACGGGGTGACGAGGAGCGCCATGAAGACGATGCCGAGCAGGCTGGCGGGGATGTACATGCGCTCGGAGACGGCGTTGGCCTTCCCGAGTTCGGCGCTGAGCATCGCCGAGCGGAGTGCGGCGGCGCGGGCGCGGAGGTTGTTGTAGATCTGGGCGCCGTCCTGGCCGGACTGCTGCATGATGTCGGCGAGGTCGTCGAGCTCGGGGACGCCGAGGTCATCGGCGAGCTTGTGCAAGGAGTCCCAGGGGGCGCGAGTCATGTAACGGGCGCGGCGCAGCTCGCTCTCGATCCGCTTGAACACCCAGGTGTCGCCGACCTCGGCCGCGGAGCGCAGCGCCTGCTGGCCGCTGGAGCCGTCGCGGACTCCGGTGGCGACCATGTCGATGTAGGCGCCCAGGGCCCGGCTGAACTCGAGGCGGGCCTTCTTGGCGTCGTCAGTGGCGTTGTAGTTGGGCATGAACCAGAACAGTGCGGCGAGCCCGAGCGACCCGAAGGTGGGGATCACGAACGGGAGCGGGAGCCCGATCAGCGCGAAGAACGCCGCGAACAGCGGCGGCATGGCCAGGCCGAGCAGCGCCCAGACGACCTTCTCGCCGTAGAACCTGGTCTCGCTGATCTGGAGGATGGCCAGGTCCTTGCGGGGCGTGTGCGCCCACGCTCCCCCGGGCAGGTTCTTGATCGCCCACACGCCGATCCGGTCGACCAGCGATCCGGATTCGGTGCTCTCCTCGACGTCGAGCGGGCCGGCGCTGCGGCGGGGCACGACGTGGCCGGGCGAGAGCCGGTCCAGGGCCTCGACCAGGTCGGGGTCGGACGGGGCCAGGCGCCACACGAGCAGGGCAACGGCGAGCCCGAGGAGCGTGCCGCTGGCGAGCGCGAGCTGGAGGCCGGTCATGCGAGTGCTCCTTCCTTCTCCCCGCGCGCCGCTCGGTGCGCGTTGCGGGCCTGGAGGTCGAGGAAGCGCGGGAGCGGCTTGGCGACCGCCATCCGGCGCATCCACAGCAGCGTGGCCACGTAGGCAGTCAGCAAGACGGCGAGGATGACCTGGCCGAGCGGGCTGCCGTACGGCTCGATGTAGTCGCCGGTGAGGGCGAGCATGCCCAGGACGCCGAGGGTGATCACGGTGACCGTGCGCGCGGTGGTGCGCGGCTTGGCCTGGTCCGCGGCGATCTGGCGGCGGGCGCGCACGTCGGCGGCGACGGTCTCGGCGAGGGCGTCCAGCGCCTTGGCCAGGCCGGCCTGCCCGCGCCCGCTGGCGGCGAGGATCAGCTGACTGGCCACCACGTCGCCGGTGGAGTCGTTGAGGTCCTCGGCGAAGGCGCGCAGCACGTCCTCGGTGGTGGCGGTGTTGTTCCAGAGCCGGGAGACCATCAGCCCGACCTCGCGCTCGATCGGCGCCGGCACCGACTGCAGCGACTTGATGAGAGCCGAGCGCAGCGACTGGCCGGCCGTCAACTTTCCCGACAGCGACCGGGTCCACTCCTCGAGCGCCTCGAGCTTCTCGACGCTCGCAGCCGCCGGCGGAGGCGAGAGCAGCAGCGGGATGCCGACGATCGCGGCCGGGACGAGCACGATCGCGATCACCCAGCCGGTCAGCAGCGCGACCAGGAGGCCGGCGACAGCGCCGCCGATGACCAGCATCCGGGTGCGCGGGTGCAGCCGGGTGAACCAGCCACCCGCCCGGCCCAGCGGGGTGAGCGTCCGTTCGGGCCGCGGCGGCTTCGGGGGTGCGGGGATCAGCGCGTAGACCATGCCGATCAGGCCGGTCACGATGAGGGCCCCGTAGACAGCGGGCAGGAAGGCGGTCATGAGGTCGCCACCCCCGGGTTTGCCCGGGACTCGGCCTTGTACGCCTCGAGGTCGAACCCGTGGCGGGCGAGCTCCTGGGCGAGGAAGTTGTCGAGCTTCCCGGTGGCGACGGCCTGGCCGAGCTGGTTCGGGGCGAAGATCGGGGTGGTCGCATACCCGCGGGCCGCGTCGATGCTCGGCTGGACGACCATGACCTCCTCGACCCAGCGCTGCTTGCGGAAGGTGCCGTCGCCGGCCTGAACATGGGTGGGGACGACCTCTGAGCGCAGGTACACCACGATGTCGATGGCGGCGGCGAGCTTGCTGATCGCCAGCTCGCGGGTGACCTGCGGGCCCTTCTCCATGGCGCAGGAGACGAGCTTCTCGATGGTGTGCTCGGCGCTGCGGGCGTGGGTGGTGCTGATCGAGCCCGGGCCGGACTCCATGGCCTTGAGCATGTTCCAGACCTCCGGGCCGCGGACCTCACCGACGATCTGGCGGGCGAGGTTGAACCGGAAGGAGTGGTGGATGGCCTCCTCGAGGCTGAACTCACCGGCCTGGCGGCCGTCGATGCCGACCTCGCCGGATCCGGGCCGGTGCTCCCAAGCGTGGACGATCTTGTGCCGGTCGACCAGCTCGTGCAGGTGCAGCTCGAACTCGGTCTCGAAGGTGCCGATCATCTCCCACGGCGGGATGCACGAGCACAGGGCACGGACCCAGGTGGTCTTGCCCGAGCCCTGGACGCCGGAGACGACGATGCTCTTGCCGGCGCGGACGCAGGCGGCGAGGAAGTCGGCCAGGACCGCGCCGCACGCCTTGCGGTCGTAGACCATCTCGTCCATCGACACCTCACGCATCCCGTGCCTGCGGATCACCACCGAGGTGTAGGCCATCACCCAGGAGCCGGCCGCGAGCCGGGCGCCGCCTGGCAGGCGCAGGTCCAGGTGCGGACGGGCTTCGGTGAAGGGCCGGTTCTGCCGGGAGCCGAGGGCGGCGAGGAACTCGCGCAGCTCGTCCTCGGAGTCGGCGATCGGGGCGGCCTCGACCAGAGTGCCGTCAACGAGCTCCAGCCACACGACGCACTCCGGCCCGCGGGCGATGACGATGATGTTCTCCACGTCCTCGCGCTCAACCAGCGGCTGCAGCCGGCCCAGACCGAACAGCGCGGCCCTGAGTGCGGCCTTGAGGTCGTTCTCCTGCTGGCGGCTCCACGGCGGACGGCCGGTCGAGACGAGGGTCTCGGCCTCGGACTTGATGAACTCCTCGATGACGTCGAGGCCCATCTGCTCGCGGTCCTCGTCGGTGACCCGGCCGCCTTCCTTGTCCAGCCGGGCGGTCAGCCGGGAGGAGATCTCGGCCCGGTACTGGGCGATGAGCTCCCAGTCCAGCTCGACCTCCCCCACGTCGGCGCCGTCGTAGTCGGTGGCGGCGATCGCCTGAGGCTGGTCGTCGGGGTTGGCGACCAGCGGGCGGAGCGTGAAGTCCGAACGGGTGCGGCCCGGCAGCTGGTCCTCGCTGATCCAGGCGCCGGCGAAAATCGGCAGCGACGTCGGATCGTGGTCCTCGAGGTTCGGCGCCGGCGGCGGGGGTGGCTGCGTGACCGGCTGGTCGCCGTTGGTGCCGCGGCCGCGGGCGAACGGGGAGCGCGGGCTGCGGTCTGCGTGTCGCGCCGCGAGCCATTCGTCGGCGCGGAGCGGCTCGCGGTCCTGGGCTCCGGGCTGGTGTCCGTTGGTGGTCATACGCGGCCTCCGATCGGGTGGGCGAGGGCGGCCTGGTTGGAGGTGAGGACGGAGTGGATCAGGGAGACTCCGGTGCGGTAGTCGCGCATCAGGTCGGAGGACTCGAACTTGCGGGGCTTGCGGGCGCCGTGGGAGTAGACCTCCGCGACTTCAGGTTCCCAATCGATTGACGCGACCACGGGAACCTCGAGTGCCTTCTCGATGTGGCGTGCGGAGTAGGGCCGCACCCGTGCACCTGTTGGGCTCGCGGGCCAGCGGCGGTCCTCGTCGACGAGGAGGAGGCCGAGTCGCGAGAGGCCACCGACGGCGGCGAACTGGTCGCTCAGCGTGTTGGCCCACGAGCGTGCACCGGCCAGCGCGGGCAGCGAGTTGCGGGTGACCAGCAGGGTCAGGTCGGAGGCAGCGACGAGCGGCTGGGGCCAACTCGCGAGGCCGAGCCGGCCGGCGTCGACGATGACGTCTTGGCCGTTGCGGTCCAGCGCGCGCAGTTGCTCGGCGAGCGGCTCCCACAGCGGCAGCAGGCTTGGGGCCTGCTCGTGGGCGCGGATGCCGGGCAGGAACCATGGCGCGCGCTCGGCCGGGGCCTCGGGGTCCAGCAGCAGCGTCTCGCGAGGAAGTGCGGCGGCCAATGTCCGCTCACGCAGCGCGAGGGCAAGGTTGATCAGCCCGCCGGTGGGTTCCTGAGTGCCGTGGAAGTAGCCGGCGAAGACCGCGGAGGAACCGGTCGGGTCGGCGTCGACCAGGAGCACGGGACGGTGCCAGTTGAAGGTAAGTCCGAGCGCCGTGGTGGAGACGCCGGGCGAACCGCTGGCCGAGGCGAGGACGATCAGCGCCATTGTTCAGCGCTCCCGCGTGTCCAAGACCAGTGCGACCCGCCCGGTCGCGGCGCGGGCCGCCAGGTCGGCGGCGTCGCCTTCGGGTACAGAGACGTCGACCACGGTCTCGCCGGTCTCCTGCACGCGGCTAACACCAACGACGACTGCCTCGACCGTGACCGGGTCCTCGTTGGTGACCTCGCCCTGGTCGCCGGGCGTGGTGACGATCCGGACGGCGTCACCGGAGTAGAGCGGCTCGGACGGCATCTGTGCAGGAGTGAGACTGATGCCCACAAGGGACTCCCCCTCCCCCGGAACCAGGCTGTCGGTGACGGCCTCCTCGGTGAGCAGGGTGCCGGCCCACAGGTCGACGGCGGCGCGGCTGCCCTCGAGCTCGGCCTGCTGGCTCCCTGCGACCGGGCTCAGGGCCGGGTCGACGCTCACCCGCGCGACCGAGAGGTCGCCGGTCTCGATGGTTGCGCCGCGCTTGATGTCACGGCTGACGACCAGGACCTCCTGGGTGTCGCTGACCGATGTGAAGGCGAACGCGGTTCCCAGCGCACCTGCGGCGACAAGGGCTGCACAAAGTGCGAACACCCACGGCCTGCGGCGCCGCTTAGGGCGTGGACTGTTGTTGAGATTGTGCGTGGGTCGGCTGCTGGGGGGCGCGTCGCCCGCGACCCCTTGAGCGGTGTTCAGCGACATGGATCCCGAGTCCTTTCGTGTCTCAGTCACCTACGTATCGAGACGGGCCCGCAGCGATCAGCAGGAGCCCAACTCGATACTGACACGCTAGTGCCTTTCTATCGAGCGACGCTTTGTCCACAGGTGACCGATTCCGAGATGTCATCGCCCGAGTCCTGACCGCAAGAGGTCGCGCGGCCCAATCCCCCCGATGGGACTGAACATCAACGCTTCCGAACAATCCGGAGTCCATGGGACCACAAATCGCTCGGTTCGTCCGGAAGGAATTTTGCCCTGTGGATTGCGAGTCAAACCCACGTACGGGGCACTCACATCTCAGCCGAGGCGGCTGATGTCTCCACGCCCGCGGCGCTGCCGCTGAGCCTCCTTAAACGCAGCGGCGACCACGTCGAAGGACTCCCCGAATGCCCGGCCGAGCGCTTCGAGCGTGTTGGATGCTGGGAGCCTAGTCCAGCGGCCCTGCTCCCATGCGTAATACGTCGGCACAGCCACGTTCACGGCATCAGCCAGATCGGGCACGGTGAGCCCTGCCTGCAGACGCAGCGCCCTGAGATCGGGAATCTCGCCGTCGAGGCGAACGAGCCGCAGCGTGGGGATGTCGAGTGCTCGCGCGAGCTTGACCAGGAAATCTGGCCGGGGAACTGACGTGCCGAGCTCCCAACGCGATATGCGCTCTCCGCCGGCCGCACCGACGAGGCGCGCGAGCTCGTGCTGTGTCAGTCCCGCCTTCTCGCGGGCAGCACGCAATTCTGAAGGATCGATGCCGGAAACCATCAGTGGCGAACCTACCGGCAGACGTTCTCGGTACGTGCGAGGCGGACAAGGATCCACGCCCAGGAGCGGCCACGCGGTCGAGGCAATCAAGGCACCGGCGTCGGCTTCTTGGAGAGATCCACCCACCACAAAACCTCTAGTCGCCTTGGCCCGTTGTCGGCTGCCATCCGCTCGAAATTGGCTGCCGCTGGTGATCGCCCACAGTCACCTCGCGCACTTAGGAGACCAGACGCAACACGACTGGCGTCGCCAGCGGGGCAGCGAGGAGGCAATCATGAGTGACAAGGCGAGTGCCAGCGCGCGCGAGATCGCCCAGCGATTCCCTGTGCCACCAGCGCGTGTCGCCGATCGACTGCTCGAACTACTACTTCCGTCCGAATTTGATCATCGTAGAGACCTGGTCGCCAACTCGCGTGGAGCTGTGCCAGGGCTCGCGGACCGTCAGACCGCAGCGACACCGCCCGAAACCATGGCTTCCTGAGTGATCAGCTCACTCGGTTCGATATCGACCCGCCCCGGGTCAAACCTGCGCCCGCGAACAATGGCCCGTTTGATCGTCACGCGGAGTAGGAGGCGAACAACCTCCCGTTGGTCAGAGAGGCTCGCACTTCGCCAGCCATCGTGAAGGGTGGAGGCGCTCAGCAATCGCCGCAAAGCTGGCGAAGAGACGGCGGCGACCTGCTGCCCCCGCAGCTGATCGATCGCGTTCTCTATCCGCTTCGTCTCTGCCGCATACGCGCGAAGCGTCAGATCTCCCGAAGCGCGCAAGTCCTCGACCTCTTCAAGCTCCAATTCTCGTTCGGCAATCAGCGAAGAGATGTCGGGGCGTTTTGCCATCGAGGTCTCGCGTCGCCGGTGTGCCTCCGCAAGTGCCTGTTGGAAGTCAGGACGATCGAAAAGCGCTAGGAGGACCTCCTCGATGCGCTCGTCTACACGGTCTGCAGTCACAGTCACCTTCATGCAGCCCTCGTTCCGGCATACATACGCGCGCGGCAATCGGGACAGATTTGTGGCTGCCTTCATTCGGGCTCCGCACTCACCACAGCAAGCAATCCCGGACAGCAGGTGTCTCGGAGCAGGCCCTCGCGGGACCTTGACGCTGAGGCGCGCGGGGTCACTCAGAAGAGCATGGAGTCTTAGCCAGGTTCCGTAATCGAGGATCGGCTCCCAGTCGGCGGGGCCGATGTCTTCTCCTCGATGCACTCGACGACCCGCGATGGTCGGATTGCGCAGGAGCTGCCGCAAGGTCGCAGGCTCCCAACGGGTCACGACACCATCTGGATTGTCCTGCAACGTGTGCCGTCGAGGCTTGCGAGGCGTCGGGACACCCCGAGTGTTCAGCTCTCGGCATATGCCGCGCAGGGTGGCACCCTGCAGCAGCGCATGGGCTGCCTCCGCCAGCACCGTAGCCTCAGGCAGCAGTTGTGTGGGGTCGCTCGCTGAGTACGGAGTCTGACGTATCAGCGCGCCCGTGGTCGGGTCGTACTCGCGACGAAATCCGTACGGCAAACGTCCGTGCGGGCGCCCCCGGTTTGCGTTCGCGGAGACGGTGCGCAGGTTGCGATCGCGGATGTCGTTCGATTCACGCTCAGCCAGTAGGGCGTCCAGCCCGGTCGACAATCGGTCGTCCGCACGACTCAGGTCGAATCGCCGCCCCTTGTAAACCAGATGAACCCCTGCTTCGTGACACGCGGATCGGAGCCGAACGTAATCGTCGAGGTCGCGCGACGCCCGGCTCATCTCCCACACGAGAACAAGATCGACGACCCGCGTTCGAATCAGACTGAGCGCTTCCTCGAAGCCTTCACGTTCTCGTTTGCGGTAGGCGCTCGCAGAGCGATCGTCGTCGCGGATGGTGTGGGTGATCGCAACTCCGTTGGCTATCGCCCACTGCTCGTTCTCCCGAAGCTGAGTGTCGACACTCGCGCCGCGCCGCTTGGGATCGCGGCTGGCGCGGCCATACGACAGGGCGGTCTCTGCTGCCACGCACCCATCGTAGGTTACACATCCCCATTTGTCTGTTGTCCCCCGCGAGCAGCGGCAGCGTGCACATCTTGACCAGCGCCTCGCGCGCGCTGTTGGCGTGGAGGGTGCACATGCCCGGCAGGCCGGAGTTGAGGGCGAGGAGGAGGTCGAGGCACTCCGCGGCGCGGACCTCGCCGACCAGGATGCGGCTCGGACGCATCCGCAGCGCCTCCTTGACGAGGTCGCGCAGCACGATCGCGCCGGTCTGCTCGAGGCCCGCCTGCCGGGTCTGCATCGCCACCCAGTCGGGGTGGCTGAAGCGCAGCTCGAAGACCTCCTCGGCACTCACGACCCGCTCGCCACCCGGCACGGCAGCGGCGAGGCAGTTGAGCATCGTCGTCTTGCCTGCCTGCGTGCCGCCGGCGACCAGGACGTTGAGACCGGCCCGGACCGAGGCCTCGAGGAACCGGGCCGCCTGCGGGGTCAGGCTGCCCAGCGCCACGAGGTCGGAGAGCCGATGGGCGCGGAGCAGGAACTTGCGGATGTTGACGGCCGTGAAGCCGCGGGTGATGCCCTCGAGCACGACGTGGAGGCGGTGACCCTCGGGCAGCATCGCGTCGACGAACGGCGTGGAGATGTCGAGCCGGCGCCCGCTCGACTTGAGCATCCGCTCGACGAGCTCGTTGACCTGGGCGGCGTCGAGGCGCAGGTTGGTCAGCTCGTGCCGACCGCGGCGCGCGATGAAGACCCGGCTGGGGTCGTTGATCCAGATCTCCTCGACCTCGGGGTCGTCGAGGAACGGCTGGAGCGGGCCGAAACCGGAGACCCGGGCCACGAGCTCGCCGACCATGGCGCCGTCGTCGGCGATCGGCGCGACGGCACCGGTGAGGCTGAGGTCGTCGTGGTCGCGTACGACGTCCTCGGCGATCCTGCGCACCACGAGCGCCTCACGCTGCGGGTCGACACCCTCGCGGCGGACCCGCTCGCGCAGCTGCGCGTCGAGCCGCTCGACCAGGCCGTCGTGGGCAGCGTCAGGGACGGACGGTCGCTCGACGCGATCAACTGCCATGGTGGTGCACCTGCTTCCCCGAGAACGTGCACCGTCACGCTACCCAGCGAGGAGCGACCGGAAACAGGGCCAAGGCAAAGGTTGTGGACAACCGATCGGCGTCCCCTGCGCGTCAGTTCAGGGCCGCTGCCCGCGCGTCAGCACTCCTGTGGCCGGGCGGGCCGGCGCGTGGCCCGTGAAGCGAGCCGCGTGACCGCACCGAGGACTGCACGGGATGCTGCGGGACGCCGCGCCCCCAGGGCGTGGGCGGTCACGGGGGCGTGCGGAAGGGCGTTGCGTGACGGCCACGCGTTCTGGCGCTGCATGGTGACGAGGTAGGCGGTCATCGGGTCCATGACTGGTTCCTTTTCGGCAAGTTCGACGGCAGGCGCCGGGGACTCTGGACGGGATCTCTTGATCCCGGTCCGAGGTTGGATGTGCTGCCTGTCCGTCACCTGTCTCGTGACTGTCGCTGTCTCGATCACCGAACGACCTGTGGGCGCCGGGACTCCTTCTCCAGGGAAAGCGGCCGGACAGTTCGCGGCAAGGCGTCACGTCGAAGGTCGTGGCATGGCAACCAGGCCATCCACTCAACGGCGGTGAGAACGATGCGCACAGTCCACCCGACCCACCTCACGACGCGACCACACCGACGTCGTCACGATGACGCCGTCCGCGTGTGCTGGTGCGGACAGGACCTCGAGTTCGTCAGGCGAGCCCACTGCCCCCGCTGCGGCGGCCGCGCGTCCTGATCCCCGGGACAGCCGTCGGACAGTCGGACGACAGCGCCCCGAACGAGCGTCTCGGTCCACACCCCGACGTCCAGGAGGCTCCCTTGCGCGCTGCACTCGTCGACAACGACACCACCCATCCCGCCCTCCGCGTGGCAGATGTGCCGGCACCCGTCCCCGGCTGGGGTGAGGTGCTCGTCGAGCTGGAGAAGGCGGCCCTCAACCGGCTGGACGCGATGACGCTGGCAGAACGCGGCGTGCTGAACGGCCCCACCATCCTCGGCTCGGACGGCGCCGGCATCGTGCGACAGGTCGGAGCCGGGGCGACGGGGGTCGACGTCGGCGCCCACGTCATCATCAGCCCTTCCCTCAACTGGGGTCCGTGCACCGCAGCGCCCGGCCCCGCGTACGAGATCCTCGGCTCACCGATCAGCGGCACGCACGCCCAGCTCGTCGTGGTTCCCGCCGTGAACGTGTATCCGAAGCCGGACACCCTGACGTGGAGCGAGGCCGCCGCCCTCCCGATGGCCGGCCTGACGGCCTGGCGCGCGCTGGTCACCAGGGGCCGGCTCGCCGCGGGCGAGACCGCCGTCGTCGCGGCTGCGTCGTCCGGCGTCGGCTCCCTGGCCATCCAGGTCGCGAAGGGCCTCGGCGCACGGGTAGTGGCCATCACGTCGTCGCCCGAGGGCGCGGTCGGTGCCCGGGCGTTGGGGGCCGACGACGTGGTGCTCCGCACGAGCGACGACCTCACCCGCGACCTGGTGAGGGCCACCGGTGGGCAGGCCGACCTCGGGCTGGATCCCACCGGTGCCCTCTGGCAGCCGATCCTGCAGTCCTTGAGGGCCGGCGGTCGGCTCGCCGTGGTGGGGCGGATGGCGGCGGAGACGGCGGAGGTCAAGGTGCAGACTGTCTACTGGAAGCAGGTCGACATCCTGGGCTCGTCCATGGGGTCGCCCGCGGACTTCGCCGCCCTCCTCGACCACGTGTCCACGGCCGGGTGGAGGCCGCTGGTCGATTCCGAGTACGCGCTCGAGGACATCGCTGCGGCGTACGCCAGGTTGGACGCTCCCGACCGTGTCGGGAAGGTCGTCGTCGACCTGCGAGGCGCCTCCGGCACGTCCACCGCCTCGCGTGGTGCAAAGCGATGACCAGTCCGAACACGTGGCTGACGGTGGCCGCCACGGCGGCAGGACCGGCTGCCTGGGGCACGACGTACTTCGTGACCACCGAGTGGCTCCCCGCGGACCGGCCGCTCCTCGCCGGCACGCTGCGTGCCCTGCCCGCCGGTCTCATCATCATCGGGCTCACCCGCACGCTGCCGAAGGGGGTCTGGTGGTACCGGGCCGCGGTCCTGGGCCTGCTGAACATCGGCCTGTTCTTCGCGCTGCTCTTCTACTCCGCCTATCGGCTGCCCGGAGGAGTCGCTGCGACGCTCGGGGCAGCACAGCCCCTGCTGGTCGCGCTCCTCGCCGTGCCTCTCCTGCACCAGCGGCTGCAGCTGCGGAGCCTCGTCTTCGGTGTCACGGGTGTCGCAGGCGTGGCCATGATGGTCCTGCGGGGCGACGCCGCCCTGGACGCCGCCGGCGTCCTCGCCGGGCTCGGAGGTGCCGCCTCCATGGCACTGGGCATCGTGCTGGCCAAACGGTGGGGCCGACCACCCGGCGTGGCCGTCCTGCCGTTCACCGGCTGGCTCCTTGCCGCCGGCGGCGCTGTGCTGCTCCCCGTGGCGCTCGCAGTCGAGGGAATGCCACCCAGGCTCACGGCGGTCAACATCGGCGGATTCGGCTACCTGGCGCTGGTCAACACCACCCTCGCCTACTGGCTGTGGCTGCGCGGGATCGACCGTCTTCCGGCCAGGAACGTCGCCTTCATGCTGCTCGTCGCACCTGCCGTAGCCGTCCTGATCGGCGTCGTCGTGCTCCACGAGCACCTCGCTCCGATCCAGGTGGTCGGCCTGCTGCTCGCCCTCGGGAGCATGGTCCTCGCCCAGCTCCAGCCCACGCCCGACGCCGCCGAACGGCCGACGTCGACCCCGCCACCTCACCTCCCCGGGGCGCCAGAGCTCCAGAAGCCACCGGCGCTGAGCCGCGCGGGCTGAGGGGCCGGCCTCAGGAGTCGGGGACGGAGCGCGCGTGCGCCGTGAGGTCCTGCACGTCGCGACGCTCGTGCGGGGGCGCCGGACGTACGGCCGTCTCCCGGACCTGTGACGCCTCCCGGAGGAGCTGTTCGGCGGCGGGCCGGTCGCCCGACGCGGCTGTCAGTCGCGCCAGGCCTTCCAGGGAGGTGGCCACGAGACCGGGCTCGCCGACCTCGTGGGCCATGGCGAGGGCGCGTTCGTAGCGACTGCGGGCGCTGACGACATCTCCGTCGGCTTCGTCGCACCGGGCGAGGCCGGCCAGCGCCAGCCCCTGGGGCACGGGGGTGCCGAGTCGCTGGAAGCCGGGGACGGCGTCGGCGTAGCCGCGACGGGCCGTCGGCCAGTCACCGGCCACCTGGGCCAGCATCGCTCGCCCATAGGTCGCCAGGACGGCTCCCGCCCCGTCCCCCACCTGCTCGGAGGCCTCGGCGGCACGGTCGAACAGGTGTGCCGCCACGTCGGGGTGCCCCTGGTGGATGTGTCCCACACCGAGGTCGGCCAGCGCCCACTGGACGGTGTTGTAGAGCCCGGCCGAGGCGGCGACGTCGATCGCCTCCTCGAGGACGCGTGCGGACTCCTCGTAACGTCCGAACTGTCGAAGTCCCCAGCCGAGGTGGTAGAGAATGGCTGACAGTCCCCAGGGGTCGTCCAGCTGCCGGAAGGCCGCCGCGGTTGCCCGTCCGATCGGTACGGCGTCGTCCTCGTCGCCGGTCTTGAGGGCGGTCTCCATGCGGACGAAGCCGATCACCGCGGTCCCCCATGCGTCGCCGTCGCGCTCGAACTGTGCCTGGGCCGCCGCCAGCATCCGTCGCTGCTCCTCCGGGTCGGCGCCGGTCACGCCCTGGACGGCGAGCAGCACCTGGGACAGCGCAGCCCGGGACGGGTCGCCGAGGCTCTCGAACAGGGTCAGGCTCTCCTGCGCGGTCTCGGCGCAGAGCGGGCTCGGGTGGACCAGGCAGGCTCGGGGCCGCTCCACCAGGGACACGGCCTGGAGGGCGATGGCGCGCGCCGGAGGTGTCCCGGGATGGGTGGCGAGCAGTCGCCCGAGCAGCTCGCGCCCCTCGAGGTGTCGGCCCAGGTGCCAGAACAGGCCGAGGGCGCCGGCCATCGAGAGGGCACCGTCGGGGTCGCCCCCCGGCCCGGCGAGCCAGGTCAGTGCTGCCCGGAGGTTCGGTTGCTCGTCCCTCAGCTGCGTCAAGGTGTCGCGTTGCCCGTGGCCACGCAGCCCCGTCTCCGCCGCCAGGGCCATGTCTCGGAACCACGTGGCGTGACGGCGGGCCACGTCGTCGGCCCGGCCGGACTGGGCGAGTCGTTCGGCGGCGTACTGCCGCAGGGTCTCCAGCATGCGGTAGCGCGTCGTGGGACCTGGCTCGACGACCACCATCGAGCGTTCGACGAGCCGACCGACGGTGTCGAGCACCTCGCCGAGCTGCATGTCCGGGTCGGCGACGATCTCCTCGGCCGCGGTGAGGGTCCAGCCTCCCTGGAAGACCGAGAGCCGGTCGAAGACACGTTGCTCCCGCTCGGTCAACAGCAGGTAGCTCCACTCGACGGTGGCGCGCAGCGTCTGCTGCCGCGCCTCCGCCGTACGGGCGCCCGAGGTGAGCAGCGAGAAACGCTGGTCCAACCGGCCCGCGATGTCGGTCGGGGACAACGACGAGGTCCGGGCGGCGGCGAGCTCGAGGGCCAGGGGGATGCCGTCCAGTGCGCGACAGATGCGACCGATGGCCGCCAGGTCGCCCTCGCCGAAGACCCGACCCGGCCGGAGCGCGCGGGCCCGCTCCGCGAACAGCTGGGCGGACGAGTAGTCCAGGACCTGTGACGGCGCAGCCGTGTCCGGCGGCGTCTCCAGCGGACTGACGGTGACCTGGACCTCGTCCGGCACCGCGAGGGCCTCGCGGCTGGTGGCGAGCACCGTCACCCTCGGGCAACGCGCCAGGACGTCGTCGATCAGGGACGCGGCGGCGTCGATGACGTGCTCGCAGTTGTCGACCAGCAGCAGGAGGTGCTTGTTGCCCAGGTAGCTGATCACCCGCTCGCGGACGTCGCGGTCACCTGCGGCTCCGTCCAGCGGTACGGCGAGGGCGTCGGCGACCGCGATCGGCACCTGACCGGGTTCGCTGATGGAGGCGAGGCGAGCCCCGAAGGCCCCGTCGGCGAAGGTCTCGGCGGTGCGCACCACGGTGGCCAGCGCCAGCGACGTCTTCCCGGATCCGCCCGGGCCGATCAGGGAGAGCAGTCGCGCGTCGCCCACGAGCGTCGACAGTGCGTCCAGCTGCTCGTCGCGGCCGATCAGCGCCCGGACCACGGTGGGGAGGTTGGTCGCGCGAGCCGCCTGGGTCGCCCGGGGCCGGGTGGCGGGCACGACGACCGGCGCCGGCGGGGCGAGGTCGGAGGCTCCACCGAGCGAGGCGTCCTGTCGCAGGACCCGCTCGTGGAGGGAGCGCAGCGACTGCGATGGTTCGAGGCCCAGCGCGTCGTCGAGGACGTCGCGGGTGCGGGTGTAGACGTCCAGCGCGTCGGCCTGTCGCCCGCTGCGGTAGAGCGCGACCATCAGCAGGCCGGCCATCGACTCCAGGGTGGGGTCGTCCGCCACGACCGGCTCGATGTGGGCGATGACCTCGCCGTGCCGGCCCAGGGCGAGGGCGGCCTGCGCGCGCTCGGTCATCGCCGCCAGCCTGAGCTCGGTCAGGCGTGCCGCCTCCGCCATGGCCCACTGCTCGGTCGCGAAGTCGCTGAGCGGTGCCCCCGACCACAGGGCCAGGGCTGCGTCGTAGGCATCGAGGACCTCCACCTCCGCGGCGTCGGTGGCATGGCTGCGGTCGCGGGCCTGGCGCAGACGCGCCTCGAAGTCGTGCACGTCCACGTCGCCCGGGTCGACATGGGCGCGGTATCCCACGCCCTCGCGGCCGACGAGCTCCCCGAGGCCGAGTGACTGCAGCATGCGGCGGAGCTTGGAGACCCGGATCTGGAGCGCGTTCATCGGGTCCACCGGCAGGCTGGACTCCGACCACAGCCGGTCGACGAGGAGAGTGGCCGGGATGGTCCGGCCCGGTGCGAGCAGCAGCTGGGCCATCAAGGCGCGCTCGGCCGCGCCCGGGAGCTTGGCGGACTGACCGTTGACAGACATCTCCATCGGGCCGAGCAGCCGGAAGCGTACGTCGCCCCCGTCGCTTCCGTCCGTCATGCGCTCATCGTGATCCTTGATCCGGGTGCTCGCAATGGCCCGGACGCGTACGGGCCCACCGTGCGGCAGCGAGCGTCAGCAGCAGGGCCAGCACGGTGAGCGGCCATCCCAGCAGCAGCTTCGCGAGAGCCAGCAGCTCGGGCTGGTCGGCACGGTAGAGGAAGACCTGGACCACCGTCCGGATCCCGAACACCGCCGCCCAGCCGTACGTCGCCGCGGCGAGGGTGCGGCGGAGCGCACGGTGGGACCGCCAGGTCCGGCCGAGCCGGAACAGCGAGGCGTAGACGTAGCCCACGATCGGTCTGCCCACGAGCGCGGAGGCTGCGAACGCGACGCCGTACGCACCGTCCACGTAGATGCCCGGGAGGAAGAAGTCGCGCGCCTCTCCGGTCCAGCCGGCGAACCCGATCGCCACGGCCAGGCCGACCAGGCCGCGCAGGCCCCCACCCAGGGGCTCGCCCCGGCGGGCGCGGACGAGCACGATGGCCAGGGCCGTCGTCGCCGAGGCGGCGACGGCCCAGACCAGGGCGTGGGCCGCGTGTGCGGTCAGCCCGAGGACTGCGTTGACCGCGACGAACACGACCGGTGCAGTGGCACCGTCCACGAGGCCGCGCCTCCCGCCCAGTGCGCGCAGCCACGGATGGCTCTCCACCTGGTCGGCGAGGGACCACGAGGTGCTGTCGGAGGTGGTCAAGACGCCTCGACGGTGAACGGAACCGTCAGCACGTCACCGTCGGCGAGGCGGAACTGGCCCCACAGCTGGTAGGTGCCCGCGGCGTCGAACTCGGCGTGGACGTCCAGCTCGGGCCCGAACCTCTCACCGGGAGTCGCGAAGACGGGACGGCCGTCGTCGTCCTCGACCTCCGCGTGCTCGTGCGCGAAGGTGAGCCCGTCAGCGCGCATCACGACCACGTGGCCCGCGGCGGCCAGGAACGGCTGCAGGTCCTCGACCGGCCGCCCGGTCCGGGCGTCGGTGAACTCGAGGTGCAGGTCGCTGGGCTCGCCCACCACGGCGTCGCCGCCCAGCTCGACCCGGATGCCGTCGACCTCGACCGTCCTGGCCGTGACCACGCGGTCCTCCCGGGCGGGCGCGTCGCCGGCCACGGTGATGACCTGGCGCTGGTGGACGTCGGCCATCTGGCCACGCTGCCGGAACTCGGTGTTGACGATGTAGCGCCCCGGCGTCGGGAAGGTCATCTCGACCTGCAGCTCGCCTGGCCGCCCCGTCGGCTCGGGGTGGACGTGGGCGAAGGTGCCCAGGTCGTCCCGGGTGGCGATCAGGTGCATCCAGGCCTCGTGGCTGCGGGTGACGTCGGTGATCGGCTCCCCGGTGACCGCGTCCACCACCGTCGCGCTGACCGTCGTCGGGACACCGGCCCGGACGTCGCTGGGCACCTGCAGCTGCACTGCCAGCCCTGCCTCGGACGCCTCGGTCGGCGGCACCTCGGCGGTCATCATGACGCTCATCGCCGGCCGCATCGGCATGCCGGTGCCCTGCATCCAGGCGAGGGTGCCGTTCATGCCTCGCTCGGCGAAGTCCATGCGGCTGACGGCGGTCAGCGTGCCACCGATGGCCAGGGCGACGGCGGCCACGCCGACCAGGTAGGCGTACTGGCCGACGCGCTGGCGAAGCGGCGGGGTGAGGATCTCGCCCACCGAGGTGGGTCGGCGGAACCGGCGCAGCCGCAGCGCGTTGCTCAGCACGCTGACCGAGCTCATCACCATCGCGGCGGACGCGAGCACCGGGTCCAGCAGCAGCCCGTCCCAGGCGTACAACGCCCCGGCGGCGACCGGGATCAGGAGCACGTTGTAGCCGAACGCCCATGCCAGTCCCTGCCGCATCGTGGTGACGGTGCGCCGCGAGAGGGCGATCGCCGACACGATGCTGCGCAGGTCGCCGCCGATCAGCGTGATGTCCGAGGCCGCGATGGCGACGTCGGCACCGGTGCCGATCGCGATGCCGAGGTCGGCCTGGGCCAGGGCGCCGGCGTCGTTGACGCCGTCGCCGGCCATCGCGACGACGTGTCCCTGGGACTGCAGCCGGGCCACGGCCGCGGCCTTGTCGGCCGGCAGGACCTCCGCGAGGACCCGGTGGATCCCGACCTGGGCGGCGACCGCGTGGGCGGTCGCCGCGTGGTCGCCGGTGATCATCCACACCTCGAGACCCAAGGCCTCCAGCTGCGCGATGGCCTCGACGGACTCCGGCTTCACGGTGTCCGCGACACTGACGACCGCGGCCGCCTCGTCGTCGATGGCCACGTACATCGCGGTCTCACCGCGTTCGGCGGACGTGGTCGCAGTGGTCTGCAGCTCGGTGGTGTCCGTGCCCGCGAGGTCCATCAGGGCCTGGTTGCCGATCCGTACGCGTCGGCCCGCGACCACCGCGTCGATGCCGTGGCCCGGGACGGCGTCGAACGCAGTCACCTCGGCCAGCCGGACTCCCGCGTCGCGCGCGTGGTCGACGATCGCCTGGGCGAGCGGGTGCTCGCTGCCGGCCTCGGCTGCAGCCACCAGCGCGAGCACCTCGGACTCGGTCCAGCCGCCTCGGGTGGTGACGCCGGTGACGGCGGGGCGACCGTGGGTGATGGTGCCGGTCTTGTCCAGCACGACCGCGGTGAGGCGCTGCGCCTGCTCGAGGGCTTCCCCGTTGGAGATCAGGATGCCAAGCTCGGCGGCGCGACCGGTGCCGACCATGATCGCGGTCGGCGTGGCCAGGCCGAGGGCACAGGGGCAGGCGATGATCAGGACGGCGATGGTGGTGCTGATCGCCATCGTCAGGTTCTCGGTCTCCGGGCCGAAGACCGCCCACAGCGCGAACGTGAGCGCGGCACCGACGATGACGACCGGCACGAAGACCGACGACACCTGGTCGGCGAGCCGCTGGAGCGGGACCTTGCTGCCCTGGGCGTCCTCGACGAGTCGGATGATCTGCGCCAGGGCGGTCTCGTCGCCGACCGCGGTGGTGCGGATCAGGACGGATCCGGTGGTGTTGATGGTCGCTCCGATCACGGCGTCCCCGACCGTCTTGTCGACCGGGAGGCTCTCGCCGGTGAGCATCGACTCGTCCACGGTCGTGGTGCCGTGGGTGACGACGCCGTCGACCGGGATCTTCTCGCCCGGGCGGATCCGCACGACGTCACCGACGACGACCTCCTCGACGGGGATGTCGACCTCGACGTCGCCGCGCAGCACGCGGGCCGTCTTGGGAGCCAGGCCCATCAGGGCCGACACCGCTTCGGCGGTGCGCTTCTTGGCGCGAGCCTCCATCCACTTCCCGGCCAGCACGAGCGCCACGATGATCAGCGACGTCTCGTAGTAGACGTGCAGGGGAAGGCCCCACGCCTCGGCCAGGCCGGGGAAGAGCGTCACGAAGGTGCTGTAGCCGTACGCCACGCCCGTGCCGAGCGCCACCAGGGTGGTCATGTTGGTGGTGCGGTGCTTCGCGGCAGTCCACGCGGAGGCGTAGATGTCGCGGCCGGCCCAGAACTGGACGATCGTGGCGACGACGAAGATGGCCGGCATGAGCCAGTCCATGGTGTCGATGTAGAGGGGCACGTACATCAGGCCCATCAGGCCGAGGCCGGTGACCAGCGCCACCTGCCACTTGCGCTTGATCCGGGCGAGGGCCCGGTCCCGGTCCTCGGCGGACTGGTCGTCGTCCCCTCGCCCCGGACGGCCCGGCTCCGCGGCGGACGGTCCGGTGGTGGCGCGCCTGGGGGTGGCGGTGTAGCCGGCCCTGGTGACGGCCGCGGTCAGCCCGGCGACGTCGATCGTGCCGGGGGCGAAGGTCACCGATGCCACCTCGGTCGCCAGGTTGACCTTGGCCTCGGCGACGCCGTCGAGCTTGAGCAGGGACTTCTCGATGCGTCGGACGCACGAGGCGCAGGTCATCCCGCCGATGTCGAGGGTGCAGGTCTCGTAGCCCGGATCGGTGCTGGGCGTCGCGGCCGGGTCGACGCCGGTCGGCGGCGTGGGAAGCGTGGTGGTCATCGGTGCTCCTGACGGTGAGCGGGGTGGTGATGAGGGGTTGGTCTGGGCGGGTGGAGTGCCGCGCTCCGGAGGGGTGAGGGGGTGGGGTCCGCCTCCGGAGCGCGGCGGCTTGTCAGGCCAGCTGGTAGCCGGCCTCCTGCACGGCCTCACGCACCTGCTCGGTGGTGACCGGCTCGCTGGTGGTGATGCGGACCGTGCCGGCGGCGAGGTCGACCTGGACGTCGGAGACGCCGGCGAGGGCGCTGACCTCCTCGGTGACGGAGCGGGCGCAGTGGTCGCACGTCATGCCGAGGACGTCGTAGGTCTCGGTCGTGCTCGTGGTGGTGCTCATGTGGTTCTCCTTGTGCGAGGTGGTGCCGGTCCGGGGTGGGCCGGTCGCGTGGGGGTCGACGGTCGGGTGTCGACGGTGGGTGGCAGTCGGGTCTCAGACGGTCGCCGGCTGCTCCTCGGGCTCCGTGGTCGCGGGAGCGGGGGTACGCAGCCAGGCCCAGGTCACGAGGGCCCCGACGGCGGCGATCGCGGCGGCGCCGAGCAACCCGGCCGAGAACCCGTCGGTCTGTGCAGCTGCATCGCCGACACGGTCCGCGCCGAACGCGGAGGCGAGGGCCGTCATCGCCGCGAGCCCCAGGGCGGACCCCACCTGGTAGTTGGTGCTGACGATCCCGGAGGCGAGGCCGCCCTCCTCCGGCGCGGCCGATGACAGCGCCATCCCGAGCGACGGGATGAAGGCCATCGCCATGCCGGCCGCGGTCACCAGGGACGCCGGCAGGACATCGGTGGTGAAGCTGCCGTCGGCGCCGATGAACGAGAGCCAGACCAGGCCGACGGCCAGGACTGCGAGACCGCCGACGGTCATGGCCGAGGGGCCGAAACGGCCGATGAGGCGAGGCGCCACCGCGACCATCCCGATCATGATCGTGACGGTCAACGGCAGGAGCGCAGCCCCCGAGGCGAACGCGCCCAGGCCGAGGACCTGCTGCAGGTAGAGGTTGACGAAGAAGAACATCGGGATCCAGGCCGCGCCGAGCATGAACTGGGCGAAGTTGGCCGGAGCGAGGTTCGGTGCGCGGAAGATGCCCAACCGCATCAGCGGCTCGCGGCGCCTGGCCTGCAGCAGCACGAACACTGCCAGCAGCGCGAGGCCGGCCAGACCGGCCGCGATGGTGGAGGGCGACCCCCAGCCCGCCTGGGGCGCGCGGACGAAGGCGAAGACCAGCGTGGCGAGTCCAGCGGTGACGGTGACGGCGCCGGCGACGTCCAGGGACCCGGTCCGGGTCGGGCCGGCAGGCATCACCGACCGCATCGAGACGAGGACCACCGCGGCCAGGGGCAGGTTGATGAAGAAGACCCAGGGCCAGCTGGCGTACTCCGTCAGCACGCCGCCGAGGAAGACGCCCGCCGTGCCGCCCGCGGGTGCGGCCGCGCCGTACAGGGCAAGTGCCTTGGTGAGCTCGGCGGGAGTGCCTCCGAAGATCGCGAACAGCAGCGTCAGCGCGGCCGGTGCGATCAGCGCGGAGCCCGCCCCCTGGACGGCGCGACCGACCAGCTCGGTGGCCGGGCTGGTGGCCAGGCCGGCCACCAGCGAGCCGGCAGCGAGGATGACCCAGCCGGTGCCGAAGATGCGGCGGGCACCGTAGAGGTCGGAGAGTCGGCCGCCGAGCAGCAGCAGGCCGCCGAAGGCGACGACGTAGGCGTTGAACACCCAGCTGAGCCCTTCGGGGGTGAAGCCGAGGTCGCGCTGCATCTCGGGCAGCGCGACGCCGATGATGGAGGTGTCCATGATGACCATGAACTGGGCCGCCGCGATCAGCCCCAGTGCGAGCCACCGTCGGCGGCTCGGGGCGCTCGCGGGCGAGTGCGTGGAAGACATGGTGGTGCCCTTCTGTGGGATGGGTCGGTGCGTGGATCGGATGTGGTGGTGCGGACCGGGGGTCCGGTGCGACGCCGCCGTCCTGGGCGGCTTGGTGTGCAGCGTGGTGACGCGGCCTGTCCGGCCGCTGTCCTGTGCCTGTCGGACCGAAACGGGCCGCAACCGGAGATGCCGGTCGGTCACTCGTGACGGAGCACGGGCCGGTACGTGGTACCGGCGAACGCGGCCATCACGTCGGCCTCCGTCATGGACCCGGACAGGTGGACGACGGACCGGACGGGGTCCGCCGTGACCCGCTCGACGCCGGTCACGTCGCGGAGCCGCGCGGTGACCTCACGTACGCAGCGGCGGCAGGACATGCCGCTCACGGTCAGCTCGATCTCGATCATCGGAAGTGCTCGCTCACTCGCCCGCGGCGTCGGTTGTGTGGTGTGAGGACAGCGTGCGAGCAGTCGCTGTCCAGTCGCTGTCCGCCACTGCCGCGCACCGCCCGAGGGCGCGGCAGGTGGTCGGACAGCGGATGAGCAGGAGCGCGACAGGTGGGGCGGTGACCCTCACGGCACCCGTACTTCGCCTCGCACCTGACCAGGAGCCACTCATGAACATCGTCGAAGACCCCGACGCCGACCACGCCACCAACCCGCAGCTGCTGTCCGCGCTGACCACCGAGCACTACACGCTCCAGTCGGCTCGGTCCTCGACCATCGTCGAGGCCAACGGCCGCAGCTCCCTGTTCCTCTCGGCCACCAGCGCCGCCACGGTCGCGCTCGCCCTGGTGGCGCAGCTCGACCGGCTCGGCAGCACCTTCATGGTCTTCACGCTGGTGGTGCTGCCGGCGCTGCTCGTGCTCGGCCTGACCAGCTACGCACGGCTCGCCGACCTGGCCGTCCACGACGCCTACTACGCCCGTGCGATCGGGCGGATCCGCGCCTTCTACCTGACCCTGGATCCGTCCGGCGCCCAGTACTGGATGCAGCCGGCGGGCGACGACCCGCACGCGGTCATGCGCCAGGCCGGCCAGCAGCACACGCGCTGGCACCACTTCTCACACACGGCGACGTCCGTCGCGGCTGTCACCGCGGTCATCGCCGGCGCCCTCATCGGGCTCGTGCTCACCCAGACCGTGTCCATCCCGGTGCCGCTCGTCGCGACGATCTCGGCCGTGGCGAGCTCCGCCATGTTCGTGCTGACCTGGCTCGACCAGGAACGGCGCTGGAACCGGTCTGCCGTGGCGGAAGCCACCCGCTTCCTGCCCGATGGCGCGCCCGCGCCCGCGTCCACCCGCGTGCTCACGTCTCCAGCGGCCCCCGCGCGCGAGCCGGGGTCGGAGCCCGTGCCGGCGGTCGCGTGACCGGCGGAGGACAGCGCCCGGACAGATGAGGGCAAGCGCCGCGCTGGAGGGTCGACCCACAGACCAAGGCGACTCGGGACCTCACCAGAAGGAAGTGGACGACATGGCCGCATGGCGGAGCATCGAGGAAGAGTCCGGCACCGACATCCCCCGCCCCCGGAGGAGGCACAACGGCTACTACGCCGGGGACTTCTCCAAGCAGCCGCTTCGCCTGCTGACCTACAGGAACGGCCAGTGGGAGACCAGGCTCGTGTGGCCAGCGCCGTGAGTGTGCCGAGGTCGGTCGGCGACTCAGCGGCGTCCCTCAGCGGGTCAGCTCCGGCCACTCCCCGCGCCGCCCGAGGCCGCGGTCGATCCCCAGCAGCAGGCCGCTCAGCGCGGCGTCGCGATCGGCCGCGGCCATGCCCCGCAGCGGGCCCTCGACGTTGAGCACGGAGAAGCCGTGGACGGCGGCCCAGCAGGTGACGTCGGCACCGACCCGGTCGCCGGCGTCGAGGTAGCCGACGGCAACGAGCTCGTCGAGGGCGGCGTTGAGGAGGCTGTAGGGATCCTCCCCGTCGGGGTCCTTGCCCTCGGGGGGCTCGGGATAGGCGGTGAACAGCAGCCGGAACAGACCCGCCTCGGCCAGCGCGAAGTCGACGTAGCCCACGCCGATCTGCTGCAGCCGCCGACGCGCCCGCGTCACCTGGTCCTGCTCCTCGACCGTGGCCAGCCGCTCGTGGACGCAGGCGACGAGGGCCTCCATCGCCCGCTCGGCCACCGCGTCCACCAGGGCCTCGCGGTCCGCGAAGTGCCGGTACGCCGCGGCGTGCGAGACGCCGACCCGGCGGGCGAGCTCGCGCAGCGAGAGCGCCTCGGGCCCGCCCGCGCGGACCACCTCGACCGCGGCCTCCACGAGGGCCTCGCGCAGGTTGCCGTGGTGGTAGGGCGTCGTGGTCACGGCACCAGACTAGACGATGTTGACAGCGGTAACTTCTCGCCGCACCCTGATGTGACCGCCGTCAACATCCCCTACCGGAGCCGTCATGAACCGCAGAGCCGCTCTCCTCGCCACCACCTGCCTCGCCGCGCTGACCATCAACCTGGACACCACGATCGTCAACGTGGCGCTGCCCAGCCTCGCCCGCGAGCTCGACGCCGACACCCGCGACCTGCTGTGGGTCGTCGACGGCTACAACCTCGCCTTCGCCGCCCTCGTCCTCGCGATGGGCAGCCTCAGCGACCGCTTCGGCCGACGCCCGGCCCTCGTGCTCGGCCTCGCCGGCTTCTCCGTGGCCAGCGGCGTCGCCGCGCTGGTCGACAGCGTCGAAGCGCTCATCGCGCTCCGGGTCGTGATGGGCGTCAGCGCCGCGGTGATCTTCCCCACCACCCTGTCGATCATCGCCAATGCCTACACCGAGCGCCGCGAGCGTGCCACCGCCCTCGGCATCTGGGGTGCCGCCGTCGGCACCGGCGTCGCCCTCGGCCCCGTGTCGGGCGGCCTCCTGCTCGAGTACTTCTCCTGGCACAGCGTGTTCTGGGCGCTGGTCCCCGTGGGCGTCGTCGCGATCGCCATGACGCTGGCCTTCGTGCCCGAGTCGCGCGACCCGGGCGTACCGTCCCTCGACCTGCCCGGCCTCGTCGCGTCCGTCGCCGCCCTCGGCACCCTGACCTGGACCATCATCGAGGCCCCCGAGCACGGCTGGAGCTCCGCGACGACCTTCACCGGCTTCGCCGTCGCCGCCGTCCTGGCGCTGGTCTTCGTCGCCCTCGAGCGGGCCGCTTAGCACCCCATGCTCGACGTGACCCTCTTCCTCGACCGCCGATTCAGCGCGGCGGCCGCGTCGGTGACCATCGCGTTCTTCGCGCTCTTCGGCTTCATCTTCCTCATCACGCAGTTCTTCCAGTTCCTGCGCGACTACTCCGCCCTCGGCACCGGCGTACGCATCCTGCCCGTCGCCGCGTCCATCGCCGCCGCCTCGATCGCCGGCGGCCAGCTCGCCCCGCGCCTCGGCACCAAGGCGGTCGTGGGCACCGGGATGCTGATGCTCGGCTCGTCCTTCCTGTGGGTCTCCACCATCGGCGTGGACGTCGACTACGCGACGACCGTGGTGCCGCAGATGGTGCTGATGGGCCTCGGCCTGGGCCTCATCACCACGCCCGCGACCGAGTCGATCATGCAGGTGCTGCCGCCGGCGCGCGCCGGTGTCGGTTCGGCAGTCAACGACGCCACCCGCGAGCTGGGCGGCACCCTGGGCGTCGCCGTCGTCGGCTCGCTCTTCTCCTCTCTGTACGGCGCACGGCTGGCGGACGAGCTCGAGGGACGGCTGGACCCCGCGACGCTCGAGGCGGCCCGGGACTCCGTCGGCTACGCCGACGCCCTGGGCGCCCAGGTCCCCGGGGTCACGAGCGCGCTGGAGGTGGCGTTCATGGAAGGCCTGTCCCGCGGCAGCCTCGTGGTCGGCCTGCTGTGCCTGGTCGGCTCGGCCGTCGCCTGGGTGGTCCTGCCGGCCAACCGGTACGACCCGCTCGCCGAGGGTGAGCTGGTCGAGGTCGGCTGAGTCACCCGGCCCCGAGGGCGGGCGGCTCGTGGCTGGTGAACCACCCGGACGGGCCGAGCTCTGATCCCATCCGCGGCACGTACTGGTCGAAGTAGATGCGGGAGATCAGCTCGCGGCGACTGCGGACGTCCGCCTTGTCGAAGACCGACTTGAGGTGGTCCTGGACGGTGTAGGTCGAGACGTGCATCGTCTCGGCGATGGCCTTGGTGTCCACCCCCTGCAGCACCAGCTGCGTCACGTCCCGCTCGCGGGGGGTCAGGTCGAACGCCGCCACGACGAGCGGGACGATCTCGGGTGGCCTGGCCTCCTCGATCGTGATCACCACGTCGCCCTCGTGCTCACCCAGCGCGGTCAGGGGCGAGGCGTGCAGCACCAGCCACATCCCGCTCGCACCGCGGACGCGACTGCGCGGCGGCACGCTGCTCTCGCCGCGGGCGAAGCGACGGGCCGCACCGACGAGCGCGGCGATGATCGCGGCCGGTGCGCCGCTGTTCTGCCCGGCGAGCAGGTCGGCCAGGCGCTCGTCGGCGCCAAGGCTGGTCTGCCGGATGGAGTCGTCGCCACCGACGATGAGCACGGCCGGCCCGGAGGCCGACGTCGGAGCGGTCGAGCCCGCAAGCGCGGCCAGCATCCCCGACCGCAGGCCGAGGGCGAGGTGGTGCGCCAGCGTGGCCATGAAGTCGATCTCGGCCTCGCCGAAGGGTGCCACCCCGGGCTCGCGGAAGAGGGCGAGGCCGCCCCACACCCGGTCGCCCTCGCGGCAGACCGCACGCATCTCGTCGGTGTAGCCGAAGTGCGGCTCGATGAAGCGCGACAGCCGCGGCGACGCCTCGATGTTGCCCGCGGTCGACATGTGCACGCCGGCCGCGTCGACCCGGCTCTCGGCCATCGACACGAAGGCGGTGGGTTCGCTCTCGCCGTACTCGACCAGCCCGAACTCGTGGTCGTGGTCGTTGCGCCCGAGGAGGTCGCCGTACTTCCGCGCTCCCGTCAGCAGCCTGGTGCTGGGGTCGACCGTCGCCAGGCAGGCACTGGTGAAGGGGACCGCCCGGCTGATCGAGGCGATGGACTCCTCGAGGAAGGTGTCGATCTCGAGACCGGCGCGCGCGACGACCTCGACGTCCCGTCGGACGCGCTCCGCCATCAGACCGCTCAGCACGACGCCAAGTGTCCGGGAGACCGGCCCCAGGCGGCATCCCAGATATCTGGGCTGTCTGGACCACCCAGCGCGTACGGGCCGAAGGTCTCGGGCGTCGTGGGATGGTCCGCGGGCCGCCGGCGAGGCGACCGTTGAGCCATGACCACCGCAGCCCCCATCCTTCTGCCGCTCCCACCCCAGGGGCCGTTGGACGACCGAGGGCGCCTCGTCCACGAGGACGACGACGCCGCCCAGCTGGCCCTGACGCTCGCCAGGGTCGAGGAGCAGCTCTCCCTGGCGCGCCTGCGTCCCGAGGACCTCGTCGAGCTGCGCGTCCGCACCACCGACATGGCTCGGCTGATGGACGTGTACGACGTCCTCACCGATCGCCTCGGCGCGACGACGGCGGCTCCCGTGGTGTCGGTCACCGAGGTCCCGACCTTGCCGGTCCCCGGCATGACCGTCGCCCTCGACGCCGTGGCCGCCGACCGAGCCCGCCGTCTGCTCGTCGTGGTGGCCCACCCGGACGACGAGGCATTCGGCTGCGGCTCGCTCCTCGCCCACGCCAGCGCCAACGGAGTCACGAGCACCGTCGTCTGTGCCACGCGCGGCGAGCTCGGCGAGCCCTCCCCCGCCAGCGGGCTGAGCCGGCAGGAGCTGCCGGTGGCCCGGGAGGCCGAGCTGCGCAAGGCCTGCGGCCTGCTCGGCGTCGAACGCGTGGAGCTGCTCGACTACCTCGACTCGGGCGTCGACGGGGAGCCGGCTCCCGGATCCCTCGCCGCAGCCGATCGACTCGAGCTGACCCGCCGCGTCGCGAGCCTGGTCGACGACGTCCGTCCCGACGTCGTGGTGACGCTGGACGCGAGCGACGGCCACCGCGACCACGCGGCCATGCGCGACGCCACGCTCGCCGCGATGGACCTGGCGACCCACCGACCGGGGAGCACCTACCTGTTCTGCCTCGCGCGGTCGCTGATGACCGAGTTCACCGGGCTCGACTCGCTCGGCACCCCGGACGCGGAGCTCACGACCGTCGTCGACGTCGCCGACCTGCTCGACCTGCGGTGGCGCGCCATCCGCGCCCACTCCTCGCAGGTGCCGCCCTTCGAGGCGATGGACGAGGAGCTCCAGCACGGCTTCCTCGCCGTCGACCGCCTCCGGCGCGTCGACCCGCCGTGGCCCGGCGGACCGATCGAGCACAGCTGGCTCACCCCGAGCCGGACCCAGACCCACCACCAGAACGCAACACCTGAGAAGAAGGAACTGTGATGACCCTCGAGATCACTCTCGACACCCGCACCACCAGCGCGGCGGAGTCCCTCCGTGGCCTCTGCTCCGGAGGCGTCCACCTCCCGGGCGACGCCGGCTACGACGGCGCCCGGACGCCGTGGAACGTCTCCGTCGACCAGCGGCCCGCAGCGGTCGCCGTACCCCACTCCGCGGCGGAGGTCGCCGCCGTCGTACGCGCGGCCGTCGCGGCCGGGCTGCGGGTCGCGCCCCAGAGCACCGGGCACAACGCCGCCCCGCTCGCCGCGGCGGGGCTCGACGACGTCGTGCTCGTCAGGCTCTCGGAGATGACCGGGGTCTCGATCGACCCGGAGCGCCGGCAGGCGCGGGTCATCGGCGGCACGCTGTGGCGCGACGTGGTCGCCGCTGCCTCCGAGCACGGCCTCGCCGCGCTGCACGGCAGCTCGCACGACGTGGCGGTGGCCGGCTACACCCTCGGTGGCGGCCTGTCCTGGTACGCCCGGCAGCACGGGCTGGCGGCGGGCATGCTGACGGCCGTCGAGCTGGTCACCGCTGACGGTGAGCTGGTCCGCGCCGACGCCGACCACCACCCGGAGCTCTTCTGGGCGCTGCGCGGCGGCGGGGGCAACCTCGGCGTGGTCACCGCCCTCGAGTTCGGGCTGCTGCCCGTCACCGACGTGTACGGGGGCATGCTGCTCTGGGACCGCGAGCACGCACCCGAGGTCCTCGCGACCTGGGCCCAGTGGACGCGCGACCTCCCGGACTCGGTCACCACCTCGATCCGCGTGATGAGCTTCCCGCCCCTGCCGGAGCTGCCCCCGTTCCTGAGCGGACGACAGCTCGTCGTGGTCGACGGAGCGGTGCTCGAGTCGGACGAGCGGGCGGTCGAGATCCTGGCCCCGCTGCGTGCGCTCATGCCCGAGATGGACACGTTCGCCCGGATGCCGGCAGCCGGCCTGGTCGGCATCCACATGGACCCGCCCGGACCGACGCCGGCCGTCTCGGACCACGCCATGGTCGCGTCCCTCACCGACGAGGCGGTGTCCGCCCTCCTGGCGGAGGTCGGGCCCGGCTCCTCGACGTCGCTGCTCTTCGCCGAGCTGCGGCACCTCGGAGGTGCCCTCGGGAGGTCCCGCCCGGACTCCGCGCTGTCACACCTGCCGGCCGACTACGCCCTGTTCTGCGTGGCGGTCGCGGCCACGCCGGAGATGGCCGCCCGGGGGCTCGCGGACGCGGAGGCGGTGACGGCCGCGATGCGTCCGTGGTCGAACGACGGCCGCTTCCTCAACTTCAGCGAGGGACCGGTCGACACCAGCACCGCGTACGACGCCGCGTCGTGGCAGCGGCTCCGGGAGGTACGTGCCGCGGTGGATCCGGCCGGCGTCTTCGCGGCCAACCACCCGGTGCGCTGACGGATCAGCTGCCGGTCTCGAGCCGGAAGCCGACGCCGCGGATGGCCACGACCTTCTCACCGGCCTCCGCGGCCTCGAGCTTGCTGCGCAGGCGACCGATCGTGACGTCGAGGGTCTTGGTCGAGCCGTACCAGTTCTGGTCCCAGACCTGGTTCATCAGGGTCTCGCGCGGCACGACCTTGTCGTGGTTGGACGCGAGGACGGCAAGGACGTCGAACTCCTTGGCGGTCAGCGCGATCTCGCGCTCGCGGAGGTGGACGCGGCGCGAGCCGGCGTCGATCTTGAGGCCGGAGGACGTGGTGACGGTGGTGTCGTCGGGCGCGGGGGCGTTGCCGCTGCGGCGCAGCAGCGCGCGCACCCGCGCCAGCAGCTCGGCGAGGCCGAACGGCTTGGCGAGGTAGTCGTCGGCACCGACGTCGAGGCCGACCACGCGGTCGAGCTCGCCGGCGCGGGCGGTGACCATGATGATCCCGCCCAGGTATCCCCCGGACCGCATCTGGCGGCACGCGTCGATGCCGTCCATGTCGGGCAGGCCGAGGTCGAGGATGACCACCGCCGGCCCCTCGTCGACGACGAACGACACGGCCTCTGCCCCACCCGAGACGCGGGTGACCTCGTAGCCCTCCCGCTCCAAGGTGCGCATGAGGGGTACGGCGATGTCTTCCTCGTCCTCAACCACCAGCACGTCGTGCACCATGGCGTCGAGCATAGAGGGAGGGTCAGCGGTTGGTGAGTCGAATGCCCGTGTCGCCCGCGGGCGTGATGCTCGTCTGGGCCGGCGAGGCGGGGGTGTCCTCGCCCGGGCCGAGGAGCACGCCGCCGGCAGCAAGGATCACCGCGATCGGGATCAGCAGGAAGCGGGACATGGGTAGAGCATCTGGTCACCACACCCACATCAGCCCCTCGTGACGGTCACAGCCGGTAAAGGATTCAACCGTGTCGGACACGAGAGCCCCTCGGTCGTCGAGGAACCTCCGTCACGCTTCGAAGACGTCGCCCAGCCCAGCCACCCGCTCGAGCACCTGCTCCATGGTGAGCTGCTCGAGCGCGAGGTCGTCCTCGGCGCCCTCCTCCACCTCGCCCCACGTCAGCGGGGCGGCGACGGTGGGCCGCTCGCGCCCGCGCAGCGAGTACGGCGAGATCGTGGTCTTGGAGCCGGAGTTCTGCGACCAGTCGAGGAACACCTTCCCCGGCCGCTTGGCCTTGGTCATCGTCGCGGTGACCAGGTCGGGGTGCTCCCGCTGGAGCGCCTCGGCGACCTCCCTGGCCAGCGCCGTCGTGCCCTCGCTGTCGAGGCTCTTCCGGCCGGTGTCGGGCACCGGGGCGTACAGGTGCAGCCCCTTGCTGCCGCTCGCCACCGGCGAGCACGTCAGGCCGCGCGCGGCGAGCGCCTCACGTACGAGCAGCGCCACCTGTGCGCACTCGTGCAGGCCCGCCGGCTCGCCCGGGTCGAGGTCGATGACGATGCGGTTGGGGTTGCGCGGCACACCCTTCGCGTCGACGGTCCACTGGTGCACGTGCAGCTCGAGGGCGGCGAGGTTGGCCAGCCACGTCAGGGTCGCCAGGTCGTCACAGATCGGGAACCGGAGCGTGCCGTCGCCCTTGCCGGTGCGCGAGCCGGTGGTGGAGACCTCGACCGTACGCACCCAGGACGGGGTGCCGGCCGGCGCGTTCTTCTCGAAGAAGCTCGACCCCTCGACCCCGTGCGGCCAGCGGATGCGGGTGACGGCGCGGTCCTTGAGGTGCGGGAGCAGGACGGGCGAGACCTGTGCGTAGTAGTTGAGCACCTCGCCCTTGGTGGTGCCGGTGCGCGGGTAGAGGACCTTGCCGAGGTTGCTGATGGTGAGGGTGCGGCCCTCGACGTCGACCTGCACCTCGTTCGTCGGCGTCACCCCAGGTCCTCCGGGGACAGGTCGTCGCGCACGCCCTGGAAGGACGGCTGGCGCAGGCGCTCGTAGCCGAGGCCGTGGGTGTCGATGTCGACGACGACGCGGGGCTCGACCCAGAACGTGCCGGCGGCGTCCACGCGCGGCACCTCGTCGGCGAAGGGCGAGGCGTCGGTCGCGAGCGGGGCGAGCAGGGCGGCGAGCCGGGCGCTGGTGGCGCCGGCGATGCCGCTGCCGACCCGGCCGCGGTAGAGCAGGCCGTCGGGGGTGGGCTCGCCGACGACCAGCGCGGCCAGCCGGTCGGGCGTGCCGACCTGCGGGCGCCAGCCCCCGACGACGAACGAGCCGCGGTGCCGGTGGGCGAGCTTGCGCCAGTCCTCGCTGCGCTGGTCGAACCGGTAGCGCGACGTACGCCGCTTGCTCACCACGCCCTCGAGCCCTTGCTGCAGCGTGGCGTCGAAGAGCATGTCGCCGTCGTCGTAGGCCGCCGGGACCTGCCACCTCGACTCGGCGAGCGGGAGCTCCTCCAGGAGTGCGCGGCGCTCCTCCAGCGGCCGGTCGGTCAGGTCCTCGCCGTCGAGACGGAGCAGGTCGAAAACCATGAGCGTCGCAGGGACGGACTTCACCAGCCGCGCGACCTCCCTGGCGTTGCGCACGTGCATGCGGTGCTGGAGGACGCGGAAGTCGGGGACGCCGCGGTCGTTGAGCGCGATCACCTCGCCGTCGACGAGCAGGTCACGCATCCCGAGCGGCGGGTCGCTCAGGTCCGGCCAGGCGGGTGTGACGTCGTTGTCGTTGCGGCTCGTCATCTTCACGGCGCCGTCGCGGACGTCGACGAGGACGCGCACGCCGTCCCACTTCACCTCGTGCAGCCACTGCGCGCCGGCGGGCACGCGGTCGGTCTTGCTGGCGAGCATCGGGCGCACGCGGCCAGTCTGGCATCCGCCCGCCCGTGCCCAGGTCATCCCTTTGCAGGAGACGCGTGTCCGACGTGACGGCTATCGTCGGAGCATGCGCGCGATCTGGAAGGGTGCTGTCTCCTTCGGCCTGGTGAGTGTCCCGGTGAAGCTCTATGCCGCCACCGAGAGCCACGACGTGTCCTTCCGGCAGGTGCACGCCAAGGACGGCGGCCGGATCAAGTACCAGCGGGTCTGCTCGCTCGACGGGGAGGAGGTGGCCTACGCCGACATCGCCAAGGGCTACGAGACCGAGGACGGCGAGATGGTCATCCTCACCGACGACGACATGGCCGAGCTGCCCTCCACGTCGTCGCGCGAGATCGCGGTGGAGAAGTTCGTGCCGCGCGAGCAGATCGACCCGCTGCTCTTCGAGAAGTCCTACTACCTCGAGCCCGAGGGCGCCGGAGCCAAGCCGTACGCGCTCCTCCGCCAGGCGCTCAAGGACGCCGACCGGATGGCGGTGGTGACCGTCGCGCTGCGCCAGCGCACCACGATCGCGGTGCTCCGCGTGCGCGAGACCGAGGCCGGCGAGGTCATCGTGCTCCAGACGATGATGTGGCCCGACGAGGTGCGCACGCCCGACTTCAAGGTCGAGGTCGACGACGCCAAGCCGCAAGAGGTCAAGATGGCCCACATGCTCGTCGAGACCCTCGCGGGCGACTTCGACGCGACCGAGTTCGAGGACGACTACGCCGGCGCCGTCGAGGCCCTGGTGAAGTCCAAGATCGAGGGCGGCGAGATCAAGCGCACCGAGACCTCCACCAAGACCTCCGGCGAGGTCGTCGACCTGCTCGCCGCGCTCCAGAAGTCCGTCGCCGCGGCCAAGACCGCCCGCGGGGAGGACGCCGGCGAGTCCGACGACGAGCCCGCGAAGAAGTCGGCCGCCAAGAAGGCTCCGGCGAAGAAGTCCGCTGCCAAGAAGGCGCCCGCCAAGAAGGCCCCGGCCAAGAAGACCGCCGCCAAGAAGACGGCCGCGAAGAAGCAGGCCAAGAAGGCCAGCTGAGGCTTCCGCCGGGGTGCCTGCCCCGGCGGGCCTGCCCTGCTCGTGCGAGCGGTGAGTGAGACACGTTCTGCGCGCTCAGAACCTGCGTCACTCACCGCTCCGCCAGCATCCTCGGGAGGCGTGGGCCACCGGCGTACGCCCCGTCAGCTCACGCAGCCGGGCGCCGATCTCGGCGGCCACCGCGACGGCCAGGTCGCGCGGGGACTCGCCGTCGACCTCGGGCACCACGTGCTGCACCACTCCGTCGGCGAGCAGGTCCGTCGCGCGTACGCGCTGGCGGGAGGCCATCTCGGCGGCGTGGGTGACGTCCCCGTGCACGATGAGGCTGGCCCCCTCGGGCGGGAGCGGCGAGAGCCAGGCGTGCTCGGTCGCGATGACCGTCCGCGCGGGCAGGAACGCGAGCGCCCCTCCCCCGCAGCCCTGGCCGAGGATCACAGAGATCGTCGGCACCGTCATCGTGGTCAGCGCCGCGATGCAGCGGGCGATCTCGCCGGCGAGCGCGCGCTCCTCGGCGTCGGGCGAGAGCTCGGCGCCGGGGGTGTCGATGACGCTGACGAGCGGCAGCCCGAGCTCCTGGGCGATCTTCATCCCGCGGCGGGCCTCGCGCAGCGCACCGGGGCCCATCGCGTGCCCGGGCACCTGGCGTGAGCGGTCCTGGCCGATGACGACGCACGGCTGGTCGTCGAGGCGGGTCAGCGCGACGAGGACGGTGGAGTCCCGCTCGCCCTTCTCCGTCCCCCGCAGCTGGAGCGTGCCGGCGGCGCCGTGGGCCAGCAGGTCGCGGACGCCTGCGCGGTCCGTACGCCGGGTGCGCTCGACGCTGTCCCAAGCGGCGTGGTCGCCGAGCGGGCGCTTCGCGCGGATCGGCAGGCGGCCCGGGCCGGGCGCGTCCACGAGCACGGCGAGGGCCTGGTCGACCATCTCCGGCAGGTCCTCGGCGGCGACGACGCCGTCGATGACGCCGGCCGCGGCGAGGTTCTCCGCCACCTGCACCCCCGGTCGGAACGGCCGGCCGTTGAGCCCCTCGTAGACCTTCGGCCCGAGGAACCCGACGAGGGCGCCCGGCTCGGCGACGGTGACGTGGCCGAGCGAGCCCCACGAGGCGTACACGCCGCCGGTGGTGGGGTGGCGCAGGTGCACGAGGTAGGGCAGGCCGGCCGCACGGTGGTCCATCAGCGCGCGGGAGATCTCGACCATCCGCACGAAGGCCGGCGTGCCCTCCTGCATCCGGGTGCCGCCCGACGCGGTGCTGGCCAGCAGTGGCAGTCCCTCAGCCGTGGCGCGGCGCACCGCCGCGGTGATCCGGTCGGCGGCGGCGCGGCCGATCGAGCCGGCGAGGAAGCGGAACTCGTTGACCACCACCGCCACCGGCCGGCCACGAACCTCGCCGCGGCCGGTGAGCACGGACTCGTCGGTGTCGGCCTTGGCGGCCGCCGCCTCGAGGACAACGCGGTAGTCGGCGTCGGCGTACGACAGGTCGACCGGCTCGTCCCACGAGCGGAAGGTGCTCTCGTCGAGTACCAGGTCGAGCAGCTCGTGCGCCGTCCAGCGCTTGCTCACGCTCCACCCCCGCCGACCCAGGCGCGGATCTCGTCGGCGTGCTGGTCGAGCAGCGGCGGGGCGACGTGGTCGCGTCGCGTCACCTCGGTGCCCCCCGCGTCGAAGAACCGCAGCGGCGGGCCGGGGAGGGTGATCCCGCCCAGCGTGGGGTGCTCCACGTCGACCAGCAGTCCCTGGCTGGCGACCTGGTCCCACTCGTAGACCTCGTCGAGGCTGCGCACCTTGCCGGCCGGGATCCCGATCTCGGCGAGGCGCGCGAGCAGCGGCTCTGCGTCCCAGTCGGCGAACGCCTGCTCGACGACGTCGATCACCTGCTCACGCCGACCGACGCGCTCGCCGTTGGTGGCCAGGCCCTCGGCGTCGGGGTCGAGGCCGAAGCCCGCGCAGAACTTCTTCCACAGGCCCTCGCTGCCGAGCGCGATCTGCACCGCGCCGTCGCGGCAGTGGAACAGGCCGTAGGGCGCGATCGAGGGGTGGTGGTTGCCCTGGGCGCGGCCGACCTCGCCGGCCACGGTCCACCGCGTGCCCTGGAAGGCGTGCACGCCGACGACCGAGGCCAGCAGCGACGTACGCACGACGGTGCCCTTGCCGGTGCGGTCGCGCTCGTGCAGCGCCGCGAGCACGCCGTACGCGCCGTACATCCCGGACAGCAGGTCCGCGATCGGTACGCCGACGCGCTGCGGATCGTCGGGGCCCGAGCCGGTGAGGGACATCAGGCCGGCCTCCCCCTGGGCGATCTGGTCGTAGCCGGCGCGCCCGCCCTCTGGGCCGTCGTGGCCGAAGCCGGTGATCGACAGCACGACGAGGCGCGGGTTGCGGCGCATCAGCTCCTCGATCCCGAGGCCGAGGCGCTCGAGGACGCCCGTGCGGAAGTTCTCCACCAGCACGTCGGCACGCTCGACGAGGCCGACCAGCACGTCCTTGTCGCCCTCGTCCTTGAGGTCGAGCGCGATGGACTCCTTGTTGCGGTTGGTGCAGAGGAAGTAGGTCGACTGGCGGGCATCGGGCTCGCCGACGAACGGCGGCCCCCACCCACGCGTGTCGTCGCCGCTGCCGGGCGCCTCGACCTTGATCACGCGGGCGCCGAGGTCGCCCAGCATCTGGGTGGCGTGCGGCCCTGCCAGGGCGCGGGTGAGGTCGACGACGAGGAGGTCGGAGAGGGGGCCGGTCATGTCAGCTCCATCCGGGGAGGACGAGGGCAGCCCAGACGAGCAGCGGGCCGACCAGGGTGACGATCACTCCGTAGCCGAGGATCTGCTTGTAGTAGACCGGCTCGCTGATGGAGTCGGGCCTGTTGGCGAGCATCAGCGCGCCGTTGGTGCTGAACGGGCTGACGTCCACGATGGTCGACGACACGGCGAGCGCTGCGACGAAGAGGGCCGCGTTGATGCCGCCGTCGGCGATGAGCGGCACGCCGATCGGGATGATCACCGGCAGCAGCGCCGTCGACGAGGCGAACGCCGAGACGACGCCGCCGACGTAGCAGAGGACGAGCGCTCCGATGGCCACGGCGCCGAGGCCGGCGGCCCAGTTGCCGACGAACTCGGGCGAGCCCGCCGTCGTGAGGATGGTGGCGTAGGTGCTGACGCCGGCGACCAGCAGCACGGTCGGCCAGGCGATCTGCTTGATCGCGTCCTTGTGCTCGTCGGCGTTGAGCATGGCCAGGATCACGGCCGCGGTGATCGCGACGAAGCCGATGTTCTTGTCGAAGACCAGCGCGACGAGCGCGACCGCGACGAAGGCGACGAGGGTGAGCACCTGGTCGCGGCGCACGCCGTGGGCCTGCGTGCCGACGGGCGTGGTCGTGCCGTAGCCGCGGGCCGGGACGGTGGCGCCGCCGCGGTGCAGGTCCTCGTCGAGGGTGTCGGGCTCGTCGGGGTCGATCCGCATCGCCATCAGCTTGCGGCCACCGAGGACCACGAAGAGGATCGCCGCCATGATGGTGTTCACCACCAGGCTGGCGAGGAAGACGGTGATCTCGCTGGACGGCAGGCCCGCGTCCCGCATCACGGTGTTGGTGATGACGCCGTAGATGCTGATCGGCGAGAAGCCGCCGGCCTGCGCGCCGTGCACCACGAACATGCCCATCATCAGCGGGCTGATGCCGTAGCGACCGGCGAAGCCGAGCGCGATGGGGCCGATGATCGCGCAGGCCGCGGGGCTGACGGCGCCGATGCCCGTGAGGACGGCGGTGACGGCGAACATCACCCACGGGATGAGCGCCACGCGCCCGCCCACGCCCTTGACGGCGGTCCGCACGATCAGGTCGACCGTGCCGTTGTTGCGCGCGATGGCGAAGAGATAGGTGACGCCGATGAGCGTGAGGATCAGGTCACCGCTGACGCCGGCGATGATCTCCTTCTCGTCGAGGTCGAGGGCGTACATGCCCACGAACCACGCGGCCACGTAGGCCAGCGCTCCCATGTTGATCGGCAGCACGGTGCCGACGACGAACAGCGCGACGAGCGCGATGATCGCAATCCATTCCGGACCCATAGTCGTTGCCTTCCGAGTTAGTGCCGGCACGGCGAGGTCGCGGGGGGTGGCCCTCGTCACACTGCTGGCTCAGTGGCCTAGCCAATAGCACAATGAGCCTGTCGTCAATAGGGTGGTGCCATGTCCGACCCGTCCGGCTCGCCGTTCCCTCCCCGGTTGATGCGCACCCGCCTCTACGAGCAGGTGGCCGGGCAGATCTCCGCCTGGATCGGCGACAACGGGCTCCGGGCCGGGGACAAGCTCCCGCCCGAGCGCGAGCTCGCCCAGCGCCTCGGCGTCAGCCGGGCCACGCTCAGCCAGGCGCTCGTCGCGCTCGAGGTGGTGGGGGTCGTGGAGGTACGCCACGGCGACGGGACCGTCGTCACCGCGCGCCACCAGACCTCGACCCGCATCGTCGAGGCGATCCGCAGCCACGCCGACCGGCTGCCCGAGGTCATCGAGACCCGCGACGCGCTCGAGACCAAGATCGCCGCGCTCGCCGCCGTCCGCCGCACCGAGGACGACCTCGCGCGGATCGACGACGCGCTGGCCTTCATGGAGGCCGACATCGCGGCCGGCGGCCGGGGCGTCGAGGGCGACGAGCGCTTCCACGGCGCCGTCACCGCCGCGTCCCACTCGCTGCTGCTCGCACGACTGATGGACGAGATCGGCGACCTGGTCAAGGAGACCCGTCTCGAGTCGCTCGGCCAACCGGGGCGCCCGCAGGACTCGCTGGCCGGCCACCGGGCCATCGCCGAGGCGATCCGCGCCGGTGACCCCCGGGCCGCGTCCGCCGCGATGCACGCCCACGTCGAGATGGTCAGCGACGTCGCCCTGCTGCGCGAGGAGGAGTGAGCGGGCCGGAGGCCGTCCTGGTGCTGCTGACCGGGCTGGGCGCCGGAGTGCTGTCCTCGACGGTCGGCGTGGCCTCGCTCCTGAGCTTTCCCGTGCTCGTCGCGCTGGGCCTGCCGCCCGTGGTGGCCAACGTGTCCAACACGCTCGGCCTGATCCCCGGCGGCCTCGGCGGCGTCCTCGGCTACCGCCACGAGGTCCGTGAGGCGGGCCCGATCGCCCGGGCGATCGTGGCGGTGTGCGCCCTGGGCGGCCTCATCGGGGCCGCGCTGCTGCTCGGCCTGCCTCCGGGCGTCTTCGAGGCGATCGTCCCGTACCTCATCCTGTTCACCTGCCTGCTCGTCGGGGTCCAGCCGCGGATCGCCCGCTGGCTGCGGACGCGCCACGAGCAGCGTCACGGCGAGCGGCTCGCCGAGCGGCGGCACATGTCGCCGGCCACCACGGCGTTCGCCACCGTCACGGGCGTCTACGGCGGCTACTTCGGGGCCGGCGCCGGCGTCATGATGGTCGCGGTGCTGGGCATCGGCACCGACCTCGAGCTGCGCATCGTCAACGGCCTCAAGACGCTGTCGCTGATGGTCGGCAACATCGTCGCGGGCGTCGTCTTCGTGTTTGTCGCCGACCCGCGCTGGGACGTCGCCGCCCTGCTCGCCGCCGGCTCGCTGGTCGGCGGCTACGTCGGCGCCCGGATCGGTCGCAAGCTCCCGGACGCCGTGTTCCGCTGGGCGGTCGTCGCGGCCGGCGTCGTCGCCGCCGTCCTGCTGTTCTGACCTGCGTACGTCAGGACAGCAGGCCGCGTACGACGCGCAGGCCGACCGACAGCCGGGCCAGCTCCGCGGTGTCCTCGCGGCAGATCTCCTCCAGGGTCGCGGCCGAGCGGCCGATCAGCTCCTCGTCGGCGTTCTCCCACTCGGCCACCCGCGCGGGCGCCGAGTCGTCCGCGCTGGTGGACTCCAGCACCTGGGCGGTCAGCTGCTGGTGCACGCCGTAGAGGTCGTCGCGCACCGCCGCCCGCGCCATCGTCTGCCAGCGGTCGTCGCGCGGCAGCGCGAAGATCCGCTCGACCAGCGCCGGCAGCCCGAGCCGCTCCCCCAGCGCGAAGTGGACCCGCGCCACCTCGACCGGATCGAGGCCGAGCCGGTCGGCGGTCTCGACGATGCCGAGCAGGGCGTACGCCGGGGCGAGGACGGCGACCCGCGAGGCGAGGTCGTCGGGCACGCCGTGGTCGGTGAGGCGCTTCTCCCGGGCCTGGAAGTCCTCGAGCTCGCGGCCGCTCATGATGCTCGGCAGTGCGGCCATCACGGCCTGGACGGGCCCGCGGAAGAACTCGACGGTCGCGCTGGAGTCGAGCGGCGGACGGCGGTTGGTGACCAGCCACCGTGACGCGCGCTCGACGAGCGTACGCATCTCGATCCGCATCCGGGTCTGGCGCTCGGCCGGCACCCGGTTGTCCAGCGCGGCGATCTCCTTGCGCATCGGAAGCGACCCGAAGATCTCACGGGCGACGAAGTTGGCGCGGGTGAGGTCGGCGGGGTTGGCGCCGGTCTCGCCCTGCAGCCGCGGCCAGAACGTCATGCCGGCGCCGTTGACGAGGTCGTTGACGACCTGGGTCACGATGATCTGGCGGCGCAGCGGGTGGTCCTCGATGGCCGCCTCGAGGTCGGGCTTCATGCGGCTCGGGAAGTAGGCGAGCAGGTCCTCGCGCAGGTAGGGGTCGTCGGGCAGGTCGGACTCGATCAGCTCGTCGGCGAGGACGATCTTGGTCCACGCCATCAGCACCGACAGCTCGGGAGCCGACAGCGCCTGCTTGCGGTCCAGCCGGCGCTTGACCTGGCGGGTCGACGGCAGGCCCTCGAGGTCGCGGTTGAGCACCCCGCGGCGCTCCAGCGCGCGCATCCAGTCCTCGTGGACGTGCAGCAGCGACGGGGCGTGCGCCTCGGCGTTGGCGAGCGCGAGGTTCTGCTCGTAGTTGTCGCGCAGCACCAGCTCGCCCACCTCCTCGGTCATCTCGGCCAGCAGCTCGTTGCGGGCGTCCTCGTCCATCTCCCCCGAGCGCACGACCCGGTCGAGGAGGATCTTGATGTTGACCTCGTGGTCGGAGGTGTCGACGCCGGCCGAGTTGTCGATGAAGTCGGTGTTCATCCGGCCGCCGTCGCCGTCGGCGCCGAACCGGGCGTACTCCACGCGGCCGAGCTGGGTGAAGCCGAGGTTGCCGCCCTCGCCGATGCAGCGTGCGCGCAGGTCCTGGCCGTCGACGCGGATCGCGTCGTTGGCCTTGTCGCCGGCGTCGGCGTTGGTCTCCTCCGAGGACTTCACGTAGGTGCCGATGCCGCCGTTCCAGAGCAGGTCGACCGGGGCGAGCAGGATCGCCTTCATCAGCTCGGCGGGCGTCAGTGCGGTGACGCCGGCGTCGAGCCCCAGCGCCTTGCGGGCCTGGGCCGACACCGGGATCGACTTGGCAGAGCGCGACCAGACGCCACCGCCCTCGGAGATCAGCGAGGAGTCGTAGTCCTTCCAGCTCGATCGCGGCAGGTCGAAGAGCCGGCGCCGCTCGGCGTACGAGGAGGCCGCGTCGGGGTCGGGGTCGATGAAGATGTCGCGGTGGTCGAAGGCCGCCACCAGCCGGGTGTGCTCCGAGCAGAGCATGCCGTTGCCGAAGACGTCGCCGGACATGTCGCCGATGCCGACCGCGGTGAAGTCCTCGGCCTGGCAGTCGACGCCCATCTCGCGGAAATGCCGCTGCACCGAGACCCACGCGCCCTTGGCGGTGATTCCCATCGCCTTGTGGTCGTAGCCGACCGACCCGCCCGAGGCGAAGGCGTCGCCGAGCCAGAAGCCGTAGTCCTTCGCGACGCCGTTGGCGATGTCGGAGAACGTCGCCGTGCCCTTGTCGGCCGCGACGACGAGGTAGGAGTCGTCGCCGTCGTGGCGTACGACGTCGCGCGGGGGCACGTTCTCTCCCCCGACGAGGTTGTCGGTGATGTCGAGCAGCCCGGAGATGAACGTCTTGTAGCAGGCCACACCCTCGGCCATCCACGCGTCACGGTCGGAGGCGTCGGGCAGCTGCTTGCAGAAGAACGCGCCCTTCGCGCCGACCGGCACGATGACGGTGTTCTTGACCATCTGGGCCTTGACCAGCCCGAGCACCTCGGTGCGGAAGTCGTCGCGTCGGTCCGACCAGCGCAGGCCGCCGCGGGCGACGGCGCCGAAGCGCAGGTGCGAGCCCTCGACCCGCGGGCTGTAGACGAAGATCTCGAAGCGCGGGCGCGGCTCGGGCAGGTCGGGGATCGCCGACGGCTCGAGCTTGAAGGAGATGTAGGGGTGTACCTCGCCGTCGGCCGAACGCTGGAAGAAGTTGGTGCGCAGCGTCGCCCTGACGAGCGTGCGGTAGGAGCGCAGGATGCGGTCGTGGTCGAGGCTGACCACCTCGTCGAGCGCGCGGGCGAGCCGCTCCTCGATCGCCTCGACCTTGGACACCCGGGCCTCCGCGTCGTGCTCGAGCGCGCGGTCGCCCCGGCCGGGGTCGAAGCGCGACTCGAACAGCTCGACGAGCAGCCGGGTGATGTCGACGTTGCTGCGCAGCGCCTCCTCGATGTAGTCGAGCGCGAACGGCGAGCCGCCCTGGCGTGCGTACTTGGCGTACGCCCGCAGCACCGTCGCCTGCCGCCACGTGAGGCCGGCCGCGAGGACGAGCTGGTTGAAGCCGTCGATCTCGTTGTAGCCGTCCCAGACCGCGCGCAGCGCCTCGGCGAACAGGGTCCGCTCGTGGGACGACAGGGCGCGGCCGTGGCGCAGGCCGAACTCGTAGATGTAGGTCGGCCGGCCGAGGCCGGCGAGCTCGTAGGGGCGCTCGTCGACGACCTCGACTCCCATCGAGGTGAGCATCGGGAGCACCGCGCTCAGCGAGAGCGGCTCCCCGACCCGGAACACCTTGAGCCGCGACTCGCCGCGGCGGTAGGTGCCGGTCTGCTGGTCCTGGTCGAAGAGGGCGAGGTCGATGCCCTCGCCACCCTCGATCGCCTCGATCCGGCCGAGGTCGGCCGATCCGCGCGAGGGGTCGAAGTCCTCCTTGTAGGCCTCCGGGAAGGCATCGGCCCAGGCGCGCGCGAGCTGCGAGCCGTGGTCCACGCCGTACTCGTTGACGACGGCTGCCATGAAGTCGTCGCGCCACGAGCGCGAGGCCTCCATCAGCCGGCGCTCGAGGTCCGCGACGTCGATCTCGGGGACGTGGGAGCCCTTGGGCGGGTGGACCACGAAGTGCACGCGGGCGGTCGTGGACTCGTTGACCCGGGCGGTGAACTCGACGTGCTCGCCGCCGAGCTGGTCGCGCAGGATGTCGGAGAACCGCTCGCGCACGGCGGTGCTGTAGCGGTCGCGGGGCAGGTAGACCAGGACCGAGACGTAGCGGCCGTAGGTGTCGCGGCGCACGAACGCGCGCAGCTGGCGACGCTCGCGGGCGCTCATGACGTCCTGCGCGACCGGCGCCAGCTCGTCGGGCGAGGTGTGGAACAGCTCGTCGCGCGGGTAGTTCTCCAGCGTGTCCATGAGGGCCTTGCCGGCGTGGCTGCGCGGGTCGAAGCCGGCGTGCTGCATCACCTCGGTGACCTTCTCGCGCAGCACCGGGATCCGGGTGACGGACTCGGTGTAGGCGGCGCTGGAGAACAGGCCGAGGAACCGGCGCTCACCGACCACCTCGCCGTCGGGGCCGAAGGTCTTCACCCCGACGTAGTCGAGGTAGGCCGGGCGGTGCACGGTGGCGCGCGAGTTGGCCTTGGCCAGCACCAGGAGCTTCTTCTCCCGGGCCTTGGCCTTGACCAACGGCGGCAGCTTGGCGAACGAGGCCGACAGGTTCTGGTCGTGCCGCAGGATGCCGAGGCCGGAACCGGGGACGGCCCGCAGCCCGCACTCGTCCGGGGCCCCCTCCTCCGCCTCGAGCTGGTACTCCCGGTAGCCGAGGAACGTGAAGTGGTCGTCCGCGAGCCAGGTCAGGAAGTCGCGGCCCTGCCGCAGCTCCTCGGCCGACAGGGGCGGTGGGTCCTGGTCGAGCTCGGCGACGACCGCGAGGGCCTGCGCGTGCATCTTCTCCCAGTCCTCGACGGACTCGCGCACGTCGCGCAGCACCCGCTGCAGCCCCTCGGTGATCTCCGCGGCCTCGTCGTCGTCGGTGCGGTCGATCTCGACGTGCATCCACGACTCGGCGCCGTCGCGCGCGCCGGCCTGCGGCTCGTGGGCGTGGACGTGCTGGAGCTCGCCGGTGATGTCGCGCTCGACGTGGAACTGCGGGTGCACGACCGCGTGCACGGTGTGCCCGAGGCGGTTGAGCTCCATCGTGACCGAGTCGACGAGGAAGGGCATGTCGTCGGTGACGACCTCGACCACCGAGCGACCCGACGCCGACCACCCGGAGTCGGCGATCGTGGGCGTCACGACCCGTACGGCGGCCGTGCCCTGCGGCCGCGACGACGCGAGCTCGCGGTGCGACGACACGGCGCCGAGCAGGTCCTCCGGGGAACGCTCGGAGACGTCCTCCGGCGCCACGTGCCGGTAGTAGGCGTGCAGCAGGTCGCCCCACTCGGGACGTGCCTCCGTCGCTGCGTCGAGCTGTCGGTCCTTGGTCTCCTCAGGCGTCGCCACGCTCCGACCCTAGACCCATGTGTGACCACCATGACACGGGGTCCTTGCTGCACGTCGGGGCCGCTTCTGGGCCATGATGGGCGCCTGGTCCGGACCCGTGTCCTGGCCCTCGACGACACACGACGACGACACAGGATGCGGTGGTCACGATGAGCACGAAGCTCACCAAGCAGCTGACGTACGACGCCCCGGCCGATGCCGTGGCCGCCATGCTCGACGACGTCGCGTTCCGCGAGGCGGTGCTCGAGCGCCAGCGCGTCGTGCGCGGCTCCGTCGACATCGACGGCGACGTGGCGCGGATCGAGCAGGTGCGCTCGGCCGACGACATCCCGGCCTTCGCCCGGAAGTTCGTCGGCGACGAGATCGTGATCGTGCAGACCGAGACCTGGACCTCGGCTCACGGTGCCGACCTGGAGCTCGCCATCCCCGGGAAGCCGGGCGCGGCGGTCGGCAGCCTCGTGCTGGTCGAGGCGGGCGGCACGACGACCGAGACGGTCGAGCTCGCGGTGAGCGTACGGATCCCGCTGGTCGGCGGCAAGGTCGAGGCGATGATCGCCGAGATGGTCGGCCACGCCCTCGACGCGGAGCACCAGGTCGGCACGGAGTGGCTCAGGCGCTAGTGGCACCTTGCACGACCGGGCGGCCGTGACCGGGCGGTGAGTGGGACAGGTTCTCGGGTGCGAGAACCTGCGTCACTCACCGCTGGAGGTGCTCCGCTCGTCCGTGGCCGCCGGAGCGGTGCGTGAGACATCTTCGGGACCCTGGGAACCTGCGTCACTCACCGCTGCGTCGTCCTCGCTCCGGCGCCGCCACACCACGAACCCGAGCACCACGAACGGCCCGAAGGCCAGCAGCAGCGTCAGCGCCTGCTCGACGGGGTGCAGGGCACCCATGTGCCACGACGTGATGAGGGGGAGGACGAGGGCTGGCACGCCCCCATCCTCCCCCACGTGAGCACGGAGCCGGACGTCAGCCCTGGTGCGGGTAGTGGTGGTCCTTCGGCGGCACGAAGGTCTCCTTGATCGAGCGCGGCGAGGTCCAGCGCAGCAGGTTGACCGCCGCGCCGGCCTTGTCGTTGGTGCCCGAGGCTCGACCGCCACCGAAGGGCTGCTGGCCCACGACCGCACCGGTCGGCTTGTCGTTGATGTAGAAGTTGCCGGCCGCGAAGCGCAGCGTCTTGCGCGCCCACGTGATCGCGGCGCGGTCCTGGGCGATGATCGCTCCGGTGAGGGCGTACGGGGCGAACGACTCCATCTGCTCGACGACCTTCTCGAAGCGCGCGTCGTCGTAGACGTGGACCGCCAGGATCGGGCCGAAGTACTCGTCCGAGAACATCTGGTCCGTCGGGTCGGTCGACTCCACGATGGTCGGGCGGACGAAGTAGCCGACCGAGTCGTCGACCTCGCCGCCGGCCAGGACGGTGAGGTGCTTCTGGCGCTTGGCACGCGCGATCGCGGCCTTGTGCTTGGCGAAGGCGCGGTCGTCGATCACCGCGCCCATGAAGTGCGACAGGTCGGTGACGTCGCCCATCGACAGCGCCTCGGTGTCGGCGATCAGCTGGTCCTTGATCTTCGCCCACACCGACCTCGGCACGTAGGCCCGCGACGCGGCCGAGCACTTCTGGCCCTGGAACTCGAAGGCGCCGCGGATCATCGCCACGCGCAGCACGTCGGGGTCGGCCGAGGGGTGGGCGACGATGAAGTCCTTGCCGCCGGTCTCGCCCACGATGCGCGGGTAGGAGCGGTAGCCGGTGATGTTCTCCCCGACCGTGCGCCACAGGTGCTGGAACGTCGGGGTCGAGCCGGTGAAGTGGATGCCGGCGAGGTCGCGGTGGGCCAGGGCGACCTTCGAGACGTCGAGGCCATCGCCGGGCAGCATGTTGATGACCCCGGGCGGCATGCCGGCCTCCTCGAGCAGCTCCATCGTCAGTGACGCGGCCAGCTGCTGGGTCGGCGACGGCTTCCAGATCACCGTGTTGCCCATCAGCGCCGGCGCGGTGGGCAGGTTGCCGGCGATCGCGGTGAAGTTGAACGGCGTGATGGCGTAGACGAAGCCCTCGAGCGGGCGGTGGTCGGTGCGGTTCCAGATGCCGGGGCTGTTGGCGATCGGCTGGTCGGTGAGGATCTGCTTGGCGTAGTGGACGTTGAACCGCCAGAAGTCGATCAGCTCGCAGGCCGCGTCGATCTCGGCCTGGAACGCCGTCTTGGACTGGCCCAGCATCGTCGCGGCGTTGAGGGTCTGGCGCCACGGGCCGGCCAGCAGGTCGGCCGCCTTGAGCAGGATCGCGCAGCGCTCGTCGAACGGCATCGCCCGCCACGCAGGGGCGGCGTCGTTGGCGGCCTTGATCGCGGCCTCGGCGTCCTTGGTCGTCGAGTTCTTCAGCGTGCCGAGCACGTGGGCGTGGTCGTGCGGCTGGACGACCTTGATCTCCGCCCCGCCGCCGTTGCGGCGCTTGCCGCCGATCACGGCCCGGAAGGACTGCTGCTTCTTCTCCAGCCGGGCCAGCTCGGCGACGAGGGTCTCCCGCTCCGCACTGCCGGGGGCGTAGGTCAGGTTCGGCTCGTTGGTGGGTGCCGGAGGAAAGGTGATCGCGTCCATGCCGCTGATCGTGTCAGAGACGGCCGCGGGCCTCAAAGGGAGGCGAGGAGGTCGTCGACCTCCTGCGTCGCCCACCACGCCAGGTCGTCGTCGGGGTCCGCGTCGTCGTCGCTGTCGACGTGCACCGCGACCACGTCGCGCCAGGCCGCGGGCGAGGCCACGTCTGCCGTCTCCACGACGACCACGACCCTGCGCCGCCGGCCGTCGGGGAGCCCCGCCACCATCTCGGCGGACGCGTCCGCAGCGGTCATCAGCGCGGCGTACTCGCTCTCCTCGCCGTCGTCGGCGGCGACGACCCCGTCGTCGAGTCGCGGGCCGTCGGCCTGCCAGTCCTCGGCCAGGCGGGGCAGCGTGGAGGGGGCGTAGCGGCGGCTCATGTCGGGTCTGCCTTCTGGGTCCGGCGCCTGGTCCCTGCGCCCTTGCGACCGCGCGGGGCACGCGGTCGGGAGTCGGAGGCGGAGTCCTTGAGCTCCTCCAGCGCCTCGAGCACGCACTGGCCGAGGATGTCGGCGTCGGGCACGGCGTCGCGGTCGGTGGTGATGCCGTAGAACACACCGCCGTCGTAGGACGTCACCCCGATCGCGAGCGGGTGGTCGGGCAGCAGCGGGTGGACGGGGTAGGACTCCAGCATCCGCGCGCCGTCGGCGTAGAGCGGGAACTGCGGGCCCGGCACGTTGGTGATCGAGACGTGGAAGCCGTGCCGCAGCTCGGCTGCTGCGAGCCGGGAGCCCAGGGCGTGGAAGGTGGTCGGCGCGAAGCCCGCGATGCCGGAGAGCCGTCGGGCCGAGACGTTGCGCCCGTTGTCGCGGTGGGCCTTGAGGTCGTAGCTGACCTGGTGCAGGCGTACGACCGGGCTGGGCTCGCTGATCGGCAGGTTGACCAGGTGGCCGGTGACCTGGCTGCCGAGCGAGGTCGCCTCCAGCTCGTCGTCGATGACGGACATGGGCACGAACGCCTTGATCGCCCTGAGGCCGGCCATCGACTCGGCCCGCGTCATCAGCCAGCCGCGGAGGCCGCCGGCGAGGGTGGCGAGGATGACGTCGTTGACGGTGCCGCCGTGCACCTCGCGGATCGCGCGGTAGTCGGCCAGCTCGGTGTGGACGGTGACGAAACGCCGCTGCTGCGAGAGCCGGCGGTGCACCGGGGTGGAGTGCACCGGACCCCGTCCGGAGAGTGCGTGGGCGACCTCGGTGACCCGGGCACCCGAGGCGGAGGCCCGCCGGCCCAGCGCCTCGGCGTTGGCGCGGGTGGTCATCCAGACCGTGCTCGGCCGCTCGAGGCTGTCGGTGACCGCGTTGAGCGCGGCCGCCACCGGACCGGCCGCGCGCCGGGGCCGCCAGTCGTCGTCGTGACCCAGCGTGGACCTGTCCGCGGAGGTGTCGAGCAGGACCTGGCCGATGTCGACGGTCTCGCGGCCGTCGACGAGGATCTGGTGGCTCTTCGTGAGCAGCGCGACGCGGCCGTGCTCGAGGCCCTCGACGAAGTAGCACTCCCACAGCGGACGGCTGCGGTCGAGCGGGCGCGACGCGATGCGGGCGACGAGCTCGCGCAGCTGGTCCATCGAGCCGGGACGCGGCAGGGCCGAGCGGCGTACGTGGTAGCCGAGGTCGAAGTTCTCGTCGTCGACCCAGGCCGGGTTGGCCAGCCGGCCCGGCACGAGCTGCAGCCTCTGGCGGTAACGCGGGACGAAGGCGATCCGGTCGGCGATCAGCTGCACGAGCCGGTCGTGGTCGAAGCCGGACGTCCCCGGGTCGAAGATCTCCACCGTGGCGTTGTGCATGGGCGTCGTGGGGGACTCGGCGGCCAGGATGGCCAGGTCCCGCGGCCGGAGCCGCTCACTCATCTGGTTGCCCCTTCGTCGCTCGCACTAGGTCCGCATGGGATTCTGACAGAGCCTGTGGCACACCGCGTGGTGGCCACCGTCACTCATCGAGCGGTTGAAGGAGAAAATCTGTGTCCGGTCGCGGTCCCGCGCGTCTTGTCCCCCTGGCCTCCGTGGTCCTCGTGCTCTCCGCGGGGCTCGCCGCGTGCGGAGGCGGTGACGACGCCGAACCGGCCGGGACCACCTCCTCGCCGACCCCCTCGGCCACCTCCGACGACGACTCCACGGAGGAGCCCACCGAGGAGCCGACGGAGGAGCCCGCGGACGACTCCGCGACCATCTCGGTGACCCGTGCGGGCGACTCCTTCACCCCCAACGGCGAGCGGGTGGACCTCGCGGTCGGCCAGACGTTGACCCTCACCATCACCGCCGACGAGGCGGGCGAGCTCCACGTCCACAGCACGCCCGAGCAGGAGATCGCCTACCGCGAGGGCACCAGCGAGCACGAGATCACGATCGACCGCCCGGGGGTGGTCGAGGTGGAGAACCACGATCCCGTGGTGGTCGTCCTCCAGCTCGAAGTCCGCTGAGCATGGGCTCGATCTCGGCGCACGGCCTCGGTGGCGCCAAGGACCTGCCGATCCCCTCCGAGCTCGCCATCGCCGGGGCGGTCGCCGCCCTGGTCATCTCGTTCACCGTCCTGGCCGTCGCCTGGCGAGAGCCGCGCTACGACCCCGCGACCAGCGGGCGTCCGGCCCCCGAGTGGCTAGACCGGTTCGTCTCCTCGACCGCCCTGGCCGTGGCGGCGCGGGTGCTGGGCATGGCGTTCTTCCTCTACGTGGGCGCCGCGGCGGTCTTCGGCCAGGACACCCTGATCAACCCGTTCCTCGGCACAATCTACGTGCTGCTCTGGGTCGGTCTGGTGCCCGCGTCGCTGCTGCTCGGCCCGGTGTTCCGGGCGGTCAGCCCGGCGCGCACGATCAGCATGCTGTTCGCGAAGGTCTCCGGCGTCCCGGAGGGCGAGGGCCTGTACGCCTACCCCGCGCGCCTGGGCTACTGGCCGGCAGCGGCCGGGCTGTTCTCGTTCGTCTGGCTCGAGCTGGTCTACCCCAGCTCCACCGACCTCGGCCCCGTACGCCTGTGGTGCGCCGGCTACCTCGGCATCATGTTCGTCGGCTCCGCCCTGTTCGGCACCACCTTCCTGGCGCGCGCCGACCCGTTCGAGGTCTACTCCTCGCTCGTGGCCAGGCTGTCGGTCTGGGGCCGGCGCGACGGGCGCCTCGTGCTGCGGAGCCCGCTGGCCAACCTCGACACCGTCGTGGCTCGCCCCGGGCTGGTGGCGGTCGTGGCCGTGCTCTTCGGCAGCACCGCCTTCGACTCCTTCCGCGAGTCGACCGCATGGCTCGGTGTGGTCCAGGAGATGTCGGTGCCCCGGGTCCTCCCCGACACGCTCGCCCTCGTCGCCTTCTCCGCCGGGGTGGGGCTGGTCCTGACGGCGGCGACGATGGCCACCGGCGTCACGCCCGGCACGCCGCGGCGCGCGCTGCCGGACCTCTTCGCCCACTCGGTGGTGCCGATCATCGTCGGCTACATCGTCGCCCACTACCTGACCTACCTCGTCGAGTACGGCCAGCAGACGATCATCCAGCTGAGCGACCCGTTCACCCGCGGCGACGACTACCTCGGCACGGCCGGCCTGCAGGTCAACTACTGGCTGTCGATGCACCCCACGTTCCTCGCGGTCACCAAGGTCCTCGCGGTGGCGCTCGGACACGTCGTGGGCGTCGTGGCCGCACACGACCGCGCCGTCAGGCTGCTCCCGCGGCGGCACCAGCTGACCGGTCAGCTGCCGCTGCTGGTCGCGATGGTGGGGTTCACCGTCGGAGGTCTCTACCTGCTGTTCGCGGCGTGACGGTGCGCTGGGCGGGCGCCGGTCAGTACGGCCAACCCGGCGGGATCTCCTGGGTCACCGTCACGATGTCGCAGGTCCCGCGGTAGTCGATGACGTCGAGCGGGTCGCGCCCGCCCACGTAGACCACGCGGTCGACGCCGCTGTCTCCCTGCTGCGGGTCGTCGCAGTGGATCCGGTCCTCCTGCCCGTCGGGCAGCACGTAGATCGTGTCGTTGCCCTGCTCGGCGAACACCTTGTCGGCACCGGGTCCGAGGAAGATCACGTCGTCGCCCTCGTCGCCCTTGACGAGCCAGTCGTTGCCGGCGCCGTCGATCAGGACGTCGTTGCCGGGGCCGCCCTGGATGGCGCCGTCGTCACCGGCGCCGCCGTCGATGTGGTCGGTGCCGGCACCCCCGATGTGCTTGTCCGACCCCTCTCCGCCGAAGAGCTGGTCGTCGCCGTCGTTGCCGCCGAGGAGGTCGTCACCGGCCTCGCCGTGGACGACGTCGTGGCCGGCGTTGGAGGTGAGCTTGTCGTTGCCGTCCCCGCCGTACATCACGTCGTCGCCCTGGCCGCCGTCGACCCGGTCGTTGCCGCTGCCGCCGGCGACCCAGTCGTTGCCCGGCTGCATGGTGATCCAGTCGTCGCCGTTGTCCCCGGTGACCTGGTCGCTGCCCTTGCCGGCATAGATCGTGTCGTTGCCACCCTTGCCGGTGACCCGGTCGCGGCCACCCAGCGACATGATGCGGTTGGAGCGCGAGGTGCCGGAGATGACGTCGTTGCCGGTCGTCCCCTGGCGCATGCCGTGGGCCGGTGCGAGCGTCAGCGCGGTCAGGGACACGGTCGTCGAGAGCGCCAGCGCGAGCGCCACGAGGGCTGAACCGGCCGGACGCATGGGATCCACCATGGGAGTCTCCTAGAAAAGGGACCCCAAGGTTAACGAAATCTTGACGAAAACCAGAACTTTCAGGTGCGCCGGCGCCAGCCCGCCCGCTGGGGAGCGGGCCGGACGCTTGCGGGGAAGACCGCGTCGGCGAGCGCCGAGAGGCTCTGCACGAGCGAGGAGTCGCCCAGGTCGGCCAGGGCTCGGCCGGACACGAGCGCCCGGTCGAGCCCGGCCCGGTCCTCCGGCAGGAAGTGCAAGCCGGCGACGCGGCTGAACCCCTCGACCATGCCGGCGATCTCCTTCTCCGACCACCCGATCGAGGACCGCATCCGGTTGACGACGACCCGCACCGGGACGCCGGTCGTACGCTCGCGCAGGTCGACGAGGCCCCGGGCCAGCCGCGCGAGCCCGACCGGGTCGGCGGATCCCACCACGAGGAGCTCGTCGGCCTGCTCGATCGCCGAGAGGGTGAGCGCGTTGCGACCGGGACGGGCGCCGAAGTCGGTGCCGGGGTCGTCCTCGAGGCTGAACCCGGTGTCGACCAGCACGTGACCGCGGGCGCGCCCCGCCTCGAGCAGCTGGTCCACCTGGGCGGGACGGACCTCGCGCCACCGGTCGGGCCGCGGCAGGCCGGTGACGACGGCGAGGTGCACGCCCACGCCGCGGCACACCGAGGCGAACCGCTCGTCGAGCTGCCCGGCCACGGCGAGCCGCGCCGCCGACAGCAGGCCGGACACCTCGTCGAGGACGCCGAGCTGCTGGGCGACGGCCCCGCCGTAGGGGTCGAGGTCGGCCAGCACGACGGGCTGCTCGCGCCGCGCGACCTCCCACGCGAGGTTGGTGGCGACGGTCGTCCGACCCGGGGCACCGCCCGGACCCCAGACCACCACCACCCGGCCGTCGTGCACGGGGTCGACGTCGTCCCCGCCGCCGAGCGGGTCGAGCGGCTGCTCGTCGCGTGCGCGGGTGTCGGCGACGTCGTCGACCGTGGTGACGGCACCCGGCAGCGACGACAGCTCACCAGACCCCACCACCGCGGTGATGCCCAGACGGTGGGCGTGCTCGCGCACGTCGAGGTCGTCGGACCGGGCGGACGTGACGGCGACGGGGCGTACGGCGTGGCGGCGCAGGTGGGACACGCTGGCCGCGTCGAGGCCGGGGGCGTCGAGGGAGACGACCGCGACGTCGGCCTGACCGCTCGTGACGGCCGCCAGCAGGTCGTCGACGTCGACGCAGCGCTTGAGCACGACGACCCCGGGGTGGGCCTCCAGGTCGGCGAGCGCCGGGGACTCCCAGGGCTCCCCCGCCGCCAGCAGGAGCACGCAGATCACGGCGGTCAGCCCCTGCCGACGACGCGGACGCGATCGTCGCCGCTGGCTGCGAGGAGGGCGCCGAGCGACTCCTCGTCGGCGCCGGGCACGGCGAGGACGAGCTGTCGGGTCGTCGCGGAGGCGAACGCGTCGGTCACCACTGGCGCGTCCAGGACCACGATGTCGGAGAGCACGAGCTCGGCGCCGCGGCGCGCGCGGCGTTCGGCGAGGGTGCGGTCGGCGAGGACCCACACGTCCACCCGCGAGCCCCGGACCAGGTCGGTCGGCACGTGCTCGGCGGCCACGGCGATCGACACCGCGACCGTGTCGTCGGCAGGCTCCTCGCCCAGCGCCGCCGCGGGCACGAGCTCGCCGGCGGCCAGCGGGCGGGTCAGGGTGAGCGCGGCCGGGAGCTCCTCGTCGACCTCGAGGTAGCGGTCGCGGTCGACTCCCTCGTCGAAGCGCACCCGGGTGGCCCGCAGGTCGCCGGCCGTCAACGTCTGCCCGGCGACCAGGTCGCCGGACGCCGACCAGACCGGCGTCATGTCGTCGGCCCCGGACAGGATCCTCGCCCCGGCCACGACCGACCCCGTGACGAGCACGATGCCGATCCAGAGCCGTGGGTCGCGCCACCCGGGAGCACTGGCCCGGGTCGCTGCCGGGACGTCGCCGGGGCGTACGGACGAGGGGGAGGACGGGCGGGACGAGGCGCGGACAGGGGTCCACGACTTCCGAGAGGCGTTCCGAGGCACGGCGCCATCATTGCCACTCGCGCGGCACTTCACACCTGTCTCTCCACAGGCACCGGCCGGTCGGGGACGCGGCGGGGTGTCGGTGGCACGATGGCCCCATGGCAGACGACCCCCGCTTCCTGACGCTCGCCGACGTCGCCGAGGTGCTCAACACCTCCGGCGCGCAGGTCTACGCGCTGGTGCGCCGGGGCGAGCTGCCGGCGATCAAGATCGGCGGCCGCGGCCAGTGGCGCGTCGAGCGGGTGCAGCTCGAGGAGTTCATCCAGCGGATGTACGCCGACACCCGCGCCTTCGTCGACGAGCACCCGTTCGTCGAGGCGGAGGCCGGCACCGACCCGGGCCAGGGGACGGTCTAGCCGGCGGACCGTGCGACCGGTCAGCCGACTTTGCCGTCGAGCTCGACCTCCACGACCCGCTCCTCACCTCCGCGGACCACGGACATCTCCACGGTCTCGCCCGGCAGGTGCGTACGGATGGCCACGATGAGCGCGATGCCGTCGCTGACCGGCTGGTCGTCGACCGCCACGATCACGTCGTCGGCCTCCAGCCCGGCGCGGGCCGCCGGGGTGTCGGGCATGACCTCGGTGATGGTGGCTCCCTCCGCGTCGGGCTCGCCGCCCGTGCGGACCTGGGCGCCGATCACGGGGTACTCCGCCTTGCCCGTGCGCAGGATCTGGTCGACGGTCGTGCGGACCTGCTCGATCGGGATCGCGAAGCCCACGCCGATGTTGCCCGACTCGCGGGTCGCGCCCCCGGTGGTGGCGATGGCGGAGTTGACGCCCACCACCTCCCCGGCGAGGTTGACCAGCGGGCCGCCGGAGTTGCCGGGGTTGATCGCGGCGTCGGTCTGGACGGCGTTGATGTAGGACGACTCGTCGTCGGACTCGCCGGACGTGGTGACGGGCCGGTTGAGCGCGCTGACGATGCCGGAGGTCACGGTCTGGCTCAGGCCGAGGGGCGCGCCGAACGCGACGACCGACTCCCCCACGTTGAGCGCCTGGGAGGCACCGAGCGCCGCGGGCTCGAGACCGTCGGCGCGGTCCACGGACAGGACCGCGAGGTCGTAGACCGGGCTGCGCCCGACCACCGTGGCCTCGAGGCGCTCCCCCGACTGGCCGATGACGAGGATCGGGCCTTCGCCCTCGGCCGCCGAGGCCACCACGTGGTTGTTGGTGACGACGTGGCCGTCGCGGTCGAGCACGAAGCCCGACCCGGTGGCCCCGCCGGCCTGACCGTCGAGCTCGGCGACGATCTGGACCGTGCTGGGCAGCAGCGCCTGCGCGACGGCAGCGACCGAGCCGTTCTCCGCGTCGAGCGGAGCGGCGGCCCGGGTGCGTACGCCGCCGAGGCCGTTGTCGTTGGTGCCGCGCTGCGAGGCCAGCTCGTCCTGGAGGGCACCGCCGGCGAGGCCGCCGAGGATGCCCACGACGAGCGCCAGGCACGCGACGGCCGGCCACACCCAGAGCGCCAGCTTGCGCGTCGGGGCGGGCGGGGCGGCGTACATCGGGCGCGGCGGGTAGGGCCCGGGACCGGGCCCGAACCAGCCGGGGCCCGGGTGCTGGCCCGGGCTCTGCATCGGCACCGTGGGGGCAGCCTGCTCGCGTCCTGAGCCGCCGTACGGGGCGGGGTGCGGCGGGGGGCCGGCGAGCATGCCGCTCGGCGCCGCGTCGCTCCGGGCGCCGTAGGCACGGCCCTCGGGCTGGACGGCGGGCTCGGCTGTGGGCTCGGCAGTGGGCTCGGCTGTGGGATCGGCCGTCTCGTCCGCGGACTGCGTGGCCCGCCAGCCGGCGAGCGGCTGGGTCGGCTCCTCGAGCGCAGGCTCGTCACGGACCTCGTCGCGCGGCGCGTCGGTCGCGTCCGCGGGCTGCTGGTCCGGGGCCTGGTCGTGGGGCTGGTGCTCGGGCTGGTGCTCGTCGCTCACGGGACGATCTTCTCCCGGATCGCCACGAGGCGCTCGGCCAGGGGCGTCCGGGAGGGTGAGACCGGGCCTCGCGCGGAGCGGTCGTCGACGTTGACGACGGGGCTCACCGGGCTCACCGGGGTCGTCGGCCGGCTGAGGTCGGTCACGGGCGGCCGGGGCTCGACGCGGGGGGTGCCGGCGACGCCGAGCGCAAGCACGCCGACGACGCACGCGCTCGCCGCACCGCCGCCGATGGCGACCAGTCCGCGCCGTGGACGGTGGGACGAGGTCGCGAAGGGCGTGGCTGCGAGGGCCGGTCCGGAGGTCGGCTGGAGCGAGGAGCAGCGTCCGACCAGGGCGGACTTGAAGTCGCGGGACGGCTGCCCGGCCTCGAAGGAGAGCTGGGCGAGCTGGGTCTTGACCCAGCCCTCCTGCTCCACGAGGTCACGGCAGGCGTGGCAGGAGTGGACGTGGTTCCAGCAGCGCTCCTCCTCGTCCGGCGCGAGTCGGCCGTCGAGCAGTGCGCTGACGCGGGCTCCGAGGTGCGACATCACGACACCTGTCCGCGCGGCTGGGGCGCGATCGGCCCGGAGTAGCGCGAGCGACCGGCGGCGGGCTCGCGGTGGGCCAGCGCCTTGCGGAGCATCGTGCGACCGCGGTGGATGCGCGAGCGCACGGTGCCGAGCTTGGCGTCCATGATCTCCGCGATCTCCTCATAGCTCAGGCCCTCGACGTCGCACAGCACGACGGCCGCGCGGAAGTCGGGCGGCAGCGTGGCCAGGGCGGTCTCGATGTCGTCGTCGAAGGTCTGGTCGGCGACGGCGAGCTCCGGGGCCGGCGAGGTGCTCGTGAGCCGGGACGCGCGCTCGTCGGAGAGCGGGTCGAACCGGATCCGCTGCTTGCGGCGCGCGCCGTCGAGGAACAGGTTGGTGGTGATGCGGTGCAGCCAACCCTCGAAGGTGCCGGGGGTGTAGCCGTCGAGCGAGCGGAAGACGCGGACGAAGACCTCCTGCGTGAGGTCCTCGGCGTCAGGACGGTTGCCCGTGAGGCGGTAGGCCAGGCGGAAGACGCGGTCGGAGTGCTGCTCGACGACCTCGTCCCACGTCGGCACCGCTCCGGCACTGGGGGTGGTGTCGACCTGCTCGCCCACGTGAGCTCCCTGGCTCGTCTTCCTCGACCGCAGCTGCAACGGTTCGCTGTCCTTCCTGACGCTAGGCATCGCGCCTGAGAGTTCCCTGTGAACCACATGCGCTCCGGCCAAGAAACTCCCTACCGGATCACAGCACCCAACGAGCGAGGGCACGCGTGTGTTCCCGGCCACCTACGGGGTCTGCCGCGCGATAGAGTCGCCGCGTGCCGAACCACACCCCGCCGATCAAGCCCGCGAGCTGGTCCTACGCCGAGTCGTTCGTGGCCGAGGACGACATCCTGGCCGCCGCCCGCAGTCGCGCCGACGAGGTCGGCGTGGCTCCCGTCGGGTCCGGCGTCGGCGCCGCCCTGCGCTTCCTCGCCTCGGTGCTCGACGCCCGCGCGGTGGTCGAGATCGGCACCGGCACGGGCGTGTCCGGCCTCTGGCTGCTGCGCGGCATGCGCGCGGACGGCGTGCTCACCACGGTCGACATCGAGGCCGAGCACCAGCGTCTGGCCAAGGAGACGTTCACCGAGGCCGGCATCCCCGGCAACCGCGCCCGTACGATCGCCGGCGCCGGGCTCGACGTCCTGCCGCGCCTCACCGACGGCCACTACGACCTCGTCTTCTGCGACGGCGACAAGCGCGAGTACGCCGCCTACCTCAAGGAGGCGCTCCGGCTGCTGCGCCCGGGCGGGATCGTGACCTTCGACAACGCCCTGTGGCACGACCGCGTCGCCGACCCCGCGCAGCGCGACGAGGAGACCGTCACCATCCGTGACCTCGGCCGCACGATCCTCGAGCACGAGGCGCTCGTGCCGGTCCTGCTGCCGGTCGGCGACGGCCTGCTGGCCGCCAAGAAGGAGTGGGCCCCCGAGGCCTGACCGTTCACCGGGCACTTCGTGCCCGTCCCGGGAGCCGACCGGGCACTTCGTGCCCGTGTTCGGGCACGAAGTGCCCGCTCGCGTCGCCTGACGGGCACGAAGTGCCCGCTCGCGATCAGAAGTGGGAGGCCGCCACGAAGCCGTCCCAGCCCTCGGCGATCGCGACGACGTCGCACGCCTCGATAAGGATCGGCGGGCTGCCGATGATCTGCGACCCGGGCGACTCCGCGGCGCCCTCGGTGAAGGTGCGCTGGAACTCCTCGCGCGCCTCGCTGCTGGCGAAGACGTAGCAGCCCTCGAACCACTCCCCCGGCACCTGTCGCCAGGTCTTGAACCGCAGGCCGGACATGCCGGTGAAGCGCGCGTGGGACGTCTCGGCGACGTAGGCCGCAAGCCGTTGCTCGACGCCGTCCGGGGCGTCGGCGAGCGACCAGCGGACGGTGAGACCCAGCATCAGGCGATCCCGGCCAGCGGGTCGTCGGAGCCGAGCCAGGCCAGCAGCAGGCGCGGGCCCCAGCCGCTGGGGCCGGCGGTCCACTCGAAGCGGTCGGCCGGGGACTCCGCCGCCGAGGCGAAGTCGACGTGGGCCCACGGCACATCGCCGGCGAAGTGCTGGAGGAACAGCGCGGCGGTGATCGCGCCCGCGCCGCCCGCGGCGTTGTCGCCGTCGGCGATCTTGGAGGCGACCTTCTCCTCGTAGTCGGCGACCAGCGGCATCCGCCAGACGTCCTCGCCCGACGCGGCTGCCGCGGCCTCGACCTGCTCGGCCATGCCCTCGTGGTTGGCGAAGTAGCCGCCGGTCCACTGGCCCAGCGACACCTTCATGGCGCCGGTGAGGGTCGCGATGTCGAGCAGCGCGGCCGGCTCGACCTCGCTGACGGCGTACGCCATCGCGTCGGCGAGCACCAGGCGGCCCTCGGCGTCGGTGTTGTTGACCTCGGAGGTGCGCCCGCCGAAGTGGGTGATGACGTCGCCGGGGCGCATCGCGGAACCGCTGATCGCATTCTCCGCGGCCGGGACCAGCCCGACCACGCGGACCGTGCAGTCGACGTCGCGGAGCGCGGCCATCGTCGCGATGACGGCGCCGCCGCCGCTCATGTCGCGCTTCATCGTCAGCATGCCCTCGCTGGGCTTGATGTCGAGACCGCCGCTGTCGAAGGTGATGCCCTTGCCGACGAGCACGACGGTGGGCAGCTTCTTCGACGACGACCTCGTGGCACCGCGCGGGGTGTAGTCCATCCGGATGAGGCGTGGCTCGTTGACCGATCCGCCGCCCACGGCGAGGATCCCGCCGAAGCCCTCGGCAGCGAGCTGCGCGGCGTCCCAGACCTCGACCTCGAGACCGGCGGCCTCGCCGATCTCGATGGCCTGCTCGGCCAGCCATTCCGGCGTCTTGAGGTTGGCCGGCACCGTGGCGAGGGCGCGCGAGCGCCAGCCGGCGCCGCCGAGCGCGAGGGCGCGGGCGAGCTCGTCGTCGGCGCCGTCGGTGCTGACGCCAGCGAGGACGACCCGCGCGACCGGGCGCTCCTTGGGACCGACCGAGCGCCAGTGGAAGGCGAACGAGCCGAGCATCGCGCCCACGACCACCTCCGCGAGGCCGTCGTCGGGGGCGATCGCCGCGAGCGTCGTGGCGACGCTCGCCCGGTCCTTCGTCGCGCGGGCCAGCGAGGCACCGGCGCGACGGAAGTCCGTGACCGTGGCCTCGCCGACACCGACGAGGAGCACCAGGGCGGGCCCGTCGGACGCGGGAGCCGCACCCACGGGGACCGTGGTCACCTCACCCGTGCGACCGGTGGCGCGGGCCGCCTCGAGGGCCGCCAGCAGGTCGATCCCGAGAGCCTCGGCGGCCTCGTCGGCCCCCGGGCCCAGCAGCGGCCCGTCCTCGTCGGGGAGGACGGGGAACGCCCACGCCTCCGCGCCGCCGATCTGGTGCGGCAGCGCGGGGCTGAGGGCGAACTCGGGCGGGGATACCTGTGTCGGCAGCGTGACAGTGGTGGGCACGATCAGCCGGTGACGGCCTTGAGTGCGTCACCGAGAGCCGTGGCCTCCTCGGCGTTGAGCTCGACGACCAACCGGCCACCGCCCTCGAGCGGGACGCGCATGACGATGCCGCGTCCCTCCTTGGTGACCTCGAGGGGTCCGTCGCCCGTGCGGGGCTTCATGGCGGCCATCGGCGCACCTCTTCCTGTTCAGCCATCACTGGATGTGGCTCTTCACATGCGAAACGAGGCGGCGGAGTCGTGCCTGGCCACCTCGATCGGCGTCGTACGCCTCCATTATCCCCCATGACCCGCGTGATCGGCACCACAGGGCGGACCGACGCCGGATGTTCGTCGGGCAGACTGCCGCCATGACCACTCCGCACGCCGAGTCCGGCCCCGAGTCCAGCCCCGAGTCAGCCCCCGTCCTGCTCCACGTCGAGGACGCCGTCGCGACGATCACGCTCAACCGCCCCGAGGCGATGAACGGCCTCGACGTGGCGACCAAGGAGCTGCTGCGCGACACGGTGCAGCAGGTCGCCGACGACCCGGCGGTGCGGTGCGTCGTGCTCACCGGCAGCGGTCGGGCCTTCTGCGTGGGGCAGGACCTCAAGGAGCACCTGGCGGGGCTCAAGGGCGAGGCGGACGTGCCGCTGTCGGAGACCGTCGAGGTGCACTACAACCCCATCGTGCTGGCCCTCGCCACCATGGCGAAGCCGGTCATCGCCGCCGTCAACGGCGTCGCCGCGGGCGCCGGCGCCAGCCTCGCCTTCGCCGCCGACTTCCGGATCCTCGTGGACTCGGCCGGCTACAACACCTCCTTCGCCGGGGTGGCCCTGTCGTGCGACACCGGCTCGAGCTGGACGCTCCCCCGCCTCGTGGGCCGGGCCAAGGCGATGGAGCTCCTCTACTTCCCGCGCACGGTCGACGCCGCAGAGGCGCTTGAGCTCGGGCTGGCGACGCAGGTGGTGACGGCCGAGGAGTTCCCGCAGGCTGTCGGCGCGCTCGCCGCCCGCCTGGCGGCCGGTCCGACCGTGGCGTTCGGCTCGATCCGGCAGGCCGTGGCGTACGCCTCGGCGCACCCGCTCGACGAGTCGCTGGCCTTCGAGGCCGAGAAGATGGCACTCACCGGCGGCACCGCCGACCACCTCGCCGCGGTCGACGCGTTCATGGCCAAGGAGAAGCCGGTCTTCACCGGCCGCTGACCACCCGCTGTCAGCTGCCGCGCGTGCGGTGCGCGCCCAGCACGCCGAGGACCTGACGCGGCGCCTGCACCGTCATCCGGTGGCGTGCGGGCCGCGCGCCGTACTCGATCGTCAGCGCCGACCCGGCGAAGCGGTGGTTGAACCACATCGTCATCGTGCCGTGGCACAGCCCGCCGCAGTCGAGCCGCGTGCGCGGCAGCCGCAGGGCCCGCGCGAGGCGCCGCGCGAAGCCGGGCTCCTTGGTGTCGGTGTCGATGCCGTGCAGCGGCTGGTGGAAGCTGAGAACCCGGCGCGGGTCGACCTCCTCGAGGAAGCGCATGACGGCTCGCGTCTCGGGCTCGCTGGCGGGCCGGGGCCCCGACTCGTACCTGCCGTCGAGGTCCTTCCACCGGTGCGGGAAGTTGCGGTTCAGGTCGACCCCGCGGGCGTTGTGGCGGGTGCCGCGGGCCAGGCCGTCGGGGTTGTGGGTCGGCACCACCCAGAGGTCCACGCCGCGGATCGCCCGACCGTCGCGGAGGGTCTCGAGGATCCGGCGGGTGTGCGGCTCGTCGCCGTGCATGGTGGAGATCAGCACGATCCGCCGCTTGCCCGGCTCGCCGAGGCGCCAGGCGCGGATCGGCCGTCCCTCGACCGAGTGGCCGATCGTGCGGACCTCGACGACGGCCGGCCGGTCAGGGGGTGCGGCCGCGGTCGCGGGGGCCGGCACCCACGCGCCGGCCAGGGCGAGCGCGGCGGCGTACGCGCCGAGGACGCGTCCCATCACACGGCGGCGGTCAGGTAGGCGTAGGTGAAGACGAGCACGCCGACGACCATGCCGAGGTGGGCGAGCAGGGACAGGCCCGGCCCGTCGCTCCAGCCGTCACCGGCCGCCTCGGGGACGTGCCGGCCCTTGGCGGGCAGCCACCTGGCGAGGATCAGCAGCCCGCAGATGGCGGTCAGCCACCAGAAGGCGACGGCCGCGATCCCGACCAGCGGGCCGCCGACGAGGGTGTCCTCGGGGAACACGAGCACGCCGAGCCACAGCACGATGGCGATCATCCCGGCCACGAAGTGCGTGCGGGGGAGCCGCCGGCTGATCGAGAACCGGCCGGCCGCACCGTCGCCGCTGAGGCGTAGCCGGGTCAGCACGATCGCCACGGCGGCCAGGGCCGTGAGGATCCACACGACGACAGGGAACGACATGACGCGGCAGTCTGCCCTAGTCGCGCGACGGCTCGCCAGACGAGCCGGACGAGCCGGACGGGTCCGACGGGTCGGACGGCGGGCCGGAAGGTCCGGCGCGGTCCTCGAGCTCGGTGGCCAGCCGCGCGAGCAGGGCGTCGACGTCGGACATCCGGTAGCCGCGCAGCGCCAGCGGGAACCGTACGGTCCGCAGGTCCTGCGCCCCGATCGGGCGGTCTGCGGGCAGCACGACATCGGGACGGTCGTCGTACGCCGGGGGCATCGAGCCGCCGCGCCCGGAGGCGATCATCGCGACGCCGCCCATGGCGAGGACGACGAGGACGGCGAAGAGCCACATCATTCGGGACGCTCCGGAGCCGGGTTGGGCCAGCGGTCCTCGCGGGCGGCGACCATCAACGCCACTGCTTCGTCGACGTCGTCGGTCACCACCAGCATGTCGAGGTCGGCTGCGTTGATCTTGCCCTCGGCCAGCACGGTGTCGCGCAGCCAGTCGAGCAGACCCTGCCAGTAGGCCGTGCCGATCAGCACGATCGGGAAGGAGGTGACCTTCTGCGTCTGGACGAGCGTGAGCGCCTCGAAGAGCTCGTCGAAGGTGCCCAGGCCACCGGGCAGCACCACGAACCCCTGGGAGTACTTGACGAACATCGTCTTGCGGGCGAAGAAGTAGCGGAAGTTGATGCCCTTGTCGACCCACTGGTTGAGGCCCGACTCGAAGGGGAGCTCGATGCCGAGCCCGACACTCACTCCCCCGGCCTCGCAGGCGCCCTTGTTGGCGGCCTCCATCGCACCCGGACCGCCGCCGGTGATGACGGCGAAGCCGGCCTCGGCCAGCGTGCGGCCCGCCTGCTCGCCGATCGCGTAGAACGGGTGGTCGGCCGGGGTGCGCGCCGAGCCGAAGACCGCGATGGCGGGGCCCAGCTCGGCGAGCGCACCGAAGCCCTCGACGAACTCGGCCTGGATGCGCAGCACGCGCCACGGATCCTCGTGCACCCAGTCCGTCGGTCCCCGGGAGTCGAGCAGGCGCTGGTCTGTCGTGCCCGGCTCGACCTGGCCGCGCCGCTCCAGGATCGGGCCCTTGTAGCGGTCCCTCATCGCAGCCACTCCTTGAGGATCCGCTCGCAGCGCCCGATGTGCTCGGTGGGGACGTGCTCGTCCTGCTTGTGCGCGAACATCGGGTCGCCGGGGCCGAAGTTGACCGCCGGGATGCCGAGCTTGGTGAACTGCGCGACGTCGGTCCAGCCGAACTTCGGGGCGACCTCTCCCCCGACCGCCTCGACGAAGGCCTTGGCGGCGGGCCGGTCGAGGCCGGGCATGGCGCCCGCGGCCATGTCGGTCACGGTGACGTCGTAGCCCTCGAAGAACTCGCGGACGTACGCCTCGGCGTCGGCCTCGCTGCGGTCGGGGGCGAAGCGGAAGTTGACCTCGACGACGCACTCGTCGGGGATCACGTTGCCGGCGACGCCGCCGCGAATGCCGGTGGCGTTGAGGCCCTCGTGGTAGGTCAGGCCGTCGATCTCGGGCTGCCGGGCGACGTAGTCGTCGAGCCGGGCCAGCACGCGAGCGGCGAGGTGGATGGCATTGACGCCCTTCCAGCTGCGCGCGCTGTGCGAGCGCTCGCCCGTGGTGCGTACGTCGACGCGCATCGTGCCCTGGCAGCCGGCCTCGACCGCGGCGTTGCTGGGCTCCATGAGGATCGCGAAGTCGGCCTCGAGGAGGTCAGGGTCGCTGACGGTCAGCTTGCGCAGCCCGTTGTGGACCGAGTCGACCTCCTCGGCCTCGTAGAACACGAAGGTGAGGTCGCGGTTGGGCTCGGTGACGTCGGCGGCGAGCTTGAGCATGACCGCGTCGCCGCCCTTCATGTCGCAGCTGCCGAGGCCGTGCAGGATCCCGTCCTCGAGCCGCGAGGGCAGGTTGTCGTTGAGGGGGACGGTGTCGAGGTGCCCGGCGATCACGACCCGCTCGCCGCGGCCGAGGGCCGTACGCGCGACGATCGTGTGACCCCGCCGCGTGACGGTGAGGTGCGGCAGCGCGGACAGCGCCGTCTCGACGGCGTCGGCGATCTCCTGCTCCTCGTGGCTGACGGAGAAGATGTCGACGAGCTGCTGGGTCAGCGTGACGACGTCCGCGGACAGGTCGAGGTGGGTCATGGCTCGATTCAACCAGCCGGGCCGGCCATCAGGCGCGGGCGACCTCCACCGCGACCTCGGGCGCGTCGGCGTACGACACCACCGTCGCGAGCGTCTCCTCGGCGATCAGGGCCTCGTGGGTCCGGGCGGCGGCGAGCGTCGCCTCCGGGCCCGCGAGCGTGAGCGAAATGCGGTCGCTGACCTGGAGGCCGGCGTCCTTGCGGGCCTGCTGGACCGCGCGCACCAGGTCGCGGGCGGTGCCCTCGGCCTCGAGCTCGGGCGTGACGGCGGTGTCGAGCACGACGAAGCCGCCGCGCGGCAGCATGCCGATCGCCATGTCGTCGTCGGAGGACCCGGCGACCGTCTCGAGCGAGTACTCCCCCTCGACCAGCGCGAGACCACCCGCAGTGACGGTGCCGTCCTCGGCCACCGACCAGTCACCCGACTTCGAGCCCTTGATCGCGAGCTGGACGTCCTTGCCGAGCCGCGGTCCGGCAGCGCGGGCGTTGACTGTGAGGCGCTGCGAGACTCCGTACGACTCCGCCTCGGGCGCGTCGGCCGCGAGCAGCGCGACGGCCTTGAGGTTGAGCTCGTCGGCGACCAGCGACTCGAACCCGGTGAGGTCGGCGTCGCTCACGACGGTCAGCCCGGACAGCGGCAGGCGGTTGCGCAGGTTGGCGGCCTTGCGCAGCGCCGAGCCCGCCGAGCAGACGTCGCGCACGGTGTCCATCGACGCGACCAGCGCCTCGTCGGCGGGCAGGTCCTCGGCGGACGGCCAGTCGGTGAGGTGCACCGACCGCTCGCCGGTGAGACCGCGCCAGACCTCCTCGGTCGTCAGCGGCATCAGCGGGGCGGTGGCCCGGCAGACGACCTCGAGCACGGTGTAGAGGGTGTCGAACGCGTCGGCGTCCTCGTCCCAGAACCGGTCGCGGGACCGGCGGATGTACCAGTTCGTCAGCACGTCGAGGAAGCTGCGCGTCGAGTCGCACGCCGCGGCCACCTCGTAGTTGTCGAGCTGGTCGGTCATCGCGGAGACGTAGTCGCGGAGCTTGGCCAGGATGTAGCGGTCCATCGGGTGGGCGCTGTCGGTGCGCCAGGTGGCGTCGTGACCGTTGTCGCCCGCCGCGTTGGCGTACAGGCTGAAGAACGACCAGCTGTTCCACAGCGGGATCAGCACCTGCCGCACCGAGTCGCGGATGCCCTGCTCGGTGACGACGAGGTTGCCGCCGCGCAGGATCGGGCTCGACATGAGGAACCAGCGCATCGCGTCCGCGCCGTCACGGTCGAAGACCTCGCGCACGTCGGGGTAGTTGCGCAGCGACTTGGACATCTTCTGCCCGTCGTTGCCCAGGACGATGCCGTGGCTCAGGCACGTCGAGAACGCGGGCCGGTCGAAGATCGCGCCGGCCAGGACGTGCATCGTGTAGAACCAGCCGCGGGTCTGGCCGATGTACTCGACGATGAAGTCGCCCGGGAAGTGGTGCTCGAACCAGTCCTTGTTCTCGAACGGGTAGTGCACCTGCGCGAAGCTCATCGAGCCGGAGTCGAACCACACGTCGAGGACGTCGGTGACGCGGCGCATCGTGGACTTCCCGGTCGGGTCGTCGGGGTTGGGCCGGGTCAGCTTGTCGACGAAGGGTCGGTGCAGGTCCGGGTTGCCGTCCTTGTCGCGCGGCAGCGTGCCGAAGTCGCGCTCGATCTCCTCGAAGGAGCCGTAGACGTCGACGCGGGGGTGGTGCTCGTCGTCGGACTTCCACACCGGCACCGGGCTGCCCCAGAAGCGGTTGCGGGTGATCGACCAGTCGCGGGCGTTCTCCAGCCACTTGCCGAACTGGCCGTCCTTGATGTGGTCGGGCACCCAGCGGATGTCCTGGTTGAGCGCCATCAGGCGCTCCTTGACCTTGGTCACCTCGACGAACCACGACGAGACGCCCTTGTAGATCAGTGGCTGCCGACAGCGCCAGCAGTGCGGGTAGGAGTGGTCGTAGGTCTCGCGGCGCACGAGGACGGTGCCGGGGGTGACGGACCCGAGGTCACCCTCGCCCCGCGTGGCGGCCTTGAGGTGGTCGATGATCTGCAGGTTGGCGTCGAAGACCTGCATGCCCTCGTAGTCGGTGACGGGGAAGGTGAAGCGCCCGTCCTTGCCGACCGGCATGACCGCCTCGATGCCCTCGCGGTCGGTGACGACCTTGTCGTCCTCACCGAACGCGCCGGCGGTGTGCACGAGGCCGGTGCCGTCCGTGGTCGTCACGAACTCGGCGGGCACGAGGCGGAACGCGCGCTCGTGGCCGGCGTAGTAGGAGAACGGCGGGGCGTACTCCAGGCCGACGAGGTCGGCGCCCGTCCCGCGCCAGGTGAACTCGGGCTCCTCGCCCAGCTCGCGGGCGTACGACGCCAGGCGGGCCTCGGCGATGAGGTAGCGCTCCGGGGTGCCGGTCGGGCCGTCGGACTCCACCACGACGTAGTCGATGTCCTCGCCGACCATGACCGCGAGGTTGGACGGGAGGGTCCAAGGGGTCGTCGTCCAGACGAGGACCTTGACGCCCCTGAACGGTCCCTCGGTGGTCACGTCGTAGCCGACGGTGACCGCCGGGTCCTGGCGCATCTGGTAGACGTCGTCGTCCATGCGCAGCTCGTGGTTGGACAGCGGCGTCTCGTCCTGCCAGCAGTAGGGCAGGACGCGGAAGCCCTCGTAGACCAGGCCCTTGTCGTGCAGCTGCTTGAAGGCCCAGATGACCGACTCCATGAACTCGGGGTTCATCGTGCGGTAGTCGTTGTCGAAGTCGACCCAGCGCGCCTGGCGGGTGACGTAGTCGCGCCACTCGCCGGTGTACTTCAGGACGCTCTGGCGGCAGGCCTCGTTGAACTTCTCGATGCCGAGCTCGACGATCTCGTCGGTGGTCTTGATGCCGTTGAGGCGCATCGCCTCGAGCTCGGCGGGCAGGCCGTGGGTGTCCCAGCCGAAGCGGCGCTCGACGCGCTTGCCGCGCATCGTCTGGTAGCGCGGGATGAGGTCCTTGACGTAGCCGGTGAGCAGGTGGCCGTAGTGCGGCAGGCCGTTGGCGAACGGCGGGCCGTCGTAGAAGACGAACTCGTTGGCGCCGTCCTGCCCGGCATCGCGCTGCTCGACGCTCGCGCGGAAGGTGTCGTCGGCCTCCCAGTAGGCGAGCACCGCCTCCTCGATCGCGGGGAAGCGGGGGCTGCTGGCCACGGTCGTGGCGCCCTGGTCCTGGGCGGTGTGGCTGACCTTGGGGTAGGTCATCTGGGTGCTCCTCGCGCTGCGTCGTACGTCTCGGGTCTTCACCACGAGGACGATCTGCAGACCGCGGTACCACCTCGCTTGCCGCTCCCCGGCGGGGAGACGACCGCTTCGTTCCGGCTGTGTCGGGCCGTACCCGTCGGGGTCTAGTGAGGTGGCGGCCGGATCGCCGTACCCGTTCTTCCCGAGGCTCGCCGCTGATGACGGCTCAAGCGCCTGCGGCGATCGTACGGCGCGGGCTCGCGCCGCCGCCAATCGGTTCCTGGTGGAGGTGCCTGACCGCGGGCACGCGGGGTAGTCCAGTGGGTAGTGGCTGTCGGAACGGGCCATGACCGGCCACTCCTCACTGGACTCTCCCGCTCGAGAGCCACAGCCCACTGGATCACCCCAGCTGACAGGGCCAGTAGGCGGGAAACGGTCGGGCTCGCAAGCCTCAGCTCGCCAAGCGGTAGCGCAAGTAGCGTCGCCGCTGATCTGCGGTGAGCCCACGGCGGCGCGCCACCGTCGAGGTCGAGACCCACCCGGGCGGCGGGGTCAGAGTCCACCGTCGGACCTCGTGCTGGTCGCGCGCTCGACGCGCCGCTTGGTGCGCACGCTCGACGAACCCACCGAGGTCGTACCAGTCGGTGGCCAGCATGGTGACCGTCTCGAGCCCGAGATCGCGGTACGCCGCCTCCTGGTCGCGGTCGACCGACGCGCCGACGAGCGTCAGGTGGTCGCGCCCGTGGTAGAGGCCGAGCAGGCCGAGCCGCGGATCGACCAGGTCGGGGGTGCCGACGTGCTGGCCGTCGGTCGTGAAGATGGGGGCGTTGCAGCGCGGCCGGGCCAGACCCGCCCGGCGCGTCCAGACGCCTCGCATCTGCGACTCGCGCGGCGACCACGAGTTCTCGTCGGCCCCGACGAGTGCGTCGCGTGCCTGCTGGATCCCCGTCACCGGACCGAACTCGGTGACGTACGCCGAGACCTCGGCGATGCTCACCAGGTCCGAGTAGCAGGCCATGTCGAGGGCCACGACGGCGTCGCCCAGGCTGGCGGCGCGGCGCATCTCGAAGACCACCGACCTCACCGCGCGGGTGATGGACAGGCCGTCGACCACGACGATCTCTCGCGGGTCGAGGAACTCCTGGCTAACCGAGAACCCCGGCTGCGTCAGCAGGTGCCGCCTGGCGGCTAGTGGTACGTCTCGGAGCTGGACGCCGTCGCACGTGCCGTCGAACCACCTGGCCCCCTGCCAGTCCAACGCGGCCCACCCAGTGACCGCCTCGTCGTGGCGAAGGACGGCGCTCGCCTCGAGAGTTCTTTGCCGGGAGGTGACGATCACGTCGGACGGGACGACCAGCCCGCGACTCGTCGTGCGCCACTTCCTTCCGCGCGCCTGGCCACGCGTCGGACCCTCCTGACCTGACGCGTCGACGGCCACCGGACGAACCAGCCCCGGGCGGCTCGGGTGGAAGGGCGGCGGCGAGTACATAAGACGACCCTTCCCCGGCGGTCTGTCTTCGCAGCGGTCGTCCACAGGGCAAATCACCGGACGGGCAGGCGCTGCCGCGGTCCGCGGGGGGTAGTCCAGTGGGAAGTGGCTGACTTGGGTCACCGCGCCTGCGGGGGTAGTCCAGTGGACAGTGGCTGGCCTTTGGCCTCCAACGCGACCGTTGTCCACTGGAGTACCCCCGCGACGAGCCAGAACCCACTGGACTACCCAGCCGGGACGAGCCAGAACCCACTGGACTACCCCGGGCACGGAACGGTTGGGTGGTCCAATGGCGCACCCCGGGTACGACGGCATGTGGCTCCCGACCGACCAGGACCCGCGGATGCAGACGGGCCCGACGCGCGGCGAGCGCGAGTGCCTGGTCGGCTACCTCGAGCACTACCGCCAGACGCTGGCGCTGAAGTGCGACGACCTCACCGCGGAGCAGCTCGCGACCAAGCCGGTGCCGCCGTCCAACATCTCGCTGCTCGGCCTCGTCCGCCACATGGCGCGGGTCGAGCAGAGCTGGTTCCGCCGGGTGATCGACGCGCGGATGGATATCCCCCGGCTGTTCCAGGACGAGGCCGAGGACGCGGGCTTCACGTTCCCCGAGGCCGACGACGACCTCGTGCGCGCGAGCCACGCGCTGTGGCAGTCGGAGGTCGCGTACGCCCGCGAGGTGCTCGAGCGCACCGACCTCGACGCGATCGTCGACGTGCACGGGGAGCCGACCGAGGTGCGCGACATCGTCGTGCACATGATCGAGGAGTACGCCCGCCACTGCGGCCACGCCGACCTCGTGCGCGAGTGCATCGACGGTCGCGCCGGGCAGTAGGCCACCACCCGGGCGGGTGGAACGGCCTCCGTAGGCTGTCCGCGTGACTGCTGCTTCCGGCTACGCCCTGCTGACCCTGCACACCGGCTCGTCCGGCGACACCGTCCTCGACGCGTGGTTCCCCTCGCCCGTCCTCGGCGCGACCGAGGGCGACGCACCCGCGGAGCTGACCGCGCTGGAGGGCGACGACGAGGCGCGCGGCGTACGCCGTGAGGTGCGGCTGGTCGAGATCGCCGACCTCGACGACGCCCCGGCCTCGACCGAGGACGTGTGGCTGCGGCTGCACCTGCTGTCGGCGCGACTGGTCAAGCCGCACGGGCAGAACCTCGACGGGATCTTCGGGCTGCTCACCAACGTCGTGTGGACCTCCGCCGGCCCGTGCGCCGTCGAGGGATTCGAGGCGACCCGCGCCCGGATGCGCGCGAGCGGCCAGCACGTCACCGTCTTCGGCGTCGACAAGTTCCCGCGGATGGTCGACTACGTCGTCCCCTCCGGCGTACGCATCGGCGACGCCGACCGCGTCCGGCTCGGCGCCCACCTCGCCGAGGGCACGACGGTGATGCACGAGGGCTTCGTGAACTTCAACGCCGGCACGCTCGGCACCTCGATGGTCGAGGGCCGCATCTCCGGCGGAGTGGTCGTCGGCGACGGGTCCGACGTCGGCGGCGGCTCCTCGATCATGGGCACGCTGTCGGGCGGCGGCAAGGAGGTCATCTCCATCGGCGAGCGCTGCCTGCTCGGCGCCAACGCCGGCATCGGCATCTCGCTCGGCGACGACTGCGTCGTCGAGGCCGGCTGCTACGTCACCGCCGGCACCAAGGTGACGGTGTCCGACCTGGACGGCAAGCCGCGCGTGGTGAAGGCGGCCACGCTCTCGGGCGTCGACAACATCCTGTTCCGCCGCAACTCGGTCAGCGGCGCCATCGAGGCGGTGCCGTGGAAGGGCGAGGGCATCGCCCTCAACGCCGCGCTGCACGCCAACTAGCCGTGCCCTCCCTCCGTACGGCCGCCGTCGGCGCCGTGGTGGCCCTCGGCGCCGCGGCGACCGCACTGGTGCTCGTCGACCGGGGCGGCGTGCCGCGGATCCTGGACACCAGCGGGTGCACCGCCGAGGTCGACGGCCACACGGTCGAGGTCGACCTCGAGCAGGCCGAGAACGCCGCGCTGATCACCGCGATCTCGGTCGAGCGGGGTCTCCCTGCCCGGGCCGCGAGCATCGCCCTCGCGACGGCCTACCAGGAGTCGAAGCTCTACAACATCGACTACGGCGACCGCGACTCCGTCGGGCTGTTCCAGCAGCGTCCCTCCCAGGGCTGGGGCAGCGTCAGGCAGCTGACGGACCCGGTCTTCGCGACGAACGCGTTCTACGACGCGCTCCAGCAGGTCGACGGCTACGACTCGATGGAGATCACCGTCGCCGCCCAGGAGGTGCAGCGCTCGGCCTACCCCGACGCGTACGCCGACCACGAGAAGGACGGACGGGCCCTCGCCTCCGCGCTGACCGGCAACTCCCCCGGCGCGCTGTGGTGCGACGTGCCGGGTGACGCCGACGAGGCGAGCGACGACATCGACGCGAGCGGGCTCGTCGACCGCGCGACGGTGGTGCGCGAGGACCTCGAGGCGCGCTTCGGAACCCTCTCCCTCGGGGGCTTCGAACCGGGTGGTGTGTCGAGCGGGCACATGGAGGGCTCGGCCCACTACGAGGGCCGCGCGATCGACGTGTTCTTCCGGCCGATCAACCCCGAGAACAAGAAGCGCGGCTGGGCGATGGCGTCCTACCTCGTCGCCAACGCCGACCGGCTCGACATCAAGACGATCATCTTCGACGACCGGATCTGGCGCGCTGGGTCGTGGGCGGGCGACGGCTGGCGCGACTACCGCGTCCCGTCGTCCTCCGGTGGGGACCGGGCGATCCTGGAGCACCGTGACCACGTGCACGTGGACGTCTTCGACTAGGTCCGGCTCGGCCCGACCCCGGGGCTTGTCCCTCCCACGCGTCCCCTGCGCCCGTCGAGTCCCCGCTCGAGCGGGGAGTCCGTCACTTGGAGGCCTGTACAACCCCCGCGAGGTGTCGGACTACCCCCACAGGATCGGTCTCAGCCGGCGAGGCGCGCGACCGCCGCGGCGACCCGCTCGTCGGTGGCGGTGAAGGCGACGCGTACGTGCTCACGACCCGAGGGGCCGTAGAACTCGCCGGGAGCCACGAGGATGCCCTGCTCGGCGAGGGCCGCGACGGTCTGCCAGCAGTCCTCGCCGCGGGTCGCCCAGAGGTAGAGCGAGGCCTCGGAGTGGTCGATGCGGAAGCCCGCCGACTCCAGCGCGGCGCGCAGCGACGTACGGCGGGCGGCGTACCGGGCGTGCTGCTCCTCGACGTGGGCGTCGTCGTCGAGGGCGGCGATCATCGCCCGCTGCTGCGGCCCGGGCATCTGGAGGCCGAGGTTCTTGCGGACGGCGAGCAGCTCGCCGACGAGGGCCGGGTCGCCGGCCAGGAAGGCGCAGCGGTAGCCCGCGAGGTTGGAGCGCTTGGAGAGCGAGTGGACCGCGAGGATGCCGTCGAGCGAGCCCCCGTTGACCCGCGGGTCGAGGATCGACAGCGGCGAGTCGCCCTCCCAGGCGCACTCGATGTAGCACTCGTCCGAGACCAGGATCGTGCCGCGCTCGCGGCACCAGTCGACGACCTTGCGGAGGTGCTCTATCGGCAGCACCCGCCCACTCGGGTTGGCAGGGCTGTTGAGCCACAGCAGCCGCGGGGTGCGCGGTCCGAACGCGGTGAGCGAGTCGGTGGCGAGGCTGTCGGCGCCGGCGAGGGCGGCGCCGACCTCGTAGGTCGGGTAGGCGAGGGCGGGGTAGCCGACCAGGTCACCGGGCCCGATGCCCAGGTGCAGCGCCATGGAGCCGATGAGCTCCTTGGAGCCGATCACCGGCAGCACGCCGTCGAGCCCCAGGCCGGTCACGCCGTGGCGGCGGGCCAGCCAGTCGATGACTGCCTGGCGCGTGGCCTCCAGCCCGATCGTGGTCGGGTAGCCCGGCGAGTCCGCCGCCGCCCGCATCGCGTCCTGGACGACGGCGGGGGTGGGGTCGACGGGCGTGCCCACCGACAGGTCGCAGACCCCGTCGGAGTGGGCGCGCGCCGTCGCGGCGTACGTCGTGAGCTTGTCCCAGGGGAAGTCGGGGAGGCGCTGCGAGACGAGTGGCTTCAAGGCTCGCTCCGCTCGCACCTCAACCACCGATGGAACAGGTCACTCGTCGTGCTCCTGCGGGGGCAGCGCGGCGACGAGCTCGTGATCCTTGTCGATGACGCCCATCTTGGCGGCGCCGCCGGGCGAGCCGAGGTCGTCGAAGAAGTGGACGTTGGCGTCGTAGTAGCCCTTCCACTCCTCCGGGGTGTCGTCCTCGTAGAAGATCGCCTCGACCGGGCAGACGGGCTCGCAGGCGCCGCAGTCGACGCACTCGTCGGGGTGGATGTAGAGCATCCGCTTGCCCTCGTAGATGCAGTCGACGGGACACTCGTCGACGCACGCGCGGTCCTTGAGGTCGACGCACGGCTGGGCGATGACGTAGGTCACCAGGTCCTCCTGAAGGCGGGTGGGCACGGATGGGGAACGTGTCCGATCACTCTAGTATCCGGCGGGTGCCCGACACGTCAGAACCCCACCCCGGCGAGACGACCGGCCGCCACACGCTCGGACCGCACGTCGTCGGGCAGCGCGTCGTCGTACGCCGCCTGCTGCCCGACGGCCGCGCCACCGACGTGCTGGGCACCTGCACGGCGTGGGGCGCGGACTCGCTCACCGTCGACCGCGAGGGGCACGGTCCGGTGACGATCCCGCTGGCCGAGGTGGTCACGGGCAAGCCCGTGCCGCCGCGGGCGTCCGTACGGGCGCGGGTGTCCGCGCAGGAGGTCGAGCGACACGTCTCGGCGCTGTGGTCGTCGATCACCACCGAGCCCCTCGGTGAGTGGTTGCTGCGCGCCTCTCCCCCGCACGGCGGCCGCCTGCGGCGCCGGGGCAACTCGGCGCTGGCCATGCTCGAGCCCGGCATCGGGTGGGTCGACGCCGCCTGGGGCGTACGGCGCTTCTACGACGCGCTCGACCAGACGCCGACGGTGCAGGTCCAGCGCGGGTCGCAGGTGGAGCAGACCCTCGCCCCGCTGGGGTTCGGGCCGATGGGCGACGGCGACGCGCACGCCCAGCTGGCGTCGGTGGCACGCGCCCTCCGCTCGGTCCGGTCCGTGGCCCCCGACGTACCGGCGGAGCTCGACGAGGCGCCAGGATCCGTCGCGGTCTCGCTCGGCTCCGGTGTGGCGACCGGGCGCGGCGTCCTGTCCGGCGACTGGCTCCTCGTCGAGTCCCTCGCCGTCGACCCGGCCCACCGGCGTCGGGGCCTGGCCACCGCCGTGCTCGCCGAGGTCCTCGACTGGGGCGCCTCGCTCGGCGCTACCACGGCGCTGCTGCACGTCGAGACCGCGAACCCGGGCGCGATCGCGCTCTACGAGCGGCACGGCTTCGTCACCCACCACACCAACCGCTACCTGGTGGCGCGCTGACGAAAACCGGTCGCACCGCGTCGCCCGGCCGACCTAGGCTCGCTCCCGACGGCTGCGGGGCCTGACGAACCCCCTCCCCTGCCGGGGCAGCGCAGCGGCCGTCCGCGCGTACGGCGTCACCGACGAGAGGCCGGCACCCCTCGGGGCCGCCGGCGAAGGTGTGGTGGCACCGCGACCCAGCCCAGCGCCCACACCTCCGGGGCCCCTTGACGACTGGGGCCTCTCGAGCTTGCTCGAGAACACCCAGTCGGCTGAGGAATCCGACCCTGGAGGACACCATGAGAACGCTCTGCCACGACCTGCCCGCGACCACGCCCGGCGAGGAGGTCACCCTCGAGGGCTGGGTGCACCGTCGCCGCGAGCTGTCGCGCGTCACGTTCCTGGTTGTCCGTGACCGCAGCGGGCTGGCGCAGGTGGTGCTGCCGCCGGGGACCGTCGTCCCGCCGGAGGAGACGACCGTACGGGTCACCGGCACCGCCACCGCCAACCAGCAGGCGCCCGGTGGCGTGGAGGTCACCGGGGCGCGGGTGGAGCCGCTCACCGCCGACGCCGACACCCCGCCGGCCGAGCTGTGGCGGCCCGCCCTCGACGTGTCGCTCCCGACCCTGCTCGACCACGCGCCCGTGCTGTGGCGCCACCCCGCCCAGCGGGCGCGGTGGGAGCTCGCAGCCGCCTCGCTCCGCGGCTTCCGGTCGACGCTGGACTCGCTCGGCTTCACCGAGGTGGCGACCCCCAAGCTCGTCGGGTCGGCGACCGAGTCCGGCTCCTCGGTCTTCGAGGTGGACTACTTCGGCCGACCCGCCTACCTCGCGCAGAGCCCGCAGTTCCACAAGCAGCAGCTGGTCGGCGTCTTCGAGCGCGTCTACGAGGTGGGCCCGGTGTTTCGCGCCGAGCCGCACGACACCGTCCGCCACCTCGCCGAGTACCGCTCGCTCGACGTCGAGCTGGGGTTCATCCGCGGCCACCGGGACGTCCTGGCCGTCCTGCGCGAGGTGCTCGCCGGCATGGTCGCCGCCGTCGTCGACTCCCCCGCCGCCGTCGCCCGTACGGGGGCGCGGGTGCCCGTCGTGCCCGAGGAGGTCCCGGTCGTCCACTTCGCCGACGCACTCGCGCTGGTCGGCGCACCGGCCGACGAGCCGGACCTGGCTCCCGAGCACGAGCGCGCCCTCGGGGAGTGGGCGCTGGCCGAGCACGGCAGCGACTTCGTGGCGGTCGAGGGCTACCCGATGGCGAAGCGTCCGTTCTACACGCACCCGCAGCCGGGCGACGAACGATGGTCCAACAGCTTCGACCTGCTCTTCCGCGGCCTCGAGCTGGTCACCGGCGGCCAGCGGCTGCACCGGGTCGCGGACTACGAGCGCGCCATCGCCGCCCGCGGCGAGGACCCGGCGGCGTACGGCTCCTACCTCCAGGCGTTCCGCCACGGGATGCCACCGCACGGAGGCTTCGCGATCGGGCTCGAGCGATGGGTGGCGCGGCTCGTGGGCGCGGCGAACGTCCGCGAGGTGACGCTCTACCCGCGCGACCTGCACCGGCTGGCGCCCTAGGGGCTACTCGTCGACGGCGTCGGGGTTGGTGCAGATGACCGTGTCGCTGGGGGTGTAGGTGGTGCTGAACACCTCGTCCTCGCGGGTCTCGGTGTTCTCGCCGACGGGCCTGAAGTAGCGCACCACGTCGATGTCGAAGCCGCCGTAGCCCTCGTTGGGGTGGCAGGTGAGGTCATCGATGCGCCGGGTCTTGGGCTTGGTGATGTTGTAGCGCTCGCCCGTGGTGGTCGTGATGTCCCAGTACTTCGTGGAGTACATCGTCACGGTCACCGCCCCCGACGACGACGGCGTCGAGTTGGTGAACGAGGTGTCGATGAGCACGCCGTAGGGGGTGTCGTTGGTGAAGCGCAGGTCGACGGCGCCCCAGGCCACGGTGGCCTCGCGGCCGACCGGGTAGCGGTCGATGTAGAACGAGTGCGGCTTGTGCTCGACGTCCTCGAGGCCGGCGAAGAACATCGCGTTGAACAGGGTCGTGGCCATCTGGGAGACGCCACCGCCGAGGTCCTGCACCAGGATGCCGTCGTTGATGACGTAGCCCTTGGTGAAGCCGTTGGCCTCGGTCCGCTCGCCCACGGTGTCGTTGAGCGAGAAGGTCTCGCCCGGCTTGAGCAGCGTGCCGTCGATGATCTCCGCGGCGCGGCCGATGTTGACGTTGCGGTACTCGGCGTAGGGGAAATAGGTCGTGAACGTCGAGACGCGCTCGCGGACCCGGAGCGCACGGGCGTCCTTGGTGGTGAACTCCGGCTTGGCGACCTGGGCGGACAGCGTGAGCGTACGTTCGCCCTGCGGGGCGGCGGCCACGCCGAGGAAGCCCGCCTCGAGCTCGGCCGCGTCGAAGGTCACACCCGGCTTGGCGGGCACGACCTGCGGGGTGCCGTCGACGAGGGCGACGCTCGCGTCGACGGGCGCACCCTGCGTCACCCTGCTGCCGACGACCTCGGTCAGCTTCGCGGCGTCGAGCGTGGGGACCAGCTCGCCGTCGACCGGGGCGAGGGTGAGGGCGGCGGTGTAGTCGGCCGGGGACAGCTTGACCTGCGACCCCTCGAAGGCGAGGGTCACCGGCGCGGCGACCGCCGGGGAGGCGAAGCCGTCGAGCGCCTCCTGCACGTCGGTGGCGTCGATCGCGGGCGCGACGTCGGTCATCTCGAGGGCGACCGCGTCGGGACTCTCCTCCAGGAACGCCTCCTCGAGCGCGTCGAGGGTGTCGCTGGGGTCGAGGGCCTGCCCCGCGCGGGGCTCCCTCGTCCTGATCTGGGCGCCGTCGAACCGGATCGCGCCGTCGCGGGCCACGGCGCCGTACTGCTCGTCGAGACCGGCGCGGAAGGCGTTGTAGGCGGTCTCGTCGACCTCCACCTCGGCCTCGAAGGCGTCACCGCCGGTGAAGTAGTTCCACAACCGGGCAGGGTCCCAGCTCCGCTCGCCTCCGGCCTCGGCGACCGAGGCCTCGTAGTCGACGGAGAGGCCCGCCTGGGCGGGGTCGACCGCCACCTGCTGGCCGTCCACGGTCGTCGCGATGTCGCGGGACACCCGGTCGGCGAGCCCGGCGCGCAGGCGCTCGGCGGCCTCGCTCTGCGGGTGGCCGCCGATGCGGACACCGGACACCGTCGTGTTGCGCGGGACCTTGTCACCGGCAACGTAGTGCGCGGCGACGTAGAGCCCGCCGAACAGCACCACGATCCCGAGGAGCAGCCACAGCACGACCTTGGCGCCCGCCTTCTCGCGGGGCTGCGCGGCACTGGTCTGGTTCTTCGGCACGCGGCGAGTTTAGGTGGCCGACCCCCGAAGTCCCGGATCCTCGGCGCGCCCCCCGTACGCCGGGCGGGGGCCGCGCACGGTCACCACCGCCGCGACGAGCAGCACCGCCGAGCCCGCCAGGAACGACAGGCCGGCGGCATCGGCCCCCACCAGGAACCCGCCCCCCGGGCCCTCCAGCGCGCCGCGCAGGACCGGTGCGCACCAGCCCAGCGCGAAGGCCACCCGCACCGCGCCGGCGGGCAGCCAGACGAGGACCACGAGGGCCGTGCCGAGGGCCAGGACCAGACCCCACCAGCGGAGGTGGAGGACGGTGCCGGCCGCACCTGAGACGCCGCCGACGGCGGCTGCGACGATGCCGCCGAGGAGGGTCAGCAGCGGCCTCACAGTCCGGCGAAGAGGTCCTCCTCGAACCCGTCGGCGTCGGCCGGCCCGGGGGTGCCCTTGACGAGGCGGTAGAACTCCTCGGACCACCACGAGTGACCGCTCTCGGCGCCGGCGAAGAAGTGCCCGTCGGTCCTCACCTGGGTCTCGTGCTTGGCCAGGGCGTCCATCTTGCGCTGGACCGTCGCGGCACCGTCCACGCGTGCGCTGATGAGCTCGTCGGGGGTCACGAAGGGCGGCAGCTTGCCGTCCGGCTCCATCCCGGCGAACGTCTCGGTGTCGCCGGCCTCGCGCAGGGCGCGCAGGCTCTCCCGCATCCGCGACTCGCTCATCGCGGTCCAGTAGATCTTCGCGATGTCGTGGGGCTCACCGAGGTCGAGGCGGTAGGACGGGACCGCGGCCAGCTGCGCGGCGTACATCGCGACCCGGTGGGCCTGGATGTGGTCGGGGTGGCCGTAGCCGCCGAACTGGTCGTAGGTGACGAGCACCTGCGGGCGCACCTCGCGGATCACCTCGACGAGCTCGTCGGCGGCCTCGGTGAGGTCGGCGTTCCAGAACGCGTTGTCGGGGACGAACTCGCCGGCGACCGCATGGCCGTCCTCGTGCCACGCCATGCCGGAGTCGTGGAACCGGCCGAAGCCGCCGAGGAAGCGGTGGTCGGTGACGCCGAGGACCTTCATCGCCTGCTCGAGCTCGTGGCGACGGCGCTCGCCGAGGCCGCCCTTCTCCTCGTAGGCGAGGTGGGAGAGGTCGGGGACGAGGACCTCGCCCATCTCGCCGGCGGTGCAGGTGACGAGGGTGACGCCGACCCCGTCGTCGACGTAGCGCGCCATCGTGGCGCCGTTGTTGATGCACTCGTCGTCGGGGTGGGCGTGGACGAGCAGCATGCGGCGGTCGGTCATGTTCCTCAGCCTAGGTCGGGGCGCTTGATGCGCTTCGGTGCGGTCGGGAGGTGCAACGGCGGTGGCGGGCCGCCGTGTTCCTCACCCGCACCGGGATCCGGCTCGGGACCCTCGTCGAGCCAGCCGTCGTGGGTGTCGACGAGCACCTCGAGCATGAAGGCGGGGGCGTCGCTGAGCACGGCCCACGGATGGTCCTCGTCGTCGTCCTCGCCGGACAGCCTTTCCCGCTCGACGTGCGCCTCGAAGCCGTCCGCGCGCAGCCGCGCGACGACGGCCCGCGCGTCGTCCTCGTCGAAGAAGATCGCCCTCACAGGGCCATTGTGGCGGGCACTGTCCCCACCCCTCCCGATAGTCCGCTGCAAACGGCCGGTGGACCGGGGCCGGCGAGCGGTCATTCGCAGCGGACTATGACGAGGGGTGGGGACGACGGGGCCGAGCCCTCGCCCGGGCCGAGCCACCAGCCGTCCACAGGCGCGGCATTCTTCCGGTGCTCCACAGGCACCGGCCCGACACGCGCCCGGGCGTCGTACCCCGGTCGTGGGGTCGACGCATGACCCAGCACCGATGGCACCCTCGCCTCGACCGACCGGACGACCTCGTCGCCCCGGTGCCGATCGATCGCAGCGGACGTGACGGACCGACCCGGCACCAGGCAGCCGGGCCTGCCTGGCGTCAGACGTCCGCCGGCCTCTACGTCCCGGCCGACGCTCCCGAGAACGTGGACCAGCGGATCCTCGAGCAGGGACACCGCATCCGGGCGTACGGCGCGATCACCGGGTGGGCGGCGATGCGGTGGCGCGGCGCCCGCTTCTTCGACGGTACGGCGAGCGCCGAGGGCGAGACCCTCCCGGTCCCGCTGGTGACCGGCGGCCACGACCTCCGACCCGATCCTCGCGTCCTCATCTCCAAGGCACAGCTCGCGCCGGACGAACGCGAGCTGGTCGGCGGAGTCTGGACCGCGGTCGCGACTCGGGCGTTGTTCGACGAGGTCCGTCGCCACGGCAGGGAGCGGCAGGCGATCGTCGACTTGGAGATGGGCATCGCCGCGGGGGTGCTGACCGTCTCCGAGTTCCGTGCCTACGTCGAGCGCCGCCGGGCGTGGACCGCCGTCTCCGTGGCCCGGGCCGCGGCGGCTGCCGCCGGTCTCGGCTGTCGCTCACCCCAGGAGGTGCGCATGGTGCTCACCTGGATGTGGGACGCCGGACTGCCCCGTCCCCTCTGCAACGTGCCCCTCTTCGACCTGTCCGGTCGCCTGATCGCGATCGTCGACCTCCTCGACGTGGAGGCCGGCTGCGTCGGGGAGTACCAGGGCGCCGACCACAAGGACGGCGAGCGACACCGCACGGACGTGGCGCGCGAGCAGGCGCTGCGCGACCACGGCCTCGAGTGCTTCGAGATCGTGGGCGGCGACCTCCAGGACCGCGAGCTGACGGTCAAGCGGATGGAGGCAGCGCGAGCGCGTGCGCGCTTCGAGGCACCGTCGCGACGTACGTGGACGCTGCGGCAACCCGCGTGGTGGCCCGAGTGGGCGGCGGCGCGTGGCCTGTGAACAAACCCGAGGTAGTCCGCTGCGAACGGCCGGTCACGGCCGGCCTGGCACCGGCTTCTTGCAGCGGACTACCAGAGAGGGTGGGGACAGGGGTGGGGATGGGGACTACCCCGGAGGGGGCGGGCGGGGAGCCCGCGGCTGGCTAGGGTCGCTCCATGTCCACCGCGTCGGAGTCGCCGTACGTCCAGGGTGTGCACCTGCAGCGCACGGACGAGAACGTCCGCGAGATCGACGCCCTCGCCGGGCTCCTCGGCGAGCCGTCCGGTCTCGGGGGCCTGCTCGACGACCTCAGGTGGGACCTGCGCCGCTCGCGCGCCCCGCGCCTGCTGGGCCGCGCGGTGCGCGAGGCGTACAGGTGGGACGACCACGACGAGCGGGACCAGCAGTGGTACCCCCAGGGCATCTCGACGAGCGCCGACTCCTCCGACACCGGTGACATCGAGGGTCGCCGGGTCGTGGTGACGACCTGGTACTCGACCGGGCGCGACGGCATCAAGCGTGGCTCGCGGATCACGTTCGTCGACCTCGACTCCGGCAGGTACCGCCACGTCCTGCTCGTCTCCCCCGTCCTCGACGAGACCGGCGCCCTCACCCTGCGACCGACGGGCATCCACGCCGGCGGCATCGTCTGGGCCGGGCCCTACCTCCACATCGCGGCGACCAGCCGCGGCTTCGTCACCGCCCGGGTCGACGACATCATGCGGGTGACCGGCGACGACGACCATCCCGACCGGTTCGGCATCGACGGCACGCGGTTGCACTCCTACGGCCACCGCTACGTGCTGCCCGTGCGGTTCACCTACCGGGCCCACGCCGACGAGGGCCACCAGAAGCTCCGCTACTCCTTCGTCTCGCTCGACCGGCGATCCGACCCGCCTGCGCTGACCGCAGGCGAGTACGCCCTCGACCGCGGCGCCACGACCCGGCTGGCGCGCTACGAGCTCGACCCCACCACGTGGCAACTCGTCGCCGGCGAGGACGGGTTCTCGCGCCCCCTCGCGGTCGACGAGGGCGGGGTGCACCAGATGCAGGGGGCGGTGATCGCGGCCGGTCGCTACCACGTCACGGTGTCGCACGGACCGTGGATGCCCGGCAGCGTGTACGCCGGTCAGCCGGGGTCGATGCGGCAGCGCCGCTGGGCCCTGCCGATGGGCCCCGAGGACCTGTCCTACTGGCCCGCGACCGACCGCATCTGGTCGCTCACCGAGCACCCCCGGCGGCGCTGGATCGTGGCGATGGACCGCGCCTGGTTCGACTAGCCGGCAGTCGCCAGCAGCTCGCGCACCCTGTCCGGCGTCCACGCCGGCAGCATCCCCTCGGCCGCGGCGAGGTAGGCGACGCGGGCGTCGGCGTCGAGGCCGAACCCGTCCGCGAGCCCGTCGGCCATCGTGCGGAGGTACGCCTCTGACGGCGGGCGGAGGGGGTGGTGCCGGGAGGCACTGAGGGTGAGCAGCCGGTGTCCGTCGAGCTGGCCGAGGTCCATCACCACGTCGTAGACCTTCGACAGCCCGTGCCGGGTGGGCCCGGAGTCGGCGAGCACCAGCGCCGTGCCCACGGGGTGGCGTGCCTCCTGGGCCACCAGGTCGACGAGCTGCTCGAGGCGCAGCAGGTAGGCACGGGCGTGCACCGCGCCCTCGCCGGAGGTCGAGTAGAACGCCATGCCACCGCCCCACACCGATGACTCACCGGCGAAGCGCAGGTGCCCCGGGAGGGTGAGTGTCCGGTGCTCGCGGGGCCCGGTCCGGTCCCGGCAGCCCTCGTACGAGCGCCTCGCGCCGACGGGCGTGCCACCGGCGATGTAGCACCCGAGCCTCGCCCTCGAGAGGTTGGTGCCGAAGGAGGCGTACCAGACGAGCGGGTCGTCACTCACGCCGGCAGCACTCCCGGCTCGCGGGCCTCGGCCGCCTCCTCGAGCAGCACCGCGCAGGCGTCCTGGTAGATCTGCCAGGCCTGCTCGGGGCTGTCCCCGACCGCGGTCATGCCGAGCCGTCCGCACTCGGTGACGCAGCTGATCATGTGGAGGACCACCCCGGTCTCGCGGGACTGGTCGAAGTGCAGCCGGCGCCTGGCCACCACGTCGAGCACGTCCCTCGTCGTGAGCGCGCGGAGCCGGTCGTCCTCGAGGTGGTCGGTGGCCACCAGGTGCCTGGTGGCCCCGGACGCCGTGCGATAGGTGCCGAGGTCGCCGTCGTACTCGCCACCGGCCAGGAACTGCAGCGTCAGGAACGGGTGGGTCGTCCCGCCCTTGCGGAGGTTGAGCTCGATCGCGTGGGCCTCCCAGTCCCCCGCGTCGTCCTGCACGGTCACGAAGTCCACGGCGAAGCGACCCAGGACACCCTTGCCTGCGAGGTGACGCCCGATGGCCATCGCGGGCTCGGTGATCTTGCGGGAGTAGGCCGCGTCGGCGGGGAAGACGCAGCCCAGGTACTTCTGGCCGCTGGCCCCGCCGAGGAGCTGGTCGTGGGTCGACAGCAGCTCGACCGTGCCGTCGGGCAGGACCCGCATCTGCACGCTCGGGCTGGTCAGCGTCGCGCCGGTGATGCGCTCCTCGACGATGCCGCCGAGCTGCTCGAAGGCGGCGAGGAAGTCGCCCGGGTCGAGGTCCGCCGCCTCGGGCTGCAGGGCCTCGATGCGGGTACGGAGCACCGCACGTTCCTCGTCCGACCCGGGCGGGGGCAGCTCGCCCAGCTCGACCAGCGCGTTGCCCGACCCCGACACGCCCTCGTTGATCTTGACGATCACCTCCGCCAGGTCGGGCCGGCGGGCCCGCATCCCGACCACCGCCGTGACCAGGTCGTCGAGGGTGGCGAGGTCCTCGGCCCCGACCGGAGCCCGTACGCCGACCTCGTCGAACAGCCGGCGGCAGCCCGACTTGCTGCCGAGCGGCGCCAGCCGCGGGTCGGAGCCGTAGACCGGGATGCCGAGGCTCAGCGCGACGTCCCGCTCCAGCTCGGTGGTGTTGTAGGGGATCAGGTGGCTGATGGACCGGTCGGGGATGAGGTGGCGGACGTGGCGGAGCAGGCGAGGGCGCTCCAGCAGCTTGGCGCTGAGCGGTCGCGGCGAGGAGTCGCCGACGGACACGAGGTGCAGGCGTCGGCGGGCGTGGCTGGGGATGATGCCGGGCAGGAGCCCGAGGTAGTACTCGACGATCTCCTCGTCGATCGGTCCGGAGGTGACGTAGATCAGCCGCAGCATGGGCTGGCGCAGCAGCAGGAGGAGGAAGAGCGCACGCTCCTCCATGGCCTGCATGAGCGTCCCGCTGCTCGCCGTCGTGCGCTCGAGGCTGATCGAGGGCACCACGACCGCGGACTCGGCGGCGTGGTCGGTCCGCATCGACTCCCAGATCCCCGGCAGGCGTTGCTGCAGCCGGTCGTACGCCTCGTAGCGCTGTCGCCCGTCGAGGTCGGTCAGCGCGGGCTGCTGGGTCATCCGGTCACCTCTTCGTGGTGCTCCTGGTGGTGCTCCTGGTCGTGCTCGCGCCCCGAGGTCGGGGCGGTGACGTCGTGGATCCGCACCGGTCGGCTGAAGCCGCGAGGCTGGACGTCGCCGACGAGCCGGGACGCCACGCGCTCCTCCACGTGCGCCAGCACGTGATCGGTGACGAGGACCTGCCACGGTCCCGCGTCGGCACACAGCCGGGCGGCCAGGTTGGTCACGCTGCCGATGGCGGCGTAGTCGGACCGGCCGGGGTAGCCGATCCGCCCGAGGGTCGCGTATCCCTGGGCCACGCCGACGCCCAGGGCGAGGTCGTGCCCGCGCCGGCGCCACGAGCCCGCGAGGCGGCGCACGTCCTCGCGGACGTCGAGCGCCATCGCCACGGCCGAGCCTGCGGGGTCCTCGTCGGGGACGGGGTCGCCGAAGAACACCATCACCCCGTCGCCGGTGAAGCGCTCGAGGGTGCCCCGGTGCTCGTCGATGCGAGCACCCAAGGCCTGGTGGTACTCGCCGAGGACGTGCATCACCTCCTCGGGCTCCGACGCCTCCGCGAACGAGGTGAACCCTCGAAAATCGACGAACACGACCACGATCTCGCGGCGGTGGCTGGCGAGCAGGTCCTCGTCGTTGACGACCAGCTCGGTCAGCTGCGGGGAGAGGAACCGCCGCAGCCGGCCGACCCGCTCCAGCTCGTCCACCTGCTCGGCCACCCGTGCCTCGAGCTCGAGATTCCAGGCGGAGATCTCCTCGGCCTGCCTCGTGATCGTGTCCTGGTAGCCCTTGATCCGGGCGAGGGAGCGCACGCGCGCCAGGAGCTCGGACTGGTCGAACGGCTTGGTGATGAAGTCGTCGGCGCCCGCCTCGAGTCCGTCGAGCCGCTGCGCGGTGCCGCCGGCAGTGATCATCACGACGGGCAGGAACGCCGTCGTGGGGTCGCCCCGGATCCTGCGGCACACCTCGCAGCCGTCCATGACCGGCATCTGCACGTCGAGCAGCACCACGTCGACCGATCGCTCGCGGAGGATGTCCAGCGCCTCCTCTCCGCCCGGTGCGGTGAGCACCTCGTAGCCGCGCGGAGAGAGGATCGCGTCGAGCAGGCGGAGGTTGGCCGGCTGGTCGTCGACCGCCAGGACGGTGGGCCGGGCGGCCTGCCCGTGCTCCTCCGCGGCGCTCATGGCGTACCCCCTGCGAGGAAGCCCTCGACCTGCGCCGGCAGGGCGCGCGGGCTGAGGGGCTTCTCCAGGTAGCCGTCGAACCCGGAGCGCCTGGCCCGGTCGCGGTCCTCCTCCATCGCGAGGGCGGTGACCGCGACGACGGGCACGCCGTCCGGGAGCACCTCGTCGCGCAGCCGGCGCAGGGTCTCGTGGCCGTCGATGCCCGGGAGCTGCAGGTCGAGCAGCACGAGGTCCGGCGGCTCGGTCGCGGCTGAGCGGACGCCGAGCTCACCCGTGGTCGCCGACCCGACCACGTAGCCGGCGTGCTCGAGCACGTCGCGCACCAGCTTGAGGTTGAGGGCGTTGTCCTCGATCACCAGGATGCGCGGGCTCACGGCGACACCGCCGGCGACGGGTCGAGGTCGAGCCCGTGGCCCCGGAGTGCGTCGAGCAGGTCGTCGCGGCGCACCGGCTTGAGCAGGTACGCCGCAGCGCCGAGCTGCAGGCCGCGCTGCCGCTCGTCGATGATCGAGGCGACCACGACCGGGATCGAGCGCGTCGCCGAGTCCGCCTTCATGCGGGACAGCACCTCCCACCCGTCCATGCGGGGCAACCGGATGTCGAGCACGACGGCGGCGGGGGCGGCCGTACGCGCGAGGGCGAGCGCCTCGAACCCGTCGCGCGCGTGCAGCACCCGCACCGGCGAGGCAGAGAGGTAGGCCGTCATGAGGTCGAGGGAGGCCCGGTCGTCGTCGACCAGGAGGATCGTGCTGGTGCCGTCGGCGTCGCCCTCCACCGCGGGCTCGACCGCGGGCAGCGGCAGCCGGATGGCGAACACGCTCCCCGGGCCTGTCTGCGGCTCCAGCGACAGCGTCCCGCCGAACAGCGACACGATCCGCCGCGAGAGCGTGAGCCCGAGCCCGGTGCCCTCCTCCTTGGGTGCCCCGCGGTGGCCCTGCTGGAACGACTCGAAGATCCGCTCGCGGTCCTCGGCCGGCACGCCCATCCCGGTGTCCGTCACGCGGACGAGGACGTCCTCGCCCTCACGCGTGGCGAGGACGCGGACCGACCCGCGGTCGGGGGTGAACTTCACCGCGTTCGACACGAGGTTGAGCACCACCTGCTTGAGCCGCAGCTCGTCGGCCCACACCACCCCGACGTCGTCGGCGACCTCGAGGCCGAGGTCGATGGCGTGCGCCGCGGCGCGGTCGCGCACGAGGGACAGGACGTAGTCGAGACAGGCCCGGACCGACACCAGGCTGGGCTCGAGGACCATCCGTCCGGCCTCGACCTTCGAGAGGTCGAGGATCTCGTTGAGCAGCTCCAGCAGGTGCTTGCCCGAGGTCCAGATGTCGCGGAGGTACTCCTCCTGCCGCGGGTTGAGCTCGCCGAACATGCGGTCCAGGAGCACCTCGGAGAATCCGATGACCGCGTTGAGGGGCGTACGCAGCTCGTGGGACATGCTGGCGAGGAACTCCGACTTGTGCCGGCTCGCGACCTCCAGCTCTGCCCGCTTCGTGTCGAGCTCGCCGTAGAGGCGCGCGTTGACGATCGCCAGTCCGGACTGGTTGGCGAAGGTGCGCAGCAGCTCCGGGGTGTCGGCCCCGAAGTCGCCCGGTCGGCGCCGGCGGATGACCAGGGCACCGACGAGCTGGTCCTGGCGGACGAGCGGGACGGCGAGGATCGACCTCCAGCCGTCCGCCAGCAGGATGTCGAGGTGCTCGTCCCGGGTGGCCGAGGCCAGGTCGGGCACCACCAGCGTCGACCGCTCGGCGGCCGCACGGCCGACGGGCGAGGTGGTGCGCCGGATGGTGAGGGTGCGCAGCCGCTCGGTCAGCTCCGGACCACCGCCGGCGGTGGCTCGTACGCGGAAGCAGTCCTCGCCCGCGTCGTACTCCATGATCGACCCGCCGTCGGCCCAGCAGAGGCGTACGGCCCCGCTGACGATGCCGCCCAGCACCTCGTCGAGGTCGAGGCTCGAGCTGATCGCCTCGCCGATCTCGCGGAGCACCTCGAGCTGGGTGACCTTGGCGGCGAGCTCGCCGCTCCGCGCCTCCAGGGCGGCCACGAGCTCGACCTGGCGCAGCACGATGGCGGCCTGGACGGCGAAGGTGCTCAGCACGTCGACCTCCCCGGGGTCGAACGGTTGGGCCTCCGTGCGCCACACGGACAGGATCCCGATGACCTCGTCGTGCAACAGCATCGGCGCCGACATCAGCGTGCGGAAGCCGGCCAGGCTCTGCAGGTCGTGCCGGCCGTAGTCGGGGTCCCGCAGCACGTCACCGATCTGCTGCGTGCAGCGGTCCTGCGCCACCCGTCCCACGAGGCTGTCGCGCGAGCGACCCATCGGGTGGTCCTCCACGTAGCGGATGAAGTCCTCGGGGGCGTCGCCGGAGATGCGGGACAGCCGAAAGGTGTCGCCGTCGAGGAGGTAGAGCTGCGCGACCTGGGCCCGGCAGAGGTGGACCGCCCGGTCGATGATCGTGTCGAGGACGCCGCTCGGGTCGGCCCCCGCTCGCCCGAGGGCCTCGAGGATCTCGCGGGTGGCGGCCGCCTGGTGCTGGACGTCGACCAGCAACCGGTCGGTGTCCCGGCCGCTGTCGGTCTGGCCCAGGGGGCCGCTGTCCATCGCACCACTCCAACCGCGCCCCCGCCTCCCGAGTGTGCTCCGCCCCCTCGGAGGGCGGCAAGCCCCATTCGCGGGATCCCGGAGCAGGTGCGGACCGGCGACACGCCCGGGATGCACGTTGAGTCTCCGGGAGACTCACGGGCAAGGGCGCAGGTCAGCCGCGCGGCTGCATCGCCAGCTGACGACTCTGGGCGACCAGGCGATCCGCCGAGTCCCAGACCTCGCAGTCCTCCTCGAACATGCCCCCGGCGACGTTGCGGGTGCGGTGGGAGACCCGGAGCCAGCCCGGCGCCGGCACCGCACGGACGTGCACGGTCAGCTCGAGGGTCGGGGCCCAGCCCGGGCGGCCGAGGTCGAAGGTGACCGGCGGCAGCGCGTCGCACACCATGAGCAGTCCGACCGGGTCGACGTCGTGGCCGTCGGCCATCCGGAACCAGGCCTGGATGTGCCCGCGACCGCTCGGGGCGCCCACCGCCCAGCCGACGCAGGCGGGGTCGAACCGCATGTCGAAGCGCTCCATCACCGGAGCGACGCGGCGCGTCTCCTCGGGCGCGAGAGAGCCGGTCACGCACTCCTCGAGCGGGGCCAGCACGGGCGGCTCGGCCGTCGTCGCGACGTCGTCCGGCATCGTGCGCAGGTCTCCGTAAGTCGCCAGGGCGGAGATGCGGGTCGCGCCCTCCTGGCCGAGCTCGGCCGCCACGGACGCGACCGAGCCGCCCTCGCGCAGCACCCGCGTCGACACCTGCGCGGCGCCCGGGCGGGCGGCCGAGAGGTAGTAGGCGCTGACCGACAGCGGGTGCGGCTTCGCCGGGACGGCCTCGGCGATCGCCTTGCCGACCAGCCCGAGCAGGTAGCCGCCGTTGACGCCACCGCCCACCATCCAGCCGGGATCGAGCTCGGCGCCGAAGAGGCCGTCACCGGTCGCGGTCAGGGCCGTGTGCGTGTCCCACTCGGTAGCCATGTCCTGAGCCTAGGTCTGCGCCGGATCAGCGGGGCCGGAGCCAGCCGGTGACCTGCGGCACACCCCCGACCCAGTCGAGCCGCGCGGCGTACATCGCGCGGCGCCCCCGCTGGCGGGGCTTGTGGTCCCACTTGCCGGTGCCGGCACACGGCAGCGCCGTGCCGCGGCAGGTCCAGCCGTGGAGGAAGGCCAGCAGCCGTCCCCCGCGCACCTCGACGAGGTCGGCGCCGCCGGGACCGCACAGGCCGGTCGACGCGGCGTCGAGCAGCATCCCGCCGTCGGCGGCCGTCCAGTCGAGCAGGGACGCCGACCTCAGCCAGCGGGTGCGGTAGCCGCAGCGGGTCCAGTCCCCCTCCGAGGCCAGCATCACGTAGCCCTCGGGGCGCCGGACGAGCACAGGGTTCTCGACCACGCCGTCGGAGCGGAACAGCTCCACGCTCGTCGCGCCCGGCGCCACCGACTGCCCGTCCCGCGCCAACGCGACGATCCGCAGGCTGGAGGGGATCCGGTCTGTCTTGTAGAGCAGGTACGCCGCCCCGTCCGCGTCGCGGAACCACGACGGGTCGATCACGCCGGCGCGTGGGAGCGTACGGTCGCGCGGCAGCATCGGGTCCTGTGCGGCCGGCGTACGGGCGTAGGAGGGGCACACCAGGGGGGTGCTGCCGACCGGCCGGAACGGACCCCGCGCCGAGCCCGAGCGGGCGACACCGATGCACCGGCCGTGCTCGCCCATCCCCCGCACCGGGGTGGCGTAGTAGAGCAGCCAGCGCCCGCGCACGCGCGCCACGTCGACGGCCCACACACCGCCCTCGCGCGACCACGACGGTCGGTGCGTCAGCAGGCTCGGCCCGCGGCGCCACGGTCCGTCCGCGCCGCGCGACCACGCGTGCGGCACCCGGTCACCCGTGGCGTACGCGACCAGGCCGCCGGGCGCGGCGACGACCGCCGGGTCGGGGAAGTCGACGTCGAGCACGGGTCGCGGCACCCGCTCGTCCGCGGACGCCGGGACGGCCACGGACAGCAGTCCGGCCACGATCATCAGCACGAGCAGGCGCACTGCTCCCCGGTTCGGCACCGGGGGACCGTACCTGCTGCGCGGCCTCAGGGTCGCAGGGTTGCGGGAAGTGTCTCGAACCCGCGCAGGATGCGGGTCTCGCGGCGGCGCGCCCCGGGCTCGAGCCGGAGGTCGGGGAACCGCTCCCAGATCGCGCGCAGGCCGACCTCGCCCTCCATCCGGGCGAGCTGGGCGCCGAGGCAGTGGTGCCGGCCCGCGGAGAAGGCGATGTGGTCGCGCGCGTTGGGACGGGCGACGTCGAAGCGCAGCGGGTCGTCGAAGACGTCGGGGTCGCGGTTGGCACCGCCGAGGATCGCCGTCACCATCGACCCGGCGCGGACCGGCTGGCCGGCGAGCTCGGTGTCGCGGGCAGCCATCCGCGCCGTCAGCAGCACCGGCGGGTCGAGGCGCAGAGCCTCCTCGACGGCGTTGGGCCACAGGGTCGGGTCGGCGACGACGCGGGCGCGCTCGTCGGGGTGGTCGTGGAGCAGCGCGATGCCGTTGCCGAGGAGGTTGACGGTCGTCTCGAAGCCGGCGGCCAGGACGAGCCCGGCCGTCGCCTTGAGCTCGGTCCCGCTGAGGCCGTGACCGTCCTCGCGCACCGCCACGAGCTGGCTGAGCAGGTTGTCGCCGGGGGTGCGACGCAGGCGGTCGAGGTGGTCGCCGAGCCACGCGTCGAAGCGGGCGAGGGCCTGTGCGACGGTGCGGTAGCGCCGGAACCCGAGCCCCAGGTCGAGGCTCGGCGCCGCTGCCGAGCCGAAGTCGAGCACCCGGCCGCGCTCCTCCTCCGGCACCCCGAGGACCTCGGCGATGACCGTCACCGGCAGCACCGCGCAGTACGTCTCCACGAGGTCGACCGGTCCGTCCGCCCGCCGCTCGAGCGAGTCGAGCAGTCCGGCGGCGATCTCCTCGGTCCGCTCGCGCAGCCGCTCCACCGCACGCATGGTGAAGACGCGCGTCACGAGCTTGCGGTAGCGGGTGTGGTCGGGCGGCTCGGTCACCAGCAGCGACGGCGGCTCGACCGGGTGCAGCGTCGTCGGCGCGGCCCATCTGGCGACCCGGCCGATCGGCCCCTCGTCGGTCGGGAAGCCGGTGCGGAAGTCGTCGCTCGTGAGCAGCTCGCGCACCGCGGCGTGGCTGGTGGCGACGTAGCCGATGCGCGAGCGGTAGAGCGGCCCGTGTGCCCGGATCTCCTCGACCAGGTCGAACACCTCGTCGGTGCCGAGCGACCCGACCCGGATCAGCCGGGCCTGGAGGTCACCGCGGCCGGCCGCCCGGCGCAGCAGCAGCGTCGGCAGGCCGTGGGCCACGCCCCAGTGGACGCCGGCCCGTACCTCCCGGCCGACGGGACCGAGGACGGTGGTCGACGTCATGGTTCCGACAGTAGTGCTGCCTAGGCTGGGCGGCATGTGGCTCGTGGTCGACCTCCTGCTCGTCGGTGTCTTCGCGGTGATCGGGCGGCTCAGCCACTACGGGACGCTGACCGCGGGCGGGTGGTGGACGACGGCGTGGCCGTTCCTCGTCGGGACGCTGGCCGCGTGGGCCGTCCTCGCCGTGGCGAGACGGGACCCGGCGGCGGTCCCGTCCGGCGTCGTCGTGTGGGTGGGCGCCCTCGCCGGCGGGATGGTGCTGCGCCAGGTGAGCGGCCAGGGCACGGCGACGCCGTTCGTCGTCGTGGCGACCCTCGTCCTCGGCGCGCTGCTCGTGCTGCCCCGGATCGGCGCCAGGTTCAGTGCTCGGCGCCCGCGTCCACACCCCATGGCGTAGTCCGCTGCGGAAAGCCGCTGCCTGCCCCGCGCAGAGCGGCCGTTCGCAGCGGACCATCGAGAGGGGTGGGGACAGCGGGGCGTCTGTCAGGATCTGCGCGTGAAGCAGTGGGTGGTGGTCGTCGGCGGGACCAACATGGACGTGGTCGCGCGCACCTCGGCGCCGCTCGTCCCCGCCACCAGCAACCCCGGGCACACCCGCATCTCGCCCGGCGGGGTCGGTCGCAACATCGCCGCCTGCCTCGGCCTGCTCGGCGCCCCCGTACGCCTGGTCTCCGCGGTGGGTGACGACGCCTTCGGCGAGGAGGCACTGCGGGTCACCGCCGCCTGTGGCACCGACGTGGGGGCCGTACGCCGGGTGCCGGGCCGCACCGGCACCTACACCGCGGTCCTCGACGACCGCGGCGAGCTCGTGGCCGCGGTCTCCGACATGGCGATCGTCGACGCGCTCGAGCTCGACACGGTCCACTTGACCGACGCCGCGCTGGTCGTGGTGGACGGCAACCTCGCGCACGACCAGGCCGCCCGGGTCGTCGGCGCTGCCGCGGACGCCGGCGTACCCGTGGCCTTCGAGCCTGTGTCGGTGGCCAAGGCGGCCCGGCTGGCAGACCTGGTGCGCGACCTGTTCCTCGTCACGCCCAACACCGACGAGATCGCCGCCCTGACCGGCCGACCGGCCTCCGACTGGCGGGCGTCCGTCGCCGACCTGCACGCCCGCGGCGTCGAGCACGTCTGGCTCAGGCAGGGTGCGGACGGGTCGTGGATGTGCAGCCGCGACGCCGCCCCCGTCCACCTGCCGGCCGTCACCGCGACAGTCGTCGACGTCACCGGGGCGGGCGACGCGATGCTGGCCGCCTGGGTCGCGGCCTGGCTGGGCGGCGCCGACCCCGTCGCCGCGGCCCGCGACGGGCACCTCGCCGCGGCCGCCACCATCGAGAGCCCGCACACCGTCCGGCCGGACCTGGCCGCAGCCATGCACGACCTCATGAGGGAGCACCGTTGAACCTGACCGTCACCGACGAGGTCCGCGACGCGCTCGCGTCCGGCCGGCCCGTCGTCGCGCTGGAGAGCACGATCATCAGCCACGGCATGCCCTACCCGCAGAACGTCGAGATGGCCCGCACGGTCGAGGGCATCGTCCGCGACGGCGGGGCCGTCCCCGCGACCATCGCGGTGCTGCACGGCCGCCCGACCATCGGCCTGTCCGCCGACGACCTCGAGCTGCTGGCCTCGGACGAGTCGGTCCTCAAGGTCTCCATCCGTGACCTGCCGTACGTCGTCTCGCGCGGCCTGCACGGCGCGACGACGGTCGCCTCGACGATGCGCCTGGCCGCGCTCGCCGGGATCGGCGTGTTCGTGACCGGCGGGCTCGGTGGCGTGCACCGCGGCGCCGAGACGTCGTACGACGTGTCGGCCGACCTCACCGAGCTGGCGACCACCTCGGTGGCGGTGGTCTGCGCCGGCGTGAAGAGCATCCTCGACATCGGCCTGACGCTCGAGAAGCTCGAGACCCTGGGCGTGCCGGTGCTCGGCTACGGCACCGACGAGTTCCCGTCGTTCTTCTCGCGCTCGTCGGGCTTCGGGGCGCCGATGCGGGTGGACTCCCCCGCCGAGGTCGCCGCCCTGATGCGGGCCAAGTGGGACCTCGGGCTGGCCGGCGGCGTCGTCGTCGCGAACCCGATCCCGGCGGAGTCGGAGATCCCCGCCGACGAGATCGGAGCGATCATCGAGCAGGCGCTCGGCGACATGGACCGCCTCGGCATCCGCGGCAAGGACGCGACCCCCTACCTGCTGGGCCGCATCGTCGAGATCACCTCAGGCGAGTCACTCAAGGCCAACATCGCGCTCGTCGAGCACAACGCGCGGCTCGGTGCGGCCATCGCGCGGGCGTACGCCGGGCGCTGAGGTTGCTGACCGCCAACTCGTCAGTTGGCGACTTGGGGGCCGACGACCTGCCTGAACACCCACCCAACCCGTCAGCTCAGCAGTACGTCCCGCCGCCACCAGGACCATGCAGGAGACGACTTCAGACGGCGGCGCGGACCTCGCCCGGCGGCGGGTTGGTGTGCGGGACCCCGCCGATCACGACGGTCGGCACGACCTCGTCGCCGCCGTTGACGCTCCGGACGTACGCCGACGCGTCGGGGTCGGCCCAGACGTCGACCCAGACGACGTCCCTGACCTTCTTGCCGAGGGTCAGCTGGAGGCGCTTGCAGAACGGGCAGCCCTTGCGCCAGTAGACGACGACGCGACCCTCCTCGGCCGCGCGGGCACCCTCGGCGGCTGAGACGGAGTCGGGCTTCCGGTCGAACATGCCGACCAGTATGGGTCGTGCTTGGATCGCCGCATGGCCTCCCGACTGACCGAGATCTCGCTCGACTGCCACGACCCCGACCTGCTGGCGGACTTCTGGGCCGCCGCGCTCGACTGGGTGGTGCTCGACCGCGAGCCGGGCCTCGTGGAGATCGGCCCGCCGCGGGAGAGCGATCAGGCGCTGCTCGACGCGGTCCGCTCCGGTCCGGTGCCGCCGACGATGTTCCTCGCGGCCGTGCCGGAGGACAAGGTCGTCAAGAACCGGCTGCACCTCGACCTCTCCCCCGTCGACCGCTCGCGCGACGAGGAGGTCGCGCGGCTCGAGGCCCTCGGCGCGACCCGGGCCGACGTCGGCCAGAGCGGCGAGGAGTCCTGGATCGTCATGGCCGATCCGGAGGGCAACGAGTTCTGCGTGCTCCGCAGCCTCGCGACGGGGCACTTCGCGCTGTGACCGGGGCAGGCCTGGACGTGCAGCTCCCGATCGGGACCGACCGCCTGGTCCTGCGGCCGCACCGGATGGACGACCTCGACGACCTCGCCGCCTTCCACGGCGATCCGGCGGTCGTCCGGTTCGTGCCCTGGCCGGTGCGCGACCGCACCGCCACCGAGGAGACGCTCCGGGCCAAGCTCACCCAGACCGAGCTCGTCGCCCACGGGCAGTGGTTGGTGCTCGCCGTCGAGGTGGCCGAGACCGGGACCGTCATCGGCGAGGTGCTCCTCAAGTGGGCCTCCGAGCGGCAGGGTGAGATCGGCTTCGCGTTCGCCCGGTCGCACCAGGGTCAGGGCTACGCCGCCGAGGCCGCCCGCGCGATGCTGCGGCTCGGGTTCGACGAGCTCGGCTTCCACCGGATCAGCGCCGTCGTGATCGACGGCAACGACGCCTCCGTACGCCTGCTCGGGCGGCTCGGCTTCCGGAAGGAGGCCCGCCTGGTCGACGGCGTGCACTTCAAGGGCGAGTGGGCCACCCAGCTCGTCCTCGCAATGCTCGAGGACGAGTGGCGGTCCCGGGGCGGCACGACCTGACCCCGACGTCGTACGGCTCGTCAGGCCTCGGCCATGAACTCCCGGAGCACCCGGGCGAAGCGGTCGGGGTCGTCGAGGTGCGGGAAGTGGCCGGCGCCCTCGAAGAGCTCGACCCTGCACTCGGGCAGCGCCCGCTGCGCGCTCAGCGCGTGCCAGGCCGGGATCATCCGGTCCCGGGAGCCCCACACGATCAGCGTCGGTGGCGGCGTCACCGACTCCAGGTGGTCGTGGGCGCTGATGCTCTGGCCGCCGAGGTCGATCACCGCCCGGGTGGTGGCGAGGAACGCGCGGCGACTCTCCTGGTCGCCGAGCGAGGTGAAGCCACGCCAGATGGCACCGATGTCGGCCCCGGGCTTCCAGCCGACCTTCTGGGCTCGCCGGCCGAGCGCCTCCACCTTGCCGAGGACGGGCGCAGACGCGATGACGCCGAGCACCTGCTGGGCGCCGGGCAGGGTGGCCGAGCGCAGCACGAGGTTGACCTCACGACCGAGACCTCCGCTCGCGACGAGGACGAGCCGGTCCACCCGCTCGGGGAAGAGGTAGTAGAACTGCATCGCGATGCCGCCGCCGAGCGAGTGCCCGACGAGCGTGACCCGCTCGATGCCGAGGTGGTCGAGCAGGTCGCGCAGCGTCGCGGCGTGCGAGCTCAGCGAGTAGTCGCCGGTCGGCTTCGCCGAGTCGCCGTGCCCGAACAGGTCGGGCACCACCACGCGGTGGTCGTCGTCGACCTGGTCGACGAGGTGGGCCCACTGGCCCTGGGAGCCGAGGATCCCGTGGATGAAGAGCACCGCCGGTCCGGCGCCGCTGTCGACGTAGGAGAGCTCGTGGCCGTGGAGCACGACCGTGTCGGGAGCCAGGCGTGCCATGGCGGTCATCCTCGCGCTGGTGGGTGGCTGGTTACTCCACAGTAGCCCCGGCTGCGGTCGCTGCGGCCGCACTGGGTCGAAGATCACGCGGGCGCGCCGGCCTGTCGAACAGGAGGAAGTGCCCGCCCGGGCGGTGCGCAGGCATACGACGGGCGTGCGGGCCGCGGTTCGTCCTGTTCGACAGGCCGTGCACCGCCCGCCCGGGGGCCCTCAGACGTTGAAGCGGAACTCCACCACGTCGCCGTCGGCCATGACGTAGTCCTTGCCCTCCATGCGCACCTTGCCGGCCTCCTTGGCCTTCAGCATGGAGCCGGCCGCCATCAGGTCCTCGAAGGACACGATCTCGGCCTTGATGAAGCCCTTCTGGAAGTCGGTGTGGATGACTCCGGCGGCCTCGGGCGCGGTGGCGCCCTTCTTGATCGTCCAGGCCCGCGTCTCCTTGGGCCCGGCCGTCAGGTAGGTCTGCAGGCCGAGGGTGTCGAAGCCGACGCGGGCGAGCTGGTCGAGGCCGGACTCGGTGATCCCCATCTCGGCGAGCATCTCGTGCGCCATCTCGTCGTCGTCCATCTCGGCGAGGTCGGCCTCGAACTTGGCGTCGAGGAAGATCGCCTCGGCCGGCGCGATGATGGCGCGCATCCTGTCCTTCAGGGCCTCGTCGGCGAGCTCGTCGGCGTCGCAGTTGAAGACGTAGATGAACGGCTTGGCAGTCAGCAGCGACAGCTCGCGCAGCAGGGAGCGGTCGATGTCGGTCGCGATGATCGGGGTGCCGGACTCCAGCGCCTCCTTGGCCGCCTTCGCGGCCTCGAGGTTCGCGACGAGGTCCTTGACCTTGCGCGACTCCTTCTCCAGCCGCTGGATCGCCCGGTCCACGGTCTCGAGGTCGGCGAAGATCAGCTCGGTCTGGATCGTCGAGATGTCGTTGGCGGGGTTGACCTCGCCGTCCACATGGGTGACGTCCTCGTCGCGGAACACGCGCGTGACCTGACAGATCGCCGCGGACTCGCGGATGTGGCTGAGGAACTTGTTGCCCAGGCCCTCGCCCTGGGAGGCGCCGCGGACGATGCCGGCGATGTCGACGAACTCGACGGTGGCCGGCAGCTGCTTGGCGGACTCGAAGACCTTCGCGAGCTGGGGCAGCCGCTCGTCGGGGACGCCCACGACGCCCACGTTGGGCTCGATCGTCGCGAACGGGTAGTTCGCCGCGAGCACGTCGTTCTTGGTCAGGGCGTTGAAGAGCGTCGACTTGCCCGCGTTGGGGAGACCGACGATGCCGATGGTGAGAGCCACGGGCGGGGAGTCTACGGCCGCAGCCGGTGGCCCGGCGAAACCTGACGTGGCACCTGCCAGACTCGGGACCATGAGTGACGTGGGGGCTGAGCCGATCGTGCGGGGGCCGGTGCTGCGCGCGCCGGCGAACCGGGTCTCGCCGCAGGCGATCGGGTTCTGGACGGTGTCGGCCCTGCTCGGTGACGCCCTCCTGGTGGCCGGCGCCCTGGTCGCCTGGCTCGTGGTCCCGGGCGCGCCGGGCTGGGTCGGGCTGATCGTCCTGCTCCTCGCCGTGGCCGCGGTCGCCCACGTCGTGCTGATGCCGCGCATCCGCTACCGGGTGCACCGGTGGGAGGTCACCGAGACCGCCGTCCACACCCGCGCGGGGTGGATCGGGCGAGAGACCCGGATCGCGCCGATCAGCCGCGTGCAGACCGTCGACTCGCGGCAGGGCGCCCTGATGCGGCTCTTCGGCCTCGCCTCGATCACCGTCACGACCGCCTCGGCCGCCGGCCCGATCACCGTGGACTGCCTCGACGCCGACACCGCGGCCCACGTGGTCGCGCGCCTGACCGCCATCACCGCGGCGACGGAGGGCGACGCGACGTGATCCCGTCCCCCGGCAACGGCTGGGTCCGGCTCAGCCCGCGCAAGCTCCTGCTCGACCCCGTGAAGGCCATCGGCCAGGCGGTCGTGCCCGTGGTGGTCGCGCTGGTCGGCATCAGCCAGAGCGACATGCGCTTCTGGCCCGTGGTCCTCCCCCTGGTGGTCGTCGCACCCCTCGTCCTCGCTGCGCTCCCGTGGCTCACCACCCACTACCGGTTGACCGACAGCCAGATCCAGGTGCGCAGCGGGATCCTCAACAAGACCACGTCGACGGCACCGCTCGACCGGGTCCGCAGCGTCGACCTCGAGGCCTCGCTGCTGCACCGCGTCCTGGGCCTGCAGAAGGTCCAGGTGGGCACCGGCGTCGACGACGACCGGATCACGCTCGACGCGCTCGCGGTGGCCGACGCCGACGCCCTGCGTACGTCGCTGCTGGGCCGACGGGTCGGCGTGCGGCCGCAGCCCCCAGCGCCCACCCACGAGCACGACCCTGAGCACGGCCCCGAGCACGACCCGTACCTCGGGCACGAGCCCGCACCGGCCGCCGTGGCGCTCCCTCCCGCCGTCCCGCTGGCGACCATCGACTGGTCCTGGCTGCGCTTCGCGCCGTTCAGCCTGGGCCGGCTCGTGCTCCTCGTCGGAGGCCTGGGCGTGCTGTCACAGGTCGCCGACGAGCTCCCCATCTGGAACGAGGAGACCGCCACCTCTCTGTGGCAGTGGCTGACCCAGTTCGCCCTCGTGGTCATCGTGCCCGCGCTCGCCGTCGGCGCGCTGGTCGTCTGGCTCGTGGTCTCGGTCGCCGGCTACGTCCTGCAGTGGTGGGGCTTCCGGCTCCTGCGCGAGCACGGGTCGCTGCACCTCACCTCCGGGCTGCTGACCACCCGCTCCATCACGGTCGAGGAGGCCAAGGTCCGCGGGGTCGAGATCACCGAGCCAGTGCTCCTGCGGCTGGTCGGCGGAGCGGAGTTGTCGACGCTGGCGACCGGCGTGGAGAGCGGCGTCACCCAGGTGCTGCCGCCCTGCCCGCGCACGGTGGCGGTCGGGGTCGGCGAGGCGGTGCTCGAGCACCCGGGACCGCTGACCGACCCGCTCGTCGAGCACGGGCCGCGAGCCCACCGCCGGGCGTGGTTCCGCCAGCTGCGCAACGCCCTCGACGTCATCGTGCTGCTGGCCGTCGGCTGGTGGTGGTTCGACCTGACCTGGTGGTGGCTGGGCGCGCTCGGCGCCGGGTTGCTCGCGCTGGCCGCCGCGGTGGGCGAGGTGTCCTACCGCCACCTCGGGCACGCCCTCGCCGGCGACCACCTCGTCGCCGGCGGCGGTGCCCTGGCGCGCGTGCGTACGGTCCTCGAGACCGACGGCATCATCGGCTGGGTGGTGAGCCAGTCGTGGTGGCAGCGCCGCATCGGCCTCGCCGACCTGACCGCGACGACGGCGGCCGGCACCGAGCGCGTGGTGGTGCGCGACGTACGCCTCGAGGTCGCGGTGGCGCTCGCAGACGCCGCGACGCCGGGGCTGCTGGGTGACTTCGTCGCCCGCGGCTCGGACCAGCGGCAGCAGGCCTAGAACCAGGCGTCGCGCATGTCGAGCGTGGTGGTGTCGCCCGAGGCGAGCAGGTCGAGCATGGGCGCCACCTTGGGCAGCTCCCAGCGGAAGAAGTAGCGCGCGGCTGCCCTCTTGCCGTCGTAGAAGTCGCCCTCCTTGTCCCCGACCGCGACGAGCTGCTCGAGCCACATCCACGCGACCACGACGTGACCGGCGGCCTCGAGGTAGACGGTGGCGTTGGCCATCGTGCGCTCGGGGTCGCCCAGCCCGGCCAGCGCGAGGGTGACCTCGCCCAGCCGGTCGAGCATCGCCGTGAGCGCCTCGGCGTACGCCGCGGGCTCGCCGCCGAGGTCGCGCGCACCGGCCACGGTCTGCTGCACCCGCCCTGCCAGCGCGGCCAGCGAGGCGCCCCCGCCACCGAGGACCTTGCGACCGAGGAGGTCGAGCGCCTGGATGCCGTGGGTGCCCTCGTGGATCGGGTTGAGCCGCTGGTCGCGCCAGTGCGCCTCGACGTCGTAGTCGCGGGTGTAGCCGGCACCGCCGAGCACCTGGATGGCGAGGCTGTTGCTCTCCTGGCCCCACTGCGAGGGCCACGACTTGGCGATCGGGGTCAGCAGGTCGAGCAGGAGGCCGGCCTCCGTCCGCTCGTCGTCGTCGCGCGGGCTCGCCTGCACGTCGAGCAGGCGCGAGCACCAGAGGTTGAGCGCGAGGGCGCCCTCGACGTAGGCCTTCTGGGCCAGCAGCATCCGGCGCACGTCGGCGTGCTCGATGATCGGCACCTGCGGCGCGGCGGGGTCGGCGGCGGTCAGCCGGCGGCCCTGTGGGCGGGAGCGGGCGTACGCGAGCGACTTGAGGTAGGCGGTGTAGGCCGTCGTCGTGGCCGACATCCCGACCCCGAGCCGGGCGGCGTTCATCATGTGGAACATGTAGGACAGGCCCTTGCTGGGCTCGCCGACGAGGTAGCCGACGGCTCCCGGGACACCGCCGGGCGTGAACGCGCCGCCGCCGAAGACCGGGGCGGTGTTGACGGTGCCGCGGCTGCCGAGCTTGTGGTTGATGCCGGCGAGCGCGACGTCGTTGCGCTCACCGATGGAGCCGTCGTCGGCGACGAGGTGCTTGGGCACCACGAAGAGGGAGATGCCGCGGGTGCCGGCGGGGGCATCGGGCAGCTTGGCCAGCACCAGGTGGACGATGTTGTCGCCCATCTCGTGGTCGCCGCCGGAGATCCACATCTTGCTGCCGAAGATGCGGTAGGTGCCGTCGTCGGCGGGGACGGCGCGCGTGAGCACGTCGCCGAGGCTGGAGCCCGCGTGCGGCTCGGAGAGGGTCATCGTCCCGAAGAACCGCCCCTCCAGCATCGGTCCCACGAAGCGCTCGACCTGCTCGGGGGTGCCGTGCTCGAGGAGCAGGCTCGCGTTGGCCATCGTGAGGAAGGAGTACGCCGCGGTGCCGATGTTGGCGGCGGTGAACCACGCCATGCAGGCCGAGGCGACGACGTGCGGCACCTGGTGGCCGCCGTGCTCCTCGTCGAGCGTCAGCGCGAGCAGGTCGGCGCGCGCGAGGGCGTCGAGCGCCGTGGCGACCTCGGGGATCAGGCGTACGCGCTCCCCGTCGAACGCCGGCTCCTCGGCGTCGCTCTTGCGGTAGTGGGGGGCGAAGTGGTCTGCGGCGAGCTGCGCGCACAGCGCCAGCAGCGCCTCGTAGGACTCCCGGTCGTGCTCGGCGAAGCGCGGGCGCTCACCCAGCGACTCGACGTCGAGCCACTCGAAGAGCAGGAACTCCAGGTCGCGCGCGGAGAGGATCGTGGAGGTGGGGCCGGAGGTCGGTGTGGACACGCGACGACGCTACCGGGCAGCGCCGACAGGACATGACGAACGCCCCCTCCGCTCGGGACGGAGGGGGCGTCCGGGTCAGCTGTCGGACAGTGTCCGGGTGGGGATCAGGCGCCGTAGAGGGCGGCTGCTCCCTGGCGGTCGGTGGCGGTCATGCTGAGGTTGTCGGACGTGCCGTTGCACTGGGGGTAGTGCATGATCGACGCCGAGTCGTAGGGCGTCAGCGGGCGCCAGTTGTTGTCCTCGAAGCAGGTGCCCGACTCGGGCCGCGTGTGCTCGTGGCGGAAGCCCAGCGTGTGGCCGAGCTCGTGGCCCATGATGTTGGCCGGGGTCCAGGAGCCCGAGGTCCAGATCGAGTCGTCGACGAGCACGTTGCGCGAGCGCTTGGGAGAGCTCGGGAAGAAGGCGCGGGCGATGTACTGGGTGGTCTGCACCGGCTCGACGGAGAAGACCACGCTCCGGTTGCGCGTGGTGCACGCGGCGTCCTGCGACGAGACGTGGACGTAGTCGATGCGCGACGACGCGTCCTCCCACAGCTGGGCACCGGCCGCCATGGCGTTGACGATGTCGGCGTAGCGCGAGCCGAACTTGGTGCTCACGCAGTAGGTCAGGTTGCCGACCTGGCTGGTCGACCACTTGTCGTCGGCCCCGCCGACGGTGTTGACCACGAGACCTTCCTCGATGGCCTTCTCGGAGCCACCGATCATCCGGTCGTAGTAGTCGCGGAGGTCGCCGGTGGTGGGGACGGGCTCGTCACCGTTGACGATGTACTGCTGGTCGCTGTCCTTGAAGGTGTCTGCGTGGAACTGCTGGAACGTCGGGATCTCCGAGTCCGTGGTCGCCAGTGCCGGTGAGGCCAGGGCGGCACCGAGGAGTGCTGCGCTGGAGAGGGCGATCGCCCCGAGTCGACTGCGCTTCATGCTGGTTCTTCTCTCTGGATGAGGGTTTCGGCACACGCCATCTCGGAGAGTCGAGCACGTGTCGGACAGGGTCCGACGAGGGTCCAGCAGGTTGGCACGAGTTCCCGAGACAGGTGCGTGCCGATGAACTTCCCCCATCGGCCCACGATCTGTAAAGGGTTTGCGGCGAAGAGACTTCCTCGCCCCACGGCGTACGGCTCGAGGTCCCCTCCTTAGGGTGGGCACGTGCGCATCGCGACCTGGAACGTCAACTCGCTCCGCTCCCGCATCGACCGCGTCGAGGCGTTCGTGCAGCGGCACGACATCGACGTGCTGGCGCTGCAGGAGACGAAGGCCCGCGAGGACCAGCTGCCGCTGATGGGCTTGCAGGCGCTGGGCTACGAGATCGCCGTCGCCGGGCTCAACCAGTGGAACGGCGTCGCGCTGCTCTCGCGCGTCGGGCTGGAGGACGTCGAGGTCGGCTTCGCCGACATGCCGCCCTACGGCGACCCGGCCGCCGCGGAGGCGCGTGCGATCGGCGCGACCTGCGGCGGCGTACGGATCTGGTCGCTCTACGTCCCCAACGGCCGCAAGCCCGACGACCCCCACTACGTCTACAAGCTCGACTGGCTCGCCCGCCTGCGCGCCACCGCGAGCGGCTGGCTGGACGGCGAGACCGCGCTCGTCGGCGACTGGAACATCTGCCCCACCGACGACGACGTCTTCGACGTCACGCAGTTCGCGAAGTCGACCCACGTCACGCCGCCGGAGCGCGCGGCGTTCCAGGGGTTCCTCGACGACGGGTACGCCGAGGTGACCCGCGCGCACGACGCGGGCTACACCTACTGGGACTACTACCGCCAGCGCTTCGAGCGGGACCGCGGGCTCAAGATCGACTTCGTCCTCGCCTCCCCCGCGCTCGCGTCGCGGGTGAGCGGCGCCTTCGTCGACCGCGAGGAGCGCGACCCGGCCGGGTTCGCCGGCGCGCCGTCCGACCACGCGCCGGTGGTCGTCGACCTCGACTGATCCTCAGCCGACGGTGACCGGCTGCGGCGCGCGCCGAATCGCGTACGACATCACCGCGGCGACGGCACACAGCCCGGCGGCGGCGTAGAACGCAGGGTCGTAGCCACCGGTGACGTCGCGGACCACGCCCGCACCCGTCGCGGCGATCGCGGCGCCGACCTGGTGGCTGGCGAAGACCCAGCCGAAGACGATGGGACCGGCGGCCGCGCCGAACCACTCGCGGCACAGCGCCACTGTCGGCGGCACGGTCGCGACCCAGTCGAGGCCGTAGACGATGATGAACACCCACATGCTCGGCTCGACGTGCGGCGACATCAGCGCCGGCAGCGCCATCAGCCCGACGCCGCGCAGGGCGTAGTAGCCGACCAGCAGCAGTCGCGGGTCGACCTTGTCGGTGAGCCAGCCCGAGGCGATGGTGCCGACGACGTCGAAGATCCCGACGACCGCGAGCAGCGAGGCGGCCGTCGTGGCAGGCATGCCGTGGTCGTGCGCAGCCGGGACGAAGTGGGTGGCGATGAGGCCGTTGGTCGTCATGCCGCAGATCGCGAACCCGCCGGCGAGCAGCCAGAACGTACGGCTCCTGGCCGCGTCGCGCAGCACCGCCAGCGCGCGGCCGGCGCTCGACCCGACGTGCTGGTGCGGGGGCGGCCCGGGGTCCGCGTCGGTGGCGCCGTAGGCCTGCAGGCCGAGGTCGGCCGGGTGGTTGCGGAGGAGCAGCAGCACGAGCGGCAGGACGGCCAGCGCGGCGAGCGACGCGAGCAGGGCGGCCGTGCGCCAGCCGTGGTGCGTCGCCAGCCACGCGACCACCGGCAGGAAGATCAGCTGGCCGGTCGCGTTGCCGGCGGTGAGGATGCCGCTGACGAGGCCGCGGCGGGCGACGAACCAGCGGCTGGTGATCGTGGCGACGAACGCCATCGACATCGAGCCGGTGCCCAGTCCGACCAGCAGGCCCCAGCACAGGATCAGCTGCCACGGCTCGGTCATGAAGACCGTCAGGCCGCTGCCGACCGAGACCATGACGAGCGCGAACGTGACGACCGGGCGTACGCCGAAACGGTCCATCAGCGCGGCGGCGAACGGCGACATCAGGCCGAAGAGCATGAGGTTGAGCGAGACCGCGGACCCGATGAGCCCGTGCGACCAGCCGAACTCGTCGTGCAGGGGCTCGATGAGGACGCCCGGCACCGAACGGAAGGCCGCGGCGCCGACGAGCGTCACGAAGGCGACGGACGCGACCACCCACGCCCAGTGGAGGCGGGGCTCGGCGGTCGGCCCGGAGGGCGCGGGCGCGGGTGGCGTCGTCATCGTCACGGGGACGAGTCTCCCGCCCCCGGCGTACGCTCACGAGTGGCACGAAAGCCAACATGTGGAAGGATCCGGCCATGACGTCTCCGCGCGCTCCGCACCGGGTGGTCGTGCTCGCGATCCCGCCGGTCATCGGCTACGACCTCACGATCCCGCCGCAGGTGCTGGGCGAGGCGTACGACGCGGAGGGCCGCCCCCTCTACGACGTCGCGGTCGTGTCGCTCGACGGCGCACCGGTGCAGGCGACGAGGGGGTACGCCATCGCGCCCTCCGCCGGCGTCGAGGCCCTCGCGACCGCCCAGACCGTCATCGTCCCGGGCACGCAGGTCGCCGGACCGCGGCGCGACGGCACCCTCTCCGACGACCTCCGCGCCGCCCTGGCCACGGTGCCTGCGGACGCCCGCTGGGTGTCCATCTGCACGGGCGCGTTCGTGCTCGCCGCCGCCGGCATCCTCGACGGCCACCGCGCCACCACGCACTGGAAGTACGCCGACGACTTCCGCCGCCTGCACCCGGCCGTCGCGGTCGACGAGGACGTCCTGTTCACCGACGACGGGCGGGTGCTGACCTCGGCCGGCCTGAGCGCCGGCATCGACCTGTGCCTGCACCTGGTCCGCAGCGACCACGGCACCGCCGTCGCCAACGCCGTCGCCCGCCACATGGTCGTGCCGCCGTGGCGCGACGGCGGGCAGGCGCAGTTCATCGAGCGGCACGTGCCGCGCCGCCCGGACGAGGCCACGGGGGACGTACGCGCTTGGGCGCAGGCCCACCTGCACCACCGGCTCGACGTGGCCACCCTCGCCGAGCGGGCGTCGATGAGCGTGCGCACCTTCACGCGTCGCTTCCGTGAGGAGACCGGCCAGTCCCCCGGCGCCTGGGTCACCCAACAGCGGATCCGACACGCCCAGCACCTGCTCGAGGCCACCGACCTGCCGGTCGACCAGGTCGCGGCGCGGGCTGGGATGGGCACGGCGGCCTCGCTCCGCCAACACCTGCGCGCGAGCGTGGGCGTCTCGCCGTCGGCCTACCGGCGGACGTTCCGGGGTGCGGGCGCGGAGACGGCAGACGCCTGACCGTCACCTCGGGGAGGTCCGGTGAGCTCTGGCTGTCGTCGTGGGGTAGTCCAGTGAGGAATGGCGACGATCCGCGGCGCGGGACGACCAGGCCCCACTGAGCTACCTCGGCGGGCGGGCCGGTGGATGTCGGTGCGGTGTGGTGGGCTCTGTTGCATGTCGATCGCCGAGGAGAGCAGATGACCACGCCGCACCCGACCAGACCCGACGGCTCGGATCGACTGTGGGGCGACGAGCTCGCCCTGCCGCTGGGGTTGGGCACCAACACGTTCGGCCGGACCACCGATGCGACCGGGGCCCACGCCGTCCTCGACCGGTTCGAAGCCGCCGGAGGCCGGCTGATCGACACCTCGGACACCTATTCCGACGGCGAGGCGGAGTCGATCCTCGGCACCTGGCTGCGCCGACGCGGCAACCGTGACCGTGTTCTCGTCGCCACCAAGGTCGGAAACCATCCGCGCTTCGACGGGCTCTCCGCCTCCGTGGTGACGGCATCGGTCGAGGAGTCGTTGCGTCGGCTCGACACCGACTACATCGACCTCTACTTCGCGCACTACCAGGACGACCTGACGCCCGTCGAGGAGAGCGCGGCAGCGTTCGACGCGCTCGTCCGCGCGGGCAAGATCCGCGCTATCGGGTTGTCCAACTTCGACGTGGACACGGTCGACGCTTGGCTCACCGCAGCCGACGAGCACGGGCTTGCCGCGCCGGTCGCACTGCAGCCGCACTACAGCCTGGTGCACCGGAAGCCGTTCGAGACCGGGCTCGCCAGCCGCGCGGCCGCCTCCGGCCTTGCGGTGCTCCCCTACCGCGCGCTCGGAGGCGGATTCCTGTCCGGCAAGTACCGGACCCCCGCCGACACCGAGGGCAGGGCTCGCGGCGCCGGAGTGGCGCCACTCCTCACCCCGCCCGGCCTCGGCCTGCTCGACACCGTGGAGGCGGTCGCCGGAGACCACGGCGCCGCTGCGGCGAGCGTCGCACTGGCGTGGCTCAGGCAGCAGCCCCACGTCGTCGCGCCGCTCGCCTCGGCCACGGACGCGGCCCAGCTCGACGAGCTGGTCGCCTCGACCGTCGTCGAGCTGAGCCCGGACGAGCTCGACCGCCTGGCCGCGGCGTCCGATCTCCTCGACTGAGCCTTCGCCACCCGGCCCCGATGCCCGGCCTCCCCGAGACTGTCGGTGGTCGCGTCCATGCTGGAGCCATGGACACCTTCCCCCTGCTGCTCACCCTGGCGGTGGTCCTCGCCGTCGGCCTCGCGCTCGGTGCCCTCATCGGCGTGCTGTGGTCGCGCAGCCGCCCCGCCGACGACCCCGCGATCGCCGCGCTCCAGCAGCGCGTCGCCGAGCACGCCGTGGTGCAGGACGGCCTCGACCGGCTCCAGGACCAGCTCAGCGACCTCGCCCACGACCGGACGGCGTGGCAGGCCCAGCTCAACCAGCAGGTCGCCGACATGCGCCACTCCACCGAGAGCCTGCGCCGCGAGACCACGACCCTGGCCACCGCACTGCGCAAGCCGCAGGTGCGCGGCCAGTGGGGCGAGCTCCACCTGCGGCGCACCGTCGAGCTCGCCGGGCTCGTCGACCACTGCGACTTCGCCGAGCAGACCCGCCTCGACGACGGCCGGCTGCGCCCCGACCTGGTGGTGTCGCTGGCCGGCGGGCGGACGATCGCCGTCGACGCCAAGGCGCCGCTGGCAGCCTTCCTCGACCTCAGCGGGTCCGACGAACCCGCCGAGCACGACGAGGCCCTGGCCCGGCTCGGCGAGCACGTCCGCAAGCACGTCGCCGACCTCGGCTCCCGCCGCTACTGGGAGGCGTTGGCCGGCACGCCCGAGTTCGTCGTGCTGTTCCTGCCCGGCGAGGCGATCCTCCAGGCCGCGCTGCAGGCGGTGCCCGACCTCGTCGAGCAGGCCGCCGCGCGCAACGTCGTGCTCGCCACCCCCTCCACGCTGATCGCGCTGCTGCGCACCGTCGCCCAGGGCTGGCAGCACGAGGTGCTCAACGAGCAGGCCCAGGCCGTGCAGCGCCTCGGGCAGGAGCTGCACGCCCGCCTGGGCTCGATGGCCGGCCACCTCGACCGGGTCGGTCGCTCCCTCAACGCGAGCGTCGTCGCGTGGAACCAGGCGATGGGCTCCCTCGAGGGGCGGGTGCTCGTGTCCGCGCGACGCTTCGCCGAGCTCGGCGTCACCAACGAGGCGCTCGAGGAGCCGCGCCAGGTCGAGGCCGTCGCGCGCTCGCTCGCGGCGCCCGAGCTGGCGGTCCTCGACGAGGTCGCCGACGGCCCCGGCCAGCCGACCCTCGACGACCTGCTCGAGCGTGAGCAGTCCTCCCCTGCGGCGCGCCGCGCCCGGGGCGCCTGAGAGCCGCCCTAGGTTGAGGGCCGTGAGACACGCCGAGGCGTTCTGGGAGGTCGGGCACGAGCCCGGCCGCCAGGTGGTGTCCCTCGGCGTCGCGGTCACGCTCACGGCCGTCAGCATCGACGTGCTGCTGGTCGGCCGCCTGACCCTGTTCTTCGACCTCTGCTTCGTGGTGATGTGTTTGGGCCTCGCCGCGCTCGTGCGCCGGCGTGACTTCTACATGGTCGCCCTGCTTCCGCCGCTGCTGATGACGACCGTCTTCGGCTTCGTCGCCCTCGTCGCCCGGTCCGCGGTGGCCGACCCGCGCGACAGCCTGCTCCAGGCCGTCGTGTCGGGCGTCGCCACCCACGGCGTCGCCCTGTTCGTCGGCTACGCGCTCTGCCTCGGCTGGCTCGCCTGGCGCCTGCACCGCGAGGGCGAGGCCGGGATGGTCGGCGAGCTCGAGCGCGAGCTCGGGCAGCCCGCCCCGTGAAGCGCGGGCGCCTGCAACCTGTTCGGGGTGCCACCTCGTATCTCACCATGAGGTGCGGGAGGTGACATGGCCAGGACGGACGACGACGAGTTCGCCACGTTCGCCCGCGCGGCCGCGCCGGGCCTGCGCCGGGCGGCATACCTCATGTGCGGCGACTGGGACCGCGCCGCCGATCTCGCCCAGGAAGCGCTGATCCGTGTCTACGTCGCCTGGCCCCGCCTCGACCCCGGCGACGGTCGGTACGCCTACGCGCGACGCGTCACGATCAACGCAGCGATCGACCAGGCCCGCAAGCGCTCCTCCCACGAGGTCCCGACGCTCGACCTCGTCGACGGATCGGTCGAGGACGCCACCGGTCAGGTCGTCGACCGGGCACTCCTGCTGGCAGCCCTCGCGGAGCTGCCTGCGCGCCAGCGCGCCTGCGTGGTGCTCCGCTACTACGAGGACCTCGACGTCGAGGCTGTCGCCCGGACGCTGGGCTGCCGTCCTGGCACCGTGAAGAGCCAGACCGCGCGTGGGCTCGAGGCGTTGCGCGCGGCGTACGCCCGCCACGGCGGCGACCTGCGGACCCCCGCCGCGGACGCCCCCGCCCCCGCCCAGGAGGTCCTGCCGTGAGCACAGAGCTGCGAGCCGCGTTGCGCGAGGCAGTGGCGGACGCGCCGTCGTACGTCATCGACCCGCAGGCGATCGCCCGGGCAGGCGAACGTCGTACGCGGCGACGCGCCGCCGCGGCAGTGGGCGTCGGCTCGCTGGCGGCAGCCGCGCTGGTGGTCGCCACGGTCCTGTCGGGACCCGAGCGGCCCGACCCTGACCCGGCGCCTGCTGAGATCGACCGCGTCGACATCGACCGGGCGGTGCCGCTCCGGGTCGACCCACTGACGACGACCCGCACGACCTGGCGCGACGCTGGCCCTTCCTCGCTGGAGTACGACCGCCTGGAGGGGCTCACGGAAGACGGCCTGGTCCTTCGGAGCCGCTACACCAACGCCAGCGGCGAGATCGAGTTCGGCCTGCTGGACCCCGGCACGGGTCGGACCGCGTGGCTGCCGACGCCTCCGGGGCGTCCATTCGAGGCGATCCCGGTCGACCTGGCGGTCGATCGCCTCGTGCTGGTCGACGCGCAGGGCAACGGCCACTCGGTGCTGGTCTTCGACCGTACGGCTCGCACGTGGCGACGCGAGGTGATCCGGGTGCCATACGGGGTAGAGGTGCACATGCCACCTCGGGTCGAGCTCGCCCCGGACGACCGCGTCCACATCGGCAGCACCATGGAGGGCGAGTCCGCTCCGCTGCACTGGTGGTCGGCCGCGCTCGATGAGGGCGGTCAGGCGCGCATCGAGCCGGGTCTCCGGGGCGCCGCCGTGGCGTGGGCGGGCGACTCCGTGCTGCGCGCCGATCCCGACGGTCGGGTGGTCGTGTCCACGCCGGCGGGAGAGACCGAGCTGTCCGACCGGAGGCCGGAAGGGTGCGACGAGCCCGCCGCCTTCCCCGATGTGGCTCCCACCGTGCTGTGGGCCGGGGATCGCCCGGTCGTGACCTACCTCTGCGACAGCGGATCGAAGTTCCCTCGGCCGCACACGGTCGTCTTCGGACCGGATGCAGGTCGACGAATCGAGATTGCCGACGTGTCCGCCACGGCGGGCGACGACCCACATGTCCTCCTCGCGGGAGGCGCCCCCGACAGGAACCCCGACGACTCCTCGACCTACGTGCTCGACCTCGACGACCTCGCGATCCACCGCATCGGCCTCGCCACCCACGACCAGCAGCGGGCACTGGTGGACGGGCTGCTGCTCTGGACCTCACCCGGACCCAGCAGCGACAACGACGTCTACGACGTGGTCTGGAACGTGGCCCGGCTCGAGTGAGTCACTCCTCGAAGCGCGACACGTCGCCCGCCCCGTGGCGTACGACGACGGGCTCCGCGTCGGACCAGTCGATCACCGAAGTCGGCTCGGCCGTGACCTCGCCGGACTCGACGACCACGTCGACGACGTGGTCGAGGTCCTCCTTGATCTCCCAGCCCATGGTCCGCGCCTCGGTCTCACCGGGGAGGATCAGCGTGCTGGTGAGGATGGGCTCGCCGAGCTCCTCGAGCAGGGCGCACACCAGCGTGTGGTCGGGGATGCGTACGCCGACCGTGCGCTTCTTGGGGTGCATCAGCCGCTTCGGCACCTCGCCCGTCGCCGGCAGGATGAACGTGTAGGGACCCGGCGTCGCGGCCTTGATCGCCCGGAAGGCGTTGTTGTCGACGTGGACGAACTGCCCGAGCTGGGAGAAGTCCTTGCACATCAGCGTGAAGTGGTGGCGGTCGTCGAGCTCGCGGATCCGCAGGATCCGGTCACGGCCGTCGCGGTTGCCCAGCCGCGCGCCCAGCGCGTAGCCGGAGTCGGTGGGGTAGGCGATGAGCTCGTCGTTGCGGAGCGCGTCGACGACCTGGGAGACCAGGCGCGGCTGCGGGTTGTCGGGGTGGATGTCGAGGTAGCGCGCCATGACCGGCCTCAGGCCTTCTGCGCGGCGCGCAGGTCGCGCCGCAGCTCGGGTGGCAGCGCGAAGATCAGCGACTCCTCCGCCGAGTGGACCGCGCGGGCGTCGGGGTAGCCGCGCTCGGAGAGGAAGGCGAGGACGCCCTCGACCAGGTCCTCGGGCACGGAGGCGCCGGAGGTCACCGACACGGTCTCCACGCCGTCGAGCCAGGCCTCGTCGATCTCGGTGTGGTCGTCGACGAGGTAGGACGCCTTGGCGCCCGCCTCGAGGGCGACCTCCACGAGGCGTACGGAGTTGGAGGAGTTGCGCGAGCCGACCACGATCACCAGGTCGGCCGCGGCCGAGATCTCCTTGATCGCGAGCTGACGGTTCTGGGTGGCGTAGCAGATGTCGTCGCTCGGCGGGTCGAGCAGCAGCGGGAACTTCTCGCGGATCGCGGCCACCGTCTCGAGGGTCTCGTCGACGCTCAGCGTGGTCTGCGAGAGCCAGGCGACCTTGGCCGGGTCGCGTACGACGATGCCGGCCACGTCGTCGGGGCTCTGCACCAGCTGGATGTGCTCGGGCGCCTCGCCCGCGGTGCCCTCGACCTCCTCGTGCCCCTCGTGGCCGATGAGCAGGATGTCGTAGTCGTCGGAGGCGAAGCGCCGCGCCTCGTGGTGGACCTTGGTCACGAGCGGGCAGGTGGCGTCGATCGTCTTGAGGCCGCGCTCGGCGGCCTGCGCGTGGACCGCAGGCGAGACGCCGTGGGCGGAGAACACCACGGTCCGCCCCTCGGGGACCTCGTCGAGCTCCTCGACGAAGATCGCGCCGCGCGACTCGAGGTTGGCGACCACGTGCTTGTTGTGCACGATCTGCTTGCGCACGTAGACGGGCGCGCCGTAGAGGTCGAGCGCCTTCTCCACGGTGATCACGGCCCGGTCCACACCGGCGCAGTAGCCGCGCGGGGCCGCCAGCAGCACGTTCTTGGCGGTCTCCGGGTCGAGGACGGGCGGAAGGCCGAGGTCGGTGCTCATGGGCCCGAGTCTACGGGCCGCGCCAGCCCGCCTGCGGCGCCGTGTCCGACCCCTCCCCTATCCTCGCGGCGTGCCCTCACTCCGCGACGCCACGGTCGAGTCGCCGGCCCCGGTGCGGGCCGTCGCCAACGCCGTGTCGCAGTGGATCGACAAGCTCGGCGCGGTGTGGGTCGAGGGCCAGATCGCGCAGGTCAACCGCCGCCCCGGCATGCAGACGGTCTTCATGACGCTGCGCGACACCGTCGCCGACATCTCGGTCACCCTCACCTGCCCACGCTCCCTCGTCGACTCGATGAACCCACCCCTCGTCGAGGGTGCGAGCGTCGTGGTGCACGCCCGGCCGAGCTTCTACGCCAACCGGGGCTCGTTCTCCCTCGCCGCCCGGGAGATCCGCATGGTCGGCCTCGGCGAGCTCCTCGCCCGCCTCGAGCGCCGCCGCCAGCTGCTGGCCGCCGAGGGCCTCTTCGCCGCCGAGCTCAAGCGCGACCTGCCCTTCCTGCCCGGCCGGGTCGGACTGGTCACCGCGCCCAACAGCGCCGCCGAGCGCGACGTCCTGGAGAACGCCCGCCGCCGCTGGCCCGCGGTGGAGTTCGAGGTCGCCTACGCCGCGATGCAGGGCACGCGGTCGGCGGCGGAGGTGATGGAGGCGCTCGACCGGCTCGAGCGCAACGCCGACGTCGACGTCGTCGTGGTCGCCCGCGGCGGCGGGTCGATCGAGGACCTGCTGCCGTTCTCCGACGAGGCGCTGATCCGGGCGGTGCACGCCATGCGCACTCCCGTGGTGTCCGCGATCGGCCACGAGCCCGACCAGCCGCTGCTCGACCTCGTTGCCGACGTACGCGCCTCGACCCCGACCGACGCCGCCAAGCTCGTCGTGCCCGACATGGCCGAGGAGCTCAACGGCGTCACGTGGGCGCGCGAGCGGCTGCGCCAGGTGATCACCCAGCGGGTGGCCCGCGAGCAGGAGTGGCTGGCCCAGGTCCGCTCGCGTCCTGCCATGGCCGACCCGCGCAACCTGCTCACCGCCCGGTCGGACGAGGTCGACGAGCTGCTCGCCCGCGCCCGGCGTACGCTCTCGCACCGCCTCGACCGCGCCGCCGACGACATCGGCCACCAGCGCGCCCGCGCCCAGTCGCTGTCGCCGCTCGCCACGCTGCGACGCGGGTACGCCGTCCTCCAGGACGCCGACGGCCACGTCGTCACCTCGGTCGACCAGACCGCTGCCGGCGCCACGGTGTCCGTACGGGTCGCCGACGGCCGGATCCATGCCACCACCGATCGAGTCGAGACCGCCACCCTGGTCGAGGAGGACCCCGATGAGTGACGCCACCCCTGACCAGCTGACCTACGAGGAGGCCCGCGAGGAGCTCATCGAGGTCGTGCGCACCCTCGAGGCCGGCGGGACCACCCTCGAGGAGTCGCTCGCGCTCTGGGAGCGCGGCGAGGCGCTGGCGAAGGTCTGCCAGCAGTGGCTCGACGGCGCGCGCAAGCGCCTCGACGAGGCGATGGGCACCGAGTCCGAGGACTAGCGGGTCAGCAGCCCCACGTAGGCCTCGATCTCCTCGACCGGCGCCGAGCCGAAGACCAGCAGCGCCTCGTCGCCGATCTCGGTGGAGTAGCCGCGGTCGCCGCCCTCGTCGCTCCACGTCTGCCAGGTGTCGGTGATCTCCGAGGGGATCGTCGCCTCCTCGCCCGACTCGGCCTTCTCGTCGACGTAGAGCTCGACCAGGTCGTCGACGGAGGTGTCCTGCTGCCGGATGCCGACGAACTTCCCCTCGTCGGTGAGCACGCCCATCCCCCATTGCGGGTCGTCGCCGGCGGACAGGTCCACGCTCGTCGCGATCCATCCCGCCGGGAGCTCGCGCGGGTGGACGACGTCGAGGTCGGCCTGCTGGGCGAGCTCGACGCTCTCCCGCCAGTCGACCGCCACCGGGGTGTCGTCGACGTCCGTGCGGAACAGTCCGCGCCACGCCACGAAGGCCAGCACCGCGATGACCGTGACGATGAGGGCGCCGGTCATGCCGCCGAAGGAGCGCGTGTACCGACTCGGCTGTCCCTGCCCACTCACGCCTCCCATCCTCCCAGCCCGCCTGTAGCGCTGTAACGCCGGGTTAGTGCATGTAGGACCCCCCGTAGAACGGGGTGCCTACAACGCCCAACCCGGCGTTACAGCCTCAGGTCGCGGACCGCGGGGAACCGCGGGGGCGGCAGGATGAGCCGCCATATGTCCGCAGGTGCGGCATACTCTCAGCGTGATCACCTACCGACTGGCGGAGGCCGCCGAGATCCTGGCGGTCAGCGACGACACCGTACGCCGCTGGGTCGACGCCGGGCGGCTGCCGTCCCGGCGCACGGAGGGCCGGGCGACCGTGACCGGCCCCGACCTCGCGGAGTTCGCCGAGCAGCTCGTCGAGTCCGGCGAGGTCGCCGAGCGCGACCGCACGCGCGCCGGCACGGTCAGTGCGCGCAACCGGATGAGCGGGATCGTCACCCGGGTCAAGCGCGACCACGTCATGGCCCAGGTCGAGATGATCTGTGGCCCGTACCGTGTCGTGTCGCTCATGAGCAGCGACGCCGCCGACGAGCTCGGCCTCGAGCCCGGCGTACGCGCCATCGCCAGCGTGAAGTCCACCAACGTGGTGGTGGAGGTGCCCCGGTGAGGGGGCTGGCCGCGCTCGTCCTCCTGCTGCCCCTCGCCGCCTGCGGGGGCGACGACGAGGAGACCCTCACGGTGCTTGCCGCGGCGAGCCTCACCGGGACGTTCACCGAGCTCGCCGAGGCCTTCGAGGACGAGCACCCCGGCGTCGAGGTCCAGGTGGTCTTCGGGTCGTCGACCACGCTCGCCGAGCAGGCCGTCGACGGAGCTCCGGGAGACGTGCTGGCCACGGCGGACTCACGAGCGATGGGGGTCGCCGTCGACGGTGGTGCCACGGCACGGGAGCCCGAGACGTTCGCCCTCAACGAGCTCGTCATCGTCACGCCTCCGGGGAACCCTGCGAACGTCACCGGACTGGGCAGCCTCGCGCTGCCCGGCGTCGACTGGGCCAGGTGCGTCTCGAGCGCGCCCTGTGGGGCGTTGGCCGAGACGGCGCTCGCCCGGCGCGCCAGCCAGGCCGAGCCGGTCACCGAGGAGGTGGACGTCAAGGCCGTCCTCGCCCGCGTGGTCGCCGGCGAGGTCGACGCTGGCCTCGTCTACCGCACGGACGCCCTCGCCGCAGGCGATGCTGTCGAGACGGTCGAGGCCGAGGAGGCCGCCCCGTCCACGATCTACGAGATCGCCGTCCTGGACGGGTCCGCCCCCGCGTCCGACTTCGTCGAGCTGGTCCGGAGCCCGGACGGGCAGGCGGTGCTCCGCGACGCAGGCTTCGAGGCGCCGCGCGTCTTCGGCGGCGGCCAGTGACGGGCCCTCGCCTCGGCCGGGCGCCCACGGTCCTCCTCGTCCCCGCGGTCGTCGGCGTCGCCGTGCTCGTCGTGCCCCTGGTCACGCTCGTCCTCGGCACCCCCTGGCGCACCGTGCCCGAGCACCTCGGCTCCGAGCTCGTCAGGCAGGCGCTGGTCATCACGACGGTGAGCAGCCTGCTCACCGTGGTGGCGTGCGTCCTGCTCGGCACTCCCCTGGCGTGGCTGCTCGCGCGCGTCGACTTCCGCGGCCGCCGCGTGGTGCGCGCCCTCGTCCTCGTCCCGCTCGTGCTGCCGCCGGTCGTCGCCGGCGTCGCGCTCGTCACCGCACTGGGTCGCAGCGGCCTCCTCGGGCAACACCTGCCCTTCACCATCCCCTACACCACCGCCGGCGTGGTGCTGGCCCACGTGTTCGTCTCCCTCCCGTTCTACGTCCTGGCGGTCGAGGGCGCGCTGCGCACGCACGGGGCGTCGTACGACGTCGTGGCCGCGACCCTCGGTGCCGGCCGGTGGACCACCTTCCGCCGGGTGACCCTCCCGCTGGCCCTGCCGGGGGTGCTGGCCGGGAGCGCGCTGGCGTGGGCCCGCAGCCTGGGCGAGTTCGGGGCGACCATCACGTTCGCCGGCAACTACCCCGGCACCACCCAGACCATGCCGAGCCTGATCTACGTCGCCCTCAACAGCGACCCCGCCGTCGCGCGGACCCTGAGCCTGATCCTGCTGGTGCTCTCGGTCGGCGTGCTGGTCCTGCTGCGGGAACGATGGGCGGTGGCGCGATGATGCGCGTGGAGGTGGACATTCCCGGTCGCGTGCGCGCCGACGTGACTGCCGATGCGGGCGAGGTCCTGGTCGTGATCGGCCCCAACGGCGCCGGCAAGTCCAGCCTGCTGCGGGCGATCGCAGGTCTCGAGCCGGGCCGGGTGCAGGTCGGCGACGCCGACTGGACCGACCTCGACGTGCCCGAGCGACGGGTCGGCTACGTCTTCCAGGACCAGAGCCTGTTCCCGCACCTGTCCGCCCTCGACAACGTGGCGTTCGGGCCGCGGGCGCGGGGCCGCAGCCGCGGGGACGCCGAGCGCGTCGCGCGCCACTGGCTCGAGCGCTTCGGGATCGACGACCTCGCCGACCGCCGACCGCGCGAGCTCTCCGGCGGCCAGGCCCAGCGGGTCGCGATCGCCCGGGCTCTCGCCACCGAGCCCGACGTGCTGCTGCTCGACGAGCCGTTCTCCGGCCTCGACGTCTCGGTGCAGATGGCGCTGCGGATCGAGCTCGGCCGGCACCTGCGCGACTTCCCGGGCGTCGCGCTGCTCGTCACCCACGACGCGATCGACGCGCTGACGCTGGCCAACCGGGTGCTCGTGCTCGACGACGGGGTGGTGGCGCAGGTCGGCCCACCGGCGGAGGTCGCCGCCGAGCCCCGTACGCCCCACGTGGCGCGACTCGTCGGCCTCAACCTCGTCACCGAGGGCGAGGAGATGATCGCGTTCACCCCGGACTCGGTGGTGGTCTCCCTCCACGAGCCGGAGGGCTCGACGCGCCTGCGGTGGCGCGGGACGATCGCGAGCCTCGCGCCGCACGGCGACGCCGTACGCCTGCTGGTCCACGCCTCCCCCGACCTGCTCGCCGACCTCACCCCCGCCGCGGCCGTCGAGCTGGGCCTGGTGCCCGGCAGCGAGGTGTGGCTGTCGGCCAAGGCGACCGCGGTGAGCCGCTATCCCGCGCGTCGATAACATGCGCGACATGAGCGCCAGTGCCCCGATGCCCGAACGCAACCTCGCCCTCGAGCTGGTGCGCGTCACCGAGGCGGCCGCCATGGCCGCCGGCCGCTGGGTCGGGCGCGGCGACAAGAACGACGCCGACGGCGTGGCCGTGGAGGCCATGCGCGTGATGATCTCCACGGTCGAGATGCGCGGCACCGTGGTCATCGGCGAGGGCGAGAAGGACAACGCCCCGATGCTCTTCAACGGCGAGGAGGTCGGCGACGGCACGGGCGCCGAGTGCGACGTCGCGGTGGACCCGATCGACGGCACCACCCTGACGGCCAAGGGCATGAGCAACGCCATCTCGGTGCTGGCGGTGTCGCCGCGCGGCTCGATGTACGACCCGAGCGCGGTGTTCTACATGGACAAGCTGGCCACCGGCCCCGAGGCCGCGGACGTCGTCGACATCCGGCTGCCGGTCAAGGAGAACATCGCCCGCGTCGCCAAGGCCAAGGGCCTCTCGGTCCACGACGTCACCGTCGTGCTGCTCGACCGGCCGCGCCACGCGAGGCTCGTCGAGGACATCCGCGAGACCGGCGCGCGCATCAAGTACATCACCGACGGCGACGTCGCCGGCGCGATCATGGCGGCCCGCCCCGACACGGGCGTCGACCTCATGCTCGGCATCGGCGGCACGCCGGAGGGCATCATCACCGCCTGCGCGATGAAGTGCATCGGCGGCGTGATCCAGGGCCAGCTGTGGCCGCAGGACGACGACGAACGCCAGCGCGCCCTGGATGCCGGCCACGACCTCGACCCCGACGTCGTGCTCGGCACCGACGACCTGGTCACCGGCGACGACGCGTTCTTCGTCGCCACCGGCATCACCGACGGCGAGCTGATGCGCGGCGTCCGCTACAGCGGCGAGCGCGTCACGACGCACTCGCTCGTGATGCGCTCGCGCAGCGGCACGGTGCGCTCGATCACCGCCGAGCACCGCCTCTCGAAGCTACGCGGTCTGTCCTCGATCGACTTCGACAGCTGAGGCGACCGGGCGCGGTCGCAGCGCCGTCGACACAGCGGCGATGACGGCCGGGTCGAACGCCATCCCGACGTGGGACGAGCGCACCTCGACCGCGGTCGCGGCGGGGTCGATGCAGGCGCGCCAGTCGACGATGCCGTCGCGCCGGGAGAAGATCGCGGTGAAGTCGATGTCGTCGGGCAGCGTCGCCCGCGCCTGGTCGAAGCTCTCCTGGGCGCACCTCCCGGCGACGCAGTCCTCTGCCATCAGCCGCCGCATCCCGGCGCGGTTGAGCCGCACCAGCAGGTCGACGCTGCGCGCCAGCGACGCGTGGTGCGCGCCCGGTGCGAGCATCGGGCTGCCCATCGTGACGATGCCGGCGACGAGGTCGGGGCGGCGCGCGGCGACCCCGCGAGCCAGCATCCCGCCGAGGCTGTGGCCGACGATTCGAACTCTTGCGCCGCGCCGCTGCGCGATCTCCTCGAGCCGCTCCTCGAGCTGGGCGGCCGCGCCGAGCGTGCAGCCGACGTTGGCGCGTACGTCGGCGCGGTAGGTGCGGAAGCCCTGGTGGCGCAGCGACCGGCTCATCGGGCCGAGCGAGGAGTCCCCCGCCAGGAACCCCGGCACCAGCAGCACGGGCTCGCCCACCCGTACGGGTCGCGCGCCGAGGGGCGTACGACGGCGCTCGCCGCGGGAGGTGAAGGCGTGCGCGGCGTAGCGGCCGACCTCCGCCACCAGCGATCCCTCGCGCAGGACGGCCGCCACGGAAGGCTGCGAGAAGCCGTCCGGCGTCAGGAATGCCGCCACTGTGCGCTGGGTCACAATCATCGAACATAGCCCAGAGGCCGCGTGGAATGGGGGATGTCCCCCACGTTGCATTCTTTTGGGGATGGGCGTCGTGTTCACTGGGGGCATGTCACCCCGTCGTACCTCCACCGAGGCGCCCGTCGTCTCCGAGGAGCTCTTCGCGCCGGTCGGCACCGAGGTCGAGCTGTGCTACCAGACCTTCGGTGACCCCGACGGCGAGCCCCTGCTCCTCGCGATGGGCCTCGGCGGCCCGATGAACTGGTGGGACACCGAGCTCTGCCTGATGCTCGCGGCGGCCGGTTTCCACGTCGTCCGCTACGACAACCGCGACACCGGCCGCTCGACGCGCATCCGGGCGCGGGTGACGCGCGGCCAGCTCGTGCGCGCGTTCGGCGGGCGCCGGACCCGCGCGCCGTACTCGATGTCGGACCTGGCCGGCGACGCGGTCGCCCTGATGGACCACCTCGGCTGGGACTCCGCGCACGTCGCCGGCGTCTCGATGGGCGGCATGATCGTGCAGACCGTCGCCGTCGAGCACCCCACGCGGGTGCGGTCGCTGACCAGCATCATGTCGACGACCGGACGGCGCACGGTCGGCTGGCAGGACCCGCGGCTCATCCCGGCGCTGCTCGCACCCCGCAAGCCCGGGCGCGAGTCGTACGTCGCGACCAGCGTGGCCTTCTGGGGTGTGATCGGCTCCCCCGCCTGGCCGGCCACGCCGGAGCGGCTGGCCGAGCGCGCCGGCGAGACCTTCGACCGCGGCTACAGCGCGAACGGGACGATGCGGCACATGCTGGCCGTCCTCGGGCAGCCCGACCGCACCCAGCGGTTGCGCAGCCTGCGCGTGCCCGCCCTCGTCGTGCACGGCACGGCCGACAAGATGGTCCACCTCAGCGGCGGCCGCTCGACGGCGGCCGCGATCCCCGGCGCCGAGCTGCTCACCGTCGACGGGATGGGCCACGACCTGCCGCCCGAGCTCTTCGAGACCCTCGTCGAGGCGATCGCGCGCACGGCCGACCGCGCGTCCTGACCGGTCGGCTCCTCAGCCGGCGATCGGGTGCGCCCCCGCCGCGGGGGCCGCGGTGAACAGCGACGGCTCGCCGAAGCCGGCATCGGCGAAGGCGGCGCGCACGGCCTCGCCCGCCGACTCGACGGACTGCTCCGGCACCAGTCCGATCACGCAGCCACCGAACCCGCCGCCGGTCATCCGCGCTCCCAGCGCGCCCGCCTCGTGCAGGGCGTCGACGGCCGTGTCGACCTCCGGGACGGTGATCCGGAAGTCGTCGCGCATCGAGATGTGCGAGGCGGTGAGCAGCTCGCCGATCTCCGGCAACCGGCCCTCGTCGAGCAGCCGCACCACCGAGAGCACCCGGTCGTCCTCGGTGACGACGTGCCGGACGTAGCGCCGCAGCTCGTCGTCGTTGAGCTGGGCGAGCGCGTCGTCGAGGTCGGCGGCCGTCACGTCACGGAGGGCGGGTACGCCGAGCCGGCGCGCCGCCTCCTCGCACCCGCTGCGCCGGGCGCCGTACTCGCCGTCGGAGTGCCGGTGCGGCGCGCGGGTGTCGGCGACCAGCACGGCCAGCCCGTTGCCGGCGAGGTCGAGGGGCACCGCGCGCGTCTCGTGGCTGCGCATGTCGCAGAACAGGACGTGGCCCGCCTCGCCGCGCAGGCTGACCAGCTGGTCCATCCCGCCGGTCGGCGCCCCCACTGCGTCGTTCTCGACGTCGCGGGTCAGCGCGAACAACGCGTCGTCGTCGAGGCCGAGGCCGAGGTGGTCGTCGAGGGCCCGCGCGACCGAGCAGACGAGCGCGGCCGAGGAGGACAGGCCCGCGCCGGACGGCACGTCGGAGTCGACCTCGAGGTCGAGCGCCGGGACGTCGACGCCGCGGTCGGTCAGCAGCCAGAGCGCACCGAGGACGTAGCGCGACCACTCGGGAACGTCGGGTGCCGCGGCCAGCCCGGATCGGCGTACGGCGACGGGCTCGGGCTGCTGCGCCGAGCGAACCGACCACCCGTCCTGGCCCGGGGAGGCGGGCGCCACGACAGCGGTGCACCCGACCTCGAGCGCGAACGGCAGCACGAAGCCGTCGTTGTAGTCGGTGTGCTCACCGACCAGGTTGATGCGCCCGGGGGCACGCCAGACGGTCATCGAAACCCTTTTCGTCAGTACCCGTTGGAATGGGATGAATGTTGCCAAAACGTGTGGAGGCCCACTAGACCAGAGGCCCAACTAGACACGAGGAGGGCGCGGATGTCACGAGCACCGTCGATCCGGCAACGAGGCCGGCCAGGGGGAAGACGGAGGGTGGCACCGCTCGCCACGCTCGCCCTCGCGAGCGGCTTGCTGGCCGCCTGTGGTGGCGACAGCGGCACTCCCGAGCTGACCTGGTACATCAATCCCGACAGCGGCGGCCAGGCCGCCATCGCCAAGGAGTGCTCGACCGACGAGTACACGATCTCGACGCAGGTCCTCCCCCAGGACGCCGGCCAGCAGCGCATCCAGCTCGCCCGTCGCCTTGCGGCCAAGGACACCTCGATCGACCTGATGTCGATCGACCCGCCGTTCACCGCGGAGTTCGCGGACGCGGGGTTCCTCGCCGAGGTCCCCCAGGAGGCCAAGGCCCGACTCGAGGAGCAGGGGACGTTCAAGGGCGCGATGGACGCAGCCACCTGGAAGGACCAGCTGGTCGTCTTCCCGTTCTGGTCCAACACCCAGGTCCTCTGGTACCGCAAGTCGTTCGTCGAGAAGGCCGGCATCGACATGTCGCAGCCGGTCACGTGGGACCAGATCATCGACGCGGCCAGCGAGAACGACGCGAAGATCGGCGTCCAGGCCAACAAGTACGAGGGCTACGTCGTGTGGATCAACTCCCTCGTCGAGGGAGCCGGTGGCCAGATCCTCGAGAAGCCCGAGGAGGGCGTCGACGCCGACATCACCCTCGGCGGCGACGCCGGCAAGAAGGCCGCCGAGATCATCGAGAAGCTCGCCACCTCCGAGGCGGCGCCGGCGGACCTGAGCGTGTCCAACGAGGGCACCGCCGGCTCGACCTTCGGCTCCGACGAGGGCTCGTTCCAGGTCAACTGGACGTTCATCTGGAACAACTACGACGAGACCGCCCCCGACGTGGCCGAGGACATCGGCTACGCCCGCTACCCCCAGACGGTGGAGGGCGAGGAGTCCCGGCCCCCCTACGGCGGCATCGGCATCGGCGTCAGCGCCTACTCCGAGGAGAAGGACCTCGCGCTCGAGGCGGCTGAGTGCCTGGTCAGCCCCGAGATGCAGGGCATCAACGCCGACCTGACCGGCAACATGCCGGCCAGCACGAAGGGCTACGAGTACCCCGCGCTGCAGAAGAACTTCCCTGCAGACCTGCTCCAGCTCTTCCAGGACAGCGTCGACGCGGCGGCCCCCCGTACGGTCACCCCCTACTGGAGCGACGTGTCGGGATCCATCCAGAACATCTGGCACCCCCCGCGGTCCGTCGACGGCGAGACCCCCGGGCGGTCGTCGACGTTCATCGAGGACGTCCTGAAGGGCGGTGACCTGCTGTGAGCACCACGACTGCTCCCGAGACCCCGACGCGCACCACGTCCAAGAACAAGGCCGTGGCCTCCGACCGCAGCGCGGCGGAGAACAAGCTGGGGCTCAAGCTGGTCGCGCCGGCCGTGGTGCTGATGCTCCTGGTCACCGCGTACCCGATGCTCCAGGCGCTCTACCTGTCGCTGTTCCGCTACCGCCTCACCGCGCCCGACGACCGGGCCTTCGTGGGCGTCGACAACTACCTGACGATCCTCAGCGACGACCAGTTCTGGCTGAGCACCGGCACCACCGTGCTGATCATGGTCGTCACCGTGGCGGTCGAGCTGGTCATCGGGTTCGCGTTCGCGATGGTGATGCACCGCATCGTCTTCGCCCGCGGCCTGATGCGCACCTCGATCCTGATCCCCTACGGCATCATCACGGTCGTCTCGGCCTTCGCGTGGCAGTTCGCGTTCTCGCTCAACAACGGGTTCGTCAACGCGTGGTTCAACTGGCTGCCGTGGATCGCGGAGGACACCAACTGGTTCGGTGACTACTGGCACGCGATGTTCGCGATCATGGTCTCCGAGATCTGGAAGACGACCCCGTTCATGGCCCTGCTGCTGCTGGCCGGACTGGCCCAGGTCAGCGAGGACATGCTCGAGGCGGCCAAGGTCGACGGCGCCACGTGGTGGCAGCGGCTGACCAAGGTGATCCTGCCCAACATGCGGGCCGCGATCATGGTGGCGGTCCTGTTCCGCGCGCTCGACGCCTACCGGATCTTCGACAACATCTTCGTGATGACCAAGGGTGCGGAGGGGACGCAGTCGATCTCGTTCCTCACCTATCGACAGGTCATCGAGCAGATGCAGCTCGGCCTCGGCTCGGCGATGTCGGTGCTGCTGTTCCTCTCCGTGCTGCTGCTGGCGTGGGGAATCGTGAAGGTCTTCCGCGTCGACCTGGCGCAGGCGAGGGGTGAGGGCTGATGGCAGGCAACACGAGCGGCAAGACCGCTGTCGGCACCTGGATCGGGTTCGCCCTGATCATGCTGTGGTGCCTGTTCCCGGTGGCGTGGATCATCTCGCTGTCCTTCAAGTCCGAGGGCGAGACCGGCGCGGGGAGCCCGCAGTTCCTCCCCCAGGAGCCGACCCTCGACAACTACAGGGCGATCCTCGACAACCCCGACTTCACCCGGGCGCTGATCAACTCCTTCGGCATCTCGCTGATCGCCACCGTGCTCTCGGTCATCTTCGCCACCCTGGCGGCGTACGCCATCGCGCGGCTGGAGTTCAAGGGCAAGCGGCTGGTGCTCTCACTGGCCCTCGCCATCGCGATGTTCCCGGTGGTGGCGCTGGTCGGGCCGCTGTTCGACATGTGGACCACGTTCGGCCTGTTCGACACCTGGCCGGGCCTGGTCATCCCCTACATGTCCTTCACGCTGCCGCTGGCGATCTGGACCCTGTCCGCCTTCTTCCGCGAGATCCCGTGGGAGATGGAGCAGGCGGCCCAGGTCGACGGCGCCACCTCGTGGCAGGCCTTCCGCAAGGTGATCGTCCCGCTCGCCGCACCCGGTGTGTTCACCGCGGCGATCCTGACGTTCTTCTTCGCCTGGAACGAGTTCGTCCTCGCGATCTCGCTCACCTCCACCACGTCCTCGAGGACGGTTCCGGCACAGCTGTCGTACTTCGTCGGACCCGACCCGTTCAACCCGCCGTACGCGCAGCTCGCGACGGCGTCGGTCATCGTCACACTGCCGGTGATCGTCATCGTCCTGCTGTTCCAGCGCAAGATCGTCGCCGGACTGACCTCCGGCGCAGTGAAGGGGTGATCAGCTCATGGCTGCCATCGAGATGAAGAACATCGTCAAGAAGTACGGCGACGGCTTCCCGGCCGTCAACGACGTGAGCATCGACGTGGAGGACGGCGAGTTCCTGATCCTGGTCGGGCCGTCGGGCTGCGGAAAGTCCACGCTGCTGCGGATGATCGTCGGGCTCGAGGACATCACCGAGGGCGACATGATGATCGGCGGGAAGCGGGTCAACGACCTGGCCCCGCGCGATCGCAACCTGTCGATGGTGTTCCAGAACTACGCGCTCTACCCCCACCTCACGGTCTACGAGAACATCGCGTTCCCGCTGCGCCTGGCGGGCAAGTCGGACTCCGAGGTCGACGAGAAGGTGCGCAAGGCGTCCAAGACCCTGGAGCTCGACGAGCACCTCGAGCGCAAGCCCGGCAACCTGTCGGGCGGCCAGCGTCAGCGGGTGGCGATGGGTCGTGCGATCGTGCGCGACGCAGAAGCGTTCCTGTTCGACGAGCCGCTGTCCAACCTCGACGCCAAGCTGCGCGGGCAGATGCGTACGGAGATCTCGCGCCTGCAGAAGCGGCTGGGCATCACCACGGTCTACGTCACCCACGACCAGACCGAGGCGATGACCCTGGGCGACCGGGTCGCGGTGCTCAAGCGCGGCGTCCTCCAGCAGCACGCCACGCCGCGCGAGCTCTACGAGAACCCCGCCAACCTGTTCGTCGCCGGCTTCATCGGCTCACCGCCGATGAACTTCCTGCCCGCGAAGGTCGACGGCAACCGCGTCGAGCTCCCGTTCGGCACGGTGACGATCCCCGAGGAGCGGGCGGCCAAGGCCCAGGGCAAGGACCTGCTCATCGCGGGCATCCGGCCGCAGCACTTCGAGGACGCCGACGTCGTCGACAGCGACAAGGTCACCGACGACGCGACGTTCCACGCGACCGTCGACGTCGTGGAGTGGCTGGGCAACGAGGCGTACGCCTACATCCCCTTCGAGGCCCCGCCCGAGGTGCGCGAGCAGCTCACCCAGCTCGAGAAGGACCTCGACGGCGAGTCGCTGCGCACCCAGCTGGTGGTCTCGCTCGACGGCGCGAGCCGGATCAGCGAGGGCGACGACGCCACGATCTGGGTCGACGCCCGCAAGATCCACCTCTTCGACCCGGCGACGGGCGAGAACCTCACGATCGACCCCGACAACGCGGGCATCGTCCCGGGCGCCGAGGCGCTCGCCAAGGCCGAGGAGATCGGCCACGAGCAGGACCAGGTCAAGCCGGGGTCGGACGCCGCGACGACCTGACCCCGGACGCGCGAACGCCGGACCTGGAGGGGTGGTCCGACACCTGGTGGGGGTCGTACGCCCCTCCAGGTGGCGGACTCCCCGCTCGGGCGGGGACTCTGCCACTGGGAGGGGGACTCTGCCACTGGGAGGGGGACTCAGCCCCGGGCAGGCCCGAGGTGCAGCCAGGCCGCGGCGTACGGCGGGAGCCGAACGGCGCCGTCGTGCAGCTCGGGCGCGCTGCCGGTGAGCGCGTCGACGAGGGCGTCGTCGTGCAGGCCGAGCCAGTGCAGGACATCGGCGGCGACCCACGCCTCGCGCCCGGTGACGTTGTACGCCCCCAGGAGCGGGCCGTCGGGGTGGCGCCGCACGACGAGGAGCACACCGCCGTCGCGGGGGTCCCAGACCTCGGTCGGGCTGGCCGCGTGCAGGTGCGGCAGGGCCCGGCGTACGTCGAGGAGGTGGCGCAGGCCCGCGGTGATGCCGTGCGGATCCGACCCGACCGCGTCCCACGGCATCCTCGGCCGGTGCACCCAGCGGTTGTCGGCGGCGTGGGCAGGGTCGTCGGCCCAGCCGGCATCGTTGAGCAGGCCGAGCTCGTCGCCCATCCAGATCACGGGCAGGCCGCCGAAGCCGAGGATGATCGCGTGGGCGAGCAGGATGCGTGCGACGGCGTCCGGGTCGCCGGCCTGGAGCCCCGCCAGCGAGGCCAGTGAGCCGGAGATCCGGCGGTCGCCGGTCTGCTCGTTCTGCTGGAAGACCAGTCCGCGCGCCCACGAGCCCGGGAACGCACCGGAGTACCAGTCGGACAGGAACCGCCGGTGGGCGAAGGGGTCGAGGCCCACGGCCCGGGCGTCCTCGTCGGCGATCGCCCACCCGATGTCGTCGTGGCAGCGGGCATAGGTGATCCAGGCCGTGGTGGACGGGGGCTGCGGCAGCTGCTGGAGCGCGTGGGTCGCCAGCCGCGCGTCACCGGAGGCGAGCATCGACCAGATCTGCACCATCAGCCCGTTGTGGTAGGCGAGGTCGCTCACCCGGCCGGCGTGCTCCCCCACCCCGAGGTAGGCCGGCAGGTCCGCCGGACCGACGATCGCCTCGGCCTTGAAGAGCACGGCGGGAGCGGCGATGCGCGCGACCGTGCGCAGGGCACGGGTGAGGTCGTGCACCTCGGGCTGGTTCTGGCAGCTGGTGCCGAGGCGCTTCCAGATGAAGGCGATGGCGTCGAGCCGGAACACCTCCACGCCCAGGTTGGCCAGCGACAGGATGATGTCGGCGAACTCGCACAGGACCGTGGGGTTCGACCAGGCGAGGTCCCACTGGTAGTCGTTGAAGGTCGTCCAGACCCAGCCCGCGAGGTCGTCGTCCCAGGTGAAGTTGCCGGGCGCGAAGTCGGGGAACACCTCTGGCAGCGAGGCCTCGTAGGCGTCCGGCACCTCGCGGTCGGGGTGGACGTGGAAGTAGGCCCGCTTGTCGGGGTCGCCCGCCCGGGCTGCGGCAGCCCACTCGTGCTCGCGCGCGACGTGGTTGAGCACCAGGTCGAGGCACAGGCTGATCCCGTCGGCGCGCAGCGTCGTCGTCAGCTCGCGGAGGTCGTCGAGCGTGCCGAGGTCGGGGCGCACGGAGCGGTAGTCCATCACCGCGTAGCCGCCGTCGTTGGGCGCCGGGCGCGGCGTCAGCAGCGGCATCAGGTGCAGGTAGCCGACCCCGAGGTCACGCAGGTACGGCGCCCGCTCGCCGACGCCGCGCAGCGTCCCGGCGAACCGGTCGGCGTACGCCGCGTAGCCCACCATCGACGGCCGCTGGAACCAGTCCGGCTCGCCCAGCCGCCGCGCGTCGAGCTCGCGCAGGTCGTCGGGACGCGCGTCGTGCGCGGCCCGGGCGATCCCGACGAGCGTACGTGCGACCGCGGGCGCTGCCTCGGGTCCGTAGACCCGCCCCAGGGTGTCGAGGAGGTCTGGCTCGTGCGCGGCGAGGCGGTCCTCGAAGCCGGTGTCGGTCCTGGTCACGGCCCCAGTATGGCGAAACCGACGGGCCCTGCGACCTACGCTGGGTGCTCGTGAGCCACGACCCGACGCCGACCCCGATCCCACGCCCGCGCGACCACTTCACCCCGCGCCGCGGCTGGATGAACGACCCCAACGGTCTGGTCGTGCACGACGGCGAGCACCACCTGTTCTTCCAACACTGGCCCGAGGGCATCGTGCACGGACCGATGTCCTGGGGCCACGCGGTGAGCGAGGACCTGCTCGACTGGACCGAGCTGCCGATCGCCCTCGCAGCCACCGACACCGAGCACGTCTGGTCGGGCAGCGTCGTGCACGACGCCGACGACACCTCGGGCCTCGGCCGCGACGGCGCCGGGCCGCTCGTGGCGTTGTGGACGTCCTTCGACCCCGTCAGCGGGCTCCAGCGGCAGTCGCTCTCGTGGAGCCTCGACCGCGGGCGCACGTGGACCCCGTACGACGCCAACCCGGTCCTCGACGTCGGCTCGACCGCGTTCCGCGACCCGAAGGTCTTCCGCCACGACGACGCGTGGTGGATGGTGCTGGTGCTGGCGGACGACCGGACCGTCGAGCTCTACCGCTCCGCCGACCTGATCGGGTGGGAGCACGTCTCGTCGTTCGGTCCGGAGGGGGCGGTCGAGGGCCTGTGGGAGTGCCCTGACCTGGTCCGGGTGCCCGTCGAGGGATCGCCCGGCGAGACCGCCTGGCTGCTGCTCGTCAGCGTCGTCGACGGAGCGCCGGCCGGCGGCTCGGGCATGCAGTACTTCGTCGGCGAGCTCACCGACGCGGGCTTCGTGACGAGCCAGCCCGCGCGGTGGCTCGACCACGGCGCGGACTTCTACGCAGGCGTCTCCTACGCCGGCGCCCCCGGGCCGGAGCCGGTCGTGCAGGCCTGGATGAGCAACTGGCAGTACGCCGTCGCCGTGCCTGCCACCGACCACCGGGGCGCGATGAGCTTGGCCCGGCGGCTGTCGCTGCGCCGACGCGACGGCGAGCTGGTGGTGGCGCAGCGACCCGTCGTACGCCCGGCGCCTGCGGCGTACGAGCTGCGGGACCACTCGCTGGCCGGCGAGCTGGTGCTGCCGGTCGACGCAGGCACCTGCCGGGTGGTCCTCGAGGTCGAACCGGGAGACGCCCGTCGCGTCGGCCTGCACGTGCGGGTCGGGGGCGAGGAGCGGACGACCGTGTGGGTCGAGCCGGCGACCGGGACCGTCGGCCTGGACCGTCGTACGTCTGGCGAGACCGACTTCCACCCCGGGTTCGCAGCCGAGCACACGGCCCCGCTGGTGGCCGGCGACGGCCCGCTGCGGCTCGAGGTCGTCGTCGACGTGTCCTCGGTCGAGGTGTTCGCCGGCGACGGCGAGGTCGTGCTCACCGACCAGGTGTTCCCCGACCCGGCCAGCACCGGCCTGGTCCTCTACGCCGAGGACGGCGAGGCGCACATCAGGCACCTCGCCGTCCTCGTCTGAGTCCCGATCGCGTCGGGCGCGCGTCACTCGGAGAGGCGCTCCCCCGACTCGGTGTCGAACACGTGGACGTGCTCCGGGTCGGTCGTGACGTAGAGCATCTCGCCCTTCTGCGGGTGGTGCCGGCCGCCGCTGACGCGCACGATCACGTTGGACGGCGTGCCCTCCACGTCGCTGGTGCCGTAGACGTAGCTGTCGGCGCCGAGCTCCTCGACCACGGTCACCTTGACCGGGAGGCCGCCGTCCTCCGCCGTCACGAGCCGCCAGTTCTCGGGGCGCACACCGACGGTGACCTTGCCCGACATCTTGCGCTCGGCGGTCGGGTCGACAGGCACCTGGTAGCCGCCGATCTTGACGCCGCCGTCGGCGGCCACACCCTCCATCAGGTTCATCTGCGGCGAGCCGATGAAGCCGGCGACGAACAGGTTGGCGGGCTTGTCGTAGAGCTTGAGCGGGGTGTCGACCTGCTGGAGCACGCCGAGCTTCATCACCGCGACGCGGTCGCCCATCGTCATCGCCTCGACCTGGTCGTGGGTGACGTAGACGGTGGTGACGCCGAGGTCCTGCTGGAGTCGAGCGATGTCGGTGCGGGTCGCCACGCGCATCTTGGCGTCGAGGTTGGACAGCGGCTCGTCCATGCAGAAGACCTGCGGGTTGCGGACGATCGCGCGACCCATGGCGACGCGCTGGCGCTGACCACCGGACAGCGCCTTGGGCTTGCGCTCGAGGAACTCGGTGAGCTGGAGGATCTCCGCCGCCTTCTTGACGCGCTCCTTGCGCTCGGCCGCGGGCACCTTGGCCATCTTGAGCGAGAACGCCATGTTCTCCTCGACCGACATGTGCGGGTAGAGCGCGTAGTTCTGGAAGACCATCGCGATGTCGCGGTCCTTGGGCGGGATGTTGGTGACGTCACGGTCACCGATGTAGATCTTCCCGTCGTTGACCTCCTCGAGGCCCGCGAGCATGCGCAGGGTGGTGGACTTGCCGCAGCCCGAGGGCCCGACGAGCACCATGAACTCGCCGTCCTTGATCTCGAGGCTGATCCCCGGAACTGCTGGTTCGTCGGCGCCGGGATACCACCGCTGCGCCTTGTCGAACGTCACTGATGCCATTGTCTGCTCCTTCACCGGCAGGTACGTGCCGGACGATCCGTAGTGAAGTGACCGGGGTCACAGACCCCGAGGTCACAGTAGGGCCCGGCCCATAGCGGGGCAATGGCGCGGCCGCGCCGTCTCACGCCGTGCCGTCGCGAGCGGTGCGCACCGAGCCTCCGTGGCGCACCACCATCGGCACCGAGTCGGTGCCTCCATGGTCGTCGGGGTCGAGCAGGCGGCGTACGGCGAGCGCGCCGAGCTCGGTGAAGGGCAGCTCGACCGACGTGAGCACCGGACGCAGCCACCCCGCGAGCGCCGAGCCGTCGAAGGACACGACGCTGACGTCGCCAGGCACGCGCAAGCCCGCCTCGGCGAGGGCCTGGTAGACGCCCATGGCGACCCGGTCGTTCATGCAGACCAGTCCCTCGGCGCGCCCGCCCCGCGCCAGCCAGCGACTGGTGGCGGCGAAGCCCTCGGTGACCGCCCAGTCGCAGGCGACCACGCCCGCGAGCTCGAGGCCCGCCTCGGCGAGCCCCGCCCGGATCCCTGCCATCCGTCGCGGCCCGGCGGTGGCCTCGGGCGTCGGGTCCTCCCCCACGACCCAGACCTCCGAGACGCCCGCGGCGACCAGCGTGGCCGCGGCCGTACGCCCCCCGCCCTCGTCGTCCGGCAGCACCGAGGCGCACCGCTCGGCGGGGTCCTCGCAGTTGAGCAGCACCGACCGGACCCCTCGCAACGCGTCGGGCAGGTGGATCGTGCGCGCGGTGCGGGTGGCGTACACGACCCCGTCCACGTCGCGCTCGCGCATCTCCTCCAGCAGCAGCCGCTCGAGCTCGGTGTCACCGCCGCTCTCACCCATCACGACCAGGTGGTCGAGCTCGCGGGCGGCGAGGCTCGCGCCGGTCAGCATGCTGCTGCCGTACTGCTCCCCCGCGATCTGGTCCGAGACCAGCCCGATGGTGGCCGTGCGCCGGGTGCGCAGGCTGCGCGCGCTGCGGTTGGGCCGGTAGCCGAGCCGCGCCGCGGCGGCACGCACCCGCTGGTCCGTCTCGGGCGCGATCCGCATCTGCGCGGCCCGGCCGTTGAGGATGTACGAGGCGGTGGTGGCGGACACCCCGGCCTCGGCCGCGACGTCGGCGAGCATCACGCGTCGGGTCTTCACTGCGTCCCTCTTTCGTCGTGGCGCGCCCCCGCGGCGCGCGGCAGAGCCTGCCGCAGTCGATCGGGGCCCGTGACCAGTTCGTGTCCTTGCTGTTGCTTGACACCCGGACCGCGGGCCGATGATGATGCGGCTGATTCGATTCAGCAGTGGTGTACGTCACACTACGACAATCAGGACGCGCGGGACAGGTCCCGCCATCCGAGGAGGCACCCTCATGCGACTGACTTCGACCCGGCGCCGCACGGCCTTCGCCGCGACAGCGGCCGCCCTGGCTCTGACCACGACCGGCTGCCTCGGCAGCGACGACGGCGGAGGAGGTGGCGGCAGCGCCGGCGGTGACGACGGCGTCGTCGACATCCTCGCCACGACCGACCCCCTCGTCTTCGATGGCCTGAAGGCGAAGATCGAGGAGGAGGCCGAGGCCGCCGGGATCGAGGTCAACATCGAACGCGTCGACAACATCAACCAGCTGATCCTGACCCGCATCCAGGCCAACGACCCGCCGGACATCGCTGTCATCCCCCAGCCCGGCGTGATCAAGCAGATCGTCGACCGCGGCAAGGCCGTCGAGCTGACCGACGACATCGTCCCGGCCGACGCGCTCTCCGACATGACCCCCGGCACGCTGGAGGCCGGCCAGATCGACGGCACCCAGTACGGCCTGATGATCAGCATGAACGTCAAGAGCCTGGTGTTCTACAACAAGCAGGCGTGGGACGAGGCCGGCTTCAAGGCTCCCGAGAGCCTCGACGAGCTCGCCGAGCTGACCGACCAGATGAAGGCCGACGGCGAGACGCCGTGGTGCTTCGGCATCGAGTCGGGCCCGGCCACCGGCTGGCCGGTGACCGACTGGTTCGAGGACCTGATCATGCGCTTCGGCGGTCCCGAGGAGTACAACCAGTGGGTCACCAACGAGGTGAAGTTCGACTCCGAGGTGGTCCGTCAGGCGGCCGACTACATGGAGCAGACCGTCCTCGCCGACGACAGCGTCCCCGGTGGGCGCGGCTCCATCGCGAGCGTGGCCTTCGGTGACGCCGAGGACACCATGTGGGAGGAGCAGCCCGGCTGCTGGATGTTCAAGCAGGGCAACTTCGTCGTCTCCAAGGACTTCATGCCCGAGGACGTCGTCGACAACGTCGACGAGCGAGTGGGCGTCTTCGGGTTCCCGCCGGCCGAGGCCGGCACCGACGCCCCGGTGCTGGGTGGTGGCGACCTCGCCACGCTGCTGCTCGACAACGAGGACTCGCGCGCCATGATGCAGATCCTGGCCGACGTCGAGCTCGGCACCGAGGCGGCCCCGAACAGCTCGTTCATCTCCCCCCACACCGGATTCGACACCTCGCTCTACCCGAGCGACCTGACGCGGCAGATCGCCGACGTGGCCTACCAGTCCGACCAGTTCCTCTTCGACGGCTCGGACCTGATGCCCGGCGAGGTCGGGGCCGGCAGCTTCTGGAAGGAGATGACGGCGTGGATCTCTGACCAGCAGGACCTCGACACCACGCTGACCAACATCGACGACAGCTGGCCCGCCAGCTGATCGCCCCCCGTACGGGGCGGGAACGGTCGGCGCACCCGCCCGGTCGCCCCCGCCCCGTACGGACCAGCAGTTCCCCGGACGTTCTCCCGATCCAGGAGCAGGACACATGCTGTTGAAGATCCTCAACGCCCTGATCACCGTCGGTGTGGGTGTCGGCGCCGCCGTCATCCTCTACTGGTTGCTCAACAAGCTGGCCGAGGTGCTGCCCGGGCGGTGGGAGCACCGGATCAAGCCGTACTTCTACATCCTCCCCGCCTACGCAGCCCTCATCTTCTACCTCGTCTACCCCGCCGTGCAGACGATCGTCTACAGCTTCGCCAACGCGCAGAGCACCGCGTGGGTCGGACTGGACAACTACACGAGGCTGCTGCAGAGCAACAGCTTCCAGGACACCCTCTTCAACACGCTGCTCTGGATGGCCGTCGTCCCGGCGATGACCGTGGTGCTGGGACTGGCGATGGCAGTGCTCGCCGACCGGCTCAACCCCACGTGGGAGAACACCTCCAAGACGATCATCTTCCTGCCGATGGCCATCAGCTTCGTCGGCGCCGGCACGGTGTGGGGCCTGATCTACAACTACCGCCCCGAGGGTCGCGAGCAGATCGGTCTGCAGAACGCCATCGTCACCGCGCTCGGCTTCGACCCGGTGGCGTGGCTGCAGGTCAGCGACTTCCGCCTCAACAGCTTCTTCCTGATGATGATGCTGCTGTGGGCCCAGACCGGCTTCTCGATGGTGCTGCTCTCCGCTGCGGTCAAGGGCGTCCCTGAGGACACGCTCGAGGCGGCGCGCATCGACGGCGCCAACGAGCGGGCCATCTTCTTCCGGGTGGTCGTCCCGCAGATCTGGGGCTCGGTCATCACGGTCTACGTCACCACGCTGATCGGCGTGATGAAGATCTTCGACATCGTCTACGTGATGACCAACGGCGGTGCCAACACCAACGTCATCGGCAACGAGTTCTTCAACCAGCTCTTCACCAACTTCAACAACGGCGCAGCAGCAGCCATCGTCGTCCTGCTGATGCTCGCGACCATCCCGATCATGGTGTACCAGGTGCGCAACTTCCGTCGTGAGGAGTCAATGGCATGACCTCGACACAGACCACGATGGGGGCGGCCACGCCCACCACGAAGACGCGCAGGCGCCAGCCGTCCCGCGAGGGACAGCCGCAGAAGGCCGGCTGGTTCGCCCGGATCGTGGTGTTCATCCTGTGCTTCCTCTGGATCGTGCCCGTCATCGGGCTCTTCCTGACCTCGTTCAGGCCGCGCGACGACGCCAACTCGTCGGGCTGGTGGACGCTGTTCTGGACGCCGTCGGCCTGGAGCCGGATGTCCTTCGACAACTACGAGACCGCCATCGACCAGGGCGGCCTCGGCCAGGCGTTCGTCAACAGCCTGGCGATCACGCTGCCGGCGACCTTCATCCCGATCCTGGTCGCGGCGTTCGCGGCGTACGCCTTCGCGTTCATGGAGTTCCCCGGCCGCAACTTCCTGTTCCTGGCGGTCGTGAGCCTGCTGGTGGTGCCCAACTACATCGCCTTCGTGCCGATCCTCCGGATCTACGGCGACCTGCAGATCGCCGGCACCTTCCCGGCCGTCTGGCTGGCGCACATCGGCTTCGGGATGTCGCTGGCGATCTACATCCTCCGCAACTACATGGCGACCCTGCCCCGGAGCGTGATCGAGTCGGCGAAGATCGACGGAGCCAGCCACTTCCAGACATTCTTCAGGCTGGTGCTGCCGATGTCGCTCCCGGCCCTGGCGGCGTTCGCGATCTTCCAGTTCCTGTGGGTCTGGAACGACCTGCTGGTCGCGCTGATCTTCATCGGCCCGGGCGACAACGCGCCCATCACCGTCGCGCTGCGCAACAACCTGATGGGGCAGGCCGGCTCGGGCCAGCACCTGATCACCGCCGGCGGATTCCTGTCGATGGTCCTGCCGATCGCCGTGTTCCTGCTGATGCAGCGCTTCTTCGTCCGCGGCCTGACGGCAGGCGCGGTCAAGGGCTGACGCACCCGGTGGGTGGCGCGGGACGTCCCGGGCCACCCACCGGCTGAACCACGCCATGACCCCTTCGATCGGAAGGACCCTCGTGACCGAGGCTCCCGACCGCGAGCCGTGGTGGCGGACGGCGGTCATCTACGAGATCTACCCGCGCAGCTTCACCGATGCCGACGGAGACGGCGAGGGCGACATCGCAGGCATCACGGCCCGACTCCCCTACCTCGCGGACCTCGGCGTCGACGCCGTGTGGGTCGCGCCCTGGTATCCCTCCCCGATGGCCGACGGCGGCTACGACGTCAGCGACTACTGCGACATCGACCCGCGGTTCGGCACGCTCGAGGACGCCGACGTGATGATCGCCGAGGCCCACCGACTCGGCCTGCGGGTCGTCGTCGACCTCGTCGCCAACCACACCTCGTCCGAGCACGCGTGGTTCCGCGCCGCCCTGGCCGCCGCGCCCGGGTCGCCCGAGCGGGCCCGCTACCACTTCCGCGACGGCAGCGGACCCGACGGGACCGACCCGCCCAACAACTGGATCAGCGCCTTCGGCGGATCGGCCTGGTCGCCGGTCGAGGACGGCCGCACCCCGCAGCAGTGGTACCTCCACCTGTTCGCGCCCGAGCAGCCCGACCTCGACTGGGAGGACGGCGGCGTGCGCGACGCCTTCGACGACGTGCTGAGGTTCTGGCTCGACCGCGGGGTCGACGGCTTCCGGCTCGACGCGGCACCGGCGATGGCCAAGGTGCCGGGCTACCCCGACGCCGACTACCCCGACCCCACCCGGTTCGACACCGGGCGCTGGGAGGGCAACCCGCACTGGGACGTCGACACGGTGCACGACATCTTCCGCCGCTGGCGGCGCGTGGTCGACGCGCACCCCGGCGAGCAGGTGCTGGTGGCCGAGGCCGTGGTCAACGGTCCCGAGCGGCTCGCGCGCTACCTCGGACCGGACGAGATCCACACGGCGTTCAACTTCGACTGGGTGCACGCGCCGTGGGACGCCACGCACCTGTGCGCCGTCGTCGACCGTACGCTCACCGCGCTCCAGCCGATCGGCGCACCATCCACGTGGGCGATGTCGAGCCACGACGAGACGCGGCACCTCACCCGGTTCGGCGCGGGCGACCTCGACCTGGGCCGGCGCCGCGCCCGAGCAGCCGTGCTCCTCACCCTCGCGCTGCCGGGAGGCGCCTACCTCTACCAGGGCGAGGAGCTCGGGCTCGAGGAGGTCGAGGAGATCCCCGATGCGCTGAGGCAGGACCCCGTCTTCGTCCGGTCGGGCGGCCGGCACCGCGGTCGCGACGGCTGCCGCGTGCCGCTGCCCTGGAGCGGCGAGCGTCCGCCCTTCGGGTTCTCCCCTCCCGGCGTGGAGCCCTGGCTGCCGCAGCCGGCGCACTGGGCCGGCCTGACCGTCGAGGCGCAGGAGGGTGACGACGCCTCGATGCTCCGGCTCTACCGCAGCGCGCTGCGGCTGCGGAGGGAGATCGACGACCTGCGCGACCCCGGCCTGCACTGGCTTCCCGCGCCCGAGGGCGTCCTGCACTTCCGCCGGGGGGAGCGCTTCGAGTGCCTCGCCAACCTCGGCGCCTCGCCCGTACGCCTGCCCGACGGGGTCGTCCTCTCCAGCCGCGTCGGCGGCGGGCAGGTCGTCGAGCCCGACACCACCGTCTGGGTCGTGCACCCATGAGCGACCCCGTGCCCGACAGGAGCGGCACCTCGATGCTCTACCCCCCACCCGGGCCCGCCGGCGAGCCTCGGCTCACCGTCGAGCTCGACCTGCAGCCCGACGCAGGTGGCGAGATGCTGCCCCGGATCCTGTGGGCCGGCGTCGCCGCGCCCGACGAGGGCGGGTCGAGCGGCTACCCGTCCACCTTCCGCGGCCCTGGGGTCCCGTTGCTCGGCGAGCACGCCCACGAGCTCTTCACCCGCCCCCACCTGCGCGGGCACCGTACGGGCGCTCCGGGCTCCGACGCGGCGTGGTCCACGCGCTTCGTCCTCGGGACCGTCGAGGCGACCGACGAGCGACTGGTCGTCACGGCCGCCGACGACGCTGCCGGGCTCGCCCTCACCACCGAGCTCGAGACGCTGCCGGGCGGGCTCCTGCGCGGGCGGCACACCGTACGCAGCACGGGTCCGGGCAGCTACGTGCTGACGGGGCTGGAGATGGTTCTCCCGGCACCCGACGACCTGGTCGAGCTGCTCGACTTCACCGGGCGCCACGAGGGCGAGCGCACCCCGCAGCGGCACGAGGTGACCGACGGGCTGTGGTTGCGCGAGGGCCGCGAGGGCCGGCCCGGACTCGGCGGTGCGACCGTGGCCGTGCTCGGCTCGCGCGGGTTCGGCACCCGCACCGGCACGGTGCTCGGGGTCCACGTCGCGTGGAGCGGCAACAGCTGCTTCCGGGTCGAGCGCTCACCCGACCTCGGCACCACCCTCGGTGGCGGCGAGCTTCTCCAGCCGGGCGAGGTGGTGCTGGCGCAGGGCGAGGCGTACACCGCCCCCTGGGTCGTCTTCGGCGCCTCCGACGAGGGCCTCGACGGACTGGCGGGAGCCTTCCACGCCTACGAGCGCTCCCTGCCCGCACACCCGGCCCACCAGCCGGTGGTGCTCAACGTGTGGGAGGCCGTGTGGTTCGACCACGACCTGTCGCGCCTGCACGAGATCGCCGACCGGGCCGCACGGGTCGGCGTCGAGCGGTTCGTGCTCGACGACGGCTGGTTCCACGGCCGCCGTGACGACACCGCCGGGCTCGGCGACTGGTGGGTCGACCCCGACGTCTGGCCGGAGGGGCTGACGCCGATCGCCGACCACGTGCGCGGTCTCGGGATGCAGTTCGGGCTGTGGTTCGAGCCCGAGATGGTCAACCCCGACTCCGAGCTCTACCGCGCGCACCCCGACTGGATCCTCTCGACGGGGTCGCGGGTGCCGCAGCTGCACCGCCACCAGCTCGTGCTCGACCTGTCGCGTGAGGAGGTGTGGCAGCACGTGCACGACCGGGTGCACGCGGTGCTGTCGTCGGCGCCGGTCGACTACGTCAAGTGGGACCACAACCGTGAGCTCCTCGAGGCCGGCTCGGGCCCGCGCGGTGGCGCGTCGGCCGTGCGGGCGCAGACCATCGCCTTCTACCGGCTGCTCGACTCGCTGCGCGACCTGCACCCCGGCATCGACTGGGAGTCGTGCGCCTCCGGCGGCGGGCGGATCGACCTCGGCGTCCTCGAGCGCACCCAACGGGTGTGGACCTCCGACATGACCGACGCCCTGGCGCGCCAGCACATCCAGCGCTGGACGACCCAGCTGGTGGCCCCGGAGTACCTCGGTGCGCACGTCAGCGCGCCCGTCGCCCACCAGTCCGGGCGTCGCTTCACCCTCGACTTCCGTGCCGCGACCGCGCTCTTCGGCGCCTTCGGGATCGAGTGGGACCTCAGCACCGCGACCGAGGACGAGCTCGACGCCCTCGCCGGCTGGGTCGCGCTCCACAAGCGCTTCCGACCGCTGCTGCACTCCGGTCGTGTGGTGCGCCCGGAGTCGGCGGACCCGGCCGTGCTGCTCCACGGGGTGGTGGCCGCCGACGGCGGCGAGGCACTCCTCGCGCACGTCCAGCTCGACGAGTCGGCGAGCAACCGGGGCACGGTGGTGCGCGTGCCCGGCCTCGTCACCGACGCGGCGTACGACCTGGCCTGGGCCGGTCCCGTCGACCACCGCGAGGTCAGCCGGTCCGTCGCCCTGCCGGAGACCGGCCCGACCGACGGCGTCGCGGTGCGGGGCGCGGTGCTGGGCACGCGCGGCTATTGGATCCCGCGGCGACGTCCGGAGACCGTGACCCTGGTGTACCTGCGGCGGACGACGACTCAGTAGGTGCCGAGGTACTTCTTCGGCGTGCCGGGGGCCGGCTGGCGCTGCACGGTGACCGAGCCCATCAGCGCCACCCCGCGGATGCGTACGACGGGCGAGCCCGGGCCGATGTCGGCGGCGACCTTGTCCCTGGCCTGGCTGTACTCGCCCATGATCGGGGTGCCGTCCATGACGACGTGCATGTCGGCCGGGACGATCACCTTGACCTCGCCCATGACCGCGCTGGCGTTGATCAGCGTCTCGTGCGCCGAGAGCTGCGCCTGCCGCAGGTCGATCAGCACCCCGCCCATCATCGCGAACGCGCTGTGGTGCGCGGGCACCGACCACACGCCCTGGCGCTTGCACTCGCTCATGATCGCGACGGACGAGTTGTGGCCGACCGCGGGCACCGACGAGGGCGTACGGCGCACAGGTACCGCGGCCGGGTGCGGCACCGGGCCGGTCGCCTGGAGGTCCAGGGTGATCGGCACGAGCTCGCCGTAGGTCTTGGCCTGGAAGGTCAGCTCGAGCCGCTCCTCGAGCTCGTCGAGGTCGATGCGCCCGTCTCCTGCCGCGTCGCGGAGCACGTCGGCGACGCGCTGCCGGTCGGCGTCGGAGATGCGCATCTGCGACGGGTCGTGCGGGCGGTCCTCGATCTCCCCCATGGGGGCCAGCCTAGCGATCTGGTCCGCCCCTCGACCATGACGAGCGTCAGGGCCCCACAGGCCCGGCGGCGGCGTACGTCCGCGGTCGCCGCCGCCGGGCCTCCCAGGGGAGTCTGGGTGTCACGGCATGAAGTCGTCGAAGCCGGCCCTCTGCTTCGTCCACGCCGTCGAGGAGCGCTCCTCCTCGGTGTCCCGCTGCCAGGTCGGCGTCGGGCAGGTGGGAGCCGGACCGTCGATGGCCTCGTTCCACCGCGGCTGGGCGATGAAGCAGGGACGCTCGGAGTCGGGCTCGGCGGCCGGCGCCGGCTGGGCGGCGAAGGTCGTGGCGATGGCAGCGAAGCTCGTGGCGGCCGCGATCGCTGTGGTGCGGCGGAACGAGGTGGCGATGGTGTTCATGGTGGTCTCCTCTGGTTGCCGGACGGATGGCCCGGCGTCACTTCTTCTGGGACCTCCAGAGTTGGCCCGCCACGGACCCGGTTGACGATGGTTGACGAAGGTTGACGGCCACCGCGTCAAACGGGTTGCCCGACCGGCGGCGGCGGGAGGATCCTCGGAGGGGAACTGGGCGGCTGGAGGGCACCGTGAGCGCACTTCCCAGACCCGACCTGGCGCCGGGTCCGAAGAAGTCGCTCAACGACGCCCTCCACGACCTGCACCACCGTGCCGGCTGGCCCTCGCTGCGCGCCCTCGCCAAGGGAGCCGGCGTCTCCCACACCACGGTCTCCAAGACCTTCTCCCAGCCAGCTCTCCCCTCCTGGGGCACCCTCGAACTCCTCGTCGAGGCCATGGACGGCGACACGACGCAGTTCCACGACCTGTGGCTCGCCGCCTCCACCCCCACCGACGGCGGGCGTCCTACCGCCACGCGGATCGCGGGTCGCCACGCCGAGCTCGAGGCCGTACGCCGCCACCTCGAGACCGGCACCGGGTTGCTCCTCGTGACCGGGGACGCCGGCATCGGGAAGACCACGCTCGTCCGGGCCGCGGCCGACACGAGCGACGCCTTCGTCGTCATGGGCCACTGCCTGCCGCTGTCCACCGATGTGCCCCTCATGCCGGTGGTCGACCTGCTTGCCGCCCTCCAGCAGGTCGACGACGGGCGGTGGGTGACCGCGGCCATCGACGGTGTCCCGCCCCACGTCGTCCGGTCCCTCGCTCGACTCCTGCCCGCCCTGGACCACGAGGCGACCGAGGACGACGACCGGGAGTTCGCGCGTCAGCACCTCCTCGCCTCGATCTCGCACTTCTTCGCGGCACTCGCGGACCTGCAGCCGGTCGCTCTGCTGATCGAGGACCTGCACTGGTCGGACCTGACAACGCTCGACCTGCTCGAGCACCAGTTGTCGCGGGGAGGCGGCCCACCCATCGTCGGTACGTGGCGCTCGGCGGACGCGAGCACGACGGCAGCGCATCGTGCGTGGAGGGACCGGGTCGACAGGCTGACCGCCCGGGTCGTGGAGCTGACAGAGCTGTCGCGCGACGAGACGCTCGAGCAGCTGCGACTCATGGAGGGCCGCACACCAGATCCAGCACGCGGGGCCCGGCTGTACGCGCGGACGCAGGGCCACCCCCTGTTCACCGAGCAGCTGGCCAGCCAGGGCGAGGAGGAGGCCGGGGTGCCGCGGCAGCTGGCCGAGGTGCTCCAGCGCCGCATGTCCGGGCTGCGCCCCCCAGCTCGTGCCGTGGCGAACGCTCTCGCGGTGGCGGATCGCGGCCTGCCGCCGAACGTGCTCCTCGAGGTGGCGCGACTGGATCGACAGACGCTCGTCGGCACGCTGCGCGAGCTCGCCGAGCACCACCTGCTGGACGGGCGGGGCGACGTCGCGCAGCTGAGACACCCCTTGCTCGCCGAGGCGGCCCGGGACTACATGGTGCCGGGCGAGCAAGGGATCTGGCACGGCGCCCTGGCTGCGTCGCTGGCCAGCCGGCCCGACGCGGACGCCGCGGAGGTGGCGGAGCACTGGCGACAGTCCAGGGACGCTCGCGAGGAGCTCGCGTGGCGCGTACGAGCCGCCCGCCAGGCGCATGCGCGCACATCACCGGTCGCCGAGGCGGAGCAGTGGAGACGTGCCCTGGAGCTCCTGCCCGCCGTGCCCGACGCGGATCTGGACGAGATCGACGCTCGCCTCGCGGCCTTCGACGCGCTGGAGCTCGGCGGCAGGCTCCGCGAGGGGGCGGAGCTGCTCGAACCCGCCATGCCGACCGTCGACCAGCTCGACCACCACCGGGCGGCCGAAGTGCTCCGGCGCATGTCGATGTCAGCGGACTGGTTGGGCGACGACGTCGAGAGCAGCCTGGCGCTGGGAGACCGGGCCCTGGCGTTGCTCGTGCCGCACGGCGCGAGCGAGGGGCTGGTCAAGACCCTCGACCTCCGGGCGAACCACCTCCTGGACCTCGGACGCGACGACGAGGCACTCGACGCCCTCGCGCGCGCGCTCACCGCCTGCGAGGAGCTGGGCAACGACACGCTCGTCCTCGTCGCCTCGGCGACGTTGGCCTGGCACACGGCCTGCACCGGTGACCTCGACGGGGCGCTCCGCGTCCTCCGACAGGCACGCGAGCGCGTGCCCGACGCCGCCGACCCGCGCACGGAGGCGTACGTCGGCATGATGCACACCGACGCGCTGATCAAGCATCGGAGACCTCCCGAGGAGGTCATGGCTGCGGCGGAGACCGCCATCGCCATGGGACGGGAGTGGGACATGGACTTCCACCTCCTCACGATCACCCGCGCCAATGTCGTCGAGTCCCTGTACAAAGCCGGTCGCGTGGGCGAGGCCGCCCGCACGCTGGCGGGAATTCCCACCTCCAGCACGTACGACCACTGGCCGGTCGCGTGGATGTCCGGACAGATCGCGGTCGCCGAGGGGAGACCGGCCGACTCGCTGAAGATCTTCACCGAGCTCGAGAGCATCGGCGGCTCCGACGAGAACCTGCTGAACCGGGCCCACTGGATCGCTGTCTCGCACCTGTGGCTGGGACAGCCCGAGCCGGCCTGGTCGAGCCTGTCGGCCGCCGTCGAGGGAGTCCTCAACGACGTCGTGGTGCGCGAGACCGGGCTCTCGTTCGCTCTCCTTGCCCGAGCCGCTGCCGACCTAGCGGTCCGGAACCCCGAGCGCCGGCAGGACCTCCGCACGGCCCTCACCGGTCTGCGCCGACGCGCCGTCGTCGACCCGCTCGCACCAGCGGCCGCGCCCATCACGCGGCAGGTCGCGTCAGCCATGTGGGATGCCGAGATGCTCCGCATCGACGGAGACGACACGGTCGAGCACTGGACGCGCACCGCCCACGCATGGGACGACCTGCGTTCGCCGCACGACGCCGCCTATGCGCGCTGGCGGGCCGCGCAGCGTGCGCTGCGCTCCGGGCGGGGCACGATAGCGGCCCGGCTCCTCAAGCGCGCGGCAGCCGATGCCCGCGAGCACGTCCCGCTCTCCCGAGCCATCGCCGAGACCGCAGCGGGCCGTCGATGAGCGCCCTCCCCCGGCCCGACCTGCCAGCCGGGCCGCACCGTGACCTCGTCGCCGAGCTCCACGAGCTCCACCACCGCGCCGGCTGGCCCTCGCTCCGCGCCCTCGCTCGCGAGAGCGGCGTCTCCCACACCACCGTCTCCAAGAGCTTCTCCCAGCCCGCACTTCCTTCCTGGGGGACCCTCGAGCTCCTCGTCGAGGCGATGAGCGGCGACACGACCCGGTTCCACGACCTGTGGCTCGCCGCCTCGACCCCCGCCGGCAACACCGCCTCGCAGACTCCGCGCATCGCGGGTCGCCACGCCGAGCTCGAGGCCGTACGCCGCCACCTCGAGACCGGCACCGGACTCCTCCTCGTGACAGGCGAGGCCGGGATCGGAAAGACCGCTCTCGTGTCCGCCGCGGCTGCGACCACGGGCACCTTCCTCGCCACCGGGCACTGCCTCCCCCTCGCCACCGAGCTGCCCTTGCTCGCCTTCGCCGACGTCCTGCGTGCCGTGTCGACCCATCAGGACGGCCGGTGGCTCGAGGAGGCCATCGCCGTCTCTCCTTCCTACCTCCCCGCGGCACTTGCTCCGCTGCTGCCCGAGCTGGCGCCGGACGGGGGGCCGGAGGCGGCCGACTCGTTCGCGCGCCACCGCATGTTCACTGCCATGGCGGCGCTGCTCGACACCCTCGCGACGACACATCCGTTCGCCGTGCTGCTGGAGGACCTCCACTGGGCCGACGGGCCCAGCCTCGACCTCCTCGAGCACCTCGTCACGGGTGGGATCGCCGTGCCGCTCCTCGGCACGTGGCGCACCGGCGATCCCGAGACCGGGAAGGAACACGAGGCGTGGTCGGCCAGGATCCAGCGGCAGCCCGGCGTGAGGTCGCTCGACCTCGAGGCGCTCACGCGGGAGGAGACCGCAGAGCAGCTCCTGCTGGCGACCGGGACACCTGCGCCCGACCACGTCGTCGCGCGGATCCACACGCTCGGCCAGGGCCTGCCGCTCTACACCGAGCATCTCGCGGGGGCGCCCGACGGCGAGGTCCCACGCCATCTCGCCGACCTGCTCGATCTCAGGCTCGGCCAGCTGAGCGACGACCCCTGGCGGGTGGCCCGCGCGCTCGGGGTCGCGGAGCGCGGCCTGCCCGTGGAGGTCCTAGGAGGGGTGAGTGCCCTCTCGGAGGGTGCGCTGCAGCGCGCCCTCACCGAGCTGGCACGGCGTCGGCTGCTGCGGACCGGCGATCCCGACCTGGTGTCGCTCGCCCACCCGCTGTTGGTGCAGGGAATCAGCAGGCGACTCCTCCCGGGTGAGGCCGGTTCCGTCCACGCGCGGCTGGCGGAGCACCTCGCCCTGCGGCCCCTCCCCGAGCCGGGCGAGGTGGCGCACCACTGGCAGCTCGCGGGCCGCGCCGCTGACGAGCTGCCGTGGCGTGTGGCCGCGGCTCGACAGGCGTGGCAGCGCTTCGCAGCTCGGGAGACCCTGGACAACTGGTTGCGGGTCCTCGAGCTGCACGACGTCACCGACGCGCCCATCGACGTCGAGACGTGGGAGGTCTTCAGCGCAGCGATCGTCGCCGCCGAGGACGTACCCGACCGTGACGTTGCTCTGGACCTGGTGGCACGGTCGCTGGTGCTCGACGTCGACGACCTGGCCAAGGTTCAGCTCCTGAAGCACGCAGGGGACATGACGTGCTGGGCAGGGGACCACGCAGCGGGACTGGCGATGCTCGAGGAGGCGCGCGCCCTCGTCGACCGCCTTCCCCCGGCACCTGAGCTCGTCGACGTGCTCTCCACGCGGATCACCAACCTGAGCATGGTCGGCGACTACGGGAAGGTGCGGTCCGACCTGCGCCGGGCATTCGAGCTGCTCGAGCAGTGTGACGATCCTCTGCGGAGGCAGGAGGTGCTCGGCTGGGCGGCGTGGCACGCCATGGCGGAGGGCGACTACGACAGGGCGTACGCCCTCATCGCCGAGGCCCGGGAGACGAGCCGCCTCGTGAAGAACCCTCTCGCCGACATCGACCTGGCAATCACCGCCACCGACATCCTTCTCTTCGCCGCTGCCCCGGTCGCGTCCGTGGACGAGGCGGCAGCCCACGCCTTCGACATGGTCGCTGAGTGGGACCTCGAGGGCCACCCCGCCGTTCTCCTGCTGCGCGCCAACGTCGCTGAGGCCCACCTGTGCGGGGGGGACGTGGAGGGAGCGGCGGACGCCCTCGGGCTCGACCCCCGCGCCGCGCCATCGAAGAGGACCGCCCATGTCGACGTGACCCTCGCCGCGATCGAGCTGCGCCGGGGGCACGTGACCGCGGCGCTGGCACGGTGCGAGGCCGCGGACGCCCTGATGCCGAGCCGCGGCGCCAACTGGGCCGGTTCCGTGCCGCTGCACGCCGAAGCCGCTCTGTACGCCGGAGACCTCGACAGGGCGGCGACCCTCCTCGACGAAGCGATGGACCTGGCACTGCCGTCCGACAACGCCCGCTCCTCGGCTGCTCTTCTCGCCCTGCGTGCGCGGGTCTGCGCAGACGTCCTGGACCAGCAGCAAGCGGCCTCCCACCAACGCCGTGTCGTGGTCGCCCAGCTGCAGGAGCGCCACCGCGGCTCCAGCGTCGACCCCTTCGGCCCCGAGTCACTCGGCCGGCAGGCGCCGGCATGGGACATGCAGTGGCAGGCCGAGCTGGCCCGGATCGAGCACTGCGACGGCACCAGCGCATGGGCAAGGGTTGCAGCCGCGTGGGACGGACTTACGCGTCCCCACGATGCGGCGTACTGCAGGTGGCGGGCTGCCCAGTGCGCCCTCCGCGACGGCCAGGGCACGCTCGCCGCGCGGCTGCTCAAGAAGGCCGCGACCGACGCCCGCGAGCACGTCCCCCTCAGCGAGGCCATCGCGGCAACCCGGGCGGCCGCACGCTGAATCACCGCTCGTGGTCGGAGCGCGGTCCGGACCACGCGCCATATCGCGTGGACACGAGGGCGGCGCGGGTCGATTCTGGTGTCAGCGCCAGCATCGGCGGAAGGGGGCACTCGTGAGCGCACTCCCCCGCCCGGACCTGCGGTCGGGTGCCCACCGCGACCTGGTCGACGCCCTGCACGACCTGCACCACCGTGCCGGCTGGCCCTCACTGCGCACCATGGCACGCGACACCGGCGTCTCCCACACCACCGTCTCCAAGGTGTTCTCAGCGTCCGCACTGCCGTCCTGGGGGACCCTCGAGCTGCTGGTCGAGTCCCTGCACGGCGACACCACCGGCTTCCACGACCTGTGGCTCGCCGCCTCCACCCCCACCGACGGCGGGCGACCTACCACCACGCGCATCGCCGGTCGCCAGGCCGAGCTCGCCGCCGTACGCCGCCACCTGGAGACCGGCACCGGACTCCTCCTCGTGACAGGCGAGGCCGGCATGGGCAAGACCACGCTCGTCCAGGCGGCGTTGGTGACCCCGCAACCGCTGGTGCTCCTCGGTCACTGCCTGCCGCTGTCCGTCGACGTGCCGCTGATGCCGCTGTGCGAAGCGCTGCGCGGTATCCTGGCGCAGGACGGCGGACGACTCCTGTCCACGGCGCTCGCCTCGTGCCCTGCCTACGTCGCCCTCGAGCTGGCGCGGCTGGTGCCGGAGCTCGGGACGGCCGGCCCCCCTGACGACTCGCTCGGGCGGCAGCGCCTGTTCATTGCCGTGGCCACCGTGCTGGCCGCGCTGGCGCGCGACGGTCGGGTGGCCCTCGTGCTCGAGGACCTGCACTGGGCCGACACCGTCACGCTGGACCTGCTCGAGCACGTCGCCCTCACGGCGTCCGGGGCTACGGACGGCGACGTGACCTTCCTCGGCACGTGGCGCGAGGGTGACCCCGACACCCCGGACGTCGGCAACCAGTGGCGGAGGCGGGTGGACCGGGCTCCGGCCGGCTCGACCGTGCACCTCGGCCCGCTCACCCGGGTCGAGACCGCGGCTCAGCTCGCTGGGCTCGGCACGGACGCCGACGTCGAGGCCGTCTTCTCGCGGAGCCGCGGGCACCCGCTGTTCACGACGCACCTCGCCACCCACCTGCCCGAGGCCGGCCTGCCCCACGCGCTCTCGGACCTGCTCGACGCGCGCCTGAGCGGGCTTGCGCCCGCCGTCTGGCGTGTCGTGAGGACACTGGGCGTGGCCGATCGCCCCCTTCCTGCGACGGTCGTCGGCACGGTCGCGGGACTGGCGCCGGACGAGCTGGCGGATGCGATGCGGTCGCTTCGTGGGCTGCGGCTGCTCGGCCGCAGGGACGACCCCGACAGCGCTGTGCTCGACCACCCGCTGCTGGCCGAGGCAGCGCGACGTCGCCTGGTCCCCGGTGAGGGGCGCGAGGTGCACCGGGCGCTCGCCGGGGCGCTCGCGGACACGAGGGCGCCCGTGCCCGCAGAGGTAGCGCTGCACTGGCAGCGGGCCGGCGAGGCCGAGGAGGAGCTGGCATGGCGGATCGCGGCCGCCCGGGAGTCCGCCGCATGTTTCGACTGGGCACAGGAGGCCGAGCAGTGGCTGCGTGTGCTCGAGCTCTGGCCCGACCGAGTGGAGGACGCGGGTGACCCACCCATTCGGTTGCCGGACGTCTACCTCGCGGCGGTGGACGCCCTCGACGAGTCCTTCCAGTGGGACCGGGGCGCGGCGCTGAACGCTGAGGCGGAGCGCCTCTTCGCCGCTGCCGACGACTCGGTGCGCGCCGAGGTCCTCATCCGGGCTGCCGCGTTCCGCGGCGAGAACGAGAGCGTGTCGGTCGGCCTGGCGCTGATCGAGGAGGCTCTGGAGGCCTACAGGCGCATGCCCGAGGGCCCCGGGCTGGCGCGTGCGCTCAACCGCAAGCGGCTGCTGCTGGAGGACCTCGGGCAGTTCGACGATGCCTTCGCACAGGTTCGCGAGGCGGCCGAGGTGGCGGCCCGGATCGGTGATGCGCGACTGGAGAGGTACCACCTGACGACGCTTGCCGGCCAGCAGGCCGACACGGGCGACGTGGACCGGTGTCTCGGGCTTCTGGCGAAGGCCGCAGCCCTGACCCCGGACGGCGTGGACCCGCTCGGTGACATCCGGCAGGCGGTGTTCGCGAGCGACGTGCTCCTCAAGTGCGGAGCCACCGTCGAGGAGGTCGAGGCGGTAGCCGGCGCCGCGCTCACCACCGCCGCGTCACTCGGAATCGACAACGAGATGGTGATGTTCCTGCGCGCGAACCTCGCCGAGGCGTTGCTGTACGCCGGGCAGGTCGCGCGCGCCTCCGAGACCATCGCGGTGGAGCCCGACGAGCCGCCGGACTACGGCCGCATCGTGCTCCACGTGCTCCGCGCAGGGGTCGATGTCCTGTCCGGCATGGTGGAAGCAGGCTCGACCCGGTTCGAGGAGGTGCTCCGGATGCTGGGCACACCCGACGCCGTCCAGGCCGACTTCCTGGGCGAGCGGGTCGACATGGCGTACTGGACCGGGACCCCGACCCGCGGGCTCGACCAAGTCCTGCACGCGCTCCAGGCCAACCTGGCCGGAGGAGCGGCGGCCCGGACGCTCTTCCGCGCCCTTGTCGGGTCGGTCCGCGCCATCGCCAGCGAGGCGGAGACCTCGGGGTCTCCGTCTCCGCACCGGTCCACGGTCCAGGCGCTGCTGGAACAGAGCGGCCTCGGCGCCAGGGCGACGACCGACGACGCCTTCGTCGAGGCCCACCGCAGCGCCGCCCGAGTCGAGCTGGCGCGGCACGACGGCGTCGCCACCGCAGCCCTCTGGGCGACCACCGCCGCACGCTGGGACGACCTGCACCGTCCGCACGACGCGGCGTACTGCCGGTGGCGGGCTGCCCAGGTCGCCCTCCGCGACGGCCAGGGCACCCTCGCCGCGCGGCTCCTCAAGCGGGCCGCCACCGGCGCCCACGAGCACGTCCCCCTCTCCCAGGCCATCGCCGCGACCCGGGCAGGCGCCCGATGAGCGCGCTCCCCCGCCCCGACCTGCGGTCGGGTGCCCACCGCGACCTGGTCGACGCCCTTCACGACCTCCACCACCGCGCCGGCTGGCCAAGCCTGCGCACCCTCGCCCGCGAGACCGGCGTCTCCCACACCACCGTCTCCAAGACCTTCTCCCAGCCCGGCCTCCCCGCATGGGGCACCCTGGAGGTCCTCGTCGAAGCCATGGACGGTGACACGACGCAGTTCCACGACCTGTGGCTCGCCGCCTCCACCCCCACCGACGGCGGGCGTCCTGCTGCTCCGCGCATCGCCGGCCGCGCGACAGAGCTCGAAGCCGTACGCCGCCACCTCGAGACCGGCACCGGACTGCTGCTCGTCACCGGCGAGGCCGGCATAGGCAAGACGAGGCTCGTGACGGCCGCCGCGGAGACGGTGAGCTCGTTCGTCGCCGCCGGCCACTGCCTGCCGCTCTCGACCGACGTTCCCTTCCTGCCGGTCGCGGGCACCCTGCGTCACATCCTCGACCGTGACGACGGACGCTGGCTGCAGGAGGCGCTGGCCGCGTGCCCCACCTATGTGCGCAGGAACCTGGCGCTGCTCCTCCCCGAGCTCGACCCGAGTGCCGAGCCCCTCGCCCCCGACGACAGCACCGCGCGCCAGCGGCTCTTCGTCTCGGTGGCCGAGGCGTTGCGTTCGCTGACGGACACGGGCGAGCTCTGCCTGCTGGTCGAGGACCTGCACTGGGCCGACCCCGGCACCCTGGACCTCGTCGAGCACCTGCTGGCCTCTCGTACGCCTGTGACGCTTGCTGGCACGTGGCGCCTCGACGACGCCGCCACACCCACGGCGCACCGCGAGTGGTTCGAACGGATGTGTCGATCGCCGAACGTCCGTCAGATCGAGCTCACACCTCTCAGCGAGACCGAGACCACACAGCAGCTCGCGCTCCTCGGTGTCGACCTACGTGACGACCTCGCCCACCGCGTCTACCGGCGGACCCGCGGGCAACCCCTGTTCACCGACCAGCTCGCAGCACAGCTCGACGAGGATGCGCCCCTCCCTCGCCTCTTGAACGACCTGCTCGATCGGCGGTTCGAGGGGCTCTCGGACGCGGCGTGGCGCCTCACTCGCGCCCTCGGCGTGGCCGACCGTCCTCTGACAGCCGAACAGCTGGAGCAGCTGACCGGTCTCTCGCACGAACTCCTCGTCGACCAGCTCCACGACCTGCAGCGACGCCGTCTCGTGCGCACCACCCGGCACGGCGCGGCAGAGCTGCAGCACCCCCTGCTCGCCGAGGCCACCCGCCGGAGGTTGGTCGCGGGTGAGGCGCGCGCGGTGCACCGCGCTGTCGCTGACGTGCTCGGCCTGTCGTCGGACGCATCTCCCGCAGAGGTGGCGGGGCACTGGGAGGCAGCATCGGATCCGGAGCGCGAGCTGGAGTGGCGGGTCGCGGCGGCCCGCGCGGCAGCTGCGCGCTTTGCCACGGCGACCGAGGGAGAGCAGTGGCTCCGCGCACTGGAGATCTGGCCGACGAACGGCCTCACCGTCGGCACACCGCCAGTGACCCGCGAGCAGGGATACCTCGCGGCGATGGACGCAGTGAAGAACTCGATGCAGTTCGATCGTGCAGCCAGGATGTCCGACGAGGCCGCGGATCGGCTGGGGGAGGTCGATCCGCTCGTCCGGGCCGAGCTCCTCAGGCGCGCCGCAGACTTCGCAGGACAGCGCGTCGGTCCGGACAGCGGGTTGACCCTCATCGAGGAGTCCCTTGCCATCTTCCAGGCCCTGCCGCCGTCCACCGGCCTGGCCTACGCGCTGCTGAGGAAGGCAGCCCTGCTCCAGGCGAGCGAACTGTTCGCCGAAGCGGCCGAGGCCTCCCGCGCTGCCGCGGACGCGGCCGCGCGGGTGGGCGACGCACGGGTCCGCCGAGCCGCTCTCAGCTGGGTGGCCTGGTACCAGGGCGCATCCGGCGACCTGGACGAGGCGAAGCGGACGATGGCCGAGGCGACAGCCCTCGTGCCTCCCCTGTCGGATCCCGCCGGCGACATCCGGCAAGCCGTGCTCCTCACCGACATGATGTTGCTGACGGGGACCGGCGCGGACGCCATCGAGGCTGCTGGACAGCCCGGGCTCGCAGCGGCGGACCGGTGGCAGATCGACAGCTACCACGCGCTGCTCGTGCGCTCGAACATCGTGTGGGGCCGCATCCGCGAGGGCAGGGTGGCGGATGCCGCCGATCTGGTGGACGCGTGGTCGGACGAGCCTGTCGACATCGATCGCTGGCCACTCCACCTCGACCGCGCGTGCCTCGACAGCCTGAGGGGGCACGCCGACCTGGCCATCCAGCGCGTCGTGTCCCTGCGGCAGGCCTGGGAGCCCCGGGGGGTCGGCAACGACCTCGAGATCCTCGACGCCCTGGCACGCGTCCACCTGTGGAGCGGCGCGGCCGAGGACGCGCTGGCGCTGCTCCTGCCCGCGCTCGTCGAGACCATGGAGACTGCCCCCGCTGGTCTGTCACGCCCCGCGCTGGTCCATGCCGCCCAGGCGGCAGCCGATGCCGGCGATGCCGTTGCGCGGCGCCACCGTCCGACGATCCGCGAGCTCCACTCCCGCCTGCCCGTCACCGACGGCGTCCCCGCGCCAGTCCCCCATGGCCTCACGCCCGCGTACGCGCACGCCCTCGATGCGACCTGGCTGGCCGAGCTGGCGCGGCTGGAGGCGCGCGATCGGGTCGACCACTGGTCGCGTGCGGTCCTCGCCTGGGATGCCCTCGCTCGCCCCCACGACGCGGCGTACGCCCGCTGGCGGGCAGCACGGTGCGCCCTCCGTGACGGCCAGGCGACCGTCGCGGCCAAGCTGCTCGCAAAGGCCGCCACCGGCGCCCGCGAGCACGTCCCCCTCTCCCAGGCCATAGCCGCGACCCGGGCAGGCGCCCGATGAGCGCGCTCCCCCGCCCCGACCTGCGGTCGGGTGCCCACCGCGACCTGGTCGACGCCCTTCACGACCTCCACCACCGCGCCGGCTGGCCCAGCCTGCGCACCCTCGCCCGCGAGAGCGGCGTCTCCCACACCACCGTCTCCAAGACATTCTCCCAACCCGCACTCCCCGCATGGGGCACCCTGGAGGTCCTCGTCGAAGCCATGGACCGTGACACGACGCAGTTCCACGACCTGTGGCTCGCCGCCTCCACCCCCACCGACGGCGGGCGTCCTGCTGCTCCGCGCATCGCCGGCCGCGCGACAGAGCTCGAGGCCGTACGCCGCCACCTCGAGACCGGCACCGGGCTCCTCCTCGTCACCGGAGAGGCCGGCATCGGGAAGACCACCCTCGTGAGCGCGGCGGCGGCGAGGACCGACGTCGTCGTCGCGCTCGGTCACTGCCTGCCCCTGTCGACGGAGGTGCCACTCATGCCGATCGTCGATGCCCTCCGCGCGGCCCGGGACGGAGCAGGCGCGCAGTGGTCCGAAGCCGTAGCTGGTCTCGAGCACTCCCTGCGTCACCACCTTGCCCGCCTCCTGCCCGACATCGCCCCCGTCACGGTCGAGCTCACCGACGACGGACTCGGAGGTCTCCGTCAGTTCCTGGCCGTGTCCCAGACCCTGATGGGACTCGCGAAGGCCTCGCCGTTCGGCCTGACGATCGAGGACCTCCACTGGGCGGACGCCGCGACGCTCGACTGGCTCGAGCACCACCTCACGACCGGCGTGGGGGTCCCGTTGGTGGCGACGTGGCGCTCCGAGGACCTCGACACCTCCGCCCGTCACGTCGAGTGGCTGGCCCGGGTGCGACGACTGCCCTGCGTCCGCGAAGTCGTCCTGGCGCCCCTATCCCTCGAGGACACGGCGGCCCAGCTGCGCCTCCTGGACCCCGACCTGGACGACGGTCGCGTCGGTCGCATCCACTCGCGCAGCCGAGGCCATCCGCTCTTCACCGAACAGCTCGCACGAGGGACGGAGGACGATGCCCTGCCGGAGGCGCTGTCCGTCGCTCTCGACCGTCGTCTCTCCCGTCTCGCAGGCCCGGCGCTCGACGTCGTGAGCATCCTCGGAGTCGCCGATCGCCGGCTGTCGGTGCCGACGCTGCAGCGAGCCACGGGGCTCACCAGTCCGGACCTGCTCGCCGGCCTGCGTGACCTGCGTGGCGCGCACCTCATCGACCCTGCGCCGACCGTCGAGGTCGGCCTGGCCCACCCACTCCTCGCCGAGGCCGCACGCGGCCGCCTGGTCCCCGGGGAGGCGCCGGTGCTCCATGCCGCGCTGGCCGGCTCGCTCGCGGCGTCCGGTGGTGCCTCGCCCGGAGAGCTCGCCGTGCACTGGCAGGCGGCAGGCCGGCCCGATCAGGAGATCGGCTGTCGCGTCGCCGCCGCCCGTCTGGCCGGGGAAAGACTCGCCCGTCGCGAAGAACTCACCTCGTGGGTCCGCGCGCTGGAGCTGTACGACTCCGGCGTCCGGACGGACGAGGTCGAGATCTGGGACCTCCTGCGGCGCGCCATGTCCGCCGCGTACGAATCCGGCGACCCGGCGCGGGCTCGTCCGCTCGTGGAGCGGGCCCTCGCGCTCGACGTCCTCGACACGGCCCGCGTGCACCTTCTCCAGGTAACGGGGGACCTGTTGTACGACGCCGGCGAGCGCGAGCGCGGGATGCTGCTCCTCGACGAGGCCCACGACCTGGTGCTGCGCCTGAGCCCGCACGCAGAGCTCGTCAGCGTCGTGGACGCGCGATTCTGGACGTTGGTCAGCGTGGGCCGGGTGCGACAAGCGCTGCACGACGCCGCCGAGGCGCTGGCGCACCTCGGCGAGCTGAGCGACCTCCGCCTGGACAGGTTCCGGCGCTCCTACGACATCGTGCGCAGGATCGAGCGCGGAGACTTCGACGGCGCCGTCGCCTTGGCGGAGGAGCAGGGTCGCGCGGCCCACGGACAGGACCTGATGTTGGAGCTGATGGCTGCCGCGACCGCGGTCGACACACTGCTGCACACTGCGGCGCCACCGCAGCGAGCCACGGCGATCGCCGACCGGGCACTGCTCGCGGCGCAGCCCTGGCACCTCGACGACACGTGGATCGTCGCACTGCTGCGGACGAACATGTCGTGGGTGCACCTGCGGGCCGGCGACACCTCGTCGGCTGCGGCCGTGCTCGAGCCCAGCACCCGCGCTGCCCCCACCGTCCTCACGTGGACCGCGCAGGCCGCCATGGCGGCGGTCGAGCTGCGCCGCGGAGAGGTGGAACGCGCCCTCGAGCGCACACGCGCAGCCGAGGCGAGGGTGGTCAACCGCGACTTCATCTGGGCCGAGGCGGTGCCCCTGCACGCGGACATCGCCCTGTGGGCGGGAGATGCGGGGTCCGCGGTGCGACTCCTCGAGCAGGCGTTGACCGTCTACCTGCCCCTTGACGCCGCGCCGCAGGCCGCGGACGCGCTCGTGCTCCTGGCCCGCGCGACGGCCGACCTGCTCGGGGGCACGACCGACCGGGCACGCCGTGCGACCGCCCACGACAACGTGGCCGGATGGCGGAGCCGGTGCACCGCGGATCCACTCGGGGCGCCTGCGGTCGCCGCGGCCGCGCCCGCCTGGCGCACCCAGTGGGACTGCGAGCTCGCTCGCATCCTCGGTGCTGGGACTGCCGACGCGTGGGTCCGAGCGGCCTCGGAGTGGGACCGGCTCGGCCGCCCCCACGACGCCGCGTACTGCCGCTGGCGGGCGGCGCAGTGCGCACTTCGGGACGGGCAGGGCACGGCCGCCGCGCGGCTGCTCAAGAAGGCCGCGACCGACGCCCGCGAGCACGTCCCCCTCAGTGACGCCATCGCGACAACCCGGTTTGCCGCACGCTGATCAATCCTCGCGGTCCGAGCGCGGTCCGGACCACGCGCCATTCCGCGTGGACACGAGGGCGGCGCGGGGCGATTCTGGTGTCAGCGCCATCATCGGCGGAAGGGGGCGTTCGTGAGCGCACTCCCCCGCCCAGACCTGACGCCGGGTCCCCACCGCGACCTGGTCGACGCCCTCCACGACCTCCACCACCGCGCCGGCTGGCCCTCACTGCGCACCCTCGCCCGGCGCGCCGGCGTGTCCCACACCACGGTCTCCAAGGTGATGTCCGCCCCGGCCAGGCCGTCGTGGGGGACCCTCGAGCTGCTCGTGGAGGCGATGGACGGTGATGCCGCCGCGTTCCACGAGCTGTGGCTCGCCGCCTCGACCCCCGGCGACCGGGCCGCCCCGCCGTCGGCAGGGATCGCCGGACGCAGGGCCGAGCTCGCCACCGTACGTCGCCACCTCGAGTCCGGCACCGGCCTGCTGCTCGTGACGGGCGAGGCAGGGATGGGCAAGACCACCCTTGTCGACGCGGGGTGCGACTCCGTACGACCGTCAGTGTCACTCGCCACCGGGCGCTGCCTGCCGCTGTCGACGGAGATCCCCCTGATGTCGTTCACCGAGGCGCTCCGCCAGGTCGCACGCGTGGATGGCGGACGGTTCATGGCCGGTGTGCTTCAGGGTTGCCCTGGGTACGTCACCACGGCCCTGGCCACCCTGCTGCCGGAGTTGTCAGTGGCTGACGCGAGGCAGGACCCCGACGACCGCTGGCTGCGCCAGCGCCTCTTCTCGGCGGTCGCAGAGCTGCTCGAGGCCCTCACCGACCATGGGGCGTTCGCTCTCGTCCTCGAGGACCTGCACTGGGCCGATGACCTCACCCTCGACCTGGTCGAGCACCTGTGCCGCGGCACCCGGACCGGCATCCTGGGCACGTGGCGGACCGATGATCCCGACGTGCCACCGGATCGGCGCGACTGGTGCACACGCATACGCCGAGACGCCACGTCCCTCCCACTGGGGCCGTTGACGAGCGACGAGACCGCCGAGCAGCTCGCACTCCTGCGCCTGGGCACGTCCCGCCAGGCAGCCGCCGCGATCCACGCCCGCAGCCACGGTCAGCCGTTGTTCACCGAGCAGCTCGCCCACGCGGATGCCGGTCAGCCCACCTACCTGCGCGAGCTCCTCGACGGACGGGTGAGCCGTCTTGATGGGCGCGCGTGGCAGGTGGCGGCGATCCTGGGGGTGGCTGACCGGCCGCTCGCGGAGCCGGCGGTGGCCCGCGCCCTCGCGACCGACCCCCACGAGCTCTCCCACACCCTGCGTGGGCTGCGGGACCTGCAGCTTCTCGGAGTCACCGACGGCGCGGTGCACCTGCGACACCCGTTGCTCGCCGACGCAGTACGTCGCCGCCTGCTTCCCAGTGAGACGGCGGCGCTGCACCGATCCTTGGCCGTTGTGCTGGCGGCAGCCGCGGACGCAGAACCTGCTGAGGTCGCTCGCCACTGGCAGGGGGCCGCGCAGGCGTCCGAGGAGCTTGTGTGGCGAGTCCGCGCTGCCCGTGCAGCGGCGGAGCGGTACGCGTCTGCTCAGGCGGCGGAGCACTGGCTGCGCGCGTGGGAGCTGTGGCCCCGGGAGTCGCGCGAGGTCGGGGACGAGCCGGTGCGGCGCCACGAGGTGGTGGCGGGCATCGCGAACCAGCTCGACTTGGCTGGTCGCCCGGGAGAGGCCGCGCCAGTGCTGGAGGCGGAGCTGGCAATGTGGGACCAGTACGACGTGGCCGAGCGCGCCGAGCTGCTCGCCCTGCTGGCCAGGTTCCACTCGTCGCAGTTCCACACCGGTGACCACGGACTGCGGCTCGTCGAGCAGGCCATCGAGCTCTACCGCAGCCTGCCGTTGTCGGCGGGGCTGGCCGCGGCGTTGAACTGGCGAGGCACAGAGCTGGAGTGGCACGGTCGGCGCGACGAGGCGGCGGCCACGCTCGACGAGGCGGCCCAGGTGGCTGCGCGGGCGGGCGACCATTCCCTCGAACGGTCGGTCCGCGCCCAGCACGCCTGGCAGATGGCCGCTTCAGGGGACGAGGGTGCAGTCGAGGCCATCGAGGACGTCATCGGAGCCTTCGGCTATGGGAACAACCTGAAGCGCGACCTGGCCGTGGCCGTCCGCCACACCGACATCCTCCTCATGACCTGCGGGTCTGCGGACGCCATCGAGGCGGCCGCACGTCCCGCGCTGGAGCTCGCCGAACGCTGGCAGGTGGGCTCGGGCCACGTGTACGTCCTCAGGTGCAACGTCAGCCAGGGATGGCGTCGAGCCGGCCGGGTCCGTCGAGCCCTGGAGGGCATCTCCGACCACACCGTCGACGAGGAGCCGGGCCTCTTTCCACTCCCGCACATCGAGCGCGCCCTCCTCGAGGTGCTGTGTGGGCACGAGGAGGCAGCGCGCCGCCGGCTGTCGCGCCTGGAGTCGGGTCTGCACGAGGTCATCGACCCCTTCGTCGCCGAGGCCCGGCTGACCTACGAGGTGTGGATGGGCGACCCGGCGACCGGGTGGCGGATGTTCGGAACCATCCTGGGAGGGCGCCGCCACGACGAGATCTCCCCGGGGACGGTGGGCGACCTGCTCGTGCTGGCCGCGCGCGCAGCCGCGGACATGACCGTGCGGGGCCCAGCCCGGGCCAGGGAGGCGGCGACGACGTCCCTCCTGGAGCTCCGCGCAGGCCTTCACCACGACCCCTTCGAGCCGTCCGCCGTCCTCGCGGACAGGGCCGCGGCGCACCAGTGGTCGGCAGAGCTCGGACGCCTGCGAGACGAGGACCGCGTCGACGCGTGGCTCGAGGCGATCGGAACCTGGGACGACCTCGCTCGTCCGCACGACGCGGCGTACTGCCGGTGGCGCGCTGCCCAGGTCGCCCTTCCCACCGGCCAGGGCACCCTCGCCGCGCGGCTCCTCAAGCGCGCGGCCGCCGATGCCCGCGAGCACGTCCCGCTGTCCCGAACCATCGCCGAGACCGCAGCGGGCCGCCGATGAGCGCCCTCCCGCGACCCGACCTGCCGCCCGGGGCCCACCGCGACCTCGTCACCGAGCTCCACGACCTGCACCACCGCGCCGGCTGGCCCTCGCTGCGGGCCCTCGCCCGTGAGGCCGGCGTCTCCCACACCACCGTCTCCAAGGTGTTCTCCCTGGCCGCACTTCCGTCGTGGGGCACTCTCGAGGTCCTCGTCGAGGCGATGAGTGGTGACGCGGTCCAGTTCCACGACCTGTGGCTCTCCGCCTCCGCCCCCACCGACGGCGGGCGTCCTGCTGCGACGCGCATCGCCGGTCGCCAGGCCGAGCTCGCCGCCGTACGGCAACACCTCGAGACCGGCACCGGACTCCTGCTCGTCAGCGGCGAGGCCGGCATCGGCAAGACCACGCTCGTCACCGCGGCGGCTCGAGCCACCGACGCCGTCGTCGCCACCGGCCACTGCCTGCCGCTCTCCGCCGAGGTGCCGTTGCTCCCGATCGCGGACGCCCTCGGCGCGGTGCTGCGCGTCGACGGGGGCCGGTGGCTCGAGGGGTCCCTGAACTCATGCCCGCCGTTCGTGGCAGCCGCCCTCTCGCCGTTGCTGCCAGGGATCGCGGCGCCCCAGACACCAGAGACGACCGATGCCTTCGCCCGGCACCGGATGTTCACTGCCGTGGAGTCGGTCCTCACCGTCCTCGGATCCGAGCGACCGCTCGCCCTGCTCCTCGAGGACCTTCACTGGGCCGACCTGCCCAGCCTCGCCCTGCTCGAGCACCTGCTCGCGGTGGGCATCCGTATCCCGGTCCTTGCCACCTGGCGCTCCGAGGACCCCGACGTGAGCTCGGTTCACGCCCAGTGGGCCAACCGGCTCCAGCGGCGTGCCGGCACCACGACACTCAACCTCGCTCCCCTCACCCGCGACGAGACCGCGGACCAGCTGGCACTCCACGCCCACGACCGTCCCGGCGACGACGTCGTCGACCGCGTCTACGCGGTGGGCCAGGGCCTGCCGCTGTTCACCGAGCAGCTGGCGACGGCGTCCGGCGACGAGCTGCCCGGGCAGCTCGGAGACCTGCTCGACCACCGGCTGGGCGAGCTCGGACCGGCAGCGTGGCGGGTGGCGCGCGTGCTGGGCGTCGCCGAACGCGACCTTCGGGTCGAGACCCTGAGCGGCGTGTCCGGGCTGCCCGACGACGAGCAGCAGCAGGCACTCACCACCCTCGTACGTCGTCGCCTCGTACGCACGGAGGGGTCCGACGAGGTGCGGTTGGCCCACCCGCTGCTGGCCCGTGCGATCCGCAGGCGTCTGGTGCCGGGTGAGGCCCGGCGCGTCCATGCCCTGCTGGCCGAGGCACTCGGCAACGATCCCGAGGTCGAGCCCGGGGAAGTGGCCCACCACTGGCAGCACGCCGGCGAACCCGACCGCGAGCTGGCGTGGCGAGTGGCCGCCGCCCGTCGCGCTCAGCGGCGGCTGGCCGCGCGCGAGAGCTTGGAGGACTGGAGCCGGGCCCTCCACCTGTCCGAGATCTCCACCGCCGATGCGGGTCTCGAGCGGTGGGAGCTGGTGTGCGAGGTCCTGGATGCGGCACTCGCCGTCCCTGACTTCGACGTCGCGCGGGACCACGTCGAACAGGCGCTGGCTCTCGATCTCGGAGATGCGCCACGCCTGGCCGTGCTGCGCCGGGCCGGCCGGATCATCGGCTTCACCGATGATGATCGAGGTTTGCGGCTGCTCGACGAGGCGGTGGGCCTCCTCGAGCGGCTGCCACCTTCACGCGAGGCAGTCGACGTCCTGCTGGAAAGGATCGCGCACCTCACCCTGTTCGGCCGGTTCGAGGACGTGCACGCCGACCTGAGCCGCGCCCAGGCCGTGCTGGCCGAGCTGGACGACGGGCCGCGTCGCCGGAGGGTGGTCATGTGGGACGCCTGGCACGCGATGGCCGCCGGCGATCACCGCCGGGCACGTGACCTCATTGGCGAGGCCAGGACCATCGCGATGCCCGAGGCCGACCCGCTGGCCGACGCCGAGGTGGCCGTCAACGTCACGGACATCCTCCTGAAGGGCGCAGCGTCGACGGATGCGGTCCTGGAGGCCGCGATCCCCGCCCTCGAGCAGGGGGCCCGGTGGCAGCTCCAGGACCACCCGCTCTTCACCCTGCTCCGCAGCAATGTCGTCGACGCGCTGCTGGGCGCGGGGCACGTCGAGCGGGCGGCCGAGGTGGTCGGGGCCGATGATCCGTCCGCCCTCGCCCGGGTGGGGCCGCTCCACAGCACCACACTGGCAGCCGTGCTCATGCGTCGAGGTGACCTCGACGGCGCCCGAGCACGATGCGTCATGGCCGACGCTGGAGATTTCCGACGGGACGCCAACTGGATGGAGAACGTCCCCTACCGCGTCGAGATCGAGCTCTGGACCGGCCAGGTCGACGCCGCGATCGACCTGCTCGACGCGGCGCTCGACCTCACGCTGCCCACGGACAACAGTCGGGCCGCGGCTCCCACGCTCGCCATGGCCGCGCGCGCCCACGCCGAGCGGCTCACTCGACACCAGACCGAGCGGGGGGAGCGAGACGCCACCGCCGCTGGACTCCGAGCGAGGGTCCGGGCAGCGGCAGTCGATCCGCTCGGCCCGGCCGCGCAGGGCGTCCACGTCCCGACCTGGGCGAGGCAGTGGGAGGCCGAGCTGCACCGCATCGAGCTCACCGACAACGTCGAGGAATGGGTGACCTGCGCCCGTGCCTGGGACGCGTTCCCGCGCCCCCACGACGCGGCGTACTGCCGCTGGCGAGCGGCGCAGGCCGCCCTCCGCGACGGGCAGGGCACGGTCGCCGCGCGGCTGCTCAAGAAGGCCGCGACCGACGCCCGTGAGCACGTCCCCCTCAGCGAGGCCATCGCGGCAACCCGGGCGGCCGCACGCTGAATCACCGCTCGTGGTCGGAGCGCGGTCCGGACCACGCGCCATATCGCGTGGACACGAGGGCGGCGCGGGTCGATTCTGGTGTCAGCGCCATCATCGGCGGAAGGGGGCGTTCGTGAGCGCACTCCCCCGCCCGGAGCTGACGCCGGGTGCCCACCGCGACCTTGTCGACGCCCTGCACGACCTGCACCACCGCGCCGGCTGGCCCAGCCTGCGCACCCTCGCCCGTGAGACCGGCGTCTCCCACACCACCGTCTCCAAGACCTTCTCCCAGCCCGGCCTCCCCACATGGGGCACCCTCGAGGTCCTCGTCGAAGCCATGGACGGTGACACGACGCAGTTCCACGACCTGTGGCTCGCCGCCTCCACCCCCACCGACGGCGCACCAGCCCCCGCGCCCCGGATCGCGGGTCGCCACGCCGAGCTCGCCGCCGTACGCCGCCACCTCGAGACCGGCACCGGGCTCCTCCTCGTCACCGGAGAGGCCGGCATCGGCAAGACCACCCTCGTGACCGCGGCGGCGGCGAGGACCGACGTCGTCGTCGCTCGGGGCAGCTGCCTGCCCCTCTCCACCGAGATCCCGCTGCTGCCGGTGGCCGACTGCCTCAGGTCCGCCTACGAGGCTGACACCCCACGTCTCGTACACGTGGTGGCCGCTTGCCCTCCCTTCGTCGCGCCCACTCTGTCGTCGCTCGTGCCCGAGCTGGGCACGACGACCGGCGACCCCGTGAGGACCGACGATCGTGTCCTGCTCTTCAGCGCGATCGCCTCGGTCCTGAAGGCCATGGCAGCCGACGGCCGCACCGTCCTCGTCGTCGAGGACCTGCACTGGTCCGACTCGGCGACCCTCGACCTGCTCGAGCACCTGGTCGGAGGCAGGTCATCCGTCCCGCTGGTGGGCACCTGGCGATCCAGCGATCCGGCCACACCCGACTCGACCGAGGAGTGGTTCGGGCGTGTACGCCGCCTCCGCGAGACGAGTGTCCTCGCGCTGGGCGCCCTGAGTCGCGACGAGACCGCTCACCAGCTCGAGCTGCTGGGTGCCGACGCAGCGCACGTCGACGTCATCCACGCGCGCTCCCAGGGCCAGCCGCTCTTCACCGAGCAGCTGGCCGCCCACCTCGACGACGGGACCGGACTTCCCGGCATCCTCGCCGACCTGCTGGACCGTCGACTGGTCGGGCTCTCCGGGCCGGCGTGGTCCGTGGTCCGCACCCTGGGGCTGGCCGAACGCCCGCTGCCGACAGCGCCGCTCGCGACGGTGTGCGGCCTGGGTGGGGAGGACCTCACGGAGGTCCTCCACGAGCTCAGCGCGCGGCGGCTGCTGCGCACGAGAACGGGCGAGCAAGCCGAGCTGGAGCACCCGCTGCTCGCCGAGGCGGTCCAGAGGCGTCTCGTCGCGGGTGAGGGTCAGCCGATCCACCGGGCGCTCGCCCGGGCACTCGGGGCACAGCCGGACCCCGAGGCTGCCGAGATCGCGGAGCACTGGCGGCGGGCAGGCGAGCACGCCGAGGAGCTCAGGTGGCGCGTCTCGGCGGCCCGGCGCGCAGCGGAACGGTTCGACCGACGGCAGGAGGCCGAGCACTGGCTGCGCGTCATCGAGATCTGGCCGGCAGCCGGGTCGCCTCACCCGGACACCCCCGTCACCCGGGCGGAGGCATTCGTGGGCGCGATGGACGCGCTTCGCGCCTCCTTCCGCTTCAACGAGGCAGCAGCACTGAGCGAGGCCGCGGACGAGTGCGTGGCCGAGGCCGACGAAGGAGACCGTGCCGACCTGCTGTTCCGTCGCTCCATCTATCGCGGCGACCCCGAAGGCTTCGAGAGCGGTCTGGCGCTCCTCGATGAAGCCCTGGCCATCCACGACCGCCTGCCGGTCCGCGAGGGCAAGGTGCGAGCACTCGACCGGAAGCAGCTCCTGCTCTTCGCGATGGGTCGGTCAGCCGAGTCGCGGGCCGTGGCGGACGAGGAGGTCGTCGCGGCCCGCGAGCTCGGCGATCCCATCCTGCTGCGCGACGCCCTGATGCGCGTCGCCTGGCACGCCGGGATCGCCGGCAACGTCGAGCGAGGCATGGCACTCCTGACGAGCGCGGGTCCGGACTCGCGCGTGGTGGACGACCCGCTCGGTGACGTGCGGCTCGGCGTCTACGCGACAGACATGCTGCTGACCACGGGAGCACCACCGGATGCCGTCGTCGCCGCCGGCCGGGCTGCGCTTGCCGTCGCACGCGAGCACGACTTCGACAATCCCCAGGTGATGCTGGTCCGGGTCAACGTGTCCTTCTCGCTCCTGCGCGGTGGCCGCGTCGCCGAGGCCGAGCGGGTCGTCGCCACGCCGTCCGACGCGCCGTGGGACGCCGACCACTGGCCGCTGCACGCGGCACGGGCTGTCATCGACTCCCGACTGGGGCTGACAGAGGCGGCCAGGAGCCGGATCGCCCAGATCTGTGCCGAGCCGTCGACCAGTGCGCCGCGAGATCTGGAATTCCTCATGTGGGCCGCCGACGTCGCCCTGTGGACAGGTGCCGACCAGCCGACCTTGGACCACGTGCTCGGACAGCTCGACGACGTCGCAGGCACGGCGCCCGTCCGCCTGGTCGCACCCGCGCTGGTCGCTGCAGCCCGGCTCGCCGCCCACCGCGGGGCCTCTGGGCACGTCGACAACCTCCACCGGCTGGCCGAGCGTTGCGGACTGGTCGGCACTGCCGGCGGGGACGACCCCAACCTGGCTGCGCAGCGTGCCTCCCTCCTCGCCGACGCCGCAGCGTTGGCGGGATCCGAGTCCGTCGCCGCCTGGACGGCTGCGGCGGCCGCCTGGGACCGGCTCGAGGGTGCCCATGACGCGGCGTACTACCGCTGGCGAGCCGCGCAGTGCGCGCTTCGCGACGGCGAGGGCACCCGGGCGCAAGGGCTGCTGAGGAGGGCTGCCGCGGGCGCTCGCGAGCACGTACCGCTGGCGCAGGCCATCGCCGACACCGCGGCCGGCCGGGCCTAGGCGGACGATGCCGGGCGTGCCCCCGTCAGGGCCTGCGCGCCGCGAAGTGCTGGTAGTCCTTCGACGACACCCAGTAGCCGCCCCACTCCCAGCCGATGCGGTCGAAGGCCCTCACGACCAGGTCCTCGGTCCTGATCACGCCGAGCCGGAAGGGGGCCGAGCGGCCCCGGTCGATCTCGACGTACGGACGGCCGGCGGGCGGGTCGACGCGCCCTCCCCGGACGTACGGGTTCTGGACGGGGTTGATGTCGATCGACTCGCCGTAGGCGTGCTGCGACCAGCTCGTCTGCCCCGCGACGCGGCGGCAGTTGAAGCCCGAGGTGTTGTTGGCGGCCATCGACAGGTCGTCGTCGGCGCGGTAGTCGTCGACGAGCCGCATGCGCGCGATCGGCCAGCCCGTGGCGTACAGGCGACCGAAGAGCTCGCGCACCGGACCGGTGAAGCGTCGGTGGACGACCATCTCGCCGGTGCGGGCGCGGCCGTCGAAGTCGCGGTGCGTCATCCGCAGGTAGCGCAGGTCGCGCAGCGGCACCGGGCAGCCCGACCGGTGACTGCGACGCATCCGCTCGGCGAGGTCGGCGTCGATCCGGCTGACCGACGACTCGTACGCCGGGTCGTCCGCCTGCGCGGCACCGCGCTCGGCAGCCAGGCCGGTGCAGCGCTGGCGGGCGCGGAAGTCCGCGACGGCTCGCGTCCGGTCGGCGCCCGTCACCGGCAACGGCCGGCCGTCGACCGGCGAGATCCGGGCCGGGGTCCACGACTTCCCGACGACGCCGCCCGCGTCGAGGGTCACCGACAGGACGCCGGTCCGGGCCTGCCGGTCGTGGTACCAGACGAAGTTGCCCAGGCCGTAGGCGACGAGCGTGTCGCCTGCCCAGCCGGCACCGCCGAGGACGTGCGAGTGGCTGCCCACCACCACGTCGGCCCCGGCGTCGGCGAGGTCGCGGGCGAGCATGCGCTGCGACTGGGTGGGGCACGACTCGTACTCCTTGCCCCAGTGGAGGTAGACGACGACGAGCTGGTCCTGCGCGGCCGCCGCCTCGACCGCGGCGACCAGGCCGGCGGTGTTGCTCCCGCGGGCGGAGGCGGTGCCGAGAGCGCCCGGGCGGGCCGACCACACGTCGCTGGATCCCTCGCGCTGGACCCCGTCGGCGGCGAGGAACGCGACCTCGAGGTCACCCACCTCGACGACGTGCGGGGCGTACGCCGCGGCGCCCCGCCCGGCGCCGACCATCGCGATGCCGCGCTGCCGCCCGGCGGCGAGGGTGTCCTCGAGCCCGACGGCTCCGTAGTCGCCGGCATGGTTGTTGGCGACGCTGACGACGTCGACGCCGGCCGCTCCCAGCACGTCGAGGGCGCGGGGGCCCGTACGGAACCAGTAGCGGTCGCCGGCGTTCTCGAGCTCCTTGGGGTCCTGGCGCCCGCGCTGCGTCACCGGCGTCTCGAGGTTGACCATCGCGACGTCGGCGGCGCGCAGCGTCCGTCCGATCGCACCCAGGCCCTGGCTCGGACGATCGAGGAGCTGCGCCACCCCTCCCTCGAAGTGGACGTCACCGCCGAACGCCAGGGTGACCTCGCCCTCGCGGGCCGGCCGGGTGGTGGTGGTGCTGCTCGCCGACGGCACGGTCGGCTCGACCCGGTCACCCGGGGTGTCGGCGGGCGCGGAGGTGCAGGCGGAGGCGACGAGCGCGCAGGCCACCACCGCTGCGCGGTGACGCCCCCGTCCCTCCATTCCTCGATTGTGCCCCAAGGGTGGTTGAAGGTTTGTCCAGCCTTGCTGGACTCGAGCTCAGGCGGCGGCCGCAGCCAGGTGCCGCGACACGGCCAGGGCCGCCTGCCGGCCTGCGCGGGAGGCACCCAGGGTGCTGGCGGACGGCCCGTACCCCACGAGCTGCACCCGCGGGTCGCGCACCGCAGTGGTGGCACCCTGGACGTTGCCCGGGACGGGCACGAGGGCGATCCCGCCCTCCGGCGACCGCAGGCCGAGAGGCCCCAGGTGGTCCACGGCCGGCCGGAACCCCGTCGCCCACAGGATCACGTCGACCGGCTCGAAGCGCCCGTCGGCCCAGCGCACGCCGTCGGGCTCGATCCGCTCGAACATCGGCAGCCGGTCGTACGCCCCGAGCCGCGCAGCCTCCTGCTCCTGCGGGCGCAGGGCGAGGCCCGTGACGCTGACGACGCTCGCGGGCGGCAGCCCCCGGCGTACGCGTTCCTCGACGGCCGTCACTGCTGCCAGGCCGGCGGACGCGTCGAAGTCGTCCTCACGCCAGACCGGTGGTCGGCGGGTCGCCCAGAGCGTGTCGGCGAGCGGGGCGACCTCGCCGAGGAGCTGGACCGCGGAGGCGCCGCCCCCGACGACCAGCACGCGCTTGCCGCGGAAGTGCTCCGGGCCCGGGTAGTGCGCGGTGTGCACCTGCTCCCCCGCGAACGAGGCGATGCCGGGGTAGTAGGGCACGAAGGGGCGCGTCCACGTGCCGGTGGCGTTGACCAGCGTGCGGGTGCGCCACGTGCGGTCGGCGGCGTGCGCCAGGAGCAGGTCGCCCTCGCTCTCGACGCGGTCCACCCGCACGGGTCGTACGACCGGGAGGTGGTGCCAGCGCTCGTAGCCGTCGAAGTAGTCGGGCACGACGAGGTTCGCCGCCCGCCGCGACCGGTCGGGGGCGGACGAGTCGGGAAGGTCGGCGACCCCGTGGACGTCGTCCATGCTCAGCGAGGCCCAGCGGTGCTGCCAGGCGCCACCGGGGCGGGGGTTGGCGTCGAGGACGAGGTGGTCGACGCCGCGGGTGCGGAGGAAGTAGGACGCCGCGAGCCCCGCCTGCCCCGCGCCGATCACCAGTGACTCCAGAAGCCGGTCGTGGTCCTTCACGTGGGGTGCAACGCCCCTCCGTCCGGGCCTATGCCCGGCGGCGCGGGCGTGGCAGCCTCGACGCCATGGACACCTCCTCTCGCTCGGACCTCTCCGCCCTGGCCACCCGGCTCCTCGAGCTGCACCACACCGGCACCACGCTGGTCCTGCCCAACGTCTGGGACGCCTGGTCCGCGACGGTCGTCGCCGAGGCCGACTTCGAGGCGCTGAGCATCGGCAGCCACCCGCTGGCCGACTCCCGCGGGCAGGGCGACAAGGAGGACATGACGCTCGACGACGCCCTCGACGGCGTACGCCGCATCTGCGGCGCAGTGCCGGGCGTCCCCGTCACCGCCGACATGGAGTCCGGCTACGGCGCCGCTCCCGCCGAGCTGGTCGAGCGGCTCCTCGAGGCGGGGGCCGTCGGTCTCAACATCGAGGACACCGTGCACTCCGAGGGCGGCCGGATGCGGTCGGTGGCCGAGCACGCCGACTACATCGGCGGCCTGCGGCAGGCCGCCGACGCGGCCGGGGTCGACCTGGTCATCAACGCGCGCACCGACGCCTTCATCAAGAAGGACCTGTTCGAGGACCCGGTCGCCGAGGCCATCACCCGGCTGCTGGCCTGCGAGGAGGCCGGCTCCCGCTGCAGCTACCCCGTCGGTGCACCGGACGCCGCAGCCCTCCAGCGGCTCCTCGACGAGCTCGCCGGACCGGTCAACGTCATCGCCAACCCGCGCAAGGGCTCGGCCGCCGGATCGCTCGAGGACCTGCAGGTCATGGGCGTCCACCGCGTGACCTTCGGCCCGCTCCTGCAGAAGGAGCTGGCGCCCGACCTGGCCGCGCTCGTGGCGCCCTGGCGGTGAGGCGTACGAGGGGGTAGTCCAGTGGGCAACGGCTGCCCGCCCTGGTAGTCCAGTGGGCAACGGCTGCCTCACGACCGAAATCACGACCACTGTCCACTGGACTACCCCCGTGGAGACCACCCGCGGGGTAGTCCAGTGAGTTCCGGCTCATCTGTGGACACCCCGGCAGCCAGATCCCACTGGACTACTCCACGTGGGGTCGGGAGAGGTCGGGAGGGGTCGGGAGGGCGTCGACCGCCGCTACGACCCAGCTCAGGCGATGACCAGCACCGGCTCCGGCGCGAGCTCGAGGCGTACGGGGTCTCCCGGCTGGAGGCGCAGCGCCTCGGTGCTGGCGAGCTGCGCGACGACGCCGGTGCCGTCGGAGAGCGTGCAGGTGACCCGCGACAACGGCCCGAGGAACATCACGGTGGCCACCTTCGCCGGGCCGTCGGCGTCGGGGACGACCGAGACGGCCTCCGGGCGGACGAGCGCGTGGCCCGTGCCGGAGGTCGAGCCCGGTAGCACCGGCACCTCTTGGCCGAGCACGACTGCCACCCCGCCCCGGACGTCCGCCGGCAGGCGGTTGCTGAGTCCCACGAACTCGCCGACGAACTTGCTCGCGGGGGCCGAGTAGAGCTCGGCGGGGGGCGCGAGCTGCTCGAGGCGACCGGCGTTCATCACCCCGACCCGGTCGGCGACGGCGAGCGCCTCCTCCTGGTCGTGGGTGACGAACAACGTCGTGGTGCCGACCTCGATCTGGACCCGTCGGATCTCGTCGCGCAGCTGGACGCGGACCTTGGCGTCGAGGGCCGAGAGCGGCTCGTCGAGGAGCAGGACGGACGGCTCGATCGCCAGCGCTCGGGCGAGGGCGACGCGCTGCTGCTGGCCGCCGGAGAGCTGGTGGGCGTAGCGGTCGGCGTGCTCGGCGAGACCGACGAGGTCGAGCATGTCGCCGGCCCGCGTACGCCGGGCGGCGCCGTCGCGACCGCGCATCTTGAGGCCGAAGCCGACGTTGTCGATGACGGTCATGTGGGGGAACAGGCTGTAGGCCTGGAACACCATCCCCATGTCGCGCTTGCTGGCCGGGACCCGGGTCAGGTCCTTGCCGCCGACCGAGACCGTCCCGGAGGTCGCGGTGTCGAGGCCGGCGAGGATGCGCAGGGCGGTGGTCTTGCCGCAGCCGGACGGTCCGAGGAGGGCGACGAGCTCCCCCGGCTCGATGCTGAGGGTCAGGCCGTCCAGCGCGCGGACCTGCCCGTAGACGCGGGTGAGGTCGGTCAGCTCGACGGCGAGACCGCGCTCGGTCCTGAGGTCGGTCATGAGGAGGCTCCTTGGTCGTGCCTGTGCCGGTCCCGGCTGAGGAAGGTGAGGCCGACGAGCAGCACGGCCACGAGGATCATCGAGGCGAGGGCGGCGGCCATGGCTGCCGGCCCGTTGCTCTTGTAGAGCGCCGCCATCGCCACCGGGAGGGTGTCGAAGTGCAGCAGCGAGGCGAAGACGTACTCGCCGAGCACGAGCGCCACCGCGATGAAGGCGGCGCCCAGGATGCCGCCGGTGATGTTGGGCATGATGATGCGCACGATCACGGTGAACCAGCCGGCGCCGAGCGAGCGGGCCGCCTCCGAGAGGGTCGCGGCGTCGATCGCCGAGAGTGCGGCGTCGATGGCGCGGTAGGAGTAGGGCAGCACCAGCACGACGTAGGCGAACGTCAGCACCAGCGCGCTGTCGCCCAGCAGGTAGGTCACCCACGAGTAGACGTTGCTGATGCCGACCACGATCACCAGCGCCGGGATGGTGAGCGGCAGCAGGCACAGGAACTCGACCAGCCCGCGCGCTCTGGGCACGCGCAGGCGCACCCACACCATCGTGGGCACGAGCAGCACGACCATCAGGACCACGGTGAAGAGCGCCAGCAGCAGCGACGCGACGATCGAGGACCGGAGGTCCTCGTCGGTGACCATCAGGGACCAGTTGTCCCAGGTGCGCCCGGGGGCGCTCCCCCGGACCTGGGTGGAGAAGTCGAACATCGCCAGCAGCGGCACGAAGAAGTAGGCCGCGAAGACCAGCAGCCCGACGGCGCGGAACACCTTGAACCCGGTCGACTGCCTCATCGCAGCCACCTCGACGTACGCCGCAGCAGCACGTTGTAGCCCACCATCACGATCGTGACCACGACGATCATCTCCAGCGCGAGCGCGAAGCCGACGTTGGCCTGGCCGAGCAGGACCTCGCTGGTGATGGCCTGGCGGATCATGAGCGGCACGATCGGCTGCCCCTGGCTGACGAGTACGGCGGCGGTGGCGTACGCCGCGAACGCGTTGGCGAACAGCAGCAGCAGGGCGCCGAGGAAGGCCGGAGTGAGCAACGGCAGGGCGACGTGGCGCCAGTAGGCCCAGGTGCTCGCCCCGAGGTTGACCGCGGCCTCGCGCCACTGCGGCCGCAGCCCGTCGAAGGCCGGCGCGAACACGATCACCATCAGGGGGATCTGGAAGTAGGAGTAGACGACGACCAGGCCGGGCAGGCCGAAGAGCCAGCCGCTGCCGTAGATGTCGGCGCCGAGCAGGTCGGACATCGCCTGGGTGAGGACGCCCACCGGGCCGATGGTCGCGATCCACGCGAAGGCCAGCACGACGCCGCCGAACTGGGCGAGCACCCCGCTGACGGCCAGCGTCGCGCGGCGCACCATGCTCTGCGGCGGCATCGACACGATGAGGTAGGCCAGCAGGGCGCCGAGCACGGCACCGATGAGCGCGGTCGACGCCGAGAGGATCAGCGAACCCTTGAGCGCGGTGAGCGCGGCCTCGCTGGTGAGCGCGTCGAGGTTGCCCAGCGTCGGGCGGCCGTCCTCGTCCTGGAAGGCGCCGACGACGACCGTGAGGGTCGGGACGACGAGGAAGACCAGGACGAAGAGCAGGAACGGGAGCAGCGGAAGGGCCGGGCCGACGGCGAACCGTCGGCCCGTGCCCCCCTTCGCAGTGGTCGTGCTCAGCGGATGGCCTTGGACCAGTTCTCGGCGAGGTACTCGCCGGCGGTCACCGTCTGCTCGTCGGTCGGGATGACCGGCTCGCCGGAGACCTCGGGCAGCGCGCCCCACAGCTCCTCGTCGATGGTGCCGGCCTCGGCCATCGCGTCACCGCGGACCGGGCGGGCGCCGCCCTCGAGCCAGAGGTTCTGGCCCTCGTCGCTGTAGAGGAACTCCTGCCACAGCCGCGCGGCGGCCGGGTGCGGCGCGTCGGCGTTGATCGCCTGGAAGTAGTAGCCAGCGACGACGGCCTCCTCGGGCACCACGGTCTCCCAGGTGTCGACGTTGGCGGCCGCGGCGGCACCGAGGTAGTCCCAGTCGATGACGACGGGCGTCGTGCCCTGCTCGATCGTCGTGGAGTCGGGGTCGACGGTGAGGAAGTTGCCGGCGGCCTTGAGCTCGGAGAAGAAGTCGACGCCGGGCGCGATGTCGTCGGCCGAGCCACCGTTGGCGACGGCCGCCATCATCACGCCGCTGAAGGCGGCGCCGGCCTGGGTCGGGTCGCCGTTGAGCGCGACCTTGCCCTTGAACTCCGGCTTGAGCAGGTCGGCCACCGACGTCACCTCGGGCACGACGGAGGAGTCGTAGCCGATCGCCATGTAGCCGCCGTAGTCGTTGACCCAGGCGCCGTCCGGGTCCTTGAACTCGTCGGGGATGTCGTCCCAGGTCTCGACCTGGTAGGGCGCGAACATGTCGGTGTTGGCCAGCGCCACGGACTGGCCCAGGTCGAAGACGTCGGGCGCACGGTCGGTGCCCGCGAGGTCGTTGGCGGCGTTGATCTCGTCCTGGGAGGCGGCGTCGGGCTGGTCGGAGTTGACCTCGATGTCGTACTTCTCCGAGAAGGTCTCGATGATCTCGCCGTAGTTGGCCCAGTCCGGAGGCAGCGCGATGACGTTGAGCTCACCCTCGTCCTGGGCGGCCGCGATGAGCTCGTCCATGCTGCCGAAGTCCTCGGCGGAGGTGGCGGTCGCGGCGTCGACACCACTCTCGGTGGTGGTGTCGGACTCCTGCTCGGGTGCCGCGCACGCGGCGACCGAGAGGAGGGTCGCCGTCGCGGCGAGGGAGATGAGTGCCTTGCGGGTGTTCACGTGACCTCCATGAGTGCTGGTCCGAGATCGGCGGGTGCCGGGCGGAGCCTCGTGGGTCCCGTCGCATCGGAGGCTACTCCCGAATGGCCGGATTGCGTCCGACCGATGAATCCGAGGTGTTCGCGCCAACCGACCGCGGCATCCCTCGCCGAGCGGTACGCTGCCGCCGCGGCGGGTGGTCCCCACCGCCCGGGGCCCCGGCCGGGCCGACCTGCGGGGGTCTCGACGTGCGGATCGCTCTCTTCCTGGTGCCACTCGTGCTGGCAGTGTTCTGCCTCGTCCAGGCGATCACCAGCCGCGAGGACGAGGTCCGCCACCTCGGCAAGGTGTGGTGGATCCTCCTCATCCTGTTCTTCCCCTTCATCGGCTCGATCGCCTGGCTCCTCGCCGGCCGACCCGTACGGGCGCCGCGACGCACCGGTCCGCACGAGCGCAGCGCGAGCGCGTTCCCGGAGTACGACCGCCCGGGGCGGTTCGCGGCCTCCGACCCCGCGGCGGACGAGGAGTTCCTCAAGAAGGTGCGCGAGCGCGCGGAGGAGCAGCGCCGACGGGCCGCGGAGCAGAAGCGGCGCGAGCGCGAGGGCGACGCCGGCCAGGAAGCCGACCCGGCGTAGCATCAGCGGCCGTGAGCGCCGCTGAATTCCACTACTCCGACCTCCTCCCCACCGCCGGGTCCAACGGCGCGCCGGAGACGCCCTACCGGCTGATCACCACCGAAGGCGTCTCCACCGTCGAGGTCGGGGGACGTACGTTCCTCGAGGTCGAGCCCGAGGCGATCCGGCGGCTCACCGAGGAGGCGATGCACGACATCAGCCACTACCTGCGCCCCGGCCACCTCGCCCAGCTGCGCAAGATCATCGACGACCCGGAGGCCTCCGGCAACGACCGCTTCGTGGCGCTCGACCTGCTCAAGAACGTCAACATCTCCGCCGGCGGCGTGCTGCCGATGTGCCAGGACACCGGCACCGCGATCGTGATGGGCAAGAAGTCCGAAGGCGTGCTGACGGGGGCCGACGACGGCGAGGCGATCAGCCGCGGCGTCTACGACGCCTACACGCGGCTCAACCTGCGCTACTCCCAGCTGGCGCCGCTGACGACCTTCGAGGAGAAGAACACCGGCACCAACCTGCCGGCCCAGATCGAGATCTACTCCACCCCCGCCAAGGCCGGCCCCGATGGCAAGCAGAGCCCGGAGTACAAGTTCCTCTTCATGGCCAAGGGCGGCGGCTCGGCCAACAAGTCGTTCCTCTTCCAGGAGACCAAGGCGGTCCTCAACCCGACGCGGTTGATGGAGTTCCTCGACGAGAAGATCCGCTCGCTCGGCACCGCCGCGTGCCCGCCCTACCACCTCGCGGTGGTCATCGGCGGCACGAGCGCGGAGTTCGCGCTCAAGACTGCGAAGTACGCCTCCGCGCACTACCTCGACGACCTCCCGACCGAGGGATCGATGAGCGCGCACGGCATCCGCGACGTCGAGCTGGAGGAGAAGGTCTTCGAGCTCACCCAGTCCTTCGGCATCGGCGCGCAGTTCGGCGGCAAGTACTTCTGCCACGACGTCCGCGTCGTACGCCTCCCCCGCCACGGCGCCTCGTGCCCGGTCGCGATCGCGGTCTCGTGCTCGGCCGACCGGCAGGCGCTCGGCAAGATCACGCCCGAGGGCGTCTTCCTCGAGCAGCTCGAGACCGACCCCGCGCACTACATGCCCGACGCCGGCATGGCCCACGACATCGAGGGTGGCGCGGTCGTCGACATCGACCTCAACCAGCCGATGGCCGACATCCTCGCCGAGCTGTCGAAGCACCCGGTCAAGACGCGGCTCTCGCTCACCGGCCCGCTCGTCGTGGCGCGCGACATCGCGCACGCCAAGATCAAGGAGCGCCTCGACGCCGGCGAGGAGATGCCGGCCTACCTCAAGGACCACCCGGTCTACTACGCCGGCCCGGCCAAGACCCCCGAGGGCATGCCCTCCGGCTCGTTCGGGCCCACGACCGCGGGCCGCATGGACTCCTACGTCGAGCAGTTCCAGGCCGCGGGCGGCTCGATGGTCATGCTGGCCAAGGGCAACCGCTCCAGGCAGGTCACCGAGGCGTGCGGCACGCACGGCGGTTTCTACCTCGGCTCCATCGGCGGACCGGCCGCCCGGCTCGCCCAGGACTGCATCCGGTCCGTCGAGGTCGTCGAGTACGAGGAGCTCGGCATGGAGGCCGTCTGGAAGATCGAGGTCGAGGACTTCCCGGCCTTCATCGTCGTCGACGACAAGGGCAACGACTTCTTCACCGACCCGGCGGGCACGACCACGGTGCCCCTGTCCGGCATCCGGGTCCGCTCGGCGCAGTAGCCCGGGTCAGCCCGCCTCAGCTCGCCGCGACGAGCCGGTCGGCGAGCCCGGCGGCGGCCTCACCGATGCGGTGGCCGAGCTGCTCGGCTCCCTCGACCCGCCCCTGGTGGGCGCCTCCGAGCAGGACGCTGGTCCGCGGGGCGATCGCCTGCACGGCCTCGCGTACGGCGGGCAGGTCCTCGACCGTCGGCACCGCGAGCACGACCGCGGCCGGCTCCAGGGCGCGTACGGTGTCGACCCACGACTCCACGGGGAGGTCGGCGCCGAGGTAGGTCACGCCGACACCGCGGCTGCGCAGCACCATGGCGAAGGCCATGACGCCGAGCTCGTGCCGCGACCCGCGGGCGAGGCCGACCATCACCCGCGGGGCGCCGTCCGCCGGGTGCGGGAGCTGGTGGAAGGCCTGGGAGAGCCGCCGCAGCACGGCGGCGCTGACGAAGTGCTCGCCGGCCACGCTGACGGTGCCGCGCTGCCAGGCCTCGCCAAGCCGCACCAGCGACGGCATCAGCCACTCGTCCACCGCGACGGCGAGGTCGGCCTCGGCGAAGGCCTTGTCGAGCAGGCTCTCCAGCCGCACCACGTCGAACTCCTCACCGCAGCCCGCGAGCTCGTCGAGGCGTGAGAGGGGGGAGTCGGCACCGGGCAGGACGCTGACCGCACCCGCCGGCTCCTCGAGCACCCGCTTGGCGGCCTCGCGCGGCGACCAGCCGGAGTCGACCAGGTCGCGCATCACCGAGAGCCGGCGGACGGCCTCGTCGTCGTAGAGGCGGTAGTTGCCCTCGGTGCGCGCAGGGGCGACGACGGAGTAGCGCTGCTCCCACTTGCGGAGGGTCTCGCGCGGCACTCCGGTGAGCTCTGCGGTGCGGCCGACGGTGTACACGCCCACAGGGTACCCAACTTTGGACAAACGGTGGACAAGTCCCTAGTGTTCGTTTTCCACCAACAGTGGACAAACTGTGGACAAGCCGCAGTGCCCGACCGGGGAGACACCATGACGACGACGGCCGACATGCTGCTCACCAGCAACGACGTGCGCACCAACCGTCGGCTGCGGACCGCCGGGATCGTGGCGATCGCCGCCTCCGCCCTCGGCTCCGTCCTGATCGTCTCGCCGGCGGTGCCTGAGGCGCCGTCCACCGACCGCCCCTGCCGTATCCAGATCATCGGCGACCAGTGGTACGGCAGCGGGTGCGCACCCGTCGTGCGCAGCGCGCGCTGACCCGTCAGGGCGCCGCGGAGCTCAGCTGACGGCGCCCAGCCGGGTCGCGAGGGTGGCGGCCGCTGCACCGGCGAGGTGACCGAGGTGCCGCGGGCCGTCGACCTGGGCCTGGTGGGCGCCGCCGAGCAGGACGGGGGCGAGGGGCGCCAGAGCCTCCGCCGCCTCACGCACGGCCGGCACGTCCTCGAGGGTCGGGACGGCCAGGACCACGGCCTCCGGCTCGACGAGCCGGACGACGTCGACCCAGGCCTCGAGGGGGAGGTCGCCGCCGAGGTAGGTCACGGCCACGCCCCGCGAGCGCAGCACCGTGGCGAAGGCGAGGACGCCGAGCTCGTGGCGCGCCCCGCGGGCGAGGCCGACCACGACGCGCGGTCCGCCGCTGGGTGCGGGCTGCATGCCCTGGAACGCCTCGGCCAGCCTGCGGTGCACGGCCGCGGTGACGAAGTGCTCCCCCGCCACCGACACCCGGCCGCGCTGCCAGGCCCGGCCGAGGTGCACCATCGAGGGGAGCAGCCAGTCGTCGACCACGGACACCACGTCGATGTCCGCGAAGCCCTCGGCGAGCAGCCGATCGAGCCGCGGGCCGTCGAAGTCCTGGGCACAGCCCACGATCGTCTCGAAGCGGTCCTCGGAGGCCGGCTCGGCCGGGCGGGCGAGCGTCGCCTCCGCAGCGGCCGTATCGGCCACCACGTGCCGGGCGGCCTCGTGGGCGGACCAGCCGGCGTCGACCAGGCTGCGCATCACGCTCAGCCGGCGTACGGCCTCGTCGTCATAGAGGCGGTAGTTGCCGGCCGACCGTTGGGGCACGACCACGCCGTAGCGCTGCTCCCACTTGCGCAGCGTGCCGCTCGGCACGCCGGTCAGCTCCGCGACCCGTCCTACGGTGTACACCTGATCACGGTAGTCGCCGGAGCGGCGTGTGGGGAGCCTTTCGCCGCGCCGAGCGCGTGTCGGTGGGGACCCGTACGACTCCCGCGCCCGGCGTTGGGCAGGATGTCGGCGTGGACAGCGTGGAGGTGGAGCACACCGAGGTGGCCCGGGTCGAGACCGAGCGCGGCGACGTGCTGCTGCGCCGGCGTACGTCCGGCACCGCGCCGGACGTGCTCGAGCTGCGCGTCAACGGCGTCTTCGTGATGGACACCCTCGAGACCACGAGCGAGATCGAGCTGGCGGCGGAGGCCCTCGCCCTGGTCGACGAGCCCGCCGCGGTGCTCATCGGCGGCCTCGGCCTCGGCTTCACCCTGCAGCGCGTGCTGGCCGACCCCCGGGTCGAGCGGGCGGTCGTGGTCGAGATCGAGGAGCCGCTGGTCCGGTGGATGCGCGACGGCACCGTGCCGCACGGACCCGCGATCCTCGCCGACACCCGCGCCACGGTCGTCAACGCCGACATCGCGATGGCGATCGCGGAGGCGCGCTCGACGTACGACCTGGTGCTGCTCGACGTCGACAACGGCCCGGGCTACCTCGTGCACGACACCAACGAGGCGGTCTACGAGGAGCGGTTCCTCCGGCGGTGCCACGAGGTCCTCGGACCCGGAGGCGTCCTGGTGGTGTGGTCCGCGGCCGCCGCGCCGGACCTGCTCGAGGCGATGCGCGCCGTGTTCGGCGAGGCCGAGGAGCAGGCACACGACGTGCTGCTCCAGGACCGCCCGGAGCAGTACTTCCTCTACCTCGCCCGGCGCTGACCCTCCTCGGGCGTCAGCGCAGGAACGCCTCCAGCACCGGGCCGGCGGTCTGCGAGCCCGACACCCCGGTCGCGACGAACACCGCGACGGCGAGGTCGCCGCGGGTCGCGATCATCCACGCGTGGGTCGGCAGCGAGCCGGACGCGTCGGGCGCGCCGTACTCGGCGGTGCCGGTCTTGGCGCCGATCTCGCCGGGCACGTCCTGGAGGAACCGTCCCGAGCCCGTGGTCACCACGGCGCGCATCAACCCGCGCAGCGTTCCGGCCTCGGCGCCGGTCAGCGACACCTCGGGCGGGACCTGCTGGACCTCGTGCTGCGGCAGGAGCACCGGCAGCACCGCGCGACCGGCCGAGACCGAGGCGGCGACCGTCGCCATCGCGAACGGGCTGGCCAGGACGGTGCCCTGGCCGATCATGTCGGCCGCGGCTCCGGTCTCGGTCTCCGGCGGCGGCACCTGCCCGAAGTAGACCGGGAAGCCGAGGTCGTGGTCCGTGCCCAGCCCGAGGGCCTGGGCGGCGGCAGCGAGCTCGCCGTCGCCGAGCCGCCCGGCGTTGCCGATCAGCGCGGTGTTGCAGGACTGGGCGATGGCCTGGGTGAGCGTGATGTCCCCGACCGCGGAGGCCGGGTAGTCGTCGTAGTTCTTGAACGACCGGCCGTCGACGACGGTCGTGGCCGGGCACGACACCACGTCGTCGACGCGCATCCCGTTGCGCAGGAGGGCGAGCGAGGTCACGACCTTGAACGTCGACCCCGGGGCGTACTGCCCGGTCGAGGCGAGGTCGGCCCCTGCCGCGCCGGCCCCGTTGGCGCTCGCGAGCACGGCCCCGTCCGACGGCCTGATCGCGACGAGCGCGGCGGCGGCCGCACCGTCACCGAGGGTGGCGAGGGCCTGCTCGGCCTTGTCCTGCAGTGCCGGGTCGAGGGTGGTGAGGAGGTCCGTGCCGTCGGTCGCCGGCGCCTCGAAGAGCGTGCGCAGCCGGTCGTCGGCGTCGCGGGCGACGACCGCCGTGCCGGGCGCGCCGCGCAGCTGCTCGTCGTAGCGGGCCTGGAGCCCGGACAGGCCCACCTCGTCGCCCGCGACGATGGCACCGTCGGACTCCTCGACGATCTCGGCCGTGGCCGGTCCCACCCGGCCCAGCAGGGCGGCGGCGAACTCGCGCGTCGGGGCAAGCGGCAGCGTGTCGTTGACCGCCAGCGCGCCGGGGACCTTGCGGAAGGCCGGCAGCACCTCGCGGGCGTCGTCCTCGCGCAGCACGACCGCCTCGACGAAGGCCTCCGCGCCCATGGCCTCCGCGCGGGAGACGTACGACGCCGCGTCGACGTCGAGGATGCGGGCGATGCGTCGGGCGCTGCGCCCCACCTGGGGGCCCTGGACCTTGGTCTTGTCGAGCCCGTAGCGCAGCACCGGGCGCTCGGTCACGAGCACGGCGCCTTCGGCCCCGGTGATGTCACCGCGTGCGGGCGTGATCGTGCGCAGGCCCAGGCTGTCGCCGTCGGCGAGGTCGGGGGCGAGGTCGTCGGGCGCCCAGCCGACCGCCCAGGTCTGCCCGTCGCCGCCCTGCGTCAGCGCCACCGAGGTCTCGTACTCCCACACCGCGCCGTCCGCGACCTCCCAGCGCCAGGCGAGGGTGGCGTCTGCGCGCCCCTCCTCCTCGACCTCCGTGACGTCGACGACGTCGACCGCGACCGGCACCTCGGCGAGCGGCGCAACGAGCTCGGCGAACGCGGCCCGCATGCGCTCGTCGACCAGCGGCACCTCTCCCAGCGAGTGGTCGGAGAGCGCGGCGGCGAGGTCGTCCGCGAGGTCAGCGGCGGGGTCGCCGTCCTCCCCGCCGAGTGCGGAGCAGGCCGACGCGACGCCCACGAGGAGTGCCGCCGTGCCGACGCGGGTCCCGAGACGCAGTCGCATGGCCCCATGGTCCCGGGTCGGTGGTGATCGCTCCAAGGGACCACGCCGGGGGGCGTCAGGAGAGCTCGGCGCGGTAGTGGTCGCTGAAGGCCGGGTGGTCGCCGAGCACCCGCAGGTGTCGGCGGCCAGGTCGACGACTCGCGGCGCACGGGTCATGGGCCATTGGCAACTCACTCGTTACCAAGAGGTCGAGGCCGCGCTCCTCGCAGAGGGTGGACAGACTTGGGACAAACATTGGACAAACCCTCGACAAGCGCTGCTCCGGTGTGGTGCATTGGACTCCAGACCTTGACCCCCCACGAGGAGATCGCCATGAAGCGCACCACCCGAACCGCCACCTCGCTCGCCGCCCTCTCGCTCGGCGTCGCCACCGTCGTGCTCGCACCGGCCGCGGCCCAGGCCAAGCCCGACACCGACTGCATGCGCGCCGGCATCAGCACGCTCAAGTCCGAGGGGTTGTTCTCGACGGTGGCCGAGTCCGGACTGCCCATCGCGGCCGCGGTGGCGTACGGAGTGGCTCCCCGCGCAACCACCGACGTGGCGTCGCTGCCCGACCCGCTGCCCCTCTCCGTCGTGCTGGCCGACCACCGGGCCGGTGACGACAGCCTCTTCATCTACCCCTGGTGCTGACCTCCCCTGCAGCGCCTCTCCCCGGACGCCTCGCTGACTCCCTCACCGGAGCGGCGGGGCGTCCGCCGTCTCGCCCCGTCGGGTGAGGAGTAGCGTCGAGCGCGTGAACGAGACACGCATCGAGCACGACTCCATGGGCGAGGTCGAGGTGCCTCGGGACGCCCTCTGGCGGGCCCAGACCCAGCGCGCGATCGAGAACTTCCCGATCAGCGGCCTGACCCTGCAGCCCCGGCACGTCCAGGCGCTGGCCCACGTCAAGGCGGCCGCCGCGACGGCCAACGCCGCCCTCGGCGTCGTACGCCACGACCAGGCGCAGGCCATCGTCACCGCTGCGGACGCCATCGTGGAGGGCACCCACGACGGCGAGTTCCCCATCGACGTCTTCCAGACCGGCTCGGGCACCAGCTCCAACATGAACGCCAACGAGGTGATCGCGACGCTCGCCGCGCAGGCCGGCGTCGAGGTCCACCCCAACGACCACGTCAACGCCTCGCAGAGCAGCAACGACACCTTCCCGACGAGCATCCACGTGGCCGCGACCCTCGCGGTGGTCGACGACCTGCTCCCGGCCCTCGACCGGCTGGCGACGGCCTTCGAGGCCAAGGCCGAGGAGTTCGCCGACGCCGTGAAGTCGGGGCGAACGCACCTGATGGACGCCACCCCGGTCACGCTGGGTCAGGAGATGGGGGCGTACGCCGCCACCCTCCGCCTCGGTGCGGAGCGGCTCGAGGCGGTCCTCCCCCGCGTGCGCGAGCTGCCGCTGGGCGGCACGGCCGTCGGCACCGGGATCAACACCCCGGCCGCCTTCGCCGAGCGGGCGATCGCGGCGCTCGCCGAGCGGACCGGGCAGCCCTTCACCGAGGCGCGCAACCACTTCGAGGCGCAGGGCACCCGCGACTCGCTCGTCGAGCTCTCCGGCGTGCTGCGGACCATCGCCGTCGGCCTCACCAAGGTCTGCAACGACCTCCGCTGGATGTCCTCGGGCCCGACCACAGGGCTCGCCGAGATCCACCTGCCCGACCTCCAGCCGGGGTCGAGCATCATGCCGGGCAAGGTCAACCCCGTGCTCCCGGAGGCGACGCTGATGGTCTGCGCGCGCGTGATCGGCAACGACGCCACCATCGCCTGGTCCGGCGCCGCCGGCAGCTTCGAGCTCAACGTGATGATGCCCGTGATGGCGCACGCGCTGCTCGAGTCAATCCACGTGCTCTCCACCTCGACGGTCCTCCTCGCCGAGCGCTGCGTCGACGGGATCACCGCCGACACCGAGCGGATGCGGCGCTACGCCGAGTCCTCCCCGTCGGTGGTCACCCCCCTCAACGCGCACCTCGGCTACGAGCAGGCCGCCAAGGTGGCGAAGAAGGCGCTCGCCGACGGCGCGACCATCCGCGAGACCGTGATCGCGATGGGCTACGTCGAGCGCGGCGACCTCACCGAGGAGCAGCTCGACGCCGCCCTCGACGTTGACTCGATGACGGGGCGCTGACCCTCAGGGACGCCCCGGCACGAACCGGTCGCGGGCCGTTCACCGGTGGGCTTGCGGGTGCGTCGATCGCCGACCCAAGTCGCCGACCGACGAGTCACATCGAGAAGCGGATGCCTCACAGGCGGTCATCCGGGCACCCCAGCGCGGTCACCCGAGGCGATCTGCACCGTCACGCCTCTTGACCAAGATACCCCCCGGGGGTATGTTCCGACGTATGGACCACACCTCGCACCAAGCCCCGCACCACGATGTGCACCAGGGCTCCCACCACGACATGGGCACCAACGCGATGGCGCTCTCCGCGACCCTCCACTGCCTGACCGGTTGCGCCATCGGCGAGATCCTCGGCCTGATGATCGGCACCGCCCTGGGGCTGGGCACCCTCGCCACGATCGCCATCGCGGTCGGGCTGGCGTTCCTGTTCGGCTACGCCCTGTCGACGCTGCCGCTGCTGCGCGCCGGACTGGGCGTCGGCACGGCGCTGACCGTCGTGCTCGCGGCCGACACCCTCTCGATCGCGACCATGGAGCTCGTCGACAACCTGGTCATGGCGATCATCCCGGGCGCGATGGACGCGGGACTGGTCAACCCGGTCTTCTGGCTCTCCATGATGATCGCGCTGACCGCCGCGTTCTTCGCAGCCTGGCCGGTGAACCGCTACCTGCTGGCGCGCGGCAAGGGCCACGCGCTCACCCACGGCTACATGGACGCGGAGCCGGTCGGCGCGCGCCGGTTCATCCCGGCCCTGACCACCTCGGCGCTGGTCGCGGCCATCTCCGCCTTCATGCTCGGCGGCCTGGTCGTCTCGATCGCCGACGAGCTCGGCGCGTCATCCACGACCGGGCACGCGCAGGCGCCGGCGCACCCTGTCGCGGAGATCCCCGACGCGGAGACGGACGGTGGTCAGCTCGCCCTCCTGCGGTCGAGCTGACCACCTCGCCCCAACCCCCCGGTTGGCCCAGCGTCGTGAGCGCGCGGCTCGCGTAGCGACGTACGAGCTGCGCCGCCGATCACTCAGGCGCATCCTGACCGGGCGGCACCGGGTGCCGCAGCCGAATCGGGTCGCACTAGGCCGATCGGTTGGACCAGTGGTCCAGCTCCCGACGGGCGCGGGCAGGGGCCGGGGCGGCTCAGTACCAGCCGTTGCCCTGCTTGAAGCTCCAGGCGCTGCACGGGGTGCCGTAGGTGTCCTGGATGTACTCCAGCCCCCACCGGATCTGCGACTCGGCCGACGTCATGTAGTCCGCCGGCAGGTCGTGCAGCTGGGTCAGCGCCTGCGGGATGCCGTAGGCCGAGGACGTCGGGTTGTCGGCGTCGACGCGCCAGTCGGACTCGCTGACATAGAGCGAGTCGAGGCACGAGAACTGGTCGGAGGAGAAGCCGTACGCCGGGAGCAGGACGCGCGCGATGTCGCGGGGGTCGCCCTCGGAGAGCTTCTCCGACCTCGTGACGCCCGAGCCTCCGGTCATCTCGAGCGCCGCGGCCTTGGCGGCGTCCGTACGCCGGGCCGAGCGCGAGACGACCTGGCGGCCCGCGCGCTCCTCGAGCGCGGCGGCGTCCATCGTCGGCTCGGCAGCCGACGCCTCGGGGGTCCGGTCGGCCCCGGCCGGGGCCGTGGTGGCCACGTCTGCGGCAGCGGGGGTGAGCGCCTCGGGGTCCTGCGAGAACAGGCCGCCGGTGACGCTCACGCCCGTCGCGGCGGCCGCGAGCCCGGTGAGGGTCACGCCGGTGCGCAGGGCTCGGTGGGGCACACGCGCAGCCTTGTGCTTGCCAGGGGCGCGGTGCTTCGGGACGTGCTTGTCAGACTTCGACACAGGGGCTCACGGGGGTTGACGACAGGGGATGTGCACGCCGGGTCGTACGGAGGGAGCGTGCGGCGACCGAGCCGACCAGGGCCGGCGGGACGGGGCGGTGCGGGGGGTCCCTGCGTCCTGCCGACGACCAAGATCACGAAACGGTCACGAGCCACCATGCATGAGGCCCGAGACCCATGCAAACCGAACTCCACAATTGCTGGCGTCCCTTGCGTCACAGGCTGCACACCCGCCCCGTACGCCCCGCCAGTCACACTTCCTCTCCCGCCCCACGCGGCTGTAACGCCGGGTTGTGACTTGTAGGACCCCTGTTCTACGGGGGTGCCTACAAGCACCAACCCGGCGTTACAGCGCTTGGAGCCTGCGGATCGGCGGCGGGCGTACGGCGGGAGCGCGCGCCGGGTGTCAGAGGGTGACGTCCTCCAGCATCTCGGTCACCAGCGCCGCGATCGGCGAGCGCTCGGAGCGGGTGAGGGTGACGTGGGCGAAGAGCGGGTGGCCCTTGAGCTTCTCGACCACGGCGACGATGCCGTCGTGGCGCCCCACCCGGAGGTTGTCGCGCTGGGCGACGTCGTGGGTGAGCACCACCTTGGAGTTGGCGCCGATGCGCGAGAGCACGGTCAGGAGCACGTTGCGCTCCAGGGACTGGGCCTCGTCGACGATCACGAAGGCGTCGTGCAGGGAGCGGCCGCGGATGTGGGTCAGCGGCATCACCTCGAGCATGCCGCGGTCCATCACCTCGTCGATGACGTCCTTGCCGGTGAGGGCGCCGAGGGTGTCGAAGACCGCCTGGGCCCAGGGCGACATCTTCTCGTTCTCCGAGCCGGGGAGGTAGCCGAGCTCCTGGCCACCGACGGCGAAGAGCGGTCGGAAGACCACGACCTTCTTGTGCTGGCGGCGCTCCATCACGGCCTCGAGACCGGCGCACAACGCCATCGCCGACTTGCCGGTGCCGGCGCGACCGCCGAGCGAGACGATGCCGACCTCGGGGTCGAGGAGCATCTCGAGCGCGACCCGCTGCTCGGCCGAGCGGCCGTGCACGCCGAAGGCGTCGCGGTCGCCGCGCACCAGGTGGACCCGCTTGTCGGCACCCACCCGCCCCAGCGCGGTCCCGCGCTCGGAGAGCAGGACGAGCCCGTTGTGGCACGGCAGGTCGCGCGCCTCGGCGAGGTCGACGACACCGTCCTCGTAGAGCTCGTCGATGTCGGCGGCGGGCACCTCGAGCTCGGTCATGCCGGTGTAGCCGGAGTCGCTGATCGCCTCCGCGCGGTACTCCTGGGCGTCGAGGCCGACCGCGGAGGCCTTGATCCGCAGGGGCAGGTCCTTGGAGACCAGCGTGACGGCGTGGCCCTCGTTGGCCAGGTTGCGGGCGACGGCGAGGATCCGGGTGTCGTTGTCGCCCAGCCGGAAGCCCGACGGCAACGACTCGGCGTCGGTGTGGTTGAGCTCGACCCGCAGGGTGCCGCCCTCCGTGCCGATGCCCACCGGCTCGTCCAGGCGGCCGTGGACGACGCGGAGGTCGTCGAGCGAGCGCAGCGCGGTGCGGGCGAAGTAGCCGAGCTCGGGGTGGTGCCGCTTGCCCTCGAGCTCGGTGATCACCACGACGGGCAGGACCACCTCGTGCTCGGCGAAGCGGGTCAGCGCGCCGGGATCGGCGAGCAGGACGCTGGTGTCCAGGACGTACGTGCGACGGGCGGTGTTGCTGGGCGAAGAGGACTTGCTGGCCACGACTAACCCCTTGCTGCGGGTCGGCGCGCGCACTCCTCGCCCGGCCCGATGTCATTCAACGGACCGGAGAGCTCCCATCTGAGTGCTCAAGGACTGCCTCCCGGTTCAGCAGGCTTCCCCACCTGCCGATACGGGCGAAAGTACGCCCGCCACCACACCGATCCGGGGCGACACGCCCGAACGCGAGGTGACGGTCGGATGACGTCTGCCGACTCCCCCGCTCAGCCGCCGAAGCGGCGCTCACGCTGGGCGTACGCCCGGATCGCGCGCAGGAAGTCGACGCGGCGGAAGTCGGGCCACAGCGCCTCGCAGAAGTAGAACTCCGAGTTGGCCGACTGCCACAGGAGGAACCCGCCGAGGCGTTGCTCGCCCGAGGTGCGGATCACGAGGTCGGGGTCGGGCTGGCCCTTGGTGTAGAGGTGCTCGGCGATGTGCTCGACGTCGATGAGGTCGGCGAGCTCCTCCAGCGAGGTGCCCCTGGTCGCGTGGTCGGCGAGCAGGGCGCGTACGGCGTCGGCGATCTCGCGGCGTCCGCCGTAACCGACGGCGACGTTGACCAGGATCCCGTCGATGTGGCGGGTCGCCTCCTCGGCCGCCTTGAGGCGGGCCGCGGTCTCGGGCGGCAGCAGGTCGAGCGCGCCCACGGGGTGGATGCGCCAGCGGCCGGCCTCGGCGAGCGACTCGACCGCGCCCTCGATGATCGTCAGCAGGCCGGCGAGCTGCTCGGGCGGGCGGTTGGTGAGGTTGTCGCTGGAGAGCAGCCACAGCGTGACCACCTCGACGCCGACCTCCTCGCACCAGCCGAGGAGGGGACGGATGTTGTCGGCGCCGGCCTGGTAGCCCTCGGCGGTGTTGAGCCCGACCGCCTTGGCCCAGCGACGGTTGCCGTCGAGCATCACTCCCACGTGCTGGGGGATCTGGTCGTGGGGCAGGCGCTTCACCACCCGGGACTCGTAGGCCGGGTAGAGCACCCGTCGTACGGCGTCCTTCACGTTGACCACCGACCGATCGTAACGCCGTGTGACCCGGACCTCGCCCCCGGCGACTGCGCGCCTCACCCCCGAGCGGGTATTTTCGCTCCATGGACAACGACGGCATCACCCCGCGCGACCGCGTCGAGCACGCCGTGGAGCGTGCGGGCGAGGTGATGGCGGACAAGATGGCCGAGGTCAAGCCGCACCTGCGCGGCTGGCTGCACGCCGGGACCGCGCCGCTCGCCCTGGCGGCCGGCATCGTGCTCGTGGCGATGTCACCGACCGCGTCCACCCGCATCGGCTCGGCGGCGTTCGCGCTGTCCGCGCTCCTGGTCTTCACCGTGTCCGCGATCTACCACCGCGGCACGTGGTCGCCGCGCACGTGGGCGTTCCTCCGCCGCTTCGACCACGCCAACATCTTCGTGCTGATCGCCGGCACCTACACGCCCTACGCCCTGCTCTTCCTGGAGGGCTCGGCACGTACGACGCTCCTGGTGGTCGTCTGGGCGGCCGCGATCGGCGGCGTGCTGTTCCGGGTGTTCTGGACCGACGCGCCGCGCTGGCTCTACACCCCGATGTACATCGCGCTCGGCTGGGCCGCCGTCTTCTTCATCCCGCAGTTCATGGAGGGGGCCGACAGGTTCAGCAGCGGGGTCGCGATCACGACGCTCGTGCTGGTGGCCGTCGGCGGGATCCTCTACACCCTCGGCGGCGTCGTCTACGGCCTCAAGCGCCCCAACCCGTCGCCGCGGTGGTTCGGCTTCCACGAGGTCTTCCACTCGTTCACGGTGCTCGCGTTCGCCGCGCACTACGTCGGGGTGTCGCTCGCGACCTACTCCCTGCGCTGACTGGGTGAGGTGGCTGGCGGAGATCGGCGTCAGCCGAGGCTGAGCACGGCGAAGACCACCAGGGACCCGACCACGACGACGCCGGCGACGGCCCACGCCGCGAGCGACGAGCGCCGGGCCAGGCGCTCGAGCAGGACGTACGTCGTTCCGATGAGCGCCAGCCCGACCGTGACGTGGAGCAGCACGGCGAGCATCACCCCGGCGATCGCCCCCGCCATCCGCAGCCGCCCCCAGAGCAGGCTGAGCGCGAGCGGCAGCACGACGGCACCGGCGAACCCTCCGGCCACCTCGGCCCACCACGGCCGGTCGCCCATCCAGGGCACGCCGACCGCACCCGCCCACGAGCGGTCGAACAGGTCGCTGGTCGCGCTGTAGCCGAGGTAGACGATCGAGGCGACCGTGACCCCGGCGGCGATCCGGTAGGACCAGTGCCGCGCACGCGACCACGGCACGGACCGCCCGACGAAGATCGTCGCGACCGTCACCGCGGTCCAGACGATCCAGCGACGGATCACCCCGGTGCCGGTGTCGGCCATCGCGTCGCGGAAGACGCGGTCCGCCTCCACCCGGTCGACCTCGTGCCCGTCGGTCGAGACGTAGGACGTGGGGTCGCGGCGGCCGGCCACCAGCGCGTCGTGGAGCAGCGCGGCCGGCAGGTGCGCGCCGGTCTTGGGCACCAGCCAGGTGAACAGCGCCGGCACGGACGTCAGGTCGGTGCGGAAGTCGGCGTCGGCGGGGACCAGCAGCTCGCCGAGGTGCCGGTCGAGGTAGGCGATGCGCCGCTCGAGCTCGAACAGCTCGACGTCCTCCTCGGCGTGGCGCTCGAGCACGATGCGCGGATCGGCGCCGGGGTCCGGCGGCTCACCCGGACCGGCCTCGGAGGGCAGCGTCCCGCCGTCGTAGAAGCGGCGGGGCTGCTGCTCCACCTGCGTCATGTGCTCCCGAGCCGTCATGGGTCCCAGTCTGGCGGCGCCGACCGACAGCGTCACCCGGCGTGCCGGCGCCTCCAGCAGGCAGTTCGCGCCACCGGGCGGCCTGCTCACGCTCAGGCGGGCGCGTCTGCGCCCGAACTGCCTACGTTGTGCACCGGGACGCCCGGCCGGCCACATGTCCCTAGGCTGAGGTCACCATGCGGATCCTCGTGACCTTCGTCGGCGGCGTCGGCCACCTGATGCCGTTGCTCCCGCTCGCGCGCGCCGCGCGCGGGGCGGGCCACGACGTCGCCTTCGCCGGGTCGGGCGGCCTGGTGCCGCGCATCGAGGAGGCGGGGTTCAGGGCGTACGCCACGAGTCCGTCGCCGCACCACAGCGGGACGCCTGCCAGTCGTGACCTCACGCCCGTCGACGGCTCGGACGAGGAGGCGACGGAGCTCGAGTTCGCCGAGAACTTCGCGACCAGGGGCGCACGCCGGATGGCGTCGGCCGTGCCGGAGGCCATCGAGGACTTCCGGCCCGACGTGGTGCTGCGTGACGAGACCGACCTCGGGACGACGATCGCGGCGGAGCTGGCCGACGTGCCCGTCGTCACCCACCTCGTCCTCGCCTCGGGGCTGCTGATCAGGCCCGGGCTGGTCGCGCCCCGGCTCGACGCCGTACGGGCCGAGCACGGACTGGCACCGGACCCCCAGCTCAGGAGGCTGACGTCCGGGACGACCCTGTCGGACGCGCCGCCGTCGTTCCGGAGCCCGGACGCACCGCTGAGGCTCGCTCCCCTGCACTACCGGTCCGGGCCGATCCGGCGGATCCGTCGGCGCGCGGGCAGGCCGTTGGTCTACGCCACCCTCGGCACGATCTTCAACACCACGTCGGGAGACCTCCTCGACCGCCTCACCGCGGGGCTCGCCGAGCTGGAGGCCGACGTGCTCGTCACGGTCGGGAGGGAGATCGATCCTGCGGAGCTGGGCCCGCAGCCCGCCCATGTGCGCGTCGAGAGGTTCGTCCCGCACGACGAGGTGCTGGCGCGGGCAGACCTCGTGGTGAGCCACGGCGGATCGGGCAGCTTCATGGCCGCCCTCGCCCACGGCCTGCCCTCGGTCCTGCTGCCCCTGGGGGCCGACCAACCCCACAACGCCCGTCGCGCGCACGAGCTGGGGCTGGCCACCACGATGGATGCCTCGGCGGCCACCCCGACCGAGATCGCGGACCGGGTACGAGCGGTCCTGCGCGACGACGCCATGGTCCGGCGCTGCCGCGAGGTGGCGGCCGAGCTGCACTCGCTCCCCGGGGTCGACACGGCAGTCAGTGCTGTCGAGGAGGCGGCCTCCGGACCTGCCCGCGAGGAGCCTAGTCTGCGCCCCATGACCACCGCGCGGACCGTGCCCGTCACCACGGAGATGGACGGTGACGAGCTCGACGCGCTCGACGCCTGGCACCTCGCGCGGGAGCACGGCCTGAAGAAGATCGCGGTGGAGTCGTTCGTGCGGTTCCGCTACGGCGACGGGTTCACCAACTCGCGCGCGCTCGCGCTCCAGGCCTGCCTCGCCGTCGTCCCGTTCCTGCTCGCGCTGACCGGGCTGGCCTCCGACCTCGACGAGGAGCGTCCGGCCGCCGTCGTCGCGCACGTGGTCGACTCCCTCTCCCCCGGCTCCGGCGACGGCGACGCGCTCGCCTCGGCGGTCGACGACTCCGACACCTCCGAGCTCGCCGGGGAGGTGGCGCTCTTCTTCGGCCTCGGCTTCGCGCTCCTGTCGATGACGACCGCCATGGCGCAGGTGGAGCGCGGCGCCAACCGCATCTACGGCATCCGGCGCGACCGCAAGGCGCTCCAGAAGTACGGCCGCGCCGCGATCCTGACGGCCGTGCTCGCCGTACCGGTGGGCGTCGGGTTCTTGATGATCGTCGGCGGGCTCGCCCTCGGCGAGGCGATGGCCGACAACTACGGCTGGTCCGAACGCACCGTCCTCTGGTGGAACGTGCTGCGCTGGCCGTTCGGCCTCGGTCTGCTCGTGTTCGCGATCGCAGTGCTGCTCGACCACGCACCCCGGCGCCGCCAGCCGGCCCTGTCCTGGCTGGCCCTCGGCTCGGGCATCGCGGTCGTCCTCACCGGCTTCGCGACGGCCGGCCTGGCGGCGTACGTGTCGCTGAGCGGGTCGTTCGGCAGCGTGTACGGCCCGCTCGCCGGCGTGTTCGCCCTGCTGCTGTGGGCCCTGCTGTCGTCGATCGCGTTCTTCTACGGCACCGCGGTTTGCGCCCAGCTCGAGGCGCTGCGGGCCGGCGAGATCACCCCGGCGCTCGACGACCCGGGACGCCCGCACGCGCACACGGTGGGCGACCGGCCCACGGGCTGACCTGCTCGTGCCGGTTCACGACGGCAGGAACGCCAGGAGCGGGCGGAGGTCGTCGTGCACCTCGACCGCGCCCGCGGCGCTCAGCTGCTCGGCCGCGTGCGTCGTACGGATGCCGTGCACGCGTCGTACGCCGGCGCCGAGCGCGGCGCGCACCCCCGCCGGTGAGTCCTCCGCGGCGACCGCGTGCGCCGCGTCGACCTCGAGCCGCTCGCACGCGAGGGCGTAGCCGGCCGGGTGCGGCTTGCCGTCGACGACGTCGCGGGCGGTGACGACGAGGTCGACCGCGTCGAGCGGGAGCGACAGCGCCGCGAGTGAGCGCTCCACCCAGTCGGGGCCGGCGGAGGTGACGATCGCGAGGCGTACGCCCGCCGAGCGGGCTGCGACGAGGAGCTCGCGCGCGCCCGGCACAGGGGCGGGTGGCTCGTCGGGGACGAAGGCGACCACCTCGCGGGCCAGTGCGGTCGGGTCGAGCCCGGACCAGGGGCCGGGCTCGGCGACGAAGACGTCCTCGGCACGACGGCCGGTGAACATGCCGAGGTCCGGCAGCTCCCAGCCGCGGTGCTCGAACCACGCGACGTAGGACGCGCGGTGCAGCGGCTCGGAGTCAACGAGGGTGCCGTCGAGGTCGAGCAGGAAGGCCGAGACCCCTGTCATGGGGTGGCGAACAGCAGGTCGCCTGCGGCGACGGTGCCGCCGATCGCGTCGCTGGTCACCGAGCCCTTCGCGCCGTCCATCAGCACGACCGGCACGACCGGGGAGACGTCCTGGCCGCCGGCGGTCGCGGGCAGGGCGGCCGGGTCCCAGGTGATCATCGGGTCGCCTGCGGCGACCTCGCTGCCCTGCGTCGCGAGCACCTCGAAGCCCTCGCCCTCGAGGCGGACGGTGTTGATGCCGAGGTGGACGAGCACCCCGACCCCGTCCCCGTGCACGACGAAGGCGTGCGGCAGCACCTTGAGGACCGTGCCGGCGATGGGCGCCACGACGGTCGTCGGGCCCGGGTCGGGCTCGATGGCGACACCGGGGCCCACCATCTCCTCGGCGAAGACCTGGTCGGGCACGTCGGCCATCGCGACGACGCGCCCCGGGCAGGGGGCCAGCACCTGCTGGGAGGGAGGGGTCACATCAGGTCCTCGATGTCGTCGGCCAGGTTGTCGGCCTCGGGGCCGACGACGACCTGGACGACCGTGCCGCTCGCCATCACGCCGTGGGCGCCGGCGGCCTTGAGGGCGGCCTGGTCGACCAGCGAGCCGTCCTTGACCTCGGTGCGGAGGCGGGTGATGCAGGCCTCGATCTCGACGACGTTGTCGGCGCCGCCGAGGCCGGCCAGGATCTGCTCTGCCTTGCTGCTCATGGGTGGTTCCTCTCGGAAGGGGTGGGAGTGGTGAACTCGGTCTGGGTGACCTTGTTGAGTCCGCGGGGGTTGTCGGGGTCGAGCCCGAGTCGTCGGGCCATCTGCTCGATCATCATCTGCGACGGGACGATCGAGGCGATCGGTTCGACCGTCTCGGGCAGCTCGGGGCCGGCGAGGTGCAGGTCGCAGAGCCCGGCGAAGTCAGCGGTGCCGCCGATGCCGAGGACGCGGGCACCGCGCTCCTGGAGGTCGCGGACGAGGTCGGCCATCGGCTCGGCGAGCGGTCCGCTCGCGGAGGCGACCAGCACGGCCAGCAGGCCTTCGCCGACCACCGAGATCGGGCCGTGGCGCAGGTCGGCGTACGAGTAGCCGCGCACCGGGCGCAGGCAGGTCTCCTCCATCTTGAGCGCCGTCTCGAGCGCCGTCCCGAGCAGCAGACCGCGCCCCGACACGACCACGCCGTCGGCGCCGGCCAGCGCCTCTGCGGCGGCGGACACGTCCGCCTCGAGCAGCCCCGCCACGACGTCCGGCACCCGCTCGAGGTCACCGGCCAGGGACGGCTCGGCGCCCAGCGCGTCGGCGAGGACGGCGAGCGCGACCAGCTGCGTGAGGTACGTCTTGGTGGCGGGCACCGCCACCTCAGGACCTGCCTGCGTCACGAGCGCCACGTCGGCGGCGTCGGCCAGCGGCGACCCCACCAGGTTGGTGACCGCGACCGTCGCGGCACCGCACGCGCGGGCCCACTCCTGGGTCTCGACGATCTCGGCCGTGGCGCCCGACTGCGACACCGAGACCACGAGCGAGTCGGACAGGTCGAGCCGCGAGCGGTAGTGCGTGGCGACGCTGGGCGCGGCCAGGGCGGCAGGGACGCCGGCCGAGACCTCGAGCAGGTAGCGGCCGTAGATCGCGGCGTTGTCGCTCGAGCCGCGCGCCACGAGGAGCACGCGACGGCGCCCGGCGAATGTCTCGCGCAGCCGGGCCTGCTCGGGCACGAGGTGCTCGAGGGTGCGGCGCGCGGCGTCGGGCTGCTCGGCGATCTCGGAGGCCATCCGGGTGGCAGTGGTGCTGGTCATGCGAGTCCTTGACAAGGTCGGTGCGCGGGAGCCATGCTCCCAACTGGTACGTACCAGACCGTACCAATGGATCGACCCAGAGTCGAGAGGTGAGATGGCCCGCAGGATCGACGACGGCCCCCGGCCCAAGCACGCACAGCTCAGCGACGCGCTGTCCCGGCTGGCGACCCGTGACCTCGGTCCCGGCACGGCCATCCCGTCGGAGCGCGAGCTGATGGCGACGTACGACGTCTCCCGCGCCACGGTGCGCAAGGCCATCGACGGCCTCGTCGCCGACGGGCTGCTGCAGCGCATCCAGGGCAAGGGCACCTTCGTCGCCCAGCCCCGTGTCGAGAGCCACCTGCACCTGGCGTCGTTCTCCGACGACATGCGCCGCCGCGGGCTGGCTCCCTCGACCCGGTTGATGCGCGTCGACGAGGAGCGCCCGCCGGCCGAGGTCGTCCGGTCGCTCCGCCTCGGCGCGCACGGCACGGCCTGGCGCATCGATCGCGTACGCCTCGCCGACGGGCAGCCGATGGCGATCGAGCAGGGGTGGTACCCGTGCTCGCTCCTGCCCGACCTCGACACCGCGGACCTCTCCGGATCGCTCTACACGCTCTTCGCCCACCAGTACGACCTGGTCATCGACGCGGCCGAGCAGACCCTGTGGGGCGAGGCCGCCGAGGGCGCCATCGCGCGCCGGCTCGAGGCGCCCGTGCACACCCCCCTCCTCGTCTTCCGCCGCGTCTCCAGCGCGGCCGGCCGGCCGGTCGAGCACGTCGTCTCGCGCTACCGCGGCGACCGCTACCAGGTCCACATGAGCCTCGGCGCCGCAACGGGCGCCACCGGGAAAACCAGCACCACCAGAAGGGATCGATCCTGATGACCACGCAGGAAGCCGCCTCGGGCGGCACCACCTCGGACAAGCGCAGGCTGAACCTCGCGCCGGTCCAGAAGTTCGGGCGCAGCCTGATGCTCCCGATCGCCGCCCTGCCCGTCGCAGCGCTGCTGCTGCGACTCGGGCAGCCCGACCTGCTCGGCGCGGACGGCCTCGGCTGGGACGACGTCGCGGCCGTGATCGGCGCGGCCGGCAACGCGCTCTTCGCCAACCTGCCGCTCCTCTTCGCGGTCGGCATCGCCATCGGCATGGCGCGGAAGTCCGACGGCTCGACCGCGCTGGCCGCCGTCGTCGGCTACCTCGTCTTCCAGGGCGTCGGCGACGCGATGTCCCCGGTGATCCTGGGTGCTCCCGAGGGCGACGCCGAGCAGGAGATGATCAACTACGGGGTGCTCGGCGGCATCGTCACCGGCCTGGTCAGTGCCTGGCTGTGGCAGCGCTACCACCGGATCTCGCTGCCGCCCTACCTCGCCTTCTTCGGCGGACGGCGCTTCGTCCCGATCATCACCGCGTTCGCCATGCTGGTGATCTCGGTGCTGATGAGCTTCGTCTACCCCGCCTTCGACGCCGGCATCACCGGTCTCGGCGAGTGGGTCACCGACAACGCCATCCTCGGCGGCTTCGTCTACGGCACCCTCAACCGGCTGCTGATCCCGCTCGGCCTGCACCACATCCTCAACAACCCGCCGTGGTTCATCTTCGGCGAGTACACCGCGGCCGACGGGCAGGTCTACCACGGCGACATCGCGCGCTTCCTCGCCGGCGACCCCACCGCGGGCGCGTTCATGACCGGCTTCTTCCCGATCATGATGTTCGCGCTGCCCGCGGCGGCCCTGGCGATCTGGCACGAGGCACGCCCGGAGAACAAGAAGCTCGTCGGCGGCATCATGCTCTCCGCCGCGCTGACGGCCTTCCTCACCGGTGTCACCGAGCCGCTGGAGTTCGCGTTCATGTTCGTCGCGTTCCCGCTCTACGTCATCCACGCGCTCCTCACCGGCTCGTCGATGGCGCTGACCAACGCGCTGGGGATCAAGGACGGCTTCGGCTTCTCGGCCGGGTTGTTCGACTACGTGCTCAACTTCAACATCGCGACCAAGCCGCTGCTGATCATCCCGATCGGCCTGGCCTACGCGGCCGTCTACTACTTCCTGTTCCGGTTCGTGATCCGGAAGTGGAACCTCAGGACGCCCGGCCGCGAGGACGACACCGACGCGGCCGGCGGCGGCTCGCTCCTCGAGCAGGACAACAAGGCCTGACCGTGATCCTCACGGCAGCACAGGTGGTCACCCCGGCGCGGATCCTCGCGCCGGGGTGGCTGCTCCTCGACGGCGACCGCATCGTCGAGGTCGGAGAGGGCGCACCGCCACGCACCGCCGACGTGGACCTCGGCTCCGTCACGGTGACCCCCGGCTTCGTCGACCTCCACGTGCACGGGGGCGGCGGGGCCTCCTTCGACACCGGTACGGCTGACGCGGCGGACGTGGTGGCCGCCGCCCACCTCGCCCACGGCAGCACGTCGATGGCCGCCAGCCTGGTCACCGACACCCCAGACCGGATGACCGACGCCGTGCGCGAGCTGGCGCTGCTGGTCGACGACGGGCGGCTCGCCGGGATCCACCTCGAGGGTCCGTGGCTCAGCCCGCGGCGCTCGGGCGCCCACCAGCCCGGTGCGCTCACCCACCCGACACCTGCCGCGATCGACGAGCTGCTGACCGCCGGCGACCCTTCGACAGGCTCAGGACGGCGCGGCGCCGTCCGGATGGTGACCCTCGCCCCCGAGCTGCCGGGCGGCCCCGACGCCGTACGTCAGCTCGCCGACGCCGGCGTGCTGGTCGCGATCGGCCACACGGACGCGACGTACGACGAGGCGCGGGCCGCGATCGAGGCGGGCGCCCGCCTCGGCACCCACCTCTTCAACGCGATGCGTCCCCTGCACCACCGCGACCCGGGCCCCGTCGGCGCGCTGCTCGACGCACCCGTCGACGCCGAGCTGATCGCCGACGGGGTGCACCTGCACCCCGCGGTGCTCCGCACCGTCTTCGCCGCCAAGCCCGGCCGGTGCATCCTCGTGACCGACGCCATGGCAGCGGCCGGTGGGCCCGATGGCGACTACCGCCTCGGGCCGATGGCGATCGAGGTCCGCGACGGCGTCGCCCGGCTCGCGGACGGCAGCGGCGACGGCGCGATCGCCGGCTCGACGCTCACGATGGACGCGGCGGTCCGCTTCGCCGTACGCACCGCGGGCCTGCCGCTCCTCGACGTCGTGCACGCCGCCAGCACCGCCCCCGCCGCCGCGTGGGGGCTGGACGACGTGGGCGCGATCGAGGCCGGCCGCCGCGCCGACCTGGTCGTGCTCGACGACCGGCTCGAGGTCCTCCGCGTGATGCGGGCAGGGGTCTGGCTCGGTCGGTGAGCGCGCCTCAGTCGGGGGTCGTGGCGTCGCCCGACAGCAGCGCCGCCGCGGTGGCGTCGCCGGAGTCGGCGACGGCGACGGCGTCGGCCGCGACGGCCAGCCGCTCGTCACCCGGGAACAGCCCCGGCGGCAGGACCGACGCCAGCGCTGCCGCCACGGTCACGGCGCCGGTCGCGGCGACGGCCTCGTCGACGGCAGCCCCGAGGTCGGCCGTGACGGTCGTGACGGTGGTCGACAGGAGCCGGGCCACAGGAGCGCCGCCGGGCCGGGCGAGCAGGTCGAGGCCCTCGGCCGCCGAGCCCATGACGCTCATCGAGCAGATGCTCTGCACGACCTCGGGGTCCTCCAGCGCCCGTTGGCGCGCGCGGGCCGCCTCGTCGTACGCCTCCACGCGGCGGACCACCACCGGCGCCGACGCGACCTCCGTGTCGGGCCGCGGCGCGAAGGTGGCCGCGACCGAGTAGTCACCCGGGCCGGGGAAGAGCCGCGCGGCCGGGGCCAGCAGCAGGGCCGACCCCACGAGGTCCTCGCCGGGCGCCAGCATCACCTCGCGCCGGCCCGAGTCGACCGGCCACGGCCACTCGGCCCGAACCCGCTCCACCCCCTCGCGGCCCACCCACACCGTCAGGTCGCCCTCGGCCAGGTCGAGCCGGCTGCTCGTGGCGACCGGCTCGGCCCCGTCGTTGCGCAGCCGCACCACGACGACGAGCGCCTCGTCGAGCGGGACCTCGGCGGGAGCCTCGAGGGTGAGCTTCAGTCCGGTCACCGTCCCGATGGTGCCACGAAGTCCGCGGCCCGCTCCTCCGCCAGGGCGAGGTCGGCCTTGGGCTTGCGGGCGCGCCGCGCCCGGGCCATCGCGTCGGCCACGACGGGTGCCTCGCGCTCGATCGGGCTGGGCACGGTCGTCGCGAGCGTCACGAGCTCCACGGCCGAGCGGCCCTGGGCGGCGAGGTCCATGAAGTGCTTGGCCTCGGTGGCACTGGCGGCCCGGGTCTCACCGGTCCGGTAGTCCTGGTGCGTCCGGGCGAGCGAGTTGGCGAGGACGAGCGCCGCCGCCCCGCCGGTGTCGGACTCCGGGTGGGCCTCGGCGACGGCCACGAGCCCGGCCTTCACGGCCTCGTCCCGGCCGAAGTCCCCGAGCGCGAACGCCACGCCCACGCCGGGGTCCAGGGTGACCGCGGCGACACCGCGCTCCTCCTCGGTGCCGGCCATCCGCACCTGCACCGCGACCCGCTGGCTGCGTACGGCCGCCCAGCCGAGCGCGTCGAACTCCGCCCGTACGACGTGCCGGCCCGGGAGGTCGAACGTGACGCCCTCGCTGGTGAAGAACACCTGCACGTGCGAGGTGATCGACTCGCCGGGCTGCAGCACCGTGGTCTGCGGCGGACCGCAGGCGAGCACCACGTCGCGCACCTGCTCCACGTCCCCGCCGGGCAGGGCGTGCAGCAGCCGCAGGTCTCCCTCGGAGAGGTTCAACCGGGTGCTCACCTCGCGCGCGTCGTCGCCGGTGTTGGTGAGGACGACCTCCGCCGTGACGTACTGGCCGACGAAGACCTCGTCGGGGAGCCGCAGGACGAGCGTCAGGCCGTCGGCGTCGTCCTGGCTGGCCAGGCCCTCGGCGTCGGTCGGCTCCGGGAGGCCGGACGACAGGCTGCCGTGACCCCAGCCGAAGCCCTTCCAGCCGGGGCGCACCTGCGGGTCCGGCGAGTGGATCAGCGAGGTCCGGTCGTGCGAGCTGAAGGCGAAGGTCGCGTTGCCCGGATAGGGGTTGGCCGCGGTCGCGAAGCCCATCACGTCACCGGTCTGGTTCATGATCTCCGTGCCCACCCCGGGGACGTGCACGTCGTGCTTGGGGTGGAACAGGTTGAACGCGTGGCCGGCCTCGTGGACGAGGGTGCGCAGGAAGGCCGCCGGCACCTCGTCGAGCGGGCGGTTGCGCGCACCTGCCTCGATGATCGGCGAGTCCGACAAGGTGGCGTCGGCGAAGCCGACCGCACCCTCGCGCGGCACCGCGTCCTGGTCGAACATGACACCGAAGGTCGTGCCCTGCGCCGAGCCGACGAGCAGCCACAGTCGCCACTGGTCAGCGGTGGCCGTGCCCCGGTGGGTGCTGATGAGGGTCTGCAGCTCGGCATTGGTCAGCGACGCGTCGTCGGGCACGGTGACCTCGTCGAGCGTGGCCGGGGTGTCCCAGCCCGCGGAGGCGTAGACGTTGCGGAAGGTCGACGTCACGCCGCCGGCCGTCGTGGCGGACGCCGGCCAGGCGCGACCGGTCATCGCGTCGACCTCGACGCGGCACCCACGGTAGAACGTCGAGGTCTTCGTGGCCGTCAGCGCATACCGGCGTCGGCCGATGGTGGCCGTGCCCTGCATCGTCGCGGGACGGAAGAGCGGCTCGAGCAGCGGCTGGTGGCACTGCAGCGTCATCCGCCCGGTGTCGGTGGACACGAAGTCCTGGGTGGTCCGGTCCCACAGGTGCCGTACGAACGAGAAGGACAGCTCGCCTCCCGACCAGGTGATGCCCGTGGAGCGGAAGTACCAGCTGTACTCGTTCTTCGGCAGCTGCGGGTACCAGCGCAGCGGCGGGAAGAGCACACCGCCCCGGTCCTCGCCGGCGTCCTCGCCGAAACCCTCGTCGAGGGCCTCGTCGAGGCCCTGGTCACCGTGGTCGCCGCCGGCACGCACGGGCCCGCCGAACGGCTGGGTGACGACCGGACCGATGACGCCGCTGCGCCGTACGTACACGTCGCCGCTGACGCGCAGGGACGAGGGACCGACCTCGATCCGCATCGGTCCGCGGACCTCGCTGAACGGGAACGCCGGGACGAGCGGGCGGACCTGCAGCAGCCACGACCCGTTGAGCCGGGCCGCGGTGCAGGGGCGCCGGAGCCCGAGCGACGGGAGGGGTGCGTGTGGGATCGTGGCGGGTGGCGGGCCCAGCGCGGGCAGGTCCTCGACGAGGTCGCCCTGCTCGTCGAAGACCAGGGCCGGCTGGCCGTGGCACCCGCAGGTCCCCGTTGCTCGGTCGTGGTGCGTCATGGCGAGCCTCCCCTCCCGCCCGGGGGGCGAGCCGACGACGGAGGACGGCTGTCCCCGCGCGGCACTGTGCGCTCGCCTGCGTGACTCCAGCGTGACTCCACAGAACTGGTCCAGACCGCAGTGACCCGGCTGTTGTCAGGCCGGTGCGCCGGGAGGACCGTGGACGGGACGGCCGTTCACCCCTCGGGCCTCCGTGTCCGGGTCAGAGCCCGTCGACACCGGCGAGGCCGGGTCATCCCGTCCCCGCCGGCACGGTGCCGCAGCGCGCTGAGGGGGAGGGACCTGATGGTCGAGCGATTGACGGTTCGCGGGGAGGAGGTCGACCCTGCCGCGCACGACGAGGTGGACGCCGACCTCGGGGACATCGGCTACCACGTGGTCCGCCGGGTGTCGACCGAGGGGGCGTCCCGGTCGAGCGGTGACGCGGTCGAGCTGGAGGTCGAGGACCGCCACATCCTGGAGGTCACCGACACCAACGGGGTCACCACCTTCCTCACCGCCGAGTCGGCCCGCGAGGCGGCCCGGTCACGGGGCGGCCGGCTCGACCTCGCCGTACCGTCCGTCACCCGGGGCACCGGCACCGCGATCCGTGAGGTCGTGCAGAGCACGATCAGCGGGGACCTGGCCGAGCTGGGGCGCGGTGTCGCGGGCTGGGGCCTCGACCAGCTCCTCGAGCCCGCCGCCCGCGAGCTGGTACGCGCGCTCGTCGAGCGGCTGGACAGGCCCAGCTCCGAGCCGTCACGCGGGCACGCGCGCGCCCGGGGTCTGTACGCGGTGAGCGACGACCTCCGCCTGCTCCCCGAGAACCGCGCCCCCGACCTCGCCGGCGGGGACGACCCCTACCTGGTCCTGCTGCACGGGACGTTCTCCAACACCGAGGCCTCCTTCGGCGGGCTGCGTGAGCAGGGGACCCGCGACTGGGACGACCTGCTCGCCGAGTACCCCCGGCGGCTCCTGGCGCTCGAGCACCAGACCCTGGGGCTGACACCGGTGCAGAACGCGCTCGACCTGGCGCGGGCCCTGCCCGACGGATCCCGGCTGCACCTGCTGAGCCACTCACGGGGCGGCCTCGTCGGAGAGGTGCTCAGCTGTGCCTCGCACGGCAACCCCTCCACCCGGGCGTACACGCGCCGCAAGCAGCAGGACCACCCGGACGTGCTGGCCTGGGACGAGCTGCTCGCCGTCGTCGAGGCCAAGCACCTCGCCGTCGAACGGTTCGTCAGGGTCGCGTGCCCCGCCCGCGGCACCATCCTGGCCTCGCGCAAGGTGGACACCTGGGCGAGCTACTTCTTCAACGCCCTGCGGCTCGTGCCCGGCCTGGATGCCGCCGGCGTCCTCAGCGTGGTGAAGAAGGTCGTGCTGGTGCTGCTCGAGCAGCACCTGGACGTGCGGGCGGTCCCGGGTCTGGAGTGCATGGTGCCCGAGTCGGCCCTGGTGGCGACGCTCGCCGGCGTGGAGCGACCCGTCGATGACGGCCTGGTCGCGGTGATGGGCGACGTCGAGGGCAAGGGCATCCTGGGCAGGATCGCCCTGGCCCTCCCCGACCTCTTCTTCTCCGGGGACCACGACCTGGTCGTCAACACCAACGCCATGGACGGCGGCATGCCCCGGTCGGGCCCGCCGAGGCGACGGCTCTTCAGCGGACCCGACCACACCCACTTCGGCTACTTCCGGACCCCGGCTTCGCGGGAGGCCATCCGCGGCGCCCTGACGGCCGGGCCGGCCGACGGCCAGCCCGAAGCGGACGACGCGAAGGCCGTCGCCTCCCGTGACGGGGAGCGGGTGCTCGCCGGCAAGACCCGCGGCGTGGCGGTCGAGGGTCCGGTGCTGGTGGTCGTGCCCGACCTGATGGGGTCCGTCCTGCACTCCGGCGACGGAGCGGAGGGGACCGTCTGGCCTGCCCCGGGGGCCATCGCGCGTCGCGGGATCGCCGACGTCCTCACCCCACCGCGGGACGGCGCGACCCCTCGCATCGTCGACCCCCTCCCCGGCGTCCTGGTGGCGCCGTACGACGAGCTGGTCAGGACCATGCGGCACAACTTCGACGTGCGCGCGTTCCCCTACGACTGGCGCCGACCGCTCGCGGACTCGGCCGCCGCGCTGCGCGCCGCGCTGCAGCAGCTGCCGGCGTCCAAGGACGACGAGTCGGGGACCACGTCCCCGTGCCTGGTGCTCGGGCACGGGGTCGGGGCGCTGCTGGCCCTCGAGGCGTGCGCCGGCACGGACAAGCGCCCCCTGCTGCTCGACCCCCCGTTCGAGGAGCGCCCGGCGATGGTGTGCCGGGGCGCGGGGCAGGACGACCTCACCCGCGTCCTCGCGCTGGTCGACGGCGGGACGGACGCCGCGAAGATCGGTGAGCTGCTGTCCGGCCTGGACGCCTTCCGCGTCAGGCGCGAAGGCCTCGAGCCCCGCACCCGGCCGGCGGGATCCGCGTACCCGATGTTCGTGTGCGTTCACGACAACGCCCATGCCGGCCACGGGCACCTCTCGCTCCCTTGCCAGCACTACCTGAGCCGCGCGCCCGCCGGGTCGATCCTGACCAGCCCGGAGGTGCTGCGCGACCTCCGGCTCCTGGCACTGGGACGCAGCCCGGTCGGACTGGTCGCGGGCCAGCCGAGCCTGTCGCCGCAGACCGCCGCGGCCCAGCCGGTCGATGGACCCCCCACGCCCCCTCCCGGACCCGCCGCACCGACGATCCTGTTCCCCACCAGCGACGAGCTGGCGCGGATGGCGCTGGGCATCCGTACGGTCCCCGGGCCGCAGCCCGTGAGCCTGCTGGTGCGGGTGACCCACGGCGACCTCCGCGTGGGGGACGGGCCCTGGCTCGTGGGCGCGCAGGACGGTACGCCGATCGGCGGATCGGAGAAGGCCCTCGACGAGCGTCTCGACGGGGCGCTGACGACCCACCGGATCCTGGGCCAGTACCCCGGAGCGACGGGAACCCTGCAGCTGTTCACCGGGCCGGACCTCGAGGGAGCCGCCGCGGCCGTGATCGGCATGGGCGCCCCGGGAGAGCTGACGCCCGGTCAGCTGAGCACCGGAGTCACCCAGGCGGTGCTGCGCCTGGCCGCAGCCAACGTGCACATCGGACCCGTGGCACGCCAGGACCGGATCCAGGAGAGCCGCGGCTTCGAGGTCTCCTGCGTGCTGATCGGGACGGTGGGCTCGGGCGCGCTGCCGATCGACACGGCCGTCAGCGCGATCATCACCGGTGTCCGGCGTGCCAACCGCACGCTCCGCGACCTCCAGAAGACTCCCGACGACGGGCGCCACGACGCGTGGGAGAGCCCACCGGTCGTGGGCTCGCTCCAGCTCGTGGAGCTCTACGAGGACCGAGCCGTGCTGGCGCTCCAGGCCGCCACCAAGGTCGCCCGTGCCGACGGGGCGACCGACGACGACGTCCTGCAGACCGTCAAGGCGCTGCAGCTCGGGGTGGGGGGTCGCAAGGGGACCATGACGGCCGGGTACCTCGACGAGCGGTGGCGCACCATCAGGGTGACCGCGTCCGCACCGGCCTCGCTGTCGGCGGAGTCCGAGGCGGCGGGGTCAGGCACGGTGCCGGACCAGGCGAACGAGCTCGTCGACCTCACCTTCACCGAGCTGGGGCGCGCCGCCGGGGCCGAGACGACGGTGAACTCGGCCCAGCGCCGCGTCATCGACCAGGTCGTCCGCAAGTCGATCCACACCGACATGCACCCGACCGACCAGTCCCACAACACCCTCTACGAGCTGCTGGTGCCCCTGCACATGAAGGGCCAGGGCCGGCCGAGCGACAACATCATGTTCATCCTCGACGAGCACGCCGCCACCCTGCCCCTGGAGATGCTCGCGACCCGCTCGTACGACGACGCCATCGTCCCCCTCGCGGCGGAGGTGGGCATCATCCGCCGGCTGGAGACGACCACGTTCCGCCAGTGGGTGCGACCGGCCTCGGGCAACCGGGCGCTCGTGATCGGCGACCCGCGCGCACCCGGTTGGCCGCCGCTCCCCGGCGCCCGCCTCGAGGCCAACCACGTGGCCAAGGCCCTCGAGAGCCACGGGTACGCGGTCACGCGCCAGATCTCGGCGTCCGACGACGACGACTCGGTCTGCACCACCAGCATCCTCGACGCGCTGTACGCCCACGACTACCGCATCATCCACATCGCCGCGCACGGCGACATCGCGCGACCCGGCTCCGGGGCGCCCGACGCGCGCGGTCGGCCCGGCGTCGTCATCGGCAGGAACGACTGGCTGACCGCCCTGGAGATCCAGCAGATGCAGACCACGCCCGACCTGGTCTTCCTCAACTGCTGCCATCTCGGCGCGGACCTGGCCGCGTCGGCGACGTCCGGAGCCGGCCAGCCGGCGCCCGGTTCCTGGGACCGTCCGGGATGGCGGCCCGACCGGTTCGCCGCCGGCATCTCCCGCCAGCTCATCGACAACGGGGTGCGCGGGGTGGTCGCCGCCGGGTGGGCGGTGGACGACGTCGCCGCCGCCACCTTCGCCACGACCTTCTACGAGGAGTTCCTCGGCGGGCACGAGCTCGGGCCCGCGACGCTGGCCGCGCGCAAGGACGTCATGAAGCGGCACAAGGCGACGTCCACCTGGGGGGCCTACCAGGTCTACGGGCCTCCGGCCCTGAAGGTGCCCGGCGACCAACCGACGCCCGGGAAGTCGGACTACACCCACCCCCGGTCGGTGCGCGACCGGCTCGCCTACCTCCTGCGGCGATCGGCCCGCCTGCCGTCCGACGAGGAGCAGAGGTCGGCCACCATCGAGGACATCCGGAAGGAGCTCAAGGCGGTGCAGCGCGACGCGCCCGCGGAGTGGATCGACGGCGAGGCCCAGCAGACGATCGGCGAGATCTTGCGCAACCTCGGCTGCTACGCCGACGCGATCACCTCCTTCCGCTCCGCCCTCGAGACGTGGAGCTCGGTCGCTGCCCTCAACGTGGTCGACCAGCTCGTGTCCGCCCACGTGCGGCTGGGCGCCAAGAACGCCCGAAGCGGCATGCGCAAGGAGGCGCGGGAGTGCTTCGGACAGGCCAGGCAGGTCCTCGACACGATGGACGTCCTCGCCACCAGCGAGTCCGACGACCGGGAGGAACCGGAAGGCGTCCGTGCCGTCGTCACCCGACGGCCCGAGCGCCTCAAGCTGAGCGCCAACTACAAGCAGCACGAGCTGTGGCTGCACCTGCGGAGCGACGCCGCGCTCGAGGACGCCCGGCAGGCCTTCGCCGACGCCGCCGACGCCCACGAGCGGGTCCGCCGCACGGACCGCTACTGCCGGCTGGGCGAGATCACCCTCCGGTGGGTGCAGAGCCAGCGGCCGACGCACACCGCACGGACCTCCGACCACGACCTCGACACCGTGGCCGAGCTGCTGAGGTCTGCCCGCCGCGAGCGCTGGTCGCCCAAGCCCTTCGCCCAGCTCGGGGCGGCCGACTGCCTCCTCGTCGACGCGCTGCTGCGCTCCCCCCCTCACACCTCCCCCTCGCCCAAGGAGCGCAGCCAGTTCGCCGCGAGCGTCTTCGACGTGACCGACGCCTACCTGGACGCCTTCCGCAAGGGGCTGAGCGAGCGCGAGCGGGCGTCCGTGACCGACTACCTCGAGCTCCTGCAGCGCCTGCTGCCACCGGCCAACGTGGCGCGGCAGCAGCTGTTGAAGGTCCTCGCCGACGAGCTCGCATGACCGCCTTCGCGGACGGCCGGATCGAGGCGTACGTCGGCCCGACGGAGCTCGGCGCCGCCGACGACCTCGAGGCGGTGATCACCGACTTCATCGCCGGCGCGCGCTCCACCCTCAGCGTCGCCGTGCAGGAGCTGGACAGCCCGGCCATCGCCCAGGCCCTCGTCGACGCGAGCTGGCGCGGCGTACGGGTCGAGCTGTTCCTCGAGCAGGACTACCTGCGCTCCCCGCTCGTCGGTGACCCGCCGAAGCCACCGGTCCCCCGGCCGGGCGAGACGGCCGCCGAGGCGCTGCACCGGGTGCAGTGGCTGGAGGACGACACCGAGCTCGCGGAGAACCGGCGCATCCTCGGCGCGCTGCTGCGCTCCGACGTGCAGGTGCGCGGCGACTACAACCCGAAGATCTTCCACCAGAAGTTCGTGCTGCGCGACTACGACGGCCGCGCCCGACCGAGCTCGGCCCTGCTGTCCGGGTCGGCGAACTTCACCCTGACCGACACCCACCGCAACCTCAACCACGTCTTCGTCTTCCGCAGCGCCTTCGTGTGCCGCCAGTACCTCGCCGAGGTGGAGCAGCTGCGGGCCGGATCGTTCGGGCGCGGGATGCACGGGGACGTGCCGAAGGTCTACGACCTGGGCGGCGTCCCGGTGAAGGTGCTCTTCGCCCCCGACCACACGCCCGAGCTCGAGATCGTCAAGCAGATGCTGAAGGGCACCGAGGAGATCGTCTTCGCGATCTTCACCTTCGCCGGCTCCTCGGCGATCGACGACGCGATGCTCGCCCTGGCCCGCGGCGGCATGAAGGTGCGCGGCGTGGTGGACCGGACCCAGGCGGCCCACGACTGGGCCGCCCCCGCGTGGCTGGTCCACGACAACATCGAGCTGTTCGTGCCGCGGCGCTCCGGTGTCTTCTCGAGCCTGCGCAAGCTGCACCACAAGCTGATGGTCATCGACGAGCAGGTCGTCGTCGCCGGCAGCTTCAACTACACCGCGCCCGCCAACGAGTTCAACGACGAGAACATCTTCGTCGTCGGCTCGGTCCACACCGAGGTCGAGGGCATCGAGGTCGCCGAGCAGCCGTGCCGAGTGGTCGCCCGCCACCTGAAGGCCGAGGTGGAGCGCATCATCGCCCTCAGCGAGCCGTGGACCCCCGGCTGAGTGCTCACCTCTCGACGGTCCGCCGGTCGACCTCAGCCCTTCGTCGAGCCCAGGGTGAGGCCGGAGACGAACTGCTTCTGCAGTGCGAAGAACACCACCAGCACCGGGAGCGCCACGATGATCGAGCCGGCCGCGACGAGGTTGGTGTCGGTGAAGAACTGCCCGCGCAGGTTGTTGAGTGCCGAGGTCACGGGGAGCTTGTTGCCCTGCTGGATCAGCACCGTCGCCCAGAAGAACTCGTTGTAGATCCACGTCACCTGCAGCGTCGCGAGCGCGGCCAGCGCCGGGCGTACGAGCGGCATCGTCAGCTGCCAGTACTGGCGCCACACGCTCGCCCCGTCGAGCTCCGCGGACTCGTAGATCTCATAGGGCAGCGTCTTCATGTAGTTGCTGAGCACGAAGGTGCAGAACCCCATCTGGAACGCGGTGTTGACCAGGATCAGCGCCCAGAAGCTGTTGAGCATCGAGCCGGAGTCGCTCATGAAGAGCGGGAGCGGGATCTCGCGGAACATCCGGAACACCGGGATCAGCAGCGCCTGCGGCGGGAGCAGGTTGGCGGCGAGGAAGACGCCGAGCATCGTCAGGTTGAAGCGAAAGCTGAACCGGGCCAGGACGAACGCCACCATCGAGGACAGCCACAGGGTGAGCAGCACGGCCGGGACGGTGACGAGCAGCGAGTTCTTCATGTGCAGGCCGAAGTTGCCGCGGGTCCACGCCTCCTCGTAGTTGGAGGTCGTCCACCCGCCGAACGACAGGTAGCCGTTGGCCTGGGTGTACTCGTACTCGCGGAAGGAGTTGACCAGCGCCCACAGCAGCGGGAACAGCCAGGCCAGTGCCAGGAGCGCGACGATGACGGTCACGACCATCCCGCGGGGCTTGCTCATGACGCCGCCCTCGACCCGCTTGGGCGGGGTGGGGCGCGCTGCGTCCGTCGACGAGGTCGGGCCCGTCGCTGCCGGGGCTGCCTGGGTGCTCATCCTCGACGCTCCTCACGGAAGACGTTGCGCAGGTAGACGGTGATGAAGATCGACGAGATCAGCATCATGATCACGGCGAGCGCGGACCCGAAGCCGTACCTCGTCGCCTCGCCGATGACGTTCTGGGCGACCAGCGCGCCGATCAGCTCGAGTCCGTTGCGGCCCTTGTTGACGACCCAGACGAGGTCGAAGGCGCGCAGCGACTCGATGACGACGATCACGATGACGATCATGTTGATCGGGCGCATCACCGGGAAGATCACGTGGAAGAACGTCTTCACCTCGCTCGCGCCGTCGACCGCCGCGGCCTCGCGGAGACTGGCGTCGACGCCCTTCAGACCGGCCAGGTAGATCAGCATGATGTAGCCGGTGTGGCGCCAGGCCGTGGCGACCAGCACCGCCCACAGGTTGATGTCGGGGTCGCCGTACCAGTCGATCTGCGAGCCGAAGATGTCGTTGATCAGGCCCTGGTCGCGGGAGTAGAAGAGCTGCCAGATGAAGCCGATGAGGGCCAGCGACAGCACGACCGGCATGTAGAAAGCGGTCTGGTAGATCCGGCTGCCGCGCATCTCCCGGTCGAGCAGGACCGCGAGGAACATCCCGAACAGGGTCGGCAGGAAGAACAGGAACGCCAGCCAGATGAGGTTGTGCTGGATCGCCGGCCAGAACGCGGGATAGATCGTGACGATGTCGCGGTAGTTCTGGAAGCCGACCCACTCGATCGTGTCGAGGTCGCCGAAGCCGTTCCACTTGCCGAAGGAGAGCGCCACCGACAGCAGCGCCGGGACCCACACCAGCGCCACCACGAGCAGCAACGGGATCGTCACCATCGTGGCGACGGTGAAGCGGTCGCGACCCGGGAGCTTCTTCTCCCGGCCCTGTGGCGGTGCGACCGCCTTCTCGTCGGGCTTCGTCGCCTTCGGTGCCTCGTCGATGTGTGCCATGGCTCAGCCGAAGATCGATGCGGCCTGCTCCTGGATGCTGGCCGTGACCCCGTCGATGTCGTCGGGGTTCTTCAGGAACTCCTGGATCGAGGGGATCATCACCGTGTTCGCGAAGTCGGCGTTGGTGTCGCGGTCCATGAACTGGGCGATGTTGGCCGCGGCCCCGACGACCTCGGCGGACTTCTTCTGGAGGTCGCTGTAGGTCGAGGTGCTGGCACCGGAGTTGGCCGCGATGAACGGGGCGTCGGCGGCGTTGTTGCCCGCGTCGGCCGCGGCCGCGCTGCCGAGCCACTTGGCCATCGCCTTGCCGGCTTCCTGGTTCTGCCCGGCCGCGGCCACGCAGAAACCGTCGATCGGGGCGTCGAGGGCGTCCGAGCCGATCGAGGAGTCGAGCTCGGGGAAGGTGAAGAAGTCGAGGTCCTCACCGTTCTCGCCGAGGGCGTCCACGACGAAGGTGCCGAGGAGGTACATGCCGCACTCGCCCTTGCCCATCGCGGTCGCTGCCTCCTGCCATGTACGACCGAGCGGGTCGGCCTGGTGGTAGGGCAGGAGCTTGCGCCAGGTGTCGAACACGAGCTTGACCTCGTCGCCGTCCCAGGCCTCCTCACCGGCCATCAGGCTCATGTGGAAGTCGAAGCCGTTGAGGCGCATGTTGAGGATGTCGAAGGTGCCCATCGCCGGCCAGCCGTCCTTGTCGCCGAACGCGAACGGCGTGACGCCCTTGCCCTGCATGTCGTCCATGAGGGCCATGAAGTCGTCGTTGGTCGCCGGCGGCGCCCAGCCGTTCTTCTCGAAGACGGACTTCCGGTAGAAGACTGCCCACGGGTAGTAGCTGATCGGCACGAAGTACTGCTTGCCGTCGGGCGCGGTGGCGGCCTGCTTGAAGGAGTCGTTGAGCCCGTCGATGGGCCACTGGTCACTCAGGTCGGTGATCAGCCCGTTCTCCGCGAACTGCGCCATGCGGAAGCCGGCGAACCAGGTGAAGACGTCGTCGGGCGTGCCCTGGAGGTAGGTGTTGATGCTCTCCTGGAAGGTGTTGTGGTCGACCGCGTTGAGGGACACCTCGGTGCCACTCTCCTCGCCGTACGCGTCGGCGATCGCCTTGAGGCGGTCGTAGGCCGCGCCCACGCCCTCGGCCTCGTTGATGCCGAACTTCACGGTGGCACCCTCACCGGTGGCCGGGCCCGCCGCGTCGCCACCGCAGGCGGCGAGGGCGCTGGCGCCGCCCACGGCGAGGCCGCTGAGCGCCAGACCGCGGAGGACGGACCGACGCGAGGCGGCCATGGTGGTGAGCGCGGAGCGGGGGATCGCGCTGGAGCGGGGCAGTGACACGGGGGCCTCCTGGACACGGCGGGACAAAACCAAACAGGGATGGACAGCATGTGACGACTGACACAGGCCCGTCAACCCTTCCGGGTGTCGTTTTCGCACCAGATCAAACATTTCCAAACCGTTTTCCCCCACAAAACGTTGACTTCCGCCTGTGAGGGTCGACACAGTGGTCGCATGCCGACATCCCTGCCCGCACTGGCCTTCGGCGGCGACTACAACCCCGAGCAGTGGCCCGCCGCGGCCCACGTGGAGGACCGCGAGCTGATGGGCGAGGCGGGCGTCGACCTGGTCACGCTCGCGGTCTTCTCCTGGGCCTGGCTCCAGCCGGGACCCGACCAGTGGGAGTTCGGCTGGCTCGACCGGCAGATGGACGACCTGCACGCCGCGGGGATCAAGGTCGACCTCGCCACTGCGACGGCCTCGCCGCCGCCGTGGCTGACCCACCGGCACCCCGAGATGCTCCCGGTGACCGCGGACGGGCGCACCCTGTGGCCTGGCGGCCGGCAGTCGTTCTGCCCGAGCTCCCCGGTCTACCGCGAGCACGCGCTCGATCTGTGCAGCCGCATGGCCGAGCGCTACCACGACCACCCGGCGCTGGCCCTCTGGCACGTGTCCAACGAGCTGGGCTGCCACAACGCCCGCTGCTACTGCGACACCAGCGCCGCCGCGTTCCGGTCCTGGTTGCGCGCCCGCTACGACGACGACGTCGCCCGGCTCAACGACGCGTGGGGCACCGCCTTCTGGTCGCAGCGCTACGACGACTTCGAGCAGGTGCTGCCGCCGCGCTCGGCGCCGACGCACGCCAACCCGACCCAGCAGCTCGACTTCGCCCGCTTCTCCTCCGACCAGCTGCTCGACAACTTCGTCGTCGAGCGCGACGTCCTGCACCGCCTCTCCCCCGGCGTCCCGGTCACCACCAACTTCATGGTGATGCGCCAGACCCCGGAGATGGACTACCTGCGCTGGGGGCGTGAGCTCGACGTGGTGTCCAACGACCACTACCTGATCGCCGCCGAGGACGACGGGCACCGCGAGCTCGCCTTCAGCGCCGACCTGACCCGCGGCACCGCCGACGGTCGCCCGTGGCTACTGATGGAGCACTCCACCAGCGCGGTCAACTGGCAGCCGCGCAACCGGGCCAAGCGGCCGGGCGAGATGATCCGCAACAGCCTGTCGCACGTCGCCCACGGCGCCGACGCGGTGCTGTTCTTCCAGTGGCGCGCGTCGCGCGCCGGCGCGGAGAAGTTCCACTCCGGCCTGCTCCCCCACGCCGGCACCGACACCCGCCAGTGGCGCGAGGTGGTGGAGCTGTCACGGCTCCTCGACGCCGTCGAGGAGGTCTCGGGCAGCACCGCGCGCAACGACGCGGCGATCCTGTTCGACTACGAGGCGTGGTGGGGCTGCGAGCTCGACTCCCACCCGAGCATCGACGTGCGCTACCGCGACCGGGCCGAGGACCTGCACCGCTCCCTGTCGGCCCGGGGCGTGGGCGTCGACGTGGTCCACCCCAGCGCCGACCTCTCCTCCTACCGGCTCGTCGTGGTGCCCACGCTCTACCTCGTCAGCGACGCCGCCGTCGCCGCGCTGACCGCTGCCGCCGAGGCCGGCGCCACGGTGGTCATCACCTACTTCAGCGGCATCGTCGACGAGAACGACCACATCCGCCTCGGCGGCTACCCGGGTGCCTTCCGCGACCTGCTCGGCGTACGCACGACCGAGCTCCTGCCCCTGCTCGCGGGCGAGACGGTGGGCGTCGACGGCCTCGGGAGCGGCGCCGTCACCGCCGACACCTGGGCCGAGGACCTCGAGCTCACCGGCGCCGAGGCGGTCGCGACGTACGCCGACGGCCCGGCCGCGGGCCTGCCCGCGGTGACCCGGCGCGAGGTCGGATCCGGGGTCGCGTGGTACGTCGCGACGAGGCTCGACCGCGGCGGCACCGACGCCCTTGTCGACCGGCTGGTGGCGGAGACCGGCATCGAGACGCTGCCCGGCGCCGCGGACCTGGTCGAGGTGACCAGGCGGGTGGGCGCCGACGCGAGCTGGCTGTTCGTGATCAACCACGGCGACGCACCCGCCGCGGTCGACGTGCGCGGCACCGACCTGGTCACCGGGCGCGAGGTCGCGGGCGACCTGGCCGTCCCGGCCGGCGGGGTGGCCGTGGTCCGGGAGGCCGTCCGCGAGGCCGCGGCGCCGGGCGGGAGCAGCTGATGCTCGCCGCGCAGCGCCGCAGCCGGATCCTGGCCGAGCTGAGCCGTGACGGGACGGTGCGCGTCACCGACCTCGTCGAGCTGCTCGGCGTCTCCGACATGACCGTGCGCCGCGACCTGGTCGCCCTGCACCGCGACGGGCTGCTGGAGAAGGTCCACGGCGGGGCGCTGGCCGTGGCCGAGCCGTCGTCGTCCGAGCCCGGCTTCGCCGCCAAGTCCGTGCAGCGTCGCCGCGAGAAGGAGGCGATCGCCCGCGCGGCCGCCGACATGGTGCACACCGGGATGGCCATCGCCGTCTCGGCCGGCACCACCACCCACGCGCTGACCGAGCACATCGCGCGCATCCCCAACCTCACCGTCGTGACCAACTCCGTGTGGGTCGCCGACGTCCTGCACCGCACCGGCGACGCCACCACGTCGGTGCTGCTGACCGGCGGCCTGCGCACCCCGTCCGACGCGCTCGTCGGCCCGGTCGCGGTGTCGTCGCTGCGCAGCCTCCACGTCGACGCGTTCTTCATGGGCGTGCACGGCATGGACGTCCGGGCCGGGTTCAGCACGCCCAACCTGCTCGAGTCGGAGACCAACCGGGCGATGATCGAGCGCTCGCGGCGCCTGATCGTGTGCGCCGACTCCAGCAAGTGGGGCGTCGTGGGTCTCAGCAGCATGGCCGCCCTGTCCGAGGCGGCGGTGCTCGTCACCGACTCCGGGCTCTCCGCCCAGGCCAGCGGGGCGCTGGCCGACCACGTCGGCGAGCTGGTCGTGGTCGACCCGGTCGACGACGACGAGGACGAGCTCGACGTGGCGGACGACGCATGAGCGTTCCGTCCCACGCTCCGGTCCACCTCACTCGTGCCGGTGTCAGCCTCGTGCTGGGCCGCGACGACCACGGCATCCCGGTCCTCCTGCACTGGGGTGCCGCGCTCGGCGACCTCGACGACGCCGGCCTCACCGCGCTGGCGACCGCACGCCGGCCCGGCGCCGCGCGCTCGGCGTACGACGGTCCCCGCAGCACCGGTCTCGTCCCCGACGGCACCCGCGGCTACTCCGGCACGCCCGCCCTGGCCGGGCACCGGGTCGGCGGCAGCGCCACTGCCGCGGCGCCGAGCCTGGTCGACTGGGACGTGCGCGCCGACGACGCGAACCTCACCTGCACCTCCACCGACGACGAGGCCGGCTGGGCGGTCCGGGTCGAGCTGTCCCTCGACGAGGCCGGCCTGCTGCACGCGCGCACGTCGGTGACCAACACCGCCGACGGCGACCTCCACCTGGCCTCGGTCCTCACCGTGCTGCCCGTGGGCGCGCACGCGACCGAGCTGCTCGACCTGACGGGTCGCTGGTGCAAGGAGCGCACCCCACAGCGGCACCCGTGGGTGCAGGGCACGCACCGCCGCGACGCCCGCCACGGGCGTACGGGTCATGACGCCACCCTGGTCATGGTCGCCGGCACCCCGGGGTTCGACTTCGGCGCCGGCGAGCTCTGGGCGGTCCACACCGCGTGGAGCGGCAACCACACCCACTACGCCGAGCGCACGCCCGAGGGCGAGGTCCTCCTCGGCGGCGGCGAGCTGCTGTCGCCCGGCGAGGTGGTGCTCGCCCGCGGCGAGACCTACGACGGACCACTGCTGCTCGGCTCCTTCTCGCCCGCCGGGCTGGACCCGATGAGCCACCGCTTCCACGCCCACCTGCGATCGGTGACGCCCCGTGCGCGCACCGAGCGGCCGGTCGTCGCCAACTCGTGGGAGGCGGTCTACTTCGACCACTCCCTCGAGCGGATCGCCGAGCTGGCCGACGTCGCGGCCTCGGTGGGGGTGGAGCGCTTCGTCCTCGACGACGGCTGGTTCCTCGGCCGGCGCGACGACACGGCCGGGCTGGGCGACTGGACGGTCGACCCCGAGGTGTGGCCGCAGGGCCTCGGCCCGCTGGTCGACCACGTGCGCGGGAGCGGGATGGAGTTCGGGCTGTGGGTCGAGCCCGAGATGGTCAACCTCGACTCCGAGACCGCCCGCACCCACCCCGAGCGGGTGCTGCGCGGCCGCGCGGCCGCACCGCCCGAGTGGCGCCAGCAGCAGGTCCTCGACCTGCAGGACGAGGGGGCGTACGCCGACCTCCGCGCCGCGCTCCTCGCGCTGCTCGACGAGCTGGACGTCGCCTACCTCAAGTGGGACCACAACCGCGACCTCACCGACGTCACCCACGACGGCCGTCCCGCCGTCCACGGCCAGACCCTCGCCGCGTACCGGTTGCTCGACGAGCTGCGCGAGGCCCACCCCGCCCTCGAGATCGAGTCGTGCTCCTCGGGCGGCGCCCGTGTCGACGCGGAGGTGCTGGCCCGCACCGACCGGATCTGGCCCAGCGACACCATCGACCCGCTCGAGCGGCAGCACCTCCAGCGGTGGACCTCGCTGCTGGTGCCGCCGGAGCTGATGGGCTCGCACGTCGGCGGTCCGACGTCCCACACGACGGGGCGCACCCACACCCTGCGCTACCGCGCCGCCACCGCCCTGCTCCACTGGTTCGGCATCGAGTGGGACATGTCCCGCCTCGGCGAGGCCGAGCTCGCCGAGCTGCGCTCGTGGATCGAGCTGCACAAGCGCGTGCGCCCGCTCATCGGCAGCGGCACCCTGGTCCACCCCGACCACCCGGACCCCGCCGTGCTCGTCACCGGCGTCGTCGGCGCGGACCGCTCGGAGGCGTGGTACGTCGTCGCGACGGTGGCCGCGACCGCGACCCAGCACCCCGCACCGCTGCGCCTGACCGGCCTGGACCCCGACCGCCGCTACCGGGTCACCGAGGAGATGCCCCGCGGGCCCGGCGGCGCCGACCTCACCGGCGCCTGGTCCGTGCACGGCACCGAGTCCACCGGCCGGGTGCTCGCCACCGTCGGCGTCGCCCTGCCGGTCCTCGACCCCGAGGAGGCGCGGGTGCTGCTGCTGGTGGCCGTCGACTGAGGTGGCTCGTGCGGCGGGCGGCCGTGCGCCAACTCACCAGTTGGCGGACCAACCCGTCAGTTGGCGACTTGGGGGCCCGATCCAGGCCCCACAGCCCACCCAACTCGCCAACTCACCAGTTGGCGACGCGCCGGGCAGGCCTACCCTGAGGACATGGACGCACACGCGTGGGACGAGCGGTACGCCGCCAGCGACCTGGTCTGGTCGCGCGAGCCCAACCAGTTCGTGGCCGCCGAGCTCGCCGACCTGCCTCCGGGACGGGCCGTCGACCTCGCCGCGGGCGAGGGACGCAACGCCATCTGGCTCGCCTCGCGCGGCTGGTCAGCCACGGCCGTGGACTTCTCGCAGGTCGCGCTCGACAAGGGCGCCCGGGTCGCGGGCGACCTCGACGTCACGTGGGTCTGCGCCGACGTGACGACGTGGCAGCCACCGGCACCGGTCGACCTCGTGGTGGTCGCCTACCTCCAGCTGCCGCCCGCCGACCGGAGGCGGGCAGTGCGGAGCGCGGTCGGGATGCTTCGCCCGGGTGGCACTCTCCTGCTCGTCGCGCACGACGCGACCAACCTGGCCGAGGGCACCGGCGGTCCGCAGGACCCGTCCGTGCTGATGACCGCCGAGGACGTCCTCGGCGACCTCGAGGGGATCGACGTCGAGGTGCTGCGCGCCGAGCGCGTCGCCCGGGAGGTCACTACCGAGGACCCGCACGGCGGTGAGCAGCGGCGTACGGCGTGGGACTGCCTGGTCCGGCTGGTCCGGACGCAGGCGGACCAGACGGCCGAGGTGGCCGGGCGCTAACAGCTGCCAGCGCCCGACCACCCCGGCACTGTCAGCGGGTCAGCCGCACACTCACCCGCTGGGTGCTGCCGTCCTCGAACCGGACGACCAGCACGGCCTTCACGCGCCGCGGGGTCCGGAGCACGACCCGGCCCTCGCAATCGACGGCTCGACGACGAAGTCGTCCTGGAGACCGCTGAAGTCGTCGGGCGCGTCCCAGTCGATGACTTGCTTGAGCTGGTCGACGTTGGCCGGCCTTGAGCGTGCAGAGCTCGGAGATGGGCCGGCCGAGCTGGAAGGCGCGCATGGTCACGCCGGGCTCGTCGCCGGCGGGCACCGCGGACGCGTTCGGCAGCGCCGCACCGAGGCTGGTCGCGACGGCGGCCGCCAGGACGGCGGCACCCCGCCGCTCGCTTGTGAGCAACTTTTGCCTGACGATCGCCAGAAGCGAGCGAAATGGCTACAGTCACGCTCGTGCTCGACGACCTGGGACGCCTCCTGCACCGGTGGCGACGCTGGGTCGTCGGGGCGTGGACCGTCCTCGTCCTGCTCGGCGCGACCCTCGGCGGCTCCGTCTTCGACGCCGCCGAGGCCCCGGACCCCGGTCGCGGTGACTCCGAGTCCGCGCAGCTCGAGCGGCGTCTCGAGGCCGTCGACCCCGAGGGCGAGCTGGTGGTGGCGGTGTTCTCCGGCGCCGACATCTACGGCATCGACGTCATCGGCCAGGCCAGCGAGGTGATGCACGAGGTCCGCGACCTGCCCGACGTCGTCGAGGTGCGCGACCCGTGGACCACCGGCGCGCAGCACCTCGTCAACGCCGACCGGACCGGCACGACCGTCACCGTCGAGATCGACCCCACCGTCGACCGCGACCGGGCCCTGGCCGCCGTCGAGCGGGTGGACGCGACGCTGCGCCGCGTCGCCATGCCCGAGGTGCTGGTCGGCGGGCCGCTGCTCGCCGAGGAGGCGTTCGCCGAGCAGGCGATCCAGGACGCTGCCCGCGGCGAGGGCATCGCGATCGTCGTGCTGCTCGGCATCCTCGCGCTCGTGCTCGGTGGCCTCGTGGTGGGCGCCCTGCCCGTGGTCGCGGCCCTCGGCGCCGTCTGCCTCTCGCTCCTCGCGCTCGCCGGGCTCGCCCGGCTGACCCCGGTCAGCGAGTACGCCGTCAACGTCGTGACGCTCCTCGGCCTGGGCCTCGCGGTCGACTACGCCCTGCTGGTGCTCGGGCGCTTCCGGGAGGAGCGCGCCGCAGCCCCGGGGCGTACGGACACCGCCGTCGTGCTGGGGCGCACGCTCGCCACGTCGGGTCGCACCGTCCTCGTGTCCGGACTGACCGTCGGCACCGCCCTCGCCGGACTGCTGCTGCTGGGCGACCCGGTGCTCTCACCGATGGCCGTCGGCGGACTGGTCGCGGTCGCGGCGGCCACGCTGTCCGGGCTCACCCTCGCCCCGGCGCTGGTCACGGTGGCCGAGGCCCGCATCCCGGCGCCGACCCCCGGCCGGGTCCTCGGCGGCACCCCCAGCGCGCACGCGCTCCTCCCGCGCCTCGCCCGGGTCGCCCAGCGCCGGCCGTGGCCGGTCCTGCTGGGGTGCACCGCGCTCCTGCTGCTGCTCAGCTGGCCGCTGCTGTCGCTCGACCTCCGCAACTCCGACGCCCGCTCGCTGCCGCGCGACAGCGAGCCGCGACTCGCGCAGGCCGCGATCGAGGACCGGTTCCCCGAGCAGGCGCCCACCCCGATCACGGTGCTCGTCGATGCGGAGTACTCCTCCCAGGAGACTGCGGACGCGATGGCCGCGCTGGTTGGCATCCCCGGCGTCGCGGACGTGATGCTGCTCGACCCGCTCCCGGGGGACGTCAGCCAGGTCCTGGTCGAGCCCGAGCCCGACGCCGCCGGGGACTACGACGGGCCCGACGGCCAGGAGCTCGTACGCCGGCTGCGCGCCGCCGACCTCGGCTCCGAGGTCCTGGTGGGCGGCCCCACCGCCGAGCTGGTCGACACCCGCGACGCGCTCGCCGACCGGGCACCACTGGCCGTGCTGGTCGTCGCGCTCCTCACGGCCCTGCTGCTGGGGCTCCTCACCCGCTCGGTCGTCGTGCCGCTCAAGGCCGTGGCGATGAACCTGCTCTCCCTCGGCGCGACGCTCGGCGTCGTGGTGGCCGTCTTCCAGTGGGGCTGGGGGGCGTCACTGCTCGGGTTCGACTCCTGGGGCGCGCTCGACGTGACGACGCCGCTGCTGCTGTTCATGTTCGCGTTCGGGCTGTCGATGGACTACCACGTCTTCCTCGTCGCCCGGATCCGCGAGGCGTGGGACGAGGCGCACGCGACCCGTACGACGCGCAGGCGCGGGCGTACGCCCGACCCGCGCGCGCTCAGCGACCACGCCGTGCTGACCGGCATCACCGCGTCGGGCCCGGTCGTCACCCTCGCCGCCGTCGCGATCGGGATCGTGTTCCTCGGGTTCGCGCTGGGCGAGCTCGTCGCGGTGAAGGAGATCGGCGTCGGGATGACCGTGGCCGTGCTCATCGACGTCACGATCGTGCGCGGGCTGCTCCTGCCGGCGTCGATGACGCTGCTCGGCGAGTGGAACTGGTGGCTCCCGGGACGCCCCCGGAGCGGGTGAGGCTCAGCGCTCGTCGGTGGTGGCGGACGAGCCCGGGGCGCCCGGGGCGTCCGTCTCGTCGGTGCGCTGGACCGGCTCGTCGCCGTAGACGCCGGCGTCCTTGGCCGCCTGGGCCTTGCGCAGCTGCTTGACGAGGCTGAACGCGATCACGACCACCGCGAGGATCATGAAGATCCAGATCGCGAAGCCCAGCGGCCCGGCCTTCACCTGGGTGGGCTCGGGGGTCGGGTCTTGGACCAGGACGATCAGCAGGTCGAGCATGGCTCCATCATCCCACTCCCCCGTCAGGGCGCGGGCGTCGGGATCCCGGCGAACAGGTCGTCCTCGGGCAGCTCGCGCCCGACCGTCGACTCGACCAGCTCGTAGTCCTCGGTCGGCCACACCTTCTGCTGGATCTCGTGCGGGATGGCGAACCACATGCCGTCGGGGTCGATCTGCGTGGCGTGGGCCAGCAGGGCCTGGTCGCGGACCCCGAAGTAGTCACCGCACGGCACCCGGGTGGTGATGCGCTCGTCCCACTCGGGCTCGCGCTCCCAGTTCTTCAACCGCTCCTCGTAGGGCGACTCCAGGTCGTGGGCCAGCATCGCCTCGTGGAGGGCGTGGGTTTTCGCCCAGCTCCAGCCGTGGTGGTAGTAGAGCTTCATCGGCTGCCACGGATCGCCCGCGTCGGGGAAGCGCTCCGGGTCGCCCGCGGCGGCGTACGCGGCGACGGAGACCTCGTGGCAGCGGATGTGGTCGGGGTGCGGGTATCCCCCGCGCTCGTCGTAGGTCGTCATCACGTGCGGGCGGAAGTCGCGGATCTGCCGCACGAGGCGCTCGGTCGCCTCCTCCAGCGGCACGAGCGCGAAGCACCCCTCGGGCAGCGGGGGCAGCGGGTCGCCCTCCGGCCAGCCGGAGTCGACGAAGCCGAGCCAGTCCTGTCGCACGCCCAGGATGTCGCGCGCGCGGTGCATCTCCTCGCGGCGGATCTCGGAAATGTTCTCCCAGACGTCGGGTCGGTCCATCTTGGGGTTGAGGACCGATCCGCGCTCGCCGCCGGTGCAGGTGACCACGTGGACGTCGACGCCCTCCGTGACGTACTTCGCAGTCGACGCCGCCCCCTTGCTCGACTCGTCGTCGGGGTGGGCGTGGACGTGCATCAGGCGGAGGCCGGCGCGGGGCTTGTCGCTGCGCCGGTCTGCGGAGGGCTGGGGCATGGGCTTCAGTCTAGGAGGGGCCGCTTACGCTTGACGCGTGACCACCGACCTCACCGACCGCTACGGCGCGCCCTCGCGCTGGCAGCGCCCGGTGACCATCGGCATCGCCGTCCTCCTCGCCGTCGTCGGCCTCGGTTGGCTGGCCTGGACCGCGTGGTTCCACAGCACGCCGGAGGTGTCGTCGGAGGTCATCACCTACGAGGTGACCAGCGACTACGAGATCCGCGCCCGCGTCGACGTACGCCTCGAGGACGGCGTGCAGGACGCCAGCTGCCGGGTGCGGGCGCTGTCGGAGGACAAGTCGGCCGTCGGCGAGCTGGAGTTCACCCCCGTCGCCGGCACCAACGAGGTGGTCGTCCGCACCGAGCGGCGCGCGACCACCGTCGAGAAGCTGGGCTGCACCGCGGACGGCCAGCCGCGTCCGCGCTGAGTCGTCCACCTGCGCTTTTGCCCCGGGCTTGCTAACCTGATCGTTCTGCCCGTCCGGGTGCGCTGGCCGACGTCCGTCGCCGCGCCGACTCCGATCGGACGGAAGACGATCAATCGACCCGATGCGGGTGCGCTGAGGCACACCCGCATCCCAGTACCACGTGAGCAGGAGTAGTGACATGACCGACCAGGGCACCATCTGGCTGACCCAGGAGGCCTACGACAAGCTGCGGGCCGAGCTCGACGACCTCAAGGGCCCCAAGCGGCAGGAGATCATCGAGAAGATCGCCGCCGCGCGCGACGAGGGCGACCTCAAGGAGAACAGCGGCTACCACGCGGCCAAGGACGACCAGGGCAAGCAGGAGGCCCGGATCCGGCAGCTCGAGGACATGCTGCGTCGCGCCGAGGTGGGTGAGACGCCCCCCGACGACGGTGTCGTCGAGCCCGGCATGGTCGTGACGGTCGACTTCGGCGGCGGCGACGAGGAGAAGTTCCTCCTGGGTGCCCGCGAGAACCTCTCCGACGGCGACACCCTCGACGTCTACTCGCCCGAGTCAGCCATGGGCGCCGCGATCAACGGCAAGACCAAGGGCGACAAGGTCACCTACACCGCGCCCAACGGCAAGGAGCTGAGCGTCACGATCGTCGACGCGGAGCCCTACAAGGCTTGAGCGCGTCCAGCGCCACCGCGAGCGACCACCTGGTGGAGCGGTGCGACAGCCACATTCCGGAGCGTCGGAATGTGGCTGGCGCACCGCTCCGGCGCATTTCTGGGCGTGTCCGTGCCGGAGCGGTGCCTGACCCACGTGCGCGCGCCGTCGAATGTGGCTGGGCCACCGCTCACGGGGAGCCATCCGGAGCGGGCGGGCGCACCGCTCAGTCGTTGACCCGGTAGCCCCGCTCGCGCAGCCGCGCCATCAGGTGCTCGGCGTGCGCCTCGCCCCGCGTCTCGAGCTGGATGCGCACCTCGACCTCGTTGAGGGTCAGCGACGGGGAGATCCGCTCGTGGGCGACCTCGAGGACGTTGGCGCCCTCGGCCCCGACCTCGGACAGCAGCGACGCGAGACCGCCGGGGAGGTCGGGGATGCACACGCGCAGGTAGAGGTAGCGCCCGGCGGCGGCCAGGCCGTGGCGGATGACCTTGCTCAGCAGGAGCGGGTCGATGTTGCCGCCGGACAGGACCGCGACGACCGGGGTCTCGAAGCCCGTGGGGTTGTCGAGCAGCGCGGCCACCGCAGCGGCGCCCGCGGGCTCCACCACCTGCTTGGCCCGCTCGATGAGCGCGAGGAGGGCTCGCGAGAGCGACTCCTCGGAGACGGTGATGATCTCGTCGACGTGGTCGCGAACCGCGGCGAAGGTGATGTCGCCCGGGCGCCCGACCGCGATGCCGTCGGCCATCGTGCTCATCGACTCGAGCGGCACGGGGTGCCCGGCCGCGAGCGACCCGGGGTACGCCGCCGCGCCCTCGGCCTGCACGCCCACCACGCGTACGTCGGGGCGCAGCGCCTTGATCGCGATCGCCACCCCGGCCAGCAGCCCGCCGCCGCCGGTCGGCACCAGCACCGTGCGCACGTCGGGCGACTGCTCGAGGACCTCGAGGCCCAGCGTCCCCTGGCCGGCCACGATGTCGACGTGGTCGAAGGGGTGGATGAGGACCGCACCGGTCTGCTCGGAGAACTCGCGCGCCGCCGCGAGGGAGTCCTCGAGGTAGCGACCGTGGAAGACGACGTCGGCGCCGTAGCCGCGGGTGGCCTTCTCCTTGGGGATCGGCGCCCCCTCGGGCATGAAGACGGTGGAGGAGATGCCGAGGGTCGAGGCCGCGAGGGCCACGCCCTGGGCGTGGTTGCCGGCCGACGCTGCGACGACGCCCTTGGCCCGCTCCTCGGGGGAGAGCCGGGCGATGCGGACGTAGGCGCCGCGTGACTTGAAGGAACCGGTGCGCTGGAGGTTCTCGCACTTCAGCGACACCGGGCCGCCCACCAGCGCGGAGAGCCAGCGCGACTCCTCCATGGGCGTGGTCACGGTGACGCCCTCGAGCATCTCGCGCGCGGCCAGGATGTCGGCCAGGGTGCATTCCGCGGTCATGAGGGGTCCTTCTCGTCGTCGTGCGCGTCGGGGCCGGCGAGGGGACTGTCGTCGGCGGGGAGCCGGTCGGCCTCGGTCGGTGGCGGTCCGATGTCGAGGTCGAGGGCTTCGTCGTGGTCCTCCTCGCCGATGGAGGTGTAGGACGCGAGGTGCTGCGCGACCGCGTTGCCCGCGGCGGCCAGGGGTACGGCGATGAGCGCGCCCGCGATGCCGGCGACGAGCACTCCGCAGCCGATCGCGACGATCACGCCGAGCGGGTGGAGCGAGACGAAACGGCCCATCAGGAACGGCTGGAGGATGTGGCCCTCGATCTGCTGCACCAGGATCACGCCGCCGAACATCAGCAGCGCGGTCCACGGCCCCTGGTCGACGAGCGCGACGAGGATCGCGACCGACCCCGCGAGGGTCGCGCCGATCATCGGCACGAAGGCGCCGAGGAAGACGAGCACGCCGATCGCGACGACGAACGGGACGTCGAGGAACCATGCCACGGCCATGATGCCGACGGCGTCGGCCATCGCGACCAGGACCGTGGCGCGGACGAACTGGGTCAGGGACACCCAGGCCACGCGACCCGAGGCATCGACCCGCTCGCGCGCGGCCCGGGGGGCGATCCGGACCAGCCACGCCCAGATGCGCTGTCCGTCGGCGAGGAAGAAGTAGGTCGAGAACAGGACGATGAAGAAGCCGGCGACCACGTGGCCCACTGCCGTGCCGACCTCGGTCACCCGGGTGACCATGCCGTCGGCGCCGGTGCTGTCGGAGACGGCGCCCTGCACGCCCTCGAGGTAGGCGTCGAGCTGGGAGTCGGAGACGTTGAGCGGCCCGTTGCGCAGCCAGTCGCGGATCTGGTCGAGACCGGTCACCACGGAGTCGGCGAGGTCGCTCGCCCCCTGCGCCACCTGCTGGCCCACGAAGGTGAGCAGCATCGCGACGGTGCCGATCCCGAGCACCATCACCACACCGGTGGACGGGCCGCGGGGCAGGCCGATGCGGCGCAGCGCCAGGACCATCGGGCTGGCGAGCGCAGCGATCAGCAGCGAGATGGCGATCGGGAGCGTGATCACCGCGAAGAACCTCATCAGCCACAGCACGCCGAGGCCGGCCGCGGCGATCACGATCAGCCGCCACGACCACGCTGCCGCGAGGTCGAGACCCCACGGCACCTGGGCCCGGCTGAAGTTGGAGGGTCCGGTCGTGACGACGGGCTCGGCGCGGCGCTCGGCGCGCAGCTGTGCCCACTGCGCGACGAACCGCTCGGTCAGCCGGTCGTCGTCCTCGCCGCGGCCCAGCGCCTGGAAGAGACGCCGTCGCCGGGTCTCCTCGTCCGCAGCGACGGGCGCTGCGGCGGCCCGGTCGACGGCGCGGTCGACTCCGTCGGGCTCGTCGTGCCCGCGCGGGGGCTGCTCGCTCACGTGGTCACGCTACCGATCCCGGCCGGGACCAGACGGCGCACGAGCCGGTGCGCCGTGACGGGGTGGTCGTCGGCGAGGAGGCCGGCTGCGGCCAGCACGTAGTCGCGGTCCACGACGACGGCGGGGTCGCGCGGCAGCTGCCAGCCGCCCTCGAAGGCATCACCGGTCGCGGGCGCCAGCACCCGGCGTACGGCGTCGGGCCCGCCGTGGCGCAGCACGCCGCCCGACCCGACCAGCAGGTCGACCTCGCGGAGGTCCTTGCCGCTGCGCTCGACGACGCGCCCCTCGGGACTCAGGACGACCTTGCTGCGGCCGGCGTGGCGCTCGAGCGCGAGGCGTACGGCGGCGGTCGCGATGGCGAGGTCGGCGTCGCGCTCGGCGTCGCTGTCGGGCAGGAAGTCCGGGGCGGTGCGGCGGCGTACGGCGGCGTCGTGCAGGCGGTGTGCTGACCCTGTCGAAGGGTCGGAGCCCCATGCCGCCTCGACGGTGGAGATCGCCGACCAGCGCATGCCGAGGTCGCCTTCGACGGTGCGCGTGACGGGCGTGGTCGCGACGACCTCGCGGGCGAGCCCGCTGTCCTCCGGGTCGAGCTCGACGACGCTGTGCACGTCGGTGGTGGCGCCGCCGACGTCGACCACCACGACGTCCCCGGCGCCGGGGTGCTCGTCGTCGAGGCCGCGGGCGAGCAGCTCGACACCGGTGAGCACCACGTCGGGCGTGGCGCCGCGCACCATCTCGGTGAAGGTGCGTCCGCGGGCGTCGGTGCGGCTGCTGAGGTGCTTGCCGCCGATGACGTGGCTGAGGAAGATCTCGCGGATCGCGCGCCGGGCGCCGTCGGGGGCGAGTACGCCGATGCGCGGGACGACGTTGTCGGCCAGGACGTGGGGCGTGCCGGACGCCGCCAGCAGGTCGGCGACCAGCGGCTGCGACTCGATGTTGCCGGCCACGACGACGGGGCCCGGCCACGGCACCCGGGACAGGAAGGCGGCGTCCCCTTCGAGCACCTCGGCGTTGCCGCCGTCGGTGCCGCCGACGAGCAGGACCACGTCGGGCTCGGCCTGTCGCAGCGCAGCGAGCTTGTCGGCGTCGAGGCCGCCGTGCAGCACGAGCACGACCTTGCCGCCGCTGGAGAGCGCCACGCGGCGCCCGGCCTCGGCGGTCACGAGCTCCTCGTTGCCGACGACGGCGATCCGCAGGCCGCCGCCGGCGCTGGAGCACGCGAGCACGTCGGCGTCGGCTGCGCGGGGGTCCTGCTCGACGAGTGCGGCCACGCACGCGTCGTACCCGTCGAGGACGTCACCATCCCCGCTCGCCCGTCCGCCACCGCCCGGGAGGGTGGTCGGGTGGCTGGCGGTGGCGAGGAGGTCTCCGGTCGCGAGGTCGACGAGCGCCGCCTTGGTGAACGTGGAGCCGAAGTCGACGCACACCACCGCCCCGGTGCTCACACCACCACCGAGATGCCGGCGGCGATGATCACGACCAGCACCGCGGCCGCCATCAGGTGGACCGTGGTGCCGGTCGGCAGGTCGTGGCCCGACCGGATCGCCCGGTCGGCCTGGCGGTAGCGCAGCCAACCCCCGCCGGCGGCGATGACCGCGGACGCGAGGAGGAGCAGACCGAGCGCCTTCTGCGTCAGCGACGGCTCGAGCAGGTGGAAGACCGCCAGCGCCGCGGCGACCAGCCCGATCGCGGTGCGCTCGTAGGCGAGGAACGTGCGCTCGTTGGCGAGCGAGAACCGGACGTCGGGCACCTCGGGGGCGTCCACGCTCAGCCCAGTGCCCGGTCGAGGTCGGCGACGAGGTCGTCGACGCTCTCGATCCCGACGCTGAGGCGGATCAGGTCGGCGGGGACCTCGAGGTCGGTGCCGGCGACGCTGGCGTGGGTCATGCGACCGGGGTGCTCGATGAGCGACTCGACGCCGCCGAGCGACTCGCCGAGGGTGAAGACCTCGGCCCGCTCGCAGACGGCCAGCGCCTGCTGCTCGCCGCCGGCGACGCGGAAGGAGATCATCCCGCCGAAGCGCTTCATCTGCCGGGCCGCGACCTCGTGGCCGGGGTGGGCGGTCAGTCCGGGGTAGATCACCTCGGCGACCCGCGGGTCGCCGTCGAGGAACGCGACGAGGCGCTCGGCGTTGTCGCAGTGGCGGTCCATGCGTACGCCCAGCGTCTTGAGGCCGCGGTGGGTGAGGAACGCGTCGAACGGACCGGCGACCGCACCCATGGCGTTCTGGTGGAAGCCGATCTTCTCGGCCAGGTCGAGGTCGCGCACGACGACCGCTCCCCCGACGACGTCGCTGTGCCCGCCGACGTACTTGGTCGTCGAGTGGACCACCACGTCCGCGCCGAGCGTGAGCGGCTGCTGGAGGTAGGGCGAGGCGAAGGTGTTGTCGACCACGAGCAGCGCGCCCGCGTCGTGCGCCACGGTCGCGAGGGCCTCGATGTCGCCGATGGCGAGCATCGGGTTGGTGGGCGTCTCGACCCACACGAGCTTCGTACGGCCCGGCTCGATCGCCGCGGCCACGGCACCGGTGTCGGCGACCGGGGCGGGGCTGTGGTCGAGGCCCCAGACCTTGGCGACCTTGTCGAACAGGCGGAACGTGCCGCCGTAGGCGTCGTCGGGGATGACGACGTGGTCGCCGGGCCGGGTCAGGGCCCGGATGATCGTGTCCTCGGCAGCCAGCCCGGAGGCGAAGGCGAAGCCCCGCTCCCCCTCCTCGACCGCGGCCAGCGCGCCCTCGAGGGCCGTACGGGTGGGATTGGCCGAGCGGCTGTACTCGTAGCCGCCGCGCAGCCCGCCGACGCCGTCCTGCTTGTAGGTGCTGCTGGCGTAGATGGGCGGGTTGACCGCCCCGGTCATCGCGTCGGGCTCGTAGCCGGCGTGGATCGCACGCGTCTCGAAACCGGCCTTGTTGGCACGTTCCTGGGTCACACCGCGAGGGTAGTCCCCGCGTGCCGTCCCCCGGACAGCGGAACGGCCGTCGCACCCCCCGATGCGACGGCCGTTCGCTCGCTCGTCAGGTCGGTGGATGGATTCCTGTGACCGCGCGACGGCGGCTCATCGGAGGGCCCAGGAGCCCCACGCGAAGTTGTCGGCGTTCCCCGTAGCGTCCGCGGCGATCTGGGCCCCCCACGTCCGGCTGTTGTAGGAGTACATCCCGGTCTGGTTGCGCACCTGGTTGGTGTAGACACAGAGGAAGCCTGCGCGCGCGTCGGGAGCGGCGGCACTGCCCGGGCAGTTGACCGTGGACGGGGCCCCGACACCGAGGATGACGACGGTGGGGGCCGCACCGACGGGCTCCGGGAAGGTGATGGCGCCGAGAGGCTGTCCGCCCACGGCAGCCGCACCCATGGACCACTGTCCGAGCTGCAGCGCACGCTGCGGCTGGTACTTCGCGTCGGCCTGCGCCTTGGTGTAGTAGTTCCCCAGCTTCGAATCGGTCGCGGAGTTCGCGGCATTCGTGGCGGCCGACTGCGCGGCGGCAGCGGCAGCGGCCGACTCGGTCTTCGTGGCGTACTTCGCGTCGCTCTGCTTCTTGGTGTAGTAGCGCTTGTCGGCGAGCGGCTTGAGGTTCTTCTTCCAGATCTTCTTCCAGTTGGTGGCCACCGCGCTGCTGACCTCGGCGCCGGCGGGCGTGACGGCCATGAGGCCGCCCCCGACCAGGACTCCGAGGAGGACGGCGACGAGGACCTGCCGCACCGATCGACGTGAGGACATGACGAGGTTCCTTTCGAAGGATGAGCTGTGACTGCCTACGCTGGCCCAGCGGGGAGATCGGGTCATCGGTAGTAGTACGACGTCTAGTCCAGTTGAACGTGGAACCGCTTGCCCGACCGGGGAGAATGGGCGCATGTTCGGATTCGGCAAGCCCACGACCCTGCCCTCCGCCGACCAGGCGCTCCCGGGACGCTCGCAGCAGCCGTGGTCGCTGGGTCGTCACCTGGTGCTCGACGCTCCCGTCGTCAGCGAGGACGTCCCCGAGGGCCACGAGGTCGCGATCCTCGGCCTCGGCTGCTTCTGGGGCGCGGAGGAGATCTACTGGCAGCTCCCCGGCGTCTGGTCGACGTCGGTCGGCTACGCCGGTGGCAGCACGCCCCACCCGACGTACGAGGAGGTCTGCAGCGGCCACACCGGCCACACGGAGGCCATCCGCGTCGTCTTCGACCCGTCCGTGGTGTCGTACGCCGACCTGGTCAAGAAGTTCTTCGAGATCCACGACCCGACGCAGGGGATGCGCCAGGGCAACGACGTCGGCACCCAGTACCGCTCCGCGATCTACTGGACCACGCCCGAGCAGGAGCAGACCGCCCGGGAGCTGACCAAGGTCTACGGCGACGAGCTCGCCCGCCGCGGGCTCGGCGAGATCACCACCGAGATCCGGCCCGCCAGCGAGACGCCCTACTACTACGCCGAGGACGCCCACCAGCAGTACCTCGCGAAGAACCCCTTCGGCTACCGGTGCCACGCGAACACCGGGGTGGCGTTCCCCGAGACACGCCCATAGACGGACGCCCCGCGTTGGGTCGGGCGCTCGGGGCGTGGGGGACCTACCGTCACGAAGCCGGGACGGCCGCCAACCCCGCCTTGGCGAGCGCCACGCTGAGCCCTCGACGCGACTTGACGTCGAGCTTCGCGAAGACCTTTCCGAGGTGCCACTCCACCGTCCGCGCGCTGAGGAAGAGCCGCGCTCCGATCTCAGGGTTGGTGAGCCCGTCGTTCGCGAGCTGGGCGATCTGGGCCTCCTGCGGCGTCAGGACGGCCAGGCTCTCGATGGTGCGGCTGCGCACCTTCTCCCCGGTCGCGACGAGCTCGCGACCTGCGCGGTCTGCGAAGGCCTCCATCCCGATCGCGGTGAACTGGTCATGGGCGGTACGGAGCTGAGCCCGGGCGTCCACGCGTTGTCCACGCCGTCGGAGCCACTCGCCGTAGAGCAGGTGTGCGCGCGCGGCCTCGGGCCTGAGCTGCGTCCGTCCCAGGCGATCGACTGCCTCGCGGTACAGCAGCTCGGCTGATTCGTCCTCGCTGAGCAACGCGCGGGATCTGGCATGCAGTCCGAGCGCCCACTCGGAGTCACACCCGTCGATGTGCTCGCCGAGCCGTTCGAGCGCGTCGCGGGCCCGCGCGGGGTGACCCGTCCGTGTGGCGGCCTCGATCAGCTCGGGCAACGCCCATGACGCGATGTGCAGTCTCGGGCCCAGCTCGGTCGCCTGCACCGCCGCCCGCAGCGCCTCCTCGTAGCGGCCCAGGCCGTTGTGGAGCACGGAGCTCGCCCAGCTCGCGTACTGCACCGCAGTTCCCTGGCCATGCGCTTCGGCGTGCGCCATGACACCGTCGATCAGCTCGCTGGCCCGCGATTCCTGGCCCCGCAGGCCGCTCAGTGCGAGTGCAGCGTGCGGCGCGATGCGGGTGCGCGTCGCCTCCTTGAGTGTGTCCACCTCCGCTGCCAACATCGCCGCCTTCGCGAAGTCGCCGCCCGCGGCGGCGGTCTGACCGCATGCGTTGTCCACGACGGCGAGCGCCTCGAGCGCACCCGCGTCCCGGGCGATCCGCACCGCAGCCGTGCTGATGGCGAGCGCCCGGTCGTAGTCCCAGATGAAGAGGGCCGCTCGCGAAGCCAGCCATCCCCACCTGAGCACCTCCTCCTGCGCGACGGCGGGCTCCGCGAAGGCCGTCACCGCGCGACGCAGGGCTGTCACAGCACCGGGCCGCCCGTGGGTGAACACCTTCGCCAGGCCGTCGAGCAGCAGGTCGCGTGGGAGCTGCGGGTCCGCGACGCCGGGCGAAGCCACCACGGCGCTCGAGACATCCTCGAGGCTTCCTCCGTCCTGGGCCAAGCGGCCGGCGAAGAGCGCGGCGGCCCAGGCATCGAGATAGGTGTCGCGCGAGAGACGCGCGTCGTGGGTCTCGAGGTCGCGAGCAGCCTGACGCAGCAGCAGGGGTGCCTCCCCACCGCGGTCCTGGGCGAACGCCACCTCTGCACGAAGTCGATTCGCGCGGGCGCGGCCCAGCTCGTCAACGGGCCCCGCCTCCGCTGTGCCGACGAAGCGCAGCGCCGCGTCGAACTCGCCCGCCTGGAGGCTCGCTTCCGCGGCCGCCAGGGCACGATCAGCCCTTCGCGCTGGATCCTGGGTCAGCACGACTGAGCGCTGAAGGAATGCCGCGGCGGCAGCGAACCCGCCGCGATCCTGCGCCCGACCTGCCCGACGTTGCAGCTCGGCTGCCACGTCCTCGTCGGGCCCCAGCACGGCCTGCGCACGGTGCCAGGCGCGACGATCGGGATCGACCTCGGGATCCGTGGCGGCGGCCAGGGCACGGTGCGCCGATCGTCGTTCGGCCGGCGTTGCGGCGCGGTAGATCGCCGAGCGCAGCAGCGGATGCCGGAACCCGACACGTCCGTCGATCTCGAGCAGGTCAGCCGCCTCGGCGGCCGACGCTGCTTCGACCGAGATGCCGAGGATGGAGGCGGCTCGCCAGAACAGGTTGGGGTCGCCCACCGGATCTGCCGATGCCAGCAGCATCACGTGCTGGGTGTCAGCGGGGAGCAGGCGGAACCGGCCGCGGTAGCTTGCCTCGATCCGGCTGGGCAACGGGAGCCTGCTGGCGACCGAGTAGCCGCCTGCCAGGGCCGCAGAGGTCTGTCCGCGCGGGAGCTCGAGCAGGGCAAGGGGGTTGCCGTTCGCCTCGGCGATGATCCGCTGCCTCACGGACCTGTCCACCGGCCCGATGGTCGATGACATGACCAGCAGGGCCGCGTCGTCCTCCGACAATCCTGTGAGGCGCACCTCGGGCAGTCCCTCGAACTCGCTCGGGGCATCTCCGTCGCGCTCGGCCAGTACGATGGCGACGCACTCCGCGCGGAGGCGTCGCGCAACGAACGACAACGCCTGGACAGAGGCCCGATCCAGCCATTGAGCGTCGTCGACGAGGCACACGACTGGGCGCTCCTCGGCATGGGCAGCGAGCAGCCCGAGCAACGCCAGGCCCACGAAGAAACGGTCTGGCGGCTCTCCCGCGCTGAGTCCGAATGCCGTCTCGAGAGCCTCCCGCTGAGGCAACGGCAAGTGTTCCAGGCCTTCGAGAAGTGGCTGGGAGAGCTGATGGAGCGCGGCGAACGGCAGCTCCATCTCCGACTCGATACCGACTGCCCTCAGGACCCAGCATTCCTCGCTCTTGCCCGCCACGTACTCGAGCAGAGCTGTCTTGCCGATCCCGGCTTCGCCACGAAGAACCACCGTCTGACCGTCGCCGGCTCGGGCCACCTGCACGTACGTGTCGAGCGCCGCGCACTCGCTGGTGCGACCGTGCAGTGGCACAGGGTCCCGCCGCAGTGACATCGCTGTCCCTTGCTGCCATCACACCGGCAGCGCCGTCTGCCCGTGGCAGGGGCCGTCCAGGCACGCAGATCGTCGGTGATGTCGGATGGTCGACGGCTCCGCAGCCAGAGTAGCCCCTTGCGCCGAGGGTCACGACGTGGTCCTGACCAGAGGGAGCCTTGCTCGGCAGGAGAGCCGTGACGTCCTCGGACGCCAGCCGACGAACAGCTCCGTCTCGTCACCCCCGGCGACCGACTACCCGGCGATGCGCGAGTCCGCGCGCGCCCCGAACGGCGCCAGGAACGCGCCCAGCACCTCGAGCAGGACCTCCGGCGCCGCCTCTGCCACCCAGTGGCCCGTCCCGGGCACGACCACGGTCTCGACATCCTCGGCGATCGAGGACAACGCACCGCCGACCGCTCCACCCCAGCTCGCCTCTCCTCCGATGCCGAGGACCGGCATCGTCAGCCTGTGGACGCCTCGTTCTCCGTTCTGGGCCATGGTCTCGTCCCAGGACCGGTAGAACCCGAAGCTGCCCGACAGCGCCCCGGGGGCGGAGAGGACCTGCACGTAGTAGTCGATCGATGCGTCAGGGACCTGGCCTCCCTGGATGGCGAACTCGTAGCCGAAGAAGACCGCCTCGCGGCCGCGGACGAGCTGCTCGGCGATGTCACCGGCCCGATTGAAGGCGATGTGCCACAGCTTGTCGTTGACGTCGCGTGGCGCGAACAGAGGCGGCGAGTGGTCCGGCGTCGGTGGCCCTGGAACCTCGGCGAGTGCCACCCGGTCGACGCGGTCGGGGTGGTCCGCGGCGAGGGCATAGCTGATCACCAGGCCGGTGTCGTGGCCGACGACTGCGAACCTGTCGTGGCCGAGCACGAGCATCAGTGCTGCCAGGTCGTGGGCGAGCGTCTCGGAGTCGTATCCGTCCGCGGGCTTGTCGCTCAGACCCATGCCTCGCTGATCGACCGCGACGACCGTGTACTGCTTCGCGAGCTCCGGCATCAGGTGGCGCCATGCATACCAGTTCTCGGGCCACCCGTGGACCAGGAGCACGGCCGGGCCCTCCCCGCCGATCACAGCGTGCTGGCGGATGCCGTTCGCCTCGATCAGATGGCTCGTGAACGTCGCGGTGAATCCGTCCGGCAGACCGGGGGCCTGCGAGACCGAGCCCGCGGAGGTTGTTTCCGCGTACGGCAGTGGTGCGTTCATGGGAGAGTCCTTTCTCGACAGCTCTGTCGTTCGGCACCGGCCTGGCGCCGCTACGTCGACCCTGGCCCTGGCCGGCCCCTGCTCGCGCCCGGTGGCTCACTGGTCCGGTGCCGGGCCTGCATGCCGGCGCACGACGCCTGGCCGGGTGCGACCCCGGCACCCAGCACTGAGGGGACCGACGGCTGGATGCCGATTCGGTCCCCTCAGCGTCATGGGCACACGCGGGTCGACGACTTCAGTCCGAGCGACGCGTCGCGGCCGAGTGGTACGGCGCGAGGAACTCCGTCAGCACCTCGAGCAGCTGGGTGGGAGCCTGCTCGGCGACCCAGTGTCCGCCGGGGACGACCGCGGTCGTGACATCGGTGGCCGTGGGCTCCATGCCATGCCCGACGAGGTCTCCCCAGCTGTCCACTCCGCCGATCCCCACGACAGGGATCGTCAGCTCGGTGGCCTGTCGCACCGCACGATTCTGCGTGAGGGTCTCGTCCCAGGCCCGGTAGAACCCGAAGCTGGACCGGAGGACACTCCTGTCGCGGGTGTAGAGGTCGATGTAGTACCTGATCGCCGAGTCGGACAGGGTGGTCTCGCCGCCCTGGATCGCGTACTCGTAGCGGTAGTAGGCGTCAGCGTTGCTGCTGACCATGTCGAGGATCAGGTCGTCGTCCACACGGTTGAACGGGATGTGCCACAGCTTGTCGTTGAGCGGCTCGGGCACGAACATCGGCGGCGCCGGGGGCTCCTCGAGACTGCCGACGCCGGGGGGGGCGGGGATCTCTGCGAAGGCGAGCCGCTCGACCCGGTCGCGATGGTCGGCGGCCAGCGCGTAGGAGATGACGGCTCCGGTGTCGTGACCGACGACGGCGAATCGATCGTGACCCAGCTCGGTCATGAGCGCCGCCATGTCATCGGCGAGAGTGCCTGCGTCATAGCCCCTGGCCGTACCTTCGGTCCGGCCGATGCCGCGCTGGTCGACGGCGATGACGCTGTAGTCCTTCGCGAGCTCGGGCATCACGTGCCGCCAGGCGTACCAGTTCTCGGGCCAGCCGTGCACGAGCAGGAGGGGCGGACCGTCACCGCCGACCACAGCGTGCTGGAGGATGCCGTTGGCACGCACGAAGCGGCTCTTGAAGGTGCTCTTGAATCCGGGCGGAAGGTTCGGGGCTGTCGCGACCACACCGATGTTGGCGTCCACCTTCTTGGCGGCCACGGTTGAGGCAGGAGGCGTGCTGCCGGCCGACAGAGTCGTGCTGGCGAGCACCGCAAGACCAGCGAGGGTCATCGCTGCCGCACCTGCTGCTGCGACAAGCCGCCTCGTCCCGGACCGTGGCGTGGAGGGTTGGTTCATCTGAGTCTCCTTCGAGGGTTCACCAGCGTGGTCTGGTGATGCACAGGAACCCTCGTCCCCCGGGCTCCAGGTCGCGCCCGGGGAGACCCCGGTCCGCGCCCCGGCAGAGAGGCGCGTGCCACGGACCCGGGGGGTGGACCCGGGAGCTGCCGGGTGCCGAGGCGCGATCAGGATCCGCAGACTGAGCCGACCCCGCACCCCACCTGGAGGACACCATGTCGACCACCACACCATCAGCGACAGGCGCCACAGTCGAAGCCCGTTTCTCCCTCGACGCGGAGCACCACCGATCGCGACCGACGGCGCCTGTCCCTGAGAATGCCAAGGGACCTGACGTGCCCGAGGAGGGGTACGTCCTCGACGAGATCGCCGACGGCATCTTCTGGATCGGTGACGGCAGCTACCAGACCATGTTCGTCGTCAGCGACGAAGGGGTCATCGCTGTGGACGCTCCTCCGACGCTCGGACACAACATCCTGCGCGCCATCGACCGCGTCACCAGGAAGCCCGTCACGCAGGTGGTCTACAGCCACCACCACTCCGACCACTGTGGCGCCATGTCGATCTACCCCGAGGCAGCCAGGCGCCATGCCCAGCGCGCCACTGCGGAGCGGCTCGTGCTGCTGGCGGATCCGCATCGCCCATCGGCGACACACGTGTTCGACGACGACGCAACCATCGACGCCGGAGACCACACCCTGCACCTGTCCTACCCAGGGCCCAACCACAGCGAGGGAAACAGCATCATCCATGCCCCGAACCAGCGAGTGCTGATGCTGGTCGACGTCATCTTTCCCGGCTGGGTGCCGTTCTCGAACCTCGCCCTGTCCGCCTTCGTGCCCGGATACCTCCGGGTCCACGAACAGGTGCTGGCCTACGAGTTCGACCAGCTCGTCAGCGGCCACGTGACCCGCACCGGCACTCCCGAGGACGTTCGCGTGCAGCTCGAGTACTTGGAGGACCTCCGGGCCACCGCTGAGGCGGCACTGTCCAGCGTCGACCTGGCCCGCACGATGGCACCAGTGGACACCACCAACGCCTGGGCGGTCTTCCGGGCGTACCTCGATGCTGTCGCCGCGCAGACCGCCGACGAGGTCGTCCCCCGTTGGAAGGACCGCCTCGGCGGCGCCGACGTCTTCACCCTGCCGAACGCATGGGCGATGGCCGAGTCGCTGCGCCTCGACCTCAACTCCTTGGGGCCCTTCACCACCACGCCCTGATCAACTGTCCGGCAGGCGAGTCGCGGCCTTGCTGCGACGTCCATGTCGAGCACGTGCACCGTCGAGCTCAGCCGCTGACGCCGAATCGCTCGACACGGATCGAGTCCAGCCTCATTCCGGACTCGATCAGGACCGTCTCCGCGAACTCGGCGAACCTCGCGGAGCCGCAGACGTACGCAAGCTCGACGTCGCCGAGCAACGAGGTGACCTCCGCCCTGGTCGGCGGGCCCGGAGCCCGCGCGCTCGTCGGGTGACGGGTGTAGGCGATGGTGGCGCCTGCCCGGGCGAGCTCATCGCGGTAGGGCAGCTCGTCGGGAGTCCGGGCGACAGCCAGCACGCGGAGGAGGTGCGAGCGGCCGAGGTGCCGTGCCGCCCGGATCATGGCGACCGCAGGCACGACGCCCGTTCCGCCCACCAGGCACAGCGCCGGGGTGTGGGTGTCCCACCTGAACCAGCGCCCGATCGGGCCGCGCATCTCGAGGACGTCGCCGACCTCGGCCACGTCAGCGAGGAACTCGGAGACCTCCCCGTCGGGCAGTCGTTCGACGAGGAGCTCCACGAGCGGGTCGCTGTCGTCGGACGCAGCAGAGTACGACCGCTGCGCGGTGTAGTCGTCGGGGGCGCGCAGTCGGATGAGGTAGTGCTGCCCGGGCCAGTGCTGTCGCCGGTCCTCGACCTGCATGCGGAGCCTGACCAGGTGCGGTGCCGGGAAGTCCTTGGTGACGATGCGCCCGGTCGTCCACGCCGTCGCACCGGAGTCTACCGGCGCGAAGTCGTCGGCGCCGGTCACGGGTCGCCCTGGTAGCGCTGCTCGAGCCACGGGTCCCCACGGTCGTGGTAGCCGTTGCGCTCCCAGAACCCGGGGCGGTCCTCCGCGGTCAGCTCGAGCCGGCTGATCCACTTCGCCGACTTCCAGAAGTACAGGTGCGGGACCAGCAGGCGCACCGGCCCACCGTGCTCGGCCGTCAGCGGTCGCCCGCCGTACTCCCACACCACCCACGCCTTGCCACCCGTGACATCGGCCAGCGGCAGGTTGGTCGTGTACCCGGTCTGGGAGTGGGCGAGCACGAACCCGGCCTCTGCCTGCGGGGAGGCTGCCGCGAGCAGGGTGTCCACGGAGACGCCGCTGAACGTCACGTCGAACTTGGACCACGTCGTCACGCAGTGGATGTCACCGCTGTAGGACGAGCCGGGCAGCTGCTGCACCTCCTGCCAGGTCCACGTCGTCGGCCGATCCACCAGGCCGACGACGTCGATGGTCCACGTCGCGCGATCGATGCGCGGGGTGGCCTCGGCCGTCAGCACCGGCCAGCCTCGACCCACGTCGTACTGCCCGGGCGGAAGGCGTCCCCCGGAATCGGGTCTGCGTCGGGAGAATCCCCGGGTCACCGGCATGAGACGCCTCCTCCTGGATGGTCTGGCGCGGTGGTGAGGGACTGCAGCGTACTCGTGGACACGCCCGGCCGGGCGCTCGCGCGCCCCTGGGTACGCCCGGCATGACCCGGGCGTTCGAGCAGTCCGCACGGCGGTGCTGGGCCCGGGTGCAGTCCAGGGGGAGGTACGGGTGCGACGCCGGCTCCCCCGAGGCACTGTCGAAGGCCGGGCACGAGGCCCGTGCCGGACCCGGGAAGGCTCCCATGTACCGCCGACTGATCGCTGCTCGCCGTCGACACCGCGAGTCCCTGCAAGCGACGCCCGAAGCCGTTGCCGAGCAGGCCCCACGTGCTGGACGCCGGAACCGCAGGCCGGAGTACCCGTACGCCCGGGTTCCGTTCGTGGGCCCGCCCCTGGGCCCGTTCCTGTGAGCGCAGGTGCCGGTGCCATGAGTGCGATCTCGAGCGAGTCCGAGGCTTCGCACAGCCCCGCGGTGACCCCAGGGCGCGGCGGCCGCCCGGGGCTCACACGCCGAGCGCTCCTCGGCGGCGTCGGCAGCTCCGCGGTCGGGCTGGGCGCAGCCGGCGGATGGGCCCTGTCCCGCCCTCGTGGCATGCCGTCGCTCGCCGGCGCCACCGCGTGGGTGGGATCTGCGCCACTCACGCCTTCAGCCTTGGACGGCCACGTCGTGCTCGTGCAGTTCTGGACCTACACCTGCATCAACTGGATCCGCACCTCTCCCTACCTTCGGGCATGGTGGCGGGCCTACCGTGACGACGGGCTCATCATCCTCGGGGTCCACACACCCGAGTTCTCCTTCGAACGCGACCTCGCGCGGGTTCGTCGTGCGGTCCGCACGCGAGGAATCGACTATCCGGTGGTGGTCGACAACGACCATCGGATCTGGAACGCGTTCGCCAACGCCTACTGGCCGGCGTTGTACTTCCTGGACCGGAAGGGCATGGAGACGCACCACGTCTTCGGCGAAGGACGCTACGCGGAGTCCGAGCGGCGTCTCCAGCGACTCCTGGGCATCGACAGGGCTCTGGTCTCCGTCGCAGCCGCAGGCGACGAGGCGCAGGCGGACTGGGCCAACCTGCGCAGCTCCGAGACGTACCTGGGCTCCGGAGGAGGGTTCGGCATCCTCCCGGCCCCGGCGTCCGAGGTCGAGCCGGGCAGGTTCGAGATCCCCGCCCCACTGCCGTTGGACCGGTGGGGGCTGGACGGCGAGTGGACCATTGCCCCCGACAAGGCGGTGCTGAACAGCGCCGGCGGACGGATCGCCTTCCGATTCTTCAGCCGCGACGTGCACCTGGTGCTCAGCAGTCGACACGACGGGCCGATCCCCTTTCGGGTGACGCTTGACGGCGGGGCCCCGGGCGACTCGCACGGCGTCGATGTCAGCGCCGCTGGAGACGGCGTCCTGCGGTGCCCGGCTCTACCAGCTGGCTCGCATCTCCATGCCGGCGCGAGAACGCCTCATCGAGATCGAGTTCGCCCGATCAGGCGCCGCGGCGTACGCCTTCACCTTCGGGTGACCTGCGTCCGGCCGCTGGGGCACGAAAAGGCGCGGCACCTGGCTGGTGGTCGTCGCGATGGGTGTCGCCGGACTGGTCGTGGACAAGGACCTGTCGAGCTGGATACGCCCCCTCGCCGTCGTGCTGCTGGGCGTCATCGTCCTGGGAGTCGTCCTGTTGCTGCTCGGAGCGGGGGGACAGTCCTGGCCCGCGTCAGGCGTCCGCCTGACCCTGATCCAGCAGGCGCAGCACGGCGCGCGCCGCCGCGTCGGCGGCACCCACGTCGACGTGCTCCTGCTCGGACTGACCCGATCGCACGCGGACGACGTGCCCGCCTGATCGCGCGGTGAGGCTCACGAAGCTCGGGCCGAGGAGGTCGAGCAGCTGGTCGAGGCGCGGCAGCCACACCACCTCGTGCTCCTCGATCGCGTCCAGCGCCCACTCGGTCGTTCCGTTGAAGGCGAGGACGCGACCGCCGGCGTGGTCGCGCACCTCCACGACCATGTCGCTCACGGTGAAGATCGTCTCGTCGAGCTCGCGGTCGGGGACCCAGAAGCGGTCCCCGTTGCCGGGCGTCCACCCCACTCCGGCGTCGTGCAGGCGGCGGGCGAGGTCGAGGGAGATCACCGCACCAGTGTGGCGCGGAGCCGGTGACGCGTGGCGGCTGTCGATCCGGAGGGTCGTCGTCCGTCAGAGTGGTGACAGGCCGCACGGGGCGGCCCAGACGGAGGAGCTCTCATGACCCAGTACGCCATCTACTTCCACCAGCAGTGGGTCGGGGACCACGACGAGGCCTGGTTCCGGAGCCGGGTCGAGCCGAGCACGGCAGTGGTCCGCGAGATGGAGGAGGCCGGCGTCCTCGTCTTCGCCGGCGGCCTCGTGGAGGACATGGACCAGGCGTTCAGCGCCGACGGGACCAGCGGGACGATGGTCGTCACCGACGGGCCCTACACCGAGACGACCGAGTACCTCGGCGGGATCACGATCATCGAGGTCCCCGACATCGAGACCGCCAAGATGTGGGCCGCCCGGGTGGCCGAGGGCTGCGGCTGGCCCCAGGAGGTCCGGGTCGTCATGTGAGAACCCGACGCCGCCTGGTTGGCGGCGTCGGGTCTCGATACGCCTCGCTCGTTCCTCGCTCGGCTACTCGACCACCGAGGAGGGGGCTCACGTCACTGCGCGACCCACTCGGTGAAGCTGCGCGGCTCGCCGAGCCAGTCGCGGCGGGTGTTGCTGCCGTCGGGGCGGGAGCCGGCGACGCGCACGGCGACGCGGACCTCGTCCGGTGAGCCCAGGGTCTCGCGGGAGATCCGCATCCGGACGTGCTCGGCGTCGTAGTCGATCCGCATCGCGTACGACCCCTCGGCGGGCTCGCCCCACGTCGAGTTCGAGAAGCCGTCGACCTCAACGAGCTGGTAGTCGGTGCCGACGAAGTAGCCGCCGGCGAAGACGTACTCCGGGCCCGGGTCGGCCGGGTCGGTGTCGAGGTAGACCGCGCCCGACGACCCGGACCGGAAGGACCGGCGCAGGTCGGTGTGGGTCGTGGTCACGACGATGTTGCGGGCCTTGTGCTCGACCTGCACCGACCTGAGGTCGGCGCCGTGGGCGAGGTCCTTCGGGTCCTTGACGCCGATGCTGTCGGCGTTGGCCGGGGTGAGCTGGGTCAGGGCGAGGGTGGCGGCGACCGACAGGGTCGCGGCGCCCAGGAGGGTGCTGCGCATGGTGCTGTTCCGTTCTCGTACGTGCGCCCCGCGGGCCGGGGTGCATGGTGAGGACGCGGCCGCGCCGCCGGAGGTTGCATCCGATCCCACCGGTGTCTGACATGATCCGCCTTGCGCAGCAGGACCCGTCCGATCGAGGAGTCGCGTGCCCGCCCCATCGCAGTACCGACACACCGTCGCCGCCTGGCTGGTCCACGCCTACACGGCCTCAGGGGTCGTCCTGGCCTTCCTGATGTTCGTCGCCGTCATGGAGGGCGACACCGTCCGGGCGCTCTGGCTGTTCCTCGTCGCCATGGTCGTCGACGGCACCGACGGGATGCTCGCGCGGTGGGTCCAGGTCAAGCGGTACGCCCCGTCGTTCGACGGCGCGCTCCTTGACAACATCGTCGACTACATCACCTACGCCTTCATGCCGATGCTCCTGCTGTGGAGCGCGGGCTACCTCGGCGAGGGGACCTCGGCGACGGTGCTGGCGGTCATCCCGCTGATCGCCTCGGCCTACCAGTTCTGCCGCGTCGACGCGAAGACCGACGACCACCTGTTCCTGGGCTTCCCTAGCTACTGGAACATCGCCGCGTTCTACGTCGTGGTGCTCGACATGTCGACCACCGCCGTCGCCGTCGTGCTGCTCGTGTGCGCGGTGCTCGTCTTCGTGCCGGTCGGCTACGTCTACCCGTCCCGCACCACGACGCTGCAGAGGACCACGCTCGCCCTGACCTGCCTCTGGCTGGCCGGCTACGCCGTGCTCCTCCTGCAGCTCCCCGACCCCAGTCCGGTGTGGCTGGCGATCTCGGTGGCCTACGTCGTCTACTACGTCGCGCTCAGCCTCTACCTGACGACCCGTCGCAGCCGTACGGTCCCCGCGGTCGCCTGACTACCTGCCGACGGACAGCCGCACGTCGACCAGGTCGCCGATCGCGACGCCCTCAGCCCGGCGTACGGCGAGCTTCAGCGGCAGGAACCACGTGCCGTCACGGGGGAACATGGCGGTGGTGAACTCGGTGTCCCCGATCCACGCGCGGACCGGGACGACACCCCAGTACGCGACGTCCGCCTTCACCTCGTCGACGAGGTCCGCGGCGTCGGGCGGGAGCGGCACGAAGGCGTACGGCGCTGGGCCGCGCCACTCGACGACCTCCCCGCTGAACTCGACCTCCGGACCGGTGTCCATGGCTCCACCCAACCAAATGCCGAAGGCGGGCGGGAGTCCGAGAACTCCCGCCCGCCGCTCATCGCGCCCCTGTTGCGCGACGGCCCTCCCCTGGAGAGGGTCTGGGGTCAGCCCCGGGACCTACCCGAGGGCTGCGACCGCGGCCACGACGTCGACGAGGCCGTGGCCCTTGTCGTACGACGTGGTGCCGACCGCACCGGACTCGTAGCCGGCGCCGTCGGTGAACTTGTGGGCCGAGACCTTCAGCGCCCGCTCGATGTCTGCGGGGGTGGCGTCGGGGTCGGCCTGGAACAGCTGCGCGACGATACCGGCGACGTGCGGGGCCGCCATCGAGGTGCCGCTGATCGTGTTGAAGGTGCCGATGTCCAGCGCGCCCGGGCCGTTGCGGAAGTCGAGCCCGGTCGAGCAGATCGCCAGGTAGAGACGGCACGAGGACGTGATGTTCTCACCGGGGGCCGAGATGTCGGGCCACGTCGAGGCGTCGGTGGCGAGACCGCGCGAGCTGTAGTCGGAGACAACGCCGTCGCGGGTGCCGGTGTCCTGGTCGTAGTAGGACGCGACCGAGAGGATGCCGCCGGTCGGGTCCTGGCCGGGCGGGTTGGTCAGGCTCTCCGAACCGTCACCGCCGTCGTTGCCGGCCGCCCAGACGGTGACGACACCCTCGGCCGCGAGCGCGCGCTGGAGCTTCACCGTGGCCGACTCGGGGTCGAGCTCACCCCCGCCGGACGGGCCGTAGGAGTTGTTGGTGACCTTGATCGGCGGGCAGGTCGAGGCCGGCACGCCGGCGCCGCAGGGGGCCTCGTGGTTCTCGAGCACCCAGTTGAGCGCGGAGTCGGCGCCGAGGATCACGATGCCGGCACCGGTCGAGATGGACACCAGCTTGGCGCCCGGGGCCGCGCCCTGGAGCTTGCCCCCGTCGCTCAGCGTGGTCGGACGGCCGGCGACGATGCCACTGACGTGCGTCCCGTGACCGCCGACGGAGAGGGTGTCGGTGTCGACGGAGGCCGGGACCCGCTGGACCGAGCAGGTCTCGGTCAGCGGCTCGCAGAGCGCCTTGAGGTTGGCGACGACGGCGCTCGAGCCGTCGGCCTCCATGAAGTAGGGGTGGGTCGGGTCGACGCCCGAGTCGATGACCGCGACGCTGACGCCCGTGCCGGTGAGGGGCGAGCCGTCGGCACCGGTGAGCGTCGCGGCCGCCTCCGCGCCGCGGGTCGCGGTGTTGGAGGTCTCAGCCAGGTCCTGACTGAAGAACTCGATCGGCTGCGCGCCGCCCTCGACGTAGGTCACGCCGGGCGCGCTGCGTACGGCCTGGATCTGGCTCTTCGACGCGTTGGCGATCACGACGCCGACGGCCTCGAACTCCCCGGTCTTGCTCATGCCGGTCGCCGACACGGCCTGCCGGGCCGCCGTGATCGACGTGCCGTGGACCATCACGGTCGTCTTGCCCGTGAGGCCGCCGAGCTGGCCGGCGAGGTAGTCGGAGACGTTGGCCTGCGCCGACGGCTCGGCGGCCGAGGCGGTGCCGCCGACGGCGAAGCCGGCCGAGGCGACGAGGACGCTCGCCGCGCAGGCGAGCAGTGACTTGAGACGCGCTGTGGATCGCACGTGTTCCTCCCGAGGGGTCGAGGTCATCGCTCCCTCAACGAGCCACCGTGCGCCAGGTCACGCTCGGCGACGCCGGGTCCGCACCGCCCCGGAGCGGTCTTGCGGAACGCGATTGTGCGGGCAGGGACAATGGGCACCATGACCGAGCTCCCCCGCAAGGCCGCCGCCCGTACGGCCCGTCTCGCCGCCCTCCCACTCGGCTACGCCGGGCGTCAGGCGATGGGTCTCGGCAAGCGGCTGGGTGGCAGGCCGGCCGAGGCCGTCATGACCGAGGTCCAGCAGCGCACGGCCGAGCAGCTCTTCCGCACGCTGGGCGAGCTCAAGGGCGGGGCGATGAAGTTCGGCCAGGCGCTGAGCGTGCTGGAGTCGGCACTGCCCGAGGACGTCGCCGCGCCCTACCGCGAGCACCTCACGGCGCTGCAGGACTCGGCTCCCCCGATGCCGACCTCGACCGTGCGCGAGCAGCTGACGACCCACCTCGGTGCCGACTGGCGCGAGCGGCTGGTGTGGCTCGACGGCGCCCCGACGGCCGCCGCGTCGATCGGGCAGGTCCACCGCGGCCGGTGGCGCGACCACGTCGGCGACGGCGCCGAGCGCGACGTCGCGGTCAAGGTGCAGTACCCCGGTGCCGGCGAGGCGCTGATGTCCGACCTGCGCCAGATCGCCCGCGTCGCCCGCGGCGTCGCGCCGGTCTTCCCCGGCATCGACATCAAGCCGCTCGTGGCCGAGCTCCAGGACCGCGCCGCGGACGAGCTCGACTACCACCTCGAGGCCGAGGCGCAGGCGGCGTACGCCGAGGCCTTCGCCGACCACCCCGACATCGTGGTGCCGGCCGTGGTCGCGGTCGGTGGCGAGGTGCTGGTGACCGAGTGGATGGACTCCGCCCACTCGCTGGCCCACGTCATCCGCGAGGGCACGCAGGAGGAGCGCGACCACTACGGCGAGCTGTTCGTGCGCTTCCTCTTCGAGGGGCCCCGGCTGACCGGGATGCTCCACGCCGACCCGCACCCGGGCAACTTCCGCGTCCTCCCGGCGCCCGACGGCGGCCTCGGCCGGCTCGGGGTGCTCGACTTCGGTGCCGTCGCGCGGCTGCCGCAGGGGCAGCTCCCCGAGGCGATGGGGCGGCTGATCCGCATCGCCCTCGACTCCGACGAGGAGTCGCTCGTCGCCGGCCTGCGCGAGGAGGGCTTCATCAAGGACCGGATCGAGGTCGACCCGGCGATGGTGCTGACCTACCTCGCCCCGTTCGTGGAGCCGGCCGCGCAGGAGCGCTTCACCTTCACCCGGGAGTGGATGCGCGAGCAGTTCGAGCGCATCAACGACCCGCGCGCCGAGTCGTTCACCCTCGCCACCAAGCTCAACCTCCCCACGTCCTACCTGCTCATCCACCGCACCTGGCTCGGCGCCCTCGGCCTGCTGAGCCAGCTCGGTGCCAGCGTCCCCTTCAGCGAGATCCTCGACGAGTCGCTGCCGGGGTTCGCGGACGCCTGAGGCCAAGCGACATCGTGGAAGATCCGGGTCACCTGGTGGCTCGGTTGTTCCACGATCAGCTTCGAGTGACAGCATGACGCGATGAGCACGACCTCCGCAGCCGCCTTGGCCCGCTGGCACGCCGTCGTCGAGGGCCGCGACCCGGCGGGGCTGCCCGGCCTCATCGCGGAGGACGCGGTCTTCCGCAGCCCGGCCGTGCACACGCCGCAGGTCGGCCGGGACACGGTCGTCGGCTACCTCACCGCCGCCTTCACGGTCCTCGGGCCGCAGCTGGCCTACGAGCGCGAGTGGCTCGGCGCGGACTCCGCCGTGCTCCAGTTCCGCACCGAGGTCGGCGGCCTCGACGTCTCCGGGGTCGACATGATCACGTGGGACGCCGACGGGCAGATCGTCGACTTCACCGTGATGGTGCGTCCGGCCAAGGCGCTCCAGGCCGTCATCGAGCACATGGGCGCCGAGCTGCTGCGGATGCTCGAGGCGGCAGACGGACCACCGGCCTGACGCTCCGCCAGGGGATGTCGGCGCCCCGCACGCGGTGACCGAACCCCGCCGGCCCCTAGACCCAGAACCCCCGGCCGCCGCCGTAGAAGTCCCCGAAGTGCTCGCGGTACGACGACGCGGGGCCGCGCGAGCCGAGGTAGGACCCGACGACCGCGGCACCGAGGTCGTCGAGCTCCGGGCTGACCATGCGACCGTCGACCCGCCTGGCCATCGAGTCGATGAAGCGCGCCAGGCCGGGGTCCTCGCCGAGGCGGAAGAACGTCGTCTGCGCCCCGAGCCGGGCCGCCGCGTCGAGCTCGCGCACGGAGTGGGCGATCGTCAACGGGTGCGGCGGGTAGGAGAACCAGACCTCGCCGTCGGCCTCGAGGTGGGCGGTGGGCTCACCGTCGGTGACCACGAGCAGCACCGGCTGGGCGTTGGGGTGCTTGCGGAAGAAGCGGTTGGCGAGCAGGAGCCCGTGGTGGAGGTTGGTCCCCTTGTCCCAGCGGGCGTCCAGCGCGGTGAGCTCCTCGATCTCCATCACCTGGGCGTGACGGCCGAAGGCGATCAGCTGGAGGTCGTCGCCGCGGAAGCGCGAGCGCACCAGCTGGTGCAGCGCGAGCGCGGTGCGCTTCATCGGCACCCACCGCCCGTCCATCGCCATCGAGAACGACGTGTCGACGAGCAGCGCCACCGCCGCCTGGGTGCGCGCCTCGGTCTCGGTGACCTCGATGTCATCGACCCGGATGTGGAGCCGGGGTTTCGACACGCTCGTGCCTCGCTGCTCAACCGACGGCGAGCGCCCGCCGTCGCGCAGGACCGCGTTGGTGATCGTGCGGGGCACGTCCCACGGCTCGGTGTCGCCGAACTCCCACCGCCGGCTCGACCCGGTCGGCTCGCCGGCCAGGCCCGTCGTACGCGTCTCCCGCGCGCCGCTGCGCCCGCTCATGCGGTCCGCGACGTCGCGCAGCAGCGCCTTGCCGAGCTGGCGCATCGCCTTGGGCGAGAGCCGCAGCTCGCCGTCGGACCCGCGCTTGAGGTAGCCGCTGTCGCGCAGCGCCCGCTCGAGCTCCTGGAGGGTCTTCGCCGCCACCGCGGCGTCGGGACCGAGCTGCCTGGCCAGTGCGTCGAGGTCGACGTCGTCCATCCGGGCGCCGTGGTGCGACTGGGCGAGCTGGTCGGCCAGGGCGTCCAGCTGGGCGAGGTCCTGCAGCGCCCCTGTGCCGTCACCGAGACCCATCCCCGTCCCCGGTCCACCCTCGAAGTCCTCCGAGCCCGACCAGTCCTCGCCCGGGCGTAGCGCCTGGAGGTTGGCGTCCATCCGGGCCAGCTGCTCCATCAGCGCGGGAGAGCCGAACGCCTGCTGGGACAGCTCCATGAGCTCCTGGCGCTGCTCCGGCGTCATCGAGTTGAGCATCCGCTGGGCCGCGGCCGCGCGCTGGGCGAGCGAGTCGAGCAGCTCGTCCATGTCCTTCGGCTGCTCGGGGAAGAACTCCCCGTGCTTGTCCATGAAGTCGCGGAACTCCTCGTCCGTGACTCCTCCGTCAGCGTGCTTCTCGAGCAGGTCGTTGAGGTCGGACAGCATCTCCTGCACGGCCTGGCGGTCCTCGTCGGTGGCGCCCTCGAGCGCCTGCTTCATGCCGGCGAAGCGCTGGTCGAGCAGCTCGCGGCCGAGGAGGTCCTTGATCTCCTCGTACGCCTCGCGTGCCTCGCTCGACTGCCAGTCGTACGACGCCAGCTCGGACACGGCCGCCGGGGTGGAGGTCGGCAGGTTGTCGAGCATGAGCTCGCGGAAGGCACGATCGCCGTCGTCCATCGTGATGTCGCGGGCCAGCTGCCCGCGCTCGGCCAGCACGGCCTGGTCGAGGAGCTCGCGCACCTCGCGCATCGTCCCGTCGAGGTTGTTGCGTTGGAGGATCTCGCGACGCCGCTCGGCGACCCGCCGGGCCAGCTCGTCGAGCCCCGCCTGGTCGGTGCCTCCGCGGCGCAGGAACTCCCGCATCGCGCGCTCGGGCGAGTAGCCGGCCATCACGTCCTGGCCGATGGCGTCGAGCGCCTCGGCCAGGTCGACCGGCGGGGCGAGCGGGTCGCCGCCGTCGTACTTGCGGAAGCGGCTCACCGCGCACCACCCAGCGGCTTGCGGAGCCAGATGTCGTCGGGCCACTCCCGGTCGGTGACCCGCTCGACCTCGGTGAAGCCGCGCGAGACGTAGAAGTCGTAGGCCCGGTCGTTGCCGTCGACGACCTCGAGCCACAGCTCGTCGCCCTCGACCATCGACTCGACCTCCGCGAGCAGCCGGCTCCCGATGCCGAGGCCGTGGTGGTCGGGGTGGACGTAGAGCTTCCACATCACCTCACGGTCACCGGTGACGTGCGGATCGGTGATGTGCGGGAAGGCCCGGTGCGAGGCGGACAGCCGTCCGAAGCTGCTCATGGCCACGACCTGCCCGTCGAGCTCGGCCACGAGCATCCTGACCCGCGGCAACGTGTCGGCGAATCGCTCGGGCGTCCACCACTCGTCGAGCATCCGCTGGGCGTACGCCGCGTCGATGGGGCCGTAGGTCGGTGGCACGACCGCCTCGCCGAGGGCCCGGAAGGCCGGGATGTCATCGACGGTGGCGGGCCGGAGGGTGATCTCCGAGCCGTGCGGTGCCCGCACCTCGACCGCCGAAGGGGACTCAGCCATAGAAGGTCTCGCCGCCGTCGGTGTCCTTGCCGATCTTGCGCGCGAGGTAGAGGCCCTCGAGCGCCAGCTCGATCGCTGCGGCGCGCTCGCCGTCGTTGGTGGCACCGAGGCGCTCGCACACCGCGTCGTAGAGGTCGGACTCCCCCAGCACCGGCAGCCCGGCGAGGAAGTCACGGGCCCCGACGCGTGCACCGGTGCCGACCATGGCTCCCTCCTCGATGGCCTCGACGAGCAGCCGCAGGTCGATGCCTGCGAGGTGGGCGCGCACCGTCTCGGCGACGGCCGTGCGCAGCAGGTGGGTGAGGATCTCGCTCTCGCGTCCCTCCTCGCCGGTCTCGAACTCGATCTTGCCGCCGAGCACGTCGACCGCGGTCTCGAGGTCGACGACGCGGGCGACCGCCTCTCCCTCGCCCTGGGTGGTCGCCCGGTGCAGTGCGGCGGCCGCGACGGTCTCGGCGCCGGCGATGGCGAAGCGGGCACTCACGCCGGAGCGCTGGTCGACGGACTGGGAGTCGCGCAGGTTGCGGGTGAAGCGGGCGAGCACCTCGAGCAGGTAGGCCGGCACCTCGGCGACGAGGTCGGCCTCCTGCTCGATGACGGCGATCTCCTCCTCCACCTCGCGGGGGTAGTGGGTGCGGATCTCGGCGCCGAAGCGGTCCTTGAGCGGGGTGATGATGCGGCCGCGGTTGGTGTAGTCCTCCGGGTTGGCGCTGGCCACGACGAGCACGTCGAGCGGCAGCCGCAGGACGTAGCCGCGGATCTGGATGTCGCGCTCCTCCATCACGTTGAGCATCGCGACCTGGATCCGCTCGGCGAGGTCGGGCAGCTCGTTGATCGCGACGATCCCGCGGTGGCTGCGCGGGATCAGGCCGAAGTGGATGGTCTCCGGGTCGCCGAGGTGGCGCCCCTCGGCGACCTTCATCGGGTCGACGTCGCCGATCAGGTCGGCGACCGACGTGTCCGGCGTCGCTAGCTTCTCGGCGTACCTCTCGTCGCGGTGGACCCACGAGATGCGCAGGTCGTCGCCGTAGGTCAGGGCCGCCTGCTGCGACGTCACGGTGATCGGCTCGTAGGGGTGCTCGCCGAGCTCGGAGCCGGAGATCACCGGCGTCCACTCGTCGAGCAGGCCGACCAGGGAGCGCAGCAGCCGGGTCTTGCCCTGGCCGCGCTCGCCCAGCAGCACGATGTCGTGGCCGGCGAGCAGCGCCCGCTCGACCTGCGGGATCACGGTGTCGGCGAAGCCGTGCAGCCCGGGCCACGGGTCGACGCCGGCCGCGAGTCGCTCGAGCAGGTTGTCGCGGAGCTCTTGTCGCAGCGACTTCAGCTGGTGCCCGCTCGCGCGGAGCTGGCCGAGGGTGCTGGCTGCGGGGTGCTGGGTCTGCTGGTCGTCCACGTGGGTCGCGTCGGTCACGTCCTCCACGCTAGACCCGCCGGTCAACGTGGAGTGCGCTCGAAGTCCGCGCCCACGGACCGACGAGCGACTCCCGTCCCTGCCTCGTCGGGACCTTCGGCCCTGCTCGGGGTGACGGGCGCGGGCGACGCTGGGAGTCCAGTTGAAGGAGGCGCACCCATGCACACCACCCACGACCTCTCCCGCGATGACTGCGCGCGCCTGCTCATGGCCGGCATCGCGGGCCGGGTCGCCGTCGGCACCCCCAACGGACCCCACATCATCCCGGTGAACTACGCCGTCGACGGCGAGTCGATCCTGATCCGCACGACCGCCTACAGCCTGCTCGGCACCTATGGCCGCGACGAGCTGCTGTGCTTCGAGGTCGACCAGTTCGACTACGAGCTCAAGCGCGGCTGGAGCGTCGTCGTACGCGGTCGCGGGGCGTTCGTCCACGACCAGGACGAGCTCGCCGAGATCGCTCGCTCCTGGCAGCCCCGGCCGTGGGCGACCGGCCAGCGCAACCTCATCGTCCGCATCCCGTGGACCGAGATGAGCGGTCGCCAGCTGGGCGGCGGCTGGGACCCGTGGGAGCACCTGCCGGTCCGACGGCTCGCCTGACGCCGGCGCCGCCTGCCCCGCAGGGGATGATGTGGGCGTGACGCCCACCTCCTCGCCCTCGCCCGACCTCGGCGCCGACGCCCGCTCGCTGCTCGAGGCGGTCACGGCCATCACCAGCGACCTCGACCTCGCCAGCGTGCTGACCCGCATCGTCGAGGCGGCCACGGCACTGACCAGCGCCCGCTACGGCGCCCTCGGGGTGCTGGGCAACGACGGCGAGCTGGTCGAGTTCGTCACGACCGGCCTCGACGACCGCACCCGCGCGCTCATCGGCGACCTCCCCCGTGGCCGCGGCATCCTCGGCGTGATCATCGAGGACCCGTCGGGGCTGCGCCTGGCCGACCTGAGCGCCCACCCCTCCTCGGTGGGCTTCCCGCCCAACCACCCGCCGATGACGTCCTTCCTCGGGATGCCGGTGCGGATCCGCGGCACCGTCTTCGGCAACCTCTACCTCACCGAGAAGGCCGGCGGCGGCCCCTTCACCGAGGACGACGAGAGCTTGGTCGAGGAGCTCGCCCGCACGGCCGGCTACGTCATCAGCAACGCGCGGTCCTTCGCGCTGAGCGAGCGGCGGCGCCAGTGGCTGGAGGCCTCGGCCGAGCTGGCCGAGCTGCTCCAGCCGCCCGTCGACCTCGACGAGGTGCTGCCCCAGATCGTGTCCACAGCCCGGCAGGTGTCGCGGGCGAGCGCCGTCGCGCTCTGGTCGTCGGTGGGACCGGACCACGACACCGTCAGCACCGCCCCGGACGTCGACCCCGCCTGGGTGGCCGACGTGCTCGCCGAGGCCCGCGGCACGGTCGAGCTGGGCACCAGCGCCTCGGCGGTCACCACCTCCGCGGACGGCGTACCCCTCGTGGTGGTGCCGCTGCGCTCACACCTCGCGCCGGTCACCGCCCTCGTCGCGGTCTCCCACCCGGGCGCCGAGCTGCTCGACGTGCAGGACCGCGACCTCTTCGCCGGCTTCGCCGACCAGGTGGCCCTGTCCCTCGACCGGACCCAGGCACTGGCCGAACGCCAGGAGCTGGCGCTGATCTCCGACCGCGAGCGCATCGCACGCGACCTCCACGACATCGTGATCCAGCGACTCTTCGCCACCGGTCTGCAGCTGCAGGGCGTCGCGGCGATGGCCGGCAGCGACGCCGTCTCCGAGCGCCTCGACAGGTCCGTGGGAGAGCTCGACGACACCATCAAGGCGATCCGCGGCACGATCTTCGAGCTCCAGGACCGCCGTGGCGACTCGCTGCGCGCGGCCGTGCGCAGCCTGGTCAAGGAGTACGTCCCGGTGCTGGGGTTCAGCCCCGTCGTCCGCACCTCCGGGCCGGTCGACACCACCGTCCCACCTGCCCTCGGGTCACAGCTGCTCGCGGTGCTGCGCGAGGCGATCTCCAACGTCGCGCGGCACGCGCTGGCCGACAGCGCCGAGGTCGACCTGGTCGTCACCGGCGACCTCCTCGAGCTGCGGGTCGCCGACGACGGCGTCGGCCTGCCGGGCGAGGTCTCCGAGAGCGGCCTGCGCAACGCCCGGCGTCGCGCCGACGACCTGGGCGGGACGCTCCGGGTCTCGGCCGTGGGCGCGCGAGGCACCGTGCTGGTGTGGCGCGTCCCGCTGCGCTGACCTGCACCCGCCCCGTACGCCCGGGCACGCCAGAGGACCCGGCGCCGGGGGGACGGCGCCGGGTCCGGTGAGGGACTGGTGTCACCTCAGGGCGGGGTACTTCTGCACCACGTCCGTGCGGTTCCACCAGTGACCCAGCCCCCACGTGGTGCCGGCCGCGCCGAGGGCGAGGACGGCCATCACGATGATGCCGACGAGGTGGTCGTCGACGACCGGGTTGTTCTCCAGCGGGAGCACGGCGGCGTACATGAAGGCGTACATGAGTGCGCCTGCCGCGGTGCCGATCCGCATCGCGACCCCGAGCAGCAGGGTCACGCCGATGCCGAGCAGGCCGATCATGAACAGCCAGTCGACCCAGGCCTGGCCGGCGAGGCCGGTGAAGAAGCCGTGGAAGGGGTTGTCGGCGGGGACACCGAAGCTGAGGAAGCCCTCGGTGGGGCTGCCGCCGTTGATCCACGCCGCGTCTCCGAACCGGTCCAGGTTGCCTTCCTGGTCGTAGCCGGTGTGGAATCCGAGCGCGAAGGTCTTGTCGAGGAAGGCCCACAGGAAGGTGATTCCGAAGGCGATCCGCAGGGTGGCCAGGGCCTTGTCGAACAAGGTGCCGTGGTCGTGGGTCTCGATGGCCGGGGCCCCGTCCCGTTCGACGACGGGTGTGGTGGCCTCGTGGCGGTGGCGGTGGATGACGCTCATCGTCATCTCTCCTTCAGTGGTGGGTTTCCGGGTCACCACCAGACTCACCTGACGAGGGCTCGCGCAGCAGGGCCGCCGGTCACCGGATCGGCGGGACCTTGGTCCCGACCGCCACGGGCCCTCAGCGCGGGGCGTCGCCCAGCAGCTTGGAGGCCAGCACTGCCGCCTGCGTACGCCGCTCGAGGCCGAGCTTGGCGAGGATGCTGGAGACGTAGTTCTTCACCGTCTTCTCGGCGAGGAACATCTGCTCGGCGATCTGCCGGTTGGTGAGCCCCTCGGCGATGTGGCCCAGCAGCACCCGCTCCTGGTCGGTCAGCGACGCCAGCTCGTCGGGCGTGCCCGGCCCGTTGCGGATCCGCTCGAGCACGGTGGAGGTCATCGCGGGGTCGATGAGCGACTTGCCGGCCGCGACGTGGCGCACCGCGGTGACCAGGTCGGAGCTGCGGATCTCCTTGAGGACGTAGCCGGCCGCGCCCGCCATGATCGCGGCGAACAACGCCTCGTCGTCGTCGTACGACGTGAGGATCAGGGCGTTGATGGAGGGGTCGACCGTACGCACCGCGCGGCACACCTCGATGCCGGAGCCGTCCGGGAGCCGCGCGTCGAGGACCGCGACGTCGGGGCGCATGGCCGGGATGCGGGCCGTGGCCTCGGCCGCAGTGGCGGACTCGCCGACGACGACGATGTCGTCCTGCTGCTCGAGCAGGAACCTCAGTCCCTGACGGACGACGTCGTGGTCGTCGAGGAGATAGACGCGGATCGGGTCAGCCATGGGCCCATTCCACCAGACGGGCGGCCGCTCCGCCTGCCCCTCGCCGGGGTCAGCCGAGGTCGAGGTACATCACGTGCAGTCCCACGCGGCCCCGGCTCGGGGTCTCGAAGGCGCGGGGCACGGTGCCGACGACCTCGAAGCCGAGGTCCTGCCACAGGCGTACGGCGGCGGTGTTGGTCTCGACCACGGCGTTGAACTGGATCCCGGCGAAGCCCTGCTCGCGGTGCCACTGCACGACGTGCTCGCCGAGGAGCCGTCCGACCCCGCGGCCGCGTGCTGCCGGGTCGACCATGAAGGAGGCGGTGCCGACGTGGGCCCCGCGACCGGGCCGGTTGGGCCCCATCTTCGCTGAGCCGAGGACCCGCCCGTCCTCCCCGTCTTCGGTGGCGACGACGACGTGGCTCCCGTCGAACCACCAGCCGCGGGCCGTCTCCGACGAGGCGCCCAGCGGGTAGGCGTACGTCTCGCCCGCCTCGACGATCTCGCTCCAGAACGGCCAGATCGCGGGCCAGTCGTCCTCGGTCGCGGTCCTGATGATCACGGGATCTCCTTCGATTCTCCGGTCTGGAGCGGTCTTCCCGCAGCCCGGCGGCGGGAGCACAGTGGTGGTGACCAGACCACCAGGAGGCGCTCATGTCGCTCACACACCGTACGGTCGCGATGATGCTCCCGGTCACCGACGTCGACCGCGCCCGCACGTTCTACTCCGAGTCCCTCGGCCTCGACTACACCGGCACCAACGACGAGGGCAGCGCGGTCTACGCGCTGGACGGCGGACCGACGCTCGTCCTGCTGCCCCGCCCCGACAGCCAGCCCTCGGAGAGCACCGCGATGAGCTTCGAGGTCGACGACATCTCCGCCGAGATCGGCGAGCTCGAGGGCAGGGGCGTGGTGTTCGAGGACTACGACCTGCCCGACTTCCGCACCGTCGACCACGTCTGCGTGCTCGGCTCCGAGAAGGCAGCGTGGTTCAAGGACCCCTCCGGCAACGTGCTCTGCCTGCACGAGCAGACCTGACCGCCGACCTGAGGGCTCAGACGTCCGTCGCGCCGTCGATCGACTGGCGGATGAGGTCGGCGTGCCCGGCGTGGCGGGCGTACTCCTCGACCATGTGGACCAGCACCCACCGGAGGGTGGCGGTCTCCCCCTTCGCGGGGTCCCGCGGCCGGGCGACGCGTCGGCCGAGGTCCGGGTCGGTGGCCAGGGCAGCGTCCAGGCACGCGTCCGAGCGCGCGATGGCCGCGGCGAGCAGGGCGTCGAGCTCGGCGTGCGTCGCGCCCGCGGCGCTGTGCCAGTCCCAGTCGGCGTCGTCGTCCCAGGGTGCGCTGTCCCACGGCGGGGACGGCTCGTTGCCGGCGAGGTTGTAGGAGAACCAGTAGTCCTCGACGAAGGCGAGGTGCTTGAGCATCCCGCCGAGGGTCAGGTCGCTCGGCGGCAGGGTCTGCGCGAGCTGCTCGTCGGTGAGGCCGCTCGCCTGGAGCCGCACCGTGCCCCGGAAGTGGTCGAGGAAGGAGCGCAGCATCCCGGTCTCGTCGTTGCTGAAGGACGGCTCGGGCCGCTCGATCGTCATGGCCGCGACGGTAGTGCGTGGACGCGCGGACAGAACACTGGATTTCGCCGGCCCGCCCCGCTGGGACGGGGCGGGTCGACCCGGGTTGTGTCCGCGCGTCTACGTGAACACCGCGTCAGAGGGTCGGGCCCTCGCCGCGCAGCTTGTCGACCTCCGCCATGGCGTCGCGCAGCTGGCCGAGCCACTCGTCGGCGTGCTCCCCCACGAGCCGGACCGACCACGCGAGGGCGTCGGACCGGGAGCGTGCGACGCCGGCGTCGACCAGGGTGTCGAGCACCCGGCGCTCGCGCTGGCGAAGCCGCGTCATCACCGGCGCGGCGACGTGGGTGAACAGCGCCTCGGTGTCGCCGAGCCGCACCCCCCACGACACCTTGCGCTGGTAGCGCGCCTGCGCCTCGAGCGCGATCTCGATGCGCTCCTCCCTGGTCTCGGAGCGGAAGCGGCCGATGCGACCCTCCGCCTCGGCCCCATTGACGTCGTCGGCGGCGAGGGTGCCCACCACCAGGATCTCCTCGCGGTCGACGGTGACGTCGACCGCGCTGAACCATGCCTCGGGCAAGCGCCCGTGGAACCACTCGGACGCATCAGCTGCGTCCGGCAGGTCGGCGACCTGCCACCCGCCGCGGCGACCGCGGCGGCTCTCGTCTGTCTTCATGCTTACATGATTACACCGCAACACAAACGCCGTCGATAGAGTCCCCTGCGTGCTGACGACCCCCTGCCCGTGCGGGAGCGGCGAGACGTACGACTCGTGCTGCGGACCGCTGCTGGCCAACACCGCCCGGGCCCGGACGCCCGAGCAGCTGATGCGCTCGCGCTACACCGCCTTCGTCGTCGGCGACGCCGACCACCTGTTCCGCACCTGGCACCCGCGTACGCGTCCCGACGACGTCCGTGTGGACCCGGGGACCCGGTGGACGGGCCTGCAGGTCATCGCCGCCGAGGGCGACACGGTCGAGTTCGTGGCGTCCTGGGAAGGCGGCTCGATGCACGAGGTCAGCCGGTTCGAGGAGCGCGCCGGCCGGTGGGTCTACGTCGACGGCGACGTCAGCTAGCCAGATCGACCCAGCGCTCGCCCACGACCTCGGGCACCGACGCGCCACTGGTGGCGGCGGCGACCACCTCCACGACGCGGTCCACCTGGTCGGGGGGCGCCGCGAGCAGCAGCCGCACCCGGGCGTCGTACGCGACGTCGAGCACGCGTACGCCCCGCGACCGCAGCTCGCCCTCGACGCGTCCGGCGTCGGCGTGGTCGAGGTCGAGGGCCAGCTCGGTCAGCAGCGAGCGACGTAGGGTGCCGGCCTCGGCCAGCGCGGCACGGACCGCGTCGCCGTACGCCCGCACGAGGCCGCCCGCGCCGAGCAGCGTCCCGCCGAACCACCGGCTCACCACGGCCGCGACGTCGCTCACCCCCGCCCCCTTGAGCACCTCGAGCATCGGCGCCCCGGCGGTCCCGGCAGGCTCGCCGTCGTCGGAGGACCGCTGGAGCGCCCCGTCGGGACCCAGTACGAAGGCCGAGCAGTGGTGCCGCGCGTCCCAGTGCTCCCGGCGCAGCGTGGCGACGAGGTCGCGCGCGGCGTCCTCGTCGGCGACCCGGCGCAGCGTGCACAGGAAGCGCGAGCCGCGGTCCTCCACCTCGGCGGTGGCATCACCGGCGACGGTGAGGTAGGTCGTCACGCCGACCTGTCGGACGGCTCGTCGGGCTTCCGTTCGGCCGGGCCCGGCTCCCAGCGCACCAGCACCTTCTCGAAGCCCTTGTGACGCTGCATGCGGGCATAGAGGGCGTACGCCTCGCGATCGGCGTCGGTGAGCTCGACGTTGTCGGTGAAGGGCGTGAGCAGCGCGCGCGGCCACAGCCGACGGGCCAGCACCACGTTGATCTCCATCGACAGGACCGCCATCACCGCGCCGATCCAGAGGAAGCCGATCAGGCCGAGGACCAGGCCGAAGGTCTTGGTCATCGAGGAGGTGTCGACCAGCACCCGGTCGACGTACACCGAGCCGGCGTACTGCAGGCCCTGCCACAGCACGGCGAGCGTGTACCCACCGGGGGCGGCGCGGAGGAACCCGCGTTGACCGGTGGCGGCGTAGCGGAAGAGCAGCGTGAGGAAGGTGCCCACCACCGCCACGGTCAGCAGGGGCAGGAAGAACCGCAGCCCCTCCCCCAGCACCTCGGCGAACAGGTCGGTGGTGCTCGCGATGGTCGAGACGATCGACACCGCGAGCAGGGAGATGCCGGCCGTCACGAGGAGGACCAGCGTCTTGAAGCGGGCGTAGAAGGGGTTGGGCCGGCTGTTGCGCGGCACCGACCACGCGACGTGCTGGGTGTTCTGCAACGCCTGACCGAGCCCCATGGCGCCGTAGAGCGCGGCGACCGCGCCGACGGCGACGCCGGCGAGCGATCCCTGGAGCCCCTCGGGCCGCCCGAGCTCGTCACCGATGATCGGGAACTGGGCGAGGGCGGAGTCGAGGATCGCCTCCTGCCAGTTGGGCTCGCCGCGCAGGATCAGGCCGAGGATCGAGGTGCCGAGCAGCATCAGCGGGAAGATCGCGATGAAGGCGTAGTAGGTCAGCGCCGCCGCGAGGTAGGGGCCCTGGTCGTCGAAGTACTTGTAGACCACCGCGAGGGGGAAGCCGAGGACGGGATGGCGGCGCTGGAACGCGTCGACTGACCCCACGGCTCCCACGTGGGGAGGCTACCGCCTGGGTGAGCGGGCGCCGGTCACCACCAGCCGAGCAGGTCGCCGCCGATCCGCACGGCGAAGCCGGACACCACCACGAGGAAGAACGCCCGCACGAAGCGCGCGCCGCGCGCCATCGCCAGCCTCGCCCCGAGGTAGCCGCCGGTGATGTTGGCCGCCGCCATCGGCAGGGCCAGCTGCCAGAGCACCGCCCCCTGCGGCACGAAGACGATCAGCGCGGCCAGGTTGGTGGCCCAGTTGGCCAGCTTGGCCTTGGCCGAGGCCTCCAGGAAGTTGTAGCCGAGCAGGCCGACGAGCGCGAACACGAGGAACGAGCCCGTCCCCGGCCCGATCGCCCCGTCGTAGAAGCCGATCGTGATCCCGGTCAGGGCGACCGCCGTCAGGTGCTGCCCGCCATGGAAGCGCAGGCGGGTGAGCTCGCCGACGCTCGGCCTGGACCACACGTACCCGCCGACCAGGACCAGCACCACCAGGATGATCGGGTCGAACGCGCTGCGCGGGAGCAGCGACGCGACCAGCGCTCCTCCGGCCGACCCGATGCCGGCGGCGAGCATCAGCGGCAGGAACGTGCGCGGGTCCGGGCGGATCCGCCGGACGTACGTCGCGGCGCTGATCGAGGTGCCACAGAAGGACGCCAGCTTGTTGGTCGCCGCGATCTGCACCACCGACGCCCCGGGCAGGCCGACGAGCAGGGCCGGCAATTGCACCAGCCCGCCGCCACCGACGACGGCGTCGACGAAGCCGGCCACCAGGGCCGCGAGGACGAGGAAGAGGACGACCTCGAGGGACAGGTCCGCCATGACGAGCGCCCGTCAGCTGGGCGTCGTGTCCCGGCTGAACTCCTGCACCACGACGGCGTCGTAGTCCTCGGGCATGGTCGCGCTCAGACCGGGGCAGACGAACTGCTGGGACTGGTCCTCGATCATCTTCGCGGCAGAGCAGTTGAGGGTCGCGACCGGTGAGCCGTCGGCGGAGAAGACCATCTCGAAGATCGCCGCCCGCTCCTCCGAGGACCGGTTGGTGATCGTCCCCTTGACCTCGGGGGTGGTCACCTCGTCGGCGCCGGCCGAGCGCTCGACCGGGTTGAGCTCCCACCCCTCCTCGACGGCGAAGGAGTTCCACGAGAACGCCTCGCCGAGCTCGACCTCGACCGGTGCGGTGTCGGTGTTGAGGTCGTCGCCGCAGGCGCCGAGCAGGCCGGCGAGCAGGCCGGTGCAGGCGAGGGCCCCGAGGGCCCGGGCAGCGCGCGTCACGACGCGGCCACGAAGGTCAGGAGGTCCTGCCGGGTGAGCACCCCGATGGGCTTGCCGTCCTCGTGGACGAGCACCGCGTCGGCCTTCTCCAGCAGCCGGACCGCGTCGGCGGCGGCCTCGGTGGACCCGATCGTCGGCAGCGCGGCGGACATGTGGTCCTCGACGGGGTCGTTGAGCTTCGCCGTGCCGGCGTAGAGCGCGTCGAGCAGGGTCGACACCGACACCGAGCCCGCCACCTCGGCGGCCACGATCGGCGGCTCGGCCCGGACGACCGGCATCTGGCTGACGCCGTACTCCTGGAAGATGTGCACGGCCTCGGCGATGGTCTCGGCGGGGTGGGTGTGCACCAGGTCGGGCAGCTGCCCGGACTTGCCGCGCAGGACCTCGCCGACCGTGCGCTGGTCGCTCGGGGCCCCGGTCGCGAACCCGTACTGGCCGAGCCAGTCGTCGTTGAAGACCTTGGTGAGGTAGCCGCGCCCGGAGTCCGGCAGCAGCACCACGACCACCGCGTCCGTACGTCCCTCGGCGGCGAGCTCGTGCGCCAGGGTGCGCGCCGCGAAGGCCGCCATGCCGGCGGAGCCGCCGACCAGCATCGCCTCCTCGCGCGCGAGGCGGCGGGTGAACGCGAAGGAGTCGGCGTCGGAGACCTCGATGACGCGGTCGGCGACGCTGCGGTCGTAGGTCTCGGGCCAGAAGTCCTCGCCCACGCCCTCGACGAGGTAGGGGCGCCCGCTGCCGCCGGAGTAGACCGAGCCGGCCGGGTCGGCGCCGACGACCTGGATGGCCGGGTTCTGCTCCTTGAGGTAGCGACCGACACCGCTGATCGTGCCGCCGGTGCCCATGCCCGTGACGAAGTGCGTGATCTTGCCGTCGGTCTGGGCCCAGATCTCCGGACCAGTGGTCTCGTAGTGGGAGCGGGGGTTGTGGGGGTTGGAGTACTGGTCGGGCTTCCAGGCGCCCGGCTGGGAGGCGAGCCGGTCGCTCACGTTGTAGTAGGAGTCCGGGTGCTCGGGCGCGACGGCGGTCGGGCAGACCACGACCTCGGCGCCGTAGGCCTTGAGCACGTTGCGCTTGTCCTCGCTGACCTTGTCGGGGCACACGAAGACGCACTTGTAGCCCTTCTGCTGCGCCACCATCGCCAGCCCGACGCCCGTGTTGCCCGACGTCGGCTCGACGATCGTGCCGCCGGGCTGGAGCTCGCCCGACGCCTCGGCCGCCTCGATCATCCGGCTCGCGATGCGGTCCTTCACCGAGCCGCCGGGGTTGAGGTACTCGACCTTCGCCAGGACCAGTGGTCCGTCTGCTTCGGCGGGGAGGTCCAGCGTCCGCTGCAGGCGGACGAGCGGGGTGTTGCCGATCAGGTCGAGGAGGGAGTTCACGTACTGCACCCGGCCAATCTAGCCGTCTACTGCTGCGTAACCTGCAACGCCGACTGGGTACGCTCGGGGCGTGGGGGCAACAGGAGCAGCACGCAAGCTGGCATCGGCCGCCGCCCTGGGCGGCGGCGGCCTGTCCGTGCTCGGCGCCGGCCTGTACGGCGTGCTGGTCGCCGAGGCAAAGATCGCCCGGAAGGTCATCGGCAACGCGACCGACGTGCCGCCCAACGCGACCGGCTGGTACGGCCGCGGCCGTCCGGGCCCCGCGATCCGGATCGCGCTGCTGGGTGACTCCAGTGCCGCGGGCTACGGGGTCCACCGCGTCGAGGACACCACCGGCGCCCACCTCGCCACCGGCGTGGCGGCCCAGGCCGACCGCCGGGTGCACCTGCGCTCGTTCGCGGTGGTCGGCGCACAGTCGAGCGCCCTCGCCGACCAGGTCGATGCCGCCCTCGGCACCCACCCCGACCTCGCGGTCGTGCTGATCGGCGCCAACGACGTCACCCACACCGTGCTGCCCTCCGCCTCGGTGCGCCACCTCGCGGAGGGCGTACGCCGCCTGCGCGAGGAGGGCGTCGCCGTCGTGGTCGGCACCTGCCCCGACCTCGGCACCATCCGGCCGATCCCGCCGCCGCTCAAGCAGGTGGCGCGCGAGTGGTCACGCCGGCTCGCCGCCGCCCAGACGATCACCGTCGTGGAGAACGGCGGCCGCTCGGTCTCGCTCGGCGACGTCCTCGGCCCCGAGTTCGACGCCGCTCCCGCGGTGCTGTTCGGGCCCGACCGCTTCCACCCGTCGGCCGACGGCTACAAGCAGCTCGCGTCGGTGCTGATCCCGTCCTGCCTCGCCGCGCTCGACCTGCTCCCCGAGGACGAGGCCCTGCCCGAGCCCCGCCGCCGCGAGGGCATCCTGCCGGTCGCGGCCGCAGCCGTCCGCGCGGCCCGTACGCCCGGCACGGAGGTCGACGGCACCGAGGTCGGCGGCAACCAGCGCGGCCTGCGCGGGCGCTGGGTCGAGCTGCGCCACCGCCGGCGCCGCCCCTCCACCGAGGCCGAGTCGCCCGACGAGCACGAGGAGCAGGGCCCGGACGACATGCTCGACCCCGTCCCCACCCAGCGGTGAGTGGCGGACACGACACGGCCCGCCCGAGCTGAGCTCGGACGGGCCGGGGTGTCGAACAGGTGGTGACCAGCGGGTCAGTCGCCACGCAGGATCGCGAGGATCCGGAGCAGGTTGGTGTAGATCCAGACCAGGCTGACGGTCAGGCCGAAGGCCGCGCGCCACGACTCGCGCTCCGGGAGGCCGGCGGCGACGCCGTTCTCCACGAAGTCGAAGTCGAGGATCAGCATGAAGATACCGAGGACGAGGCCGGCGAGGGCGAACATGAAGCCCAGGCTGCCGTTGCCGTAGAGGCCGGTGTCGATGCCGAAGAAGCCGAGCACGATCGAGAGCAGGCCCAGGCCCACCATGCCGAACATGCCGGCCACGACGCCGCGGCGGAACTTGTCGCCGACCTTGATGTCGAGGACCTTGTAGGCGGCGAGCGTGCCGGCGAAGGCTGCGAAGGTGCCGAGGACGGCGCTCATCACGATGCCGGGGTACTGGGCCTCGAACAGCTTGCTGATCGCACCCAGCGCGACACCCTCGGCGACGGCGAAGGCCAGCACCAGCGCGGGGCTGATGACGCGCTTGAAGGAGTTGACCAGCGACAGCAGGAACGCGCTGCCGGCGCCGAGCATCGCGAGCAGGCCGATCTGGCCCAGGTCGGCGTTGGTGCTGACGTCACCGATGTACCACCAGGTGGCGAACGCGGCAGCGAAGACGAGCGCGACCGAGATGGCGGTCTTCTGGACCACCGAGTCGACGGTCATCCGGCTCTGGTCGACCTGGCCGGTTGCACCGGTGCCCCACTGGGACGGGTCGGTCCCGGTGTCGCCGTAGCCGGGGTAGTCGGCGCCACCACCGGCGTAGCTCTGGTTGCCGTAGGCGTTCGACGAGGAGCGGTTGAACTCCTCGGAACGGGCGAAAATGGGGTTGTTGCTCTTCATGGTCTCTCCTTGGAGGCCGCCCCCGGAGGTTCCGGGGGGTCGGCGCCGTCGCGGTGACGGCGCCCGTGTGCGTCTCCCCCACTCTAGCCGGGGGAACACCCGTTCAAACGCGCGCGGGGCGTGCGCTGTTCCCGTCACAGCAACTTCTCAGATTGTCTGAGGGGAGCCCCGCGTGGCCGCTCGTCCCGAAACCGGTCGCGCCGTCCTCGACCGCCGACCACACTGTCCGCGTGACCACGGACATCTCTTCGGGCGTCATTCCCGGACGCGACGAGCTGGCTGACCTGTACGGCGCGGTGGGCTGGGTGGCGTACACCCGCGACCTCCCGACCCTCGAACGGGCGATGCAGGGCTCGTCCCACGTCGTCACGGCGCGGAAGGACGGGCAGCTGGTCGGTCTCGCGCGGGTCGTCAGCGACGGTGCGACGGTGGCCTACCTGCAGGACGTCCTGGTCCGCCCCGAGATGCAGGGACAGGGCGTGGGCAAGCGCCTGGTCACCGAGGCCCTCGCCCCGTTCGACGCCGTGCGGCAGCAGGTGCTGCTGACCGACGACGAGCCCGGCCAGCGCGCGTTCTACCAGTCCCTCGGCTTCGCCGAGATCCGCGACCTCGACGACGGCTCCCTGCGCGCCTTCGTGAAGCTCGGCTGACGGTCCGCCGACGCGTGCCCCGGCTGGGGTTCGAACCCAGACTGTGCGGTTTTTAAGACCGCTTCCTCTACCGGTTGGGATACCGGGGCTGGCGACCTGACGGGCAGGTCAGAGGTACGTCCTGCGAGCGTAGACGGCGTGCGCGCCCGCCGTACGGTCGAGGAACAGCAGGCCGTCGCAGTGGTCGATCTCGTGCTGGAGCGCCCGCGCCTCGAAGGCCTCGGCCTCGAGCTCGACCTCCTCGCCGCTGCCGGGGAGCTGGCCGCGGACGACGATGCGGCTCGGGCGCCGCACGTCACCCGTCAGGTCGGGGACGGACATGCAGCCCTCGCGGGCCTTCTCGTTGCGGCTCCCGGAGACGACCTCGGCGTTGCACAGCACGAAGGTGCCGTGGTGGTCGCGGGTCTTGGGGTGCTCGGAGACGTCGACGCAGAAGACCTTCGCCCTCACGCCGACCTGCGGAGCAGCGAGGCCGACGCAGCCCGGCGAGACGCGCATGGTGGCGACGAGGTCGGCGGCGAGCCGTACGACGTCGGGCGAGGTCGGGTCGACGGCCGCGCCGACCGCGGACAGCACGGCGGCGGGGGCGCGTACGACCTCACGCAGCGTCCCGGCCACGCCGAGGTCGGTCTCGGTCCACGCCAGGACCCGGGGGTTCACGCTCATCGGACCGGCGCTCAGAGCTCGTCGGTCTCGGCGGCGCGCAGGGTCACGCCCACGCCGAGGTCGGCGGCCACGGCCGTCAGGTCGCGCTCGACGGCCGCGACATCGGCGCCCGCCGGGAGGTCGACCTCGGCGACGAGGAGGTAGAGGTCGCCGGCGAGCCGCGTCGTCAGGTCGGTGATGTTTCCCCCGACGCCGGCGACCACCGCGACGACGGCGGACACGATGCCCGGGCGGTCGCCGCCGTGGACCGACAGGATCCACGACGAGCCGGCGGCAGGCGCGACGGCCTCGGTGGGCACCTCGCGGACCGTGACCGTGAGGCTGCCGTCGGCGGTCAGCGGCGCGAGCGCCGCCTCGATGTCGGCGTCCGGGGTCGCGCCCTCGCAGACCAGCATCATCGCGAAGTGGCCGCGCAGCAGGGTCATCGTCGAGTCCTCGAGGTTGAGGCCCAGCCCGGCGAGCCTGCCGGTGGTCTCGGCGATGATGCCGGGACGGTCGTGGCCGAGGACGGTGATGGCGTGGAGGGTCACATGGGCAAGTCTGTCAGCGCCCGCGCCCGCTCGAAGACCGCGTCCGTCATCTCGGCGGTGAGCCGCTTGGTGTAGGTGTTGTGCGGAGAGGGGTGGTAGCACCCGACCAGGGTCACGTCACCGAGCTCGACCTCGGCGCCGTGAGCGAACTTCGGCCGCGTCGCCGGAGCCGGTGCGCCCGCGGCGACCAGGGAGCGTACGGCGCCGGCCCAGCCGAACGCGCCGAGGGCGACGACGGCGCGCACCGTGGGGAGCAGGGCCAGCTCGGCGGCGATCCACGGCGCGCAGGTGTCGCGCTCGACCGCGGTGGGCTTGTTGTCCGGTGGGGCGCAGCGCACGGTGGCGACCATCCGCGCGTCGACGAGGCGCTGGCCGTCGCCGGCGTGCTCGCTGGTGGGCTGCACGGCCCATCCGGTGCGGTGCAGGCTCGCGAAGAGCCAGTCCGCGCTCGGGTCGCCGGTGAAGATGCGCCCGGTCCGGTTGCCGCCGTTGGCCGCGGGCGCGAGGCCGACGATGAGCAGGGACGGCGAGGGGTCGCCCCAGCCCGGGATCGGCCTGCCCCAGTAGGGCTGGTCGGCGAAGGACGCCCGCTTCTCCTGCGCGACGCCCTCGCGCCAGGCCACCAGCCGCGGACAGGCGGAGCAGACGCTGACCCGGGCGTCGAGCTCGTCCAGGCCGGTGCCGTGCGCGAGGCGGCGTACGTCGTCGGCGTCGCGCGCGACGGGCGTGCCCGCGGCCGCGGGGTCGTCCGGCCAGCCGGCGCCGGGCTCGACCGGGCTCGCGAACGCGCCCCCGACGACCGGGTGCGGCAGGAGCGTCACCGGTCGCCGCGTCATCGCGGGATGGCGGCGGCCATGCCGTGCAGGATGTCGGCCTCGGACACGACGTGGTCGGGCACCGGCACGCGCGCCAGGATGCGGCTCCAGATCAGCGCACCAGCGCCGATCACGTCGGCACGGCCGGGGTGCATGTAGGGCAGCGCCCGCCGCTCGGCGACGGTCATCGCGACGAGCCCGTCGACGAAGGACGCGGTGGCGTCGTTGGGCAGGACCGCCTGGTCGAACGCCTCGCGGTCATAGCTGTCGAGGGCGAGCACCCCGCACGCGAGGGTCTTGATCGTGCCGGAGGTGCCGATGACGGTGCTGGTCCGCTCGAGCGGGATGCCACTGGCGTCGAGCTGGGCGTCGATGTCGGCGACGCACGCCGCGACCTCGGCCGACGTCGGCGGGTCACCGTGGAGGTGGCGCTCGTGGAGGCGTACGGACCCGATGTCCATCGAGACCGCCTGCCGCTCGCCGCCCTCGCCGAGCACGAGCTCGGTCGAACCGCCGCCGATGTCGACCACCAGCACCGGCTCGGGCGGCATCGGGACCTGCGCGGCGATGGCGCCGGCATAGACGAGTGCCGCCTCCTCGTCGCCCGACAGCACCTCCGGCTCGATGCCGAGCCGGCGGCGTACGCCCTCGCGGAACACCGCGGCGTTGCTCGCGTCGCGGGTGGCCGAGGTGGCGCAGAAGCGGACGCGCGCCGGCGGCACCGCGTGACGACGGATGGTCTCGGCGAACTCGTCGAGCGCCGCGAAGGTGCGCTCGAGCGCCTCGTCGGCGAGCTCGCCCGTGCGGTCGACGCCCTGGCCGAGCCGGACGACGCGCGAGTCGCGCAGGACGACGTCGAGCCGGCCGTCGTCGCGCACGGTGCCGATCAGGACCTTGATCGAGTTGGTCCCGCAGTCGATGGCCGCGACGGTGCTCATGCGGTCACGGCGCCGGACGCTCGACGCAGGGCCCCGACTCCCACCACGCACCGAGCAGGTCGAGGACCTCGTCGCCGAGCGGGTTGACGCCGCGTCCCATCGCGAGCGACTGGCCGGCGAGGACGTGCAGGCACTTGACCCGGTCGGGCATGCCGCCGGCGGTGATGCCCTCGATCTCGGGGACGTCGAGGCCGGCCCGCTCCCCCACCTCGGCGCGGAACTCGAGGTAGCGCTCGTGGGCATCGCGGTAGGCCGCGGCGAGCTCCTCGTCGGTGCCCAGGCGCGCCTGCATCTCCTTCATCAGCCCCGAGCCCTCGAGGGTGCCGATGCGCGAGGCCGCGCGCGGGCAGGTCAGGTAGAACGTCGTCGGGAACGGCGTGCCGTTGGGCAGCCGCGGCTCGGTCGTGACCACGTCGGGGTTGCCGCAGGGGCAGCGGTGTCCGACGGAGTCGATGCCCCGGGGCCGGCGCTTGAGCTGGGCGTGGATGGCGGCCTCGTCGGCCGGGTCGATCCCCTGCTGGTTCACTGCTGCGTTCCGTCGATCATCTCTGCGGGTTCCTCGTCGGGCGGGGGCGGGTTGCCGGCGAGCTCCATCGACTCCCAGGCGGCGGACCACCATGCCTTGGGCACCGTCTTGATGACCTCGTCGGGGTCGTTGAGGGTGGCCTGCGCCTCGATCGGCCTGCCGTCGACGCCGATGACCTCGAACCCCTGCTCGCCCGGCATCAGGTAGCCGAAGCGCGCGCGGGCCTGCGCCTTCACGTAGGCCGGGTCGTCCCAGCGCCTCTTCTCCCGCTCGAGGTCGTTGATGCTGGCCTCGCGCTCGGCGATCTGCGCCTTGAGGTCGCCGATGTGGGAGCGCTGCTGGAGGTAGGCCCGCAGCGACGAGGCGTACGACACCGTCAGCACGGCGAGCACCAGCACGAGCACGGCGGCGCGTCCGGTGAAGCGGGGGCGACGCTGGGGGCCCGTCGTGCCCCGGGTTGCGGTCAGGCCCGCCGGGGCCGGCTCGCTGCGGGAGGCAGGCGTACGCGTCCCGCCCGCCCGCGGCCGGGTGCCGCGGGCGCCGGGGTGCGTGCTGTGGCCCTGCCTCGGTCCACGCGGTCCGCCGGGCCCACCACGAGGCGTACGGCGCTGGGAAGGCATGCGGACCAGTGTGCCTGCTTCAGCCAGAGAATCGCGGGAAGGCACCCCGCCCGGCATAGCGAGCCGCGTCACCCAGCTCGTCCTCGATGCGGAGGAGCTGGTTGTACTTCGCGACGCGGTCGGACCGGGCCGGGGCGCCGGTCTTGATCTGGCCGCAGTTGGTGGCGACGGCGAGGTCGGCGATCGTGGTGTCCTCGGTCTCGCCGGAGCGGTGGCTCATCATGTTGCGGAAGCCCGCGCGGTGGGCGAGCTCGACGGCGTCGAGGGTCTCGGTGAGCGAGCCGATCTGGTTGACCTTGACGAGCATCGCGTTGGCCTGGCCGCCGTCGATGCCGCGCTGGAGGCGCTCGACGTTGGTGACGAACAGGTCGTCGCCGACGATCTGGGTCTTGTCGCCGAGGCTGTCGGTGATGGCCTTCCAGCCGGCCCAGTCCTCCTCGTCGAGCGGGTCCTCGATGGAGACGATCGGGTAGGACGCGACGAGGTCGGTGTAGTAGGCGACCATGTCGTCGCTCTTCAGCTTCTTGCCCTCGAACGTGTACTTGCCCTTGTCGTGGAACTCGCTGGCCGCGACGTCCATGGCGAGCGCGATGTCCTTGCCGAGCTTGAAGCCGGCGGCCTTGACGGCCTCGGCGATCAGGTCGAGCGCGGCGCGGTTGCTCTCGAGGTCGGGGGCGAAGCCGCCCTCGTCGCCGAGGCCGGTCGAGAGGCCCTTCTTCTTCAGCACCGACTTGAGCGCGTGGTAGACCTCGGCGCCGTGCTGGAGCGCCTCGCGGAACGTCGGGGCGCCGATGGGGGCGATCATGAACTCCTGGACGTCGACGTTGGAGTCGGCGTGCGAGCCGCCGTTGAGGATGTTCATCATCGGGACGGGCAGCAGGTGGGCGTTGGGGCCACCGACGTAGCGGAACAACGGGAGCCCGGAGGACTCCGCGGCGGCCTTGGCGGTGGCGAGGGAGACACCGAGGATGGCGTTGGCGCCGAGCTTGGCCTTGTTGGCCGTGCCGTCGAGGTCGAGCATCGCCTGGTCGACGAGGCGCTGGTCGTCGGCGTCGAGGCCGATGACCGCGCCCGAGATGGTGTCGATGACCCCGTCGACGGCCTTCTGCACGCCCTTGCCGACGTAGCGCTTGCCGCCGTCGCGCAGCTCCACCGCCTCGAAGGCGCCGGTGGAGGCGCCGCTGGGCACCGCGGCGCGACCGAACGCGCCGTCCTCGAGGAGCACCTCCACCTCGACAGTGGGGTTGCCGCGCGAATCGAGGATTTCGCGGGCGCCGACAGCAGCGATGATCGACATGGAGAGCTCCTGGTGGGGTACGTCGTGGGCAGTCGCCAGCCTAGCCACGTGCGGCCCGTACGTCGCCGGGTGTCCGGTGGTGGGTGTGGGCGGTGACGTGGCCGTGGGTGTGGGCGGCGGCCACTACCGTGACGGGAGTGCCCAGCCCGACGCCCACCCCCGTCGACGGATTCCGGGCCTACGTCGCCCGTGCGGTCCGCGACGACGACCCGGGCGCGTCGCGGTTCCGTCGCGCGCTGGCCGGCGAGTCGCCGGCGCGGTTCTCCGACCGCATCGTCCTCGAGCGCGCCGCCCACCTCGTCGCGACCACCGGACGCACGCTCCAGGACATCGCGAGCGAGAGCGGCTTCCGTGGCTATGACGTGTTCGCCCGCGCGTTCCGACGCGAGTACGGCGACCTCCCGTCCGCGTGGCGCGCCGACCCCACCTCCTGCGCCATCGACGCGCCGGGCGACGTCCACTTCCGTCCCCCCGATGGCGTGCGGCTGCCTGCCCGTCGGAGGATGGACGGCGTGGACCTCGTCGGCGAGCTGGTGACGCACCACGTGCGGGCCGTCGGCGACCTGGTGGACGCGGCAGCCGTACTCCCCGACACCGATCTCGACGAGACCGGAGGCGGCCTCTCGCTGCGAGTGACCCTGACGCAGCTCGTCGACCGCATGGAGGCGATCGCCGCAGCCGCCCACGACGTCCCGCTCGAGACCGCCAGCACGGACACCGCGGAGTCGGCGCAGTCGCTGCAGTCGGTGCAGTCGCTGCGGTCGAGGCTCGACCGGGTCGGACCCGAGCTGGCCGACACGGTGGCGCTGCTCGCAGCGACGGGCCGCTTCGACGAGGGGGTCGTCGACGTGTTCAACCCCAGCCCGGTCACGCGGACCGTCGGTGAGATGGTCGCGCACGTGCTCGTCGACACCGACCACCTCCGCACGACCGCGCTGTGCAGGCTGCGCGCGCTCGACGGGGCCGGAGGGCCCGGATGAGCACCCCCGGCCAGCCCGCGCTCGCCCGGCGCCTCGGCACCGTCGACGCGACCGTCGTCGGCCTCAGTGCGATGCTCGGCGCCGGCGTCTTCGTCGCCTTCGCACCTGCCGCGGAGGCGGCCGGCAGCGGGCTGCTCGTCGCTCTCGGCGTCGCCGGGGTCATCGCCTTCTGCAACGCCGTGGCCTCGGCCCAGCTCGCCTCCTCCTACCCCGCCTCGGGCGGCACCTACCTCTTCGGCCGCGAGGTGCTCGGCCCGTGGTGGGGCTTCCTCGCCGGGTGGGGCTTCGTGGTCGGCAAGACCGCGTCGTGCGCGGCGATGGCGATGACGTTCGCGGCGTACGCCCTCCCCGACACGATCTCCGGCGACGAGGCCGGGTGGTGGCAGCGCGGGCTGGCGGCGCTGGTGGTGGTGGCGTTCACCGTGCTCAACCTGCGCGGGATCACCCGCACCGCGACGGCCGCCCGGGTGCTGCTGGTGACGACGCTCGTGGTGCTCCTCGGGTTCCTGCTGATCGCAGCGACGGGCGACGCGCGACCGACCGTGCCGCTGGAGGCGACCGGCGGCGCCTGGGGGGTCCTGCAGGCGGCCGGCCTGCTCTTCTTCGCGTTCGCCGGCTACGCCCGGATCGCGACCCTCGCCGAGGAGGTCCGCCGACCCGAGCAGCTCGGCCGCGCGATCCTCGTGGCCCTCGGCACCGCCGTCGTGCTCTACCTTCTCGTCGGGCTGGCGCTGGTGGAGGTCCTCGGCGCGGACCTCCCGGGCAACCCCGTGCCCGTCGCCGCCGCCACCGAGGCGCTCGGCGCCGCATGGGCCGTCCCGGTGGTGCGGGTGGGCGCCGCCGCCGCTGCGCTCGGCGCCCTGCTGGCACTGCTCGCCGGAGTGGGGCGTACGACCCTGGCGATGGCACGCGAGCGTGACCTGCCGGGGCCGCTGGCGTCCGTCGACGCGCGGCACCAGGTCCCCGACACCGCGCAGGTCGTCATCGGCGCGGCCGTGGTGGGGCTGGTGCTGCTCGCCGACGTACGCGGCGCGATCGGCTTCTCCTCCTTCGGCGTGCTCGTCTACTACGCCGTCGCCAACCTCTCCGCCCTCCGCCAGCCTGCCGAGCAGCGGCGCTGGCCGCGCGGCCTCCAGGTGCTCGGGCTGGCCGGCTGCCTCGTCATGGCCGCGGCCCTTCCGATCGGCTCGGTGCTGGCTGGGCTCGTGGTGTTCGCGGTCGGGGTGCTCGGAAGGGCGGTCGCGCTGCGACGCCGTGGGTGACGGTCGGCGTCGGGCCGCGGACGGTGGGCGAGGACGAAGGACGTCCCCTCGCCAGGTCTCGCTGGTCGAGCAGCCCGCGAGGCTGCGTATCACAGTGGACGAGCAGGGCGCGCCAAGACCTCTGCACTCTGCCGCTCGGTGGTTGAGGTGCGAGCGCAGATCGTCGTGGGTGGTTGCGGTGCGAACGCAGCGAGCCTCGAAACCACTCCCAAGAACGGTGGCCAGCAACCGTCCACAGGCATGGCGACTGTCGTACCCGATGACTACAATCAAACGCATGATCGATGGACGGGCAGCCGGTGTACGAGGGGTCGCAGACGACCTCTCGGCCTCCGACGTGCTGTCCGCGATCCGTGACCGCAAGGCCGCCGAGGAGCGGGCTGCGGCCGACCAGCTGGTCCTCGCGGCGCGGTGGGCCGACCTGCACCCGCCGGAGTCGATCCACGACGCGGCCTCGTTCACCGTGCCGGGGTGTGAGCACGAGGAGCCCATCGCCGGCGAAGGCGCACCCTTGGTCGCGGAGTTCTGCGTTGCCGAGCTCGGCACCACCCTCGGCATCTCGTCGACCGCGGCGAAGAAGCTCATCGGCCACGCCCTCGAGCTGCGCCACCGCCTGCCCCGGCTGTGGGACCAGGTCCACGCCGGCCAGGTTCCCGCGTGGCGGGCCAGGGTCGTCGCGGACACCACCATCCACTCATCGCCCGCGCTCACGTCCGAGGCTGCCGGGTTCGTCGACGCGCAGGTCGCCGCCGTCGCCGGACGCATCGGCACCGCGCAGCTCGACCGGCTCGTCGCCGAGACGATCAAGAGGTACGACCTCGCCACCGCCGACCCCACCGCGGACCCCGAGGACGGGTGGCAGCACGTCGACCCTCGCCACGTCACCGTCAACAAGGACGACGTCCACTACGCCGGCACGATGCGCATCGAGGCGGAGGTCGACATCGCCGACGCCCTGGACCTCGACCGTGCGGTCGCGCACGGTGCGGAGGTCCAGAAGGCCCTCGGATCCGAGCTGTCCCTCGACGCACGACGGGCCAAGGCCCTCGGTGAGCTCGCCCGGACGCAGACCGCGCTCGACCTCGCCTTCCAGGACGGAACAGCCCACGAGGGTGGTTTCGAGGCTCGCTCCGCTCGCACCTCAACCACCGAAGACAGGGGTGAGGACGGCGACGCCGACGAGCCGAACCTGCCTGCCGCGCGCGAGGTCGTCATCCACGCCCACTTCGACGCCAGCTTCTCCGGCGACACCACCGTGTTCGGTCCCACCGGACGGATGGAGAACGGGCAGCGCCCCGCCCTGCTGGACCAGATCCGCTCCTGGTGCGCCGACTCGCGTACGAAGGTGACGATCAAGCCCGTCATCGACCTCAACGCCCAGCTCACCGCGCAGGGCTACGAGATCCCCGACCGGATCCGCGAACAAGTGCAGCTGCGGGATCGCACGTGCGTGTTCCCGTCGTGCACCCGACCCGCCCGCGGCTGCGACGTCGACCACGTCATCGAGTACGACCACGACGCCGAGGCCGAAGGCAGACCGCAGCCCGGCCCTACGCAGACCGACAACCTCGCCTGCCTGTGCCGCTTCCACCATCGACTCAAGACCCACTCCGCCTGGCGCTACGAGATGGTCGAACCCGGGGTCTTCGAGTGGACCTCACCCCACGGCCACCGCTACCGCCGCGACCGCACCGGCACCACCCCGATCGATCCTGAGGACGATGGTGTCGTGACGGGCGCCAGAGCGCCCTCCTCGACCAGGGAACAGGACCCACTGCCTTCCTCGACCAGGGAGCACGACCCGCCGGGCATTCCGCGACCCCGCCGACGATGACCCCGCCCCACACCCCGCCAGCAACCTGACCGGCGGGGCCACAGGCACGCCCGCCACCACGCAGCCACCACGCAGCCACCACGCAGCGAGATCCCGACCAACCTCGACGGACGCGCACCGTGCTCTGTGCGCCATGCCGACACCGGCGACAGAGGACGAGGAGCGGCCCAGCCCCACCAGACCCACGCCGACCACCCCGGTGCCGCCTACCCAGGCGTCCGGCCCCGTCACGAAGCGGGAGTCGACGACCGTCCCGGCGGGCCGCTACAAGGTCGTGGTGACGTGCCTCGCGGACGACGCGACCCGACGCTCGCGCGCTGTCGAGCGGGTCACCCTCCGCTGACGTCGTGGTCCGCCGCCGGGGCTGCCTTCTCGGCCGCCTTGGCGGCGTTCCACAGCCGCATCACCTCGGCGACGTCGGTGGCCACGGCGTCGCCGAAGACGTGCGGGTTGCGCCGCTCCATCTTCGCGATCACCCCGCGCGCCACGTCGTCGAGGGTGAACTCGCCCGCCTCCTCGGCGATGACCGCGTGGATCACGACCTGCAGCAGCAGGTCGCCCAGCTCGTCGCACAGCGCGGCCGGGTCGCCGGACTCGATGGCCTCGACGACCTCCTCGGCCTCCTCCCGCACGTAGGGGATGAGCGAGGTGTGGGTCTGCTCCCGCTTCCACGCGCACTCGCGCTGCAGGACCCGCATCTGGTCGGCGAACGCCTCCAGTGCGGACCCGTCAGGCGCGGCGGGCATGCGGCTCAGCCGCAGCGGTGGTTGGCCGGCAGGGTCCGGGCGAACGCCGGGTCGGGCTCGGTGCCCAGGCCCGCCTGCGCCGTCTCGCCGACCGCCACGGAGAGGTTGGTGTCGACCGGCGTCAGCACGCCGTCGCGCACCTCGAGCCCGTAGCGGGGGTCGATCTCGATGCCGTTGGCGTCGGGCCACTGGTTGAACACGTCGATGCCGGCCTCGGTGGCCTGCTCGGGGGTCACGTCCGTGACGCCTGCGTCCTCGAGCGTGATGCGCCCGATCTGGTCGACGATGTCCTGGGCGTACGCCGTGGTGGAGGCGAGCTCGACGTAGTCCTCGCGCACCTCCTCCGGCTGCGTGCCCGCGGTGCCCTGCCGCTGGGCGACGTCGTTGCGGTAGCCCGAGCCGGCCTCGACGCCGTACTCGTCGGCGAGCTGCGAGGCCTGCGAGCGCAGCGTGAGCAACTGCACGACGTACTGGCGCACGAAGCTCATGGGCACCTCGGACTCGAGCTCGCCGACGGCCGTGCAGTAGTTGGCGGTGACCGCGTCGACGTGGCGGACGGTGAGCTCCTCGTCGCCGACCTTCACCGCGACGCCGGGCGCGGCACTGCCGCACCCGGTCAGCAGCAGTCCTGCGAGGCCCGTCGTCGCGGCCGTCATCAGGCGGGTCTTGCTCACGAGTCACTCCCAGTGGTTGCTGCGGTGGTTGCTGTGGTCTGGCCGGCGGGTGCCGGAGGTGCGATCACCTCGTCGATCACGCCGCGCGCCCATTCAAGCAGGGCGACGCCCGCCACCGGGCGGACGGGGAACCCCGCGCTCTGCGGACGCGGCACGAGGATCGTACTGACGGGCGCCTTGACGACGCTCTTGGGATGGAGGCGCTCGAGGCGTACGACGCGCGACTCGGGCAGGTCGACGGGCGCGAAGCGGACGTACTTGCCGGCGACCGTCACCTCGCGCACCCCGACCTGGCGGCAGCGGGCGCGGAAGCGGGCGACCACCAGCAGGGACTCCACGACCTCGGGCGGGTTGCCGTAGCGGTCGAGCAGCTCGGCGCGCACCTCGTCGACGTCGGCGTCGGTGCGCACCTCGGCGAGCCGCTTGTAGATCTCGAGCCGCAGGCGCTCGCTCGGGATGTAGTCGTGCGGCAGGTGGGCGTCGACGGGCAGCTCGATGCGGACCTCGGCGAGCTCCTCCTCGGCGCCGCCCTTGAAGTCGGCGACCGCCTCACCGACGAGCCGGACGTAGAGGTCGAAGCCGACGTCGGCGATGTGGCCGGACTGCTCGCCGCCGAGCAGGTTGCCGGCGCCGCGGATCTCGAGGTCCTTCATCGCGATCGCCATGCCGCCGCCGAGGTCGGAGTGCTGGGCCAGCGTCGCGAGCCGCTCGTGGGCGGTCTCGGTCAGCGGCTTCTCCGCGGGATAGAGGAAGTAGGCGTAGGCGCGCTCACGGGAGCGGCCGACACGTCCGCGCAGCTGGTGCAGCTGCGAGAGGCCGAGGGTGTCGGAGCGCTCGATGATCATCGTGTTGGCGTTGGACACGTCGAGCCCGCTCTCCACGATGGTCGTGCAGACCAGCACGTCGAAGCGCTTCTCCCAGAAGTCGAGCATGACCTGCTCGAGGGCGTGCTCGCCCATCTGGCCGTGGGCCGTCGCGACGCGGGCCTCGGGCACGAGCTCGCGGATGCGGGCGGCGGCCTTCTCGATCGACTGGACCCGGTTGTGGATGTAGAAGACCTGGCCCTCGCGCAACAGCTCGCGGCGTACGGCTGCGACGACCTGGCGGTCCTCGTAGGCGCCGACGTAGGTGAGGACGGGGTGCCGCTCCTCGGGCGGGGTGGTGATCGTCGACATCTCGCGGATGCCGGTGACCGCCATCTCGAGGGTGCGTGGGATCGGCGTGGCGCTCATCGACAGCACGTCGACCGACGTGCGCATCCGTTTCATCTGCTCCTTGTGCTCGACGCCGAAGCGCTGCTCCTCGTCGACGATGATCAGGCCGAGGTCCTTCATCTTGATCTCGGGGTTGAGCAGGCGGTGGGTGCCGACCACGATGTCGACCGAGCCGTCGGTCAGCCCGGCGATGACCTCCTTGGCCTCCGTGTCGGTCTGGAAGCGCGAGAGCCCCTTGATGACGACGGGGAAGCCGGACATCCGCTCGGAGAAGGTGGACATGTGCTGGGTGACCAGCAGCGTCGTCGGCACCAGCACCGCGACCTGCTTGCCGTCCTGCACCGCCTTGAAGGCCGCACGCACCGCGATCTCGGTCTTGCCGTAGCCGACGTCGCCGCACACGAGCCGGTCCATCGGCACGACCTGGCGCATGTCGGCCTTGACCTCGTCGACCGTCGTGAGCTGGTCGGCGGTCTCGGTGAAGGGGAAGGCGTCCTCGAGCTCGCGCTGCCAGGGGGTGTCGGGGCCGTAGGCGAAGCCCTTGGTGGCCTGGCGGGCGGCGTAGAGCTTGATCAGCTCGGCCGCGATCTCGCGGACCGCGCGCCGAGCCTTGTTCTTGCGCTTGGTCCAGTCGCCGCCGCCGAGCCGGTCGAGGCTGGGGTTCTCGCCGCCGACGTAGCGGGTGACCTGGTCCAGGGTGTCGGCAGGGACGTAGAGCATGTCGTTGGGGCCGCCGCGCTTGCTGGGGCCGTACTCGAGGACGAGGTACTCGCGCACAGCGCCGCCGATCTCGCGCTGCTTCATCTCCACGAAGCGCCCGACGCCGTGCTGCTCGTGCACGACGTAGTCGCCGGCCTTGAGCTCCAGCGGGTCGATCTGCTTCTTGCGGCGCGCGGGCATCTTGCGCATGTCGCGGGTCGAGGCCTTCTGGCCCGACAGGTCGTCACCGGTGACGACCGCGATCCGGGCCTCGTCGTCGACGATGCCGTGGACGAGGTGGCCACATGTCACGGTCACGACGCCGGGCCCCGCGGTGCCACCGTCCTCGACGAGGCGTGCGGCGATGTCGTTCTCGCCGAGCAGCTCGACGAACCGCTCGGCCGGGCCGTGGCCGGCGTGCACGACGACGACGTCGAGGCCGTCGCGCACCCAGCCGCGGATGTCGTCGACGGCCTGCTGGAGGTCGCCGCGGTAGGCCTCGGCCGCGTGCGTCGGCAGGCTCCGGCTCGGCACGCCCCCCTCGCCTGTGGCAGTCGCGTCGAGACCCGCCTCGTCAGCAGTGTCGATCCCGAAGGGACTCACCGCCCACCACGCGTGCCCGAGCCCGAGGGCGTGCTGGCGTACGTCGGCGATCTCGCGGTAGGACGCGGCGCCGAGGTCGATCGGCGCGGTGCCGCCACCGGCCGCAGCCGCCCACGAGGCACCGAGGAACTCCTCGCTGGTGGCGACGAGGTCGTGGGCGCGGCTGCGGGCGCGCTCGGGGTCGAGCACCAGGACCGTCGTGTCGCTCGGCATCAGGTCGACGAGCAGCTCCATGGTGTCGACGAGCACCGGCGCGAGGGACTCCATGCCCTCCACCGCGATGCCGGCGGCCATCTTGTCGGTGAGCTCCAGCAGCTGCGGGTGCGCCTGGCCCAGCTCGGCGGCGCGGCGGCGTACGTCGTCGGTCAGCAGCAGCTCGCGGCACGGCGGCGCCCAGAGCCGCTGCACCGTCTCGAGGGTGCGCTGGTCGGCGACGGAGAAGGCGCGGATCTCCTCCACGTCGTCGCCCCAGAACTCCACCCGCAGCGGGTGCTCCTCGGTGGGCGGGAACACGTCGACGATGCCGCCGCGCACCGCGAACTCGCCGCGCCGCTCGACCATGTCGACGCGGGTGTACGCCGCGTCGGCGAGGCCGCGGACCACGTCCTCGAGCACCCGGGAGTCGCCCGGCGAGAGCTCGACCGGCTCGATGTCGGCCAGGCCGGGGACCTGGGGCTGGAGGAGGCTGCGGATCGGCGCGACGACCACCTTGAGCGGACCGTTGGCCGCGTCGGTGCCCGGGTGGCGCAGCCGGCGCAGGACGGCGAGCCGTTGCCCGACCGTGTCGCTGCGCGGGCTGAGCCGCTCGTGCGGGAGCGTCTCCCAGCTCGGGTAGTAGGCGACCGTGTGGGGGTCGACGAGGTCGGCGAGCTCCTCGACGAGGTCCTCGGCCTCCCGCGAGGTCGCCGTGACCGCCAGGACGGTGCGGCCGCGCTCGACGAGACCGTGCACCACGAACGGCCGGACCGCGGCCGGTCCGGTGAGGTCGAGGGCGGGCTGGTCGGCGGCGTCAGCGAGCGCGCCCCCCAGCGTGGGGGCGGTGACGACGCGCTGGGCGACGGCGGCGAGCGGCGTGGACGACACCGGGAGATCCCTTCAGAGCACGCGGGAATTGCCCCCACTTGGTAAAGGGATGGGGGAGGATGGAAGTCTACGGGGGCTGCCGGACACCGGTGCGTGGGGGACGAGGGGTTTGTCCTGCGCGCCCCCCGGGTAGCAAGCACCCATGCCCGGCCGACGGTCGGGCAGCTCAGAACTTCACTCGAGAGGAACAACGGGGAATGCGCATCACTCGCTTCGTCGCCGGCACCGTCTCCGCCGGCCTGCTCGGCCTCACGCCGATCGCCATCGCCGCACCGGGCCAGGCAGCCGACACGTGGACCACCACGACCACCGCCACGCCCAGCGCGACCGGCGTCACCTACGGCGACGACCTCTACATCTCGGTCGACGTGGCCAGCTCCGACGGCTACTCGCCCGGCGGCACCGACGGCACGGTCACGCTCTTCGCCATGGAGGCCGGCACCAGCGCCTGGGTCCCCGTCGCCACCGCGGCCAACACCTACTCGTCCTTCTACGACGTGAAGCCCAAGGCCAACACCGCCTACAAGGTCGTCTACAGCGGCTTCACCGACCCCGACCAGGGCACCTACGGCGACAACTACACGCCCAGCGAGTCCGCGCCCTTCACCATCGGCGTGCAGCGCAACGTCAAGATCGACAACGCCAAGGCGCGGATGACGATCAAGGGCAAGATCAAGCCCGACTACAAGCGCAACAAGGTCAAGGTCCAGATCAAGAAGGGCAAGCGCTACGTCAAGTTCAAGACCGTCAAGACGACCCGGAAGAGCACCTTCCAGGTCCGCCTCCCGGCCCCGCGCCGCGGCAACAAGCTCTACTTCAAGATCACGGTCCCGGGGAACTCGAAGTTCCTGTCCTACAGCGAGGTCTGGTACACCTACACCTACCGCTCGACCATCACCCCGCGCATCGCGAAGCTGGGCTGACGTCACCGGCCACTGACCTCACGACCGGCTCCGCCAGCCCTGCTGGCGGGGCCGGTCGTACTGTTGCACCCTCCCGAACCCCCGAGAGGACCACCGCCCGATGTCGATCCGACTCGCCGCACGTACGTGCGTGGCAGGACTGGCCGCAGGACTGATGGCCATGACCTCGCTCGGCATCGCCCCGGCCGCCACGGCGCGTGACACGCTCGCCACGACGACCGTCGCCGAGCCGGAGTCGCAGACGATCGACTTCGGGGAGACGATCGACGTCACGCTCGACGTCGACAGCGAGAACGGCTTCTCGCCCACTGAAGGCACCTCCACCCTCTGGGCGCGGAAGGCGACGAGGTCGAGGTGGAAGGCCGTCGCCACCAACACCTCGGCCTCCCTCGACTTCTTCGACGTGCGCCCCGCGATGACCACGACCTACAAGGTCGTCTACAGCGGCCACGAGGCCGCCACGAGCAGCGACGACAGCTACGAGCCCAGCGAGTCCGCGCCCTTCACCGTGGAGGTCGCTCGCACGATCACCCGCCCGTCGGGCGGGTTCGAGGTGTCGGGCCGGGTGCGGCCCCGCTACGGCGAGCGCCCCATCGTGGTGCGTGTCTCCACCGAGGAGCGCGGCGGCTTCACGCGGTTCACCACGATCAGGACCGACCGGCGCGGTCGGTACTCGCTGGTCCTCCCCCGCCGCGGCGGCGTCTGGTACTGGTCGTTCGTGGTCAAGGCCGACAGGAAGTACCTCGGCACCCGGTTCAAGTGGCGCACCTGGGTCTCCCCCGAACGCGCGCGCTGACCGCGGCGGACCTCAGCTCGCGGGCGGGGGCGGACCGGCGTCCACCTCCGCCTGCGAGCGCAGGATGCAGAACTGGTTGCCCTCCGGGTCGGCGAGCACGACCCAACCGGTGCCGGGTCCGAACTGTCCACGCTGGTCGCCGACCTGGGTGGCTCCCAGGCCCAGCACGCGGTCGACCTCCTCGTCGCGCGTGCCCTCGCGCGGACGCAGGTCGAGGTGGATGCGCTTGGCGGGCAGCTCGGCGTCGGGCACCTCGATGAACAGGATGCTGTGCCCGGTCTCGGGGTCGACGATCATGCACTCCTCGTGCCCCGGCTCGTTGGGGTCGCCCTCGACGTCGACGTAGCCGAGGAGCCGCTTCCACCACTCCGAGAGCTCGTAGGCGTCATGGCAGTCGACGGTCGTGTGCGCGACGAAGCAGGTCATGGCCCCACGCTGGCAAGGCGTACGCCGGCCCGCAAGCCGGTTTCGCCCCGCGACCGCCACATACGTGGTCGCGCTCGTGCTCAGCATGGGCGGGCTCGGCTACGCCATGCGCACCCTGCCGGTCGGCACGTCGTACGCCGTGTGGGTCGGCATCGGCGCGACCCTGACCGTCCTGGTCGCGATGACGACGGGCGCCGAGCCGTTCTCGGTGGGCAAGGCGCTGCTGCTGACCGGGCTCGTGGGCTGCATCGTGGGCCTCAAGCTCGTCCACTGACGAGCGGCGCGACCTCACTCGGTGCCGTGGCGCCTGACGAAGCCGACGATCTGCTCGGCCAGCTCGGGCCGGCACACGATGAGGTCCGGCAGCGAGGTGTCGTCCTCGTTGTAGACCAGCGGCGAGCCGTCGACCCGGCTGCAGTGCAGGCCGGCGGCGCGGGCGACCGCGACCGGGGCGGCGTTGTCCCACTGGTACTGCCCGCCGGCGTGGACGTAGGCGTCGGCGATGTCGCGCACCACGCTCATCACCTTCACCCCGGCGCTGCCCATCGGCACCAGCTCGGCGTCGAGCTCGGCGGCCAGCGCCTCGACGAAGGCCGGCGGGCGGCTGCGGGAGACGGCGATGCGCGGACGCTCGGAGGTGCGCGGGGGCACGACGCTGGGCCGGCCGGTGCTGAAGGTCTCCCCCAGCGCCGGCTGGGCGACGGCACCAGCGACGAGGTCACCGTCGGCCCACAGCGCGACGTGGACCGCCCAGTCGTCGCGCGGGGGCTCGGAGAACTCCCGCGTGCCGTCGAGCGGGTCGATGATCCACACCCGGTCCGCCGTGAGGCGCGACTTGTCGTCGGCGGCCTCCTCGGAGAGCACCGCGTCCTCGGGGCGGTGCGCGGTGAGGAGCCGGTCGAGCTCGGCCTGCGCGGCGGCGTCGCCGGCGTCCTTCAGCGCCTTGCCCTCCAGCCCCTCGGCGGCGGCCCCTGCGCGTACGTCGAGGAGCACCGAGCCGGCCCGTTCGGCCGCCCAGACGGCGAAGGCGTGGTCGTCGAGCGAGGTGGGATCGATCATGGTGGCCAGCCTATCGACGGGCCAGCGTCACCGCGCCGCCGCTCACCTCACCCGACATCTCCGCCGCGTGCTCGACCCCCGGGCCCCCGCCCTCCTCGCCGCCCTCCTCGCCCACCTGGCGCGGAGCCGGGACCAGGTCGACCGCGAAGACGCGTTCGTTGGCCTGGTGGTACATCGCCACGGCCTTGAGCTGCGTGGGGGCTCCGAGCTTGGCGCGCAGCGACTTCACGTGACTGCGCACCGTGCCGCTCGAGACACCGAGCTCGCTGCCGACCTCGGAGACCCGCCGACCGGTGGCGAGCAGCTCGAGCACCCGGCGCTGCTGCGGGGAGAGCGTGGCCATCAGCGCCGCGAGGCGCTGCTGACGGTCCACGGTGAGCGCCCAGGCCGTGCGCAGGGCGGTCCGGCGCTCGAGATCCATCACGGGGCGACCTGCCTGCAGCTGGTCGACCGCCTCGGCCAGCTGCGCCACCGCGGTGGTCTGCGTGAGCAGGTCGAGCTGCTCCGACTCCAGCAGCCTGCCCCACCTCACCGCGCCGTCCGCCGAGGTGACCACGAGGACCCGTACGCGTCCGATGGCGAGGTATCGACGGACATGGGCGATGACGGCTTCGTTGTCAAGCCCGTCCGTGATGACCACCAGGTGTCGAAAACGGGGGGTCACTCCTCCCGGTGGCGCGCCTGACGCGAGCGGGGTCTCCCACGCCATTGCCTCCGCGGGGGTGCCGACAGACCTCAGCGCAGCCGCCACGGCCTGGGCCACCAGGAGGTGTGGCGACACGACACCCACGCGCCCCGATACGCCCATCCGCCCTCCTCCGCCGGCACTGTGTTGTGAGCATGACGGCCCCGATCAGGCGTGATGTCGACCCTCTGGCCAACGTGCACACAATTGGGGACGGATCGCACCGACCCGCCGGGGCGCCCTGCGCGACCGGGCAGGCGGTGGGCCGTGGCCGCTCCTCGTCGAGACGTCGGAGCGGACCGGACGCCGGGGCTCGCTGGGTCCGAGCGCGCGCGGGCGGCCGGTCCGGCAGGCCCATCTTGGCCTGCGCTGGACGTGCGCTGACCGCGACCTTGGGGGGTTCTTGACCAATATTTGGCAAGGCCTCCCGGCTCCGGACCAGACCGCACCTCCCCCAAGTGGGGTACGGAGCACGAAGGGGTGGACAGGCGGTGGGAACAGTCCGAAGGTGCTCGTGGGAGTTCTGCTCGCTCGGGGTGATTCGGGTCGCAGGCCACTGGGGAGTGGCCGCGGTCCGCGAGCAGGAAAATTACGCATGACTATGGGGGAGCACCATGCTCAGTTCAACCAGCACTGCGCGGGCCAGGTGGTCGGCACCGCGAGCCACGACCGGGATCGGCGGTCGGGCACTCATCGGACGGGCGCTCGCCAGCGCCGGTGCCGTTCGACCACACCTCGTCTGGAGCACCAGGCGCACGGAGCACGACCACGACCCGGCCCAGGACCACGACGGGCCGCGCCACGAGGTCGTGACGCAGAACAGCACGACCCGCGAGCAGCGCGAGCTGCTGCACGAGCTGCGGAGCACGATGGCCGGGCTGGTCTCGGGATCGGTGATGCTCGACAACCCCGACGTCCCGCCGGAGGCCCGGCAGAGGCTCTGGGAGTCGATGCGCCGCGAGCTCGACCGGATGGACCGCCTGCTGTCGGGCCGCATGGGTCCGGCGGCCGAGATCGACCTCGACCAGGCCCTGGAGCCGATCCTGGAGCTCCAGCGGCTCAAGGGCCGCCACGTCGAGGTGCGGGGCGCCGGTGACGTCGTCCAGGGCCGGTACGACGCGCTGGCCGAGGTGCTCAACATCCTCGTCGACAACGCGGCCACGCACGGCGGTGTCGACCACAGCGTCGTCGAGGTCGTCCGGCGCGACGACGAGACCGTCGACATCCGGGTCAGCGACGAGGGCCGCGGGATCCCGCCGGAGCAGCGCGACCGGATCTTCGACTGGGGACTGCGCGGCGAGGACTCGCCGGGTGAAGGCATCGGGCTGAACCTGGCCCAGCGCCTGATGACGGAGGACGGCGGGTCCCTGCGGCTCGCCGAGCACGAGGGCAACGGCTCGTCGTTCGTCATCACGCTGCCGGCCGCCCGCCGGCCCGTGGACGACCCGGCTCCGGGGAGCCGTCGTGCATGGACTTACTAGGGCCGACCACCGCGTCCTGATCGTTGACGACCACGTCCTCTTCGCCGAGTCGCTGGAGCTCGCGCTGTCGCTCGAGGGATACGACGTGCGCCGGCTCGAGCTCCCGGAGGAGGGCGGCTCGATGGCCACCCTGCGGTCGCTGGCACTGCGCGCCAACCCGCGTACGGTCATCCTCGACCTCGACCTCGGGCGCTTCGGGGACGGCGTCAACCTGATCTCCCCGCTGGCGCACGCCCACGTCAACGTCGTGGTCGTGACGGCGTCGCAGGAGCTCGGGCGCTGGGGCGAGTGCATGCGGCTCGGTGCGCGGAAGGTGCTGACCAAGAGCGGCGCGCTGCAGCAGGCACTGTCGACCGTCCGCCGGCTCCACCAGGGCCTGCCGGTGACCACCCGCGAGGAGCTCGAGTCGCTGCTCGACGCGTGGTCGCACCAGAGCCGGGTCGACGACGACATCCGACGACGACTCGACCGGCTCACCCCGCGCGAGCGCCAGGTCCTCGAAGCGCTCATCGAAGGCCGCACGGTGCGCGCCATCTCGCAGGACAGCGTGGTCTCGGAGGCCACCGTGCGCACCCAGGTGAAGTCGATCCTCAACAAGCTCGAGGTGTCGTCCCAGCTGGCCGCGGTCGGCATGGCCAACCAGATCGGCTGGAGGCTCGGCGTATGACCAGCGCCGGCGTGAGCGGCATCCGTGCCCTCTCGCCCCGCGCCACGTGCCTCACCCGGGACACCCTGGAGGCGATGTCCGCCTCACAGGACCACCGGGGTGGCGGCGGGGCCGACGTGTGGCTGGGCCCCGACGTCGGCCTGGCCCGGTCGCGGCCGGCCGCCTCACCCCTCCGAGCCGGACCTGCGAGCCCCTGCCCCCCGCCGGCGCGGTCGGTCGACGGGCGGTGGGTGGTGGCCCTCGACGGTGAGGTCCGCAACCACGCCACCCTGCGTGCCCACCTCGACTACCCGTTCCGCAGCCGGGACGACGCCGAGCTCGTCGTCGCCGGGCTCGCGCTCGAGGGCATCAGCTTCGTGGAGCGGCTGCAGGGCCAGTTCGCCCTCGTCGCGCACGACCTGCGCACCGACACCACGCACCTGGTCCGCGACCGGATCGGCGTCCTGCCGCTGCACTACCGCCACGTCCCCGGCGGCATCGCCTTCGCCTCCGAGGTCAAGGCGCTCCTCGTGCTCGAGCCTCGCCCGGGAGTCGACCACCGCAGCCTGGACGCCTATCTCGCGCACCGCACCGTGCCCGCTCCCGACACCCTGTTCGAGGGCGTGAAGAAGGTACGCCCCGCGCACCGCGTGTCGATCATGCCGGGCGGGCACCTGGAGGAGACGGCGTACTGGTCACCGCCGGACGCCGACCCGGACGGGACCTGGACGCCGGACGACGCCATCGAGGCCGTGCGCGACGGCGTGCGCGAGGCGGTGCGCTCCGCCCTCGACCCCGGCACGCCGGTGGGCATCAACCTCACGGGCGGGCTCGCCAGCAGCCTGCTCGCCGCCCAGGCCCAGCAGCTGGGCGGCGACGAGCCGGTGCACACGTTCTCCCTGGCCCTCGGTGCCGGCGCACCCGACGAGCTCGCCCGGACCGGGCGGCTCAGCACCCTGCTGGGCACCCGTCACCACGACGTGCACCTGCGCCGGTCCGACTTCGACGAGCTCTGGGGCCCGCTCACCTGGCACCGCGACGCCCCCCTCTCCGACCCGGCGGACCTCGCCGCCCACGTCCTCGCCCGGGCCGCCGGTGAGCACGTGCCCGCGATCCTCTGCTCACAGGGAGCCGACGAGCTCTTCGGCGGGCACCAGCGCTACCGGCTGGCCGGCGTCGCGGAGCGCTCGTACGGACTGCCCGGCCTGCCCGCGCCCGTCCGCTCGGGCCTGGGTCGCCGGATCGAGCGCCGCCTCGGCGCCACGTTCTCCGCCCCCGAGCGTCGGCGCCTGCTCGGCCAGGCACCTCCGCGGGACCGCCGCCCGGCCCCGGCTCTCGGGGTCGACCCGGTCGACCGCATGCTGCGCCACGACTTGCGGCACACCCTGCCCGACGACGTCCTCGAGCGGCTCGACCGGATGTCGACCGCGGCCTCGCTGGAGGTGCGCCTGCCGCTGCTCGACCACCACCTGGTCGAGCTGGCGTTCCGGCTGCCGACCTCGGTCAAGGTGCGTGCCGGGTGCACCACGTGGGTGCTCCGGGAGGCCGCCCGTCCGCTGCTGCCCGACGAGGTCATCGAGCGGCGCGTGCCGGAGCCCGGCGCCGGGTCCTGGTGGTACGCCGGCATGCGCGACACCGTGCGCCAGCGCCTCACCGGTCCGGGCTCGTGGATCGCCGGGACCCTCGACCAGTCACTGGTGCGCGACCTCCTGCTGAGGCACGAGCACGGCGGTCACGAGCAGGACCGGATCTGGGCCCTCGTGTCGCTCGAGGTCTGGCACGAGGCCTTCTTCTCCGACACCCCCACCCTCCCCCGACCGCGGGGGGCGCGCCCGGTCGTGGCGGGCACGGCGCACCTGTCCTGACGCGACCTGCACGTGCCGCGGCGGTCGAGGAGGGGGAACCTCGACCGCCGCCACTGGTGCGCTTCGTCGTCCATGGCGAGATGTGGGGCTGCTCGCCATCCGCTCGGTCACACAGACCATCGCTGGGAGAAGCAGCGTCGCGAACCAGCGTGGTGCACCTCTTCGAGGGTAGCTCCGGGCACCGGAACGGCCCATCCCTCCGAGTAGGTAATTGGGCACTGCACGGCTTTCGCCGATTCAGGGCATGCCCCTCGCAGGCCGCGTTCCTAGGCTCCGAAGCATGGTCGGGGGCCGTCCCCTCCGACCCGTGACGCGAGAGCGAGGGCCAATGACGCAGACCACGGTGCGCACCACCTCGCTCGACGACGCACCGCTGGTCCCCACCGTCCCCCGGCCGCGCGGCGCCGGGCCGCAGGCGCCCTCGGACGCCCCGCTCACCGCCGCCACGAGCCCGGCAGCCGCCGACCTGGCGCCCGCCGTACCGGCCGAGGAGCTCGGTCGCCGACGGGCGCGGCGCAGCTGGCGCGTGCTGGGGGTCGACCTCGTCCTCGCCCTCGTCGTGGCCTCAGCAGCTGGGCTCGCCCTCGAGACGCTCGAGCTCGAGCTCGCGGTCGCGGCGGCCACCGCCTGGCCGCTCCTGCTCCTGGCCGCCGGCCACTACCGCCGCCAGTCGCTGGGCGAGAGCCGCGGCAGGCGGGCGTGGTCAGCAGCCTGGACGGGGGTACGCACCTGCGTGCTCGTGCTCGCGCTCACCCCGTGGCTCGGTGCCACCACCGGTCCGCTGGCCGACCCTCTGAGACTGGCGCAGCTGGTCGCGGTGTTCGCCACGGCGAGCGCTGCGCACGCCCTGCTCGTCACCCGAGGACACCGGCCCCGGCTGGTCCTCGCCGGCCGGCCGCGCGACGTCCGCGAGGCGATGCTGGAGCTGGAGGCGGCCGGTCACCACGAGGTGGTCGCCGCGTGCGTGACCCGGCTGTCGAAGGTCCCCCTCGGCGACCTGCCGACGTACGTCGGGCTCGGCGCCGCCGCCGAGGCTGCCGACGGTCACCGGGCGGACGCCGTCGTGGTGCTGCCCGGCGCCCGGCTGGCCGCCGCCGAGGTCCGCCGGCTGCACTGGGCCGTCGCGGCCGTGGGTGCCGAGCTCTGCGTCGGCACCGGCCTCATCGACGTCACCCCCGGCCGGGCCCGCGTGCTCGCCTCGGGAGGGCTGAACCTCGTGCACGTCGTCCCTGCCGCGCTGCGCGGGCCGCGGCGATGGGTCAAGGAGGTCGTGGAGCGGGTGGCCTCGACGGTGGGGATGGTGCTCCTGCTGCCCGTCCTGCTCGCCGTCGGCGTCCTGGTCCGCCTCGACTCCCCCGGCCCGGCGATCTACCGCCAGGAGCGCGTGGGACGCGACGGCCGGCTGTTCACGATGTACAAGTTCCGGTCGATGTCGACCTCCGCCGATGCCGAGCGTGCCCTCCTGGACGCGCGCAACGAGGCCGACGGGGTGCTCTTCAAGATCCAGCACGACCCCCGGATCACCCGCGTCGGCCGCTGGCTGCGCCGCACCAGCCTCGACGAGCTGCCCCAGCTGTGGAACGTGGTGCGCGGGGAGATGTCGCTCGTCGGCCCGCGGCCCGCGCTGCCGGACGAGGTCGCGCGCTACGACGTGGACCCGCGACGCCGCCTGGTCGTCAAGCCCGGCATGACCGGGCTGTGGCAGGTGTCCGGCCGCTCGGACCTCTCCTGGGCCGAGTCGGTGCGCCTGGACGTGCGCTACGTCGAGAACTGGTCGCTGGGGATGGACCTGGCGATCATGGTCCGCACGCTGCGGGCCGTCGTGTCGAGTCGCGGCGCGTACTGACCGGCCGACCGGCCGGCTGACGGGCTCGTCGGTCGGCCCCGCTCAGCGGGTCGTCGCGGCGTGCTCGACGCCGAGGGCCGCGACGTTGAGCACGAAGGCCACCGTCCCGGGGTCCGGGGTCACCGAGCCGGCCACGACCTGCTCCACCCAGGCCTCGTCGAGCACGTCGTGGGCCAGCGCCGCGCGCAGCAGGTCCGGCTCGTGGCGCCAGTGCTCGACCACCTTGCCGGCGAGGACCGCTCCGCCGGCGGGCGGGCGCGTGGTGTGGCCCAGTCGCTGGCGCGCCTTGCGCACCGCCTTGCGCGCCAGCGTCCCCGCCGCGCGGGCGCGGTTCAGCAGGCCCGGGTCCGCGTACGCCGCGGGCGGGGGCCTGCCCTCGAGGGGCATCCGGCCGAGCTCGGCGTCGAGCGCCATCTGGAGGCGACCGAGGAAGCGGGACCCGCGCTTGTCCTGCGGTGACATCGCCTGGGCGATCGAGATGAAGCGGTCGTCGAGCATCGGGTTGACCATCGAGCGGTCCTGGCACACGGCCGTGTCGGTCACGCCCGCCCAGCGCTGCATCCGCTGGTAGAGGTAGAAGTCGTCGGTGGCCGCCAGCCACTCCTTGCCGGTGCTCGCCATGAGGGCGTGGATGCGGTCGATCGCGCCATCGCGGGCGCCCTCACACAGCGGAGGTCGCAGCGCGGCAGGGTCGACGGCCTCGTTGGCGAACATCCGCCACGCCGTGAGGCGGGCGACCTTGGCGCGGCTCACCGTGGTGTCGCGGGGATTGCCGAGGTAGTAGAAGCCGCGGGCGACCTCGCCGCCCAACCCCGAGATCCGGTGGCCCTGGTCGAAGCGACGCTCGGCGACGGTCAGGCCGGCCAGCGCCACGGGGTCGGCCATCCCCTCGAGCCGTCTGCTCGCGTCCAGGCAGGCCGCGAAGGCCTCGGCGGGCGACATCGCGGTGAGGTCGTCGAGCTCCTCCACGCGGTGGCGCAGGCCGGTGCGGGATGCGATCGCGGCGGCGATGTCGGCGTCCGGCGAGCCCGGCACCCGCAGCGTGATCGCCCGCAGACCGGGGCGCAGCGCAGGAGGCACGGCGCTGACGAGGATCCGCGAGTCCTGTCCCCCGGTGAGCTGGAGCGTCGCGTCGGGGTGGTCGGTGACGTACGCCGTGAGGTGGGCGCGCAGCACGGACGCGGCGGCGTCGACGGCCTCGTCCAGCGCCATCGGCGCCGGGTCGGGTGGGCGCCCCCCGAGGACCGTCAGCCGCCCGTCCGCCAGGGCCACCAGGGTGCCCGCAGCGAGCTTGGTGACGCCCTCGAACAGGGTGGCGTCGCCGACCTGCCAGCCGAGGAGGCTCTGCAGGGCGATCGAGCCGCGGTCGAGGTCGCAGCCGCCCAGCGCGGCGAGCAGGCGGGCCGAGGTGCTCACGCCGGCCCGGTGCGCCCACTGCGCGTGGTAGACGTGCCGGAAGCCCAGGGCGTCCGTCACCGCGACCGCCTCGCCGCGCGGGAGCCGCCGGAAGGCCGCGAAGGGCGGGATGAGCTCGGCCAGGGCCGTGACGTCGCGCCGGCCCAGGAGGTCCGCGACCTCGCCGGCGTCGAGGTCGCGCTCGTGCCGGCGCGCCCCGCCGCTGAGCAGCAGCGAACCGTCCGCGCCGAGCGCCCGCCCGCCCCAGGTGGCGACCAGCAGCCCCGGCTCCTCGTGCAGGACCGGGTCCGCCGCGCCGGTCGACGCCAGCGCGGCACGCACCTGCTCCGTGGCGCCGGCGACCGGGCCAGGGAGCGAGAGGGCGAGCACACCGGGCGGGAGCATCTCAGTCCACCTCCTCCAGGGCGCGCTCGGCGAGCCGCACCGCGCCAGCCTGGTCGGTCTTGCCGTTGCCCAGGCGGGGCAGGGACCGCACCGGGACCAGCCGGTCCGGCAGCACGCCGGGCGCGACGCGGGTGGCCAGGTCCTCGCGCACCGACGCCAGGGGGTGGCCGTCGCCCTCCACGAGCGTGACGAGGGACCCGCCGCGCGTGGCGACGGTGTAGCTGACGATGCCGCGCACGTCACGGATCGCGGTGTCGACGTCGTCGAGGTTCACGAAGCCGGCGCTGCGCTTGACCAGCCGGCCCACCCGGCCCAGGCAGTAGACCTCGCCGTCCGCCACGATCCCGCGGTCGCCGGTCACGACGCGGCCCGGCTCCCACCGGGGGTAGTCCTGCCCGTGTCCGCCGAAGAGGTAGCCGTCGCCCACGTGGGGCGAGTGGATGGCGAGCACCTCGTCCTCCCCGACCGCGTCCTTCTCGTCGCGCGCCAGGTCCACCCGCCAGGGCCCCACCCGTCCGGGGCCGATGGACACCGACCCATCGCGGGAGCGGACCTCGTCGGGGGAGGCGTACGCCGCGGCGCTGGCGAAGCCGCCCGTCTCGCTCGTGCCGTAGGTGTTGACGAGAGTGGCGCGGCCGAGTCCGAGCACCGTCCTGGCCTGCGCAGGACTGAGCCGGTCGCCGCCCGATCCCCACACGCGCACCTCGCACGGGGTGCCGCGCCCGGCCTCCGCCGCCGCGAGGTCGACGTAGCCCGGCGCCACGCGGACGTGCGTCGCTCCGCGGCGGGCCAGGAAGGCCAGCGGACGCACCCGGTCCGCGAGGGAGCCCGACACGTGCAGCGACGCGCCGGCGGCCAGCGCCAGCAGCCAGTTGGTGAGCGCGAGGTCGTACGACGGGTGGGTGGGCTCGGCCCACCGGGCCGCGGAGTCGAGGTCGAGGGCCTCCGCGCCGTGGGGCAGGAAGTCGGCGAGGCACGCCCACGACGTCAGCACCCCCTTGGCGCCGGTGCCGGTGGTGCCCGACGACATCGCGACGTAGCCCGCCGCGACCGGGTCCGGCCGTGCGTCGCCGGCGGGCCGCGCGTGCACCCCGCTCGCGTCGACCACCACGTCGGGGTCCAGCGCGTCGAGGACGGCGCCGCTGCGTGGACCGGCACCGGGGTCGAGGAAGCACACCGTGTGGTCGCCGAGCACGGCCGCCAGCAGGTGGGTCACGGTGGCCACCGAGCCGGGCAGCAGGACCGCCACGAGCGGCCGCTCCCGCGGAGACGTACGACCGATCGCGCGGGCGACGTCCTCCGCCTCCCGCAGCGCGTCGGACAGGGTGAGGGAGGAGCGCGAGTCCGCCACAACGCTGCCCGGGGCGCGCGCCGCCGAGGCGCGCAGCAGCTCGGCCAGCGCGTGCATGTCAGGCCGTGCAGGCGTCGACGTGGGCGGCGAGCGACTCGACCGTCCCGAAGACCTCCGCGGTGATGTCGTCCTCGTCGAGCTCGAAGCCGAACCGCTCCTCGATCGCGGTGATCAGCTCGACGAGGGCGAGCGAGTCGAGCTCGGGCAGGCTGCCGAAGAGCTCGGTGTCCGGCGCGTACCGCCCGGGGTCCCCGCCGAGCAGCTCGGCGAGCAGCCCGGCCAGCACCACCTGGGTCGGGTGGGTCGCGGGTCGGTCCAGCGTCGGGGCGGCGCCCGCCTCGCGGGTCGTCTCGTGCGTCATGTCGTGCCTCTCTCGTGCCTGTCCGGGTGGCTGTGGGTCCTCACACCAGCACCTCCAGCGGGGCGGGGTGGCTGAGGAAGGCGGTGGGGCTCGCGGTGTGGCCGTAGGCCCCGGCCTGGAAGAGGACGACGAGGTCGCCCACCTCGCCACGCGGCAGCCGGACCTTGTCGCCGAGCAGGTCCAGCGGGGTGCAGAGGCACCCCACGACCTGGACGGTCTCCACGTCGCCCTGGTCCATCCGGGTGCCGACGGCGATGGGGTAGTTGCGCCGGATCACCTGCCCGAAGTTGCCGGACGCGGCCAGCTGGTGGTGCATCCCGCCGTCGACCACGAGGAACGTGGTGCCGCGGGACTCCTTGCGGTCCACGACGCGGGTGACGTAGACGCCGGCCTCCCCGACGATGTAGCGACCGAGCTCGAGCAGGACGCGCGCCCCCGGCAGCCGGGGACGTACGAGCGAGCGCATCAGCTCCTCGAGGTTGTCGCCGACGGCGCCGAGGTCGAGCGCACGGTCCTTCTCGTAGTAGGGGATGCCCAGCCCGCCGCCGAGGTTGACGTAGGTCGGCTCGGCGGTCATCTCGTCGGCCATCCGCAGCACCAGGTCGACGGTGCGACGCTGGGCCTCGGCGAGGATGTCGGCGTGGAGGTTCTGCGACCCGGCGAACACGTGGAAGCCGCGTAGGTCCAGCCCGCGGGCCTCCATCTCCTTCAGCAGCCGCGGCGCCTCCTCGACGTCGACGCCGAACTGCTGCGCTCCCCCGCCCATGCGCATGCCCGAGCCCTTGACCTCGAAGTCGGGGTTGAGGCGCAGGGCGACGACCGGACGGATCCCGGTTTCCTCGCCGATCGCGGTGATGCGGTCGACCTCGAGCGGCGACTCGACCTCCACCACGACCCCGGCGGCGACGGCCTGCGACAGCTCCGGCACCGACTTGCCGGGGCCGGCGAAGCTCACCATCCCCGGCGGGAGCGGGGTGTCGAGGGCCAGGCGCATCTCCGCACCGGAGGCGACGTCGAGCGAGTCGACGACCCGGCTCAGGTGCTGCACCAGGGCCGGCATCGGGTTCGCCTTGACGGCGTAGCTGATCTCCAGGTCGTCCGGCATCGCGGCCCGCAGCCGCGCGACGCGCTGGGTGAGCAGGTCGCGGTCGTAGGCGAAGAACGGTGTGGTGCCCACGCGCTGCGCGAGGCGGGACAGGGGCACGCCGCCGACGAGGAGCTCGCCGCCGTCGGTCGCGGGGTCGAGGTCGGCGTGCACCGGGCCCGGCCCGCTTACCACGCCAGGCACGTGAGCTCGCTGTAGAGGTAGTGCACCTGCTCGGGCGCGAGGGACGGGCTGCGGAACATCTTGGGCCGGGGGCGGGACAGGGCCGTCGCCCTGCGCAGCGGGCCGCCAGACACCCGGCGCTCGACCAGCGTGGCGGCGATGCCGTGCCGGGTCAGCAGGTGGGTCGCGACCCGGCCCGCCTCGGCGCGGAAGAGCTCGGGGTTGCTGACGTGGAGGACCGACCCGAAGGCCCGTACGCGCTTGCGGGTGTCGCGGCGGAACACGACGTAGCAGTGCTCGCGCGGCGTCCGGACCACCAGGTGCCGTGCTGCCGCGGCGCGTCGGTGGTCGCGGTAGAGCTCGAGCTCGTCCGGCGAGAGGGTGCCGAGCAGCGTGTCGGGGTCGGCACTCACCTGCGCCGCGCCCAGCCGTGCCGGCAGCGGTGCGTTGGCGAGGAGGTCCGTGGTGGTGTCGAGGTCGACGAACTTCAGCCGCCGGTTGAGCTCCACGACGTTGCCGCTCGGCGAGAAGTCGGTGAAGTGGTGGCCCTCCTGGCCGAGCAGGCGGGTCAGGAGCCGGACGCCCTGCGCGCGGTGGACCGGCAGGACGCACCACGCGCCCAGGTTGCAGAACCGCTCGAGGCGTCCGTCGACTTGCTGCTGCGAGTAGTAGGCGAGGTAGGCCCCGACGACGGCACCCTCGGCGTCACGCAGATGGAACCCGTGATTGGGCTGCTCGCTGGCCCAGGGCACGGACAGTGCCCGCGTCCAGCGCTCGGCGGGCACCCGGTGGTTCAGGTGCTCGGTGAGGAAGCGCGCCACCTCGGGCACGTCCGCGGACATGATCGGTGACAGCCGTGCCCCCACCGTGCCTCCCCTCACTCCGTACGCCGACGCCGGCCCCCTGCCGTCCCTGTCGGTCCCCCGTGGCGACCACGTGGCGAACCCCGTCGGCGAATGCTCGGATCGTAGGTCGCGCGAGCGACGCGGGACGCCCGCGCGGCTACGCATACCCAAGTCGGGGGACGGTGGGTCCCGTCAGGCTCCCCACTCGGGACCTCGGGGGGCGCGCAGGGCCGCCGGGCTCAGCAGCGTCCGGACCGCGCGGCGCGACGTGGCCCGCCCGAGGAGGGCGCGGCCGGTCTCTCGCACCAGGAGCGCGGTCCAGTAGGCCGTGGCACGCACCGCTCCGTGGCGACCGGCGAAGAGCTTGAACTGGTTGGCCACGAGCATCGACCACAGGCGGGGGGACGTGCCCGACTCACCGCCCAGGTGAACGGCCATCGCCGTCGGCACGAAGCGGGTGGTGAAGCCGGCGTCGCGGACGCGCAGGTGAAAGTCGGTCTCCTCGGAGTAGAGGAAGAAGCTCTCGTCCCACGGGCCGCAGCGCGCCCAGCACTCGGCACTGATCAGCTGCGTCGACCCCTCCGCCCAGTCGGTGGGCTGGCTCCGCTCGTACTCCCCCGGCGCGGTCACCACCTCGCCCAGCGTCGCGATGCCGCCGGCCCGGGACGCACCCAGCACCGTGTCGGCCACCGCACGCAGCAGGGTGGGCTCGCGCCGCATCGACGGGACCAGCACACCGTCGCCGTCGACCAGCCGCGGCACGGCCACGCCCACGCCGGGCACGTCCAGCGCACCCAGGAGGGCGGGCACGCAGCCCGACGCGAGGCGTACGTCCGGGTTGAGCACCAGCAGCGCCTCGCCGGCGCGAGCGTGCCGCGCCCCGGCGTTGATCCCGGCGGCGTAGCCGGCGTTGCGGCCCATCTCCACGACCACCGCGTCGGGCGCGAGGGCGCGCACCCGCTCCACCGTCCCGTCGCTCGAGGCGTTGTCGACCACGACGAGGCGCCACGGCACGTCGCCCATGCCGACCGGGAGGGAGTCCACGAGGTCGGCGACGAGCGCGGCACTCTCGTAGGTCACGACCACGACGACGACCTCGTCGGTGCGACCCCCGGACATGCGGTCATCGTAGGTGCGACCATCGAGGTGCCTCGCCCCCGAAATGGGCGAAGACCGGGCGCGGGCCGAACCCCTAGGCTCGGGCGCACTGCTCGCCGGGGACGGGAGGGACCATGCCGGGGCGCTGGGCGTCGGCGGTCGCGTCGGTGGTGGTGGTCGGCCTGCTGCTCGGCTCGCTCCTGCTCGCCGCGGTGCGGGTCGCGGACCCGGAGGCCCGGCGACTCATCGAGCTGGTGTCCCTCAGTCCCCTCGGCCTCCCGCTCGCCGGGGCGGCCCTGCTGGGAGCCCTCGTGCTCCGCGCCCTGGGCCGGGCACGGGTCGCTGCGGTCGTCGCGCTCGCCGTCGCCGTGTGCCTGGTGACGGTCCACGCCTGGTGGCTGGCACCGTCGTACGCCGGCTCGCGGCCGACTGGCGGGCCTGCGTCGCTGGTGGTGCTGGCGCAGAACTTCGAGTACGGCGACGCGGAGGCGCTGGTCGAGCTGGTCCGCGACGAGGACGTCGACGTCCTGGTCCTCACCGACGCCGACAGCAGCCGCGTCGACCCGCTCCTGGCGGCCGGCGTCGAGGAGCTGCTGCCGCACTCGGCCGGGCTCGGCGAGGGCGGCGCGGTCGTGCTGAGCCGGTTCCCGGTCACCGGGACCGAGCTGCTCCACGCCGGGTCCGAGAGCCGCCTGGTCGACCTGGAGGCACCCGGCCTCGGGACCGTCACGATCGCCGCCGTGCACACCCGGCCGCCCTACGACCCGGGCGCGTGGCACCACGACCACGAGCGGGTCAGTACGGCGCTCGCGGGGGTGCGCGCCGACGCCGACCGGGCCGTCGTCGTGGCCGGGGACCTCAACGCCACCCTGGCGCACGCACCGGTGCGAGCCCTCGTCGACCTCGGCTTCAGCGACTCCGCCGTGCAGGCCAACGCCGGCTGGTCACCGACCTGGCCGACCGGTGGGCACCAGCGCCGCCTCGGGCTGACGGTGCCCGCGTTCGCGGCGATCGACCACGTGCTGACGTCGCCCCGGCTGGTGGCCACGTCGTCACGGACGGTCGACCTGCGAGGGGCGGATCACCGGGCGGTGCTGGCCACGATCTCCGTCGCCGGCTGAGGCACCCGCACCTCCGGCGGCACGGGCGCCGGCCGCAGGACCTCGGCGCGACGGCGCCGGCCGCGGTCGCGCACGAACGCCTCCAGCGCCGCGGGGTCGTCGAGGTCGACGTACGCCCGCCCGAGCTCGTCGCGGCCCGCGTCGCGAGCGGGGCGGACGTCCTCCGCGGCGGCGCGGGGGCGGGGCGCCTGGACTACCGGTCCGAGCAGGTCGCGGAACACCGAGACGTAGACCTCGGCCTGCTGCCGCCAGTCCAGGACGTCGCAGACCCGCTGCCTGGCCCGCAGGCCGAGCCCGACGCGCAGGTCCTCGTCGTCGAGGAGGTGCTCGACGTGGTCGGTGAAGGCGGTGACGTCCCCCGCCGGGGCGTACAGGACGGTGTCCCCGCCCGAGACGCGGGTCTCGATGAGGTCGAAGCACACCGACGGGAGCCCGTAGGCCATGTACTCCATCGTCTTGTTCATCGTCGACAGGTCGTTGAGGGGCGACTTCGCGTCCGGGCACAGGCCGAGGTCGGCCGTGCTCAGGTGCTCGGCGATCTGGGCGCGGTCGACGCGCCCGGTGAAGGTCACGACGTCGTCGAGGCCACGGGCGGTGCAGTCGGTCCGCAGCTCCTCGAGGCAGTCACCGAAGCCCATGAGCACCGCACGCACGTCGCGACGACCGCGCCTGCGCACCAGCTCCTCCATCACGTCCAGCACGGTGTCCACGCCGTCCTGCGGGCCCATGATGCCGAGGTAGGCGAGCGTGTACGCCGCGTCCGCCGGCCGCTCCTCCGGGACGAGCGGGCGCATCGCGGTCGTGTCGGGTCCGCTGCGCACCACCTTCACTGTGCCGGGCGCGCAGCCGCCCCGCGTCAGCGCGACGTTGCGGTAGGACTCGTTGGTCGAGATGACTCGGTCGGCCGTGCGGAAGGTCTGCCGCTCGAGCCACGTGAGTGCCCACATCTCGCAGCGCTCGCGCCACGAGCGCGGGTCGCCGAAGCGGGACCGGAAGAGCTCGGGGTTGAGGTCGTGGTGGTCGAAGACGAACCGCACGCCGCGGCGCTTCCACCACTTCGCCAGCAACCAGTAGGTGTCGGGCGGGTTGCACGCCTGGAGCGCCTGGAACGGCTGGCGGCGCCACACCGTGCGGGTGAGCAGCGCCGTGCGCACCCAGCAGTAGACGAACTCGAGGGCGTAGCCCAGCAGCCCGCGCGCCTCGGGCGGCGGACGGTACTTGTAGATGTGGACGCCGTCGATCACCTGCCGTGCGGGGTCACCCGGGCCCTTGGGGCAGATGACGCTCACGTCGTAGCCGTGCGCGCGCAGGGCCTGGCACTCCAGCCAGACCCGGCGGTCCAGGGGCACCGGCAGGTTCTGCACGACCACCAGGACGTGCCTGGCCGACGGGTGCACTCCTCGCGCCCTGCTCATCCGGCGCTCCCTCCGCCACACGTCTCGCCCCACGTCTCGCCACACGTCTCGTCGCGCTGCATCGCGCGGCCTCCGTACCCGGCCATCGACACTCCCCCTCGAGCCATCACTGGCCCGGAGCGTAGGAACGCGGGTGGCGGCCGCGACGCGAGCCGCGTCGATATGCCCCAAGCAGGGGACGTCCGTGCCCACCACTGCCCAGCGGGCCGGCGCCCGCCCTAGCGTTGCGTCCCGTGGCCGTGACGACGCAGGGACCCAGCACCACGCGCGGGCCCGACCTGCCCTTCACCCTCTGCTTCCACGGCGTCGGTGTCCCGACGCACGAGCGGGAGCCCGGGGAGGCGGGCTACTGGGTTGGCCGCGACCAGCTCCTCGAGATCCTCGACTGGGTGGCACAGGCGCCGCAGGTCGCCCTCTCGTTCGACGACGGCAACCGCTCCGACGTCGAGGTCGTGCTCCCCGCGCTGGTCGAGCGCGGCGTGGTCGCCACGTTCTTCCCCGTCGTCGACCGGATCGGCGACGCGTGGAGCACGTCGGTGAGTGGGCTCGAGGAGCTCCTGGCCGCCGGGATGGACGTCGGCACGCACGGCCTGACCCACCGGCCCTGGGCCGGGCTCCGGGGCGAGGCGGCACGCGCGGAGATCCTCTCGCCCCGCCACGCGATCGAGGACCTCCTCGGCCGCCGGGTGGACCGCGCCGCGGCTCCCCTCGGGCGCTACGACCGGCACACGCTCGCGCTGCTGCGGGCCGGTGGGTGCGCCGAGGTCAACGTGAGCGACCAGCGTCCGGCCCACCCCGGGGCGTGGCTCCAGCCGCGGTTCAGCGTGCGCGCGGACGACACCGCCGCCACGCTGCAGGCCAGGCTGCTGGCCTCCACCGCCCCCGCCCGCCGGGTGCGCAACGCCGCCGCGTCGCTCGCCAAGCGACTGCGCTGACGCGTCCCGTCACCGGGCGAGTACCCAGTCGGTGGTATGTCCGTCCCGGATCCGCGCGGGCCTTCCCCCGCTGCATCAAGGTGAGGCCATCCGCGGGGCCCGTGCGGTCGCGCAGTGGGGAAGAACATCCGGCAGTGATCTGGGGGACGGTGAGCATGACGATGACGACGATCGGCACGACGACGGCTGCGGGTGCGCCATGAGGGTGCTCGTGACGGGCGACCGGGGCTACCTCGGCGCCGTGATGGTGCCCCACCTCCTGGCCGCCGGCCACGACGTGGTCGGGCTGGACGCCGGCTGGTACGACGGCTGCGACTTCGGTCGACCGTTCACCGACTACGAGCAGCGCACCGGCGACGTGCGCGACGCCGCCCCCGCGGACCTCCGCGGCTTCGACGCGGTGGCACACCTCGCCGCGATCTCCAACGACCCGATCGGGCACCTCAACCCCGACGCCACCTTCTCGGTCAACGCGCGCGGCGCGGTCCACACCGCCCGCGTGGCGAAGGCCGCCGGCGTGGGGCGCTTCCTCTTCGCCTCGTCCTGCTCGCTGTACGGCGCGGCCGGCGACGGCGTCGTGGACGAGGACGCCCCCTTCCGGCCGGTCACGCCCTACGGCGAGAGCAAGGTCCTCGCCGAGGAGGGGATCTCCAGCCTCGCCGACGGCGACTTCAGCCCGACGTACATGCGCAACGCGACGGCGTACGGCTCCTCGACGCGGCTGCGCGCCGACATCGTCGTCAACAACCTGACCGGCACCGCGTTCACCCGCGGCAAGGTGGAGCTGCAGAGCGACGGCTCGCCGTGGCGCCCGCTGGTCCACGCCGAGGACATCGCCCGCGCCTTCGCGGCGGTCCTCGCGGCCCCGGTCGAGGTCGTGCACGACGAGGCGTTCAACGTGGGCCGCGACGAGGACGTCGTGCAGGTCCGCGACATCGCCAACGCCGTGTCCCGGGCCATGGACGTGCCGGTGACCTTCGCCGACGGCGCCGGCCCCGACACCCGTGACTACCGCGTCGACTTCACCAAGATCGGCCGGCTGCTGCCGGGCTTCGTGCCGGCCTGGACCATCCCCGACGGCATTGCCGAGCTCTCCGCCGACATGGCCGAGCGCGGTCTCGCGGCGGAGGACTTCGAGGGCCCCCGCTTCGTCCGGCTGGCCCGGATCCGCGAGCTCCAGGCGGAGGGCCGGATGACACCGGACCTGCGCCTCGGCGACCGGGTGGAGGTGGCGTCATGAGCCTGCCCGCCTGCCGCCTCTGCGGCGCCGAGCTGCGCCGGACCTTCGTCGACCTCGGCATGTCGCCGCCCTGCGAGAGCTACCTGTCCGCCGACGAGCTGGACCGGGGCGAGACGTTCTACCCGCTCAACGTGCGCATCTGCGAGACCTGCCTGCTCGTGCAGCTGCCCGCCTACATCGCGGCGGAGGACATCTTCAGCCACTACGCCTACTTCTCGTCCTTCAGCGAGTCGTGGGTCGAGCACGCCCGTCGCTACGTCGAGGACGCCGCCGCGCGGCTGCGGCTGGGCGAGGACTCCTTCGTGGTGGAGGTGGCCAGCAACGACGGCTACCTGCTCCAGCACGTGCAGGCCCGCGGCATCCGCTGCCACGGCATCGAGCCGGCCGCCAACGTCGCCGAGGCCGCGCGGGCGAAGGGCATCGAGACCACCGTGGCCTTCGTCGGCGAGGCGACCGCCCGCGACTTCGTCGAGCGGCACGGCAGCGCCGACCTCGTCGCCGCCAACAACGTGTTCGCGCACGTGCCCGACATCGTCGACTTCGCCACGGGCCTGCGCGTCCTGGCCGGTGAGTCCGGGACGGTGACCATCGAGATCCCGCACCTGCTGCGGCTCATCGAGGGCAACCTCTACGACACGATCTACCACGAGCACTACTCCTACCTCTCGCTGCTCACCACGCAGCGGGTGCTGGAGGCGGCCGGGCTCACGGTCGTCGACGTCGAGGAGCTGTCGACCCACGGCGGCTCGCTGCGGACGTGGTCGGTGCCCACCGCGTCGGCCGGGGCGCCCAGCGACGCAGTCGCCAAGATCCTCGCCGACGAGGAGGCGGCCGGCCTGCACACGGTCGAGGGCCACGACGGCTTCGCCCGCTCGGTCGCGACCGCGCGCAACGACCTGGTGCAGTTCCTCATCGAGCGCTCCCGCGAGGGCGCCTCCGTGGCGGCGTACGGCGCTCCCGGCAAGGGCAACACCCTCCTCAACCACGCCGGGGTGCGCCAGGACCTCATCTCGTTCACCGTGGACCGCAACACGTTCAAGCACGGCAAGTTCCTGCCGGGCACACACATCCCGATCCACGAGCCCGAGCACCTCGACCGCGAGCGCCCGGACTACATCGTCGTGCTGCCGTGGAACCTCCGCGAGGAGATCACCGACCAGCTGGCACACACCCGCGAGTGGGGGGCGCGCCTCGTCTTCCCCCTCCCGACCCTGGAGGTGATCGGATGAAGGTCGTCCTGTTCTGCGGAGGCATGGGGATGCGCATGCGCTCCGGCGACGACCCGCGTCCCAAGCCGATGATGACCGTCGGCGACCGGCCGGTCCTGTGGCACATCATGCGCTACTACGCCCACTTCGGGCACACGGAGTTCGTGCTCTGCCTCGGCTACGGCGGTCAGCACGTCAAGGACTACTTCCTGAACTACGAGGAGACCGCGAGCAACGACTTCGTGCTCTCCGGCGGCGGGCGCGACGTGGAGCTGCTCAGCAGCGACATCAGCGACTGGCGGATCACCTTCGTCGACACCGGCCTCACCACCGAGATCGGCGAGCGGCTCCGGCGGGTGCGCCGGCACCTCGGCGACGACGAGATGTTCCTCGCCCACTACGGCGACGTCCTCACCGACGCCCCGATGGACCAGCTCGTCGCCCGGCTCGCCGCGTCGGACGCCGTCGGCTCGCTGCTGGCGATCCGGCCGCCCGGCTCCTTCCACGTGGTGATGACCGACGAGGACGACCGCGTCTCGGGGTTCCGGTCGGCCGAGGACCTGCCGCTGCGGGTCAACGGCGGGTTCTTCGTCTTCCGCCAGGGGATCTTCGACTACCTCGAGGAGGGTGACGACCTCGTCACCCACGCGTGCGCACGGGCGGCGCAGGCGGGCCGGCTCCTCGCCATCCCCTACGACGGGTTCTGGCGGCCGATGGACACGCTCAAGGAGCGCGCCTCGCTCGAGGCGCTCTACTGGTCCGGCGAGTGCCCCTGGGCGCTGTGGCGCCACGCACCGCACACGGCCGTCCCCGCACCGGAGCCGGTCGACGTGCCGGTCCCTGCGCCGCGGCTGGTGGCGACGACATGAGGGACCTGCACCTGCCCGCCGGACCGCTGCAGGTCGTGGCGGTCGGCGCGCACCCCGACGACGTCGAGATCGGCTGCGGCGGGACCCTGCTGGCGCTGCGCGAGCGACCCGCCGTGGAGGTGCACCACCTGGTCCTGACCGGCTCTCCCGAGCGGCGGCTCGAGGCAGAGGCCGCCGCGGAGGCATTCAACGGGGCCGGCGCGGGCGTCACGTTCGGGCAGCTGCCCGACTCGCGTCTGCCGGACCACTGGGCGGCGGTGAAGGACGTCCTCGAGGACGCGGCCCGCGCGCACCCCGCGCCCGACCTGGTCCTCGCCCCCCGCCGCGACGACAGCCACCAGGACCACCGGCTGCTGGCCGAGCTGGTGCCGACGGTGTGGCGCGACTCCCTCGTCCTGCACTACGAGATCCCCAAGTGGGACGGCGACCTTGGCCGCGTCACCCACTACGTGCCCCTCGACGCCGACCGGGCCCGGCGCAAGGCCGAGCTGCTCACCAAGGTCTACCCCTCGCAGGTCGGCCGCGACTGGTGGGAAGACGAGACCTTCCTCGCGCTGATGAAGCTGCGCGGCGTGGAGTGCCGCGCGCCCTACGCCGAGGGGTTCCTCATCGAGAAGGCGAGGCTCGACCTTGTCGGACCCGGCGCCTGACCCGCACGACGTACGTCCCTGCCCGATCTGCGGGCGCCCGGGAGGCGAGCCGCTGCACGACGTGGCCAGCGTCCCGGTGCACAGCTGCCTGGTCATGGACAGCCGGGCCGAGGCAGTCTCGATCGCCACGGGCGCGCTGGCGGTCGTGCTGTGCCGGGGCTGCGGCGCGATGACCAACCGGCGCTTCGGTGAGCAGGACATGGCCTACAGCGCCCGCTACGAGGACTCGCAGGCCTTCTCCACCACGTTCCTCGACTACGCGCGCGGACTCGCCGCACGTTGGGTCGACACCTGGGACCTCCGCGGGCGCACCGTCCTCGAGATCGGCGCGGGGCGTGGCGATTTCAGCCGCCTCCTCGCCGCCGCCGGGGCCGGCCGGGTGCTGGCCATGGACCCGACGGTCGACCCGCACCGCTTCGGCGAGCCCGACCCGCGCGTCACCCTCGTCGCCGAGTCGTACGACGCCGACACCGACCTGTCGTCGGTGGACGCGGTGGCGATGCGCCACGTGCTCGAGCACGTCGACGACCCCGGCGCCATCCTGCGGGCGCTGCGGCACGGCCTGGCGGGGCGCCCGGACGTGCCCGTGCTCGTCGAGATCCCCGAGGCCGGGCGGATCCTCGCCGAGGGCGCCTTCTGGGACGTCTACCACGAGCACTGCAACTACCTGACCCGCGAGGTCGCCGTGGAGCTCTTCGAGTCGTCCGGCTTCGTGGTGCGCTCTGCCACGCTCGCCTACGGCGACCAGTACCTCCTCGTCGAGGCCCTGCCCACCGGGCGCCCGCGACCCATGCGCCTGCCGGACGCCGACCTCGAGCGGCTCGTCCGCGCGGCCGTCGGGTTCCGCACGGCCGCACGGGGCCAGGTCGCGTCGCTCGCGCGGACCATCGAGGACCACGCCCGCTCCGGACGGGTGGTCGTGTGGGGCTCCGGCTCCAAGGGCACGGCGTTCCTCCACGCCCTCGGACCGACCGGGGGGCTCGTGGACGCCGTCGTCGACGTCAACCCGCACCTGGCCGGCAAGTACGTCGCCGGCACGGGCCACCCGATCCTGGCGCCCGCCACCCTCGCGGACGACCCGGCCGACCTCGTGGTGGCGATGAACCCGGTCTACCTCGACGAGATCCGCGCCGACCTGGACCGGCTGAGCCCCGGAGCGACCCTGGTCGCCCTCGGCGCGGACGTGCCGTCGCCGGCCGGACTCTCCTGAGCCGCTCCGGTCAGGTCCGCGAGCTCTCGTCGCGCTGCCACGTCTGGAAGTCGCCGGCCCGCACGGCCCGCCGGGCGCCCAGCCCCGCCACGACGTAGACCCCCAGGAAGACGGGCATCCGCAGCGCCAGCCCCGGACGGGTCATGGCCAGGCCGACCAGCGTGCGCAGCGTGGTCCGTGACGACGGGTGCCGTACGCCGAGGCGGGCGGCCTGCGCGTTGCCGGTGCCCACCCGGACGCGACGCCGCACCAGGTCCTGCACGGTGCGGGGCGGGCGGACCACTGCCACCGCGCCGGTGACGATGCGCCGCTCGTCGGCACTGAAGGCGTCGGACATCGCGAGGTCGTCGTTCAAGATCTCGGCCTGGGCCGCGACGCGGGCCTGGGCCTCGCGCGAGAGGACGATCACGCCCCGTCCGAAGAGGCCGGCCTCGACGTTGGGCAGGGACTCCCAGACGTCGTAGTACCACCGCACCCACCGCGAGCACCCCGCGCGCGGCACGCGGCGCAGCGGCGCTGTGGCTAGCACCTCGCCGTCGGCGAGCGGCGCCAGGAGGGCGAGGACGGCGGACCCCTCGAGCTCGATGTCGGCGTCGAGGTGGACGCGCGGGAAGACGTCCGTGGAGGCGTTGCCGACCCGGACGGCCTCGTTCTTGGACGGCTGGGCGATCTCGAGGACCCGCGCCCGGGGGTCGGCACGTCGAGCGACCTCCGCGGTGTCGTCCGAGCAGCCGTTGCAGACCACGACGACGTCGAGGTCGTGCCCGTCCAGGCCCTTGCGCAGGGCCCGGAGCGTACGCCCGATCGACGCGGCCTCGTCGTGGGCGGGGATCACGACACTGGCGACAGCCATCTCCCCTCCTCCGGCGCAGGCTCGGGAGCAGGCTCAGGGGCAGATCGGTGCTGCTCCTTGGGGAGGTGTCGCACCCGACTCCAGTAGGCGCCGGCGCACCCGATGACGAGGACGAGCAGGAACGCGCTCTGCCGAAAGCTCATCAGGTCGTAGAAGAGGGCGGAGACACCGAGGGACAGGATCGTGGCCGCCAGCGCCTGTCCCACGCTGCGCATCTCGGGATCGACGGCGCGACGGCGGACGCCGCGCGCGACCCCGACACCCACGACGAAGAGTCCGAGGAACGCGGTGAATCCCACGACACCCCCCTGGAGGAGCTCGGCCAGGAACTGGTTGTCGAGGAAGAAGTACACGTCGGGCGCGAAGGTCCCCAGGCCGCGACCCCAACTCCAGTGCCCCTCCATCAGCGACGGGAGTGCCGCGTAGTCGTCGGTCCTTCCCTCGATGCTCGGGTCGCTGCCCACGTCGCGGAACAGGCTGCGCATGGTCCCGAGCAGCCCCGGCACCATGGCCCGGAAGACACCGAGCCCGATGAGGCCGAGCACGAGGGCGTTGAACCGCCCCCGGTGGGAGAGGCTGGCGGCGTAGACGACGAAGCCCACGGCGAGGGCCAGGAACCCCGAGCGCGACACGGTCATCGGGATGGCAGCGAGCATGGCGATGAGCGCCAACGCGTAGCGCCACCGAGCGGTCCGCGAGTGGATGACGAAGTGCAGCGCCAGCGGGACCAGTGCCGCGGTCACGACCGAGAACTCGATGGGGTGCGACGCGCCCGCCTCGATGCGGTCGAACCCGGACCTCGTGTTGGCCACCAGGTCGACGTTGGTGGTCAGCCCGGGAAGCAGCATCGAATCACGGAAGTCGAAGCTCGAGCTGAACTCGATGATCCCGATGAAGGCCGCCACTCCCCCTATCAGCACGAGGCGCTGGAGGAGGGTGGTGATCCGCTCCCGGGTGGTGAGCTCGTCCACGGCGAGGAGGGCCACCCCCAGCAGCGCGAGATAGTGGAACACCACCCGGTCCATGCTTCCCTGCTCCGACGGCGTCAGGTCCCGCACCGCCCCGGCGGCGTACGAGGTCAGGGCAGTGACCGAGAAGACGAGCAGCATCCAGCGAACCGGGTGCAGCGGTGCTGCGTCGGTGAGGTTGAGGATGCGCGAGGCCGCCCAGATGGCGAGGCCGGCCAGGGCGACGAGCGTCGCCGGGTTGCCCACGGACCTGAGCGGCCCCACCAGCACGTAGGGCTGGGGCACGAGCAGCAGCAGCACGATCATCCACGTGAGGATCGAGCACCCGTCCCGGGCGGAGAGGGCGAGGAGGCCGACGAGCAGCCCGAGCACGAGCAGCGCGGCGCACCCCGTGGCGCCGAGGACGCCGGTGAACGGGACGACCGCGATCATCACCAGCGCCACCGCGCCGCCCCCCAGCGCCAGCGGTTCGAGGACCCGCCTCAACGACCGGCGCAGGTCGGCGGGCACGGCGGCGGGCACCGTCTCACCGCCGGACGAGCGGCTGGTGGCGTCGATCCGAACGCCCACCCGGGGACGGGTTCCCCGCGCCACCCTTGCCGGGATTGTCGGTAGGTCCACGCCGGCCGGACTCCGGTGGTCCGGCGTCCTTGCTTCCCTTGGTAGTCCGGCCCACTCTGGCCGGAGGATCGATGTGGGGCCCGGAGGCCGGTTCGTCCGAGGTGGCAGAGGGCGCCGGACCGGCGACCGGATCGTACTCCGAGCCGGCGGTCCCGCCGGCCGTCCGCCGGCGGCGGCGCAGCATCCGGTCGACGACGACGGACCACGCAGCACCGACCAGTGTCCCGACTCCCATCACCGCGATCACGACCTTCAGCGCCGAGGTCGACGCCAGCGCTCCCACCTGCGTCGGGGCGAGCACGAAGGGCTCGTAACGCACCGACGTCGGCGCACCGGCGCGGCTCTGGAGCTCGTCGGCGATCCGCGGGGCAGCCTCGATCACGCGGTCGACGACTTCCTGCACCGCCTGCTCGTCGGTGCCCCAGGCTCGGACCTCGTAGGTCGTCTCGAACTGCGGGATCTCCACGGAGTAGGACGACCCGTCACTCGCCTCGCCGGGTCCCCACCCCTGGGTGGCTTCACTGCCGAGCTGCTCCTGCGTCAACCGGGAGTTCAGCTGGGCCTCGAGCGCAGCGCCGACGAGACGGCTGTCGTCGGTGCCGAGCGGGTTCCGCTCCAGTTCCTGCGCCTCGGCCGTCAGCCGGGGCTGGACCAGTCCGTAGGAGGTGAAGGCCGTGTAGGTCGTCTCCTGGGACTGGACCAGCTGGTAGCTGACGCCGGCAGCGCCCAGCAGGATCGGCAGCATCACGTACCACCGGCGGAAGCAGATCTTCAGGATGTCAACAGCGTCCATGGCAGGTCACGCCTTCCCTGAGGAGAGCACGTAGAGGCCCTGGTAGACGACGAGTGCCTCCACCGCCCGTCGCGCCAGAGGGTGGGGCTGGGCGGCTGCGTAGACCTGGGTCAGGTATCTCGGTATCCGGTGCCCCGAGTCGGTCCTCCGGGCGATCTCCGCGGTCAGGTGGCTCGCTGCGCTTCCACCCGACTGCCACTGCCAGTCCCCGGACGTCCCGATGACGTGGTCGGTCTGGTACTCCTCCAGGACGCTGTAGCCGCTCTCCCGGAAGAGCCGCCGGTGCGCAGCCTTGCCCTTGAGGATCTCGTGCGTGCGGTCGAAGAGGCCGTCCTGGGGTCGCGCGCGGTCGCGGACGATGCCGGCCAGGCCGCGGTAGGTCTCGATGCTCCGGAGCGAGATGACCGGCATGCTCACGATCAGGGTGTGCGGGCCCAGCGTGCTGCGCAGCATCTCCAGGATGGAGGTGGCGTCCGCCCACGTGAAGTGCTCGAGGACGTCCAGCGCCACGACCGTGTCGAAGGGAGTGTCCCGCAGCCGCTGCAGGAGGTCCGGGGACGGGTCGAGGAGGTCTGTGCACACCGCTTCGTAGTGCGGCCCCTCCCCACGCTGCATGCGCCTGCGCGCGATGTCGTTGGCCAGCTCGACGGACTGGGGGTCGAAGTCGACCCCGAGAGCCTGGAAGTCCGGCGACAGGCCGTAGGTGCCGACACCGTCGCTGCACCCCAGGTCCAGCACCGTCCTCGTGCGGCTGTGTCGGGCGATCAGCTCGTACGTCGACGCGTACAGGCCGCCGCGGCTCACGACATCGATGTCCCGCTTGTCCGTGTAGGTCCCCGTGCCGATGTTCGCAATTCCGTATCCGGCCACCGTGTGCTCCTCGTGTGCCTCTGCCTCGTTCGTCTTCAACATGCGCCGTACCTGCGTCCTCATCAGTCCTCGCCCCGCCCCCTGCCGGCCACCCGTCGCGCGTCGTCGATCGCCGGCACGGGATGTCTCCACATCAGGACCGCGTACACCGCCGCCCCCACGGCCACTCCCGCCAGCAGCTGCACCGATGTCGAGCCCTCGGCGCGCGCGACGACCGATACCGCCATCGCGACGGCACCCGCCATCGCGCCGGTCACGAGCACGTGCGGGACCAACGTCCGCAGGTAGGTCCCGAGGCGCATGTCGATGAGGCTGAGCGCCATCTTCATCTCGAATGGGGCCAGCACGAACACCACGACGGCCAGCCCGAGGCTCACGCCGATCAGTCCCCACTGCGCCGCGAAGGCCATGACACCAGCGCCCACGAGGCAGTAGGCGAGCGCCCACCGGTACAACCAGTCGGTGCGTCCCTTGGCCTGCATCACCGAGGCCGTGACGCACGAGACCGCCTGCACGGCAGTTACCAGGGCGAGGACGCGGACGACGGGGATGGCCGCCTCCCACTTCGACCCGTACACCACGAGCACGGCCTGCTCGGCCAGGACGGCCAGCCCGACCATCGTCGGCAGCACCACCAGGGCCACGACGCCGAGCGCGCGGGCAGCACCCGATCGCAGCACCTCCGGGTTGTCCTGCTCCCGTGCGAAGGCCGAGAAGCTCACGGTGGACACCGCCCCGCTGACGGCGCTGACGGGCGAGGCGACGGTGCGCTGGGCCAGCGTGTAGGTACCGAGGGCGGCACCCCCGAGGAGCCGGCTGACGATGATCTTGTCCAGCTGGGCGAACAACGCGACGAGGGTGTTCGACCAGAAGAAGTGGACGCTGACGCGCGCCACCTCGCGCAGGGACATCAGGCTGAACGTCGCGGACGGGTGCCAGCGGACGTACCACCACGCCATGACGGACGTGACCGCGGGCTGCGCGAGGGCGGAGGCCACCAGTGCCCAGATGCCGGCTCCGGTCAGTGCGAGCCCGATGCCCAGGAGCCCGCTGACGACTGCGCTCGCGATGTTGATCGTCGCCAGGTGCCCGAACTGCATCGTCCGACGCAGCAGCGCGTAGTGCATGTTTCCCACCGCGCCGAGGATGGAGACGAGTGCGAGCACGCGGATGGCCGGCTCGGCCTCGGGCTGCCCGAGCCCGAGCGCCAGCGGACGGGCGAGGGCGACGGTGGCGACGGTGAGACCCATCCCCAGGACGACGTTGAAGTAGAAGAGCGAGGTCAGCAGGCGGTCGTCGACGGCCGGGCGCTGGATGACGACCGCGGCGGTGCCGAGGTCGGTGAGCTGCCACGCGGCGACCATGATGACCATGCCGGCGGCCACGATGCCGAAGTCGCTCGGGGTCAGCAGCCGCGCGAGGACGACGCTGACGGCGATCCGCGAGAGCTGCGTCGCCACCTGCGCGATGAGGGTGTGCCGCGACCCCCTCGCCACGCCGTCGGTGTCGACGTCCGCGTCGAAGGACATGGCCCTGCTCTCGTGCGTGCTCGTCACTCGTCCCCCACGTGTCCCGTCCAGGCTGTTCGTCGCCCCCCTCGACGGCTCCACGTCCGTCGTGACGACGGATCCAGCCTCACTGTCTGCAGGGGTCGGCACCCCGGGGCAGCACGACGCTGCCCAATAGTGGGTAGCCGCTCAGAGCGAGGGCACGCGCTCCCAGCTGCGCGACCGGGTCTCGAGACCGGCGAGCCGAGCAGCGAGAGCGGGTTGCTCGTCCATCCCGACGAGCCGCAGGACCTCACGCCAGCGGTGCGCCCAGTCGTGTTGCCGGAGGAACGTCGTGACGGACGCTGTGCGCGCGCGCACCAGGCGCTCGGGGTCGCGGTCCAGGTCGCGGATCACGTCCAGGATGTCGGGTTCCGGCGCCGAGATGGGCACGACCGCGTCCGGCCACGGGAAGCACTGCTCCCACTCCGGCGAGTCCGGTGCAGTGCCGAGCATGACCGTGCCGGCCGCCAGCGCCTCGAAGTAGCGGTTGGTCAGCGACTCCTCGCCGCCGGTGCGCTCGACCCGGCCCGGCTCGTCGTTGATCCGGTAGACGATCGAGTACTTCGTCCGTTGCAGGAGCGCCGCCTGGACGAGGCGGTGCTCCACGTGTTCGCTGAGCTCCCACGGACCCCGCACGGTGTCGAAGTGGTAGAAGATCTCGCCGCCCGACATGGCCCGCACCAGCGGCTCGTGCGTGCCGTCGAGCCGGCGCCCCCAGCTGGCGACGTCGACCGTGCGAGCGGGTGAGTCTGGTGAAGCCGGTGCGTACCGGGCCGTGTCGACCGCCATCGGCAGATAGGTGCACGGCACGCCCGTCATCTGCTCCACGGCCTCCACGACAGCCGGGTTCGAGACGATCACGTGGTCGAACCAGCGCAGCTGACGCAGGTAGTCCGCGTGGGGCCCGAGCTGCGGACCCCAGAGCTCGACGATCCAGGCCACCCTCCTGGTGCACCGCTGGGCCTCTTCGCGCACGTACGGGAGGATGCCGATCTCGCTGGCGTCGGCGAACAGCGCGAAGAACAGGTCCGCCGGCGGGACGGGTCGGGCGGGATCGACGGTACGCATCACCGTCCGCCTGTCACGCCCGAAGGGGCGACCCGCGCGGTTGAGCCCGCGCGTCACCAGTCCGGCTCCCGGCCCGTGGTTCGGCCGCGGGAGGCACCACGCCACGTCATCGACCTCGGCCACCACGTCCTCGAACTCGAGCTGCGACGCCTGCCACACCTTCTCGTGCACCAGACGCCGTGACGCCAGCACCACGCGTGGCGGCGCGCTGGTCGTCCCCGGGCTGCTCGGCACGCTCATGCGTCGAGGCTAACGCCGGACGAAGGTGCCTCCGTCCCCAAAATGGCACCAATTCGCGAGTCGCCCGTCCGCTCGGCGCCCTGCACCCGGACGATCCCGACATGACCGTCACCACCGGATCGAAGAGAAGGCTCGTCGAGCCCGGGTCGTTGCGCCCCGGGGACAAGGTGCGGCTGCGGCCGCTCGACGAGATCCTCGAGACGCTCGACGACACGGCGTCCTACGAGGACGTCCCGTTCATGCTCGAGATGACCGAGTTCGCCGGGCGGACCATGACCGTCTACCGACGGCTCGAGAAGATCTGCGACTACATGGGCAAGGAGTCCCGCAGCAGGCGCATGACCGACGCGGTCCTGCTCAACGAGACCCGCTGCGACGGCTCCGGCCACGGCGGCTGCCAGGCGGAGTGCCGGATCTTCTGGAAGGAGATCTGGCTCGAGCACGCCGACTCCGCCTCGGCGGACGATGATCCGCACCGAGTGGCCCCGGAGCGCCTGCTCCCGCTCATCGACGTCGGCGCCCACCGCACGGACCCGGAGAAGGGTGAGGTGTTCCGCTGCCAGGCGACGGAGGCCACCCGTGCCACGACGCCGATGCCGGAGATGGCGATCGGCCAGTACGTCCGTGAGGTGCGCGTCGGCAACATCGGGGTGCCGGAGCTGGTGCGCGTCGGCTCCAGTGCGTTCGCCACCAAGCTGGCGCGCAAGGCCGGACTGCGTCCGTACCTCCCCATGGAGGTCGCCGGCAAGGACCGCGTGGACGGCGAGAAGCTCGGCCTCCAGCCGGGCGACTGGGTCCGGGTCCGCTCCAAGGAGGAGATCGGGCGGACCCTCAACGCAGACGGAGGGCACCGCGGCATGCTCTTCACTCACGAGATGGTGCAGTACTGCGGGCAGACGTTCCGCGTGCACCAACGCGTCGAGCGCCTCATCAACGAGCAGACGGGCGAGCTGCTGCACATGAAGCAGGAGTGCATCGCCCTCGAGGACGTCGTGTGCAAGGGCCACTACACCTCCGGCGCGTGGTTCTGCGCCCGCGAGCACCTGCCTCTGTGGCGCGAGGACTGGCTCGAACGGGTCGAGGCGCCCACGGCCGGGACGGTCTGCCCCAAGCCCACCCGCTGACCGGTCGTCCGGGATCCGCGTCGCGACGGCGGCGCGGGTGACCTAGAGCTGCTGCTCGGGCCGGCCTTCGAACCCGAACGGCTCGCTCTGGTCGAAGTAGCGGTCGAAGTAGCCGGGGCGCATCTCCGGCGGGACCAGGCGCGCCGGCAGCGTCGCCGCCACCCGGCCGCGCCACGTCTCCGGCACGGCGAAGATCATCCGTCCGCGGGCGCGGATCAGGGCGTCCCGCGAGCGGCGGCCGACCGTTCCGGATGACAGGAGCGAGCTCATGCGGGTCCCTTCGACGTTGGTCCACACCGAGCGACCGCGCACGGTCGCTCCGGTGTGGCGTCGCCATGGTGACGCCGTCGGGTCCGTCGTACGCCGCGGCCGGTGGCCGATTCGCCCATATTGGTGAGCCCGGCGCTCAGGAGTTGAAGCGCTGCTGGGTCTTCTCGAGGCCGTCGGTGATCAGCGACTCGACCGCGTCGGCGGCGTCGGAGACCTGGAAGGGCAGCTCCTTGCGCTCGACGGTCGAGTAGTTGGAGAGCACGAAGTCGGCGACGTCCTGACGACCGGGGGGCCGCCCGATGCCGGCGCGGACGCGGTAGAAGTCCCCGGTGCCGAGCGACGAGCGCATCGACTTGAGACCGTTGTGCCCGTTGTCGCCGCCGCCGAGCTTGACCCGCAAGGTGCCGAAGGCGATGTCGAGCTCGTCGTGGATCGCGATCACGTGGTCGGGCTCGACCTTGTAGAAGGTGGCGAGTGCCTTCACCGGGCCGCCGGACTCGTTCATGTAGCCGCGACCGCGGGCCAGCACCACGCGCGGACCGCCCAGGGACAGCCGGCCCTCGACGACGTCGGCGCGCCCGGACTTGTGCGACCGGAAGGGACTGCCCATCCGCGAGGCCAGCTCGTCGGTGACGAGGTAGCCGACGTTGTGGCGGTGCCCGGCGTACGCGGGGCCGGGGTTGCCGAGGCCGACGACCAGCCACACCTCGCCGCTCATGGGTCCATCCTCCCCGGAGGTCGTGTCGGGGCGCGTACGCCCCAGGGATGCGACGAACCGGCGCACCCGCCCACCCAGGGTGGACGGACGCGCCGGCTCAGCAGGGATCACTCGGAGTCGGAGCCCTCGCCGGCGTCCTCGGCGGGGGCCTCGTCGCCCTCGGCGGCCTCGGACTCGGCCTCGGCCTCGGGGGCGTCGTGCTCGATGCCGGCCTCGGCCTCGGCCTCCTCCAGCTCGGCCTCGAGGGCCTCGGCGGAGATCTGCTCGGTCACGTTGACGATGAGCAGCTCCTCGTCGGCGAGCAGCGTGGTGCCCGACGGGAGGTCGAGGTCCTTGGCGTGGATCTGGGTGCCGATCGGGGCGTCCTGGACGGAGACCTCGAAGAACTCGGGGATGTGGGTGGCCTCGGCCTCGACGGACACGACGGCGTTCTCGGTGACGACCAGTGTGTCGGGGGCGGCGTCGCCGGTCACGTGGACGGGGACGTCGACGGTGACCTTCTCGCCGCGGCGGACGGCGACGAAGTCGACGTGCTCGATGACGCGGCGGATCGGGTCGACCTGCACGTCCTTGGTCAGGGCGAGCTGCTCGGAGCCCTCGATGTCGAGCGCGAGGAGCGCGTTGGCGCCGCCGTGCTTGAGCGCCATCATCGTCTGGTGGCCGGGCAGGATCACGTGGATCGGGTCGTTGCCGTGGCCGTAGATGACGGCGGGGATCTTGTCCTCGCGGCGGATGCGGCGCGCGGCACCCTTGCCGAACTCGGTGCGGGCCTCGGTGGTGATCTTCTCGGGGGCAGACATCTTCTTCTCCTGGTCGGGATCGGGGTGAGGTTCGGGGGCCTCGAGGCCGGAGACGACGAACGCCGCGCTCCGGATCGTGAGCGCGGCGCAACAGTGCGGACCGGCCCAGTCGATCACGGAGTCCTGGTCGTACGGGCTCCCTCGCCGAGGCAACCCGTGAACTCTAGACCCCGCCCCCGGGCGCGGTCGAATCCCGGATGCCGTCGCCTGGGCGGGACCCCTAGGGTTGCCGGGTGCCCCTGATGCTCCCCGAGGCGCGCGAGCGCGCCACCCTTGTGACCGACGTCCGCACCCAGGCCCACCTCGACCTCACCTCCACCGAGGACTTCGGCGTCGAGGCGACGATCTCCTTCGGCTGCACCCGGCCCGGCGCCTCGACCTTCCTCGAGCTCGACGGCGCCACCGAGGTCACGCTCGACGGCCGGCCGGTGTCGTACGCCGAGGGGCGAATCCCGCTCCAGGACCTGGCCGCGACCAACACGGTCCGGGTCGCCGCGCGGATGCCCTACGTCACCGACGGCGACGGGATGACGGTCACCGTCGACCCGGCCGACGGCGAGCGCTACGTCTGCGCGCACACCTCGATGGACATCACGCAGAAGATCATCCCCTGCTTCGACCAGCCCGACATCAAGTCGACCTTCGACGTGACCGTCACGGCGCCGTCGCACTGGACCGTCCTCGCCAACGGCCGGCTCGCCGACCGGTCCTCGGGGGCCGACGGCGACACCACCCACGACACCTGGACCTTCGAGACCACGCCGCCGTTCTCGTCCTACCTCTTCACCCTCGTCGGCGGGCCGTGGGTGTCGGTGACGTGGGACGAGCCGTACGCCCCGGCTCCCGGCGGCACGCTGCCCTTCGGCTGGCACGCGCGGGCATCGCAGGAGCTCGACCTCCGGCGCTTCGCCGACGAGCTCCGGCGCATCACCAGCACGTGCTTCCAGCACTACACGACCGTCTTCGAGCCGGAGTACCCCTACGCCGACTACCAGCAGGTCTTCGCACCCGGGCTCAACTGGGGCGCGATGGAGTTCCCCGGGTGCGTCGTCTACCGCGACCAGGCGCTGATGAAGGGCACCCCGACCGAGCTCGAGCGCCAGTGGATGGCCTCGACGATCGCGCACGAGATGGCGCACATGTGGTTCGGCGACCTGGTGACGATGAAGTGGTGGGAGGACTCGTGGCTCAACGAGTCGTTCGCCGACTTCATGGGCTACGACGTGGCGGGGACGGCCGCGGGCTACACCGACGCCTGGACCTCGGCCGCCATCACCCGCAAGCCTGCGGGCTACCGCGCCGACCGGCGCCGCTCGACGCACCCGATCGCCGAGGACACCGACAAGATCGTCGACGTCGACACGGCCTTCGCCAACTTCGACATGATCACCTACGCCAAGGGCAACGCCGCGCTGGCGCAGCTCGGGCACTGGCTCGGCGAGGAGGACTTCCTCGCCGGCGTCAACAAGCACCTCACCGCGCACGCCTTCGGCAACGCCGACCTCGCCGCGTTCCTCGACTCGCTCGACTCGGCCAGCGACCACGACGTACGCGCGTGGGCGGCGGCGTGGCTGCGCACGACCGGCTTCGACACGCTGCGCGTGACCCGCGACGACTCCGGCGTGCCCGTCCTCACCCGCGAGGGCTCGCGGCCGCACCGCCTCACCGTGTCGGCCTACGACGACGACATGCGGCTCGTCGGCTCCCGCGACGTGCACCTCGGTGACGAGCCGGTGCGGCTCGAGGAGTTCGCCGGCCGGGTCGTGGTGCCCAACTCCGGTGACGAGACCTTCGCGGTGATCCGGCCCGACGAGCAGTCGTGGGCCGCGATCACGGCCGGGTTGTCGTCGGTCGAGTCGCAGCTGACCCGGGCGATGCTGTGGTGGACGGCTGTGGACCTGTGCGAGGCGCAGGTGATCGAGGTCGGTGACCTCGTCGACCTCGCCGACCGGCACCTGCGACCCGAGACCCACCCGTTGGTCTTCGAGGGCGTGATGAAGGCGCTGCAGTCCGTCACCCGGCGCTACGCCGCGCCCGAGGACGTGGCCGGACACCTGGCCGTGGTCACCGACCTGGCCCGGCACGCCGTGGACGGCGGCGCCCGCGACCTGGCGCCCGGCGCGTCCCGGGCGCTGGCCCGGCTGAGCGCCGACCGGACCTTCCTCGTCGAGTGGCTCGAGCAGGGCGACGACGTCGACCAGGGCGTGCGCTGGGCCGCGGTGCACCGCCTCGCCGAGCTGGGCGACCCGGCGCACGTCGACGCGGAGACCGAGCGCGACAGGTCCGTCGCGGGGCACCACGCCGCACTCACGGCGCGGGCCTCCGTACCCACGCCCGAGGCCAAGGCCGAGGCCTGGGACCGCCTGATGGGCGGCGAGCTGGGCAACCACGAGTTCGACGCCGTCGCCGCCGGGTTCTGGGGGTGGGAGCAGGCCGACCTGGTCCGCCCCTACCTCACCCGCTACGTCACCGACGGCCTCGACCTCGCCCGGCGCTCGGGCCAGGGCATGGGCGACGTGATCGGCGACGCGTTCCCGAGCCTCCCACTCAGCGTGGAGTCCCGCCTGGAGCTGCGCGACACCGTCGCCGCCGCGCTGGATGGGGACGTCCCGACCGTGCTCGCCCGTTCGTGGAACGACTCCCTCGACGACCTCCAGCGCACCCTGCCTCAGGCGTAGGGGTCGGTGATCTCGCGCAGGGACTCCAGCGACCGCCTCAGCTCGCGCATCCGCCGCGGACCCAGGTGGGCCTCGAACTCCGCGTCGAGCCGCTGCTCCATCTCGCGCGCACACGCCTGGGCCTCCTTGCCCCGCTGGGAGATGCGGATCAGCCGGGCCCGGGCGTCGGTGGGATCGGGCACCCGCTCGACGTAGCCGGCCTTCTCGAGCTGGTCGACGAGGAAGCCCGCGGTCTGCTTGGTCACCTGCGCGGACTCCGCCAGGTGGGTGAGCCGGCTGCCGTCCTCGTCGACCCGCGCGGCGATCCGGCCCTGGGCGACCGTGACCTCGAAGCCGTGCTCGGCCAGGTGGGCCATGATGCGCGCCTCGGCGTGCCGGTGGACGATGAACATGAGGAGCGCGGTGGGCAGCTGCACGGACCTCTCCCTTGACAGTATTGGTCAGCCAGGCTGACCATATAGTACGACTCTCTGACTACCGCGGAGCGCAGGCGATGGACAAGGTCACGATCTGGCAGCACATCCACGAGGAGCGACGCTCCCTCGCCGCGACGCTCGCCGGCCTCGACGCCGAGCAGTGGGAGCAGCCCTCACTGTGCGAGGGCTGGACCGTCAAGGACGTCGCCGCCCACGTCATCGCCCACCCGCAGATCGGCTGGGCGCAGATGCCGGCGATGGTCGCCCGCAACCTCGGCCACGGCTACAACGCGATGATCTTCCGGGAGGTCAAACGGCTGGGTGAGCGATCGACCAGGGAGTCGATCCTCGCCGACTTCCAGACCTACGACCACTCCACCCGCAAGGTGCCCACCACGACCCCTGTCGAGCCTCTCATCGATGCCCTGGTGCACCACCAGGACATCCTCCGACCGTTGGGCCTGAGGCACGAGATGGCACCCGAGGCCGCGGCCGTAGCGGCCGACCGGAGCCGGACGCTCGCGTTCCTGTCAGGGTCGCGTGCGGTGGTGAAGGGCACCCGGATGGTCGCCACCGACATCGACTGGTCGCGCGGACGCGGACCGACGCTCACCGGACCCATGCAGGAGCTGCTGATGGTGTGCATGGGCCGGGGGCGCGTCGCTGAGGGACTCAGCGGCGAGGGGACGGAGCTGCTCCCGGCTCAGGCGTGACCGTCGAACATCGAGGTCACCGAGCCGTCCTCGAAGACCTCGCGGATCGCGCGGGCGATGAGCGGCGCGATCGAGAGCGTCGTGAGCTTGTCGAACTGCTTCTCCGGCGGGACCGGCAGCGTGTTGGTGACCACGACCTCCATGGCGGAGGAGTTCTTGAGCCGGTCGACGGCCGGGTCCGACAGGATCGGGTGCGTCGCGGCGATGATCACGCCGGCCGCACCGTCGGCCATGCACGCCTCGGCGGCCTTCACGATCGTGCCGCCGGTGTCGACCATGTCGTCGGTCAGGATGCAGATCTTGCCCTTGACCTCGCCGACGACGCGGTTGGCGACGACCTCGTTGGCCACGTCGATGCGGCGGGTCTTGTGGATGAAGGCCAGCGGCACGCCACCGAGGCGGGCCGACCAGCGCTCGGCGACCTTGATCCGGCCGGCGTCCGGGGAGACCACGGCGAGCTGCTGGTCGCCGTACTTCTCCTTGACGTAGTCGGTGAGGATCGGCAGCGCCATCAGGTGGTCGACGGGACCGTCGAAGAAGCCCTGGATCTGGTCGGCGTGCAGGTCGACGGTGATGAGCCGGTCGGCACCGGCGGTCTTGAAGAGGTCGGCGACCAGCCGGGCGGAGATCGGCTCACGGCCGCGGTGCTTCTTGTCCTGGCGGGCATATCCGTAGAACGGCATGACGACGGTGATCCGCTTCGCCGAGGCGCGCTTGAGCGCGTCGACCATGATCAGGTGCTCCATGATCCACTCGTTGATCGGAGCGGTGTGGCTCTGGATCACGAAGGCGTCACAGCCGCGCACGGACTCCTCGTAACGCACGTAGAGCTCGCCGTTGGCGAACGCCCGCGCGTCCTGGGGGACGAGCCCGCACTCGAGGAGATCGGCGACCTCGGTGGCGAGGTCGGGGTAGGCCCGGCCGCTGAAGACCATGAGGTTCTTCTCGGTGGTCCGCTTCATTCCGCTCACGCGACGCGACTCCTCGCTGTCCTGGTCGGCCTCGGGGGGAAGGCTCGTTCGGAGGTGCTGGACAGCAGTCTGGCCCACATCCCAGCCACCACCAACCCCGGGGTCACTGGTCGGTCTTCTCCTGCTGTTCACGAGCCGTTCGCGCGGCTTCGGCCTGCGCCGTGCCGGGCCGCCGCGACTCGGTCCAGCCCTCGAGGTTGCGCTGCGGGCTGCTGCTGACGGCGAGCGCGCCGGCCGGCACGTTGCGGCGTACGGTCGCGCCGCCGGCGGTGCCCGCACCGTCGCCGACCTCGACGGGGGCGACGAAGGTGTTGTTGGAGCCGGTCCGGACGTGGCGGCCGATGACGGTGCGGTGCTTGGCGATGCCGTCGTAGTTGGCGAAGATCGTCCCGGCGCCGATGTTGGTGCCCTCGCCGATCTCCGCGTCACCGACGTAGGACAGGTGCGGCACCTTGGCGCCGTCGCCGATGGAGGAGTTCTTGGTCTCCACGAAGGTGCCGATCTTGCCGCCGACGCCGAGCTGGCTGCCCGGGCGGAGGTACGCGAACGGCCCCACCGACGCCCGGTCGCCGATCACGGCGAGCTCGGCGTGGGTGCGTACGACCCGCGCGCCGGCGCCGATCTCGCAGTCCTTCAGCGTGGTGTCGGGGCCGATCACCGCGTCCTCGTGGACGACGGTCGCGCCGAGGAGCTGGGTGCCGGGCAGGATCGTGGCGTCCGGCTCGATCACCACGTCGGCCTCGATCCAGGTCGTCGCCGGGTCCATGACCGTGACGCCCTCTCGCATCCAGCGTGTGACGATGCGCTGGTTGAGCTTGCGGCCGAGCTCGGCGAGCTGGACGCGGTCGTTGGCGCCCTCGGTCTGCTCGACGTCGTCGATCACGTGCGCCCCGACCGTGAGCCCGTCCTCGCGCGCGAGGCCGACGGCGTCGGTGAGGTAGTACTCGCCCTTGGCGTTGTCGTTGGTGATCCGCTCCAGCGCCGACACCAGGAACTCGGCGTCGAAGGCCAGGATGCCGGAGCTGATCTCGGCGATCTCGCGCTGCTCGGGCGTGGCGTCCTTCTCCTCCACGATCGCCTCGACGTCGCCCTCGTGGTTGCGCACGATGCGGCCGTAGCCGAACGGGTCGGCCACCCGGCCGCTCAGGATGCTCACCGCCCGCTGGGCCGCCTCGTGCTCCTCGGCGAAGACCCGCAGCGACTCGCCGTCCAGCAGCGGGGTGTCACCGGCGGCGACGAGGACGGTGCCGGTGGTGGTGCCCGAGGCCTCCATCGCGATGCGTACGGCGTGGCCGGTGCCCTGCTGCTGCTCCTGGACGGCCAGCACGGCGGACGGCAGCTGCTCGGTGATGTGTGGCCCCACCTGCTCGCGCTGGTGCCCCACGACCGCGACCACCCGGGTCGGCTCCACGGCCTGCACGGCACGGAGCACGTGGCCGATCATGGAGCGCCCGGCGATGGGGTGCAGCACCTTCATGGTCTTCGACTTCATGCGGGTGCCGCCGCCTGCGGCGAGGACGATGACGGTGAGGTTGTCCATGGGCGCAGTGTGTCACCGCCGGTCCCGGACCAGCCAACGACGGGCACGTTGTTGAACGGTCACCGCCCCAGGGGCGTCACAGCGTCTTCACCGCGACGATCGACTTCACCAGCCCGCCCATACGTTCCTTGAGGACCTGCGACTCGGGGAAGTAGCTGCGCAGCTCGGTCATGCCGATCAGCTCGGTCCACTGCACGTCGGCCAGGGCCTCGGCGTCGCTCGCCGCGCGGGTGTGCACCAGGGGCCACCGCCTCGCCACCGTGGTGCGGGCGGCGACCGGCAGGAACTGCATCATCGGGAACACCCAGTGCGGCTCGACCGGGAAGAACCGGTACGGCGTCTGCACCCAGTGCCGGGGCGCGAGGGCCCGCACCTCGGCGGCCAGCGCTGACCGGTTCGCGTGCCCCCCGACGTGCTCCAGCAACGAGTTCGAGAAGACCAGGTCGAACGCCGGGTCGACCCCGTGGTCGAGCAGCACCGCACGCGCCCGGCACGCGTCCCCGAGGACGGGGACGCGGTTCGGCGTGCCCGGGTCCCCCGGCTCCAGGAGGTTGACGACCACCACCTCACGCGGGTGCACCGGCGCCCGACGCCACGACTCGACCGTGCCCCCCAGGTCCACCACCCGCAGGTGCTCGATGTCTGGGAAGAGGCCTGCAAAGACCTCCCAACGACGCATGCGCGCCCGCCCGCCGAGACTGCCCGGCGAGTCGACCACCCGCTCACGCATCCGCTTGCCCCACGACCCTGCTTCCGCTGACGCCTGCACGTCCCGAGTGTCGTCGGGTGCGCGCCGACCGGCGGTGGGCTTCCCGCGTGGATACCCCTTCTTGGGGAGCTCCATCCCCTACGCGGCCCCGGTGCCGCGGCGTGGCGGGCCGACGCGGCGGGTTCGGTCGCCTGAGGCCGCTGCCCGGATCCGCCCTGTGGTCGAATGACGCCGTGAGCGGGCGCACCTATGCCGGGGAGTCGGCGAGCGACCGCCTCGAGCGTCGGCGCCGCCAGCTGCTCGACGCGGGGCTGGAGCTCTTCGGCACCGCCGGCTACCGCGCGACGACCGTACGGCTGCTCTGCCGCGAGGCCCGGATCAGCGACCGCCACTTCTACGAGCAGTTCGACTCGACCGAGGACCTGCTGGTCGCGGTCTACGACGAGGGCACCGCTCGCCTGGAGCAGGCCGCGCTCGAGGCGCTCGGCGACCGCGAGGGCGAGGTGGGCGACCTGGCCCGCCGCGGCCTCGACGCCTTCCTCACCCTCGTCGAGGGCGACCCGCGGCTGGCGCGGGTGGTGTGGTTCGAGGTGCTGGGCGTCAGCGCCCGCGTCGAGTCGACGTACCTCGCCCGGATGCAGCGCTTCGGCCACCTGATGCTCGACGTGCTCGCCGACCGCGACGACACCGCTGCCCTCCCCGACGCCGCCCGCGAGCTGATGGCCAGCGCCGCCGTCGGGGCGGTGAGCAACGCCATCGTGACGTGGTCGATCACGGGCTTCGCCACCGAGCGCGCGGTCGTCACCGAGTCGCTGTCTCAGTTCCTCGCCGGCGCCGCGACCGCCCTGGCCCGGCCTGCCTCCGGGACGTGACCTGCGTCACCCCTCGATGCGGAATCAACCGTCATCACTTTAGCCTGCGGGGGTGGAGACCACGACCGTCCTCGTCATCGGCAGCGGCTTCGGCGGCCAGGTGACGGCGATCAACCTGCTGCGCCGCGGGATCACCGACGTCCGCATCCTCGAGCGCCGCGACTTCATGGGCGGCACGTGGTGCCAGAACTCCTACCCCGGCGCCGCCGTCGACGTGCCCTCGCCGCTCTACTCCATCGCCTCCGAGCCCTACCCCTGGACCCGGATGTACGCCGAGCAGGCCGAGCTGCGCGCCTACACCGAGCACGTGATCGACAAGCACCGCCTGCGCGAGCGCACCGTCCTCGGAGCCGAGGTCGTGGCCGCGGAGTGGGACGGCGAGGCGTGGTGCGTACGGACCGCCGACGGCACGGTCCACCGCGCGCGCTTCGTCGTCAACGCCTCGGGACCGCTGAGCACCCCGGTCGTGCCGCCGTTCGCCGGCCTCGACGACTTCGAGGGGCGCACCTTCCACACCAACGGCTGGGACCACGAGGTCGACCTCGCCGGCAAGCGGGTCGCGGTCGTCGGGTCGGGCGCCAGCGCCGCGCAGGTCATCCCGGCGATCCAGCCCGACGTCGCCGAGCTGCACGTCTTCCAGCGCAGCCCCCACTGGGTGCTCCCCCGCCCGGACCGCGTCTTCACCCCGCTCCAGCAGCGGCTGCTGAGGTTGCGCCCCGTGCAGCGGGCCCTGCGCACCGCCATCTACTGGAAGCTCGAGACCCGGGTCGTCGGCTTCAAGCACAGCCGCCGGCTGCTCAAGCGGGTCGCGCAGCGCGAGGCCCTCCGCCACCTCGAGGTCCAGGTGCCCGACCCAGAGCTGCGCGCCAAGGTCACGCCGGACTACACGATCGGCTGCAAGCGGATCATCCTGTCCGACACCCTCTATCCCGCGCTGTCGGCGCCCAACACGACCCTGCACGACCGCCACGACGGCATCGCCCGCTTCGACGCGACCGGCATCGTCACCGGATCGGGCGAGCACCTCGACCTCGACGTGGTCGTCTTCTCCACCGGCTACGACGCCACCGACGGGCTGATCCCCTACGAGGTGCGCGGCCGTGACGGCGCGCGGCTCGCCGACTTCTGGCACGAGTTCCCGCGCGCCTACCTCGGCACGACCGTGCCCGGCTTCCCCAACTTCTTCGTCGTCACCGGCCCCAACACCGGCATCGGCCACACCAGCGCGATCTTCGTCATCGAGTCGCAGATGGAGTACCTCCTGCGGGCGATCGCCGCAGTGCTCGACGCGGACGCGGCGAGCATCGAGGTGCGCGCCGAGGCCGAGGACGCCTACACCACCACCATCCACCGCGAGATGGAGAAGACCGTGTGGCACGACGGCGGCTGCACGTCGTGGTACCAGTCCCGCTCGGGCCGCGTGATCGCGATGTTCCCGGGTTTCTCCTTCTCCTTCCGCCGCCTCACGCGGCGCTTCCGACCCGAGCACCACGTCATCGCCTCCGAAGGGACGCCAGCATGAAGGACCTCCTCGACAAGGTCGCCGGCGCGAGCCGGCGTACGGCGCTCGCCGGCCGTGCGTACGCCGCCGCGACCGCCGCGGAGGCGCGGGCGTACGGCCTGCGCGAGCGTCGCGTCGACGTCGGGGACTGCTCCGTCGCGCTCCTCGAGGGCGGGCCGGTCGACGCCCCGGCGGTCGTGCTGGTCCACGGCTACTCCGCCGACCGGGTGGTGTGGGTCCGCTTCGCCCGCCACCTGCTGCGCGACCACCGCGTCGTCGTGCCCGAGCTGGCCGGGCACGGCGCGACCGGCTTCACCACCGGCGCGAACCACTCGGCCCCGGCGCAGGCGGCGCGCGTCGCCACGCTCCTCGAGCGCCTCGGCATCGGCGCCGCCCACGTCGCGGGCAACTCCATGGGCGGCTTCGTCGCCGCGACCCTCGCCGTCGAGCACCCCGAGCGGGTCCGCTCGCTGCTGCTCAGCGACGCGGTGGGCGTCGCGTCGCCCGAGCCGAGCGAGGCCGAGCTGCTCATCCGCCAGGGACGCAACCCGTTCCTGCTCGACAGCGTCGCCGACTTCCCCGACTTCTATGCCATGACGATGGCGCGCCCGCCCTTCCTGCCGGGCGTGCTGAGGGCCGCGGTCGCCGCCGACTACGTCGCCCGCCGCGAGCAGCTCGCCGAGATCTTCGCCGACTTCTACGGCGTCGCGACCCTGGACGACCGACTCGGCGAGATCACCGCCCCCACCCTGGTCATGTGGGGCGAGGAGGACCGGCTCGTGCACCCCAGCACGGCGCGGACGTGGGCGGACGGCATCGAGGGAGCCCGTACGGTGCTCTACCCGGGCATCGGCCACATGCCGATGCTGGAGGCACCCGGGCGCAGCGCTGCCGACTACCGGGCCTTCCTGGCCCGCGTCGGCGCCGGCGGCCGACGACGGGACGAAGTGCCCTAGCGGGCCCGCCCCGCCCTAGGATCGACTGACCCTGAGGCGGTCCCGCGCGGGGACCGCTCACGAGGGAGGTCGCGATGTCGTGGTCGGCCACCCTCCGCCGACCGGAGCGTGGCGCCCTGCGCGGCGACGTCGTCGCAGGCATCACGGTCGCGGCCTACCTCGTGCCGCAGGTCCTGGCCTACTCCGGCCTGGCCCGCGTGCCACCCGCCGCCGGTCTCTGGGCGGCCTTCGTCGCCCTCGCGGTCTACTTCGTCGTCGGTTCCTCGCCCCAGCTCTCGGTGGGGCCGGAGTCGACCACGGCCCTGATGACCGGAGCCGCCCTCGCGACCCTCGCCGTGCCGGGCGCCTCCGCGCAGGACACCGCGGCGATGCTCGCCCTCGCCGTCGGTGCCGTGTGCCTGCTCGCGTGGATCGGTGGGCTCGCCTTCCTCGCCGACCTGCTCTCCAAACCGGTGCTCGTGGGCTACATGGCCGGGATCGCGGGTCTCATGGTCCTGTCGCAGACGGCACGCGGGAGCGGCGCCGAGGTCCCCGACGGCGGCGGCGTGCTGGGCCAGACGTGGTGGCTGGTCCAGCACCCGTCGGCGGTCCACGGGCCCACCCTCGCGGTGTGCCTGGGCACGCTGCTGCTGCTCCTGGCCGGGGCATGGTGGTGGCCGACGGGACCGGTCCCGCTCGTCGGCATGCTCGTGGCGACCCTCGCCGTCGCGGTGGCCGGGCTGTCCGACGACGGTGTGGCCGTCGTCGGCGCGCTCCCCTTCGCGCTGCCCTCGCTCGGCCTGCCGCCGGTGTCGTTGCTCGGGTCGTGGGCGCTGCTGACGACCGCCCTGGCCGTCGCCGTGGTCGGCTTCACCGACAACGTCCTCACCGCCCGCGCCTTCGGCGACCGGCACGGCGATCGGATCGACGCCCGGCGGGAGCTCCTCGCGCTGGGCGCCGCCAACGTCGCCGCCGGCGTGGTGCACGGCTTCCCGGTGAGCAGCTCCGGCAGCCGTACGGCGATCGTCGACGCCGTGGGCGGTCGGTCCCGCTGGGCGGGGCTGTCGACGCTGGGTGCCGCCCTCGTCCTGGTCGTGGCGCTGCGGCCGATCCTGGCCCGTTTTCCCGACGCCGCGCTGGCCGCCGTCGTCGTCTACGCCGGCCTGAGGCTCATCGACGTCGCGGAGTTCGCCCGGATCGCGCGCTACCGGCGCACCGAGCTGCTCATCGCGCTCGCCACGACCGCGGGCGTCCTCGTCCTCGGCGTGCTCCAGGGGGTGGTGGTCGCCATCAGCCTCTCGCTCGTCGACGTGATCCGCCGGGTGGCCCGGCCGCACGACGCGATCGAGGGGATCGTCCCGGACCTGGCGGGCATGCACGACATCGACGACTACGCCGACGCCGTCCCGGTGCCCGGCCTGCTCGTCTACCGCTACGACGCGCCCCTCTTCTTCGCCAACGCCGACAACTTCCTCACCCGCGTGCGGGAGGCCGTGGCGGCGTACGCCCCGCGGTGGGTCCTGCTCAACACCGAGGCCATCGGCGAGGTCGACTTCACCGGTGCGCAGGCCCTCGAGACGCTCCGTGCGGAGCTCGAGGCCGAGGGCGTCGTGCTGGCACTGGCCCGCCTCAAGCAGGAGCAGCGAGAGGCCCTCGAGCCGAGCGGCCTGCTGGACCGCATCGGCGCCGAGCACATCTTCCCGACGTTGCCGACCGCGCTCGACGGATACCGCTCGGCGACGGGGCAGCCGTGAGCCCGGCTAGGCCTCGCCGGCAGCGAGCAGCTGCGCGAACAGGTCGACGTACTGGATGAGGTGCCGGTCGGCGAGGTAGTGGTCGCGCACGCGCAGGTGGGCAGCGCGTCCCAGCTCGCGACGCCGGTCCTCGTCGCCGAGGAGGGAGGTCAGCGCGGCCGCCAGCTGGGCACCGTCGCGCGGGTCGTCGAGCAGGAGGCCACTGACACCGTGCTCGACCTGGTCGCGGATGCCCCCGACTGCCGAGGCGACCACGGGTCGGGACTTCCACATCGGCTCCGTGACGGTGAGGCCGAACCCCTCGGCGAGGCTCTTCTGCACGACGACGGTCGCGCGGCGCTGGAGGGCGTTGACGGTCCGCGCGTTGGCATCGGGGTCGTCCATCGGCACCGAGAGGAGGTGGGTCCGTGCGCGAGCCGGCTCCGGGAGCGAGCGCCAGCGCTCGCGGCACTCGGCGAGCACCTCGCTGGCCTCGGGGTCGTCGGCCACCCCGTTCGTCTCCGGCCCGGCGAGCACGAGGTGGACGTCGGGAGGGAGCTCGTCGAGGTGCCCGGCGAAGCCCTCCAGCACGCCGGCCATGTCCTTGAGCCGGTCCCAGCGGCTGACCTGCAGCACCAGAGGGGCGTCGGTGGGCAGCGGCAGCCCCTCGACCACGAGCCCGGGGCGATGCACGAGCGCCTCGACCTCCGCCGGCGCCATCTCGGCGTTCTTGGGGCTGAACGGGTCGAGGGACGGCGGGATGATCCGCAGCCACCGCCGGTCGACCCAGTCGGGGGCGAACTCCTCACGCGAGAAGACGCAGGCGTGAGCAGGAAGGACCAGGTCCTCCAGGAACCCCCACGCCTCCTGCGTCCACTGGTTGGTCTCGTCGAGGCCCACGTGGCAGCGCCACACGACCCAGGCCCCCCGCTCCCGCAGCGCCGCGGCGAGGCCCGCGGTCTGCGGGTCGTGCAGGAGGACGACGTCGCCGGGCTGCACGAGGTCGACGAGCTCGTCGACGTGGCGCGCCTGCGTGGCGTCGTACGTCGCCCGGGCCGCGGCGTCGAGCGCACCGCCGTCGCCGGGGACGCCGTGCAGCCGGTTGTGGATGCGCTTGGTCACCGTGAAGAAGTCCGGGTCCCCGCCGATGACGAGCCAGCGGATGTCGATCCCGGTCCCGGCCGCATAGGCGACGAGGGTGTGCAGCATCTCCGCCACGCCGCCTCCGCGTGCGGTCGAGCTGACGTTCCAGACCGTACGCCCGGCGAGGAGCCGTCGGGCCTCGGCGGCGTACACCTCGATCCGCTCCACCCGCTCCGGCGGCAGCAGCGAGGCCAGCCGCTCCAGCGCGACCGGGGCCCCCTGGACCTCGACCAGGCCGGTCACGACGCACCACGCGGTCGCGGCACGCCGACATGGGGGCCCACCCGGATCTCGACCCCGGGCGCGGCCCGGCGGGCGACTTCCAGCGCGGTGTCCATGCGGCGGATCAGCTCCGCCCGCGCCGCGTGGTCGCACTCCTCCACGAACGGCTCGACGAGCTCCACCGCGCGGTGGCGGGCCCTGGCCCTCCGTGCGGCGTCACTGACGCGCTCCTCGAGGTCGTGGACGTCCTCGACCACGACCTGCACGGGCTCGGGTGACGGTGGGCGGGGGGCTCTCGCGGGACTCATGGCGATCTCCTCGGGTCTCCCTCCGAGTCTCGCCAGAGCGCGGAGCGCCCGACAGGGTCCTAGGTCCCGCTCCCGGCCGGGCCCACGGACCTGGTCAGTTCAGGCGCGCGTAGGCGACCGACAGCGCCGTCGCCACCGACAGCCACAGGGCGTACGGCACCAGCGCGAGGCCGCCCCACGGCTCGAACCGCGCCACCACCACGACCAGCACCCAGGTCAGCAGCGCCGCTCCGGCCAGGGCCGCAGCGGCCGGGAACAGGCTGTGCGGGACGTAGAACAGCCATGCCCAGCCGAGCGCCAGCGCCACCGAGACGGCGAGCACGCCGGTGGCGGCCCACGCGGCTCCGGTCGGCGCGGTGCGTACGGCGGTCAGCCCGACGACGAGCAGCAGCAGGAAGTTGAGCGGCCACATCACACCGAAGACGACGTCGGGCGGCTGGAAGGACGGCCGCGCCAGCGAGGCGTACCAGCCCGGGTCGTGGCCGTTCCAGACGTTCGACAGCGCGGCGAAGACCACGACGAGCGCGCACCAGGCCAGGGTCGGCGCCCATGCCGTCACGGCGATCCCCCGGCGAGACGTGCACGTACGGCGGCCTCGAAGGCGGTGACCGAGCCTGCCATCTCGTCGAGCTCGGCCGCTCCGACCAGCTCGCGCCAACCGTCGTCCTCGCGCGCCAGCACCACCGGCGCCCGCGCCGCCGCGACGGCGGCGGCCAGGTCGTCGTCGAGCTCGTTGAGGTGCAGCAGGCGCACGGGGACGGGCAGTCCCGCCGCCATCCGGTCCCACTCGCCCTTGCGACGCACCGTGGAGTGCGTGATTTCGCACAGCCCGCAGTGCCGGGTGCCCCGCAGCCTGCCCCAGACGTACGCCGCCTCGCCCAGCAGGCCGCCGTCCGCGTCGTAGACGCCGACGAGCTCGGAGACGGTCATGGCTCGACGCTACCGAGTGGCTCCCCGGGTAGGAGTCGAACCTACGTCGCTAGTCCTGATTCAAAGTCAGGCGGGCCCTACCGGCAGACCAACCGGGGATAGGTGCCCAAGCCTAGGGCCCGCCTCGGGCGGGGCTGCCGAAGGTCCGGCAGACCAACCGGGGATAGGTGCCCAAGCCTAGGGCTGCTGGCGGACGTCATGAGAACCGGCGGTCCGAACCGCCGAGTCCCATGACGTCCCGCCCCAAGTGTGAGGACAGCCGGGCCACCGGGGTGTTGCATGGCGGGATGAAGGGTCCCGTCGTGGCGTCACTGGCGTTCTTCGGGGTGGCGGTCGCCCTGGCAGGGTTCGTCATCGTCAGCACCGAGGTCTCCGGCGAGAACCCGATCAGCTCCACCGAGGTGGGCGAGCGCTCGCGCGTCCACCAGCTCGACACCGGCGACTGCTTCGACGTCGGTCCGACCTACGACGCGAGCCAGGACGTGACGGTCCTCGACTGCGCGGATCCCCACGACTCCGAGGTGGTGTGGACCGACAACTTCAGCACCTACGGCAGCGACGGCGACGAGGCGGCCCGCGAGGCCGTCGACGAGGCCGAGGGCGAGTGCCGCGAGCACTTCGAGGCTTACGTGGAGGCGCTGCCGGCGGACTCGGACGTGGAGCTGCGCCCCTACCTGGACGGCGGCAGCAGCCGGATCCGTGACCTGGGCACCGACGAGACGAGGTGGCAGGTGGCGTGCGTGGCGTGGAGCGCGAACGGACGCTTCGGCGGCTGAGCCGATCTTCACCACACCTCCACGTCGATCGGGGCGATCCCTGATGCCGAGGCGGGGCCGTGCCCGCTAGCGTGAGGCGGGTGACGGGGGAACTCATGGGACGCCCGCCGGTCATCTCGACCGCGGGCCTCACCAAGCACTACGGGACGGTGCACGCGCTGACCGACCTCACGGTCGACGTCGGCGACGGCGTGACGGGCCTGGTCGGCGCCAACGGCGCGGGCAAGTCGACGCTCATCAAGATCCTGCTCGGCCTGCTGGAGCCCACCGGCGGCCAGGCCAGCGTGCTCGGCCACGACATCGAGCACCAGGGCCAGGAGATCCGCCGGCTGGTGGGCTACATGCCCGAGCACGACTGCCTGCCGCCCGACGTCAGCGCGAGCGACTTCGTCGTGCACATGGCGCGCATGTCGGGCCTCGGGGCGTCGGCGGCCCGCGAGCGCTCGGCCGACGTGCTGCGCCACGTGGGCCTCGACGAGGAGCGCTACCGCCCGATGGGCGGCTACTCGACCGGCATGAAGCAGCGCGCCAAGCTCGCCCAGGCCCTCGCGCACGACCCGCGCCTGGTGTTCCTCGACGAGCCGACCAACGGCCTCGACCCGGCCGCCCGCACCGACATGCTGCGCCTGGTCGAGCGGATCGGCAGCGAGTTCGGCATCGCGGTCCTCGTCACCTCCCACATGCTCGGCGAGCTCGAGCAGGTCAGCGACCACGTCATCGTGCTCGACGGCGGGCACCTGCTCCGCAGCAGCGCGACCGGCGAGTTCACGCAGCGCACCGGCAGCCTCCTCGTCGAGGTCGTCGGCACCGAGACCGAGCGCGACCGCCTCGGCGAGGCGCTCGCCCAGCGCGGCCTGTCGTGCCGCCCGCGCGGGGCGATGGTCGCCATCGACCCACCCCCGCCGGAGCTCGCCGAGGGTGGCGCCGCCCACGACCTGATCCGCGACGTGGCCGCCGAGCTGGGCCTGGGCCTGATGCGCCTCCAGCCGGACCGACGCCACCTCGAGGACGTCTTCCTCGAAGGAGGCACCCGTGCCTGACCTCTCCCGCGGCGTCATCCACGACCTCGGCTACCGCCGCTTCGACGGCGTGCGCGAGGGCTCGGGCGCCATCGCCCGTACGCTCTTCGCGACCGGCCTGCGCCACGCGTACGGACTGGGCCGGTCGGGCAAGTCGAAGGTCATGCCCTTCCTGCTGCTGGCCATGTCGCTGCTGCCCGCCGCGATCGTCGTCGGCGTCGTGGTCCTCACCGGCCTCGACGAGCTGCCGGTGTCCTACGCCGACTACACCAACCAGACGCAGCTGCTGGTCAGCCTCTTCGCCGCCGCCCAGGCGCCCGTGCTCTTCTCGCGCGACCTGCGCCACCGCTCGATCGTGCTCTACCTGGCACGGCCGCTGGCGGCGCCGGTGTTCGCTCTGGTGCGGTGGCTCTCGCTGACGGTCGCGGTCTTCCTCTTCACTGCCGTCCCCACGGTCGTGCTGTTCGCCGGCGCGATGCTGGCCGGGCTCGACAAGAGCGACCAGGCCACGAGCATGCTCAAGGCGGTGGCCCTCCAGGTCCTCCTCGCGCTGCTCGTCGCCGGCGTCAGCGGGCTGATCTCGTCGGTGTCGCTGCGGCGCGGCTTCGCCGTCGTCGGGTCGGTGATGGCGCTGATCGTGCTCACCGGTGTCGTGACGGTCATGCAGAACATCGCCTGGTTCGAGGGCGACAGCGAGTCGGTCTCGACCGGCGTGGGGCTGGCCTCACCCTGGTCGCTCTACACCGGCCTCGCCAACGCGTGGGACGCCGGTGTCGAGACCCCCGTCCCGGTCGACGGCGCCTGGGTCCCGGCCTACGTGATCGTGGCGGCGCTGATCGCCGGTGGCTGCCTCCTCGGTCTGGTCGCCCGCTTCCGGAAGGTGGGGTCGCGATGAGCACCCTCGTCCTCGACTCGGCCTCGCGCTGGTTCGGCAACGTCGTCGCCGTCAACGACGTGTCGCTGTCCATCGGCCCCGGGGTCACCGGCCTGCTCGGCCCCAACGGCGCCGGCAAGACGACGCTGATGGCGATGATGTCGGGCTTCCTCGCCCCGTCCGCCGGGCACGTCACGCTCGACGGCAAGCCGGTGTGGCGCAACACCGAGACCTACCGCCAGGTCGGCCTCGTGCCCGAGCGCGAGCTCAGCTTCGGCTACCTCACCGGCCGGCAGTTCGTGCGGGCCAACGCCGACCTGCACCGGATCCCGGACGCCGCCGCGGCCACCGAGCGGATCCTCGAGGTCGTCGACATGGTCGAGCCGGCCGGCCGCCGCCTCGACACCTACTCCAAGGGCATGCGCCAGCGCGTGAAGATCGCCGCCGCCCTCGTCCACGACCCGGCCGTGCTGCTGCTCGACGAGCCGTTCAACGGCGTCGACCCGCGCCAGCGGATGCACCTGATGGACCTGCTGCGGCGTCTCGGCGACGAGGGCCGCACGGTCCTGTTCAGCTCCCACATCCTGGAGGAGGTCGAGCGGCTCGCCCGCCACATCGAGGTGGTCGTCTCCGGGCGGCACGCGGCGTCCGGCGACTTCGGTGCAATCCGTCGTCTGATGACCGACCGCCCGGTGCGCTACGCCATCCAGTCCAGCGACGACCGCGGCCTCGCCGCGGCGCTGATGGCCGAGGAGTCCGTGCGCGCGGTCAGCCTGCGCACCGACGGGCTCGACGTCCAGGTCGGCGACCTGGGCAGCTTCGCCGTCAGCCTCCCCGGCCTCGCCCGGCAGCACGACGTGACCCTGTTCGAGCTCTCCCCCAGCGACGAGTCGCTGGAGAGCGTGTTCGCCTACCTGGTGGCCCGATGATCAACCTGACCATTGCCAAGCTGGCCCTGCAGGCGCTGCTCGGCCGCCGCCGCTTCTACCTGCTGCTGGCCTTCCCCGCCCTGCTGATCGGCCTCGTCGCACTGGTGACGGCACTGACCGACGGCGACGCGGCGTACGGGATCCTGCCCAACCTGGGCTACCCGCTCGTGCTGCCGCTGGTCGCCATCCTCGCGGCCTCGTCGGTGCTCGGTCCCGAGGTCGACGACGGCTCGATCGTCTACCTGCTGTCCAAGCCGGTGAACCGCTACGGCGTGGCCGTCAGCAAGTGGCTCGTGGCCCTCGGTGCGACGCTGGTGGCCGGCGCCCTGCCGATCCTCGCGGCCGCGCTGATCACCGGCGACAGCGAGCGGGCGCTCGCCCTGTTCGCCGCCGCCGCCGTCGCCGGTACGGCGTACTCCGCGCTCTTCATCGCGATCTCGGCAGTCACCCGTCACGCGGTGATCGCGTCGCTGATGTTCGTGCTGATGTGGGAGGGCCTGCTCGGCAACCTCTTCACCGGCGTCGCCTGGCTGAGCATCGGCCAGTGGGGCCTGCGCATCGGCCACGAGATCTCCGGCGCGCTGCCCGACCCGGCCGCCCTCGGCTACGCCGTCGTCGCCAGCCTCGTCGTGACCGTCGTCGGGGTGTGGTTCGCCGGCGACCGGCTGCGGTCGTTCTCCCTGCGCGGCGAGGACTGACCTCGCCGCGAGTCCATCCGCACTAGGCTCGATCACGTGGAACTCCCCGTGATGCCGCCCGTGCAGCCGATGCTGGCCAAGAGCGTCAACGGGGTGCCCGACCCGGCGAAGCACGGTGCCTTCAGCTTCGAGCCCAAGTGGGACGGTTTCCGCTGCCTGGTCTTCAAGGACGGCGACGAGGTCGAGCTCGCCAGCCGCAACACCAAGCCGCTGACCCGCTACTTCCCCGAGGTCGTCGAGGCCTGCCGTGAGCAGCTCCCCGACCGCGTCGTGCTCGACGGCGAGATCTTCGTCGGCCTCCAGGGGCCCGACGGCTGGCGGCTCGAGTTCGAGACGCTGCAGGAGCGCATCCACCCGGCCGCCAGCCGCGTGGACAAGCTCGCGATCGAGACGCCTGCCGGCTTCGTGGCCTTCGACCTGCTGGCGCTCGGCGACGAGTCCTACCTCGCCCGGCCCTTCTCCGAGCGTCGCGCCGCGCTCGTCGAGGCCCTCGGCCACCTCGACGGCACCGGCCCCTGCTTCCTGACACGCACCACCGAGGACCCGGCCGAGGCCGAGCGCTGGTTCGAGGAGTTCGAGGGCGCGGGCCTCGACGGGGTCGTCGCCAAGCCGCTGGGGGCGCCCTACGAGCCCAACAAGCGCACCATGCTCAAGATCAAGCACGAGCGCACCGCCGACGTCGTCCTCGCCGGCTACCGCGAGCACAAGACGTCGACACCGGAGGAGCCGCTGATCGGATCGCTGCTCCTCGGCCTGTACGACGACACGGGCGAGCTCCAGCACATCGGCGTCTCGGCCAGCTTCACCGCCAAGCGGCGAGCCGAGCTGTGGCAGGAGCTGCAGCCGCTGGTCTGCGACATCGCCGACCACCCGTGGGGTCGGTGGAACGAGTTCCTCACCGCCAACCCCGACCGCGTCCCCGGCACCCAGAGCCGGTGGAGCGCGGGCAAGGACCTCGGATTCACCGCGCTGCGCCCCGAGCGGGTGCTGGAGGTGAAGTACGACCACATGGAAGGTCGGCGCTTCCGGCACACTGCGCACTTCAAGAGGTGGCGCGCCGACCGCGACCCGGAGTCCTGCGGCTACGCCCAGCTCGACGAGCCGGCGGGCTACGACCTCACTAGAATCCTCAGCACCGAACCCGGAGGCGCGTCATGACCGAGAACACCCCCAGCAGCCCGGACGAGTCGATCCACGACGGCCGCGGCACCTACGACGTGGTGCTCCTCGTCGAGCAGGCCCTGACGGCCGCCGACGCCGAGCAGGTGCGCTCGCTGCACAGCGAGATCGAGGACAACGTCGTCTACCACGTCCTGCTGCCCCTCGAGGACGCTGCCGCCCGCATCGAGGCCTCGCTCGGCACGCTCGGCGCCGGCGACCTGATGGCTGCGCCCGCCCTGGCCATGAACGACGTCGACATCGACGCGCTGCGCCGCGAGTGCGAGGAGAACTCCTCCTCCGACCTCCAGCGGACGCTCAAGGCGATCGCCGCGGCCGGCGGCACCGCGCACGGCAAGGTCACCTCCGAGCCGCCCGTCGAGGCGCTCGCCGCGCTCGTGACCGCGGTCGATGCACGCGAGGCGATCATCCTGACCCGCCCGCACGTCGTCGCCGAGTTCTTCCACGTCGACTGGACCTCCCGCGCGCGCCGCAAGCTCGGCGTACCGGTGCTCCACCTGATCGAGCACGAGAACTTCGACGAGCAGGCCTCGGGCTCCGGCGAGGGCGTCAGCGGGCTCTGAGCCGTCGCCCGCTAGCGGCGGGTGACCCGGCGTACGACCGCGCGCCGCAGGATCGCGGCCGCCTCACGACCGCCGACGGCGGGCTCCTTGGCCGCCCGGACCTGCGCCAGGTCGCGGCGCAGCTGCTGCACGGTGGCGCGCTGGGCGTCGCGCGCCTCGCGGGCGGCGAGGGTCGACTCGGCCTTGGTGTGGTCGAAGGTGAGTGCGACGGCGTCGGCGTAGCGGGCGTTGTAGTCGGCGTGGATGCGGTCGAGCGCAGCCAGCGTGCCGGGGTCGTGCGGGGTGGTGGTCAGCGCGCCGAGCAGCTGCCAGACCTCCTCGGCCATGTCGCGCAGCCAGTCGGGGGTGCGGACGTCGTCCCAGGTGAGCTGCGACTTGCGCATCGACGGCTCGATGAAGTCGTCGACGGAGTGGTGCTCACGCTCAGAGGGAGGGGACGAGAGGTCGGTGTTGAGCTCGAGCTCGAGCTGCTGCTGGACGGGCACCAGGGCCGTACGCCAGTCGGCCAGCAGGTCGACGTAGCGCACGAACGACCGCCTGGAACCGCGTCCGGCCTTCTCGGTGAGCAGCGCGGCGTGCACCCAGCCGGCGACGTTGGAGGTCTCCTTGGTCAGCCGCAGGTCGTCGGACTGGCTCGAGAGGTAGGCGATGTCGCGCGAGCCGACGACCTCGGCGGGGTGGCGCAGCGCGGTGAGCCAGCGCAGGTCGGCCCCCAGCTCGGCGCTGACGACCTCCCACACCTGGGCGAACCAGAAGGCGTGCGGGTCCTTGACCACGATCTGCGACCCCCGGACCTGCTGCTCGTCGAGCTGGCCCGAGAGCCACTCGTGGAGCTCGGCGGTCGGCACCCCCGACTCGACGTAGCGGGAGACGATGTCGACCGCCGCGGGCCGGCTGTCGATGTTGAAGAGCGCGAGCTCCTTGAGGTGGCGCTTGTGGAAGTCGATGACCCACTGCGGCTCGTAGAACCCGCGCGGGTTGGTCTCCGACGCCTCGACCTCGGGCTGCGGCACGTGGAGGCCGAGGCGCTTCAGGGTGCCGGCGAGGGAGCTGGTGCCGCTGCGGCCGGAACCGGACACCAGGACCAGCGGGGTGGAGGACGTCGGCATGCGGCTCACCCTATCGGCCGGACCACCTCCCCCTAGGATCGTGCCGACCGTTCGGCGGACCGTTGACCGAGGAGGACTGAGGACCACGTGGCACTGACCGAGAGGCTCGGTGGGAAGGTGCGCTCGGCGGTGCGCCGCGCACGCCGCGACGGCCCGCTCGACATCGTCTTCGTCCTGTTCAACGCCGACGGCATGGGCGGCACCGCCCGCTCGGGCATCGAGCAGGCCAACGCGCTGCTCTCCCTGGACGAGGGCCACCGGGTCCGCATCCTCAGCGTCACGCGCAGCGGCGCCTCGACCCACTACGGGCTGGCCGACGGGCTCGAGGTCACCTACCTCGTCGACGTGCGCGGCGAGCGGCCCGCCGCCGTGCGCGGCAGCCACGCGCCCGAGCTGGCCGAGCGCGAGTCGCTGATCGTGCCGCGCAGCTGGGACGCCCTCTACAACGGGTTGACCGACGCAACGATGCGCGAGGCGCTCGGCGCGATCGAGGCCGACGTCCTCGTCACCACCACCCCCGAGCTGCTCGCCGTCGTCGCCCAGCACGCCCCCGCCGACGTCGCGCTGGTGCACCAGGAGCACCGCGCCTCCTCGAGCCGGGTCAACGACCTAGGCGCCCTGCTCCAGTTCGCGCCCCGGGCCGACGTCGTGGTGTCCCTGACCGAGTCGATGTCGCGGTGGCTCGCGGGCCGCCTCGGCGGCGCGACGCCCGAGCTCCAGGTGATCCCCAACCCGCTGCCCTCCCACGCGCAGGCGCGCTCGCCGCTGGACCAGCGGACCTTCGTGACGGCCGGCCGGCTCGCGCCGGAGAAGCAGTTCGAGCACGTCGTCGACGCCTTCTGGCGCATCCACGAGCAGGTGCCCGGCTGGACCCTGACGGTCTGGGGCGACGGACCGCGGGCCGACAACCTGGCCGCGCAGGTGCGCAAGCTCGGGCTCGAGGACCGCGTACGCCTCCCCGGCTCGACCGACGACCTGGCGGCCGAGTGGGCGAGCGCCAGCGTCGCCGTGCTCGCCTCCCGCGGCGAGGGCTACCCCCTGGTCCTGCAGGAGGCGATGTCGGCCGGCGTGCCACCGGTGTCCTACGACTGCCCGTCCGGCCCGCGCGAGATCATCACCCACGACGTCGACGGGCTCCTCGTCCCGCCGGGGTCCAAGGCCGCGCTGGCCGCCGCGATGCTGCGCATCGCCACCGACGACGACCTCCGCGCCCGCCTCGGCGCCGCCGCGCTCGAGCGCTCGACGCGCTGGGACGGGCAGCTCCTCGCCCGTCAGTGGGTCGACACGTTCCGTACGGCGATCGCCCGCCGCGCCGACCCGCTCGCCCCGCGCCGCGTGCTGCACGGCCTGCGTCCGGGACCGCTCGGCGACCTGCCCGAGACCGACGGCGCCCGTGGCGTGACGCCCGCCCAGACGCGTACGGCCTCGCTGACCGCTCTCACCACCGCGGCCGCCGCGACCGGCGAGGGCTGGTTCGTGGTGCCCGCCCGCGGTCTCGACCCGCACCCGCTGGTCGTGGTGCCGTCGTCACGACGCGTCGACTTCCTGACCGCCCTCGCGTCGGGCGCCGTCCCCGAGTGGCTGTCCGTGCGCGACCCGGCCGAGCGCGGCTGGCCCGAGCGCCGCGGCACGGTCGCGGTGATGACCGACGAGCTGGCCCGCACGCGCACCGCCTCGCTCTTCCTCGAGCCGTGGCCGATGCGCGGCGGCCACGACGGCGTCCTCGGCGAGGGCGTCGAGGTGGGCGTGCAGTTCTGGGAGGAGTCCCCCGACGGCGACCTGCTCGCGCCGGGACCCAACCGCTGGGGCGACCGCGTCCCGGTCGGCACGCCGCGCACCACGACCACCGTCGAGGGCGTCGAGGTGCCCACGCTCGAGCTGATGGCGCTGCCGACGCTCGACGACTGCCGCTTCGACGTCGACGTCGTCTACACCTGGGTCGACGGCGACGACGAGGCGTGGCTGGCCGCCCGCGACGAGCGGATCACCGGGCTCGGCGGCACCCCGAGCGCCCGGGCCGGCGGTGCCTCGCGCTACCGCAGCCGCGACGAGCTGCGCTACTCGATGCGCAGCATCCACCTCTTCGCCCCGTGGGTGCGCCGCATCCACCTCGTGACCGCGGGCCAGGTGCCGGCCTGGCTCGACACCTCGCACGAGCGCGTACGCGTCGTGGACCACCGCGACATCCTGCCGGCCTCCGCGCTGCCGACCTTCAGCTCGCACGCGATCGAGACCCGGCTGCACGCCGTGCCCGACCTCGCCGACCACTTCGTCTACGTCAACGACGACGTCTTCCTGGGGCGGCCGAGACGCCAGGAGCACTTCTTCTCGCCGGGCGGCCAGTACGCCGCCTTCGTCGCCGACCACCGCGCCGTCGGCCTGCCCGGCACCGACGACCGCCCCTACCTCTCCGCCGCGCAGAACAACCGCCGCGTGCTGGCCGACGCCTTCGGGGTCACGCTGACCCACACGATGATGCACAGCCCGCACCCGCAGCGGCGTACGACCCTCGAGGAGATCTCGGCCCGCTTCCCCGACGAGGTCTCGCGCACCACCCACGCGCCGTTCCGCTCGGAGACGGACCTGTCGATGCTCTCGTCGTTCGCGCAGAGCTACGGGCTGATCACCGGGCAGGCCTTCCGAGCCCGCGCCCACCACGGCTACGTCGACCTCGGCCACCAGCAGCTGCCCGTCCAGCTGCGGCAGATGCTCAAGCGCGACCGCGACTTCTTCTGCATCGCCGACAACCTGCTCGCCGCCTTCGACGAGGAGCGCGCCGACGGGTTGCTCCACGACTTCCTGGAGCAGTACTTCCCGATCGCCGCGCCCTGGGAGCTCGGCTGAGCGGTGCGTGAGCCACATCCCGTCACCTCGGAATGTCGCTGCGGCACCGCTTCCCCGGCGAGTCCTGCACGCCACGCCGGGTGGCGGTGCGTGAGCCACATTCCGGCACCTCGAAATGTGGCTGGGCCACCGCTCCGGGGGCGTCAGTCGGCGAGCTCTGCCACCACGTCGAGGTGCCCGGCGTGCCGGGCGTACTCGGCCAGGACGTGGAAGCAGATCCACTCCAGCGTCGGCGGGTCCTCGGCGAAGCGGCCGCCCGTGGCGGCGGTCGCGTCCAGAGGGTGGTCGCGGAGGACGCCCCGGGTCCGGGCGGCGACGTCCTCGAGCCGGGTCGCCAGCGCCTCGGCGGTCACGCCGTCGACCACGTGCCACCGCGACGGGGGTCCGGGGTCGCCCTCGCTCCAGTCGCCCCACGGCTCGGCGACCCGCTCGCCGAGGAACCCCCAGACGAACCATCGTTGCTCCATGTGCAGCACGTGGCTGAGCAGCTCCAGCGGCGTCCACCCCGAGGGCAGCCGCGACGTGCGCTGGTCGTCGTGGGGCAGCGACAGCGCCGTGGCAGCGAGGTCGCCGCGCACCCAGTCGAGGTAGTCGGCCCACCGCTGCGCGCCGGCCGGCCCGGACTTCGGCGGCTCGCCGCTGTTGCGGGAGACACGCTGGTCCTCGCTCACGTGCCCTCGATCCGGTTCCCCTCGGCGTCCCAGTGCGACTCGACCTTCTTGGACGGCTGCACGCGCGGCGGCTCGCCGGGCATCTTGGGGTGGTCGGGCGGGTAGTTGAGCTCGACCGGGTGCTCCTCCCACAGGTCGAGCAGCGGCTGGAGCGAGTGGTGCACGTCGTCGATCGTCGCCCACGGGTCGCCGTCGACCGCGAGCCGCGACGGCACCGAGAACAGGTTGAGGTCGTGGGGGTCGGTGAGCCCGGCGAGCTCGTCCCACGCCAGCGGGGTCGAGACGGGCGCCCCGGCGATCGGGCGCAGCGAGTAGGCCGAGGCGATCGTCCGGTCGCGGGTGTTCTGGTTGAAGTCGACGAAGATCCGCTCCCCGCGCTCCTCCTTCCACCATGCCGTCGTCACGCCGTCGTCGCGCTTCTCCAGCTCGCGACCGAACGCGATCGCGGCGTGCCGCACCTCGGCGAAGTCCCACCGCGGCTCGATCCGGACGTAGACGTGGATGCCGCGGTTGCCCGACGTCTTGGCGAAGCCGGTCATGCCGAGGTCCGCCAGGAGCTCGCGCGCGACCCCCGCGACCCGTACGGCGTCGGCGAAGGTCGTGCCCGGCTGCGGGTCGAGGTCGATCCGCAGCTCATCGGGGTGGTCGACGTCCGTACGCCGCACCGGCCACGGGTGGAAGGTCAGCGTCCCCATCTGCGCGCACCACACCGGCACCGCGATCTCGGTGGGGCAGATCTCGTCGGCCGTACGCCCCGACGGGAAGGTGATCTGCACCGACTCGAGGTAGTCGGGAGCGCCCTTGGGCACGCGCTTCTGGTAGAACGCGTCGGCGTTGCGGTCCTGGGGCCCGGTCGCGAGCTTCATCCCCTCGCGGACTCCCGAGGTCCACCGCTCGAGCGCCGTCGGGCGGTCGCGCAGGGCCCGCATCAGGCCCTCCTCGACGCTCGTGAAGTACTCCGCGACCATCAGCTTGGTGACCGCCGGCGTGCTGTCGGTCGCCTCGTAGATGACCCGCTCCGGCGAGGAGATCCTGACCTCGCGCTCCCCCGCCCGGACGTACTCCTCCGACGCCTTCGCCATGGCCCGACCCTAGCCGGGTGAGCCGACAGGCCGCAGGACGGAGTCGACGACCACGACGCCCTCGCCGTGCTGGTCGTCCACCCACTGCTGGATGCGGCCGTCGTCGTGGAAGACCGTGAGCTCGAGCGCGTTGCTCGGGCTCCCGGCGCCGCTCTCGACGAACCCGGGCAGGTCGAGCGTCGCCTGCTGGAGGGCGAGCAGCTCCTTCTCGGTGCGCTCCACCCGGACCACGCAGAGCATCCCGCTCCACACCTGCCGGATCGCCGCCTCTGCCACCGCCGGGTCGCCTGCGACGAAGACCGAGACCACCGTGTCGGCGGGGTCGCGCGGGCCGGGCTCGCCGTCCGAGGTGCTGACCGCGGCTGTCGCGAAGTCGTCGAGGCCCTGCGCCACGGACGTCGCCCGGAGATGGTCGTCCCGGGAGACCCGCGAGCCGTCCGTCACCTGCCACCCGCCCTCGGGAGTGGGGCACGGGATCTCGAAGTCGAAGACGTGGGGCTCCGGCTCCGGCTGGGTCGCCTCCTCGACGGTGAAGGTCGAGCCGTCGAACGTGCCGACCAGGCGGTAGGTGCCCATCCGGACACCCTCCTGCTCGGTGAACTCGCCCCCGTGCCGGTCCCAGTCCCACCCCGTCACCGCCGCGTCGTCGCACACCAGGGGCGTGGAGATGCCCCCTCCCCAGGTGACGTCGCTGAAGCACAGACGGGCACCCGAGCCGTCGTCGGTGACCGTCACCGGCCGGCTCGAGACCACGGACCCGCTGGCGGCCGGCACCGCCGTCGGCAGCACGACCGGGCCGTCGTACGCCTGGGCTGCCGCCCCCGCCGCCGGATCCGACGACCGCTCGCCGCAGCCCGACACGAGCGTCAGCCCGACGACCACCAGCCACGTCCCCCTCATGGCGACACGGTGCCCCACGCCGACCGCGCTGACGAGCGACGTCGCCGGATCGTGACCTTCGGCGGCCTCGTAAACTGGCGCCATGGCCTATGACGTGCAGAAGACCGACGAGCAGTGGCGCGAGGAGCTCACCCCCGAGGAGTACGCCGTGCTCCGGCAGGCCGGCACCGAGCGCGCGTTCACCGGCGAGTACACCGACACCGAGACCGAAGGCACCTACTCGTGCAAGGCCTGCGGGTCGGAGCTGTTCACCAGCGACACCAAGTTCCACTCCGGCTGCGGCTGGCCGAGCTTCTACCAGCCGGTGACCGACACCGTGGAGTACATCGAGGACAACTCCCACGGCATGAAGCGCGTCGAGGTCCGCTGCGCGAAGTGCGGCTCGCACCTCGGCCACGTCTTCCCCGACGGTTTCGGCACGCCGACCGGCGACCGCTACTGCATCAACTCGATCAGCATCACGCTCAACGAGAAGAAGTGATCAGGCGGTGGGGACCAGCGCCGAGCTGATCGTCACCAGCCCGTCGCCGTAGGTCTCGTCGGCCCAGTCCTGGATCGAGCCGTCGTCGAAGACGACCTGCGCGTCGAGGGAGTCGGGAGCGAACGACCCGCTGGTCAGCAGCTGGTCGCCGAGCGCTGCCTGCAGCTCCTGGTTGATCGTGTTGAGGTCGGCCTCGGTGCGCTCGACCGTGGTCACGCACAGCATCCCGCCCCAGGTCTTGCGCAGCTCGGCCTCGGCGCCCTCGGCGTCCTCGGTGACGGCGACGTTGATCGTGTTGCCGGTCAGCCACACCGTGGCGTACGTCGGCAGCGCGGAGGCCGCGGCCAGCGTGGCGTCCATGTCCTCCGGGGTCGCCCTGGAGGTGTCGGTGGTGGTGGCGTCGTCGCAGGCGGCCCCGAGCGGGTCCTGCTCCGGCTCGGCCATGACGTCGTAGAGCGCGGCCGGGATCGCGTCGGCGACGGTGAAGGTGGTGCCGTCGAAGGTGCCGGTGAGGGCGTACTGGCCCCACCGCACGCCCGACGCCTCCTCGAACCCGACGTCGCCCCAGGCGAAGTCGGCCAGCGCGGGCCCGCCGCACTGGGGCGGGTAGGACTCGGCCACCCCGGCGAGGCACATCTCGGGGCCGTCCCCGTCGTCGAGCACCATCACCAGCCCCTGCGTACGGACCTCGCCGTCCGGCACGGGTGCCGGCGCCTCGCCGGAGGGCGCGGCGGCGGCCGAGTCACCGGCCCCGGAGGGGTCCACGGCCTTCATCTCGGCCTCGGTGGAGCAGGCGGTGGCGGCGCCCAGGACTGTCAGCACGGCGGCAGCAGCGAAGATCCTCATGATGCTCCGACGCTACTGCGTGCCGGGCCGTTCCACCGTCAGGGCAGGCGGTCGAGCAGCTCTGCGGGCGTGACGCGGGCGCCGGTGTAGAACGGCACCTCCTCGCGTACGTGACGACGCGCGTCGGAGGCACGCAGGTCGCGCATCAGGTCGACGATGCGGTGCAGCTCGTCGGCCTCGAAGGCGAGCAGCCACTCGTAGTCGCCGAGGGCGAACGACGCGACCGTGTTGGCGCGTACGTCGGCGTAGCCGCGGGCCTGCTGGCCGTGCTGGGCGAGCATCCGGCGGCGCTCGGCGTCGTCGAGGAGGTACCACTCGTAGGACCGCACGAACGGGTAGACGCACACGTGCGCCCGCGGCTCCTCGTCGGCGAGGAAGGCCGGGATGTGCGACTTGTTGAACTCCGCAGGACGGTGCAGCGCCATCTGCGACCAGACCGGCTCGAGGCGCCGGCCGAACGACGTGCGGCGGAACGCGTTGTAGGCGCCCTGGAGCTGCTGGGAGTCGGTGGCGTGCCACCACACCATGAGGTCGGCGTCGGCGCGCAGGCCGCTGACGTCGTAGAGCCCGCGAACCTTCACGTCCTGCTCGGCCAGCACCTCGAAGAGCGCCTCGACGTCGGTGGCCTCGGCGGCCCGGTCGGCGTCACCGATGACGTCGCGCAGCTTGAAGACCGACCACATCGTGTAGCGGATGGTGTCGTTGAGCTCCCGCGTGCGGGCGGCGTTGGTCTGCTCCTGCGTCTGGTCCGTCTCGCTCATGCGGGGTCCCTGCGGCGTTGTTCGGAGGAGCGAAGCGGGGGAGAAGAACGTCGTGGGGTGTTCATGGGTTCATTCTGCCCGTGTGACCGAGGCCACGGCCTGCCGGGCCGACCCGATCACTGCGGGGATGCCGACCCCGTCGTACGCCGCCCCGCACACCGCGAGCCCGGGCTGTGCCGCGACCGCGGCGCGGATCCGGGCGACGCGGTCGAGATGGCCGACGGCGTACTGCGGCAGCCCGCCGCCCCAGCGCTGCACGTGGGTGTCGAGCGGCCGGGCCGTGATGCCGGCCATCGCGGCGAGATCGGCGAGCGAGACGCGGACCAGCACGTCGTCGGCGGCCTGCAGCGTCGTCGCCTCGCCGTGGCGGCCCAGCGACGTGCGCAGCACGACGACGTCGGGGTCGAGGTCGCGCACCCAGGCCCACTTGGCGAAGGAGAAGGTCGAGGCCTTGATGCTGCGCTGCTCGACCGGCGGCACGAGGAAGCCGGAGCGGTCGAAGAGCGTGTCGGGGAGGTCCTGCACGCGGAAGGCGAGCGTCACGACGGCGACGCTCGCGGTCTCGATCGCCGCCAGCTCGGCGGCCGCTTCGGGGAGCACCTCCGCCAGCAGCCGCGCGGCCGGCGAGGCGGGCGTGGCCAGCACGACAGCGTCGGCCTCGACGGTCTCGGGGTGGGTGGTCGGGCCGACCGTCAGCGCCCACCCGCCGGGCGTACGCCGCAGTGCACGCACGGTCGCCGAGGTCCGCACCTCGAAGCCGCCGCCGTCGACGACGAGTCCGGGCAGCCGGCCCATGCCGCCGGGAAGGGCGGCGAAGACGGGCGTGGTCGACGCCGGGACAGCCGCGGCCTGCTCGAGCAGGCTCCCGCGCCGGGCCATGGCGAGCAGCTGCGGCACGGCCGCCGCGGCCGAGATGCGGCGGGCGTGCCCGGCGTACACGCCTCCGAGCAGCGGCTCGACCAAACGGTCCACGAGCTCGTCGCCGAGCCGCGCCGCCACCAGGTCGCCGACCGAGACGTCGTCGCCGACGGGCGAGTCGAGCTCGTGGCTCGCGCGGGCCAGGCCCTCGGGGCTGAGCACCCCGCTGGCGGCGAGCTGGTCGAGGTCGAAGGGCACTCCCATCAGCGAGCGCGGCATCGTGCCCAGCGCGCCGCGCGACCAGACGGCGGACGTGGCGGCGGTCGGGTGGACCACCTCGGCCCCGATCTCGGTGGCCAGCGCCAGCCCCTCGGGGCGACGCGCGAGCATCGCCTCGGCCCCGACGTCGACGGTCAGCCCGGCGACCTCGGCGGTGCGCAGCTTGCCGCCGACCTGCGGCGACCCCTCGAGCAGCAGCACGTCGCGACCCGCCGCGGCGAGCCCCCGGGCCGCGACCAGTCCGGCGATCCCGCCGCCCACGACCACTGCGTCACGCGTCACGCCACCACCCTGCCAGAGGGGGCCGCGGTACTCCGGCGCACCCTAGGCTGCGGGCATGGAGCACACCGGAGCAGCCGATCGGATCGCCGTGATGATCGACGCCGACAACACCAGGCCGTCGTACGCCAACGAGGTGCTGAGCGAGGTCGCGAAGTACGGAGACCCGACGATCCGGCGGGTCTACGGCGACTGGACCAACCCCCACCTCAACCAGTGGGCGCGCAAGCTCAACAGCCTGGGCCTGCGGGCGATGCACCAGAACGCCTACACCTCGGGCAAGAACTCCACCGACCTCGCCCTCGTCATCGACGCGATGGACCTGCTCTACGACGGCAACGTCGAGGCCTTCGCGCTCGTCACGAGCGACAGCGACTTCACCAGCCTCGCCCACCGGCTGCGCGAGTCGGGCAAGAAGGTCTACGTGCTCGGTGAGAACAAGGCGCCCGAGTCGCTGCGCAACGCGTGCGACAAGTTCATCGACCTCGCGGTGGTGACCGACCGTGACGACGACGGCGACGACACCGAGGACGAGTCCGACGACGCCACGGACGAGAAGACCCCGTCGATCAACCTGCAGAGCGCCCTCACCCGCGCGGTCAACGCCGTCTCCGACGACGAGGGCTGGGCGCTCCTGCCCGCCCTGGGCAACCAGCTGGTCCGCACCCACCCGTCGTTCGACGCCCGCAACTTCGCCGGACCGGGTGCCCGGCTCAGCACGCTCGTGACCGCCCAGCCCTACCTCGAGACCTCGGGCTCAGGCAACCAGCTGCTGGTGCGGCTGAAGGGCACGCGGCCCAGCAGCGCGAAGACGGCGTCGAAGAAGAAGGCGGCGCCAGCCAAGGCGGCGCCGCCGAAGGCCGCACCGGCGGAGGCCGCACCGCCGAAGGCCGCACCGGCGGAGGCCGCACCGCCGAAGGTCACCACCACCACGCGGGCAGCGAGGAAGTCGGCCGGCAAGAAGTCCTGACGCATCACAGTTGCATCACGGCCGGAACCGGCGCCCGCGCGGTCGGCGTCGGACGGCCATGACGACCTCCACCGCAGCCTCCACCGCCTCCCGTGCCGCGGGACTCCTCATCGCCCTCACCACGACGGCCGCGCTGGCCGCCTGCTCCAGCTCCGACAGCGGCAGTGACGCGGCCTCCGGGGAGTCGGCGCCGGCCTCCACGAGCCCGGACTCGGGCGGGGGCTCGGACTCCGACTCGCCCGGCTCCGGCTCCGAGGCGGGCGGCAGCGCCGACGGGTCGGCGTCCGACCGGGCCGGCGCCGACGACGGGCCGACCACCCCGCAGATGGAGCGCTCGGTGATCTCGAGCGGCACGATCTCGCTCGCGGGCGAGGACGTGCGTGCCACCCGGCGCGAGGTGCAGCGCGTCGTCGACGCGAACGGCGGCGAGGTCACCGACGAGACGTCCGAGACCGACTCCGAGGGCGACACCGCCTACGTCCGGCTGGTCGTACGGGTCCCCAGCGCCGAGTTCGGCGAGACCATGTCGGCCCTCGAGCAGGTCGGGATGCTGAGGTCGTCCGACCGCGGCTCCGACGACGTGACCACCGAGGTCATCGACACCGGCGTACGCGTCCGGGCGCAGGAGGCGAGCCTCAGGCGGGTCGAGATGCTGCTCGCCGATGCGCGGGACCTCAAGGACATCATCTGGATCGAGTCGCAGCTCACCAGCCGCCAGGCCGAGCTCGACTCGCTGAAGTCGCAGCAGTCGTGGCTGGCGGACCAGACCTCGCTGTCCACGATCACCGTCGACATCTCGCGCCACGAGGTCGTCGAGGACGCGCCGGAGGACGAGGAGCCCGCAGGCTTCCTCGCCGGCCTCGAGGGCGGGACCAAGGCGCTCGGGGCGCTGGTCACGGTGCTCACGACCGTGCTGGGGGCACTGCTGCCCTTCGCCGCGGTGGCCCTGCTGCTCGGCCTGCCGGTGTGGCTGGTCGTACGCCGCCGCCGGGGTGCTGCCGCCGCCCAGCCACCCGCCGCGTAGACGCGCGGACAGAACCTCCCCCGGCACTGCTCGCCCCACGCTCGACCCGGCCGGCGGACGGGACTTCCGTCCGCGCGTCTACGCCGCCGGGAGCGATCAGTACGTGTGCACGAACTCGGTCAGCGCCGCGAGCTGGTCGGGGTCGGTCGACGGGATGACGCCGTGGCCGAGGTTGAAGATGTGCCCCTTGGCGGCGCGGCCCGCCTCGATGATCTCGGCCGCGCGCGCGGTCATCACGTCGGTGGGCGCGAAGACCAGGGTCGGGTCGAGGTTGCCCTGCACGGCCCGGTCGCCCACCAGCGGGATCGCCTGCTCCAGCGGCGTACGCCAGTCGACACCGACCACGTCGGCGCCTGCCTCGCCCATCAGCCCGAGGAGGTTGGTCGTCCCGACGCCGAAGTGGATCCGCGGCACGCCGAGCTGACCGGCGGAGGCGAGGACCCGCTCGGAGTGCGGCATCACCGAGGCGCGGTAGTCGGCCGGCGTCAGCGCGCCCGCCCACGAGTCGAAGAGCTGCACGGCCGAGGCACCGCCCTCGACCTGGATGCGGAGGTAGGCCGCCGCTATGCCGGCGATCTTGCGCATCAGCGCGTCCCACACGTCGGGGGCGCCGAACATCATCGCCTTGGTCTTCGCGTGCTCCTTGGACGGGCCGCCCTCGACGAGGTAGGACGCGACGGTGAACGGGGCGCCGGCGAAGCCGATGAGGGGCGTGGCGCCGAGCTCGGCGACGAGCTGGCGCACGGCCTGGGAGATGTAGGGGACGTGCTCGGGCGTGAGGTCGGGGATCGCCTCGACGTCCGCGAGGGTGCGTACGGGTGAGGCGACGACGGGCCCGACGCCCGGCTTGATGTCGAGGTCGACGCCGACCGCCTTGAGCGGCAGCACGATGTCGGAGAAGAAGATCGCCGCGTCGACGCCGTAGCGGCGGACCGGCTGGAGGGTGATCTCGGTGACGAGGTCGGCGTCCATGCAGGACTCGAGCATCCCGATGCCCTCGCGCACCTTGAGGTACTCCGGGAGCGAGCGCCCGGCCTGTCGCATGAACCAGACCGGCGTGTGCGAGGGCCGCTCGCCGCGCGCCGCAGCGAGGAAGGGGCTCTCGGCCAGTCCGGGGTGGGGCGTGCGTACGGCGTCGGTCACGCCCGAATCTTCGCAGGTCAGGCGGCGTGGCGGCACATCGGCGAGGTGGGGCGCTGGCCTACTCTGAGGCCATGGTGGCCCGTCACGAGACCCACCCCGGCAATGCTGCCGCGGCTGGGCCCGCGGAGTTCCGCGCGGCTGTGGAGTCGATGCGTCGGGCGACGCTGCGCCCGGAGGTGCTCTGCGAGGAGATGCCCGCGCCGCAGCGCATCGCACCCTGGTCGTCCGCGCTGAGCGGCGACGTCACCGTCGACGACGAGGACCTCGGCACCGGCCGGCTGATCCTGCTCCACGACCCGGCCGGCAACGACGCCTGGGACGGCACGTTCCGCTGCGTGGCCTACGCCCGCGCCGACATCGACCCCGAGCTCGGCGCCGACCCGATGCTGGCGGCCGTCGGCTGGTCGTGGCTGACCGAGGCGCTCGAGGCCCACGGCGCCGGCTTCCACGCCGCGTCAGGCACCGTCACCCGGGTCACCACCGAGAGCTTCGGCCAGATGGCCGACGAGTCCGGCACCGCCCAGGTCGAGATCCGCGCCTCGTGGACCCCCGACGTCGACGAGGCCGGCGGCCTCGACATGACCGCCCACGTCGAGGCGTGGGGCGAGCTGATGTGCACGGCCGTCGGTCTGCCCCCGGTGCCTGAGGGCGTCACCGCGATCCCGAGCCGTCGTGGACAGCGCGGCACCTGAACCGATGCCCGACACTCCGGACACCTCCCGCACAGAGGCCGATCCCGGCGCTGAGCACGAGACCGCCGAGCCCGAAACCACCGAGCCCGAGGCGGCGCCCGCTCCCCTGCTCGAGCTGCGCGACGGCCTGGGCGAGGTCGTCGACACCGACGCCGGGCTCCTCGAGGCGTGCGCGGCCCTGGCGGCCGCCAGCGGACCGGTGGCGATCGACGCCGAGCGCGCCTCGGGCTACCGCTACTCCAACCGCGCCTACCTGATCCAGCTCCGGCGCGAGGGAGCCGGCACGTGGCTGGTCGACCCCATCGGGATGACCACGCTCGCCCCGCTGCAGGAGGCCCTCGACGGCTCCGAGTGGATCCTGCACGCTGCCACGCAGGACCTGCCGTGCCTGCGCGACGTCGGCCTCACCCCGACCAGCCTCTTCGACACCGAGCTCGCCGGGCGCCTCCTCGGCTACCCCCGCGTCGGGCTCGCCACCCTGGTCGAGACCGTCCTGGGGCAGCGGATGCGCAAAGAGCACTCCGCCGCCGACTGGTCGACCCGGCCGTTGCCCGAGTCGTGGCTCGAGTACGCCGCGCTCGACGTCGAGGTCCTCCTCGAGCTGCGCGAGCACATGGTCACCGAGCTCGAGAAGGCCGGGAAGGCCGAGTGGGCGCGCCAGGAGTTCGACAACCTGCTGGGCTTCGAGCCCGCCGTGCGCGTCGACGCGTGGCGGCGTACGTCGGGCGTGCACCGGCTGCGCGGCCGCCGCGCGCTCGGCGCCGCGAAGGCGCTGTGGGAGGCGCGCGACGCCATCGCCGCGGAGCGTGACGTCACGCCGGGACGGATCCTGCCCGACTCCGCGATCGTCGTCGCGGCCACCGTGATGCCCACCGACCGCCGCGCCCTGCTGTCCACCCAGGGCTTCCACGGCCGCGGGGCCAGCCGCTACGCCTCGACGTGGGTCGAGGCCCTCCAGCGGGTGCGCGAGATGGACGAGGACGAGCTGCCCACCCGCGCCCCGCGCGGGGACGGCCCCCCGCACCCGCGCACCTGGGCCGACCGCGACCCCGTCGCCGACCGCCGCTTCAAGTCCGCCCGGGAGTCGATGCTCAACCTCGCCGAGGAGCACCAGCTCCCGGTCGAGAACCTGCTCACCCCCGACTTCCTGCGGCGCCTGATGTGGGCGCCCCCCGCGACCCGCGAGCCGGCCGAGCTGGCGGAGGCCGTACGCGCCCAGCTCGCCTCGTACGGCGCCCGGCCCTGGCAGTGCGAGCTGGTCACCGGCGCGCTGGTCGGCGCCATCCTCGGGGCCGAGCGCGAGTAGCTGCTGGCCCGGCTGGGCTGGCGCTGCCACCCAAGTCGCCAACTCACCAGTTGGTCCGCCAACTCGTCAGTTGGCGAGTTGGGGGTCCGAAACGGTCCGCAATCGCCACCCAACTCGCCAACTCACCGGTTGGCAAGTTGGGGACCGGGATCGGTCATGCCAGCCGACCCAAGTCGCCAACCCGCCAGTTGGCGCGCCAACCCGCCAGTTGGCAAGTTGGGGCGCCGAGCGCGGCCGGCCCCACGCAGCGAAGCCCTACTCCGAGGGTGACTCGCTCGGCTCCTCGGTGGGCGACTCGGTCTCCTCGTCCTCCGGCGCGAGGATCGTCCGTGAGGTCTGGTCGATCTGCTCGGTGGTCTCCTCGAGGTCGAGGACGCCGGGCGCCGTGACGAGGCGCTCCAGCAGCGGCGTGACCGCCTCGACCAGCTCGTCGCGCTGGTCGATGAAGGGCGGCACGACCATGTAGCGGATGCTCGCGTTGAAGGCCGCGGCGTTGGCGGGCTCCTCGTCGGGGGCGAGGAAGTCGTCGGACGCGGCGACGGAGGTGTTCGCCGGGACGATGTAACCCGTCGAGGCGACGGTGGCGATGGCGGCGTCGGACACGGCGTACGCGATGAAGTCCGCGGCGTCACCGGTCACCTCGGAGTCCGAGGACAGGCAGAGTCCGCTGATGTCGCCGACCGTGGCGCGGTCCTCGATGACGGGCATCGGCAGCACGTCGAAGTCGAGGTCCTCGACCTCGCGCATCTCCGGCACGAGGTTGCGGAAGCCGGCCACCATGGCGAGCTCGCCCCGCTTGAAGAGCTGGACCGGCGTCGCCCGCGCGAGCTGGGCGTTGGTCGGCGTCAGCGCGGCGTTGCGCAGGATGGCGAGGGTCTCGTTGAGTGCCTCACGGGTCGAGTCGTCGCTGAAGGCGAGGGACGTGGGCGCCTCGTCGTCGTCGAAGACCTGACCGCCGCCGGAGTAGATGAACGGCGCGAGACCCTGCAGCGTCGGGTCGATCCAGACCCCGCGGCGGTCGCCGCGCCGCGACGCGAACTCCGCGGCGGCGGCGAACTCGGCGAGGGTCCAGCGCTCCCGCACGCCCTCGTCGTTGGCGGTGGGGACGTCGAGCTCGCGGCGCTCCATCTTGTCGAAGTCGACGAGGTCGGTGTTGTAGTAGATGACCATCGGGGACACCGAGTAGGCCATGCACTGCAGCTCGTCGTCCATCGCGAACGCGTCGACGGCGTCGCGGGAGAAGCGGTCGCCGAAGTCGACGCCCCGCTCGTCGAGCAGCAGGCTGACGGGCCGGAGGGCCTCGGCCTCCACCAGCTGGTCGAGGTCGATCCGCGAGGTGAGGAAGGCGTCCGGGGCGTTGCCGGCCAGGACGTCGGCGAGGGCGGACTCGTGGTCGGGCCACGACTGGAGGGTGACCTGGCGGGTGGTGGAGGAGGCGTTGAACGAGTCGACGACGCTCTGGAAGGCCGCGACCTCCTCCTCGCTGCCGTAGGCGCCGAACGTGACCTTGCGCGGCTTCTCGGACGGCTTGCCGGACGCGCTCGGCGACGGCGTCGGGCCCTGCTCGGGCTCCGCGTCGCCCGTGCAGGCGGCTGTCGTCAGCGCGAGCGCGAGGGCCGAGGCGGCCACGGCGCTACGGCGGAAGAAGAGGCGAGACACGGCGAAACCCTAGCGGGACAACCCCCGGCGGGCCTCCACGACGGCAGTGAAGATCGTCTCGTCGAGTGCGGCCCCCTCGCGTCGTACGCCGTCACGCTCGAGGTGGATGAGCCGGTCGAGCCGCACCTCGCTCGGGCGCCCCTGCGAGTCCCAGCCGCCGGTGCCGACGTCCATCCAGTGGCGACCGAACCGCGCCTCGTCCTCGGCGTCGCGGTCGTGGTCCTGGCTGCTGAGCATCAGCCCGGTCCACCCGTCGCCCGCGGTGTCGAGCACCAGCACTGGGCGGTCCTTGCCCTGGCTCGGGTCGTCCTCGTAGGGGACCCAGGCCCAGACGACCTCGCCGGGGTCGGGCTCGCCGTCGCGCTCGGGGGCGTACGACGACTCCGGGGCGGGCGTGCCGGCGCTCGCACCTGCTGCGCCACCGGAGAGGAACGCGCGGATGCGCTTGGCGATCGTCATCCCACGAGCCTAGAGGTGACCCCGGACATGGGTGAGTGCGCCGGACCGGGAGCGCCTCACGGCGCGTGGCCGCTCGTAGCGGCTAATTGTGGGACCCGGGGCTGCCACGGTCCGACGCACTCGAGGACCATTTTAAACACTCAGGCCAGGGTGTTGGCGATTTCGCCGTGTCCGGCCGCCTCGAGCTGGTCCGAGAGGACGAGCACGCGGCTGATCTCCTCGTGCGTGGCACTGCCGAGCGCGGCGCGTCCCGCGGCGACGATCCGGGCGAAGGCGGCGGCTCGGAAGAGCGTCACGGCGAAGTCGCCCCGGGCGATGCCGCGCAGCACGTCGTCGACCATCCGGCGCAGCTCGTCGGGCCCGGGCGGGTCGGCGACCCCGGCGACCACGCGGGCGACGTCGACGCGGCGCTGGCCCGCGTCGTACTCCGCGGCGACCTCCTCGGGGGCGGCGTACACCCACGAGCGCAGCAGGAACAGCCGCCACAGGCAACCGGCAAGCGTGTCGGCGGGCGCGCCGGACCACACCTCGGCGAGGGTCTCGAGGCCCTCCGTCTCCGCGAGGTGGACGATCCGCTCGGCGACCTCCGGGTCCTCGGAGGTGCGGGCGCCGCGCACGAGCACCGTCGCGGCCAGGTCACCTGCCTCGCGGACCTGCGCGGGATCGGCGCCGCCGACGATCTCGGCGAAGAACCCGCCGCCGGGCGTCATCGGGCGGTGGTGCGAGCGACCGGTCATGCCTCCAGCCTAGGACCGGCCCATCACCTTGCGGATGCGCTGGTCGCTGACCTTCTCCCGCGTGCCGAGCGGCTGCGCGAAGAGCGAGACGCGGTACTCCTCCAGCATCCAGCGGGCCTCGCGCAGGTGCTGCGGCACCGGCTGGCCGTCGGGCAGCGCGGCGACCGCGTGCAACCACGCCTCCTGCAAGCCGGAGAGCTGGTCCATCAGCTGGCGGTCGCGGGCGACCTGCTGGTCGAGGCGCTCTCGGCGGTACGTCACCGCGTGGAGGTAGCGCGGGTAGTCGCGCAGCCGCGTCACCCCCGCCTCCCCGACGAACCCCGCAGCCATCAGCCGGCCGACCTGCGCGCGCATGTCGGTCAGGGCCGGCAGGGTCATCAGGTCGGCCCGCCCGGAGATCGCCTTGTCGGTCGTGCGCCAGGCCTCGAGCACCCGCATCACGTCGTGCACGGCGGCGCTCGTCCCGGCGGAGACGGCCTCGCGGGCCGCGGCGACCACCGCGTCGTACGCCGGCTCGTCGCGCACGGCCGGCCGCGCGTCGACGACCTCGCCGACGATGCCGGCCCGGACGTCGTCGAGCAGGTCCCCCACCGAGGCGTACGGGGACCCGACGAGCGCGAGCTTGGCCCGCTGGTCGAGCCCGGCAGCGGCGAGCACGTCGTCCACCGGCTGCGCGGGTCCGAGCCCGAGCAGCACCAGCCGGCGTACGCCGAGGCGGTGGTGGGCGGCCGCCTCGTCGGCGGTGGCCAGCACCTGCAGCCCGACTGTGGCGCCCTCGTCGACGAGGGCGGGGAAGCCGCGTACCTCGTGCCCGGCGCGGCGCTGGACGAAGGACTCCTCGACCGAGCCGAAGCTCCACGACGTCTGCCCGGTCGCCGTGACGCCTGAGTCGGCGGCGACGTCGGCCATCGCCTGCTCGAAGGTCGGTCGCAGGGGCTCCTTGAGCGCGTCGAGGTCCTTGCCCCTGCCGGCCTCTCCCCCTTCCTCGGTCACCACGCGGTAGGTCGGTCGCAGGTGTGCGGGCACCTTGGACCAGTCCCACGCGTCGCGGTCGATCACCAGGCTCCGGGTGCTGCGGGCGAAGCGCTCGAGGGCGTCCAGCAGCGACTCGGCGCCGGGCGGGGTCGCGTCGAGGAACTCGCGTGCGGTGTTGGGCGCGGGCACCATCGCCACGCGCAGGTGCTTGGGCAGCGAGCGGATCAGCTCGGTGACCAGCTCCTCGCGCAGTCCGGGCACGAGCCACGAGAAGTCGTCGGCCTCGACGCGGTTGAGGGTCGCGACCGGGACGTCGATGGTGAGGCCGTCGTCGGCCGCGCCGGGCTCGAAGTGGTAGCTGATGGGGAAGGTCAGCCCGGTGTCGCCGGCGTCGCCCCCGGAGAGCCACTGGGTCGGGAAGTCGTGGGCGCGCACCTCGTCGGCGGTGCCGTGGGTGAGCATCTCGGAGTCGAAGGTGAGCAGGTCGGGGCGCTTCTGGCGGGCCCGCTTCCACCACTGGTCGAAGTGCTGGCCGCTCACCACGTCGTCGCCGACGCGGGCGTCGTAGAACTCGAAGAGGGTCTCCTCGTCGACGACGATGTCGCGGCGACGCGCGCGGTGCTCGAGCTCCTCCGCCTCCTCGAGGAGACGGGCGTTCTCGGCGAGGAACCGGTGCCGGGAGTCCCACTCGCGCTGGACGAGGGCGTGGCGGATGAAGAGCTCGCGGGCGAGCGGGGGGTCGACCTTGCCGTAGGACACGAGCCGGTCGGCCACCAGCGGCACGCCGTACAGCGTGACCCGCTCGCGGGCCATGACCGCGGCGCGCTTGCGCGACCAGTGGGGCTCGGAATAGGTCCGCTTGACCAGGTGGGCGCCCAGGCGCTCGGCCCACTCCGGCTTGATCGCGGCGTTCTGCCGGGCCCACAGCCGGGAGGTCTCGACGAGCTCGGCGCTCATCAGGAAGTCCGGGTTGCGGCCCTTGAGGACGCTGCCGGGGAAGACCGCGAAGCGGGCGTTGCGGGCGCCGACGTACTCGCGCATCGGGCGCCGCTCCCCCGGCCTGGACTTCTCACGCTCCTCGAGGGCGCCGACGTGGCTGAGCAGGCCGGACAGCAGGGCCTGGTGGATGCCGTCCTCGTCGTACGGTGCTCCGCCGGCCGCGCCGTTCTCGGTGGTCGAGTGCGCCGTGCGGGACGAGCGGCGTGTATCGAGACCCGAGCCGCGTGTATCGAGACCCATCTCCTTGGCCACCTGGCGCAGCTGGGACTCGTAGTCCTGCCACTCCCGGATGCGCAGGTAGTTGAGGAACTCGCGCTTGCACATCCGCCGGAACGCGCTCGAGGACAGCTCGCGCTGCTGCTCCTTGAGGTGGCGCCACAGGTTGAGCCAGGTGAGGAAGTCGCTCGACTCGTGCTTGAAGCGCGCGTGCAGCTGGTCGGCCTGGGCGCGCTGCTCCTCGGGTCGCTCGCGCGGGTCCTGGATGGACAGCGCCGCGGCGATGACGAGCACGTCGCGCAGGCAGCCGAGCCGCTCGGCCTCGAGGATCATCCGGCCCAGCCGCGGGTCGATCGGGAGGCGGGCCAGGCGCTTGCCGACCGCGGTGAGGCGTACGCCGGGGCGGTCGCCCGCGGCGGTCACCGCTCCCAGCTCCTCGAGCAGGTCCGTGCCGGCCTTGACGTTGCGGCGGTCCGGCGGCTCGACGAAGGGGAACCGGGCGATGTCGCCGAGTCGCAGCGAGGCCATCTGGAGGATGACGCTCGCCAGGTTGGTGCGCAGGATCTCGGGGTCGGTGAACTCCGGGCGCGCCTCGAAGTCCTCTTCTGAGTAGAGCCGGATCGCGATGCCCTCGGAGACGCGCCCGCAGCGACCGGAGCGCTGGTTGGCCGACGCCTGGCTGATCGGCTCGATCGGCAGCCGCTGCACCTTGGTGCGTACGGAGTAGCGGCTGATCCGGGCGACGCCGGTGTCGACGACGTAGCGGATGCCGGGCACCGTCAGCGAGGTCTCGGCGACGTTGGTGGCGAGCACGACGCGCCGCACCGTCGACGGGTGGCTGGAGAACACCTTGTGCTGGTCGGCCGCGCTGAGCCGGGAGTAGAGCGGCACGATCTCGAGCCGGGTCCCCCGCTGGTTGAGCCCGTCGAAACCCTCGAACGCGTCGGCGGTGTCGCGGATCTCGCGCTCGCCGGGGAGGAAGACGAGCACGTCGCCGGGGCCCTCGGCCGACAGCTCGCGGACGGCGTCGAGGATCGCCTCGGTCTGGTCGCGCTGGACCGGCTCGCCCTCCTCGTCATCCTCCGGGAGCTCGAGGAGTGGGCGGTAGCGCACCTCGACCGGGTACGTACGCCCCGAGACCTCGACCACCGGGGCGCGGAAGTGCTCGGCGAAGCGTTCCACGTCGATCGTGGCGCTCGTGATGATGACCTTGAGGTCGGGGCGGCGCGGCAGGAGGCGCTTGAGGTAGCCGAGCAGGAAGTCGATGTTGAGGCTGCGCTCGTGGGCCTCGTCGATGATGAGCGTGTCGTACTTGCGCAGGTCGCGGTCGCGCTGCAGCTCGGCCAGCAGGATGCCGTCGGTCATCAGCTTGACCCGACTGGCCCGCGACGTGCGGTCGGTGAAGCGGACCTGGTAGCCCACGACGTCGCCGAGCTCGCTGCCGAGCTCCTCGGCGATCCGCTCCGCCACCGAGCGCGCCGCGATCCGGCGCGGCTGGGTGTGGCCGATCAGCTTGCCCCCACCCGCGGCACCGGCGCCGCGCCCCAGCTCGAGGCAGATCTTGGGCAGCTGGGTCGTCTTCCCCGAGCCGGTCTCGCCCGCGACGATGACGACCTGGTGGTCGCGGATGGCCGCGGCGATGTCGTCGCGGCGAGCGGAGACCGGGAGCTCGGGCGGGTAGGTGATCTTCACAACGGGCGCCATTCTCGCCCACGGCGGCAACCGGGTTTCGCGTCAGGTCGCCTCGGGGGATCCGCGGTCAGCCGGCGGAGCCCTCGTCCTCGGGTGCGGTGGTCGGCGGGAGCTGCCCGGGTACGCCGCGGGGGCCGCCGCGCACGCCGCCTCGGTCGCCGTGGCCGCGGTCGTCGTCGCGCTGCACCCAGCCGCCGCGGCCCGCCTCTCGGTCGTGGTCGTCGGTGATCGCCCCCACCGCAGCCGCGCCGAGCCCGCCGACGATGATGCCGGCCAGCGCGGAGGCGACCAGGGCGGCCAGGCCGAACGTGCGGCTCTCGCCGGACCGGCCCACCGAGCGCAGGCGCTCGCGGAAGCCGCGCCGCTGCCCCACCGGCTCGGCGGACACTGCAGGAATCGGCTCCGCGGCCGCCGGTGCGGAGGCCGGTGGTGCGGCGCCCTCGGCGCGTACGGGCTGGGTCTCGTCACCGGCCTGCGGGGCCGGGGTGTCGCGGGGCTTGTCGTCGCTCATGCACCGAGCGTGCTCCGCCCACCTGTGCGGCACCTGTGGACCAGCCCTGAGATCGCCCAGACTTCCGTGCCTCCCGATGTCGAGAACCCCCTGACGACTCCGTCCCAGGGGTGGACGCGGCCACAATGGGCCGCACTCGACAAGGAGACCGACATGCCGAAGTACCTGATCCTCAAGCACTACCGCGGCACCCCCGCCACCGTGAACGACGTCCCGATGGACCGGTGGACGCCCGAGGAGGTCGACGCGCACATGCAGTTCATGGACGAGTTCGGCAAGCGCCTCGAGGAGAACGGCGAGCTCGTCGACGCCCAGGCGCTGTCGCAGGAGGGCGCCTTCGTCCGCGCGAACGACCACGGCACCGGGCCGGTGACCGACGGGCCGTTCGCCGAGACCAAGGACCTCATCGCCGGCTGGTACGTCGTCGACGTCGACGGCTGGGACCGTGCCGTCGAGCTCGCCGGCGAGCTGTCCCTCGCCCCGGGCAAGGACGGCAAGCCGATCCACGAGTGGCTCGAGGTGCGCCCGTTCTACGGCGCGCCGTCGGCCACCGGGGACTGACCTCGACCGTGACCGACCCCTTCGACGAGGCGACGCTCCGCTCGCTCGTGCCGTCGGTGATCGGAGTCCTCGTCCGCCGCGGAGCCGACTTCGCGGCGGCCGAGGACGCCGTCCAGGAGGCGCTGGTCGAGGCGGTGCGCTCCTGGCCGGACGACCCGCCGCGCGACCCCAAGGGCTGGCTCGTCACGGTCGCGTGGCGGCGGTTCCTCGACGTCGTACGCTCCGAGACCGCGCGGCAGCGCCGCGAGCTCGCGACGGACCTCGAGCCCGCCCCCGGCCCGGCGCAGGACGCCGACGACACGCTGCACGTCTTCTTCCTGTGCGCGCACCCCGCGCTCACGCCCGCCTCGGCGGTGGCGCTGACCCTGCGCGCGGTGGCCGGCCTGACGACCAGGCAGGTGGCCGAGGCCTACCTCGTGCCCGAGGCCACGATGGCGCAACGCATCAGCCGTGCCAAGAAGACCGTGTCCACGGCGTCCTTCGACAACCCCGGCGACCTCGCGACGGTGCGGCGGGTGCTCTACCTCGTCTTCAACGAGGGCTACTCCGGCGACGTCGACCTCGCCGCCGAGGCGATCCGGCTGACCCGCCAGCTCGCGACCCTGGCCAGCCCCGACGGCCAGGACCCCGAGACCGAGGGCCTGCTGGCGCTGATGCTGCTCCACCACGCCCGCCGGCCGGCCCGCCTGCGCGACGACGGCACCCTGGTGCCGCTGGCCGAGCAGGACCGCAGCCTCTGGGACACCGCGCTCGTGCAGGAGGGGGTGGACGTCCTGCAGGCCGCGCTCGCCCGGCAGCAGCGTGGCGAGTACCAGCTCCAGGCGGCCATCGCCGCGCTGCACGCCGACGCACCGAGCACCGGGGAGACCGACTGGGTGCAGGTCGTCCAGTGGTACGACGAGCTGCTGGCGCTGACCGGCAGCCCCGTCGTACGCCTCAACCGCGCCGTCGCCGTGGGCGAGGCCGACGGCGCCCGGGCCGGCCTCGCGGCGCTCGCCGACGTCGACCCCGGCCTGCCACGGCACCGCGCGGCCGCGGCGTACCTCCACGAGAAGGCCGGGGACCTCGACAACGCCGCACGGTTGTACGCCGAGGCGGCCGCGCTGGCGACGAACCTCGCCGAGCGCACCCACCTCACCAAGCAGGCGGCCCGCCTGAACGCCTCGGTGGGCGAGTAGGTCTCGATACACCCGCTCGCTGGCGCTCGCGGGCACTCGACCACCGAGAAGAGGGACAGGCGTCGCACAGCGAGCACACAGGAATCCGCGGCAGGATGCTGCCCGTGCAGCAGCTGACCCGCGCCGACGGCTCCCCCGTACGCGTCCTCGTCGTCGACGACGAGGTCAACATCGCCGAGCTCCTCGCGATGGCGCTGCGCTACGAGGGCTGGGACCTCCGGATGGCGCACAGCGGCACCGACGCCGTCGCGACCGCGCGCGACTTCCGCCCCGACGCGGTCGTGCTCGACATCATGCTGCCGGACTTCGACGGCCTCGAGGTGCTGAGACGGATGCGCGCCGACGGCAGCGACGTGCCCGTCCTCTTCCTCACCGCCAAGGACGCGGTCGAGGACCGGATCGCCGGCCTCACCGCGGGTGGCGACGACTACGTCACCAAGCCGTTCTCGCTCGAGGAGGTCGTGGCCCGGCTGCGCGGGCTGATCCGCCGCGGCGGCACCGCGGCGCAGGCCGACGCCGGCAACGTCCTGGTGGTCGGCGACCTCACCCTCGACGAGGACAGCCACGAGGTGCACCGCGGCGGCGACGAGATCACGCTGACGGCGACCGAGTTCGAGCTGCTCCGCTTCCTCATGCGCAACCCGCGGCGGGTGCTGAGCAAGGCGCAGATCCTGGACCGCGTCTGGCAGTACGACTTCGGCGGGCAGGCCAACGTCGTCGAGCTCTACATCTCCTACCTGCGCAAGAAGGTCGACGCCGGCCGCGAGCCGATGATCCACACGATGCGCGGCGCGGGCTACGTCCTGAAGCCGGCCCCCTGATGAGACTCCCCCGCCTCCGCCCCCTGACCCTCACTGCGCGCCTCGTCGCGGTGGTGGTGCTGCTCGTCGCTCTCACGGCCGCCGTGATCGGCACGGCCACGACGCTGGCCATGCGGGAGAACCTCGACCGCCAGCTCGACCAGGACGTCCGCGCCACGCTGTCGCGGGCCCTGGACGTGCCGGGCAGCCCCCGGCCCCCGACGCCCGAGGGATTCCGGGGCGAGGACGACTTCGGCCCGATCCGCGAGCTCGGCCTGCTGACCGCGGTGCTGCCCGACGACGAGACCCCGCAGGGCATGGTCGTCTCCGAGCGGGAGGGCCGCGGCTGGGAGGCCTCCACCGCCCTCACCAGCGCCCAGCTCGACGCGCTGGCAGGGCTGGAGGAGTCCGACCGCGACGTCCGCACCGTCGCGGTGCCGGGCCTCGGCGACTACCGCGTCGCGGTGGCCGAGCTCGAGGGCGGGCGACTGGTCACCGGGCTGCCGCTGGACGAGGTCGACCGGACCATCACCGACCTCGTCCGCCTCGAGCTGCTGGCCACGCTGCTGGGGATCGCGCTCGCGGCGGCGGTCGGCGCGGTCGTCGTACGCCGTCAGCTGGCGCCGCTGCGCGAGGTCGCGGGCACCGCCCACCGGGTCGCCGAGCTCCCGCTGGCCTCGGGCGAGATCGACCTGTCCGAGCGGGTGCCCGACAGGCTCACCGACGAGCGCACCGAGATCGGCCAGGTCGGCTCGGCGCTCAACGCGATGCTCGACCACGTCGAGGACTCCCTCGGCCAGCGCCACCGCAGCGAGCAGCAGGTGCGGCAGTTCGTCGCCGACGCCTCGCACGAGCTGCGGACGCCGCTCGCCACCATCGCGGGCTACACCGAGCTGGCCCGTCACCGCCCCGAGACCAGCGGCACCGCCCTCGACAAGGTCGAGACCGAGTCGGCCCGGATGACAGCCCTGGTCGAGGACCTGCTGCTGCTCGCCCGCCTCGACTCCGGCCGCCCACTGGAGCGCGAACCCGTCGACCTGTCGCGGCTGCTCCTCGAGGCCGTCGACGACGCGCGGGTCGTCGACGCGGAGCGCTCGTGGCGGCTGTCCCTGCCGGACGAGCCGATCACCGTCACCGGCGACGAGGCGCGGCTGCACCAGGTCGTCAGCAACCTGCTCACCAACGCCCGTGCGCACACGCCGGCCGGCTCCACCGTCACGGTCACCGCGACCCCCCATGGCTTCACGGTCCACGACGACGGGCCGGGCTTCGTACCCGACCTGGCGCCCCACGCGTTCGAGCGGTTCACCCGCGGCGACGTGGCCCGGACGCGGGGCGGTGCCGGCCTCGGGCTCTCCCTCGTCCAGGCCATCGTGGCCGCCCACGGCGGGTCGGTCGCACTCGCCAGCTCCCCGGGCGACACCACGATCACGGTCGCGCTGCCCTCCCCACAGCAGTAAACGAGAGTTACAGTTGCTCCCATGAGCCTGACCACCCTCCGCGACAAGGTCGTCGTCATCACCGGCGCCGGGTCCGGCATCGGCCGCGCCCTCGCCCTCCGCAGCGCCGGCGGCGGCGCGCTCCTCGCGCTGTCCGACTGGGACGCCGACGGGCTCGCCGAGACCGTACGGCTCGTCGAGCAGGCGGGCGTCGCCACCCACATCCCGAAAGTGCGCCACGACGTGGTCGACGTCTCCGACCGGGCCGCCGTCGCGGCCTGGGCCGCGGGCGTCGTGGAGGAGTTCGGCCGGGTCAACCTCGTCGTCAACAACGCCGGCGTGACCGCCACCGGCGACTTCACCGAGCTGTCCTACGAGGACCTCGACTGGATCGTCGGCATCAACTTCCACGGCGTGGTCCACGGCTCCAAGGAGTTCCTGCCCCACCTGATCGCCAGCGGCGACGGCGCCCTGGTCAACATCTCCTCGCTGTTCGGGCTGGTCTCCGTGCCCGGCCAGTCGGCCTACAACGCCACCAAGTACGCCGTGCGCGGGCTCACCGAGGCGATCCGCGGCGAGATGCTCGTCGCCGGCCACCCGGTGACCGTCACCTGCGTGCACCCCGGCGGTATCCGTACGGGCATCAGCCGCCACGGCCGCAAGGCGGCCGGTCTCGACGGCGCCAGCATCGACGCCCTCTTCGAGAAGAAGCTCGCCCGGATGTCGCCCGACCGGGCCGCCGAGATCATCCTCGACGGCGCCCTCGCCGGGAAGGCCCGCGTGCTCGTCGGCATCGACGCCCACGTCATCCACCACTTCGCCAAGCTCGCCGGGTCGCGCTACCAGGACGTGGTCGCGCGGGTGACCTCCCGCATGCCCCTGCGCTGATCCGCACTCGCCAGCGCCTAGGTTGGGCGCATGGAGCCCGGGACCCAGATCCGCTGCGAGATGACGAAGTGGGGCGACCGGCCGCACTGGCGGTTCGAGGGCATCCACCTCGGGTCGGACGAGCACGGCGAGTGGCTCGGCTTCCCGCAGGGCACCCACAACGAGCGGCCCGGGCACCAGTTCCACTCCGCGGTCGACGCCGTGACGCTCGTCCAGCCCGATCGCTGGCACCTGCCCACCTTCCAGGCGCCCGGCATCTGGTGCGACCTCTACGTCGACGTGACGACGCCCGCGGCCTGGGACGGCCTCGTGCTCCGGGCCGTCGACCTCGACCTCGACGTGATCCGCCTGCCCGACCCGCTCCCGCCGGTGGAGTCTGCTCCGTGGGACGAACCACCCGCCGGCCCCGGCGAGGTCTTCGTCGACGACGAGGACGAGTTCGCCGAGCACCAGGTCACCTTCGGCTACCCGGCCGAGGTGATCGCCAGCGCGCAGGCCTCTTGCGACGAGCTCGTCGCGGCCGTGCGCGCCGGCCTGCCGCCGTACGACGGCACGCACAAGCGGTGGCTCGAGGCCCTCAGTCGGCTGACTGCTTCCTGAGCGCCCGCTGCTCGGCGCGCGTCATTGCCCGGAACGGCCCGACCAGGCGCGGGCCGGCGAGCCGGCTCTCGAGCTTGCGCGCCTCGCGCTTGAGCGGCTGGGCGACGTACTCCCCCAGGATCACCCCGGAGGCGAGCGCGATCGCGACCGAGATCGCCGTCATCAGCGCGAGGATGCCCTGCGAGACGAAGAAGCCGCCGTCGGCCAGGAATGTCAGGCCGCGATAGATCGACAGGCCGGGCAGGAACGGCACGATCGCCGGCACCGCCACGACCAGCGGCGGGACGCGGACGCGCCCGGCGACAGCATAGGCGACGAGGCCGATGAAGAACGCCGCCGCGCCCGCCGCGGCGGCCCGACCGAAGCCGGCGACCGTGACGGCCTGCGAGATCCCCGCCGCGACGGCCGTGATGAGGGCGACCGGCAGCACCGCGCGGCGAGGGGCGTAGGACGCGACGCTGAAGGCGGCCGCCGCCACCGCCGCGCCGCCCAGCACCGCCGGCAGGTCGGAGATGCCGTACGCACCGGGCACGAGCTGTCCGAGCTCGAGGCCCACGCCGTCGGCGACCGAGATGCCCAGCGCGACGCCGGCGATGATGCCGGCGGTGGCCATCATCGCCTCGATGAGCCGGGCGCTCGAGGTCAGGTAGAAGCCGGTGAGCGCGTCCTGCACCGCGCCCATCAGGCCGATGCCGGCGAGCAGCATGATGATGTTGGCGGTGACAACCAGCGAGGGGTCCACGTCGATCGGGGTCGCCGCGACGCCCGCCGCCAGCAGCGTCGCGATCGCACCACCGGCGACCTGGAGGTAGAAGAACGGAAGCCGGCGGCGGGCCAGCACGATCTGCACGCGGTCGATCAGGGCGGCGGCGACGGCGGCCACGACCGAGACGACGGGCCCACCGCCGAGGAAGACGCCGACGGCGGCGGCCATCACCATCCACGCCACGGTGACGCCCCAACGTGGCAGGGCGTGGCCGAGGGAGACGATCGTGGCCATCCGCGTGCGAGCCAGGTAGAGGTCGGCCCGGTCGGTCAGCACGTCGCGGACGAGGTGGTCGACCGCGGTCAGGTCCTCGTAGTCGATGTCGCGCTGCCGGACGTGGCGCATCATCAGCGTCGGCACGTCGTCGGCGGTGCGCTGGTGGCTCATCGACAGCGCGGTGAAGGTCACGTCGATCTCGGCCTGCCGCAGGCCGAGGTGGTCGGCCACGGATCGCATGGTCGCCGTCACGTCGGCAGCGCCGGCTCCCGACGACAGCAGCATCTCGCCGATCCGCAGGCACAGGTCCATCGTGAGGTGGACCTCGCGGGCCCGCGCTGCCAGGTGCTCGGGGTCGTCGTGCTCGTCCACCGGGCCATGGTGGCACCGCCGACAGCGGCGCTGTCACAGGGGTGAGCCCTCGTCGGGGGCACGTCCCTAGACTCGACGCATGCGCATCGACTTCCACGCGTCGCCGGCGCCCACGCTCGGCGTGGAGTGGGAGTTCGCGCTCGTCGACCGGACCACTCGCGACCTCGTCAGCGTCGCCTCCGAGGTGCACGAGCTGGCGGGCGGTCGCCTCGCCGAGCCCCAGCGGCTGCACAAGGAGCTGCTGCGCAACACGGTCGAGGTCGTCACCGGGATCTGCGACACCGTCGGCGAGGCCGTCACCGACCTGCGCGACACGCTCGCGGTCGTCGTGCCCGCGGCCGCCGAGCTGGGGGTCGACCTCCTCGGCGCCGGCTCGCACCCCTTCGCCGACTGGTCCCACCAGCAGCTCACCGAGGGCCACCGCTACGCCGAGCTGATCAACCGCACCCAGTGGTGGGGCCGCCAGATGCTGATCTGGGGCGTCCACGTCCACGTCGGGATGCCGGAGCGCGACCGGGTGATGCCGGTCCTGTCGTCGATCCTCACGACCTACCCCCACCTGCTCGCGCTGTCGGCGAGCTCCCCGATCTGGGCCGGGCAGGACACCGGGTACGCCTCCAACCGCGCGCTCATGTTCCAGCAGCTGCCGACCGCCGGGCTGCCGTTCGCGTTCGACACGTGGGCCGAGTTCGAGAAGTGCATCGAGGACCAGACGACCACGGGGATCATCGACTCGATGGCCGACGTGCGCTGGGACGTACGCCCCGCGCCGCACTTGGGCACCCTCGAGCACCGGGTGTGCGACGGGATGTCGGACATCGGCGAGCTCGCCGCGTTGACGGCGCTCGTGCACTGCCTGGTCGTCGACCTCGACACCCGGCTCGCCGCCGGCGAGACGCTCCCCACGATGCCTCCGTGGCAGGTGCAGGAGAACAAGTGGCGGGCCGCGCGCTACGGCCTCGACGCGATCGTCATCGTCGACGACCACAACCGCGAGCGCCTGGTCACCGAGGACCTCCACGACCTGCTCGAGCAGCTCACCCCGGTCGCGAAGCGCCTGGACTGCGAGGCCGAGCTGCGCACCGTCGCCGACATCCCCACCCGCGGCGCGTCCTACCAGCGGCAGCGTGCGGTCGCCAAGGAGTCGGGAGGCGACCTCGTCGCGGTCGTCGACGCCGTCGTGGCGGAGCTGGCGCACTCCCTGGAGGCCTGAGACCGCGCGGCGCCCTTGTGGCAGTCGTCACCGGGACGAGAGGATGCCCGGACGCACTCGCACCCGGGGGCGGGTCGCAACGGAGGAGAAGTCAGTGGTCAACCCGATCGACCCGACGGCGACCGGCTTCCTCCTCGCCGAGAACCGCAACATGCCGATGCACGTCGGCGGGCTCCAGCTCTTCGAGAAGCCCGAGGGCGCAGGTCGCGGCTACGTCCGCGAGATGTACGAGCAGATGCGCGACGTCGAGCAGGTCGCGCCGCTGTTCCTCAAGCACCCGCACCGCTCCGCGCGTACGGCCGGGCAGCTGGTGTGGCAGCCCGACGAGCAGTTCGACATCGAGCACCACGTGCGCCACAGCGCGCTGCCCAAGCCGGGCCGGATCCGCGAGCTCCTCGAGCTGTGCTCGCGGCTGCACAGCACCCGCCTCGCCTGGGAGCGCCCGCTGTGGGAGGCCACCGTCATCGAGGGCCTGCGCGACGGCCGGGTCGCGATGTACACCAAGACCCACCACGCCCTCGTCGACGGCGTCTCGGCGATGCGGCTGCTCGCGAGCGTGCTGTCGACCGACCCCGACGAGCGCGACATGCCCGCCCCGTGGGCGCTGCGTCCGCGCGGGCCCCGCGAGGAGCAGCCGTCCGACGACGGCGCCTCGCTGGCCGACGTCTCCGCGGCCACCGTCCGTACGGCCCTCGCGATCGCGTCCGAGGCCGCCGGGATGCCCGGCGCGCTGATCCGTACGCTCAACAAGAGCGTGCGCAACGAGACGTCCGCGCTGTCGCTCTACGCACCGCGCACGATGCTCAACCAGAGCATCACCGGCTCGCGCCGCTTCGCCGCCCAGGACTGGCCCGTCGAGCGCCTGCGCGGGGTCGGCAAGGCCACTGGCACGACGATCAACGACGTGGTGCTGGCGATGGTCAGCGGCGCGATGCGGACCTACCTGCTCGACCTCGACGCGCTGCCCGAGACGACGCTCATCTCGATGGTGCCGGTGGGCCTCAACGCCAAGCAGTCGCAGCTCGCGTCCTCCGACGGGGGCAACGCGGTCGGCGCGGTGATGGTGCAGCTCGGCACCCACCTCCCCGACCCGGCCGACCGACTCGCGGCCATCCACCGCTCGATGCAGGACGGCAAGCAGAGCCTGTCGTCGATGACCCCGGCGCAGATCCTCGCGATGAGCGCCCTCGGCCAGGCGCCGGCCATCCTGGGTCCGATCTTCCGGATGCAGGGCATCGTCCGCCCGCCCTACAACCTGATCGTCAGCAACGTCCCCGGCCCGCGCACGACGCACTACTGGAACGGCGCGAAGCTCACCGGCACCTATCCCCTGTCGATCCCCATCAATGGCATGGCGCTCAACATCACCTGCACCTCCTACGACGGCAAGATGTGCTTCGGCCTCACCGGCTGCCGGCGTACGGTGCCCCACCTGCAGGTGCTGCTGCAGTACCTCGACGACGAGCTGAAGGCCCTCGAGAAGGCCGCCGGCATCTGACCCGGGCGCGGCACCGCCGCCGCTCTGGAGTCACCGGATATCCGGTGACCGACCTGCTTACGGGTAGAGATCTCTACCTGTAACCAAGGAACTCACCGGATATCCGGTGACTCCAGACCGACCACCTCGAGGCCGCCGCCGACCTGCGCGGCCACGGCGGCCAGCCGTGCGCGGGTGATGTCGGCGACCGTGGCCAGGCCGGCGAGCCGGGCGTTGGAGCGCTCACGGGTGGGTTCGGCGGAGTTGATGCTGACGCAGCGACGGGTCCCGCCGTCGGCGGCGTTGGCCGCGGCGACGGCATGGCCGGTGGTCCCGCTTCCGGCGAAGGGGTCGAGCACGACGACGTCGTCGGGCAGCGTCGAGAGGATGCGCCGCACCAGCCCGGTCGGCTTCGGCGACTCGAAGACGTGGCCCACCAGCGCCTTGAGCTCGGCGACCGCGGTGTCCGTCGAACCGATCTCCTCGGCCAGCCAGATGGTCCGCAGCTTCTTGCGCCGCCCGCCCTCGCGGTGCAGCCAGTCGCGTTGGAAGATGTCGGCGCGCTCGCCCGCGCGCCCGCGGATCACCCGGCACTCCAGGTCGTCGGGCCGCTCGTCCACGCGCGGCCTCGACCACCGCCACACCGCCGGGCGCCCGTCGCCGAAGACCGGCGTGAGCTCCAGGCTCCCCTCGAACGCCGCCGTCGCGACACGGCCGCTGACCGGGTCCCCGTGGAGCGGGTAGTGGAGGGTCGGCGCGGAGAGCGGGTTGAACTTCTTGTTGGTGTTGCGCAGCGGGAGGTAGCGGAAGCGCCGGCCGTCCGGACTGGTCAGCGGGAAGTCGGCCTCGTCCACCGACTCGGTGGTGCTGCCGTCGACCACGCACCCCGGCAGGTGGCGGGCGTACGCCAGGACGTACTCGTGGCTCGTCGCGAACCCGCGTCCGAGCTGGCGGCCCTTGGGGTTGAGGTTGACCACCACCTGGGCGAGGAAGTTGGCCTCGCCGAACACCTCGTCCATCAGCAGCCGCAGGTGCGCGACCTCGTTGTCGTCGATGCTGACGAACACCGCCCCGTGCGGGGCCAGCGCCTCGCGGACGGCCTCGAGGCGCGGGCGCATCATCGCGGTCCACGCGGCGTGACGCCCGGCGTACGGGTCGGGGTGCGAGCCGTCGCGGAAGCGGTCGGCGTAGGCGAAGTCGTTGCCGGTGTTGTAGGGCGGGTCGGTGTAGACGACGTCGACCGACCCGGGCGCGAGCCGGGGCAGCACGTCGAGGTTGTCGCCGACGTGGAGCGTGTTCCACACCGGTCCGTCGTGAGCGGGCTGGGCAGGGGGCTCGACCGGCACGCCCGACAGCGTAGGCCGTCCACGCGGGACGGCAGGGCCGTACGACGGGCCGCAGATCCCAATTTTCCCACCCGTCCCACTATCTCCTTTACTCTGGAGCGCGTGCCTTCCTCCACGCGTCGCTCCCTGACCGCCCTCCGCCCCGTGTCGGCTCTCCGCTCCCGCAAGCTGGCGGCCGCCACCGCGGGCGTGCTCGTCGCCGGTCTCGCGCTCAACGTCGGCGTCGGCCCGTCGGCCGCCGACGACGGCGACGCCCGGGACCGGGCCCTGACCTCCGGGACCGACAGCGGCTACCGCGGGCGCAACCAGACGTCCGACGGCAAGCCCGGCACCGTCGTCGGCCCGCCGGTGAACTTCCGCGGCCGCACGGCGCAGGTCAAGAACGACGTGAGCTACGAGATCGCGCCCGGCGTCACCCTGCGCGAGTGGGACCAGGTCGACGGCCGCCAGCCGATCGGACAGGTCCGGATGAACCTGGTGACCGTCAGCCTCGACGCGGCCAACATCTCCTTCGAGGAGCTGTCGCCGACGTTCGTCACCAGCCGCAAGACCGTCAGCCAGCTCGGCGCCTGGAGCCAGGCACTGACCGCCGTCAACGGCGACTTCTTCGACATCGGCCGGACCAACGCGCCGCTCGGCACCTCGGTCGACCGCGAGGCGGGCCTCCTCACCGGGTCGCGCGAGGGCTGGATCCCCGACGTCAACTCGACGCTGTGGTTCGACGCGGCCGGGCCGCACGTCAGCCCGATCACCGTGCAGAACACGATCCGCCAGCGCAGGAAGTGGTCGGTCAGCGGCATCAACCACCCGAGCATCCCGGCCGGCGAGATCGGCGTCTTCACCCATGCCTTCAACCGCACCCCGGGCTACCAGGTCACCGGAGGCAAGAAGCGCGCCCGCGAGGTGGTCCTGCGCAAGAACCGCGTCGTGTCCAACCGCCCGAAGCTCTCCAGCGGCAAGAAGATCGGCAAGAAGGACAAGGTCCTCATCGGCACCGGACCGTCCGCCGGCAAGCTCAAGACCCTGAAGAAGGGCAAGAAGATCACGCTCGCCACCCGGTTCGACGGCGGCAAGCCCACCGTCGCGATCAGCGGCGACCGCCCCGTGCTGGTCAACGGCGTGCGCACGGTCGTCAACAACACCATCGCCCACCCGCGTACGGCGGTCGGCATCGACGCCGACGGGCGCAAGCTGCTCATCCTCGTGGTCGACGGCCGCTCCTCGGTGAGCCGCGGCTACACGATGGTCGAGCTCGCCGACCTCATGACCGCGCTCGGCGCGGAGAACGCCATCAACCTCGACGGCGGCGGCTCCTCGACGATGTACTCGCGCGCCGGCACCGGTGCCTTCGGAGTCGTCAACGAGCCCTCCGACGGCAGCGAGCGCCTCGTGCCCAACGCGTTCGGCGTGGTCTACCACGCCGAGCTGCCGCCGGTGGTCCCGATCCTGCCGACCCCCACCCCGACCCCGACCCCGACGCCGACCGCCGCTCCCTGACGGGCGGGCCTCAGGCGTTCGGCGCGGCGAAGACCACGACGTACGTCACCGGGGCCAGGCACTGGACCGTGCTCTTCGGCAGTGCGGGCACGACCTCGAAGCCGGCCTCGCCAGCGTCGATGGCCACGCTGCGCGGAGGCTCGCACCCGGTGGACACGACCGCGCCGTAGGGCGTCGCGTCGGGCGACTGCCCGGCGAGGTCGGCCACGGCGGACTCGACCTTCTCGGGCAGCCCGGCCTGCAGGCCGAGCACGAAGTCGTCGACGGCCTGGTCGGTGTCGAGCGCGAAGGCGAGCGTCGACGGCGAGCCGCCGCCCTCGGTGGCGTCGACGAGCACCACCTCGGTGATGCCGGCGGACCCGACGGCGCGCAGCGTCGCGGTGGCGCCGTCGGACGGCTCCTGGGTGGGCGTCTCCGAGGGGGTCTCGCTGGAGGTGTCCGACGGCGTGTCGCTCGGCGTGCTCGTCGCGTACGGGTCGGTCGCGCTGTCGTCGCCTCCGGACGAGCAGGCCGACAGCCCGCCGACCAGCACGAGACCGGCGAGGCCGGTGAGGCCCGCGAGCCGGCGGCCGAGGGTGGGGTCCGGTGTGGTCGAGGAGGTCCGCATGGTCCTTCGACGATAGCCACCCCGGTCCGGCTCCCTCGCCAGGCACGCGCGTGCACGTGCGGGACGTCGCGTCGACGCCGACGGCCGGCACTGGCAGGCTGACGCCATGAGCGGCCCCGAGACCCATGCAGAGCCGGTGCGCGAGGCCGTACGTGCCTATGCGGCACGGCAGCCGCAGCTCGTCGCGGCGACCGCGGGCTGGGTCACCCTGGTCCGCACGCTGCTCGACGACGCCGGCATCGACTACCTCAGCGTCACCGGGCGCACGAAGAGCGTGGCCTCCTTCTCCGCCAAGGCCAACCGCACCGACGGCGACCGGCTCCTCTACCCCCACCCGCTCGAGCAGGTCACCGACCAGATCGGCGTCCGCGTCATCACCTACGTCCACAGCGACGTCGCGGCCGTGGCCGAGGTGCTCGACGACCAGCTCACCATCCTCGACGACCGCGACCTCGGCGAGGAGACCGCCCGGTCCGGGCGCTTCGGCTACGCCAGCCGGCACCTGCTGGTCCGCACCGACGACGGCGACGACGCCGACGGGCACCCCGAGCTCGCCGGCGAGCGCGCCAGCATCCAGGTCCGTACGGTCCTGCAGCACGCCTGGGCCGAGTTCGAGCACGACATCCGCTACAAGGGCAACGTCCCCGAGGACGCCGCGGCCGACCTCGACCGCCGCTTCACCCTGGCCGCCGGGCTCATCGAGCTCGCCGACCGGGAGTTCGCCACCATCCGCGAGCGGATCCAGAAGGCGGCGCCGGGCAGCACCACGGAGGTGGAGGCCGACCACATCGTCGGCCAGGAGCTCGCGACCTTCCTCGCCGGCCACTACAGCGACGCCGGCTGGTCGCACACCGACCACTACGACTGGATCGCCGGGCTGCTCACCCAGCTCGGCATCGACAGCATCGACGACCTCGACGACCTGCTGACCTCCGTCGACGCCGACGCCGTGATCCGCCGGATGGGCTACCGCTACCCCGCCGGAGCCGTACGCCGCCTCGATGACGCGCTGCTCGCGATCTTCGGGGAGCAGTACGTCACCCTCGAGGGCAACAGCCACCGAGTGCCGCTGCTGCGCGCCCGGCTGGAGAAGCTGACGACCCCGGAGAGCTGACCGGTCGGCTGGATCGAGCCCCCTAGGGTCATGTCATGCCCCGGCCTTCCTTGACCACCGTCCTCCCCGTGCTGGCCGCCGTGGCGCTGGCCGTCGCCTGGCCGCTGCACCCCGAGAACGCCGTCGTGCTCGGCCTCCTCGCCCTCCTGCTCGTCGGTGCGGTGCTGGCCGCGGTGCACCACGCCGAGGTCGTGGCGCACCGGGTCGGCGAGCCGTACGGCTCCCTGGTGCTCGCCGTGGCGGTGACGGTCATCGAGGTCGGCCTGATCGTCACGCTGATGATCACCGCCGACGGGGGCAATGCCGGCCTGGCTCGCGACACGGTCTTCGCCGCGGTCATGATCACCGTCAACGGCATCGTCGGCATCTCGCTGCTCGTCGGTGCCCTGAAGCACCACCTCGCGGTCTTCAACCCCGAGGGCACCGGCGCCGCCCTGGCGACCGTCATCGCCCTCGCCGTGCTGTGCCTCGTCGTCCCGTCGGTCACCACGTCGGAGCCGGGGCCCGAGTTCACCGGGGCCCAGCTCGTCTTCGCCGCCGTCGCGTCCTTGGCGCTCTACGGCATGTTCGTCTTCACCCAGACCATCCGGCACCGCGACTTCTTCCTGCCGGTCGCGCCGCAGCAGTACGTCCCGGTCGTCACGGGGCCGGGCGCGCATGCCCAGCGCACCTCGGGAGCCGGGAGGTCCGACTCCTTCGAGCACGAGCCGGTCGACGAGGACGAGGACGGGCACGCCGACCCGCCGACCGCGAAGGCCGCCCTGACCAGTCTGGGGCTCCTCGTGGTCTCGCTCGTCGCCGTGGTCGGGCTCGCGAAGATCGAGTCACCGGCGATCGAGTCGGGCGTGGCGGCCGCGGGGTTCCCGTACGCCGTGGTCGGTGTCGTCATCGCCCTGCTGGTGCTCGCACCGGAGACGATCGCCGCGGTCCGCGCGGCCGTGCGCAACCGGGTCCAGGTCAGCCTCAACCTGGCGCTCGGCTCGGCCATGGCCTCCATCGGGCTCACCATTCCCGCGATCGCGGTGGCCAGCATCTGGCTCGACGGCCCGCTCGAGCTCGGGCTCAACCAGCTCCAGACGGTCCTGCTCGTCCTGACCGCCGCGGTGGCGATCCTGACGGTCGTCCCCGGCCGCGCCAAGCCGCTCCAGGGCGGCGTGCACCTCGTGCTGCTCGCGTCGTTCCTGTTCCTGACGATCGCGCCGTAGGTCGTCGCGCAGGGCGGTGTCCCAGCCACCTTCCCAGCGCGGCGGAGGTGGCTCAGGCACCGCCCGGCCGTCGACACGCCCCGGACGCGCCTGAGCAGTGCCCCACCTACGTTCCGCTGCTGCGGAAGGTGGGTGGGACACCGCTCAAGCGGGTGCTCGCACGAGGCGGATCAGCCGAAGTACTTGGCGTAGATCTCCTCGTAGCTGCCGTCCTCGCGGAGGTCGGCGAGCGTGCTGTTGATGGAGCGCAGGAGCGGGATGTTGCCGTCCTTCTTCACCGCCATGCCGTACTGCTCGCCGGTGTCGAACTCGCGCGAGAGCTTCAGGCGCGGGTTGTCGGTGACGAACTGGCCGGACACCGTGTTGTCGAGCATCGCCGCATCGAGCTCACCGGCCGCCAGCGCCGCCTGCAGCCCGGCTGCGTCGTCGTACGCCATGACCTGGGTGGTCTCGGGGGCGAAGTCGCTGAGGTAGGTCTCGCCGGTGGTGTCCTTCTGGACGCCGACCCGCTGGCCCGCCAGCTCGGCGATCTGGTCGAGGCCCGAGCCCTTCGGGGTGATCAGCGCCTGCTTGGCGTCGAAGTAGGGGCTGGAGAAGTCGAGGACGCGGGCCCGCTCGCCGGTGATCGTCATCGCGGAGATCGCGACGTCGCACACGTCGTTGTTGAGCGAGGTGCCGGACGTGATGTCGTCGAAGGACACGTCCACCACGTCGAGGTCGGCCTTCAGTTCGTCGGCGACCTTGCGCACCAGGTCGATGTCGAAGCCGGTGGGCTTGCCCTTCTCCTCGTACTCGAAGGGCGCGTAGGGCATGTCGGTGCAGACCGTCAGCGCGCCGCTGAAGACGAGCGACACGTCGGTGAGCGCGTCGGCCTCCTCCCCGCTGGCGCTGCCGCCGCAGGCGCTCAGCGTGGCCATCAGGGCCACGGAGGACAGGACGGTCAGAGCCGTGCGGGCAGGGTTCGTACGGCGGGTGGTGCGGGTCATGGCGTCAGTTCGCATTCACGGTGAGCGACTCGCGAAGTCGCATGAGGGCGTATTCGGTGATCTTCACGAGCGCACCCTTGGCCTGCTCGCGGTCGCGGGCGTCGAGGCTGATGATCGGTACGTCGGCGGGCAGGGCCAGCGCGGCGGCGATCTCCTCGGCGGGGTAGCGCGGGACGCCGTCGAACTCGTTGACGGCGACGATGAACGGGATGCCCTTGGACTCGAAGTAGTCGAGCGGCGAGAAGGACTCGTCGAGCCTGGCCACGTCGACCAGCACGATGGCGCCGATGGCACCGCGGCACAGGTCGTCCCACATGAACCAGAAGCGACGCTGGCCGGGGGTGCCGAACAGGTAGAGGACGAGGTCCTCGGCCAGGGTCAGGCGCCCGAAGTCCATGGCCACGGTCGTGGTGGCCTTGGTGGGCACGGCAGCGAGATCGTCGACGCCCTCGGACTCGTTGGTGACGAGTGCCTCGGTGCGCAGCGGGTCGATCTCCGAGACCGCGCCGACCAGCGTCGACTTGCCGACGCCGAAGCCGCCAGCAATGACGATCTTCGTCGACGCAGCCGCACGCTGTGCCTTAGTAGTTTCGAAGTCCACGGAGGGTCCTTTCGATGAGCTCGAGACGCTCATCTGTCGACGTGCTGTCGTTGATGGTGGCCTGGATGCGGACCAGGCCCTGCTCGATCAGGTCACCCAGCAGCACCCGGGTGACGCCGATCGGCATCTTGGTCAGGGCCGACACCTCGGCCACGGAGCGCCGGTCGCAGACCTCGAGAACCTGCGCGGCGGACGGCGAGAGCACAGGTGCCTCCGCACCGGCCTGGAGGCGAAGAGTCGCCTCCATGGCCAGCTCCACCTTGGCGGCCGTCCGACCGGCGGTGAGGGTGTAGGACCGGATGAGGCGGGGGCGGTAGCCCTCGTCCTCCGGCTCGTGTGGCGGCGTCATGGCGCGGAGCCGGTCAGCCGCTCGTACCGACGCGGGCCTGGGCCTCGACGGTACGTCCCACGCGGTCCACCAGCAGGGCCATCTCGTAGCCCACCTGGCCGATGTCGGCCTCCTCGGTGGTGAGCACGGTGAGGTTGGAGCCGTCACCCACGCTCATCAGCATCAGGAAGCCCATCTCCATCTCGACGATGGTCTGCATCACCGAGCCGCCCTCGAAGAGGCGGGCGGCACCGACGGCGAGGCTGGCCAGGCCGGAGGAGACGGCCGCGACCTGCTCGGCGCGCTCGCCGGGGATGCTGGTGCTCGACGCCATCAGGAGGCCGTCGGCGGACACCAGGATGGCGTGCGCTGCGTCGGGGACGTCGTCGACGAATCGCGACATCACCCAGTCGAGGTCTCGGTCGTCACCAGCGGCGCTGGCAGCGGGGGCGGTGGCGGAGTCGTGAGTCATGCGGGGCCTGCTTCCGTGTGCTGGGTGGAACTCTGGGCTGCTCGTCGACCGCGGGAGACACCCGCGGTGTGTGCCTGGAGGCGGCGGCGGATCGCTTCGGGGTCGCGCGTCTTGGCTGCCGTGGGCGGTGTCACGCTACCGGGAACGAGCCGCTCCCCGGGGGCGCGTCGCGGAAGTCCGACGGGGGTCGACTCGACGGCCGGCGCCTCCTCGGCGACGTGCTCGGCGATCTCCCACCCGCGGTCCACCTCGGTCTCGTGGATCTGGCTCGCGTCACCGGTCAGCCAGCCCGACCGCATCGACTTGAAGATCGGCGACTCGCCGCCGGAGCGAGCGGGCTCGCCGCGGTGCGACAGGCCGTTGGAGCCGTTGGAGCCGTTGGTGCCGTTGGTGCCGTTGGTGCCGTGACCGGCGTCCAGCGCCGCGGCGGGGGGCTCGTACGCCGGCTGCTGCCAGACGGACGGCTCGGGTGCCGGCTCGGGCTCGGGCTCGGCGACCGGCTCGGCGACCGGCTCGGGCGCCGTCTGGGCGACCGGCTCCGGCGCGGTCTCCCGCGCGGTCTCCCGCGCAGGGGCCACGGGGGCGTCCAGGCCCAGCGGGTCGTTGGCGTCGACCTCGACCTCGCGCTCGGCCGACCGCGCGACGACGGGCTCCGGCTCCGGCTCCGGCTCTGCGGCAGCGACCGGCTCGGGCTCTGCGGCAGCGACCGGCTCGGGCTCGGGCTCCGGCTCCGGCTCGGCGGCAGCGACCGGCTCGTCCTCGGGAGCGGAAGGCTCGTCGAAGGCGTCCGCCGGCAGCGGGTCGGAGAGCGGGTCGTGGGCGCGTGCGGGCTCGGCCGCCGGCTCGACGACCGTCTCGTCGACGACCGTCTCGTCCTCGACCTCGGTCGTCTCCGGCGCGGCCTCGGCGACCCGCGCCTCCGGCGCGGCCTCGGCGACCCGCGCCTCCGGCGCGGCCTCGGCGACCCGCGCCTCCTGCTCGGCCTGGGCGCGCTGGCGGGCGGCGAGGGCGGTGATGGGCACCACGCGGGCGACCTTCTCCGCGCGCTCGGTGGCGGCACCCTGGCGCGGGGTGGAGTCGGCCGCAGCGGGTGCCTCCGAGGCCTCGGGGCGCTTGCCGAAGAGCGGACCGGTCGCCGTGGACGTCTCCGGCGGCAGGAAGGCGTCGGCACCCGTGCGGGGCATGTTGGCGCCTGGGTCGCGGCGCGGCAGCAGGCTGCCCAGCGGCGGGCGGTCCGGGGTCGGCTCAGAGCCCGTGGTGGACCTCGCGGCCGAGGCTGCGGGCTGCGCGGTGTCGGACGTACGCCCGGCGGCGGGAGCAGCAGTGGAGGCGGCAGCCGAGGTGGTCAGGGGCTCGAGCTCGGCCTCCTGCTTGGCGGCCTTGGCCTCCGACGCGGCGTCCTTCTTCGCGGACTTCGCCTCGGCGGCGGCGGCGCGCTCCGCGGCCTTCGCCTCGGCCTTCTCCGCGCGGGCCCGGTTGCGGGCCTCACGCTTGGACAGGACCGGAGCGGCGACGGCGGCGGTCTCGAGGACCTCTGTCGTACCGGTCGCGGCGGTGGCCTGCGCGGCGGCCGGGGCCGCCGGGGCACCGGCCTGCGGCAGGTCGGGCAGCACCGAGGGCGGGAGCGTGACGGTGGCCGTCATGCCGCCACCGGGGTTGCGGGCCAGGTGGGCCTCGATGTCGTGGCGCTCGGCGAGGCGGGAGACCACGAACAGGCCCATCCGGCGAGCGGTGTCGGGCGTGGCCTCGGCACCGTGCTGGAGGTCGCGGTTGAGCTGCTCGAGCTCGGCCGGCGGCACCCCCAGGCCGGAGTCGGTGATGGTGATCGTGACGCCCTCAGGGCCCTGCTTGGCCGCGAGGCGAACGGGCTCGGCGGGCGGCGAGAAGGACAGCGCGTTGTCGACGAGCTCGGTCAGCAGGTGGACCACGTCGGGCGCGGCCTCGTCACCGACGCGGGTGTTGAGGTGCGACAGGATCTGCACGCGCTGGTAGTCCTGCACGCCCGAGGTCGCGGCCTGCAGCGCCTCGCCGACGGTGAGGCTGAACTGGCCGGCGGCGCGGTTCGGTGCGTCGGCGAGGATCAGCAGCGAGTCGGCCGTACGACGCATGCGCGAGGCGAGGTGGTCGAGGCGGAAGAGCGACTCGAGGCGCTTGGGGTCCTCCTCGTCGTGCTCGAGGCGCTCGATCTGCGCGAGCTGCTGGTTGACCAAGGAGGTCGAGCGGCGCGACAGCGTCACGAACATCGCGTTGACGGTCTGGCGCAGCTGGGCCTCGCCCGAGGCGAGGTGGATGGCCTGGCGGTGGAGGTCGTCGACCGCTCGCGCGACCTGGCCGATCTCCTCGTTGGTGGTGACGTCGATCGTCCGGATCGGCTCGGGCTCCTGGCCGGCGCGGATCCGGGCGACGGCGTCGGGCAGGCGGTGGCGGGCCACGGCGAGCGCGCCCTCGCGCACCTTGCCGATCGGGCCGAGGAGGCTGCGGGCGACGAAGAAGGCGAGCGCGATCGCGGCGGCGAGCGCGAGGAGCGTCAGGACGGCGCCGACGAGCGCGTTGCGCTGGGCGTCGGAGGCGGCCTCGTCGAGGGTGTCGGTCACGCCGGTGACCAGCGTCTGGGTGATCTCGTCGTAGGGGACGTACGCGTCGCGGCCGTCGAGGTCGGTCGCGGAGTCGTCGCGGATCTGACCGGCGTGGCGGGTGTTCTGCGTACGCAGGATGGCCGTCTGGTCCTCGGCGCCCTCGACGGAGCCGGCGAGACGGTCGATGGCGGCGGCCTCGACGCCGATCTCCGAGAAGAGCTCCTGCGAGCTGGACTGCGACAGCGTGGTGGCGAGCAGGCCCTGCTGGAGCGCCAGCGAGAGGCGACCGCTCATGACCTGGGACAGCTGCTCGAGGCGCGGCTCCGGGGTCTCCTGGGCGGCGTTCACGCTGGTGATGAGCTGCGAGACGCTCGACTCGAGCTGGCGCACGAGCGCGATCCAGGTCGCCGGGCCGAGGGTCTCGGCACCCTCGCCTCGCATGGCCTGGCTCAGGTCGAGCAGCGCGTTGACGTGGGCGGTCTGGAGCTCGTCGAGGTCGGCGCTGTCGCGCGCCTGGACGAGGGTCTCAGCGTTGGTGTCGATGTCGCTGATCGCGTCGATCAGGTCGCCCTGGCTCGCGGCGCTGTCGGTCTGGGCGGCCACCATCGCGGCCTCCGAGGCGGTCAGGTAGTCGACCGCGGGCTGGATGATCGTGACCTGCTGGGCGCTGCGGGAGGCCTGCCGGGAGTCGCCGTAGTCGCCCGAGACACGCAGACCGCCGAGGACCGCCGCGAGCAGCAGCGGGATCGCCAGGGCCAGGGCCATCTTGCGGCCCAGCGGCCAGCCGGCGACCGAGAGACCCGTGCCCTTGCGGGGCCGGGCTGCATCCTGAGTCATGTGTGCCTCGCGTTTGGTGAGCGACTACGACGTCGAAACTTTCCCGGTGGGACCGGAGCAGACTCAACCTAAGGAGTCTTGCGACATTCCGTGGCGTTTTCGCAGAACTTGGGTGGTGGGGGTGTAAGGGGGCCTCGCGGCCCCTCGATGAGCGGTGGGCAGTGTCCCACCGGCACCACCGACCACACCAGACCCGTTTCCAAAGCGTTGTGAGTGAGGCGGTGGGACGTCCCCCGGGCCGTCGCCGTCGGTTCACCTGCGGGCCCTTCCGCGGCGGGCGCCGGTGCGGCAGGCTTCACCGCCATGACCCCACATCTCGGGAAGGGTCGTGCCCGCGCGACCTCCCTCGCCTCCTCCCTCGCCGGCTCGCTCGCCCTCCTCCTCTCACTGGTGCTGCTGCCGGCCGTCACCGCGCCCGCCACCGCCGCCACTCCCCTGACCGTCAGCCAGGCCATCGGCCAGCAGACCGGCGCGACGCAGACGGTCCGCGGCTACGTCGTCGGGCAGCCGACCGCCACCAACACCGTCGTACGCTCCAACTTCCCCAACGACTACGCGCTCGCGATCGCCGACTCGCCGTCGACGACGAGCACCTCGTCGATGCTCTACGTGCAGATCCCCTCGGCCTTCCGCTCGCAGTGGGGCCTCAGGACGAACCCGTCGCTGATGGGCAAGCAGATCGACGTCACCGGCAAGCTGTCGTCCTACTTCTCCCACCCCGGCATGACGAGCACGTCGGCGTTCGCGCTCGCGGGCGGCGGCACCACCGAGCCGCCGCCGAGCGGCGGCACGAGTCCGTGGGACTCCACCTACTACGCCCCGGCCGTCGGCAAGTCCGGCACCGCGCTGCGCACCGCGCTGCACGACATCATCGACGACCACACGAAGCTGTCGTACGACGCCGTGTGGACCGCGCTGAAGGACACCGACCAGGACCCCAACAACACCGCCAACGTCATCGAGCTCTACACCGGGCGCTCGATCTCGAAGTCGAGCAACGGCGGCAGCACCGGCAACTGGAACCGTGAGCACGTGTGGGCGCAGTCGCGCGGCGGGTTCACCACCAGCGCCGGACCGGGCACCGACCTGCACCACATCCGGCCCGAGGACGTCACGGTGAACTCGATCCGCGGCAACAAGGACTTCGACAACGGCGGCTCCGCGGTCTCCGGCTGCACCGACTGCTGGACTGACTCCAACTCGTTCGAGCCGCGCGACGCCGTCAAGGGCGACGTGGCGCGGATGCTGCTCTACATGGCGATCCGCTACGAGGGCGGCGACGGCTTCAACAACCTCGAGATGAGCTCCACGGTCGGCACGTCCTCCACGCTGATCGGCGACCTCGAGACCCTGCTGGCGTGGCACGCCGCCGACCCGGTCAACGCCTTCGAGATGCGGCGCAACGACCGCATCCACGCCCAGTGGCAGGGCAACCGCAACCCCTTCATCGACCACCCGGAGTGGGCCGGCTCGATCTGGAACTGAGCCGCCCGTCGTACTGTCGGAGGAATGGAGGACCACCTCGACGCAGCGCTCCCCCGCAGCCTGCCGGCCGACGAGCACGTCGCCCCGGCTGCCCTGTTGGCCACCGTGGATGCGATCGACGGCGATCCGGCGGTGGAGCTGCACAGCCTGATGGTGCTGAGGCACGGGCGTGTCGTCGCCGAGGGCTGGTGGGCACCGCACACGCCGGAGCGCACCCGGCTGGTCTACTCCCTGAGCAAGAGCTTCACCTCGACCGCCCTGGCATTCGCGCTGCAGGAGGGCCTGGTCGGCCTGGACGACACCGTGGTGTCGCACTTCCCCGAGCTCGCCGACGACATCACCGACCCGGGCAGCAGGTCCATCACGGTCCGGGACGTCGCCTCCATGGCCAGCGGCCACGACCGCGACATGATCGACGAGGCCCTGGCCCTCGACCCGCACGAGCCGGTGCGCGGGTTCCTGATGGTGCCGCCGGATGCCCCGCCAGGGACCCTGTTCGCCTACAGCCAGCCGTGCACGTACGCGCTGGCTAGCATCATCCAGCGAGCCGCGGACATGCCCTTGAGTGCCTACCTGCGACCCCGGCTGCTCGACCCGCTCGGCATCGGGTCGGTCGGCTGGGCGACCTGGCCGCCCGGTCGCGAGCAGGGGTTCAGTGGCCTCTTCGCCCGCACCGAGGACATCGCCAAGCTCGGTCTGCTCTACCTCCGACGCGGGCGGTGGGGAGAGACCCAGCTGATCCCCGAGGCGTACGTCGAGCAGGCCACGTCGCGCCAGGTCGACAACCCGGACATGGAGAACCCCGACTGGCGACAGGGCTACGGCTTCCAGTTCTGGATGGCACGGCACGGCTACCGCGGCGACGGCGCCTTCGGCCAGTTCTGCATCGTGCTGCCCGAGCACGACGTCGTGGTCGCGACGACCGGCGGGACCGAGGCGATGCAGGCGGTGCTCGACCACCTCTGGACCCACCTCCTCCCTGGCCTGCGTGACGACCGCCCCGAGGACAGCGCCCAGCCCGAGCTCGAGCGGCGCCTGCGGGGCCTCTCGCTCGTGCCGTACGCCGCCCGCCCACAGCCGGGCGGCCAGGAGGACTGGACGTCGCCCTTCGTCGTGGCTCCCGGGACGAGCTTCACGTCCGTGGGAGTCAACCTGGCGGACGACGGCCTCGAGGTCACCCTGGCCGAGGCGGACAACGCGTTGACGTTCCCCGTGGGGACTGACGGCTGGCTGGAGTCGTCACCGCTCGACTCCCACGGCGACGTCGTGCCGGTCGCGGCGTCAGGCGGCTGGGACGACGACCGCACGCTGCGGGTGGAGGTCTCGTTCCTCGAGACCCCGCACCGCCTGCGCCTCACCTGCTCGCTGCCGGCACGGGCCGCGGAGGCTGCCTGGCACACGACCCCACTGGATGGCGGTCGTCTGGCGACCCTGCACTGCCCTCGCCGGCACGGGTGACGCAGGGTCGGGCAGTCCCCCGGACCAGCCCGATCAGCCGCCGGAGCCGTGGCTGTGCGGCGGCACGACCGGGCCCTCGGACGGCTGGACCACGACGAAGCCGGGACCCTGGAAGGCGTACTGGAACGCCTCCCCGGTGCCGCCACGCAGCATCGACCTCATGTTCATCGAGCTCACCACCTGCGGCACCAGACCGGCGGACCAGCAGACCGCGGCGTTGATGTCGACGTACGTCGGGGTCTGGGAGCAGTCGAGGATGAGCGGCTGCCCGTCGCTCGTGAGCGCCACGGTGCCGTGCCCCTGGACGAGGGTGTTGAACATCCCGCCGCTCATCATCCCGGCGCCCTTGACCCGGTGCACGTCGTAGTCGAGCGAGGCGTCCATCGCCAGCAGCGCGCTGCCGTTGACCGAGAGCCCGTCGCCCTCGAGGCCGACCAGGAACACGTCCTTGGCCGCATCGGCGAAGAACACCTCCCCCTGCCCGGCGACGGTCATCAGCGGGGTGTCCTCCGAGGTCACCAGCCGACGCATCATCTTGCCGATCGAGCCCGCCGACTTGTGCTCGAACGTCACCTGGCCCTGGTAGGCGACCATCGATCCCTTGGCGGCCAGAACCGGCTCGCCGAGCACCACCCGCAGGGTCTTGCGGTGGTGGAGGCTGAACCGCTCGGCGGTCGCGTTCTCCTGGTTGGCCTGGTCGAACAGCTCACTGCGCATGTGTCCCCCGTGTCGAAAGAAGCGGTGTGTGGCGGCCCGGTCGGCCGCGCTGCGGCGAGCCTAGAAGACCACCCATCCGTCCCGCCTCCCGCACACCGGACGGGCCGCCCTCTGGTCACGCGGTCCCCGCAGGTGTAGGCAGGGTCCGAGGACACCGCGCCCTCGCACTCACTCGAGGAGATGGACCATGGCAGCGCTCGACACCGCAACCCTCCTGGCCGAGCTCGAGCCCACCGTCGAGGACAACCTCAACCGTCACCTCGACATGGCGGACGAGTGGATGCCGCACGAGTACGTCCCGTGGAGCCTGGGGCGCGACTTCGCCGAGCTCGGCGGGGAGCCGTGGGAGGTCGCGCAGTCGCAGCTGTCGCCGATCGCCCGCACGGCACTCGAGGTCAACCTGCTCACCGAGGACAACCTGCCGAGCTATCACCGCGAGATCGACCGCGCCTTCGGCCGCGACAGCGCGTGGGGCACCTGGGTCAACCGCTGGACGGCCGAGGAGGGCCGGCACGCGTTCTGCATCCGCGACTACCTCCTCGTCACGCGCGGCGTCGACCCGGTCGAGCTCGAGCGCGCGCGGATGGAGACGATGGAGACCGGCTACGAGGCGCTGGACAAGTCGCTGCTCAACGTGTGCGCGTACGTCTCCTTCCAGGAGCTCGCCACCCGCATCTCGCACCGCAACACCGGGCGCTACACCGAGGAGCCGATCGCGGAGAAGCTGCTGAGCCGGGTCGCCAAGGACGAGAACCTGCACATGATCTTCTACCGCAACATCGTCACCGCGGCCCTCCAGCTCGCCCCCAGCCAGACCATGCGGGCGATCACCGAGGAGGTCGTCGACTTCCAGATGCCCGGCAGCGTGATCCCCGGCTTCTCCCGCAAGGCGGTGCAGATGGCCAAGGCCGGGATCTACGACCTCCGCATCCACCACGACGACATCGTCACCCCCCTGCTGAAGAAGTGGGGGGTCTGGGACCTCGAGGACCTCGACGAGGACGGCGAGAAGGCGCGCGAGGAGCTCGCGGCCGCGGTGTCGGCCCTCGACGGCGAGGCCACCCGCTTCGTCGAGCGCCGCGCCGAGGCTGAGGCCAAGCGGGCCGCCCGACAGTCGTCGTGAGCGAGCGCAACGTCCTCGGCGACGAGCTCGAGCCCTGCGGCACCGACCCCGTCACCGGCTTCCACCGCGACGGCACCTGCACCGTCGGACCGCACGACGTCGGCCTGCACGCGGTGTGCGCGGTGATGACCGAGGAGTTCCTGGCCCACCAGCGCTCGGTCGGCAACGACCTCTCGACGCCTCGCCCCGAGTGGAGCTTCCCCGGCCTGGTGCCGGGTGACCGCTGGTGCGTCGTCGCGGCGCGGTGGCTCCAGGCGTACGACGACGGGGTGGCCGCACTGGTCGTGCTCGCCGCCACCTCCGAGCGCGCCCTCGACGTGGTGCCGTTGCCAGTGCTCCAGCTGCTCTCCGTCGACGTGCCCCCGGACCTCGGCGCGTGGGGCTGACCCGCACGCCACCCCGGGTCAGGCGCGTTCGACCTCGCTCTGGAGCTTGAGCACGGTGGTGCCGTCCTCCTGCTCGATGACGTAGGCCGGGTCGTCGCCGCTGCCCTTGCGCGTGACCTGCGCGCCCTTGGTCGTGCGCGAGACCTCGTCGTGGTGCACCTCGGTGACGGTGCCCTCGGCCCACGAGGAGCCCCACTTCCACTTCACGGTCGTGCCGGTGCGGATCGCCATGGACCCACCGTGGCACGCGCCGAGGACACCGCGGCCCACCCCTAGGAGCGGACGTGCATCCGCTCGCCCTGCGGGCCGAAGATCGCCAGCACCTCGGCAGGCGTGGGCCCGGGGTTGCCGACCCAGTGGGGCGTACGGGTGTCGAACTCGACCACCTCGCCCGGCTCGAGGGTGAGGTCCTTGGTGCCCAGGACGAGTCGCACCCGGCCGCTGAGGACGTAGAGCCACTCGTAGCCCTCATGGGTGCGCAGCGAAGGCGCCGGCACGTCGTCGACCGGCATCACCATCTTGTAGGACTGGAGCCCGCCCGGACGCCGCGTGAGGGAGATGAACGTGCGGCCGTGGCGGACCACCGGCTTCGACCGGACCCGGGGGTCACCCGTCTCGGGCGCGTCGACGAGCTCGTCGAGCGCCACCCGGTGGGCGCGCGCGAGCGGCAGCAGAAGCTCCAGCGTGGGCTTGCGCTGGCCCGACTCCAGACGCGACAGCGTGCTGACCGAGATGCCGGTCTCCTCGGCCAGGTCGGTCAGCGTGGCCTCGCGCTCGAGGCGCAGCTGTCGCAGCCGCGGCCCGACGCCGCGCAGCACTCCTTCGTCGTCCATGCCGCCAGTGTGCCACCCCTTTTGCCGTTGCGGCAAGAATGTTTGTCAATCTGGCGAACGAGGTGCAGCATCGACGACATGACTGAGATGAAGACCTACGACGTGGTGGTGGTCGGCGGCGGCGCAGCCGGCCTGAGCGGTGCGATGGCCCTGGGTCGGTCGCGGCGGTCGGTGCTGGTCATCGACGCCGGCGAGCCCCGCAACGCCCCCGCCGACCACGCCCACAACTACCTCGGCCGCGAGGGCGTCCCCCCGCTCGAGCTGCTCGAGATCGGCCGCCGCGAGGTGGCGCAGTACGGCGTCGAGGTGCTCGCCGACCGGGTGGTCGGGCTCTCCGGCGAGGTCGACGACTTCCTCGTCACGACCGCGGACGGTGGCCGCTTCGCCGCCCGCCGGGTGCTCGTCACCGGCGGGGTGGTGGACGAGCTGCCCGAGGTGGCGGGGCTCGCAGATCGATGGGGCCGGGACGTCCTGCACTGCCCCTACTGCCACGGCTGGGAGGTGCGCGACCGGGCGATCGCCGTCCTCGCCACCAGCCCGATGGCTGGCCACCAGGCCCTGCTGTTCCGCCAGCTCTCCGACGACGTGGTGGTCGTGGTGCACGACGGCGTAGAGATCGCCGACGAGGAGATGGAGAAGCTCGGCGCGATCGGCGTCCGGTTCGTCCACGGCACGCCGCAGGAGGTCGTCACCACGGACGACCGCGCCTCGCTCGTCGGGCTGCGGCTGGCGGACGGCTCGGTGCTCGCGCGGGACGCGATCGTAGTGGCCTCGCAGCCCCGCGTGCGCGCCGACTTCCTCGGCCCGCTCGGCCTCGAGCCGAAGCCCTTCGAGATGAACGGCCTCGTCCTCGGCTCGGTGATCGACGTCGAGCCGACCGGCGCCACGTCCGTCCCCGGGATCTTCGCCGCCGGCAACGCCACCGACATCTCGATGATCCTCGTCGCGTCCGCGGCCCACGGCACCCGCGTCGGCGCCTGGATCAACGCCGAGCTCGCCTCCGCCGACGCCACGCGTGCCGCCCAGGACCGCCGGGACGGGTTCTTCGAGCGCCCCGCGTGGGAGGAGCGCTACTCCGGCGAGCGCGTCTGGAGCGGCCGGGTCAACGTCCAGCTCGCCGCGGAGGCACCGTCGCTCGTCCCCGGCCGCGCGCTCGACATCGGCTGCGGCGAGGGCGGCGACGCGATCTGGCTCGCCTCGCAGGGGTGGCACGTCACGGCCGTCGACTTCGCCGACGCCGCCCTGGCGCGGGTCGCCGAGCACGCCGCGGAGGCAGGCGTGCGCGACCGCGTCGAGACCCGCCGCGTCGACGTACGCTCCTTCGATCCCGCCGGCGAGACGTGGGACCTCGTGACCTCCCACTTCTTCCACCTGCCCGACGGCGGCATGCCCGACGTCGTACGCCGGCTGGCGTCCGCGGTCGCACCGGGCGGCACCCTGCTGGTCGTCGGGCACCACCCCGACGACCTGGCCACCGGGCTGCGGCACGGGCACGACACGTTCATGTTCACCGCCGACCAGCTGGCGCCGGCCCTCCCGGACGACTTCGAGGTCGAGGCGTGCGAGGCGCGACCGCGTACGCAGGCCCACCCGCACACCGGCGAGGAGATCGCCGTCGCCGACGCGGTGCTCAGGGCCCGACGCCGGTCATGATCGTGGCGGGGGTGGGCATGATGGACAGCATGACCTCTCGGGACCTGCCTCTCGTGCCGCCCGCCCGCCAGTGGTGGACGCTCATCCCCTTCCTGGTCGCCGTGGTAGCGGTGGCCGGGGTCGGCGGGCTGGCCGCCTCCTCGGCACAGGCGACCTACCGCGCGCTCGAGCTGCCGGCCTTCGCACCGCCGCCGTGGCTGTTCGGACCGGTGTGGTCGGTGCTCTACCTCTTCATCGGGGTCGCCGGCTGGCTGCTGTGGCGCACCGGCGGCTGGGACGGCGTGCTGTGGCTGTGGGCCGGCCAGCTGGTGCTCAACCTGGCGTGGACGCCGCTGTTCTTCGGCGCCGACCAGTACGTCCTGGCGCTGGTCGACATCGTCATCCTCGACGTGGCGGTGGCCGGGCTCGTGGTCCTGGCGTGGCAGCGCGTACGGGCCGCGGCGTGGCTGCTCGTGCCCTACCTGGCCTGGACCTGCTTCGCCACCGCGCTCAACGCCGGCATCGTCGTCCTGAGCTAACGAGCCCGGTCGGACAGCCCGAGCCGCGCCAGCACCATCGCCGCGAGCCGGTCCACCGGCAGCGCCGGGTCGACGTCCATCCCCGCCTCGTCGGGGAGGAGCGGCTCGAGGGTGTCGAGCTGCGACTCCAGCAGGCTCGGCGGCATGAAGTGGTCGCGGGCGTTCATCCGGTCGAGGAGCATGTGCTTGTCGCCGGTGCAGTGGACGAAGAACGTGCCCTCGCCGCCGCGGCGCAGCACGTCGCGGTAGGCCCGGCGCAGCGCGCTGCACGCCATGATCGTCGGCTCGTCGCGGGCCTCGCGCTCCGCGGTCCAGGCGGCCAGCGACTCCAGCCAGCCCCAGCGGTCGGCGTCGGTGAGCGGCGTGCCCTCGCGCATCTTCGCGACGTTCTCGGGCGGGTGGAAGTCGTCGCCCTCGGCCATCTCCCAGCCGAGCCGCTCCTGCACCGCTCGCGCCACGGTCGACTTCCCCGACCCGGAGACGCCCATGAAGACGAGGTGGTGCGGGCGGCCCGGACTCGTCCCGTGGGGTGTGCTCATCCGACCGCCCAGATGCCGAGCGCGAGGACGAAGATGCTCACGCCGAGGGTCGTCTCCATCACCGTCCAGGTCTTCAGGGTGGTCTTGACGTCCATCCCGAAGAACCTGCTCACCAGCCAGAAGCCCGAGTCGTTGACGTGGGACAGCACCGTCGCGCCGGCCGCGATGGCCAGCACGAGCGCGACGAGCTGCAGCGAGGACGGGTCGGCGTCGACGACCGCCGCCGAGAGCAGGCCGGCAGTGGTCGTGAGCGCGACCGTGGCGGAGCCCTGGGCGACGCGCAGGATGGTGGCGATGACGAAGGCCGAGACGATCAGCGGCAGTCCGAGGTCGGCGAGGGAGTCCGAGAGCGCGCTGCCGATGCCGCTGTAGCGCAGCACGCCGCCGAACATCCCGCCCGCGCCGGTGATGAGGATGATCGCGCAGATCGGGCCGAGCGCGTCGTTGAGCAGGTCCTCCACCTCGGCGCGCGAGTGGTGGCGCACGGCGAGGGTGTACGTCGCGACGAGCAGCGCGATGAGCAGCGCGATGGGCGTCTGGCCGATGAACACGAGCGCGTCGACGAACCCGCCCTCGGCCTCGATCGTCTCGTTGGCACGCAGCGTGGTCAGGACGGTGTTGAGGCCGATCAGCACCAGCGGGAGCAGCAGGATCGCGAGCACGTGCACGAACGCGGGGCGGTCGCCCTCGTCGGGCGCGCGACCGCCGGTGAGGACCGAGTCGTCGATCGGCACGTGGATCTTGCCGAGCCAGCCGAGCGTGGCGGCGTAGACGCCGACGGCCCAGGCGACGACCGCGGCGACGACTCCGATCACGAGCGTGAGGCCGATGCTCGCGCCGATCTCGGTGGCCGCCGTGACCGGTCCGGGGTGCGGCGGCACGATCGCGTGCATCGCCGCGAAGGCACCGGCCGCGGGGAGGGCGTACATCAGCACGGAGCCGCCGAAGCGCTTGGCGACCGAGAAGATGATCGGGAGGAAGACGACCAGGCCCGCGTCGAAGAAGATCGGGAGGCCGAAGAGCAGCGCCGCGATGCCGAGCGCGAGCGGGGCGCGCTTCTCGCCGAAGCGGCTGATCAGGGTGTCGGCGAGCACCTGGGCGCCACCCGTGACCTCCAGGATGCGCCCGATCATCACCCCGAGGCCGACGAGCAGCGCGACCGCGCCGAGGGTGGAGCCGAACGCTCCGATCGCGACCGCCGGCACGTCGGCGACGGGGACGCCGGCCACGATCGCGGTGGCCAGGCTGACGAGGACGAGCGCCACGAAGGCGTGCATGCGCAGGGCGATGATGAGCACCAGCAGCACGGCGACGGCGAGAGCCGCGATCACCAGGAGCGTGCCGGCGCCATGGACAGGAGTCATGGGATCCACGTGTTTACCTCCGAGACGGGTTCGCCCCACACCCTAGGCCCCGACGGCGGGGCAAGGACACGTCCCGGTTCTCCACAGATCCGGTCAAGGGCCTGTCGGTGCGCCGGGTCCGCGGGTGAGGGTCGAGGCATGATCCTGTCGGGGCACCTCCATCACGACCGGCGCGACCGGCACGGCCGTACGGCCGCCGACCGCCTGTCCGACCGGCTCGCCGACATCGACGCGCAACGCCGGATCGCCGAGCGCAGCGTCGACGCGCTGCTCGCCTCGTGGCACGGCGGCGCAGTGCTTCACCAGCAGTCCGGGTGGCAGGACTGGGACCTCGCCGCCAACGACGTCATCGACTCGCTGTCGGCGCTCATCGGCACGCTCGACCTCGCCCGCGAGGACCTGACCGACGCCCGCGCGATCAGCCCGGCTCCCCGCCCACGATCCGGGTCTTGATCTCCGTCTTGAGCACCTTGCCGACCTTCGAGCGCGGCAGGTCCGGCCACACGTGGACGTCCTTGGGCGCCTTCACCGAGCCGATGCGCTCCTTGACGAAGGACCGCAGGGCGTCGGGATCGACCGTCGCCCCCGGGTGCGGCTGGACGACGACCGCGACGCGCTCACCCCACTTGTCGTCGGGGAGCCCCACCACGGCGCAGTCCTGGACGGCCTCGTGGGCGAGGACGGCCTGCTCGACCTCGGTCGAGTACACGTTGAAGCCGCCGGTGATGATCATGTCCTTGGCGCGGTCGACGATGTGGAGGAGGCCCTCCTCGTCGACGAACCCGATGTCGCCCGTGTGCAGCCAGCCGTTCCGCAGCGTCCGCGCCGTCTCCTCGGGGTCCTTCCAGTAGCCGGCCATCACCAGCGACGACCGTGCGCAGATCTCACCGCGCTCCCCCGGCGGCACCGGGCGGTCGTGCTCGTCGAGGATCGCCACCCGCACCAGAGGCGCCGGGCGCCCCGCGCTGGTCAGGCGCTCGGTGGCCACGGAGCCGTCGGCGCGGAAGTGGTCGGCCGGCGGCATCATCGAGATCATCATCGGCGCCTCGGTCTGGCCGAAGAGCTGCGCCATCACCGGTCCGATCCTCGTGAGCGCCTCCTCGAGCCGGGACGCCGACATCGGCGCCGCGCCGTACCAGAAGCACTGGAGGCTGCGGAGGTCGGTGGCGTCGAGCCCGGGACTGCCGAGCACCATGTAGATCAGGGTCGGCGGCAGGAACGTGTGGGTCACGCCGTGCTCCTGCACGAGGCGCAGGAAACCTCCGACGTCGGGCGTGCGCATGATCACGACCTCGCCGCCCAGCGACATCACCGGGAAGCAGAGCACGCCTGCCGCGTGGGTGAGGGGCGCGAGCGCGAGGTAGACCGGTGGCCCGTCGAACGGGTAGCCCATCAGGGTCAGCGCCGTCATCGTCTCGAGGTTGGTGGGGGTGAGCATCACGCCCTTGGGGCGGCCGGTGGTGCCCCCGGTGCCGACGAGCATGGCGAGCTCCCCCGGCCCGGGCGGAGCGATGCGCTCCGGGACGTCAACCCCGGCGCCGCGGTCGAGGAACTCCTGCCACGCCAGGGACCCCTCGTCGGCCCCGTCGAGGCAGACCCACGTGTGGATCCGGGGCAGGTCGTCGCGGATCGCGGCCACGAGCGGGGCGAACCCGGACTGGTAGAGCACCACCTCGGTGTCGAACAGCTCCAGCAGCTCGCGGTTCTCCGCGGCCTCGTTGCGGGGGTTGATCGGGCACCACACGGCTCCGGCGCGGCTGATGCCGAACACGCAGGTGAAGGCCACCGGGTCGTTGGCGGAGAGGACCGCGACCCTCGATCCCTCGGCCACCCCGCACCCGAGGAGCGCCGCCGCGACCTCGTGCGACAGCCCGACCACCTCGGCGTACGACCGCGTGGTGCCGTCGGTGGTCAGGCAGGGGCGTTCGACGCCCAGGCTGGCGCCCTTGTCGAGGTAGTCGTGCAGCCGCATCGGCCCCTCACATGCCCATGCCGCCGTCGACGGGGATGCCGGCCCCGTTGATGAACCGCGAGGCGTCGGAGGCGAGGAAGACGACCGCGTCGGCCATGTCCTCGACCTCGCCGAGCCGTCCCGACGGGGTCAGCTCGATGACGGCGCCGACGGCCGCCTCCGCGCTGCCGTAGAGCCCGAGCGAGGCCATGTCGTTGGCGAGCCCGGCCCCCATCGCGGTCGGCACCAGTCCCGGATAGACGCAGTTGACGCGTACGCCGTAGCCGAGCTTGCCGGACTCCATCGCCGCGACGCGGGTGAGCCGGTCGACCGCGGACTTGGTGCCGCTGTAGACCGCGATCGCGGGGAAGGCGATGGTCGCGGCCACCGACGAGATGTTGATGATCGAGCCGCCCTTGCCGGCCGCACCGTCGGGGCGCATGGCACGCAGGCCGTGCTTGAGCCCGAGGGTGGTGCCGAGGACGTTGACGTCGAGCATCGTGCGGATGTCGTCGACCTGCACCTCGGTGAGGAGGCTGGTGATCTCGACGCCGGCGTTGTTGACGAGGACGTCGAGCCCGCCGAGCCGGTCGACGCAGGCCTGCACGGCCGCCTCCCAGCCGGACTCGTCGGTGACGTCGAGGCGTACGAACCCGTGCCCGTCACCGAGGCTCGCGGCGGTCTCGGCGCCTGCCTCGTTGACGTCCGCGATCATCACGCGGGCGCCCGCAGCCGCCAGGGCGCGGGCCATGCCCTCACCCAGTCCCTGGGCCCCTCCCGTCACGAGTGCGACGCGTCCGGTCAGGTCCGTTGCGGTCATCGAGGTCTCCTCAGGGCTTCGGGGCGAGTGATGGCCATCACACTGGACGCCCGTCTTGACGACTGTCAAGAAAATCTTCCACTGGTCCGTCCCACCCCCGGCCGCGCGCGTAGGATGCCGCGCGTGCCGTCCCCCGCCCGCTCCGTCGCCGCCCCCGCCGCGCCGGCGGCGTCGCGCCCGAGCAAGCACGAGGACCGGCGCGAGCAGCTCGCCGAGTCGGCGCTGGTCACCCTCGGCACGCTGGGCTACGCGAAGACCTCGCTGCGCGAGATCGCCCAGCGCTCGCCGTTCTCGCACGGGGTCGTGCACTACTACTTCTCCAGCAAGGAGGAGCTGATCACCTCCTGCGTGCGCCACTACAAGCGCACCTGCGTGACCCGCTACGACGAGATCGTGGCCTCGTCAGCCACTGCGGCCGAGCTGCAGTCGCGCTTCGCCGAGAAGCTAGCCGGGACCATCCGCGAGGAGGGTCCGATGCACCAGCTCTGGTACGACCTGCGCAACCAGTCGATGTTCGAGCCTGCGCTGCGCGAGGTGGTCCTCGAGATCGACGGCCAGCTCGAGCAGATGATCTGGCGGGTGGTGTCGCGGTACGCCGAGCTCGCCGGCCGGGCGCCGTCCGTGGACTCCTCGACCTGCTACGGCATGCTCGACGGTCTCTTCGCCCAGTCCCTGCTCGCCTGGGCGACGGGCCCGAAGGCCGAGCGCGAGGACGTGCTGGCGGTGCTGACGGCCCGGGTGGACACGCTCATGCCGTCGCTGCTCGCCTGAGGAGTTCTCCACAGATCTCTCCGGCGGGGTGGTGCGGGAGCGGCCCGCTCGCCACGATCAAGGCATGACGACCTCGGGAACCGTCCACCTCGATCCGACCGCCCACGCGGCCGCCACCACCCTGCTCGACGACCGGCTGAGAGAGCTCGACGCCCGCCGCCGGGCAGCGGAGGCGTCCGTCGAGCGACTGCTCTCGGCGTGGCACGGGGAGGCCGCGTCGGCGTTCGGCTCGCAGTGGGAGACGTGGCGCTCCGCTGCCGCCGGCGTCGCCGAGCACCTCGGCTCCGCGGTGTCCGCGCTCGCCGGCGCCCGCGGCGACCTCGTCGCGGCCGACTCCGGTGTCTCGCAGCGCTCCCACGCGATGGCCGGACGGCTCGAGGGGCGCCTGGGATGACTGCCTTCGACGTCGACCTCGCCGAGCTGCGCAGCGTCGTCGCGGAGCTCGCGGGCTGCCAGCGCGACCTCCTCGGCCTCGCCGGCGACATCGACGACGCACAGGCTCGGGTGCAGCACGAGTGGACGGGTCGGGCGAGCGCGGCGCAGGAGACGGCGTACGGCTCCTGGCGCGACGAGTGCGCCGACATGGTGACGGCGCTCGCCGCGATGCGCGCGATCGTCGCCGCCGCGGACACCCACTACTCCTCCGCCGTCAAGGCCAACGTCGCGCTCTGGCAGCGGGTCAGCTCGTGACGTCCACCCGGCCACCGCGCACGCACGTGGCGTAGACCCCGAGCATCGGCTCGCCCGCCTTGTTGGTCGGCCGGTCCCGCGCGAGCGCCCTGAGCAGCCGGACGTCCTTCTCCCCAGTCACCGGGTGGTGGTCGATGACCGCGCACCGCGGGACCGGACCGCCGACCCGCAGCGTCGCCTCGCCGACGACGTGCTCCTGCCCCGTCCACGTGTCCTCGACGTAGGGCTCGTCGGTCTCGACGACGAGGGTCGCCCGGAAGCGTGCGGCCTGGTGGCGTACGTCCTCGTGCCCCACCCGTGCGGCCAGGTCGCGCAGCGACGCCGTGCCGACGATCGTGACCGGGTCGGCGAACACGACTCCGCCGCGCGGGGCGGCGGCGAGGCGTACGGGCTCGTCCAGCCAGCCGGACAACAGCTCGGCGTGCGGGCCGTCGGACAGCGAGAGGGCGACGGGGCGGCCCCAGTAGTCGCATGTGACGTCCTCGCCGCTCGACGGGGCGGGCGCCGAGACGGACTCGCCGGTCGGGAGGGTCAGCTCGAGCTCGTCCCCCCGGGTCCGCGCGACGACACCGATCAGGGACGGATGTTGCACGGTCCTCAGCACGCGGGACTGCTCGACGTCGACGAGGCACCAGGCCCGATCGCCGACCGCGCCCTTCTCGTCCAGGACGACCCGGTCGAGGGCGAGGTGCCGCATGCCCTTCACCGGCGCGAACCCGGCGCGGCGTACGACGTGGTCGGCAGGCACGGGCCGATCGTTCCACGCCCGGTTGTCCACAGATCGTCGCGACCCTCTGGCGGGAGGCACCACGCGGCCCGAAGGCTGGTGCTCGTGCGGATCACAGTGGAGTGCGGCGGGTTCACCCGAGCGGGGGACGCCTGCCTGACGGCCAACCACACCAGCGCCGTGCTCACCGAGTCCCTCGCCGCGCGGCTCGCGGGTTGTGCGGGGATGGCGGGCGACGACGCAACCAGCGGTGGGTTCTCCCGGGCCTACGACGGCGCCGCTGCCGAGGCGCTCGCCGCGATGGCCGACCTCACTCACGCCTTCACCGGGACCGGTCGCCTGCTCGCGGCGACCGGCGACAACCACGCACGGGCCGAGTCCGCCGCAGCCGGTCGGCCGCGCACCCTCGGCTACGCCGGCGGCAGCCTCGACGACGACGCGTTCGTACGCGTCCAGCCCGCGTCGCCGCCCTCGAGCCTCGGCGCGCAGGAGCCGTCGCTTGGGGCGGTCGACCGGTGGATCCTCGACCAGGTCGAGGGGTTCGTGTGGCCGTCCGCCGACGTGGGCAGGCTGGGCGCCACGGCATCGGCCTGGCGACGGGCAGCCGCGTCGACCGCAGGGCTCGCCGACCACGTCGACGCCGCCGTCGCGCTGGTCGAGCAGCAGCGCTCCCCCGAGGTCCCGCTCGCCGTCGACGCACTGACCGAGCTCGCGTCAGTCATCGGCGACACCGCGTGGCAGCTGTCCGAGCTCGCGACCGCCTGCGAGGCGTACGCCGATGCGGTCGAGTCGGCCAGGGACCGTACGCGCGCCCTGCTCGCCGAGGTCGGCCAGATGGTGGTCGAGGGTGCGGCCATCTCGGTCGTGGTCGCGGGCCTCTCCGGGGGCTTCGGCGGCGGGGTCGCGATGGCAGCAGCCGCAGCCCGCGTGCGTGCGCAGGCACCGCGGTTCTTCGCCCTCCTGACCGCGTTGCGCGCGGGGGTCGCCGCTGCCGCCGCGCGGATCGAGCGGGTCGTCGACGAGCTCGCGGCGTTGCGAGCGCGGCTCGAGAAGTTCGTCCGGATCCCTGCGCGGGACGAGGTGGGGAGCGTGAAGCATCCGCTGGGGTGGTTCTCGCGAGGCGAGCGGGGCTGGTTGCGCAGCCATGAGGTGCCGCCTGGACACACGATCGAACGGCACGTCGGCAAGACAGAGCAACAGTTGATGGATCGTTTGCGGGATCACCAGAAGTTGCGTCGCGCCTCAGCTTTCGTCGATGAAGCAAGCGCCGAACGGCTGATCGCGCAGGTGCTGGAGCGACGCTCCGCCGACATCGACGCGTGGATGGCGAGCTCAAACGGGCGCCTCACCCTCACCGAAGATCTGGGCGTGCGCACGGGTGTCACCGTCGGCCGCGATGGTTCCGCGACAACACCCACCGCCGTTCGAGTGGTCCTGCTCGCAGACGCCCGTACGGCGAACGGATGGCGCATACTGACAGCGTTCCCCGACTAGCGGAGGTGAGTCATGGAAGCACTGAAGTACTTGATGGGCGCCTACTTCCACCAGGACTGGGACATGGACGGAGGCAAGGTGTCGGACACCGTGTCCTCGTTCCTCGACGAACGCCGCGACCTGGTGTCGTCCTGCGCCGACCAGATCGACGCGCTGCTCGGGCAGGACCTGGCCGAGGGTGAGCTCGAAGCCAAACTCGAGGAGTGGGGCTGCGACTACTACGCCGGGGACACAGACGCCGACTACCGAGGCTGGCTCGACGAGATCCGCCGCCAGATCCGCACGTTCCTCAGCACGACCGCCACGGCATCCTGACCCCGAACCACCCCAGCCTCCCCACCCACCCGCCACACTGTCCGGGTGCCCCGCTCCTCGACCCGCCTGACCCTCGTGGTCACCGCAGCGATGGTGGCGGCCGTCGTGGCGTGGCACCCCGCCGAGCAGCTCGAGAGCGCACGCCGCGCGATCGGGATGGGCGCCGAGCGACCGCTGCCCGCACCCGCGGTCGTACGGGCGGGCGGGGCGTACACGTGGGCGATGACCCAGCCCGACAGCGACGAGCCCGTCGGCTGGGACCCGTGCGAGGAGATCCGCTACCGGGTGAACCCGGCCGGCGAGCCGCCCGGCGGACGCAGGCTCGTCACCGAGGCACTGCGGCGGGCGAGCGCGGCGACCGGCCTGTCCTTCACCGACGCGGGTGACACCGACGACCGACCCTTCCCCGACGGCGTGAGGCTGTTCGGCCGCCCGGACCCCGTCGTCATCGGGTGGGGTGACCCGCACGAGTACCCCGACCTCGCCGGTCAGGTCGCCGGCGTCGGCGGTGCCGTCGCCGAGCGCGACTCGGCGGGACGACTGCGGTTCGTCAGCGGGAGCGTGGTCCTCGACGTCGAGGCGTTCACGTCGACGGCCGTCGCCCAGCAGCCGCGGGTGATGGAGGCGATCGTGCTGCACGAGGTCGCGCACGTCGTCGGCCTGGGCCACGTCAAGGAGCCGATGGAGCTGATGTACGCCGACAACACCGGGCAGGTCGAGCTCGGGCCCGGCGACCGCGAGGGCCTCGCCCGGCTCGGCTCGCTCCCCTGCGGCTGAACCGGGCGAGGGGCGAGCCCGCACGGCGAACTGCCGCACGTGCGACCGACTGCGTGCGCCATGAAGGCAGTTCGCGCGTCGGGCTCCCGGTCGCACGCTCAGATGGCCACCGCGAGCCGCGAACTGCCTTCATGGTGTGCCCGACCACCCCGAAATCAGGGCGCGCGGTTGCCGCGCGCGTCCTCCTGCTCGAGGAGCCCGTCGAGGTCCTTGAGCCGGTCGAGCCCCTTGACCGCCCGCGACATCCGGTGGTTGCCCTCGAACGTCTCGCGGTGCCGGTCGAGGAACCACCAGTAGCCCGCAGTGAAGGGGCACGCGTCGTCGCCCACCCGCACCTTGGGGTCGAAGCGGCACGAGCCGCAGTGGTCGCTCATCCTGTCGATGTAGGCGCCGCCGGAGGTGTAGGGCTTCGTCATCATCCGACCGCCGTCCGCGTGCTGCGACATGCCGACGACGTTGGGCACCATCACCCAGTCGTAGCCGTCGACGAACGCCCGGTGGAACCAGTCGGTGACCTGCGTCGGCGCCCACCCGCGCTGCAGGGCGTACGACCCCAGCACCATCAGCCGCGGGATGTGGTGCACCCAGCCTTGCTCGGCCACCTGGTCGAGGGTGTGCGACAGGCAGCGCGCGTCGGTGGCACCACCGTCCAGCTCCGCGAACCACGTCGGGATCCGCTCGCGCGCCGCGAGGGAGTTCTCCCGGCGGTAGCCGTCGCCCATGTGCCAGTAGACGTGCCACACGTAGTCGCGCCACCCGATGACCTGCCGGACGAACCCCTCCACGCTCGCGATCGGCGCCGCACCGCTCCGGTACGCCTCCTCCGCGCGCTCGACGACCTCGAGCGGATCGAGCAGGCCGAGGTTCATCGGGGCGCTCACCAGGCTGTGGGCCATCCACGGGTCCCCCTCGAGGATCGCGTCCTCGTACGCCCCGAAGTCCGGCAGCCGGTGCTCGACGAAGTGGTCGAGCGCGGCCAGCGCCTCGCGCCGCGTCGCGGGGAAGATCCGCGGGCCGTCGCGGCCGATGAACGACACCTCGCCGTCGCGCTCCCACCGGTCGAGGTCCTCGCGGACCTGGGCGTCGATCTCGTCCTCGGTCGGCCACCACGGCTCGGTCACGCCGAGCGTCTCGGCGCCCTTCGGCGGTGGCTCACGGTTGTCGTGGTCGAAGTTCCACTGCCCGCCGGCCGGCTCCTCGCCGTCGAGCAGCACGCCGTGGGCCTGGCGGGCGCGCCGGTAGAAGTCCTCCATCAGCAGCCGCTTGCCGCCCCGGCCCTCGGCCCACCGCTCGAAGTCCTCGCGCGCCGTGGCGAACCCGCGCGGCGGCAGCACCGTGCAGCCGAGCCGCTCGACCAGCCCGAGCGCGGCGTACGACGTCGGGTGGACCACCTCGACGCCAGCGTCGGAGCCGTGCTCGCGCACCGCCCCGGCGTACGTCTCGGCCTGCACGTAGGTCAGCCGGTCGCTGAGCTCGGCGGCGCGGTGCCGCATCGCGCTCAGCACCAGGTGGGCCTTGGCCCGGTGGAAGCGCCGGCGGCGGAACACGCCGGTCGACTCGACCATCAGCAGCGGTCCGCGGTGGTCGTCGACGAAGTGCGGCCCGAGCTGGTCGCCGAAGAGCCAGCGGGTCGTCATGCGGTCAGCCTAGGCAGGCCGCAGAACGACAGTGGGCTGGCTCAGAGGTGGTGCAGCTTGGGGTAGGGGTGCGCGATGCGGACCGCCTTGTCCCCGAAGTCGACGGTCACCGCGTGGCTGTCGAGGTGCGTCACCTGGCCGAGGCCGTAGATGTCGTGGGTGACGCGGTCACCCACCTCGAACACCTCGACCACGGGGTCGACCGCGGGCTTGAACGGGCTGCTGGGGAGGTGCTTGGGCCGTCGGCCACTCGAGGAGGTCATCACCCCCAGTATGCGCCTCCGGACGGCCTTGTGGGGCATCCTCACCCTGAGAAGGCTGATCGCAGCCGGCGCCGCCGGGGACGTCAGGAGGCGCGCGACCCGAGCAGCCCCTTGACGTACGCCGCCTGCCCGAGGTGCTGGAGGCAGTCGCCGACGATGCTGATGAGCCGTACGCCGGCCGTGACCGGCGGATCCCACCGCTGGTCGACCTCGCGCTCGAGCTCGCGCTCGTCGACCGTCTGGAGGTAGCGCGCGGTCGCGAGCGTGACCTCGCGGTGGTAACCCACGAGCAGCTCGGGGTCGGCGATCCGGACCGCGTCGACCTGCTCGCTCGTGTGCCCGTAGCCTATGTCGTCGATCCCGTTGGGCAGGCCGAACCGCTCCTGCCACTGCTCCCACACCTGCGGCTGGTCGGCGAGCGCTGCGACGTGGTCGTCCTGCACCCGCGCGAGGTGCCACAGCAGCCAGCCGATCGGGTTGCCGGTGCCGCCGGGGCGATGCGCCAGGGCGTCCTCGTCGAGGCCGTCGGCGACCTCGTCGTACAGCTCGGTGACCCTGCCGAAGGCCTCGGTCAGCACCCCTCGTACGTCCACGGCCGCCTCACTCCGCCGGGGTGGCGGACCTGACCTGCGGCGCCGCCGACTTCTCGTCCTTCAGCCCGTCGATCTCGGCGAGGATCCGGGCGCGCTCGTCGTCGCTGAGCGACACCTTCGCCTTCGTCAGGCCCTCGTCGAGCTGGTCGGCGATGGTCGCGTCCTCGGCGCTGTACTGGTAGGAGCTGACCTCGTCCACCACTCGCTGCGCGGCCTCGATCGCTGCCTGCTTCACCTCGTCAGTCATGACGTCCACGCTAGCCAGCCGGCGGGTGAGGACAACGTCCGTCGGGGTGTGCCGCCCCTCTCCTCGGCGGTCGAGGCCTACATCGCCCGCGCCAGGCTCCTCCGCAGCGACCAGCCGCCGAGCGCGGCGAGGACGAACGCCATCGCGGCCAGGACGCCGAGCTGCGGCAGCACGTCGAGGAGCCCTCCGTCCCGGCGCTGGATGTCGGCCAGCGCCTCGTAGGCCCACGCGTGCGGGGTGACCCGCGAGATCGCCCGCATCGTGTCGGGGAACAGCTCCAGCGGGAACATCGAGCCGCCGAGCGCGGCGAGCACGAGGCCGAAGCCGATCCCGGCGCCCGCTGCGGCGCCCTCGTTCTCCAGCAGCGTGCCGAGGAGGATCGCGGCCCCGGCGGCGACCAGGCTGAAGAGCAGCAGGACGAGCAGGGCCAGCGGCAGGTTGCCCCAGTCCACGCCGAAGATCAGGCTGGTCGCCACCATCAGGTAACCGCCCTGGAAAAGCGCGATCGCCCACCGGCCGACGATCTGGCCGGCGACCAGCTCGCCCGCCGTCATCGGTCCGGCGAGCATCCGGGAGACGACGCCGAGCCGCCGGGCCTGGATGAGCGTCGCCGACCCGCCGAGGCAGGCGAGGAAGGTGAAGAGCAGCAGCTGCCCCGAGGCGCCGAACTCGAACTGCCCCATCCCCTCGAACTCCTGGCTCAGCCGGTCGACGCTCGTGACCTCCAGCTCCGGCGCGACGACCTGCCCCTCGGCGGCCTGGACCGCTGCGGCGGCGCGGTCGGGCGGTACGCCCGCGTCCTCCAGCGCGAGGAGCCTGCCGCGGTCGGCGCGGAGGGAGTCGACCGCGACCCGCACCTGCTGCTCGACGACCTGGGCGTTGCCCGACGAGCCGCGCACGACCTCGAGCGTCACGGCCTCCCCCACGTCGTACGCCGTGGCTGCCGCCGCGTCGACCCGTACGGCGGCGTCCAGCCGGCCACGGGCGAGCAGCGCGAGGGCGTCGTCCCAGGCGGGGTCCGAGACCACGACGTCGTCGTCCTCGAGCCGCTCGACCAACGCGGACCGCAGGTCGGAGCCGGTGCCGCTGACGGCGACCCGCCCCGAGGTGGCGCCCTCCCCGAACTGGAGACCGATCATCAGCACCAGCAGCAGCGGGAAGACGAAGACGAAGAACAGGTTGGAGCGGTCGCGAAGGAAGAGCCGCAGCTCGGTGCCGGCGACCACGATCGCGTTGGTCACGACAGCACCCCCCGGTCCGGCACCAGTCGCGAGACGACGAGCATCACCGCGACGAAGCCCAGCATGATCGCGACCGGTACGCCGATGTCGCCGAGCCCGCCGCCACCCGAGGTGGTGCCGAGTCCGCGCAGCAGCGCCGCGACCGGGTTCAGGTCGAGCACCCGGGAGAGGGAGCCGGTGGCGCTGATGGGGAAGAACGCCCCGCCCCCGATGCCGAGCACCAGGGCGACGATGGAGGTCGCGATGCTGGCCTGCTCGCTGGTGCGGGCGACCCGCACGATAAGGAACATGACCGACGTCCCCGCCGCGGTCGCGCACAGCACGAGGGCCGCGACAGCCGGTGGGGAGCCGAAGTCCGCGTCGAAGAGGTAGCCGCCGAGCCCCAGCAGGATCGCCGTCGCGACGGTCCCGAGCACGAAGCTCACCAGCGCCTTGGACGCCACGATGACCCAGCCGGGGATCGGCATCGACCGCAGCCGCGCGAGCGTGCCGGACTCGCGGTCGACGAGCAGGCCGGTGACGCCGAAGCCGACGGTGAACAGCAGGAACAGGCCCGCCTGCCCCGCCACCAGGGCCGCGCCCGCGTCGAGCTGCTCGTCGGAGGCCTCGCCGCGCGCGAGGTCGTACGCCGGCCCGCCCGTCGTCGCCTGCTCGACGAGCGCCGGGACGTCGGTCATCGCGACTCCCTCGGCCAGGCCGGCCCGGGCGGTGACAGCGCCGGCGGCGACCTGCCCGAGGAAGCCGTCGACGACGGACAGCACGATGTCGGCCTCGAGTCCCGCCTCGTCACCGCGTACGGCCTCGACGGTGACCGGTTCGCCGGCTCGTGCGGCCGACCCGAACCCGTCGGGCACGAGCAGCGCGACGGCCGCGTCGCCGTCCTCGACCTGTCGTCGGCCGGCGGCCTCGTCGACCTCCTCGACCGTCACGTCGAGCTCGTCGGCACCGTCGAGGGAGCGCAGGACGTCGGTGAGCACGGCCGCGAGGTCGTCACCGGCCGGGGCGCTGACGGCGACGGTCAGGGGCTTGATCTCGATGTCGTCGGCCTGGCTGAAGACGAGGTTGAAGACCGACATCAGTGCCATCGGCACGACGAGGGCGAAGATCAGGACCGACTTGTCACGCAGTCGTTGCAGCAGGTCGGAGCCGGTGAGGGCGAGCAGCTGGCGCACGTGTCGCCCCCTAGTCCCTCAGGCCCTTGCCGGTGAGGTGCAGGAAGACCGATTCGAGGTCGGGCCGCGAGATCTCGACGTCGGCGAGGGTGACGCCGCGCGAGGCCGCCGTCCCCACCACCTGGGCGACCAGCGCCGGTGCGTCGCGGACGGTGAGGATCGCGGTGCGGCGCTCGGCCTCGACCCGCTCGACGCCGGGGATCCGGCGCAGCTCCTCCGCCGCGCCGGCCAGGTCGCCGGTGCCGCCGAGCCGGATCGTGTCGACGCCTCCGGTGAGCCGGATCAGCTCGTCGCGCGTGCCCTCGGCCTGGAGCCGGCCGGAGTCGATGATGCCGATGCGGTCGCAGAGCCGCTCGGCCTCCTCCATGTAGTGCGTCGTGTAGAGCACCGCCATCCCCTCGCCCGACAGCGCCTCGACGGACTCGAGGATCGCGTGTCGCGACTGCGGGTCGACGCCGACGGTCGGCTCGTCGAGGATCAGCAGCGTGGGCCGGTTGAGCAGGCCGATGCCGATGTTGAGGCGGCGCTTCATGCCGCCGCTGTACTCCTTGCTGCGGTCCTTCGCGCGGTCGGCGAGGCCGATCAGGGTGAGCACCTCGTCGACGCGGCCCTTGAGCTCGGCGCCGCGCAGGCCTTGGAGCTTGCCGAAGAGGGCGAGGTTCTCCCGCCCGGTCAGGTCGGGGTAGATCGCGAGCTCCTGCGGGACCAGCCCCAGGTGGCGCTTCGGCTCCGTGGTCCGCGGCGTCATCGGCAACCCCGCGACCGTGACCGTCCCCGCGTCGGCCGCGATCAGCCCCGCGACCATCGAGATCGTCGTCGTCTTCCCGGCCCCGTTGGGTCCGAGCAGTCCGTACGTCTCCCCCGGCGCGATGCGGAAGGACACCTCGTCCACCGCCGTCAGGTCTCCGAACCGGCGGACCAGCGAGTCCACCACCAGCACGTCGTCCGTCATCTGCACCCCTCCCCGTCGCCCTCAACCTAGGGAGCGGGCACCGGAGGGAGCAGGGCCAAACGTCATGGATCAGGGGCCTTCCGGCCGTCGCGTGACCGGTGATCCGGACTACCGTCGAAGCATGGCCCTCAAGCGGCGCTCCGACGGCACGTACGTCGGTGACCTGCCGCCGCTGCGCCGCGTCGTCCCCTACCTCATGCGCACCCGCACGGAGTCCCTCGTCTACTTCACGCAGCGGATCGAGGTCGACGGCCTCCTCGCCTGGCTCGACGAGACCAACACCGGACGTCCCCGCGACGAGCGCGTGACTCTCTTCCACGTCTTCCTGACCGCGATCGGGCGCACGATCCGGTTGCGCCCCCAGACGAACCGGTTCGTCGCCGGTCGCCGCACGTACGAGCACGACGAGATCGCCGTCTCGTTCGTCGTCAAGCAGGGCATGACCGAGGAGGCGGAGGAGTCCGAGGCCCGGATCGTGCTGACCGGCGAGGAGTCGGTCGAGGACGTGCGCCGCCTCGTCGACGGCGTCGTACGCCGCGAGCGGGCCGCCGTCGAGCGCGGCGGCGACGACCGGCTGGTCGACTTCTTCGCCTCGTGGCCGCGGCCGGTGCTGTCCGGCATCGCCGGCGGGCTGCGGTGGCTGGACTACCACAACCTGATGCCGCGCAGGCTGGTCGAGGCGATCCCGCTCTACACCAGCGTGTACGTCGTGCACGCAGGCTCGATCGGCATCGACCCGCCCTTCCACCACCTCTACGAGACCGGCACCGCGAGCGCCTTCGTCGCGATCGGCCGGGTGGCGCCGCAGCCGGTGGTCGACGAGTCCGGTGCGGTCGTCGCGCGGCAGTGCGTCGACGTCGCCTACACCCTCGACGAGCGCGCGACCGACGGCTTCTACTTCGCCAAGACGTCCGAGGTGATCCGTCGGCTGGTCGCGGAGCCGGAGCTGCTCGCCGACCCGTCCCTCACCGTCGAGCAGATCGTCCCGGTGTGGCCGCCACGGCGATGAGCTCCCTCCTGCTCCGGCGCGCCCCGGGGCTGCGAGGCGTGCTGGTCGAGGTCGGCGTGGTCGGCGTGGCGCTGCTCGCCAATCTGCTGGCCCGCCGGTTCACCCTCGACGACCTCGACGTCGCGCTCGCCCACGCCCACTCGCTCCTGTCGCTCCAGGAGTCGCTGCACCTGGACTGGGAGCACGCGGCCCAGGACTCCGTCGAGGCCGTGCCGTGGCTGGCGACCTTCGCCTCCTGGTTCTACGTGTGGGGCTACCTGCCCGTGGTCGCCGGCTCGCTGGTCGTGCTGTTCGTACGCCGTCCCCGCGAGTACGCCTTCCTGCGCAACGCCCTGCTCGCCGGCGGCGTGGTCGGGCTGCCGGTGTACGCCTTCTGGCCCCTCGCCCCGCCCCGCCTCACCGACCTCGGCTACACCGACACCATCGCCTCCACGGCGATCGACGCTGCCGCCCGTCCGGTCGGCGTCGCGAACGAGATCGCCGCGATGCCGAGCTTCCACGTCGGCTACCTGGTGGTCGTGTCCGTGGTGGTGTGGCGGCTGTCCCGGTCCCCGCTTCTCCGGGCCTGGTGCGTGCTGCACCCGCTCGTCATGTGCTGGGTGGTGCTGGCCACCGCCAACCACTGGGTGCTCGACCTCCCGGCAGGCGTGCTGCTCGCCCTCGTCGGGCTGGGGGTGGCGCGGTGGCTGGAGTCGTCTGCCCGGGCCCGCGAGGGCCGAACGGCCCTGTCAGCGGGTCGCGCGTCCGCCTAGCGTCGATGACGAGGGAGGCCACCATGGCTGATCGCAAGGGCAGCAGCACCACGGGACAGGCGGGCAACGCCATCTACGGCATCGGCATGTTCGGTGCGTGGGTCTACTTCTGGATGCAGGCCGACGGCTTCTGGCAGCACGTCCTGGCGATCCTCGAGGGGATCGTCTGGCCCGCCTTCGCGGTCTACCACGGGCTCGACGCGCTGGGCGCGTGACCGACCCGGGCGACCGCACTACGAGGCGGCGGCTCGCCAGAACGCCTCGAGTACCTTCGCCGAGTCGGGGCCACCGAGCTCGACCTGGGTGAGGACGATCGACACGGTGCCGGCGAGCGGGTCCACGTACGCCGCGGTGCCGGTGCCGCCGACCCACCCGTAGCGGCCGAGGACGTTCCACTCGTGGAGCAGCTCGATGTCGACGCCGCCGCCGAACCCCCAGCCCTGGCCGTCGAGGAAGAACCCGCCCAGCCCTCGCTGCCGTGGTGTCGTGTGGTCGGTCATCATCAGCCGCACCGACTCCGGTCGCAGGAGGTCGCCGCCGTCGGCCAGCAGCATCCGCCCGAAGGACAGCCAGTCGTCGGCCGTGGTGACGAGCCCGCCTGACCCGGACGCGAAGGCGGGCGGGCGGACGAAGCAGCCGTCGGGCTCGTCGCGCACCCGGAGCGCGCCGTCCTGCCAGCCGTGGAGCGTGGTGAACCGTCCGCGCCTGTCGGCCGGGACGTGGAAGCCGGTGTCGCCCATGCCGAGCGGCTCGAGCAGGCGCTCGGCCATGGTGTCGGCGAGGCTCTGACCGGCCGCCCGCGAGGCGAGGACGCCGAGCACGTCGTACGAGGTGTTGTAGGTCCAGCCCTCGCCCGGCTGGTGCATGAGCGGGATCTCCGACAGCCGCCGCATCCACTCGTCGAGCGCGGGCACGTCGCGGATGTCGCCCGCGCCCTGGCCCAGCTGCTCCACCAGCAGCGGCGTGACGGCCGACTCCCACGTGCAGAACCCGTGCCCCGCCGTCCCGGTCAGCAGGTGGCGCGCGGTGATCGGCCGCGCGCACGGCACCGTGTCGTCGAGTGGGCTCTCGAGCTCGCGCAGCACCCGCGGTTCGGCGAGCTCGGGGAGCAGGTCGCGGACCGGCGCGTCGAGGTCGATGCGTCCGTCCTCGACGAGCAGCATCAGCAGCGCGGCCGTCAGCGGCTTGGTGATCGATGCCGCCCGGACGATCGAGTCGCGTGCCATGGGCGTGCCGCTCGAGCTCTGCGTGCCGAGGGTGACGACCTCGACGTCGTCGCCTCGCGCGACGAGCGCGACCAGGCCCGGGACGGCACCGGAGTCGACGTACGGTCGCAGCGCCGCCTCGAGGTCAGGCATGGGGCGACGCTACCGCTCGTCCCAACTTGGGTATTCCCGTACGAGGCCAGCGGTGGCAGTGTGACGTGGATCACACCCACTCGGAGGTCCACCATGCGCCGTCTCCTGTCCGGATCCGTCGTCGCCGTCGCCGTCGCCGCGCTGGGAGTGGGCCTGGCTCCGCCCTCCTCGACCTCGCCGCCCACCGCCGCCCGGAGCGCCCCGCGGGCCGACCAGCCGCTGGACGCCTACACCGCGAGGGACGTCAGCGCCGGGCAGCTGCGTACGCTCGCCCGCCAGGGCTACGACCTCCACGAGGCGCACCCGACCGGTGACACGACCCGCGTCGACCTCGTCCTGACGAAGGACGAGGCCGAGCGACTGCGCGGGCAGGGCATCGACGTGCGTCTGGCGCGCGTCAAGGGCGGCCAGACTGTGCGGCAGTTCGCCGCCGCGCAGGCCGAGTTCGGCTACAACGTGTGGAAGTCCTACGACGAGGCCGGCGGCTACCACGACCAGCTCACCACCATCGCGAGGGACTACCCCGGCGTCACCAAGCTGGTGAAGCTCGGCACGACCTACCAGGGCCGCGACATCCTCGCACTCAAGATGACCCAGGGTGCCCGCGGCCAGAAGGACGGCTCGCGCCCGGCGGTGATCTTCAGCGCCACCCAGCACGCGCGGGAGTGGATCGCTCCGGAGATGGTCCGTCGGTTGATGTACACCTACCTCGAGCGGTGGGAGGCCGACGACGAGCCGACCAAGAAGCTCCTCCAGAGCACCGAGCTGTGGTTCGTGCCGGTGATGAACCCCGACGGCTACGAGTACACGTTCACCGACGAGAGGTTGTGGCGCAAGAACCTGCGCGACAACAACGGCGACGGCGTCACGCAGGTCGGCGACGGTGTCGACCCCAACCGCAACTACCCCTCCCACTGGGGCTACGACAACGAGGGCTCCTCCGACATCCCCTCCAGCGAGACCTACCGCGGCCCCTCGCCCGCCTCCGAGCCGGAGACCCAGGCAGGGATCAAGCTCTTCAACACGGCCAAGGCCGAGTTCATGGTCAACTACCACTCCAACGGCCGCTGGCTGCTCTACAACGACGGCTGGCAGATCGGCACCCCCACCGCGGACGACCCGATCTACCACGCCCTCTCGGGCAACCTCGACGAGCCGGCGATCGACGGCTTCCACCCGGGCCTGTCCTCCGACGTCCTCTACATCACCAACGGCGAGATCGACGGCTACGCCCAGGAGGCCACCGGCACCCTGGCCTGGACCCCCGAGCTCTCTCCCGGCTGCCCCGGGTGCGGCTTCGTGTTCCCCGACGACGAGCAGCTGGTGGCCGAGGAGTTCGAGCGCAACCGGCCGTTCGCCGAGTCCGTGGCGGAGTCGGCCACCGACCCGGACGACCCGAAGTCGGTGCTCGGCATCAAGACCAAGCCGTTCCACCTCGACACCGAGGACGCCTACAAGTCCGGCCTGCCGGCGGTGAACCTCAGCTTCGAGAAGTCGTACGGCGACCCCCAGACCGTCGCCGTGCTCGCCAAGCGGAGCCTCGGCGCGGTCACCGCGAAGTGGAAGGTCAACGGCGGCCCCACCCAGTCGGGCCCCACCACCGAGTGGACCGGGGGTGAGCGCTTCGGGATGACCTCGACGCACTACCACCAGGTCCGCGGCACGGTCACCGGCACCGATCCCGGCGACACCGTCGAGGTGTGGTTCGAGGGTGGCGGCGAGAGCAGCGAGTCGTTCACCTACGAGGCGGTCTCCGAGTCCGGCAACCGGGTCCTCGTCGTCGCGGCGGAGGACTACACGGGCGCCTCGCCCAACCAGACGCCCGGTCCGCACTACCTCGACTACTACCTCGATGCCCTCGACGCCAACGGTGAGGACGCCGACGTCTACGACGTCGACGCCCAGGGCCGTACGGCTCCCGATGCCCTCGGTGTGCTCAGCCACTACGACGCGGCCGTCTGGTACACCGGCGACGACATCGTGACCCGCACCGCCGGGCGCGCCGGCGGCAACGCGGACCGGCTCGCGCTCGACCAGATGTACGAGTTCCGCGCCTACATGAACGAGGGCGGCCAGGTCATGTACACCGGCGACTGGGCCGGCGCGCAGTACACCGGCGCAGGTGTCGGCACCCAGCTCTACGACCCGCAGGGCGAGATCGCCTGCAACCCGCTCCCCGCCGGGATCGACCCGCGTCGGTGCCTGCGGCTGCGCGGCTCGGGAGACAGCACCAACGACGTGCTGCAGTACTGGTTCGGCGGTTACCTGCAGATCGCGGGCGACGGGCACGACGAGAACGGCGACGTCTACGACGTGGCCGGGGTCGACGCCCCCTTCGCCGGCGCTAGCTGGGCGATGAACGGGCCGGGCTCGGCGGACAACCAGGACGCGACCTCGTCGTTCATCTCGACCAGCGGCATCCTCCCCGTCGATGAGTTCCCGCAGTTCGAGAGCTGGCCCTCTGCCCGCTGGGACAAGCCGGGCGGACCGTTCGACCCGCACACCGGCGACCAGTACGTCTACAGCCAGCTCGCCGACGTGTCCTACAAGCGGCTGACCAGGACGGTGGACGTCCCGGCCGGCGGCGGCACCCTCGACTTCTGGACGTCCTACGACACCGAGGGCGACTGGGACTACGTGTTCGTCGAGGCGCGTACGCCTGCTGGTGACGACTGGACGACGCTGCCCGACCTCAACGGCCACACCTCGCAGGAGACCGGCGACAGCTGTGCCGCGGGCTGGCGCGAGCTGCACCCGCAGCTCGACCACTACCAGACGCTGGACGAGGCCTCCGGGACCTGCTCGCCGAGCGGCGAGACCGGCACGTGGCACGCCGCGTCCGGCAACTCCGCCGGCTGGCAGGAGTGGAGCGTCGACCTCGGCGACTGGGCCGGCGGCCAGGTCGAGGTGTCGATCACCTACGCGAGCGACTGGGCCACCCAGAACCTCGGCACGTTCGTCGACGACGCGACCCTGCCCGACGGTTCGTCGACCTCGTTCGAGTCCGGTCTCGACGGCTGGGAGGTGTCCGGTGCTCCTCCGGGCAGCGCCGCCAACGGCAACGACTGGATCGTGACCGACGCCAGCGGGTTCCCCGTGGGCGCCGCCGTCTCGACGCCCGACTCGCTCCTGATGGGGTTCGGGTTCGAGGGCATCGCCACCCCCGCGGAGCGCAACGAGGTGATGAGGAGGGCGCTGGAGCACCTGCTGGAGTGAGCCGCCGGCCTCCCACCGGCTGTCAGGCAGGGGCGAGGACGTCCATGCCGAGCGACGTCGCCGCCTCCGCCATGCGCAGGTCGTAGGTGATCACCGACTCGACCTCGAGGCGAATGGCCGCGGCCAGGTGCAGGGCGTCGGGCGACCGCAGGCCGGCGCCGGGGAGCAGGCCTGCCTCGGTGAAGAGGGGCGGCGGCAGCTCGTGGACGTCGACGCCCCGCAGCAGCTCGCTCACGGCTCGCTGGGTCAGGGCGGGCTCGCGTGCCACGACGCGACGCAGCTCGGTCTCGAGCAGGAGGCACGCCACCAGCGTCGGCCTCCGACGACGGAGCTCATCCGCGAGCGCGTCAGACTCCGCCTCCTCCACCAGGAGCTTCAGCGCACCGGAGGTGTCGAGGTAGCACCGGCTCAACGATCGCCCCGGAGGTCGTCGAGGTGCTCTGCCGTCGACCTCGACGCCTCCACGCGTGGGAGTGCCGTGACGTCACACCCGGGCACGGCCGATCGGACCCGGCGAAGGTCCGAATCGGGCACCGGAGCAAGGCGTGCGACCGGACGGCGAGGTCATCCGGCCGCCCGGCACGTCTCGGCGAGGTCGAGGAGCAGCCCACGTGCGGGCTGGTGCACCAGCGCGGCCCACCGCGCCCACACGTCGTACTGGCCCTCGCGGACGAGCAACCGCCGCGCGTCGGACCGGGTGCCGGGCTGGAGGACCGCCGCCGCGACGTGGGGAGCGTCGGACTCCTGCAGGGTGCCGTCGACGGCTCGTCGCAGGACGCGGAAGGCCGCACGAGGGATCTCGTCACGGCCGGCACGCAGCTGGGCGGTCACGCGTTCGAGGTCGGCGGGCGGCGTACCGACCCGGAGCAGGTCGATGCTGGGCACGTCGGTGACCAGCTCGAGGTCGGTGCGCATGAAGTGACGCTCGACGAGCCTGCCCTCGTCGAGGGCCTCCTTCACCCGCAGCCATGGCTTCGGTGCTGCCGCCACGTCCCGGGCCACCTGCTCCGGTACGGCGATCGGCGGGCTGTCGAACATGGGGAGGTCGTCGACGCCACTCGGCACCAGTCGCCCCAGGACCCATCCCGAGTCGCCTGCGTTCGCCCGGGCGCCCAGGTCGAGCACCTCGGTCCACGAGTCAGCGGCCAGGTCCTCGACGCACAGGCGCCCCTGGGGCAGGGGCGGTCCGACCAGGTAGCCGCCCAACGGTGCGCCCACCCAGGACCGTGCCAGCGCGCTGCGCTCGGCGAGACGACCCGTCGCGAGCTCGTCCACGAAGCGAGCGAGCCCACCCAGCTCGTGGACGAGGAGCTGGTGGAACAGCCACGACTCCGAGGCCACCCATGAGGCCACCTTCACCGGGTCGCCGCCGTTGGCGTGGCAGTCGGCGAGCTGGTCGTCGTGGACGGTCTCGAGGACGTACGTCAGGGCGAGTCGCTGGATCTTCCCCGTCTCCGTGTCCTTGTCCTCGCAGCGAATGGCCTGGTAGGCGATCCAGCGTGCCCAGACCCAGTCGGGGAGGTCGTCGCCGAGCGAGGCGAGCTGGGTCAGCAGCACGTTGTGCCGGCTGCGTTTCTTGAAGGCGGGGACGGATGAGTGCAGCTCGAGCGCACGGGCGGCATCGCCGGACCGCTCGGCGGCGAGTGACTGCGTCACGAGGTCGAAGTGAGCGGCGGTCATCCGGTCGGCGACGCGCGGCAGCCGGCGAAAGCCGGGAGTGGGGTTCCGAGACATGACTCCAGCCAAGGCCGGTGCGGTCAGCCGCCACAAGCAGCTGATGCAGATCTGTGGACAACCCGCAGCCCTGTGGAGACTCGTTCGCCAGACGCCTTCGACAGAGGCAGGCTCGGCGTCATGTTCGAACCAGTACTCACGACCCAGACACAGGTGGAAGACGCGTGGCGCGAGCTCATGGGTCCGTGGAGCTTCGGCCGCCACAGCGTCTGGATGATGCTCGTCGTCGACGATCGTCCCTTGCCCCAGCTGACCGAGATCTCGGAGTGCGAGGACCCGCCCGACGCCGCCCACGTCGACGGCCTCGCGGAGATCCTGCTCATGCTCGACCGCGAGGTGGCACCCGGCGTACGAGTCGCGTTCCTCCGGTCCCGGCCGGGGAAGGGCACGATCACCGACACCGACCGCGCCTGGGCGAGGAGCCTGTACGCCGCCGCGCGCCGCGCCTGCGTGCCGTGCGAGGTCGTGCACCTCGCCACCCGCGGCGAGATCCGTCCCATCCCGGCCGACGTCGTCGGGATCCGGTAGTCGCCTGGCTCCGGCGTCCGCCCTCGGGGTGTTGCGTCGCGCCGGCTGCGGGACCACCGTGGAGGCATGGCTGTGACGAGCTTCCAGGACCTGCCTCTCACCGACCGCGACCACGACTGGGACGGCGCCGCCGCCGAGAAGCGGGTGCGCGAGTGGGCCGGGGCAGAGGACGAGCCCAACGAGAAGTACCGCGACGCCCACGTCTGGTACGACGCGGACAAGAAGGACAACTTCACCGCCTACAAGCTGTTGGTCGCCGACGTGATCGACGGTCGACTGCGCGCCGTCCCGCGCGGGGTCATGGCGGCGGGGAACGTGATGTCCGGTGGCCGCGGCGGCGTCGACCTGCCCGCCGAGGACGTCGACCGGGTCAAGAGCCATCTCGCGAAGTACTACGCGAAGATGGGTGAAGAGGCCCCGTGGGAGCGCGACTGAGCGCGAGCTCGTCGCCGTCCCGGCTGGCCGACCGCGCCGTCTCGCTCCTCGCCCATCCGGGGCGGGTGGTGCTCGGCGTCGCCGGCGCACCGGGCGCGGGCAAGTCCACGCTGACCTCGCAGTTGCTCGAGCGGCTGCGCTCCGACCTCGGTCCGGACTCCGTCGGGCACCTGCCTATGGACGGGTTCCACCTCGCCGACGTCCAGCTCGATCGGCTCGGGCTCCGTGACCGCAAGGGAGCGCCGGAGACATTCGACGTCGACGGCTACGTCGCGGCCCTCCAGCGGCTGCACGACGAGCCCGGCCGGACCCTGTACGCCCCCGGCTTCGAGCGCGACCTCGAGCAGCCGATCGCCGCTGCCATCGCGATCCCGTCGTCCGTGCGGCTGGTGGTCACGGAGGGCAACTACCTGCTGCTGCCCGACGGCGGGTGGGAGCGCGTACGCCCGCTGTGCACGGAGGTGTGGTTCGTGGAGGTGGACGACGACGTACGCCGCGACCGGCTGGTGCGGCGGCACGAGCGGTTCGGCAAGCAACCGGCCGCGGCGCGGGCATGGGTCGAGCAGGTCGACGAGCCGAACGCCGCGCTGGTGGCGTCCACGCGGGGCTCGGCCGACCTCGTGGTGAATGCCGACTCCATCGCTGGGTGAGGTGCTACCCGATCCCCGCCGGCAGCACGGCGTACGTCGTGGCGCGAGCGAGGCGGGCGTCGACGGTCAGCACCCGGGTGCCCAGCTCGTGCGCGAGCTCGACATAGAACGCATCGGCCACCCTCAGCCGCGACTGCCGCTTCCACGCCCCGGGCAGCAGGGTCGGCAGCTCGTGGCGTACGAGCGGGGCGTCGGCGAAGGCGCTCACTGCGCGACCCGCCGCGGCCCTGCTGATCGCGCCGGCACGATGCAGGCGAGCCAGCGCAGACGCGACCTCGACGTCCACGTGAGCCGGCGCGTGCAGCCGGTGGCCGGCGAGCGCCGCGGCGCTGCCAGTGGCAGCAGCGCCACCGATGACGAGGTCGACCAGCACCGAGGCATCGACCACCCAGCTGTCAGCCGGCGGCACCGAAGTCGTCCCGAACCTCGTCGAGCGCGGCCAGGACGTCGTCGACGGCGACCTCGGTCGACCGTCGGGGAGCGAGAGCCGCGAGCCAGGCGTCCGTCTGCTCGACCGCCAGCGCGGCGGCGATGGCCTGCTGGGTCAGCGCCGACACGTTGAGGCCCGCCTCACGACTGCGAGCGGCCAGCTCGTCGGGGACGTAGACATTGATCCGGGCCATACACACACGCTACACACCTCGTTCTCATCCCGCATCGAGTCGTCCGTGGACGTCGAGCACCGCGAGGTCGGCGGCTGCGAGCCCGGCGGCCCAGCCCTCACCGTTGCTGACGCTCGCCGACCTTCCGACGGTGTGCGGCACCAGCCGTTCGAACTCCTCGGCGACCTTGACCTCCTGCGAGCGCAGCACCGGGAGCAGGTCCACCTCGCCCGCGCGGGCAGCTGCGACATTGGCGGCGGCCAACCGCTGGCCGATGCGGGTGGCGTAGGCGGTCAGGAACGACTGGCGGAAGGACCTGGTGCGGGTGGTCCCACCTCGGTCGGAGCGTCGTCCGTGGCGCAGCATCGTCGCGTCGGCCTGGACCAGGAGCGAGGTGACCAGCAGCTCGACCGCGTCCAGGTCGTGCGCCGCTCCCACGACCACGCAGAAGCCCCACCGCTCGGCGCTCGCGGCACGGCACCGGTTGGCCGACGCCACGGCAGACACGAGCGCCGTCTTGGCCCGCACATAGGGCGCATCCAGCCAGAGCCGCCGGACCTGCAGGTCGCTCCGGTCCCGGGCCGGCCCCTCGTCCACCAGCCGGTCCAGGGCATATCGAGAGATCAGCTCCTGGGCCTTGGCGGACAACGCCTCGGCCTCCTCGTCGAACTCGGTGGACTCCGCCTTCGCCAGCAGTGCGCGCACCCGTGCGAGCTTGGGATGCTCGGTGCCGTCCTCCGGACGAGTGGCGGCAACGGCGTCGGACAGCAACGGCGTGTGGGTCAGCAGCGCGGCCAGCCCCAGGGCCGACGGCAGGGCTTCGCTCGCGCCGAGCAGCAGCGCGGGCTGGGAGCCGATCCGGTCCACCGCCGACTGCCATGCGTGACCGCGCGGGTGCTGGCGACAATCCTCGTGCAGCGCGGCGGCGAGGGGCGGGACGTACGCCGGGCTCAGGTTGCGCCGGACCAGCTCGGCCAGGTCCGCAGGCGACCAGCCGCCGTCGGCCACGGCCTTGACCACCCGGAGGAGGAGGTCGCTGACCACGATCTCGACCACGTGGCGCGGGTGCGGCGCGACGCTGGCGACCAGCCGTTCCGCGACGCTCACCAGCTCGGCGCCGGCGAGCCGCTGCCGGCCCAGGCGGCGTACGGCGGCAAGCACCTTGGCCTCGACGAGGTCGTACGCCGTCTCGGCGTCCCAGCTCTCGGCCCCGGGCGGGTGAAAGCCGCCCTGCGCTCCTGTCTCGTGGCGATCGCGCGCCTGCTTGCGCTGCCTCGCCGCCCTGCGCTTCCTGTTGTTGACGCCCATCCGGGTCCCCCTTCGTTGTCGGCGGACGCTACGACTGGCCGCCGACATCGGCATGCCGATGGGTGGAGGTCATCCACAGGTCCGGCTGCCGTAGCCCGGGCAGGACCCTTCGCCCCGCATGCCGGGCCCGACGCCCCTGCAAGTCCCCGGGTTCGAGCGCAACCTCGAGCGGCCGATCGCGGCTGCAGACTCCATCGCTGGCCGAGGAGCGAGCGAAGCAAGCTCCAGGACCACTCGACGAGGCCAGCCTCGCTTCAGCTTGTTCGCGTTGATCGACGGTCGCCCCCGTCGGTCTACGTCCGCCTGGCGAAGGTGACCTTGTTGTCGGCGTGGATGGTCATCGCGTACTGGGAGTCGTGGGCCAGGCGGTGGTGGCGCGGGCAGAGCAGCCGGCCGTTGGTCAGGTCGGTGAGTCCCCCACGGGACCAGGGGTCGTCGTGGTGGGCGTGGCAGCCCGACGCTGAGGTCTCGCACCCGCGGGCGGTGCAGCCGCGGTCGCGCAGCCCGAGGGCGATGCGCTGGGCCTTGGTGAACAGCCGTCGCAGGCGCCCCATGTCGAGGGGCTGGGAGTCGGTGCCGAGGACGACGGGGATGATCCCGGCCTCGCACGCGAGCCGGCGTGCCTGCCCGGCGGACATCCGCGTGCCGTCGTCGAGGAGCGCGGTGGCGTGCTCGGCCAGCAGGTCGGTGAGGGTCATGGTCACCACCACGGTGGCGTTGACCCCGGCGGTCTGTGGTGTGGCGTCGGTGGGGTAGCGCTCGACGTACTCGATGAACGCCTCGCCCAGGCGGCGGCGCAGCGGCTTCCACCCGCCGGTCTCCTCACGCAGCTCGGCCTCGGTGTGGCGGGCCGGGTTGGCCAGTGCGAGGAGGTGCCGCTTGAGCATCTTGCCGATGTGGGACGGCAGCACGAAGCTGCCGCGGCAGCGTCCCTCGCCGTCGTCACTCATGCTCAGCTCCACCGTGGCCGCGGCACGGGCCTCCTCCGCCGCGAGCGCGGCCGCCTCGTGGGACTCCCCCACCTCGGGGGCGACCACGTCGAGGATCCGCTTGCCGATCTGCTTGAGCTCACGCGCGTCGTGCTTCTCGGCCAGCCCCAGCAGCACCGTCTCCGCGGCCTCGCGCGTCTGCGTGTCGACGTGGGAGGGGAGCGCGTCGACCGCCGCGGTGATCACCCGCGCCTGCTCCGTCCGCAGCCCACCGGACGTCAACGCCGACGCGACCCACGGGTGCTGCTCCAGCGCCCGCCCGAGTGCGAGGTCGCGGCGCGCCTCACGCTGCGTGGCCCGGGTCTGGACCGCCAGCCACGCCGCCGCGTCACGCAGCCCGTGCGCGTCAGCCACGTCACCCGAGGCCGCCAGCACCCGCGCGGTCAGTGCGTCGAGCTCCGAGCGCACGGAGGCCAGCGCCGTCAGCGCGGCCTGCTTCTCCCCCACCGACATGAACCCCGGCTCCACCGACGCGACGTCCTTCAGCGCACCGTCGAGGACCGCGGCACACGCCACGACCGGGTGGGGCTGAGCCTGGTGCACTGGGCCATCTCCTCGAGCACGTCACGAACACCCACCCGCTCCCGGGGTGGTGCGGTGAGACGTGCCGGCCCATTCGCCACGGTCGCCATCCGTGAGCCGCACCAACGGCATCCCGCCAGCACCACGACGGGTTCTATGGATGACTGTCCCGACCCCCAGATCCTCGTCGCCTCAGACGGGACCCGTTCCGGATCGGCGTGCTACGCACCATCGTACACCTGTTCGAATACCACGGCAAGTGCCGCACGCCCTCGCCACCGCGGCCGCGGAGATCACCGCGGTCTACACCAAGCGGGGCAGGACCTTCGCCCCGCACCCGGGGCCCAACGCCCCTGCCGGCCGACCCGCGACACGACGACCCTCGAGGTGGAGCCAGCTGCTCCCTCGGCGCATTCCGCGCCGCACCCAGACCACAGAGGAGCACGCCATGAAGGCTGCCGTCGTCCCCACCCTCGGAGCACCGCTCGAGATCCGCGACCTGGCCGTACCCGCGCCCGGTCCCGGCCAGGTGCTCGTCCGCATCGAGACCTGCGGGCTGTGCCACACCGACATCCACGCGGCTCGCGGCGAGTGGCCGGTGAAGCCCAAGGACCAGCTCGTCCCCGGACACGAGGGCGTCGGCATCGTCGAGGCCGTCGGCGAGGGCGACCTGCCCGTCGCGGTCGGCCAGCGCGTCGCCCTGCCGTGGCTCGGCCAGGCCTGCGGCCACTGCCGCTACTGCGTGGACGGCTGGGAGACCTACTGCACCAGCCCGTCCTACATGGGCTACACGATGGACGGCAGCTACGCCGAGTACGCCGTCGCGTGGGCCAGCCACGTCGTACCCGTCCCCGACGGCGTCGACCCGATGGACGCGGCGCCACTGACCTGCGCCGGCGTGACGACGTACAAGGCGCTCAAGGTCGCGAACCCCAAGCCGGACGAGACGTGCATGGTCGTCGGCATCGGCGGCCTCGGCCACCTCGGGCTGCAGTACGCGCGCATCTTCGGCACCCGCACCGTCGCCGTCGACGTGCACGACGACAAGCTCCAGCTGGCCAAGGACCTCGGAGCCGACCACGTGGTCGATGCGCGCGGCGACCAGGCGGCGCAGCTCGCCGACCTGGGCGGCGTCGACATCGCCCTCGTGACGGTGCCGTCGCCTGCCGCCATGCGCGCCGCGCACGCCGCCCTCAACCCCAACGGTCGCCTCGTCCTGGTCGGCCTGCCGGCCGACAACCGCCTCGAGCTCCCGGTCTTCGAGACCGTGCTCAAGGGCATCTCGATCATCGGCTCGCTGGTCGGGACCCGCAACGACCTCGCCACCTGCTTCGACCTCCACGCCCGCGGGCTGACCCGCGTCGTCACCGAGAGCCGGAAGCTCGACGATGTCAACGCGTGCTTCGAGGAGGTGCTGGCCGGGGAGGTGCCGGCGAGGCTGGTGTTCGACATGCGGTGACGCGTCTGGTCGCGGTTTCCGACGACCGTCTGCTGCGTTTACCTGGTTGAACGCTGCGTTCAGGCCCCTGAACACCTGAACCCCTTCTCCCGTGGCGGCCCCCACCACACCCTTGGTGAGGGCTCGCCCGCAGGGGGCGGCCGGCAATCGTGGGGAAGGCAAGTCATGCAACGAACGCACAGGGGGACCGGGGGGTCCACAGGAGCGAGCTCGTGGGGACGCCGGGCGCTCGCGCTGGTCAGCGCGAGCGTCCTGGCAGTGCTCGCGGTGCCCACCGCGGCCCAGGCCGACACCGTGTCGAACACCATCGTCGCAGGCGGCAGCCCGAGCGTGGTCGCAGGCGACACGACGTCGATCGGCTACACGATCGCCAACCAGAACAATCGCGACGGCGACGTCCAGAACAGCTGCAATCCCGCGGACTCAACGCCCGCCAGGCTGACCGTGGTCACGCCTGCGGCCGTGACCGTGACTCCGGCCTCGCGCGAGTACACCAACTGCACGACGCAGTACTTCGACTTCTCCTCCGCGATCCCGGGGACCTACGCGATCTCGGTGTCGATCAGCGACGCCGGCACGGGCACGTACGTCACGAGCGGCGCGAGCTTCACCCTGACGGTCACCAAGCCCGCCGTCGTGAACACGGCACCGACCGTCGCCATCTCCAACGTGGTCAACGGCTCGTCCTACGAGTTCGGCAACGTGCCGGTCGCACGCTGCAACGTCACCGACAAGGAGGACGGCAACAGCTCCTTCGACGCCAGCCTGGCGGCCATCACCGGCCCGCGCGCCGCCGAGGGCCTCGGCAGCCAGACCGCGTCCTGCGACTACACGGACGCCGCCAACGGCGGCGGCCTGAACGCCAAGGCCTCCGCCACCTACACCATCGTCGACACGCGCAAGCCGCTGGTCACCGCGGTGGCGCCTGACCCCGTCGAGGCCACCGACGCCCTCACCCCGGTCGAGTTCGCCGCGAGCGCCTACGACGCCGTGGACGGCGTCCGCCCGGTGGCGTGCACCACGCCCGCCGGAGCGTCGTACGCCTCCGGTGCCGGATTCCCAGTCGGCACCACGACGCTCTCCTGCTCCGCCACGGACAAGGCCGGCAACACCGGCACCAGCGACCCGTTCGACGTGGTCGTGCGTGACACCACGGCCCCGGTGGTGACCACCTCGGCGAACCTCGTCGTCGGCAACGACGACGCGACCGTGAGCTACGAGGCCGCCACCGCCAGCGACCTGGTGGACGGCAAGGTCGCGGCGAGCTGCCTGCCGGTGTCCGGCACGACGTTCGCACTCGGCACGACCGTCGTGACCTGCACGGCGACCGACCAGGCGGGCAACGAGGGCACCGAGACGTTCACCGTCGATGTCCAGGACGTGACCAAGCCGGTCGTCACCGTTCCGGCGAACCGCACCGTGGAGGCGACCGGTCCGACCGGCGCCACCGTGGACTTCGCCGCGGCCACCGGCGAGGACGACGTCGACGGCGCGCTCGTGGTGCGCTGCAGCAAGGGCGCGGGCTCGGTCTTCCCGCTGGGGGAGACGACCGTGACCTGCTCCGCCACCGACAAGGCCGGCAACACCGGCGACAGCTCCTTCACGGTGACGGTCGAGGACACCACGGCACCTGCCGTGCAGGTCCCGGCGGACGTCACGACGGAGGCGACGTCGGCCGCCGGGGCCCCGGCCACCTTCTCCGGCTCGGCCAACGACGCGGTCGACGGTGCCGTGAGCACCGATTGCGACCCGGCCTCGGGATCGACCTTCGGCCTGGGCACGACCACGGTGACCTGCTCGGCGACCGACGATGCCGGCAACACGGGCGCGGAGAGCTTCACCGTGACCGTCGTCGACACCACCGCTCCGAGCGTCCAGGTCCCGACCGACGAGGTCGCCGAGGCCACCGGCCCGACCGGCGCCAAGGTCGCCTACGGCGACGTCAGCGCCAGTGACCTCGTCGACGGCCCGATCAACCCGAGCTGCACCCAGTCCTCCGACACCGTCTTCGCGCTCGGCACCACCACGGTGACCTGCACGGCGATCGACGCGGCCGGCAACAAGGGGTCGAAGTCCTTCACCGTCACGGTGCAGGACACCACGCCGCCCGAGGTCCAGGCGCCCGCCAACCTGGTGACGGGGAACGACTCGCCGACCGGCGCGGTCGTCGCCTACACCGGCGCTGGAGCGAGCGACCTGGTGAGCGGCGTCCGCCCGGTGGCGTGCTCACCGGCCTCGGGGAGCAGCTTCCCGATCGGGATCACCACCGTCACCTGCAAGGCGACGGACGCCGCCGGCAACACTGGCACGGCCACCTTCACCGTCGAGGTGCAGGACCAGACCAAGCCGGTCGTCACCGTCCCGGCTGACTTCACCAAGGAGGCGACCGGACCCGGCGGCGCCGTGGCGACCTACATCGGCGTCACCGCCTCCGACGACGTCGACGGGCCGCTGACCGCGACCTGCAGCAAGGCGTCCGGCTCGGTGTTGCCGATCGGCACGACCACGGTCACCTGCTCGGCGAAGGACAAGGCCGGCAACCTGGGTGACAACACCTTCTCCGTGACGGTGGAGGACACCACAGCACCGAACCTGACGGTGTCGACCGCCCGGACAGCCACGGCCACCTCGGCGAACGGCGCGGCCGTGACCTACTCAGCGCCGTCCGCGAGCGACATCGTCGACGGCGCCGTGGAGGCCACCTGCGACAAGGCGTCCGGCAGCATCTTCCCGCTGGGCAGCACCACCGTGACCTGCACGGCGACGGACAGGGCCGGCAACACCGGGACGGAGACGTTCACCGTCACGGTCACTGCGGCCTGGTCCGGGATCCTGCAGCCGGTCAACACCGACGGCAGCTCGATCTTCAAGCTGGCCAGCACCGTCCCGGTGAAGTTCCAGCTCACCGGCGCCAGTGCGGGCATCACCAACCTGCAGGCGAGGCTCTACCTGCAGAAGCTCGGCACCGTCCCCGCCGGCAAGGAGGTCGAGGCGATCTCGACCTCCAGCGCCACCACCGGCAACCTGTTCCGGTACGACACCACCAGCGGCCAGTACGTCTTCAACCTCAACACGAAGACGCTGTCCGCCGGCACCTACCAGCTCAGGGTCGATGTCGGTGACGGTGTGCTCCGCACGGTCAACATCTCGCTGAAGTAGCGGAGGCTCCAGCGCTCGGAGTTGCCTCCAGACCACGACAGTGGGCTGGAGGCAGCTCGGGCGACACCGGACCGAGGGAGGAAGTCATGGGTGTCGTGCCGTCGCCGCGCCGGCTGGTCAGCTGCCCGTCCTGGTGCGTGCTCGACCACGGACGTCTTCCCGGGGAGGACGACGCGGTGCACGTCAGCGGCGCGCTGATGGTGCGTCACGCGGTCCTGCGGTTGTGCCAGCCGCACGACCCGGGCACCGCCGTGCGGGAGGGGCCGTACGTGCTGGTCGGAGCGGAGGCGTACTCGCTCCACGAGGCCGAGGCCCTCATCGACGCGCTGACCCAGCTGGTCGACCGCGCCGCGGACCTCACTCCCCCCGCAGGACCTTGAAGGCGCTCGCGCGGTCCTTGACGCGCAGCTTGCGCAGGACACTCGACACGTGCACCCGCACGGTCGTGGGCGAGAGGAAGAGCCGCTGGGCGACCTCGTCGGTGGAGAGCCCGTCCCCGAGCAGCTCCATCACCTCCCACTCGCGCCCGCTCAGCCTCGCCGAGGCGCGGGACCGGCGCACGAACCGCGGCGTGGCCGGCGAGCGGAACTCCTCCATGATCCGGCTGACCATCCGTCGCGAGAGAGGGGACTCCCCCTCGAGCGCGCTGCGGAGCTCGTCGACGAGGACAGCCGGGTCGGTGTCCTTGAGCAGGTAGCCAGAGGCGCCCGCTCGCAGCGAGTCGAAGAGGTCGGCGTCCTCGGCGGAGGCGGTGAGCATGACGACCGCGGTGCCGGGCAGCGTGCGGGCGATCTCCCGGGCGGCGGTGATGCCGTTGCCCGGCATGTGGATGTCGAGAAGCGCGACGTCGGGTCGGTGCTCGGTGGCCAGCGCGACCGCCTCGTCCGCCGATGCGCCCTCGCCGCAGACGACGCATCCGCCGGCCTCGAGGGCCTCCCGGATCCGCGTGCGCATGCGGGCGTGGTCGTCGGCCATCACGACCCGGATGGGCTCCTCGCTCACCAGGTCACCTCCACCGAGGTGCCGCGGCCGGGCTCGGACGTCACGGTGCAGGCCCCCGGCAGTCCTTGGGCACGCTCGCGCATGCTCGTCAGCCCGTAGCCGTTGCCGTACGCCGCGGTCGCCACGTCGAAGCCGCGACCGTCGTCCTGCACGACCAGGCGGCCGCCCGCCGGCGTCGCCTGGAGCGTCACGCGGACGCAGTCGGCGCCCCCGTGCTTCAGGGCGTTGCCGACGGCCTCGCGGACGATGCGGGCGAGCCCGTGCCGCTGGTGCTGGTCGGCCTGCACCGAGTCGTCGAGCTCGACCACCACACGGGCACCGTGCCGCTCGGCGACGTCGCGGGCCGAGCGGTGCAGGGCATATCCGAGGGGCTCGTCGGCGTCCCGGCCCAGCGCCTCGACCGCCGCCCTGGCCTCGTCGAGCGCCCGGTCACTGGCGTCGAGGATCGACTGCACGGTCGGGGCGTCCGCCGCGCCCCGGGACAGCACGCGGGCCTCTGACTTGATCCAGCTCAGCTCCTGGACCACGCCGTCGTGCAGCTCGCGCGCGAGCCGGCGCCGGTCCTCGACGACCGCGAGATCGGCGCGCGCCGCCCAGTAGCCGCGGATCTCACGGGTCGCGCCCACGAGGAGGCACGCGTACCCGGCAGTGCGCAGCAGGTCTCCGGTGTAGAGCCAGCCGGAGTAGAGCGAGGGGAAGAGGAGGTAGTTGACCCGCGCGAACCCGAGGAGCGCGCAGCCCGGTCCGAGCCAGCGCAGCACCTCCTCACCCCGCTCCCGAGCCTGTCGGGTGAACTGCAGTGACGCGAAGAGCAGGCACGCGGCGCCCAGCGCCTGGGCAGCGAGGAACACCGGGTGGCCGTCGATGACGGGACGCTGCGCCGACTCGGGAGGCGTGGCGGTCACGGCCACCGGCAGGTCGTTGCGCAGAACCCAGACGAGTGCCACCGCCGCCGCTGCCCCCACCAGCGCGACCTGCGACCCGCGGACGACCTGCGTCCGCGTCAGCGACCTCGCCGGGGCTACGGCCGCGACTGCGACCAGGATCGCGGCCGTGGTCCTGAGGGTGACGGGCAGCCAGACGCCGAACGTCTGCCGGGCCGGCTCGGCGAACCGGCTGGCCGAGAGGGCGACTCCCAGCGCGACGACGGCCAGGAGCACCAGGCCCACGACCAGCAGCAGGTCCTGCAGACGCTGGGTCCGCCGCAGCCGCCCGACGAGCAGGTAGGCCAGCAGCAGCGCGATGCAGGCGTCGACCGAGTCGAGCACCAGGTGCAGCTCCGGACTGTGGTAGCCGAAGCGCAGGTACGGCGTCCCCAGGATGGCTGCGGTGCACGCCGCACCGGCCGCCCAACCCGCAGCCGTCAGCACGGGCGCTCTCCGCGGCGCCACACGGGTGGTCGTGCCCCCCACAGGCATGCGCGCACTGTAGGTGGCGCAGGTCACACGCTTGACCGTCTTTACCAGAACTGGCCCCAAGGTTGACTGTCCCTTGGATGTGCCGCACCCGCGCGGGTTAGCTCGTCAGCGCTGCATGCGCCTCGCCGCCTCGGGTACGGGATCGGCTCGACGATCCCGACCCGAAGGCGGTTCAGCGCGATGAAGGCAGTCACCTGGCAAGGCGTCCACGACATGCAGGTCACCGAGGTGCCCGATCCCCGGATCGAGGAGCCGACGGACGCGATCATCAGGATCACGTCCACCGGCCTGTGCGGCTCCGACCTGCACCTCTACGAGACCCTTGCCCCGTTCATGGAGGCCGGCGACATCGTCGGCCACGAGCCGATGGGCATCGTGGAGGAGGTCGGCCCGGGCGTCAGCAACCTGAAGGTCGGCGACCGGGTCGTCGTGCCGTTCAACGTGTGCTGCGGTTCGTGCTGGATGTGCGAGCAGGGCCTCCACAGCCAGTGCGAGACCACGCAGAACCACGAGCACGGGACCGGTGCCAGCTTCTTCGGCTACAGCAAGCTCTACGGCCAGGTCCCGGGTGGCCAGGCGGAGTACCTCCGCGTGCCCTTCGCCGACTTCCTGCCGGTCAAGGTGCCGCACGAGCACGCCGACGACCGGTTCCTCTTCCTCTCCGACGTCCTGCCCACGGCGTGGCAGGGGCTGAAGTACGCCGATGTTCCCGACGGTGGCACCCTGCTCGTCCTCGGCGCCGGACCGATCGGTGACATGGCGGCCCGGATGGGCGTACGCGCCGGGCACCGCGTCTTCTCGGTGGACCGCGTGCCCGAGCGCCTCGCCCGTGTCGAGGCGTTCGGTGCCGAACCGCTCAACTTCGACGACGCCAACGACGTCGGCAGCGTGGGCGACGTGATCCGTGAAGCAACCGGCGGGCGCGGTCCGGACGCCGTCATCGACGCGGTCGGCATGGAGGCCCACGGCTCGGGCGGAGCCCAGGCGGTGCAGAAGATGACCGGCCTGTTGCCCGACGCCATCGCCGAGCCGATGATGAAGAAGGCCGGGCTCGACCGCCTCGCTGCGCTCCACACCGCCATCGATGCGGTCCGCCGCGGCGGCACCATCTCGATCTCCGGTGTCTACGGCGGCATGGCTGACCCCATGCCGATGATGCAGCTGTTCGACAAGCAGGTCCAGGTCCGGATGGGTCAGGCCAACGTGCGCCGCTGGACCGACGAGCTGCTGGCCATGCTGGTCGAGGACGACCCGTTCGGCGTCGACGCCTTCGCCACGCACCACCTCCCGCTCGCCGAGGCGCCCGACGCCTACGAGCACTTCCAGAAGAAGGAGGAGGGCATGGTCAAGGTGGTCTTCCAGCCCTGATCCTGTCTGGCGGGCGAGGTGCCGGCGAGGCTGGTGTTCGACATGCGGTGACCCGTCGCCGGACGGGCTCGGACGTCCGACAGGATGCGGGCGTGCGCATCGGGACGTGGAACCTCGCCGGACGCTGGTCGGACGGCCACCGAGCCCTGATGCTCGATGCCGACTGCGACGTCTGGTTGCTGACCGAGGTCGCCGAGCGGACGAGGCTGCCGGGCTACGCCGTCCACCACTCCCAGGGGTCGATCGCCAGACGCCGTCGATGGGCGGCGATCGTCAGCCGGCTGCCGATGACCTCGCGCCCCGACCCGCACCCCGCGAGCGCGTCAGCGCAGGTCGGCGCGACGACCTACGTCAGCTCCGTGCTGCCGTGGCGCGCCTGTGGCGCGCGGCCTCCGTGGGTGGGGGCCCGCCATGCGGAGAAGACAGCGGGCACCGTCGACGACCTGCTCCTGCACCTCCGTACCGCCGGCTCCCTGGTGTGGGGCGGAGACTGGAACCACGCGCTGTCCGGCAAGGAGTACGCCGGCTCGCAAGGTGGTCGGCGCGAAGTCATCCGCGCCCTCGACGAGCTCGACCTGGTGGTGCCCACGGCCGAGCTCGCCCACGCCATCGACGGCCTGCTCAGCATCGACCACGTTGCGGTCCGCAAGAGCACTGTCGCCACCGCGATGCGGGTGGAGGCGGCCCACGAAGGCGTGCGGCTGTCGGACCACGACGCGTACGTCGTCGACGTTGACGTGTGACGAGGGAGCCTCAGCCGATCCCGAGCCTTCGCGCCACCTCGTCGCCCGCCACCCGGCATACGGTCTCGGGGTCGCCCACGACGACCAGCTCGTCGGTGGCGCGGGACATCCCGACGTAGAGCCGCTCGCGGGCGCGATCGCGCGAGCCGTCCTCGTTGAGGCAGAGCACGACCGCGCGTCGCTCCAGGCCCTTGCACCCCAGCACGTGGCCGTAGAAGACGTCGTCGTCCCAGTAGGTGCGCCAGTAGCCGTCCTGGTCGTGGAAGTCGGTGCGCTCGACCTGGATCGGGTGGCGGTGCCCGGTGGTGAGCAGCGCGACGTGCTGCGGGTCCCAACCACCGTCGAGGAGGCGGTCGACCTCGTCGTCGGCGACGTCGAGCGGGTCCTCGCCGCCGGCGTCGAGGAAGCGTACGGCGGGGCCGTCGCCGCCGCGGGAGTACATCCGGCTCGGCGCCAGCGGACCGAAGGACTCGTGGATCTGCCGGGTGTTGCGGAGGTTGTGGTCGAGCACGAGCGGCACGAGCGCGACCGGTGGGCGGCCGAAGCGCGCGAAGATCCGCTGGTTCTCGTCGGAGTAGACGTAGAGCCCGCCCTCCTCCTCGTCGCGCAGCGCGCGCAGTACGGGGGTCCACCAGGAGTCGGCGAAGTCCTGGGCCTCGTCGACGATCACCGCGTCGTACTTGTGGCCGTCGGGCAGCGCGGTCGCCAGCTCCGCCATCTCGGCCGGCAGCCGCTCCTCCCAGAAGTCGCTGTCCGTACGGTCGCCGTCGGACGCCCCCCACTGCTTGCCGAAGGCGTGGAAGGTGCCGACGAAGGCCGGCTGGTGGTTGCGCGGCCAGGTGGCGACCTCGCGCCTGAGGTGCTCGGCCAGGCCGATGGAGTAGCAGAGCAGCGCCACCCGCTGGGGCTTGCGGTCCTGCAGCCCGCGGGTGAGCTCCTTGGCCTGCTGGAGCGCGAGGACGGTCTTGCCGCTGCCGGCGCCGCCGCGCACCTCGACCCGGTGGAGCAGCCGGGTGACCCGCAGGATCGTGGCCTGCTCGAGCGTCAGCCGGTCGGCGATGTCAGCACGCTGGTCGGCCTCTGCCCGGAGGTCGTACGTCGTGGGCAGCCGGCCGGTGAGGATCTCGGCGATCGCGTCGACGTCGTCGATGGTCGCGACCCGCTGGCCGTGCGTCATCCGCTGGGCGTTCTGGCGGAGCCGCCCGACGAGGTGGTCCTGGTCGTGCTTGTCGTGGAGCGCCCAGCGCGGCAGGTCGGGCAGCGCGAAGTCCGGCCCGAACTCGGAGTAGGGCGTGACGACGGCGTGCGACCACGCGACCCGGGTGCGGCTGCCCCACCGCTCGTCGCGCTCGACGTAGCCGCGGAGGGCGTACTTGCCGTCACGGGCCTGGTCGACGGGGTGGATGGTCGCCTCGTGGCCGCGGCGCATGATGCGCCAGCCGTCGTCCCACCAGACGCTGCCGCCCTTGACCTCCACCGTCACGATGCCGACGTCGGGCATCAGGACGACCAGGTCGATCTCGTGGTCCTTGCGCTCGTCGGTGAGCCGGAGGTTGGCGATGAGCACGTCGTCGGCGCCGAGGCTCATCCGCAGCCGCTCCCACACGGCCTGCTCGGACGGCGTGGCGAAGGTCGGGCTCTCCGGGATCACGCGCGGCATGCGACCACCCCATCACCGAGCACCGCCGCGCGTCCGCCGAACGCGGTCACCGGTTGGTCCCCGCCTCGTCCTCGTCGAAGAGCGCGAGCTGGTCGAGCTGCACCTTGCGCACCGGCGCGTCGACCATCAGCCGCAGCCCGGCACGCATCCGCGCGGCGAGGTCGCGGAGGTAGTCGTGCCGCGCCAGGAGGACCTTCTCCTTGCTGCGGTGCCCGAGCTGGCGTGCCTCACGGACCTTGCCGCGCATCTCCCGGCGGCGCTTCTCCGTGATGCGGAGGGCCTTGAGCAGCAGCCCGGTGTCGTTGCCATAGATCCGCACCATCGTGGCCGGCCCGACCGACCCGCGCTCCTCCCGCTCGAGCTCGGCCATCACGGCGTACGCCGTCTCGAAGCGGCTGCCCGCCCGCTCGGCCGCGGGCTCCGGCGCGGTGCGTACGCGCTCGCCGAGGTCGCGCGCCCACCCGTCGACCTGCGACAGCAGCCGCATGATCTCGCCGCGCACGGCCGCCGGCACCGCGACGCCGAGGCCGAGCTCGCGCGTGACGCTGATCCGCTGGTCGGACAGGAAGAAGGTCAGGCCGAACTCGGTGCGGTTGAGGCGGTTGACCTCCGCCAGCGCGGCCGGCTCGTCCGCCACGTCGTCGACGAGGATGCACGAGAGCAGCACGCGCGGGGCTTCCTTGTGGACCAGGACCCAGACGAGGCGGCTTTCGGTGGGCAGCGGGAGGTCACCCTCGTCGTCCCACGCGGGTGCCTCGTCGTAGGCGTCGGCGACCGCGAGGTCGATGAGAGCGCGCACCTCCTCGACCGACGACGGCTGCACCGCCTCGTCGAGGTCGGGCCCCTCAGTCCGCGGCTCGGGCGGCAGCGGGCGTACGGCTCCCTCCGTCTCGAGGCCCTCGGCGTCGAGGTAGACGGGGTGCAGCACGCCGTAGCGCTCGCGGACGGCGTCGACGACCAGCACCGCGGCCTCGTCGACATGACCCGACGTCAGCTCCACCGACTCCTCCGTCACTCCCCCGCGCAACGCCTCGACGATGAGGACCCCGTCGGCGACCAGCACCTGGCACCACGGCGCCGCCTCGTCGTCGGGCCCGGTGTCCACGATCACCAGACCCCCGGACCCCAGCTCCGCAAGGCGGTCGGCCAGCCGCTGCCTGAACCCCCGCCACGCCGTCTCGACCGCGTCGTCCCACCGACGCTCCAGCTCGTCGCCCATGCCTTCGACCCCCTGACCGGATCGCCCCCGCGATCCCCACGAGCACGACTCTAGGGACGGCCACCGACAGTGACGTCCCGTCGACGGCGCCAGGACCGACCAGGGCAAGACCGCCACCACCGACAACCAGAAGCCGGACGAGCAGTTGATCAGCGCGGTCGGTGGGCGGGTGCGGAGGACCGCATCCGCCAGGTCACCAGCGCCAGGTCCAACGCCGTACGCCGCTGTCGGTCGTCGGGAGCCAGGCCGCCCAGCAGGCGGCTGATGCGTTCCAGGCGGGCGTACATGGTCTGCCGGCGGATGCCCAGCGCGGCCGCAGCGGTCGTCTTGGACAGACCCGCCTCCAGATAGGCGTCGAGCGTACGGACGAGCTCCGAGCCCGTCCGGGCGTCCTGGTCCAGCAGGGGCCCCAGCTGCTCGTCGACGAAGCGCTCGAGCTCGGCGTCGGCCACCACCCCGGAAAGCAGGTCGTAGACGCCCAGGTCGCTCGCCAGCACCAGGCGCGAGCGCAGGCTGAGCTTCGTGGCCAGCGTCGCCGCCTCGATCGCCTGGGGCACGGAGCGCGCGAGACCCGTGACGTCATCGACCGTGGCGCCGGCCGTCATCAGGCTCACCGACCCGCCCACGGTCGCGCTCAGCTCGGCATCGATGGAGTCGAGCAGACGGGACAGCCGCTCGCGGAGCTCGGCGAAGGGCAGGCTCGCGGCGATCAGCACCTGTCCGTCCACCTCCGCCGCCACACAGGTCTCGAGCACGCGCCGCGCGGCGTGCACCACCGCATCGGCGCCGGTCCGGCCCGACGTGAGGGTCGTGGTGCGGACGACCAGCGCCAGCAGCCGCTTTCCCGGCTGGGCCGAGAGCCCCAGGGCGGAGGCGCGTTCGGCGATGTCCGCCCCCGAGACGTACCGGCCCGAGGCGAGGTCGCGGAGCAGCGCGGCGGCCGACGTGCTCGGGGTGACCGTGGCCGCGTCGCTGTGGGCCAGAAAGACGGCCAGCGAGCCGGCGCAGTGCTCCACGAGGCGTCGGTGCTCGGACCCGACCCCTCTGACCGCGAGCCTCGCCCACGGCCCCGTGCCCACACCGACCTCCCAAGCGTCGTCGGCACCCTCGACGTCGGAGCCCGCAGCGAGGGTGCCGTCCATCCGGTAGAGGCCGACCAGTCCCCCGCACAGCTCGGCGACGGCATCCACGAGGTCGGGCAGCCCGTCGCCGCCCACGAGCCTGCGGTTCATCTCCGCGGAGGCGCGTTCGAGGGCGCGCAGCTCCTCCACCTGGTGGTCGAGGAGCATCGGGTGGACGGTCTCGGTGACCTCGATGAAGGGCACGACACCGTGCAGGACGACCAGGGGCAGGCCGTGCTCGACGGCAGCCGACACGAGCGCTTCGGGCGGGCGGGTGAAGGTGCGCCCCAGCTCGAGGAGCAGGGCCGCGACGTCCTTGCGCGCCAGGGCGCGGACGTACGCCGCCGTCGCCTCCGGTGACGCACCCACCAGACCCAGCCCGGTGGTCAGCAGGACCTCGCCGCCGCGCAGCAGTGGCCAGATCTCGTAGATCTCCGAGGTGTGCACCCACCGCACGGGTCGGCGAGCCAGGTCACCCCCGGACAGGACCTCGGGACGGGCCTCGCTGAGCACGGGCAGCTCGAGGAGGTCCTGCACCGTGATCGCCATGTCGACAGCATGACGTCACCGGTCCCGCTCCGGCATGACGAAGTGTCCGGTCGTTACCGCATCGAAATGACGCTTCGACCCTTGTCGTCCGCTGCAGGTCGGGGGTTGAGTTGCTGTCGAGGCGGAAACAGCCGCGACCCGCGGGGCCACCGCTCCTGACAGCACGGAGACGCTCATGGGCAAGCAGACACGTCGTACCTGGCGGCACCGGGCACTGGCCGGGGTCGCGGCCGCGAGTATGGTGGCCCTGGCCGCCTGCGGCGGCACCACCGGCGAGGAGACCACGGGCGGTGGCGGTGAGGGCACGGAGGACCTGCCGCTGATCTACGGCGTCTTCGCCACCCCGCTCGAGGAGCCGTGGGACGGCGCCATCCACGCCGCACTGCAGAGCGCGGTCGAGGACGGGACCATCGAGTACAAGCACGTCGACAACGTGAACACCGCCGACGCCATGGAGCGCACGCTGCGCAACATCGCGTCCAGCGAGCAGCCGGACGCGATCATGGGCGACGCGTTCGCCGCGGAGGAGGCGGTCCGCAAGGTGGCGGCGGAGTTCCCCGACATCCCCTTCGCGTTCGGCTCGGGCGAGGACCCCGTGGAGCCCAACATGAGCGTCTTCGACAACTGGCTGCAGGACCCGGCCTACCTCGCCGGCATGATCGCCGGCGGCCTGACCGAGAGCGACGTGATCGGCGTGGTCGGGGCGATGCCCATCCCGGAGGTCAACCGGATCGTCAACGCCTTCGTCCAGGGCATCAAGGAGACGAATCCGGAGGCCACGGTGAAGGTCTCCTTCATCAACACCTTCTTCGACCCCGCAGCTGCCAAGCAGGCCGCCAACGCCCACGTCGCCGCCGGTGCGGACGTGCTGTTCGCCGAGCGCGACGGGGTCATCGCCGCCGCGGAGGAGGCGGACATCCCGGTCATCGGGATGATGGTCGACCAGGAGGAGGAGGCCCCCGAACACGTCGTGACGTCGCTGATCTGGCACATGCGGCCCACCGTGGACGCGGTCGTCGAGCAGGCCGAGAACGGTCCGGCCGCCGTCGACCTGGGCGAGTACAGCTTCATGAACGTCGGCGGCAGCGAGCTTGCCCCGATCAACACCGACGTCGTCGGTGGCGTGCCGGAGGACCTCGTGCAGCAGGTGGAGGAGAAGGAGGCGGCGATCATGGACGGCTCCTTCACCACACCGGTGGACGAGTCGGCGCCGGCGGGCTCCATCGACGTCTCGCGTCAGTGAGCACCGCCGCGCCGCTCCTCGAGCTCGAAGGCATCACCAAGCGCTTCGGAGACCTGGTCGCGAACGACTCGCTGAGCCTGTCCGTGGGGCGCGGTGAGGTGGTGGCCATGCTCGGCGAGAACGGAGCCGGCAAGTCGACGCTGATGAAGATCGTCTACGGCCTCGTACGCCCGGACGCCGGCGTCATCCGCATGGAGGGCCGGACCCTCAACGTCCGGTCCCCGCGCGACGCGATGGCCGCCGGGATTGGCATGGTCACCCAGGAGTTCTCGCTGGTGGAGACGATGACGGTCCGGGAGAACATCGCCCTGTCCGGTGTCGGCCTCGGCCGGATCGACGCCCGCCAGCACCGCGCCCGTGTCGAGCAGGCCATGGAGCGCATCGGCGTGGACCTCCAGCCGGAGCGCCTCGTGTCCACGCTGTCCATCGGCGAGCGACAGCGAGTGGAGATCGTGAAGGCCCTGTTCCACGACTGCCGGGTACTCATCCTGGACGAGCCGACCGCCGTGCTCACCCCTCAGGACGTCCGGGCGCTGTTCGTCACGATCGAGCGGCTGCGGGCCTCCGGACTGGGCGTGCTCTTCGTCTCGCACAAGCTGCGTGAGGTCGCGGAGATCTCCCACCGCGTGGTGGTGCTGCGGCGCGGCACGCTGGTCGGCGAGCGCGTCACCCAGGAGGTCGGCAACGCCGAGCTGGCGGCCCTGATGATGGGGTCGACCACGACCTCGACCACGACCACCACGGACACCGACACCGCCGCCGCCGTGGGACTCTCCGTCCCGGCGACGAACCGGGACGCGACCTCCCCCGCGTCCCCGGACCCCGGCGCGCGCGTACCGGCGCTCAGCCTGACGGACGTGACGTACGAGGTCCGCGGCCATCCGGTCCTCGACGGCGTCAGCCTGCAGGTGATGCCCGGCGAGATCGTGGGCGTCGCGGGCATCAGCGGCAATGGGCAGACCGAGCTCACCGGGGTGCTGGCCGGCACGCTGGCGGCCAGCCGCGGACGGGTCGAGGTCGCCGGTCAGGACATCACCCGCAGCAGCGTCGGCGCCCGGCTGCAGGCCGGGCTCGGGCGGCTCACCGAGGACCGGCGTGGCAGCGTCGTCCCGCAGCTGAGCGTGGAGCAGAACCTCGTGCTCGAGGACCTGCCGTCGTTCGCCCGCCGCGGCGTCCTCGACGGCGCGGCCGTCCGTCGGCACGCCGAGGAGCTCATCGAGCGGTTCGACATCCGGGCGACCCCCACGGACGTCATCGCCAACCTCTCCGGAGGCAACATGCAGAAGGTGCTCCTGGCGCGGACCCTGGCGCGCCGGCCCCGAGCACTGGTCGCCGCACAACCCACCCGCGGCCTGGACGTCGGCGCATACCGCTACGTCCACGGCCGCCTCGAGGACGTGAAGGCGCGCGACGGTGGGGTGCTGGTGATCTCCGAGGACCTCGACGAGCTGCGCGCGCTGTGCGACCGCATCCTGGTCCTCTTCCGCGGCCGGATCACAGCGGAGGTGGCTCGGGCAGAGGCCACCAGCGACCGGCTGGGACGTCTGATGGCCGGCGAGGTGAGCGCATGATGCGCCTGGTGCTGCGCGGCAGCGAGCCACGGTGGGTCGCGCCCGTGGCGGTCCTGGTGGCGGTGCTGGCCACGGTCGTGCTCACCGCCATCCCCATCCGCATCGCCGGCGCCAACCCGCCGGCGGCGTTCGAGCGCTACCTGGTCCAGCCCCTCAGCTCGGCGCAGGGGATCTACGAGGTCCTGTTGTCCGCGACGCCGCTGCTGTTCACCGGCATCGCGGTCGCCATCGCGTTCCGCGCCGGTTACTGGAACATCGGGGCCGAGGGTCAGTTCCTCATGGGCGCCGTGCTGACCACCTGGTTGGCGCTGACGCTCCCGGACCTGCCGGCCGTCGCCGCGCTTCCCCTCGGGCTCGTCGCCGGCGCGGTCGGGGGCGCCGGCTGGGCGCTCCTGCCTGCCTGGCTGAAGCGGCACGGTCGCATCGACGAAGTGGTGACCACGCTCCTGCTCAACCCGGTCGCCCTGCTGGTCGTCCAGGGGCTCCTCAACGGCCCGTGGCGCAACACCGCGAGCGGCTTCACCGACTCCGACCGCTTCGGCAGGGGCTACGACCTGCCGGAGATCGTTCCCGGCACCCGGGTGCACTGGGGGTTCGCGGTCGCCCTGCTCATCATCGCCCTGACGTGGTTCGTCCTCAGCAGGACCGCGGTCGGGCTCCAGGTGCGGGCCACGGGCGCGGCCCCCGACGCGGCCGCCTTCAGCGGGGTGCCGGTCGGCCGGCTGCGGTTCCGGGCCGCCCTGGTGTCGGGCGGCATCGCCGGCCTGGGCGGCGCCTCCCAGGTGATGGGGGTCCAGCACCAGCTCACCCAGGGCATCTCCAACAACTACGGGTACACCGGCATCATCGTGGCCACCCTGGGTGGCCTCACCGCGCTCGGTGTCGTGCTCGTCGCGGGTCTCCTCGGGGACATCACCGTCGGAGCCGAGAGCGTCTCCCTGGTGCTGCAGGTGCCCACCCAGCTCGGTGACATGTTCGGCGCCCTCCTGATGCTGACCGTGCTGTCCGCGCTGAGCTGGCGTCGCTACCGGGTCCAGTGGCGACCACCGCGACGTGCCGCTGAGGACCCCGAGCGCGAAGAGGTGGGGCACCGATGAGCATCAACCTCCTGGCCGCCCTGTCCGCCATGCTGGTCGTCGCCACCCCGCTGGTGTGGGCCGGCATCGGCGAGCTGATCGTCGAGAAGACCGGCGTGCTCAACCTCGGCATCGAGGGCACGATGTACGCCGGCGCCTTCACCGGCTTCCTCGTCGCCCTCCGCACCGGCTCTCCGTGGTGGGGTCTGCTCGCTGCGATCCTCACCGGGGTCGTCGCGGGGCTGGCGATGGCGGTCCTGTCCGTCACCCTGGGCCTCAACCAGCACGTCTCTGGACTCGGCCTGACGCTGCTGCTCATCGCCGGGTGCGAGTTCACCTTCCGGATGCTGTACGCCGGCGGACGGCCGAAGCTCGACGACAAGTTCGACGCCTGGCTGTCCGACGTACCGGTGCTCGAGCAGCACTGGCTGACGTACGTCGCCTTCCTCGTGCTGGCTCCGGGGACGTGGTGGGTGCTGCGCTCGACCGGCCTGGGTTACCGGATCCACGCCGTCGGGGAGAACTTCGAGGCCGCCGAGGTGGCGGGGATCTCGGTGAACGCCACGCGGTACGCCGCCCTCGCCGTCGGCGGCGCGTTCATGGCCATCGGGGGAGCGTTCCTCACCCTCGCCGTGCTGGGCAGCTTCACCCTCAACATCATCAACGGACGCGGATGGGTGTGCATCGCGCTCGTCATCTTCGCCAAGTGGCGTGTGTGGCCCGTCGTGCTCGGCGCCCTTATCTTCGCCGTCACGGACGCCCTCCAGCTCCAGCTGGCCATCACCACGGCGTTCAGCGACGTCCCGCGCGAGGTGATGCTCGCGCTCCCCTACGTGGCGGTGATCACCGCCCTGGCCGTCTGGGGCCGCAAGGTGCACTACCCGGGGTCCTACTTGAAGGCCTACCGGCGTGCCTGACACGAGGAGTCATCGATGAATGACGAAGAGCTGCTCGCCCTCGCCATCGCGGAGGCGCGCGCGGGCGCGGCGGAGGGAGGGATCCCGATCGGCGCGGCCCTCGCGCAGGGAGACCGCCTGCTCGGGGTCGGCCACAACCGCCGGGTGCAGCTGGGCAGCGCCATCCGGCACGGCGAGACCGACTGCCTGGAGAACGTCGGGCGCCTGCCGGCCAGCGTCTACGCCGGGGCCACCATCGCGACCACCCTGTCGCCGTGCGACATGTGCACCGGCGCGATCCTGCTCTACGGCATCCCGCGGGTGGTGGTCGGCGAGAACACGACGTTCTACGGCGGCGAGGACTACCTCCGCTCCCGTGGCGTCGAGGTCGTCGTGGTCGACGACGAGCAGTGCAAGGCGATGATGCGGGACTTCATCGCGGCCAACCCGCAGCTGTGGAACGAGGACATCGGCGAACCCGCCTGAGCGCGGACCGAGCCGGTCCAGACCGATCCGGCGCCCCTGTCCGCGGCCCCCTCACCGGCGTAGATTCGAGGACTGCCCTCCCACCCCCCGATCCCCGAGAGGTGGGTGACCACACAGAGGAGGCGCAGCGTGTTCATCCAGATCATCCAAGGCAAGTGCACGCGCCAGCAGGAGCTCCACGAGCACCTGGACACCTGGCGCAACGAGCTCAGCTCCGGAGCACCGGGCTGGCTCGGAGGGACCTACGGGTTCACCGACGACGACATGTTCGTGGGCGTCGTCCGATTCGATTCGCGGGACTCCGCGATGTCCAACTCCGGCCGGTCCGAGCAGGACGCGTGGGCCGCCCGCATGATGGAGCTCTTCGACGGGCCCGTCGAGTTCCACGACTGCGACGACGTCACCCTCCTGATGGACGGCGGGTCCGACGACGCCGGCTTCGTCCAGGTCATCCGGGGCAGGGTCGACGACGTCGAACGCCTCAGGTCGTTGATGACCACCGACACCGACTCGCTGCACGAGGCGCGGCCCGAGATCCTCGGCGGCACCCTCGCCATCGAGCCGGACGGCACCTTCACCGAGACCGTCGCGTTCACCAGCGAGGACGCCGCGCGACAGGGCGAGCAGGTCGAACCGCCCCCGGAGGTGCGGTCCGGACTCGAGTACGCCATGGCGAACGCGCAGTACTACGACCTGCACCACCCCTGGTTCGCCTCGCGCTGAGACCTACCCGTGGATGCACCGGGGCGCTCGGGAGCCCCGGTACGGTCGCGCCGCACCGGTCACGGATGCGCTCTGCCGCGTCAGTGCTTCCCAGGTACGACGTGTGCGTCGGCGCCCGGGTAGACCAGGCCCTCGTGGCCGTCGCTCCACTTCACGGCGTAGGGCGGGCCGCCGTCCTCGCCGCGCACCTCGACGATCTCTCCCTGCCTGGGGGCCGCATCGACCTTGTTGCTCTCGACGACCAGGCTGTCGCCCACTTCTGCCTTCATCCGTCCACCATGCGCCGCGGCGGATCGTCCGGCAAGGGACCTTCGGCCTGTGACCGGACCGGGGCCAGGACCAGCGTGAAACCATGAGGTGGTGCGGTCCCGCAGCAGGAGGCTCGTCGTGGCGCTCGTGGTCGTGGTGGTCCTCGCCGGCGTCGGCCTGGCGGCGGTCTGGGGCCTGCAGCGGCAGCTCATCTACTACCCCGACGCGAGCGACGTACCGCCTGCCGGCGACGTGCTCCCGGGTGCCCGGGACGTGACGCTGGAGACGACCGACGGGCTCGAGCTGGGCGCCTGGTACGTGCCTGCCGACGCCGAGCGCGCCACCGGCATGGCGGTCCTGATGGCGCCGGGCAACGGGGGCAACCGTGCCGGCCGCGCCGACCTCGCCCGCGACCTGGCAGACCGGGGCTTCGCGGTGCTGGTCATCGACTACCGCGGCTACGGCGGCAACCCCGGCAGCCCCAGCGAGGACGGGCTCGCCGCGGACGCAGACGCGGCCGTACGTGCCCTGGCCGACCTCGGCCACCCCCTCGACCGCACGATCTTCCTCGGCGAGTCGCTGGGCACCGGCGTGGTCGCGGGCCTCCAGCAGCGGCACCGTCCGGCCGGGATCGTGCTGAGGTCACCGTTCACCGAGCTCGCCGACGTCGGCCACCACCACTACCCGTGGCTGCCCGTGCGCACGCTGCTCCGCGACCGGTTCCCCGTGCTCGGACCGCTCGCCGCGAGCGACGTACCCGTCACCGTCGTCTACGGCGACCGCGACGAGGTGGTCCCGACCGAGCTCAGCGTGCGGGTCGCCGACGGCGCGCCGGCCCTCGTCGAGAGAGTCGTGCTCGAGGGCGCCGGCCACAACGACGCGGTCATGTTCGGGCCGAGGGTCGCCGACGCCGTCGTACGGCTCGCCCGCAGCGTGCGCTGACGTCAGCGGCGGACCCGCAGCACGCCGCGGGCTCCGCGCTCGGCGTCGACCATGACGTGGCTGACGAACGGGTAGTCGCCCGGCTCGTCCAGCACCAGCTCGACGAACCCACCCTGGGCAGGCAGCAGGGGAAGCACCTGCGCTCCACCGTCGCGTGCCGGACCCGACCGGCTGCCGAGCTGCCACGCGCCCTCGTTGAACACGGTGTCGAACTGCCCGCCGACGACGTGGAAGGACGAGGCGCGGCTCGGTCCTGCGTCGAGCACCCAGAGCCGGACCCGCTCACCGGTCCGGGCACGCAGGGGCTGGTGCGCGTACTGGTCGGGGTAGCCGTTGAACACCACGGCGTCCGCGTCCTCGGCCGCCACCTTGTCGAGGTCGGCGACCGCGCCGTCGGCCCCGTGGTACTGCTCGGACTGGACGAGCACGTACTCGCGGTCGACGCGGGGCAGGCCGGGTGGCTCGATCACGACGGCGCCGAAGAGACCGTTGGCGATGTGCGCGGTCATCGGCATCGTGGAGCAGTGGTACATCCACACCCCGGCTCGCGTCGCGGTGAAGCGGTAGGTCAGCGACTCCCCGGGCGGGATCGTGCGCATCACCTCGTCGGGCGCGCGCACGCCCGCGTGGAAGTCGATCGAGTGGCCCATCGTCCCGTCGTTGACCAGGGTGATGACGAACCGGTCGCCGACACGTCCGCGGAGCACCGGCCCGGGCGCGGTGCCGTTGAAGGTCCACACCTCCTGGGTCACCCCCGGAGCGACCTCCGCCTGCTGCTCGGTGATCCGGAAGGTGCGGCGGTGGACCCGTCCCGGCGCCAGCGGCGGCAGGACCGGGTCGTACGCCGCGAAGTCCGGCCCCGGGTCGCCCGTCGCGTCGATCGGCGCCCCGGACTCGTCGTGGCCGTGGTCCTCGTGCCCAGCGGGCTCAGTGGGCTCGGTGGGCTCGGTGGCGGCGACAGCCTCCCCTCCCGCGGCGGCCGGGTCCCCGCCGGTGACCTCGACGGCGAACGTCATCCCCATCTGGCGGTGCCCGACGACTGAGCACCAGCCGTCGAGGTCGCGGCCGACGATGCCGACGTCCAGCACGGCCGGCTCCCCCGGCGCGATGCGACCGGTGTCGGCGCCGGTCTCCAGGACGAGGTCGTGGACGTCGCCCGAGCTCTCGTTGCGCAAGGTGATCACCAGCCGGTCGCCGGCCGCCACCTCGACGCTGTCGGGGGTGAACCGCATCTCCCGAGCCACCACCTCGACCTCGACGGTCCGACCGGTCGGTGCGACCCCGGCGTCCGCCGAGCCCACCCGACCCAGTGCGGCCGGGTCGACGGCACCGCCGACGGCCACGGCCAGCACAGCGAGTGCCACCCCGACAGCGGCCAGCCCGGTGTTCTGCCCACGCGGCCGTACGGCGGCCGCCGGGGACGCCTCGCCGCGGTGCCGCAGGCGTACGGCTCGCAGGAGCAGCGGGACGAAGCTCGCGAGCGCGCCGAGCACCAGCACCGACGCCACCACGCGTACGACGCTCGGCACGGGCAGCAGGCACCACACCAGTCCGACGTTGGCGAGGGCCACCCGCAGCGCCCCGCCCGAGTCGAGCGCCCGGTTGGCGGCGCGTACGGACGCCGGGCCGCCGCCGAGCACCACCGGCACGAGGTAGGAGAGGGCGCCGAGCAGCACCTGGGCGACGAAGCCGGCGGCCAGGTAGGGCGCGGTGTCGTGCAACGCGCGGGACACGTCGTCCCACTGGCCGCCGACCGCGACCCGCACCGACACCCAGGCGAGCATCGCCACCAGCCACAGCACGCCCGCGCCGACCGACCACGTGGGGAAGCTGCCGGGCGGCTTGGCCCGCGCCGCGTCGATCATCGGGCGGGCCAGGACCAGGACGCCGCCGAGGTAGGTCACCAGGCCGAGCGCGACGACGCGGGGCTGGTCCGTCCACGCGCCGGCCGCCACCAGGCCGATCCCCGCGACCAGCACGGGCAGCGCGGCGCGCGACGCCTTCTCCGCGCCCTCGGCCAGGCGTGTACGCAGCATCGTCGGCCAGAGGGTGACAAGGGTCCCCAGCACCGTGAGGCCCACCCAGCCGAGCACGTTGATGCCGGCGTGGGCGATGCGCACGCGTGCGTCGAGGGGGTCGGTCAGCCCGCGGGCGAGCCACACGCCCAGCGTGGCGCCGACGGGGAGCAGGGCACCTGCGGCGAGGTAGTACTGGACGGTCGGCGCGAAGCGTGAGCTGAACCTGCCGCGCAGGCCCCGCGCCAGGGACGCCACGTGCCACGTGACGGCCAGCGCCACGGCGACCGCGCCGGACAGGACGAGGGGCCACCCGTCGAAGGCCACCCCGATCGTGACCGCGACAGCGCCGAGGTCGAACGTCGCCAGGCGGATCGACTGCTCCCGCCGCGGCGTCACCGGTCCTCGCAGGAGCGTGTCGGCGAAGTAGCGGCTCCACACGAGGATCGCGTGGCCGGCAGCGCCGAGCAGGAGCAGGTGCAGCAGGAGCCAGCGCGGCTCGGGCACCCACTGGTGCACGAGGGCCACGACCACGGCTGCCAGCAACCAGCCTACGACGGGCAGGTCGCGGATCGGCCAGAAGCCGCGGGTGCCGGTTGTCGGCTCGCCGGGGCGGGTTCCGAGGGGCGACTGGGTGATGGTCATCGCGCGACCACCGCGGGGTGCCTGGTGGGTACGGCGACGCGCGGCGCGGGCGGACCCATCACCGTGCTCGCGGCAGCCACCACGAAGAACAGCAGGAGTGCGACCGCGTTGCCGGCACCGCCGATCTCGCGCGCCAGGTCGTTGCCGAGGGCGTCGCCTCCCCAGAGGCGGAGGACGAGCGATGCCTGGAGCAGCAGCCACGGCGCCCACATGGTCGTGCGATAGGGCAGCGGCACCCGCGTCACCGCGGGAAGGATCGAGGGCGCGTGCGCCATGATCATCGAGATCGTGAAGCCGAGGAAGACCGCGTGCACCAGCGCGTCGTACGCCGCACCGTCGGCCGGCTGTCCTGCGACGAGCCAGATGCCGCCCGCGACGGCCAGCCACAGCTGACCGGCGAGCATGCAGGCAGCCGCGAAGCGAGGGAGCCCGGTGGAGCGTACGGTCCGCCGCGCCACGTCGTACGCTGCGAGCCAGGCCGCGAGCAGGAGGACCACCAGGCCCAGCACACCTGCTCCGACCCGTGGCCACATCGTCGCGGCCGGGACGCCCACGGTGACCGCGAGGCCCAGCAGCACCAGCGAGGTCCCCGCACCTGCGGGCATCGCCAGCCGAGCGAGCTCGAGCCGCTCGCCGGCGATGGTCAGCACGACGAAGCCGGCCAGCCAGGGCAGCGCGAGGGCCAGGTCGGCGCCGCCGAGGACGAGCACCGCGCCGCCGAGCGCGAGGACCGCGCCGAGTGCGGAGACCAGGACCGCGTCGTCGCGCTGGCGCCGCCACAGCGGGACGTAGAGCGCGCACAACCCGGCCGTGCCGGCGACTAGGAGGAGGTGGCCGAGGCGACCCACGCCGGGAACGAGCAGCGCCAGGGCGCCGGATCCCAGGAGGGCGGGCGCCGCGTAGCCCCAGGGCGAGCCCAGCGCCACGGCCCGCTCCAGCGCCACGAGGGTTCCCACGAAGCCGAGCACCATGAGCAGCCCGTGGGCCTCGCCCAGGCGGCCCGAGGGCACCGGCGCCCACACGCCCATCAGGGTGAGGCCGGCATCGACGCCGACCACCATCGCGACGGCTGCGGGGACGGCCAGCAGCGCGCGTGGCGCCGGCGTACGACGCCCGCTCACGGGAGGCTCACCTCGCAGCCCAGGGTGTCGGGGCGCGGGCGGAGCCGTGCGCCCTCGGTGCCGAGCACGCCCTCGACGAGCCCGAGGTGGACCGCGCACACGACGGCGGGGTGCGACCGCGCCGCCTCGAGGATGGGGCAGGCGTGGAGCTTGACGTGGTCGCCGTCGGCCTCCGGAGCGAAGCCCGTGTGGGCGAGGGCCAGCAGCACGCGCTCGCGGCCGTCCTCGACCGCCCCGAGCTGGGACCTGAGCTGCTCGCCCCACGCCCGGCCACCGCGTACGGCCGCGGGGTCGAGGGTGCGTGCTTGGCCCTCGCCGGTGCCGGAATCCGAGCCCGAGTCGGAGTCCGTCGCCGCTCCCCGGTCCAGGCCGGAGGCGAGCGCCATCGCGAGCGCGGCGTACTCCGGCTGGCGGGCGAGGTAGCTCCACGCGGGGCGACCACGACCGCCACTCCGGCTGGCGATGCGGCTCGCGTTGCCTCCGGCGACGATCGCGTCGAGGTGGCCGCGCAGGGTGTTCGGGTGCAGGCCGGTGCGCTCCTGCAGCTCGCCCAGCGTCAGCGCCCGGCCCGCGTCGCGAAGGGTCGCCAGCACGCGTGCCTGGGCGGCGGTGACACCCTGCTCATTTATTTCCACGGGATTCATTGTAGATTATTGAGTGAACCCACATCCAGGAGGCACACCATGTCCACCGTCACCATCGCCAGCAGCCACGCCGACGCCGAGGCCGCCGAGAAGGTCGAGCAGCACCACGCCGAGATGGCCGGCCAGCTCGCCGTGCTCACGGCCGACGTCGTGCGAGCCGCACGCACCGACCAGGCCCAGGCCGCGCGGCAGGGGCTGCTGTCCTGGCTGCGCGACGAGCTCGTGCCGCACGCGACCGCGGAGGAGAAGACCCTCTACCCCGCCGCCGCGCAGATCACCGAGGCGCGACTGCTCGTCGAGGCCATGCTCGCCGAGCACGTCCTCATCCACCGACTGGTGGGCGACCTCGAGGCCGCGGCCGACCCGATCGAGGCCGCCGCGGTCGCCCGGTCCCTCGAGACGCTCTTCGGCAGCCACCTCGCCAAGGAGAACGACCAGCTCATCCCGACCCTCGTCGCCTCACCGGACTACTCGGTCGCCGAGATGCTCGCCGGCATGCACGAGCTCCTCGGCGGCCACGCCGAGCACGAGGACGCCCCGAGCGCCGAGGCCGGGCACGGCGGGCACCAGTGCGCCTGCGGTAGCCATGACGAGGCGGGTCTGCCCGAGCTCGACGTGCGCACCATCCCGCACGCCATCCGTCACGCGACCATCTTCGGCGCGCTGGAGGGCCTGCGCCCCGGCGCCGGCCTGCTGCTGGCCGCCGACCACGACCCGCTGCCGCTCCTGGCGCAGCTCGAGCAGCGTGCCCCCGGCGCTTTCGCCGTGTCCTACCGCGACTCGGGTCCCGAGGTCTGGCGCCTGGAGCTGACCAGGAACGCCTGACGCGGACGCTGCTGGCGGTTGTCCACAGATCCGCTTCCCGGGGTGCCGCCGGCGGGGTCGGTTCCGTGAGGCTGGACGGGTGCGGATCAGTGTCGAGTGCGGCGGCTACGCCGAGGGGGCCGGCGTGTGCCGGACCGCCAACCACATCGCCGCGCTGTCCACCGAGTCGCTCGCCGGCAAGCTGGGCGCGTACGTCGCCATGGCCGGCGACGACGCCACCAGCCGCGACTTCGCCGGCTCGTACGACCCTGCCGCGCGTGAGGCCGTCGCCACTCTCACCGACCTGACCCACGCCCTGATCGGGCTCGGCCGGCTCGTCGACGCCAGCGGTCGCGCCCACGCCCGGGCCGAGGCCGGCGCCGCGGGTGCGGCCGGCGTGAGGACCAACGCCTACACCGGAGGCGGGCTCGACGAGAACTCGTACGTCCGCGTCTCCCCCGAGCCTCCACCCTCGAGCCTGGGCGGCTCGGTCGCCTCAGGGCTGGGCGACGTCCACGCCTGGATCCTCGACCAGGTCGAGGGGTTCGTGTGGCCCGGCGCCGACGTCGACCTGCTCCGCGACGCAGCCGCGAGCTGGCGGCGTACGAGCGGCTCTGTCGCCGATCTCACCGCCCATCTCGACGTCGTCGTGGGCCTGTTGGAACGCCAGCTCTCACCGGAGATCCCGCTCGCCCTGGCCGCGATCTCCGAGCTGCGGACGCTCGTCGAGGACACCGCCGACCAGCTCCTCGCCCTCGCCGACGCGTGCGACGACTACGCCACCGCCGTGGAGGAAGCGCGAGACCGCACCCGCGTCCTGCTCACCGAGATCGGCCAGATGGTGATCGAGGAGGTCGCCCTCACCGCGATCGTCGCCGGCATCACCGGCGGGTTCGGCGGCGGCGCCAAGGCCGCGGCGGCCCTCGCCCGCATCCGTGCGCAGGCCCCCCGCTTCCACGCCCTCCTCACCTCGCTGCGCGTGGTGGTCGCGACGACGGCGTCACGACTCCGCGCAGCGGAGGACGGGCTCGCGCGGGCGCGGGAGGGCTTCGAGCGGTTCGTCCGTACGCCGGTCCGCGATGAGCGCGGGGAGATGGTGAACCCGCTGGGCTGGGGTGGGTCGGCTCTGGCCGACGTCTCTCGCCGAGGATGGTTGCGAGCGCATGAGGTGCCACCGGGGCACACGCTGGCGCAGCACGTCGGGAAGACCGTCGACGAGATGCAGGAGCGCATCCTGAACGAGGGCAAGAAGCGGGTCTCGACGTTCACCGACGAAGCATCCGCCGAACGACTCGTCGGCCAGGCGATCCAAGAGAAGCAACAAGCGCTGAGCGAGTGGGCGGCGAGCGGCAGCAAGGACGCCTTCGTCATCGACATCGATCTCGGCAAGCCGACCGGCAGCAGCCTGTCCCACACTGGCGACCTGACGACCTGCACGGGCATCAAGGCAGTACTCATCCCGCACGGCAAGGATGGCTGGCAACTTCTGACTGCGTATCCCCGATAGGAAGATGACATGGAGAACCTCGAGCACCTGATCGGTGCGTACTTCCACCAGGACTGGAACCTCGTTTACGCCACGCGCGACGAGGCCGTCGGGGACTTCGTTCGTCGTTCCCCGGATCGAGCCGCGATGGTGACGCGAGAGATCGACGAGCTGCTGAGCTCGACAGGTAGCGACGAGGAACTCGAGACACGCCTGAGTGCGATGGGTTTCGACGACGCTCCGCCGGACGGTGACCGCACCTTCCTCATCGAAATCCGGAACGCCATTCTCCGGCATGGGCGGGCTGAATGAGTACCGACAGATCGATGACTGACCGCTCACTCGTGGATCGCCTGCTCGACGAGGTGCAGGAGGAGTACGACTTCGACGGCGTGCTGCCCCTCTACATGTTCGCCTGGTCGCTCGCCGGCCTCGGCCTGGACAGGTCCGACCGGGAGTTCGCCAGTACCTGCCGTCAGGCCCACGACATCTTCGTGGAGCGGCACCCCGACCTCCAGCTCGTGTGGGTGCCGTAGCCCATCGACCTGACCCAGGCGCGGCCGGCCGAGCCCGGGACCCCCATCGACCTGGACGCGGATCCCGACGCGCCGGCCGACACCCCACTCCTGGCGCTCGTCGAGCCGGGCGCCCTTCCCGGCTGAGGACGGGCTGGGGGGTGTGAGGTGCCCTCTCAGGCGTACCGGAAGGCGAGCCGCTCGCCGCGCTCGTAGCGGCGGCGGACGATACGCAGCAGCAGGCCGTACCCCGGCGGGGTGGACTCGAGCAGGCGCTCGCGGGCATCCGCTGGGAGCTCGTCCAGCACCCACGGCAGGGTGAACGGGATCAACCGCATCGGGTAGCGCTTCTCGATCGCCTTCTCGAAAGCCCTGTTCTCCTCCTCGCTCAGGGTCCGCTGGAGCATCGGCAGGGCGTGCTTCTCCTCGTGGGCCAGGTGCGCCAGGAGGAGCTCGTGGGCGGCGCCGAGCCGGATCTCAAGCGCGTTGCGGTGATCGGTGCAGGGGTGCCGGCTCATCGAGGCGAAGGCGTCGCGCACGTTCGCCAGTGCGGGGTCGATGTGCGCATGCTCGGCCTCCATGTCGGCAAGCATCTGGAGGTCGGCCTCGTCGCCGGCGGCCTCCGCGTGCTGCTCGAGCAGCGGCCAGAGCTCGGCGTCCTCGGCGGAGTGGTGGTGGTGCAGGACGTCCGCCATCGCGACCCAGCGCCGTTCCAGCGCGGCCCACACGTCGTGCTCCGCGACCGGCGTGCTCTCCACTGCGGCGGCGAACCTGGCGAAGTCGCGGCGCAGGGCGTGGTGCATCACGTACATCCCCGTCTGGTCGTGCGGACCCTCGGCGGTGTGCGCCTGCCGGGGCAGCGTCAGCTGCGGTCGGTACGACGTCGTGCCGGTCCCTGTGTGCTTCATGGCCTCTCCTTGGTTGGTGGTGCGAGCACGATCTCGCCCGACTCTTGAGCCGGACTCCAGAGCGACTTGGGTCGGTTCCCGCTACGTTGCTGCGCGTGTGGGTCCGCGTGCTCGGTACGAGCCAGGTGGCGCTGGGTGACGATCCGGCAGCCACCGTGGACGTCGGCGCCCGCAAGCCCCGCTCGGTCCTTGCCGCGCTGGCGCTCCGGCTCGGCACCGACGTCCCGCCCGACGCGCTGGTGCGGCTGGTCTGGGGCGAGGACGCCCCCCGCGGTGCCCACGGCACCCTGCACTCCTACCTCTCCGGCGTACGACGCGTCCTCGAGCCCGGCCTGGGCCCTCGCGAGAAGCCCCGGGTCCTGCTCACCAGCGACCACGGCTACCGGCTGGCGCTGGGCCGGGAGCAGGTCGACGCGCACCGCTTCGCCGACGAGGTCCGCACCCGGCACCGGCTGCTGGCACCGCTGGCCGGCCAGCTGACCACCGGGCCAAGCACGGACTGGCCGACCCGCGCCGAGATCTCGCAGCACGTCGACCGGATCGAGGAGCTGCTCGGTCTGTGGACCGGCGAGGCGTACGCCGACCTCCCCGACGAGCCCGAGATCGTCCTCGAGCGCACGTCGCTCGACCAGCTCCGCCTCGACGCCGAGGAGGCCCGGGTCCTCGGCCTGTTGGCCCTGGGCGACCATGCGGTCGTGGTGGCCGCCACCGAGGAGGCGACCGCGAGGTACCCGCTCCGCGAACGCGTGTGGGCGCTGCACGCGCTCGCCCTGACCCGGTCCGGACGCCAGGCCGACGCGCTGGCTGCGCTGCGCCACATCCGGTCCGTCCTGGCCGACGAGCTCGGCCTCGACCCGGGCCAGGAGCTGCGCGACCTCGAGCAGGCGGTGCTCGTGCAGGACCCCGCCCTGCACCAGTGGTTGCGTGCTCCCGCGGCCGTAACGGCGACGGCGGCGGCAACGGCGACGCCCGCCGGTACGACGGCCGAGTGGGCGACGGTCGGCCGGGAGGCCGAGGAGGCAGCGCTGCTGGACGTGCTGGGCCGCGCCGAGGCGGGGATGCCGGCGACCGCCCTCCTCGTCGGCGAGCCCGGCATCGGGAAGTCCCGGCTGGTCTCCAGGATCGCGGCCGCGGCGCGCGAGCGAGGCTTCCGGGTGGCGACGGGACGGTGCTCCCAGGACGACGGCGCCCCCAGCCTGTGGCCCTGGAGCCAGGCCCTGCGCGAGCTCGCCGACGGCGAGCTCGACAGCCACGTCGAGCAGCTTCTGACCGGTGCGCCGTCGGGCAGCGGCGAGGGCGCCGAGGGCGAGGCGTTCCGCGCCCGGGAGACGCTGGCGCGGGAGGTCACCTCCCGGTCGTCGTCCCGACCGGTCCTGCTGGTCCTCGACGACCTGCACTGGGCCGACACCGCGACGCTCAAGGTGCTGCGGCACCTCGTCGCGAGCGCCGCCACCGGGCACCGCCTGGCGGTCGTCGTCACCCGGCGCCGGCTCCCCGAGCCGACCGGCGACCTGGCCGAGGTGGGCGAGGAGCTGGCGCGCCACCACGTGACCCGGCTCGACCTCTCCGGCCTGACGCTCGAGGAGGCACAGGGCCTGGTCGCCGCCGTGGCGGGCACCGCCGTACCCGCCGAGGTGGTCGCGGACTGGCACCTGCGGTCGGGCGGCAACCCCTACTTCCTGGTCGAGCTCGCCCGGCTCGATGCCCGCGACAGCACCACGCTGCCAGCGACCGTCCGCGACGTCATCGTGCGGCGCCTGCAGGGCCTGCCGGAGGCGACCCGCGAGCTGCTCCTCCTCGCCGCCGTCCTCGGTCGGCGCTTCTCCCTGGACCTGCTGGCGGCGGTGGCCGGTGAGCCCGTGGACGACGTCGACGACACCTTGACCCCGGCGCGTGAGGCCGGGCTCCTGGAGGACCCTGAAGCTGGCACCGTGGCCTTCACGCACGCCCTCACCCGCGACGCCGTCGTGACGACCACCAGCCCGTCCCGTCTCGCGCGACTCCACGCGCAGGTGGCCCACACGCTGGCCGACGACGCGGTGATCGCCGGGACGGTCGGCCGGGAGGAGCGGGTCGCCGAGCTCGCCCGGCACTGGCTCGCCGCCGGGCCTACGCACGCCAGCCGGGCCTGGCGCGCTGCGGCCGACGCGGCAGCGCAGGCGCGCCGCACCTTCTCGTGGGTCGAGGCCGAGCAGCTCGTCTCGGCCGCGATCGACGCCCACCGACGCGACCCGTTGGGCACGACCGCCGAGCGCATCGACCTGCTGCTGACCCGTGCCGGCGACTGCCGACCCAACGCGGAGTGGGACCAGGTGCTGCCCTCCGCGGCGGAGGCGATCGCCCTGGCCAGGCGCGAGGACGACCTCGTCAGGCTGGCGGCGGCGGCAGGGGCCGCCACCGACGGGTCGGTCTGGATGCCGCAGCAGTGGGAGGAGGTGCCGGAGGACACGGTCGAGGACCTGCGCTGGGCGATGGCCGAGATCCCCCACGGGGACTCACCGGAGCGCTGTCGGGTCATGCTCGCGCTGGCGGTGATGCTCTACTACGACCCCGCGGCCGTGGCGGAGGTGAGGGCGCTCGCCGACGAGGGCGTCGCCATGGCCCGTCGGCTCGGTGATCCCGCCCTGATGGCCTGGGCGGCGCTGACCGGCTGGAAGGCACTGTGGACCCCGGCCCACGCACCCCTCCGGCTCGAGCTTGCCGAGGAGGGCCTCCGTGCCACCCGGGAGGCTGCGGACCCCGACGCCGAGGCGGTGGCCTCGGTCGTGCTGACCGGCAGCCTGCTCGAGATGGGCGATCGCAGGGCGTACGTCGACGCCGCCGCTGCCACCGCCCGGCTCGCGTCGCGCCGCCGCAACTCCTACGCCCAGGTGGCGCTGGCCTGGATCGACCTCAGCCTCGCCTCGCTGCGGCGCGACGAGGCTGCCGTGGACCGGATCGCGACCGAGCTGCACGCGCTGCGGCCGCGGCTCAACCCCGGCAACGAGGCGCTCCACCTGATGGGCATCCACCTGACGTCGCACATGTGGGACGAGCGGATCGGCGAGCTGATCGAGCCGATCGCGCAGGCGATCGCGATCGCGGACAACGACATGGCCGCAGACGTCCTGCTGCTCGCCACGGCACGGGCGGGCGACCCCGACAGGTTGCGCGCACAGCTGGTCGCGCCGGTGACCCACCCGGTGGACAACTGGGGCAGCGTGACCGCCTGGTGCAGCCAGGCGGAGGCGGCCGCGGTCGCGGGCGACGCATCCCTGGCCGAGCAGATGGCCGCGGTGCTCGCCCCGCTCCACGGGCGGATGGCGATCAGCGGCATCTCGACCGTGATGGGTCCGGTCGACGGCTACCTGGCGCTCGCCCTGGCCGCCGGCGACCGGCGGGCCGAGGCCGCTGACGCGGCCGCCCGCGCTGCGGTCCAGTGCGAGGAGTGGGGCTTCACGGCGTACGCCGACTGGCTGCGCGCGCACCGCGAGCGACTCGGCTTCTGAGGGGGCTTGGGTCGAGCACCCAAGCCGCGTCCAAGTGCGCCCGAAGGTGTCGGCCGCAGGGTCATCGGGTCAGCCCGATCCGCACCCGCAGGAGACCACCATGTCGTCGTACCTCTACCGTCTCGGCCGCTCGTCAGCCGCCCACCCGTGGCGGGTGATCAGCGCCTGGGTCCTGCTCATCGCCACCGCCGCGGCGCTCGCCTCCTCGTTCGGTGCCCCGATGCGCGACGACTGGGACGTGCCGGGCGCCCGCGCCCAACAGGGCATCGACCTGATGCGCGAGCACGGGGTCGGCGGGTTCGCCAGCGCTCGCGTCGTGGTCCACGACCGCGACGGCGACGCGGTCCCCGCCGCCGAGATCGACCGGCTGACCGAGCGGCTGCTCGGTCTCGAGCACGTCGCCGGCGTCGGGCCGGCCCGGCTCAGCGACGACGGCGACACCGCCGTCCTCACCGTGCAGTACGCCGAGGTCATCACGCACCCCGACCTCATGGGCAAGATCGAGCCGCTGGAGGACGCGATCGTCGGCACGATCGACGCCGGTCTGCAGGTGGAGCTCGGCGGCGAGGTCCCCGAGAGCGCCGGCGAACCCATAGGAGGCACGGGAGAGCTGGTCGGCGTGGGCTTCGCCCTGCTGATCCTCGTGATCGCGCTCGGCTCCGCCGTGGGCGCGGGGCTCCCGATCGGCGTGGCCGTCGCCGGCCTGGCCGTGGGCAGCTCGGGCATCGGCCTGCTCGCGGCCACCATGTCGGTCAGCACGTCCGCGCCGATGGTCGCGTCCATGGTGGGCCTGGGCGTCGGGATCGACTACGCGCTGCTCCTGGTCACCCGGCACGTGGAGAACCTCCGCCTCGGGTACGACTCGGTGGAGGCGGCCGGACGTGCGGTCGCGACGTCCGGCCGGTCGGTGGTGTTCGCCGCGGCGACCGTGCTGGTCTCGCTGATGGGCCTGCGGCTCGCCGGCCTGTCGACGTACGACTCGTTCGGCCTGGCCACCGCCATCGCCGTAGTGTTCGTCGCCGCGTCCGCCCTCACGCTCGTGCCGGCGCTGTGCCGGCTGGGTGGTCGCAGGCTGCTTCCCCGCGCCGTACGACGCAACCGTCCGCAGCCCACCCGGGAACCGCTCACCGCCCGCTGGGCCGCCCGCGTCGGCCGCAAGCCGCTGGCGTGGCTGCTGGTCAGCCTCGGCGTCCTGCTGGTGCTCGCCGCGCCCGTGCTCGACATGCGCACCTGGCCCGGCGACGCGAGCAACCAGCCCGCGGGCAACACCACCCGCCAGGCGTACGACCTGGTCGCCGCCGAGTTCGGACCCGGCGCGAACGGGCCGCTGACCGTGGTGGTGCCCATCTCCGCCGCGGGGGCCGCGGACGACGTGGTGGCGACGCTGCGCGCCGACGACCGCATCGCCGGCCTCGCACCGGCGGTCACCACGCCTGACGGCGCCCTCACGATCATCACCGCCGAGCCCGCTTTCGGGCCCACCGACGAGCGGACCCCGGACCTGATCGAGGACCTTCGCGCCGCGCTCCCGGCCAGTGCCGAGGTCACCGGATGGACGCCGTTCTTCTCCGACATCTCCGACATGCTGCAGGAGCGGCTGTGGCTGGTGATCGCGTTCGTGGTCGGTGTCTCCGTGCCGCTGCTCGGGCTGATGTTCAGGTCCGTCCTGGTGCCCCTCAAGGCCGCGGCGATGAACCTGCTCTCGATCAGTGCCGCCTACGGCGTGCTGGTCGCGGTCTTCCAGTGGGGCTGGGGCGCTGAGCTCATCGGGGTCGACCAGTCGATGCCGATCTCGAGCTGGATGCCGATCCTGCAGTTCGCGATCCTGTTCGGCCTGTCGATGGACTACGAGGTGTTCCTGCTCTCCCGGATCCGGGAGGACTACCTCCGCACCGGCGACCCGCGTGGCAGCGTCGTCCGTGGTCTCTCGGCCACCGGCCGGGTGATCACCTCCGCGGCCGCGATCATGGTGGTCGTGTTCCTCGGCTTCGCCACCGAGGGCGACGTGGTCGTCAAGCAGCTCGGCCTCGGGATGGCCGTCGCCATCGTCCTCGACGCCACCCTCGTCCGGATGGTGCTCGTGCCGGCCACGATGTCGCTCCTCGGCCACCGGAACTGGTGGCTGCCGGGATGGCTCGACCGGCTGCTGCCTACCGTGCGGGTGGAGGTCGAGGAGGAGCTGGACTCCGATCGCGAGTTGGTCGGGGTGTAGGGCGGTCGGGTGTGCTGGGTCGGCGTTCCTTGCGGGGAGCGCCGGCCTGGCTACTTCCGGACGCGCGCGGTCGATCTAGAGTTCATGAGGGCGAGGAGGCACATGAAGAAGCAGATCGACGTCGTCGGTGCGGTCGTGGTTGCCGATGGGCGTGTGTTGTGCGTCCAGCGAGGCCCGCGTGGATCGCTGGCAGGCAAGTGGGAGTTCCCTGGCGGCAAGATCGAACCAGGCGAATCACCTCAAGCAGCTCTTGAGCGTGAGATCCGCGAAGAGCTGATGTGTCGCATCGAGGTGGGCGAGGAGAACACGACCACCAGCCACGAGTACGACTTCGGCATCGTCAACCTGACGACCTTCTACTGCCAGCTCGTCGCGGGGACGCCCCGGCTGGTCGAGCATGCGCAGATGTCATGGCGCTCGCCAGACGAGTTAGGTGAGCTGGATTGGGCACCTGCAGATATCCCGGCGGTTCACCTCGTCCAATCACGGCTGGTCTCCAGGGGCCCGACTTCCTAAGGCTGGCCACGTCGCGCCAAACGCACACCAAGTCAAGGTCGACCTGGCAAGCTCCTGACCGTGCCTTTGCCGGATGATCTCGCCACCGGGTTCCACGAGTCCCTCATCACCGACGAGCTGGCAAGCCGTCTTCGCGCTGAGACTAGACGACAAATTCTCCGTGCCCGCGTCGACGAAGCGGATCAAACTCACGTGCTGGCGCGACACATCGCAGCAGCCGCGCTTCAGCGACTCAAAGCGATCAAGGATCCGGCAGCGCGCCTCGAGGCCGCCAATGAATGGCTCAGTCACATGGAGAGCCCGAGTGATCCGGTCATCTCCCCGGTCGAGGAGCTCCACGCACTCAAGCCTGAGCCTGGCCCGGGCGTGCCCTCGCGGCTCGCTCACCGACCGAAGACTCCTCTGAATGACGCAGCTCTGCTCACCAACGCACACGGTGAGCCCAGTCTCGCCTCCGAGCTTCGCGCCGAGATTGATTCCGCGGACTCCGTTGACCTTCTGTGCGCCTTCGTCATGTGGCACGGACTCCGCTTGATCGAGAAGGAACTGGGGACAGCGCGCGACGCTGGAGTGCCGATCCGAGTCGTCACCACGACCTACATCGGCGGCACGGAGCGACGAGCGCTCGACCGGCTGGTTCGAGACTTCGGAGCCGAGGTCAAGGTGCAGTACGACGCGGCACGCACGCGGCTGCATGCCAAGGCATGGCTATTCGGCCGTCACACCGGATTCGATACGGCGTACGTGGGGTCGTCGAACCTCACGACCTCGGCGTTGCTTGAAGGCGTGGAATGGAACGTTCGCCTCAGCGCGGGCGCCACGCCCAGCCTGCTCGACAAGTTCAAGGCCACGTTCGAGTCCTACTGGAACAGCCCCGAGTTTGAGTCGTACGACCCGGATCGCGACAGGGATCGGCTCGACGACGCCCTGCTGGAGGCCAAGGGCATCAAGTCGTCCGACCGCGTGACCATCACGATCGCGGGCCTTGATGTGCGGCCCTACCCCTACCAGCAGGAAATGCTCGACGCGATTGCCGTGGAGCGCAAGCTTCATCATCGTCACCGCAATCTGGTCGTTGCGGCGACGGGCACCGGGAAGACTGTCATTGCTGCCCTGGATTACCGCGAGCTGGCTCGGGCAGCCGGCTCACAGCCGAGCTTGCTATTCGTGGCGCACCGCAGGGAGATCCTTGAACAGTCGGTTCGTACATATCGCGAGGTCCTGGGCGACGGCAGCTTCGGTGAGCTCTATGTCGGCGGTCAGCGGCCCGAGCGATGGAAGCACGTCTTCGCCAGCGTGCAGTCGCTGACGTCGTACGGAGTGACCAACATCCCGCGAGACGCTTTCGACGTCGTGGTGATCGACGAGTTCCATCACGCCGAGGCCAGAACCTACCGGCGGATCATCGAGCATCTGTCCCCCCAAGAACTGCTCGGGCTGACGGCGACACCGGAGCGCGCTGACGGAACCGACGTCCGAAGCTTCTTCGAAGGACGGACAGCCGCCGAGTTGCGACTGTGGGACGCACTCGGCGCAGACCTGCTGTGCCCCTTCCACTACTTCGCTGTTGCCGACGGCACGGATCTCCGTGCCATCACCTGGTCGCGAGGCAAGTACGACGACTCGCAGCTGGACGGAGTCTTCACAGGCAACGACGCTCGTGCCCGCATCATCCTGGCGGCTGTGCGCGACAAGATCGCTGACGTTGGGCGGATGCGTGCCCTCGGCTTCTGTGTCAGCGTCGCCCACGCCGAGTACATGACTCGCGTCTTCAACGAGGCCGGGATTCCCGCCCAGTGCGTGACGGGGACGACGCGTTCAGATGAGCGATCGCAGGCATTGCGTGACCTACGTGCCGCCGAGGTCAACGTGCTCTTCACCGTCGATGTGTTCAACGAGGGACTCGATGTCCCAGATGTCGACACAGTGTTGTTCCTGCGTCCGACCGAGAGCTCGACGGTCTTCATGCAGCAACTCGGTCGAGGGCTCCGACGAACGCACAGCAAGGCCGTTCTGACCGTCCTCGACTTCGTCGGCTACCACCGCAAGGAGTTCAACTTCTCGCGCCGCTTCAGTGCGCTCACCGGGCTGCACGGCAAGCAGCTGGAGAAGGCCGTCAAAGAGGACTTCCCCTTCCTGCCGTCCGGCTGTCAGGTCCGCCTCGACACGCAGAGCCAGCAGGTCGTGCTGGAGAACCTGAAGTCGCAGATCGCCAACCGCTGGAACCAGATCGTCGCCGAACTGCGAGCCGCGAAGGACGACTCGCTCGAGGGGTTCCTGGACCGATCGGGCCTAGAACTCAGCGACATTCTGCGACGCGGGAGCCACTCATGGACCAAGCTGCGTCGCGACGCCAGCCTTCCGACGCTCCCCGGATCCGAGCTGGAACAGAGGCTTCTCAAGCGGGTGCGGGCATTCGCCCACGTCGACGATCCGGAGCGGGCTCGGACTTACCGAGCCTTGCTCTCCGAGGCGGCTGTGAATTACGAGGATCTCTCGCCCGCGGAGCAACGTCTCGCCCGGATGCTCTACTACTCGCTCTGGTCTGATGGCGGCGGCTTTGAGTCAGTGAGCGAAGGCTTCCAGGCTTTCCGCCGCGAAGCCGCAACGAGAGCCGAGATCTCGACCGTCGTGGACATCAGTTTCGAGGCCGCACGGCATGTGCCGACGTCATTGACGGGGCGTCTTGCCGACATCCCCTTGCAGGTGCACGCGCGCTATCAGCGTGAGGAGATCTTGGCGGCGCTGGACTTCCCCCGCATGCCCAACAGCTTCCGCGAGGGCGTCTGGTACTCCCGCGACCTCAACGTGGACGCCTTCTTCATCACTCTGAAGAAGTCCGAGTCCGACTATTCACCAACCACGATGTACGCCGACTACCCCATCAGTCGCGAGCTCTTCCACTGGGAGAGTCAGTCGACGACGTCGGTGAACTCGGCGACCGGCCAGCGGTACCTCGCGGGCACCAGCACGGTGCTGCTGTTTGCGCGCCAGGAGCCCAAGGACGAGTTCGGCACCTCGCCCTATCTGTTCCTCGGTCCAGCGACGTATGTCAGCCACACCGGCGATCGGCCGATTGCGATCACGTGGCGACTGGAGACGTCTATGCCGACGGACTTCTTCAACCACGCCTCAGCGGTGGCTCAGTAGTCGGCTCACCATGGATCATCGGCTGCGGGTCTGACCTACTCGGACCGCAGCGCCAGCGGGTCGACCGTTAGCCACCAGTGAGAGACGGACCATTCGAGGCGGGAGGTCGCGCCCACTCCTGCCCATGTGTCAGCGCCCCTCGGCTGACTCCGGTAGATACCTCGAGCGGCAGCAACGACCCGTTCGTACTCAGTGGGCCATTCGAGTGTGGCAGCCATGCCCTCGAGCATGTTGCGGTCACGAGCCAGCACTTGATCAACGATGCTCGGTGCCGGCAGCGAATGCCTCTTATCGCCATTGCATCCTGCACACGACAACACGAGGTTGGCCAGCCCGTTTATGCCGAGGATCGACCAAGGGAGAACGTGATCCACGGGGTTGTCGGTCGGCAAGCGGCGTTGGCAGTAGAAGCAGGTGGCGCCGAAAGTTTCTTTGAGAGCGTTTCGAACCGGACCCATCGCTACCCGATCCCGGCCAAAGAGATGCCCCGCGACATCGGGCACCTTCTGGTCGAGAAAGCGGTTCAATCGACGGACATCCTCTACCCACATGATCTCGAGGGCGGGCTTGAGAAGTCCCGCCAGCCTGGCGAGACCGGTGGCGACTCCCGGCTTCAGGACTATCCGATCGCCATGAAGGCGTAGCGCCCTGCGTGAGACATTGTCGTGGAAGATCGCATCCTCGTAGAGAAAGGAGTCGCTACTAGAGGACCCAGGCAGGCGCTGGAGCCGATGTAACGGTTGCCGAGCCAGGCAAACGACGACTTCGTCGATCGCCTGGTCGTAAGCCTGAGGAGCTCGGCTAGCGGCGAGATCGAGCGAGGCCCCGCCGGCGCCAATCCGAGAAGCCCCCCGAAGATCAAGGGCGGCCTGCGGTATTCGAGCGCGAGCCTGGGTCGATTGACGTAGAGCCACTCCCTCGAATGGGCGCACTTGCTGCCAATAGAGGTCTAGGACGCGGTGCGACAGAATGGGCAGCGGCACCTCAAGCGCCTCGTACCCCCGCTCGGGGGCGTTCTCCACAGAGTGATCGATAAGCGCCATCAGCGTAGCCAGCTTGTATGTGGCCGTGCGTTGACCGCGCTCAAGAATGGCAACCACGCGTTGCCCAAGGAGCAGGGGGTCAAGATCTCTTCCGGCCATCACGCGCAGTATCGCCCATCGCCGAATCCGTTGATTGTGCAGCAGTGCGTCGCAGCTGCGATCGAGCGCCGTGCGGGGCAGCGGCTGAGCGAGGGCCTCGATCCGCGGCTCTTCGAACCGTTGAGGATCGACAAAGGGGCCTGGTTCTGCCTGCCACCGAAGCGCGAACAGGGCTTCAGCGGCCTGGTCGCGCACACCGAGGACGTCGCAAGAATCGGACAGATCTACCTGCTCTACTGACAAAGAGATCGGCCCCGACGCCGAGGCGTCGAGGCCGATCTCCCAGCACCGGGGTCAGCTGCAGCCGCTGGTGCTCCCGCAGCCCTCGCACACGTAGCACGAGCCAGCCGGGCGCATCTTCGTCCCGCAGGTCATGCAGAGCGGGGAGTCGACGGCGGTGCCGGTGAGCTTCTCGAAGAGCTCGGCGGTGGTCTTCGCCTCGCCCGTGGTCACGTGGGCCGGGACCTCGCGGGCCTCGGAGCCGTGCGTGTCCTTGGTCTCGACGTCGATGTGGTCGTGGGTCTCGACGAGCTCGGACGCCGAGCCGGTCTCCTCCACGAGCGGCTCGTAGGAGCCGGTCTCGAGGTGGCGCTGGCGCTCCTCGGCGGAGTAGATGCCGAGCTGCGAGCGCTCCTCGAAGGACAGGTAGTCCAGCGCCAGGCGGCGGAAGATGTAGTCCATGATCGACTGCGACATCCGCACGTCCGGGTCGTCGGTCAGGCCGGCGGGCTCGAAGCGCAGGTTGGTGAACTTCGAGACGTACGTCTCGAGCGGCACGCCGTACTGGAGGCCGATCGACACCGCGATCGAGAAGGCGTCCATCACGCCGGCCAGGGTCGAGCCCTGCTTGCCGAGCTTGAGGAAGACCTCGCCGAGCTGGCCGTCGTCGTGGGCACCGGAGGTCATGTAGCCCTCGGCACCGCCGACGGTGAACGACGTCGTGCGGGAGACGCGCGACTTCGGCAGGCGCTTGCGGACCGGGGCGTAGACGACCTTCTCGACGACCTTGGTCTCGACAGCCGCGTCGGAGGCAGCCTTGTCGGCCGCGTCCTTCTTGGCCTTGCCGCCACCATCGGACAGCGGCTGGCCGACCTTGCAGTTGTCGCGGTAGATCGCGGTCGCCTTCAGCCCGAGCTTCCAGGACTGCAGGTAGACGTCCTCGATCTCCTCGACCGTGGCCGACTCGGGCAGGTTGACCGTCTTGGAGATCGCGCCGGAGAGGAACGGCTGCGCGGCCGCCATCATCCGCACGTGGCCCATCGGCTTGAGCGAGCGGGCGCCCATCGCGGTGTCGAAGATCTCGTAGTGCTCGGTCTTGAGGCCGGGCGCGTCGATCACGTGGCCGTGCTCGGCGATGTAGGCGACGATCGCCTCGACCTGCTCCTCCTGGTAGCCCATCTTCTTCAGGGCCCGCGGGATGGTCTGGTTGACGATCTGCATCGAGCCGCCGCCGACGAGCTTCTTGAACTTCACCAGCGAGAAGTCGGGCTCGATGCCGGTGGTGTCGCAGTCCATCATGAAGCCGATGGTGCCGGTGGGCGCGAGGACCGAGGCCTGCGCGTTGCGGAAGCCGTTCTTGTCGCCGAGCTTGATCACGTCGGCCCACGCCTTCGTGGCCAGCTTGTGCACGCGGCCGTCCTCGGTGTGCAGCACGCGGACGACGTCGTTGGCCGCCTGGTGCTTGCGCATCACGCGCTTGTGGGCGTCGGCGTTGCGGGCGTACCCGGCGTACGGCCCGACGATCGCGGCGAGCTCGGCGCTGCGCTTGTAGGAGGTGCCGGTCATGAGCGAGGTGATCGCGGCAGCCATCGAGCGGCCACCCTCGGAGTCGTACCCGAGGCCCATCGCCATCAGCAGCGCGCCGAGGTTGGCGTAGCCGATGCCGAGCTGGCGGTAGTCGACGGTGGTCTGGCCGATCGCCTCGGTCGGGAAGTCGGCGAAGCAGATCGAGATGTCCATCGCGGTGATGATGAACTCGACGGCCTTCGCGAAGAGGGCGGCGTCGAAGGTGTCGTCGTCCTTGAGGAACTTCAGCAGGTTGAGCGACGCCAGGTTGCACGAGGAGTTGTCGAGCGACATGTACTCCGAGCACGGGTTGGACGCGGTGATGCGGCCGGTCTCGGGGTTGGTGTGCCAGTCGTTGATCGTGTCGTCGTACTGCAGGCCCGGGTCGGCGCAGGCCCAGGCGGCCTCGCTGATCTTTCGGAACAGGTCGCGGGCGTCGACGGTCTCGATGACCTCGCCGGTGCCGCGCGAGCGCAGGCCGAAATCGGTGCCGTCCTCGACCGCGCGCATGAACTCGTCGCTGACGCGGACCGAGTTGTTGGCGTTCTGGTACTGGACGGAGGTGATGTCGGCGCCACCGAGGTCCATGTCGAACCCGGCGTCGCGGAGGGCGCGGATCTTGTCCTCCTCCTTGGCCTTCGTCATCACGAACTCCTCGATGTCGGGGTGGTCGACGTCGAGGACGACCATCTTGGCCGCACGACGCGTCGCGCCGCCCGACTTGATGGTGCCGGCGGACGCGTCGGCGCCGCGCATGAACGAGACGGGGCCGGAGGCCGTACCGCCGGAGGAGAGGAGCTCCTTGGAGGAGCGGATGCGGGAGAGGTTGAGGCCGGCGCCGGAGCCGCCCTTGAAGATGAAGCCCTCCTCCTTGTACCAGTTGAGGATCGAGTCCATCGAGTCGTCGACCGAGAGGATGAAGCAAGCCGAGACCTGCTGCGGCGACGGGGTGCCGACGTTGAACCAGACGGGAGAGTTGAAGGAGAAGTACTGGTTGACCAGCAGCCAGGTCAGCTCGTGCTCGAAGATCTCGGCGTCGGCGTCGGTGGCGAAGTAGCCGTGGTCGGCGCCGGCCTTGGTGTAGGTCTTCACGACCCGGTCGATGAGCTGCTTGAGGCTCCACTCGCGGGCGTCGGTGCCGACGGCGCCGCGGAAGTACTTGGTGGTGACGATCGTCGAGGCGTTGACCGACCAGAAGTCGGGGAACTCCACGCCGCGCTGCTCGAAGACGGTCTCGCCGGTCTTCCAGTTCTGCTGGACGACGTCGCGACGCTCCCACGTGATGGCGTCGTAGGGGTGGGTGCCCTCGGTGCTGAAGACGCGCTCCATCTTCAGGCCCTTGCCCCTCGCCTTCGCGCGGGTGCTCACCGTCTCGGTCATGGGTTCTCCTCTTCCCTGGTTCTGCTTCAACTTCGCGAGTCTTCTCGCGGCTGCTTGGAAGGCCCGGCAGGCAGCTTCCCCACTACCTGCCGGGCCGCATGTGGGTCAGCCCGAATGCGCCGGATGCGCTGGCTGATCGTCCGCGGCTCGCTCGAGCCGCAGCATCTTGATCTCCGCGTCGAAGTCGTCCGCCGACTCGAACGCGCGGTAGACGGAGGCGAACCGGAGGTACGCCACCTCGTCGAGCGCCCGCAACGGCGCCAGGATCGCGAGGCCGACGTCGTTGGCGTCGAACTCGGCCTGCCCGCTCAGACGGAGTGCGTCCTCGACCTCCTGGCCGAGGCAGGCGAGCTGGGCGTCGGTGACCGGGCGGCCCTTGCAGGCCTTGCGGAGGCCGGCGATCGCCTTGTCGCGGTTGAACGGCTCGGTCGCGCCGGAGCGCTTGAGCACCGTGAGCTGCATCTTCTCGACCGTCGTGAAGCGGCGGTCGCAGGCCGCACACGTACGCCGGCGGCGGATCGAGCCACCGTCGTCGGCGACACGGGAGTCGAGGACCTTGGTGTCCTCGTTCTTGCAGTAGGGACAGTGCATGGCGGCCCTCCTCCCGGGTACGTTCAGGGCGCGGTTCGTACACCCTCATAACGGGGTGGCGCCTGTGGATCTTCCTGTGGACATCTAGCCTGTGCCTGTGGGTTCACGCCCTCAGCCTGTGCACCAGATGTGGATAACTACAGCGGTGTAACTACTAGATGTAGTGGTAACCGTACGCCCCGACCACAACGCATGGCAAGTGAATGCCGAACCTCGTCGGATCAATTTCGGGCCCGCGACAAAACCGCAGGTCAGTGCGCTGCGAGGTGGTCCAGCGGCGGCGTGTCGGCCCCTCCTTCTGGGTCGTTCGGCTGCCCCACTCAGGTCACATCCGCCACAATGGACCCCGTGTCCGCGGGGAAGAGAGCAGGGTCGCGCCGAGGCGCCAGCCAGCCCCGGACCTTGAACAAGGCGGCGCTGCTCCTGGGCGCCGCGACCACCCTCCTGGCGGTGGCCTGGGGCTACCTCGTGTACGCCGCGATCGACTTCGGTACGGCCGCCCGCGAGGGCAACTCGTCTGCCTGGACCTTCATGGCGCTGGCCAGCGCCGGCGCCATCGCCTGCCTCTTCGTCGGCCTGCTCCTGGTCGGGCGGATGATGCGCGTCCTGGGGGTCACCTCGGCGCCCCCGTCCCCCGACGCTCCCCCGCGCCCCGTCGGCGGCAAGCGCGCCGCGCGGTGATCGTGGAGGTTCTGGGTCACCGGGTGGCTCGGAACTGCCACGATCTTGCTGGCTGAGCGCTTGTGCTGTGGCTGTGGTGCGCCTGGTGAATCACAGGCGCCGCACTGTCGGGTGCTCGGGCGCGCGTTGGCCAAGCACGAAGTCCGCTCGTACCTGGTGCGAGTGAACTGCGACCGTCTGATGGTCAGCTGGGTTCGATGGCGAAGTGAGCGACGTTCCAGCTGTCCCCATCGGGTTCGAGGATGTATCTGAAGGTGGTTCGTCCGCCTGGGTACTTCTCCAGACGTCCATCCCCGTGGTGAACGACGGTGGGAGCCACGTCCTTCGTGAGGAGGTACACCGAGTCCGATCCCTGCGCCTTCACGATCCGCACGATCGACGAACCTGCGAAGTCGACCGTCCCGTCGGCCGCGTAGACCTCCTTCACCGTCTCGACGAAGCCTTCACATGGCACGCAGCCCGTCGTTCTCGAGGCGTACTTGGCGGTCCTGCCCGTCACCTGCATCTTGTCGCTGGCAGCCTCGAGGTCCCGGAGGAATGCCCTCGGGTTCTGGCGATCCTGTGAGAAGTAGGCTGAGTCGGGCGACTCTGCCGACGCCGGCTCATCTGGTCGACTGCCGGCGCCTGGGTCGGGACTCGCTGGCAAGGCCCCCTCACCCCCGGTCCCGCACCCCCACATCGTGGAAGCAGCTGCGCTGACCGCCAACCAACGGCCGAGTCCCCGAACCATCACTCGAGGACGAGCTGCGGTAGCGCCTCGAGGATCTCGAGGTCCTGAGCCGCGCCGGCGACCCAGAGGGTCGACGGGATCGATTCGGGCGGGCCGCCGTTGACCGTGAAGCTCGCGTCTCCGTACTGCGTGTCAACGCTGACGACGACCTCGTCGACCTGCTCGTAGACATGAGCGACGTCGAGGTTCGGGTACGGCGCCCCCGGGTTTGTCGTGGTCGTGGACGTGCCGTCGCCGAAGTTCCACCGGTAGGCAATCGGGTGGGCGGTCACGATGACATTCCGCCCCATTAGCCGAACCTCGATGTTCTGCTCGCGGCTGTTACTCGTGTAGAAGTTCGTATCCAGATTGACCAGTGTCTTTCCCCCAGGGGGCTGAACCACGACCGTTGATGGATTCCAATCGAGCTCACGGAACTGAGCAATCACCAGTTCTCGGATTGGTGGCGCCTCAATGTCTCCGGCTTCGCCAGCGGTCAGGCACGCGATGCCTTCTCGAACGCCGTCCTTGAAGACCGCATAGAGAGTTCCGATCCGCCCCCCTATCGTGCAGGCCCGCGGATTTGAGCACGCTTCGACGCCACCGGAGGTCCCGTCCTTGCAGAGTTGGTACACCTTCCAGACAGCACCTGGTTCAGCGAACTGCGCCGCACGGATGGACTTGGCCGAGTACTCGCACTTGACCTCAACCACGTTGAGATCGACCACCTCATAGCACCGTTCGACAACCTCCGCTTGAGCTGCGCTCGAAGTCGATGCAACTAGACCAAACAGCACCGCGAGCACCAAGAGGCAGCTACGGGATGCGCGTCCGGCGCCACTCAAGACGGCACCTGAGTGAGGCGAACCACCTGCCATGGAGCAGAAGGAGTGAGCCGAACCCGCATCACGATGTCGCCACCTGGCAGCTTCTGAGTCTCAGCATCCACTCGCTCCTTGAATGTCGTGGGCGAGGACTCGATCTCCAGGTCTAGAACGGGATTGCCTGTCGCGCCAGAGCGATCGATGACCTTCCCTAGGATCCAGCCGTCGGTCTTGACGAAACCCCCGTTGGCGTAGATCTGCTCGACTCGTTTGGCGGTCTGCAGGCACGGACGACATTTGCTGGACAGCGCTGAATACTCTTGGACCTCACCGGAGTTCTGCATGTGAGTGTTTGCCTCGACCCAGCGCCGGATGAACTCCTCCGGACTCTCCGCTTCCGGCTCCTCCGACTCCGTCGGGCTGGGCGTCGGGGACGAGCTCGTCGACTCCGGGATCTTCGGAGTGGGCTCCGGGGCGTCGGAGCACCCGGCCAAGAGGACGGGGACCGTGAGGGTGAGCGCGAGTGCGCGGCGTACGTGCATGAAGTGCCTTCCCGAGAACAACGTCAGCACGGGTGAAACTACCCATTCGGGTGCGTTCTGAACCAGACCCATGGCAAAGCCTGTGGACAACCCGGCGCCCGAGAAGATACGCCGGCTCGTCCCTCACCGGCACTCAGGGCACCGCTTCACGGCCTACGCGACCATCGAAGGCGGGCTACCCGACCGTCGAAGGCGCGACCACCGAAACTGAAATGCGCCGAGGGGCGGGCCCACAGGCCCGCCCCTCGGTCTTCCCCTTGGTTCCACCAGCCGGGGTCGAAGCGGCTGATGGAGGCCTCGCGCGTCAGTCGGAGACGACAGGGACGCGGAGCTTCTGGCCGGCGGCAAGGCCGGCGGACTCGAGGGCGTTGAGCCGCTCGATCTCGTTCATCATGGAGCGGACGTCGCCGTCGGTCGCGATCTCGCTGGCGATCCCCCACAGGGTGTCGCCGGGTGCGACCTGGACGATCTCGGTCGGGGCGGGCTGGCCGGCCTCGTCGGTGCCGACGGCGCCGCCGGCGAGCATGAAGGCCGCGGCGAGCACGAGGAACAGCGAAGTCAGGAAGACCACGAGCCGCCCGCGTCGGGTCAGCCGCACGGTCGAGCCGCGGCGTACGGGGACGGGAGCGAAAGCGGGGGCAAGGCTGAGGGTGCTCATGGTGGCCTCCTGGGGAAGATTCAGCCGGATGTCTCTGTCGAGCGAATGTCTAGTCGGACCCACCGACAGTGGCCTGGGCCACCGGAGGTCGATCAGACGTTCGATCGAACGTGTGTACGACGCTAGAGCACGTGTTCGAACAGGTCAAGCACCGTGACGAACAAATGTTCGATCCCCTGAAGGGCTTGGTCCGGAGGGGATCAACGGACCTACCCGCAACCGGCGCGACCCAGGGCGCCGGCTGCTTCGGCGCGGCGTACGAGTTCCTCTTCAACACCAGCTACAGCTGAAGAAGGCCGGCTGGTGCTGGCCGACGCGCGCACGCTCGACTTCGGGTACGCGATGATCCCGCCGTTCCCCGGCCAGGAGGTCATCCTCCGCACGGCAGCGGTCGCACATCGCCGCGCAGGTCAAGGGTGAGGCACCCGACGCGCACAAGGCGTTCGGCGACATCCCCGCCGTGTGCGTGATGGACGCCGGCAACAACGGCGTCATCATCCTCGCCGACAAGATGCTGCCGCCGCGCAAGCACGGCGTGCTGATCCCCGGCCCGCAGGCGCACGCGATGAAGCTCGGCTTCGAGAAGTACTTCCTCTGGAAGATGAAGCACGGCCAGGTGCGACTGCCCTGACCCCGATCGAGGAGACCGCTCAGCGGGCGGCGCGGCGGCGCATCGCGCGGCGCCCCTGCGCCGCGAACAGCGACGCGGCGTGCTGCGTGACGCCCGGTGCGAGCGCGGCGCCGCGTACCACTCCCCCGCGCCAGCCCGGCAGGGTCCGCACCACGCGGCGCGAGCCCACCAGCGCGACGGCCGCCTGGGCGACCTCGGCCACGCCGAGGATCGGGCCGCCGGAGTGGGTCAGCTGCGAGCCGAGGCCGTTCGGGTCCTGCGCGGCCAGCATCGCGGTGTCCACCCCGTCGGGGCACAGCGCGTGGACCCGGACCCCGCGCGGCGCCTCGGCGTTGACCGACGCCGACAGCGAGACGACCGCGGCCTTCGTCGCGGCGTACATGCTGTAGCCAGGCACCGGCCCGAGCCCGGACAACGAGGCGACGTTGACGACGTCTCCCCCGGCCGGCCCGAAGGCCGCCAGCGCGGCGCGGGTGCCCCACGTCGTCCCGAGCAGGTTGACCTCCACGAGGCGACGGACCTGCTTCTCCGACAGCGAGGTCAGGGCGCCGTCGTCGCCGACGCCGGCGTTGTTGAACCACGACGTCAGCGCCCCGTGGCGCGCCGCCTCCTCCGCGACCAGGACGTGGGAGGCGGGATCGCGTACGTCCTGCGCGAGGCCCGCGACCGCGCCGATCTCCGCCGCCGTCGCAGCGCCCGCCCACCCGTCGAGGTCGCCGATCACGACGGCGTGGCCGCGCGCGACCATCAGCTCCGCGATCCCACGCCCGATCCCGCGGGCTCCACCGGTGACGACGCACGAGGTCTGCATCCGCCGACACTAGCGACAAAGTAGCGACACGCGGCTTCGAACAGGTGTTTGATCCCACGGCTCCCGGAGGGCTACGGTGAGCGCACGGCTCCCGCCCGGCGCGGACGGTGGGAGCACCCCGCAGTGGAGGACGCCATGGCCAAGCAGGACGACAAGAACGTCATCGAGATGCCCGACGGCCCCCCGGACGCCACCGGGCTGACGCCGCGCCAGCAGCGCGTGCTCGCCACGATCAAGGACTCGCTCGAGACCAAGGGATACCCGCCGTCGATGCGCGAGATCGGCCAGGCCGTCGGCCTCACCTCGTCCTCCAGCGTGGCCCACCAGCTGCGCGTGCTCGAGGGCAAGGGCTTCATCAAGCGCGACCCCAACCGGCCCCGCGCCCTCGAGGTGTTCCTGCCCGAGGTGATGGCCGCCCGCCGCTCCATCTCGAGCGGCGAGGAGTCCAGCGTCGACGAGACCGGCATCGGCGACGTCGCCCCCACCGCGGTCAACATCCCGGTCGTCGGCCGCATCGCCGCCGGTGGCCCGATCCTCGCCGAGGAGCAGGTCACCGACGTGTTCCCGCTGCCCAAGCAGCTCGTGGGCGACGGCACGCTGTTCCTGCTCGAGGTCTCCGGTGACTCGATGGTCGACGCCGCCATCTGCAACGGCGACTACGTCGTGATCCGCCAGGAACAGACCGCCACCAACGGCCAGATCGTCGCTGCGATGATCGACGGTGAGGCCACGGTCAAGACCTTCCAGCGCAAGGACGGCCACGTCTGGCTGCTCCCCCACAACGACGCCTACGACCCGATCCCGGGCGACAACGCCACGATCCTCGGCGTCGTGACGGCGGTGCTCCGCAGCCTCTGAGCACCGTAGGGGTGGGCCGCCATTGAACGGTGCCCACCCCCGGGACACGATGGTCAGATGAGCGACGTCGAGAAGACCTACGACTACGTCATCGTCGGAGCGGGAGTTGCCGCGGCCAGCGCCGTCAAGGGCATCCGCGCCGAGGACGCCAGCGGCTCGATCGGCGTGCTCGGCTCCGAGCCCGACAAGCCGGTCTACCGGCCGGTGCTCACCAAGGACCTCTGGCTCAAGGACGACGCGACGCTCGAGGGCAGCTCGCTCGCCGGTGACCTCGAGGACGACGACGCCGTCGACCTCCTCACCGACACGACCGTCACCGCGATCGACCGCGGCGCCCACGCCGTACGCCTCGCCGACGGCAGCAGCGTCGGCTACGGCAAGCTCCTGCTGGCCACCGGCGCTGAGCCCCGCGTGCTGGGCGTCGCCCCCGGCCCCCGCGTCATCTACTACCGCACGGCCGCCGACTACGAGCGGCTGCGCGCGGTCGCCGCGAACGGCAGCCACGTCGCGGTCGTCGGCGGCGGCTACATCGGCTCCGAGATCACCTCGGCGCTGGTGCAGAACGGCATCGACGTCACCCTCGTCCTCGACCTCGAGGACGTGCAGGAGCAGATGTTCCCCCGCGCCCTGGCCGCCCACCTCACCAAGGAGCTCGCCGACCGCGGCGTGACGATCGTGCACGGCTCGGTCTCTGGTGGCGAGGAGGACGACGGGGGCGTACGGATCCGCCTCGACGACGACTCCCACATCGTCGCCGACGCTGCGGTGATCGGCGTCGGCGTGCTGCCGCGCACCGGACTCGCGGAGGCCGCGGGCCTCGAGGTCGACAACGGCGTCGTGGTCGACGACCGCCTCCGCACCAGCGACCCCGACGTGTACGCCGCGGGCGACGTCGCGTCCTACCCCGACGCCCTCCTCGGCCGCCGCCGCGTCGAGCACGTCGACCACGCCGAGAAGTCCGGCGAGCACGCCGGCAAGGTGATGGCCGGCGCCGACGCGGCGTACGACTACACGCCGTTCTTCTGGTCCGACATCCTGGATGCGGGCTACGAGGCGGTCGGCGAGACCAGCAGCGCGCTCGACCTGGTCGAGGACTGGAAGGACGGCGAGATGGGCACCGGCGTCGTCTACTACCTCAGGTCCGGGCAGGTCCGCGGGGTCGTCCTCTGGAACGTCTGGGACAGCGTCGACAAGGCCCGCGAGGTCATCAAGGAGACCGGCCAGAACCCGGTGGCCGACCCGGAGTCGCTGCGGGGGCGCATCCCGTTCGGGTGAGCTGAACGGCGGGTGAACACTCGCAGCAGGGCGTGATCTTCGCGCGGGTGCGTCGTTGAACCACCCGTGACCCCCTCACCACACCTCACCCGACGAGCCGTGATCGCCGGCAGTGCCGGCGCCGCCGCCGGTGCCGCCACCGTGGCCGGCACCACCTCGAGTGCCCGCGCGACCGCGCACGAGCCGTTCCAGCACGGAGTCGCCTCGGGCGACCCGCTACCCGATGCGGTCGTGCTGTGGACCCGCGTCACCCCGACGCCGGCGGCCACCCCCGGCTCCGGGGTCGGGCCGGACGTGAGCGTGACGTGGGAGGTGGCCACCGACGCGGGCTTCCGCGACGTCGTGCGGCGTGGACGCACCACCACCGGCGCGGCGCGCGACCACACGGTCAAGGTCGACGCGACCCGGCTGCGGCCGGCGACGGCGTACTTCTTCCGTTTCGCCCAGGGCAGCCGCACCAGCCCCGTGGGCAGGACGCGGACCGCACCGGCCGTGACCACCAGCCCCGACCGCCTGCGGTTCGGCGTCGTGTCGTGCGCCAACCTCCAGGCCGGCTGGTTCAGCGCCTACCGTCATCTCGCCGCGCGCGACGACCTCGACGCGGTGATCCACCTCGGCGACTACCTTTACGAGTACGCCCCCGGCGAGTACGGCTACGGCCGCGCCAACACCGACATCCGCCCGCACGTGCCGGCGCGCGAGATGGTGGGGCTGGCCGACTACCGCCAGCGCCACGCCCAGTACAAGGCCGATCCCGACCTGCGCGCCCTGCACGCGCGGCACCCCTTCATCGTCACCTGGGACGACCACGAGGTCACCAACGACGCGTGGCGCGAGGGCGCGGAGAACCACCAGCCCGACGAGGGCGACTACGCCGTCCGTCGCGCCGCCGCACACCGGGCGTACGACGAGTGGATGCCGGTTCGGATGTCCGGCACGGCTGCGACCGGTGACGGCACCCGCCTGTTCCGCACGCTGCGGTTCGGCGCGCTCGCCGAGCTGAGCATGCTCGACCTGCGCACGTACCGCGACCAGCAGGCCAGCACGCCCGCGCCGAGCCCGGTGCCGAGCCCTACGGACGGCTCCGGCCGGACGATCACCGGCCGCGCCCAGATGGACTGGCTCAAGCAGAAGCTGCGGCGCGAGGGGCCGCAGTGGAAGCTCGTCGGCAACCCCGTGATGATCGCCCCGGTCACCTTCGCCCAGCTCCCCCACGACCTCGTCGACCCGGTCAACGACGTCGCCGGGCTGCTGCCGCGCGACGGTGCGCCCTACAACGTCGACCAGTGGGACGGCTACACCGAGGACCGCCGCGAGCTCTTCGACCACATCCGCGACCAGGGTCTGCGCGACGTCGTGTTCCTGACCGGCGACATCCACTCCGGCTGGGCGTGCGACCTGCCCTACGACGCCTCGACCTACCCGCTCGGCGACTCCGCGGGTGTCGAGCTGGTGTGCACCTCGGTCACGTCCAACAACCTCAAGGACATCACCGGCACCCCGCCGCGCACCTCGTCGCTCGCCGTCGAGGCGGTGATCCAGGCCAACAACCGCCACGTGAAGTACCTCAACTTCGACGACCACGGCTACTCCGTCCTCGACGTCACGCCGGAGCGGGTGCAGATGGACTGGTACGTCATCGGCGACCGCGCCGACCGCGACGCCGGCTCCTCGTGGACCGCGTCGTGGGCCTCCCGGTCGGGGACCAACAAGGTCCACGCCGTCAGCGCGCCGGTGGGTGGTGCCTGATGTGCGCGCCTGAGAGGTCCGGCGGCGCCTTCGAGCGCGGCCGCCGCGAGATCCGCACCGGCCGCCGTACCCTGCTCGCCGCCGGCGCTGCCGGGGTCGCGATCTCCAGCCTGCCCGGCGCGGCCGGCGCCGCCCGCGCGGCGACGCGGGAGCGGGCGTACGTGCTGGTGCTCGACGGGTGCCGTCCCGACGAGATCACGCCGACCCTGATGCCCCGCACCAGCGCCCTGCGCGACGGCGGGCTGAACCACCCACGGGCGACCTCGCTGCCGGTGATGGAGACCATCCCCAACCACGTGATGATGATGAGCGGCGTGCGGCCCGACCGCAGCGGCGTACCGGCCAACTCGATCTTCGACCGCACCACTGGCGAGGTGCGCGACATGGACCGGCCCGAGGACATCCGGGTCGACACCGTCATCGAGCGACTCGGCCGCGCCGGCCTCACGACCGGCACCGTGCTCAGCAAGGAGTACCTCTACGGCATCTTCGGCAGCCGCGCCACGCACCGGTGGGAGCCGGCGCCGATCGTGCCCGTCTCCGGGCATGCGCCCGACGCCTTCACCATGGAGGCGGCGCTCGCGATGGTGCGCGAGCACGACCCGCACCTCGTCTTCGTCAACCTCGGCGACATCGACCGGATGGGCCACTCCGACCTCACCGGGCCCCTCGACGTGAAGGCTGCGCGGCAGGCCGCGCTGGCGGCCACCGACGTGCAGGTCGGCCGCTTCGTCGACCTCCTGAAGTCGTCCGGGCAGTGGCAGCACGCGCTCGTCGCCGTGCTCGCCGACCACTCGATGGACTGGTCGCTCCCGCACCAGCTCATCCACCTCACGCCGGCGCTCGAGGCCGACCCGCTGCTGGCCGGCCAGGTGGTGATCGCCGACAACGGCGGCGCCGACCTCCTCTACTGGACCGGTGACCCCGCGCTGCTCGACGCCGCGGTGGCGCGGATGATCGCGCTCGCCTCGGCGGTGCCGGGCGTGCTGGCCGCCCACGACCCGCGGGTCACGCCGTCACTGCGCACGGGTCCGCTGAGTGGAGACGTGATCGCCTACGCCCGCGCCGGCTGGCGCTTCAGCGACCCCGACCAGTGGTCCAACCCGATCCCCGGCAACCACGGCCACCCCTCGACGATGCCGATCCCGTTCTTCCTGGCCGGAGGTCACCCGCGGGTGCCGACCGGGGTCTCCTCCTCGATGCAGGCGGCGACGATCGACGTGGCGCCGACGCTGGCGGACTTCTTCGGTGTGGGGGCGCCGCGAGGCGGGTACGACGGCAGGTCGCGGCTGCCGTAGTAGCCTCGCGCCGATGTCATCCGCCGGCCACGACGCTCCCGACCCTCACCCCGACCCGCTGCTCTTCCGTACGCGTCCGGGCAACCGGCGGCGGCTGACCCCGGAGGCGCAGGCCGAGGTCGACCGGCTGGTCGCGGCGGGTGAGCAGTCCGCGTGGCTCAGCCCCCTGGCGTACAACCTGACCATCAGCCACAGCCACCGGTTCGTCTGGTACCGCGTGGCCAAGGTCGCGACCCGCACGATCCGCCACCACTGCGAGACCCACGGCGTGAGCATGGACGTCGACCACGCCATGCGGATCCGCTACCCGCTGGCGAGCTTCGCCGGCTACTTCACGTTCGCCTTCGTCCGCGACCCGCTCGACCGGTTCGTCTCGGCATGGCACGACAAGGTCGTGGACCACAACTACTACGACTTCGACCCCGCCACCCACGAGCGGATGCAGCGGGTCGAGGAGTTCGCCCGGTGGACCGCCGGGCACGACCTGTCCGCGGTGCCCGGCACCGACCAGCACCTGACGCTGCAGAGCAGGATGATCGACCTCAACCGGGTGGACTTCGTCGGCCGGCTCGAGACCTTCGACCGCGACTTCGGCGAGGTGTGCGAGCGGATCGGGGCGCCCGCCGTGCCGACCGCGCCGAAGAACCAGACGGCCCCCGGCGGCCGCGACCGGCAGGTCTCCGACGAGCTGCGCGAGCTCGTCGCGCGGATGTACGCCCGCGACTACCAGCTCTTCGGCTACGCGCCGCCCTACTGACGTCGGCGTACGTCATGGCCGCCGGCTGCCCTGGCGACCGCTCGCCATGACGTCAGGCTCGTACGTCATGGCCGCCGGCTGCCCGGGCGACCGCTCGCCATGACGTCCCGGGCCCGGCGGTGCAGCAGCCCGCCCGCGTGAGCCGCGCGGTCAGGCCGACTGGCCCAGCCGCTTGAGCGCCTGGCGCACGAGAGCCGGGTCGGTCGTCGACCACATCGGCGGCAGCGACGCCTTGAGGAAGCGGCCGTAGCGGGCGGTCTCGAGCCGCGGGTCGAGCACCGCGACGATGCCGCGGTCGGAGGTCGTACGGATCAGCCGGCCGGTCCCCTGCGCGAGGAGCAGCGCGGCGTGGGTGGCCGCGACCTGCATGAAGCCGTTGCCACCGGCCTGGTCGGCGGCGCGCTGGCGCGCTGACATGAGCGGGTCGTCGGGGCGCGGGAACGGGATGCGGTCGATGATCACGAGCTGGCAGGTGTCGCCGGGGACGTCGAGGCCCTGCCACAGCGACAGCGTGCCGAACAGGCACGTGTGCGGGTCCTCGACGAACTGCTTGGCCAGCTCGGGCAGCTGCGCGTCGCCCTGCGCGAGCGTGGTCAGGTGCGGCAGCCGGGTGCGTACGGCCTCCGCGGCCGTCTCGGCCGCGCGACGGGAGGAGAACAGGCCGAGCGTGCGACCGTCGAGGGCGTCGACGAGGTCGCAGATCTCGTCGAGCTGCGCGGGGCCGAGGCCGTCGCGGCCGGGCTGCGGGAGGTGGCGGGCGACGTAGAGGATGGACTGCTGGCCGTAGTCGAAGGGCGAGCCGACGTCGATGCCCTTCCACGGCAGGGAGGTCTCGTCGTCGGTGGTCGCGACCTGCGACCCGAGGCGCTCGGTGGGCTTGAGGCCGAGCGTGGTCGCGACCGCGCCGAACTCGCCGCCGAGCATCAGGGTCGCGCTGGTGAAGACGACCGTCTTGTCGGTGAGGAGCTTGTCGCGCATCGGGCCCCACACCTGGAGCGGGGCGACGTGGAGTCGGGCCGGGAACCTGTCGCGGGCCTCGCCCAGCCACAGCACGTCGGCCTGCGACCCGGCCGCCATCCGCTCGGCGTTGACGAAGACCTCCTGCACCATGCCCTTGGCCTGGGTGCGTCCGGCGTCGCCCTCGCCCTCGCCGCCGGACTCGCGCGGGAAGGCCGAGAGGCACGCGCGGGCGGCGTCGCGGACGAGCACGAGGGCGTCGGAGAGCTGGGTCGACACCTGGTCGATGCGGCCGGGCGAGGTCGCGTCGAACGCCTCGGCGAGCTGCTGGGCGGCGTCCTCGAGGTCGCCGGCGGGGTCGCCTGCGGCGTCGGCGGTCCACCGGCTCGCGCGCCGGGCGGCGCGCTCGATGTCGGAGACGCCGAGCTCGTCGGTCGCGGCCTGGGTGACGCGCGCGGTCAGCTCGTGGGCCTCGTCGATGACGACCGTGTCGTAGTCGGGGATCATCGGCACGTCCTCGATCGCGTCGATCGCGAGGAGGGAGTGGTTGGTGACGATCAGGTGGCTGCGGTGGGCCTTCTCGCGGGCGAGCTCGGCGAAGCACTCCGCCCCGAACGGGCACTTGCTCGCACCGAGGCACTCGCGGTGGTTGACCGAGACCTGGCGCCACTCGCGGTCGGTGTGGCGCGGGGCGTTGTCACGCTCGCCGCTGCCGCCGGCCTCGGACTCCTCCTCCGCCCACTCCCGCAGCTCGAGGACCTTCTCGGCCATGGAGCCCGTCGGCACGTCGACGAGGGTGCCCTGGTCGTCGGGGACTCCGGCGCGGATGCGGTGCAGGCAGGCGTAGTTGGAGCGGCCCTTGAGCACGGCGTACGACGTGTCGAGGCCGGGGACGTGCTTGACCGCCTCGACGAGCCGCGGCAGGTCGCGCTCGACGAGCTGGTGCTGGAGGGCGAGGGTCGCGGTGGCGACGACGACGCGCTTGTCGTGGAGCATCGCCGGGACGAGGTAGCCCAGCGACTTGCCGGTGCCGGTGCCGGCCTGGACGAGGAGGTGGCGGCCCTCCTCCATGGCCTCGGCGACCTCGGTCGCCATCTGGACCTGGCCGTCGCGCTGCTGGCCTCCGAGGGCGCCGACCGCGGTGGCCAGCAGCTCCTGGACGGGCGCGCTGGCGGTGTCGGTCTCGGGCACCAGAGAACCCTACGGGGCGGCGCCGACACGACGTCGGACGCCATCCACAGTGGAGCTCAGGGAGTGGGGCTCAGTAGTTCTTCTTGCGCCCGAGCTGGCGCTCGATGCGGCGCTCGGGCTGGCCGAGGATGCGCGCGAGGAGCTTGACCCGGTAGCGGTAGGCGACCACGCCCAGGACGACGATCAGCAGGATCCACAGCATGCGCCGATCGTACGCCCGGCGGCCCAGCCGGGCGGGGCGCTTCGGGGTCGGCGGGGGCCGTCGGGAGGGGACTGGAGCGGGACTCGGAGGGGAGGTCCGACACCTGGAGGGGGTTGTACGCCCCTCCCAGTGGCAGAGTCCCCGCTCGAGCGGGGACTCTGCGAGAGGCGCTGGCGCCGACGAAGAAGCGCCTCAGACGACCGCGCCGGAGTCCTCCGGCGCCCGCTCGACCCGCTCCTTCTTGACCCGGCTCATCGGCCACTTCTCGTGGAAGTAGGTCACCAGCGGGGTGGCGGTGAAGATCGAGGAGTAGGTGCCGACGATCAGGCCGATGAGCAGCGCGATCGAGAAGTCGCGCAGCGAGTCGCCGCCGAGGATCGCGAGCGCGGCGAGGATGAACATCGTGCCGAGGCCCGTGTTGACCGTACGCGGGATCGTCTCGACCGCGGCCTTGTTGGCCAGCACGGTGAAGTCGTCCTCTGGCTTCGAGGCGAACCAGCGCTCGCGGACGCGGTCGAAGACGACGACGGTGTCGTTGACGGAGAGACCGATGATGGTCATCGCCGCGGCCAGGAAGATGCCGTCGATCGGCTTGTCCAGCCAGGCGAAGATGCCGACCACGAGCAGCACGTCGTGCGCCATCGCGATGACGGCGGACACGCCGAAGGTCCACTTGAAGCGGAAGGCGAGGTAGAGCAGCTGGACGAGGAAGGCGACGCCGAAGGCGATGAGCGCGTTGTTGCGCAGCTCCTCGCCGAGGGACGCCCCGATCTGCTGGTCGTCGATCTTCTCCACGTCACCGCCGATCGCGGCCAGCTCCTCCTCGATCCGCTGCTCCTCCTCGTTGGAGATCTCGCCGGTGCGGACAGTGAAGTTGGCGGTCTCGGCGGTCTGCACGACGGCCTCGGGGAAGCCGGCGTCGGCGACGGCCGTACGGGCCTCCTCGATCGTGACGTCCTGGCTCACCGAGTAGTCGAGCTGGCGACCACCGGTGAACTCGACGCCGAGGTTGAGCCCCTGCGCGATGCCCGCGATGGCGAACACCATCGCGGCGCCCGAGACGGCCAGCCAGCGGCCGCGGTTCTTCATGATGTCGGGGTCCTTGCGGTCCAGCCAGGCCCGCACCTTGCCGACGTCGCTCAGGCCGCTGATGGCCGGTCGGCGCGAGACGCCCTTGTTGGAGACGGCGAGGTCGCACAGCACGCGGGCGATGATGAGCGCCGAGATCATGGACGCGATGACACCGATGGAGAGGGTGACACCGAAGCCCTTGATCGGACCGGAGCCGAGGAAGAACAGCAGCGCTGCCGCGAGCAGGGTCGTGACGTTGGAGTCGATGATCGCGGTCCACGCCTTGTTGAACCCCACCTGGAGGGCGCGCCGCAGCCCCGCGGACGGGTAGGCGGCGTACTCCTCCCGCGCTCGTTCGAAGACGAGCACGTTGGCGTCGATCGCCATGCCGATGGCGAGCACGAATCCGGCGAGGCCGGGCAGCGTCAGCGTCGACCCGAGGCCGACGAGCATGGCGTAGGCGAGCAGGGCGTACGACGCCAGCGCGACCGTGGCCATCAGGCCCACGAGGCGGTAGACGATCACGATGAAGAGTCCGGTGAGCAGCAAGCCGATGATGCCGGCCTCGATGGAGGCGTCGATCGCCGCGGCGCCGAGCGAGGGGCCGACGAGGCGGTCGGAGATCGCGCGCAGCTCGAGCGGCAGGGCGCCACCCTCGATCAGGGCGGCGAGGTCCTTGGACTCCTCCGAGGTGAAGTTGCCCGTGATGTCGGTGGAACCGCCGCGGATGCCGACGTCGCAGCCGACGGTCTCGTTGACCTCGGGCGAGGAGATGATCTCGCCGTCGAGGACGATCGCGATGCGGCGCTTGGGGTCGCCGGACGGGTTGCAGGCGGCCGTGCCGGTGATGTCGGCCCAGGTGTTGCCGCCGGGGCCGTTGAAGTCGATCGCGACGACCCACTCGACGCTCTGCTCGCGCTGGACCGCGCTGGCACCGCTGATCTCCTCACCCTGGATGACCGTCGGGCCGACCTCGAGGGTGTCGCCCTGGTCGGACGGGAGGACGAGGTTGCCCTCCTCGCTCGGCTCGGCCTCGGGCTGCGCGGTCGCGATGACCTCGTGGATCGTCAGCTTGGCAGTGCTGCCGATGCGCTCCTCGGCCTCCTGGGCCTCCTCGTCGCTGGTGACGCCCGGGAGCTCGACGAGGATGCGGTTCTCGCCCTGGCGGACCAGGACGGACTCGGCGACACCGAGGGCGTCCACGCGGCCGCGGAGCACCTCGAGGGTCTTGTCGACGTTCTCGGCGGTGGCCGGGGTCTGCTCGGTGCCCTCTGCCTGGAAGATGAACTGCGCGCCGCCCCGCAGGTCGAGGCCCAGGTTGGGCTTGACGTTGACGGCGAGCGCCGCGCACCCGGCCAGCAGGCCGAGCACGAGGATGAAGCGAACCCAGACACCACGTGACATGCGCGACATCCTCCACCACGAGACTTGGAACGCCCCAATCAGGGCACGGAAGTGTCCAACGGGGCAGCACCGAGGAAGGTTCCGCCTCAGGTCAGCCGGTCAGCGGGCGTACGCCGCCAGCTCGCCCGCGAGGTCGGCGTTGGCCCGGCCGACGACCAGCGTGCCGTCGCCGGTGTGCTCCATCGAGCCGATCTCGGCCTCCTGGTGGATGCGGTTGACCAGGTCGCCGCGCTCGTAGGGCAGCAGCACGTCGAACTCGACCTGTGGGCGCGGCAGCTCGGACTCGATGGTCCGCAGCGCCTCCTCGATGCCCTCGCCGGTCTTCGCGCTGACGACCACGCTGTGCGGCTCGCGCGCCTTGAGTCGGCTGATCACCATCGGGTCGGCGGCGTCGGCCTTGTTGATCACGATGATCTCGGGGACCTTGGTGGCCCCGATCTCGGCGAGCACCACCCGCACCGCGGCGATCTGGCCCTCGGGGTCGGGGTGCGACCCGTCGACCACGTGGAGCAGCAGGTCGGAGTCGGCGACCTCCTCGAGCGTCGAGCGGAACGCCTCGACCAGCCCGTGCGGGAGGTGACGGACGAAGCCGACGGTGTCGGACATCGTGTAGATGCGTCCGTCACTGGTCGTCGTACGACGCGTGGTGGGGTCGAGCGTCGCGAACAGCGAGTCCTCCACCAGGACGCCGGCGTCGGTCAGCCGGTTGAGCAGCGAGGACTTGCCGGCGTTGGTGTAGCCGGCGATCGCGACGCTGGGGATGTGGTTGCGACGGCGCGACTGGCGCTTGACGTCGCGGGTGCCGCGCATCTCCTTGAGCTCGCGGCGCAGCTTGGCGATCTTGGTGTTGATCCGGCGGCGGTCGGTCTCGATCTTGGTCTCACCGGGACCGCGGCCACCGATGCCCTCACCGCCGGCGGCCCGGCCGCCGGCCTGGCGGGACAGGTTGCCGCCCCAGCCGCGGAGGCGCTGCTTCATGTACTGCAGCTGGGCCAGCTCGACCTGCGCCTGGCCCTCCTTGCTCTTGGCGTGCTGGGCGAAGATGTCGAGGATCAGCGCGGTGCGGTCGACGACCTTGACCTTGATCTTGTCCTCGAGGTTGCGCAGCTGGCTGGGGGCGAGCTCGCCGTCGCAGATCACGGTGTCGGCGCCGGTGGCCTGCACGATCTCGCGGATCGCCTCGACCTTGCCGCGACCGATGTAGGTCGCGGGGTCGGGCTTCTGCCGTCGCTGGAAGACGGCCTCGAGCACCTCGGAGCCGGCGGTCTCGGCGAGCAGCGCGAGCTCGGCCATGGAGTTCTCGGCGTCGGTGACGGACCCCTCGGTCCACACGCCGACGAGCACGACCTTCTCCAGGCGGAGCTGGCGGTACTCGACCTCGGTGATGTCCTCGAGCTCGGTGCGCAGGCTCGCGACGCGGCGCAGCGCGTGCCGCTCGGCGAGCTCCTGGGCGCCGACGGTGAGCTCCTCTGGGTCCGTCTCGTCGTAGTCCTCGTCGGCGTAGCCGGACTCGAAGTCGTCGTCGACGTCGTCCTCGAGGCCGGTGTCGAGGCCGTCCTCGAGGAGCTCGTCGTCGAGCTGGATGGTCTCGTCGTCCCAGCCGCGGGTGGCGTCGAGGGCGTCGCGCAGCGTGAAGTCGGCCGCCGGGCCGTCAGTCGGTGGGTGGGCAGGTGCGTTCGTCATATACCGACAAGGGTAGGTCGGCGCGACGACCTGCGCTAACGAGTTCTCCGTACGGGTGGGCTCAGCGGCGCACGCGCACCTTCTTCGAGCGGCTCGAGGCGCATTCGGCCACCCCCGGGACGTACTGCGAGCGGACCACGACGTAGTAGCGGCCCGCGGCGCGGGGCATCCGCGTGGTGAACCGGCCCGAGAAGCGTGCACGGAGGACGACGAGCCTGAGGTCGCGCCCGGGCTTCGCGCGCTTGAGCGTGACCTCGGCGCCGGACCGGCAGGCGCGGACGTCGGAGCGTACGCGTCCGACCAGGCGACCCTTCTCCTTGCCGAGCCGCGTCCGCGTCCCGACCGACGGGCACCCGCTGGGGGTGGCCGCGGCGACGAGGCGGCAGCCGTCGACGGTGTCGACGAGGCCGTCCCCGTCCGTGTCGCCGTCGCACGCGTCGCCGATGCCGTCGGCGTCCCGGTCGGACTGGTCGGGGTTCGCCACGCCGGTGCAGTTGTCCGTGTGGTCCTCGGCCCCGTCGTCGTCGGCGTCGCAGGCGGAGTAGCTGACCCGCACCGACCACGACTCCACCCGGCCGCGGAACCCAGCCCAGTTGTCGACCAGCAGGCGCCACTGGCCCTGGGCGGCGGTGCCGTCGTGCTCCGCGAGGGGCTCGTCGGGGCGGTACGTCCCTGCGAGGGACGTCGGACCGTAGGCGGAGGCCGCCTCGTCGTCCCACGTCAGCGGGCGCACCTGCGGACCGCTGTCGACGAAGCGGCGCTGCAGGATGCTGGTCGTCGCGTGGGCGAGCCGCACCCTGACCTGCGAGGCGTTGTCGTGGACCAGCGACACCTCCACGTCCACGTCCTCGACGTTGGCCGCCGAGGACGGCGCGACCAGCTCGAAGGCCGTCGTGGCGAAGGTGTCACCGGCAGCGGCGACCACCCCGCCCGTACCGGTCGTGGTGACCACGCACGGCACCGGGACGGCCACCGCCGTCGACACCGGGGTCACGACGGAGACGAAGCCGGCGACGAGACCGGTCAGGGCGAGTCGGGCCATCTGGGGACGCATCGCGTCAGGCTAGGCCTGACTGGGCCGACGGCCAACACCCGCGGGGGGCGGGCGCGGTCAGGCGCGGTCAGGCGCGGTCAGGCGCGGTGGCGTCCGGCCGGGGCGGACTCGCCGACGAGAGCGTCCTCGTCGAGGAACTCGTCGCACGCGGCCCGTACGTCGTGGGGCGTGTGCCCGCGACCGACCACGACCACCCGGACGCCGGCACCGTGCAGCCGGTGCACGAGCGGCAGCATCGAGGTCATGTCACCGGCGAGGACGACCTCGTCGACCGACGCCTCGCGGGCGATGTCGACCGCGTCGATGGCCAGCGCCACCAGGGCCTGGTCGTCCCCGTCGGCGAACTGGTGGAAGGAGTGCAGCCCCTGGCGGCGCAGGCGCTCGACCCACGAGCCGAGGTCTGAGCGGCGCCAGTCGGCGTACGCACGGCAGACGTTGACCGACCCGCGGTCACCGAGCCGCGTGAGGAGTCCCGCCGCGACGTCCTCGGAGACGCGGCGGGCGTCGATGAGGACCGCCAGCCGGGTGGCGTGCTCGGTGTCCTCCGCGGCCGGACGGAGCGGCAGCGCCGGGATCCGCGGCGCGCGCTCCTCGGCGACGTCTGCGCGGCTCACGGAGGGTGCCTCCACGACAGGGATCGCCTCGGCGGTCGGCTCGGGGACAGCCGGGGCCTCGCTGCGGTCACGCCAGTAGGGCGTGGTCGCGGGTGCCTCCGCGACCCGTACGGCGGCTCCGGACCGGCGCGCGCCCACCCAGCGGCGGACGAGCGAGGCGAGCTCGCCCTCGCCGGGCGCGCGGTCGTCGGCCGCGCCGGGGGCCGCGTCGTGCGGCTCCGCCAGATGTGCCATCGAGTGCCCCCCACAGGCCGGATGCAGATGAGACGTGCCCTCGCACCATCCACCCTCGTCCCGGTCGGAGGCATCGAAACGCCCAGATGCTGGACGTCGGTCTGGACCAGCCGGGCCTCAGCGCACCGTCACTTGGGTGGCATCCGGATGCCGCCGTCGACGCGGATCGTCTCGCCGTTCATGTAGGAGTTGGTGAGGCACTCCACGACCATGCTGGCGAGCTCGTCCGCTCGGCCGAGGCGCTTGGGGAAGAGCACGTTCTGGCCGAGGTTGGCCTTGAACTCCGTGGGGTCGGGGAACGCGTCGTAGATCGGGGTGTCGATCAGGCCCGGCGCCACGGTGTTGAGCCGGATGCCTGCCGCGGACAGGTCGCGCGCGACCGGCAGGGTCATGCCGACGACGCCGCCCTTCGAGGCGGAGTAGGACGCCTGGCCGATCTGGCCGTCGAACGCGGCGACCGAGGCGAGGTTGACGATCGCGCCGCGCTGGCCGTCCTCGTCGGGCTCGTTGCGGCTCATCACAGTCGCGGCCTGGCGGGTCACGTCGAAGGTGCCGATGAGGTTGATCTCGACCACCTTGCGGAACGCGTCGAGGTCGTGGGCCTGCTCCAGCAGCCCGTCGCGGCCGATCGTGCGCTGCGCCCAGCCGATGCCGGCCGAGTTGACGCACGCGCGCAGCGGCGCGATCTCGGCTGCGGCCTCCACGGCCGCGGCGACCTGCTCGGTCCTCGTGACGTCGACGGAGGCGAAGACGCCGCCGATCTCCGCGGCGAGCGCCTCGCCCTTCTCGGCGTTGAGGTCGGCGACGACGACGGTCGCACCGCGGGCGGCGAGGGCTCGGGCGACGGCGGCACCGATGCCGCTCGCGCCGCCGGTGACGATGGCGGTGGATCCGGTGATGTCCATGGCCCCGGATCCTAGGTGAGGCGGGCAGCGACGACCGACGCAGGAGGTCGGCGCGTGGGGCCGGCCAGGTCGAGTGGCCGAGCGGCTGAGGTACGAAGGCGCGCGGGCTGTATCGAGACCCGCGTCCACAGATCGCGGCGGACCCCTGTCGCGTGGCACAGTGGCGACCTACATTCGGGGCCATGACGATGACGCCCGCACGGCCCACCGGCACGCTCGCCACCACGGATCTTGACCTGGACGAGATTCGCGGGGTTCTCGCCTCGGTCTGGGCAACACAACAGCGTCATGGCAACAGACTCAACGAGATCGACAGTCGGTTGGACACCCTCAACGAGCGTCTGGACACGATCGACACCAAGCTCGACGAGGTGCTCACGCTGCTGCGTGAGCACTGATCACAGGTCGGTGACGCCCTCGGCCACCAGCACCGCCGGGCCGGTCAGCAGGATCCGGTCGTCCTCGGTCCACTCGACGTGGAGGGTCCCGCCGGGCACGTCGACGCGGTAGGTCGTCCCGCGGGGGGCGTCGTCGGCCAGCGCCGTGGCCACCGCGACGGCGCACGCGCCGGTGCCGCACGACCGCGTCTCCCCCGATCCGCGCTCATGGACCCGCATCGCGACGTGGTGCGCGCCGCGGCGTACGGCGAACTCGACGTTGACGCCGTCGGGGAACACGCCGTCGTCGTGCTCGGGCGCCTCCAGGAGCGGGCCCGCCTCGGCGAGGTTGTCGACGAACGCGACCGCGTGCGGGTTGCCCATCGAGACGTGCTGCGCGGGCCAGGTGCGCCCCATCACCGACACCGAGGTCTCGCCCAGCACCTCGGGCGTGCCCATGTCGGCGGTCAGCTCGTCGCCGGAGCGGTCGAGGACCTTGACGCCCGCGCGGGTCTGGATGCGCATCGGGAACGCCTCGCCCTCGCGCTCGTGGAGGTAGCGAGCGAACACCCGGACCCCGTTGCCGCACATCTCGCTGACCGAGCCGTCGGCGTTGCGGTAGTCCATGAACCAGCCGTCACCCCGGCGTACGGCGCGGAGCACGCCGTCCGCGCCGATGCCGGCGCGGCGGTCGCACAGCGCCCGCACCCGGTCGGCGGACATCTCGCCGTCGGCGTCGCCGTGCACCGTGCCGTCCGCGTCGGGCAGGACCACGAAGTCGTTCTCGGTGCCGTGGCCCTTGAGGAAGGGATAGCTCACGCGTCGATTGTGGCAGGCCGCGCCACCGTCAGCGGGGGTCGACCACCTTGGCGGACCCCTTGCCGCGACGGCTCGGCTCGGCCACCGCGGTCAGCCGCTTGCGTGGTCCGAACTCGATCGCCGTCGCCGCCCCGATCTCGGCGGCGCTGGTGAACGCGTCGCCAGACGGCACGAGGGTGTGCCCCAGTGCCGTCAGCGCGGGACCGTACGCCGCGATGAACGCCGGCTCGGCCGTCACGTTGACCGTGTTGCGCTGGGTCGCGCGGGGCGCGGCGATGGCCTCCTCGATCGTCATGCCGAGGTCGATGCGGTTGACCAGCATCTGGATGACCGTCGTGATGATGGTCGAGCCGCCCGGCGAGCCGAGCGCGAGGAACGGCTTGCCGTCCTTGAGCACGATCGTCGGCGACATCGAGCTGCGCGGCCGCTTGCCCGGCTGGATGCGGTTGGGGTCGGCCGCGTCGTAGACGGTCGAGAAGTCGGTGAGCTCGTTGTTGAGCAGGAAGCCGTGGCCGGGCACGACCATGCCCGACCCGCCGGTCTGCTCGATGGTGAGCGTGTACTCGACGACGTTGCCCCACCGGTCGGCCACCGTGAGGTTGGTGGTGGAGATGTTCTCGGTGTCGGCGTCGGTGGCGCCCTTCGCCGACGACGGCGAGCACACCCCGTCGTACGACGTCACGTCACCCGCCGCGACGGGCTTGGTCGCGGCCTTGGCCGGGTTGAGCGCACAGGCACGCTCGGCGGCGAACCGGTCGTCGAGCAGCCGCCTGACCGGGACGTCGACGTAGGCCGGGTCGCCGAGGTACTTGCCGCGGTCGGCAAAGGCGAGGGCACTGGCCTCGAGGTAGTGGTGCAGTGCCTGCTCGGGCGTCATCGCCGACAGGTCGTAGCGCTCGAGGATGTTGAGCGCCTCCCCGACGGTGGTGCCCCCGGAGGACGACGGCGCCATGCCGTAGACGTCGTGCCCGCGGTAGGTCGATCGCGTCGCCCGCTGCGAGCGCACCTCGTAGTCACGCAGGTCGCGTGGAGTCAGGTAGCCGGGGGGCACCGGGAGCTCGTTGTTCTTCGTGGTGCGCGGCCTGCGCACCACGTCGGACATGATGCGCGCCAGCTTGCCGCGGTAGAACGCCCTCGTCCCGCGCCGGGCGATCATGTCGTAGGTCGAGGCCAGGTCGGGGTTGCGGAAGATGGAGCCGACCTTGGGGGCGTCTCCCTTCGGGAGGAACAGCCGCTTGGTGTCCCTGAAGGCGGCGAACCGCTCCTCGTTGTCGAGGGTCTGCTGCCGGAAGGTCTCGTCGACCTTGAAGCCACGGCGCGCGACCTTCGTGGCGGGAGCGAGCGCCTCGGCGAGCGACCACGTGCCCCAGTTGCCCAGCGCCTTCTCCCACGTCGCCAGGGTGCCGGGCGTGCCGACGCTGACCCCGCTGGTCACGAGGTCGGGGGTGAAGGGGTAGGGCTTGCCGGTGGCCGGGTCGATGAACGCGTCCTGCGGCATCTTGCGCGGCGCGGTCTCGCGACCGTCGATCGTGCGGACCCTGCCGGACTTCGCGTTGTAGAACACGAAGTAGCCGCCACCGCCGATGCCCGCGCTGTAGGGCTCGGTGACGCCGAGGGTCGCGGCGGCCGCGACGGCGGCGTCGACGGCGTTGCCGCCGGCCTTGAGCACCTTGAGCCCGGCCGCGCTCGCTTCCGGGTCGACGGTGCTGATCGCGCCGCCCTTGCCGACCGCGGTCGGGTCCTTGACGGTGGGGCGCTCGGACGCGGCGACCGGCTGGGCGGACGGCCGGGCCGCCGGTTCGGCGGGTGCCGGGGATCCGACGAGGACGGCCGCGACGGCGAGGCCGCTGGCGGAGAGGGTGGCGCTCACGCGGCGGGCGAGGTGGGGCATGGGGTTCCTCCCGAGAGTCGTTCCGTCCACCCTGCCCGCCCCCGCGGGCGTTGTCCACGCCCTCCCGGAGGAGTCAGCGGACCACGGAGTAGCGCCCGCACATGAAGTCGCGGTTGCGGGAGACCTCCTCGAGGCGCAGCTCGACGTGGCGCGGCAGGACGGGAGCGCCACCGCCGATGGTGACCGGGGCGTACTGCACCCACACCTCGTCCAGGAGCCCGGCGTCGTGGAGCTGTCCGGCCAGGTCGCCGCCGCCGACGACCCAGAGGTCCTTGCCGTCGGCCACCTCGGTCATCTCGGCGTGCACCCGGCGTACGTCGTCGCGGTCGAACCGCACGCTGGGCGGGGCCTCGGGGAAGGTGCGGTGCGTGAGCACCCAGGTCGGCAGCGTTCCCCACGGCTCGTCGTCGTGGTCGAGGATCCACTGCCAGGTCGTGGCACCCATGACGCAGGCGCCGACCTGCTCGCGGAACACCGGATAGGCCATCGGGCCGTCCATGTCGATGTCGCGCGAGGTCAACCAGTCGAGGGAGTGGTCGTCGGTCGCGATGAAGCCGTCGAGGGTGCAGCCGGTGTAGTAGATCGTCGCCATGGCGCCAGCGTGTCACCGCCGGGCGGCTGCGCGCCTGACCGGAATTGCCCTCTGGGCGTCAGCGGACGAGCGCGTCGACCGCCGCGACCGCCCGGTCCACGCGGTCGGGGTCGTCGTGCGCGACCCACACGATGCGGGGGTCCTTGCGGAACCAGGAGTCCTGCCGCCGGGCGAAGCGCCGGGTCGCGACGGTCGTCTGCTCGATCGCCTCGGCGAGGCTGCGGTCGCCGGCCAGGTAGCCCATCACCTCGCGGTAGCCGATCGCGCGGGACGCGGTGCGCCCGTCGGCCAGGCCGCGGGTTAGCAGGGCCTCGACCTCCTCGACCAGTCCGCCGGCGAACATCTCCTCGACCCGGCGCGCGATCCGCTCGTCGAGCGTCGGCCGGTCGATGTCCACGCCGATCTGCACGGTCAACGGGTCGGCGTACTCCAGCCTCGGCAGGCTGGCGCTGAACGGCCTGCCGGTGAGCGCGACGACCTCGAGGGCGCGTACGACGCGGCGCCCGTTGTCGGGCAGGATCTGCGCCGCGGCCTCGGGGTCGACGCCCGCGAGCCGCTCGTGGAGGGCGTGGCTGCCGATGCGCTCGAGCTCGGCCTCGAGCTCGCGGCGCAGCGAGTCGTCGGTGCCGGGGAACTCGAAGCGGTCGAGGATCGCGCGGGTGTAGAGCGCCGAGCCGCCCACCAGCACCGGGGTGGCGTCGCGGTCGCGGATGTCGGCGATCGCCTCGCGCGCCCACCCCTGGAACAGCGCGACCGTGGCCGGCTCGGTGACCTCGAACAGGTCGAGCAGGTGGTGCGGGATGCCGCGCCGCTCGGCCTCGGGGAGCTTGGCGGTGCCGACGTCCATGCCGCGGTAGACCTGCATCGCGTCGGTGTTGACCACCTCTCCCCTGAGCCACTCGGCGAGGTCGAGGCCGAGGCCGGTCTTGCCCGACGCAGTGGCTCCGACGAGGGCGACGACCGGTCGGGGCCTGGGACGGGACATGCTCCGATTGTCGCAGCGTGGCTAGGCTCGAAGCGTGCCGGAGTCACCACCCGTCGGGGTGGGCGGCTGATCGCGAGGAGGACCGCATGAGTTTCCTGGACAAGGCGAAGGCCAAGCTCACCGAGGCAGTCGACCAGCACGGCGACAAGATCGCCCAGGGCATCGACAAGGCCGGCGCCCTCGCCAACGAGAAGACCGGCGGCAAGCACGCCGACAAGATCGACAAGGCGACCGGCAAGGCGCGCGACGCGCTCGACCAGCTCGACGGCAAGGACGACGACATCCCGCCCGGCACGACCCGCTGACGCCAGCACCTAGGTTGGGCGCGTGACCGACCGCTTCGCCCTCGTCCCGGCCTCCTACGTCTACCTGCTCCGGGCGGGCGACGACGGCACCGAGGTGCTCCTCCAGCAGCGCGGCCCCGTGCCCTACATGCCGGGCCACTGGGCCGCGGCGGCCGCCGGGCACGTCGAGCCGGGCGAGACGGCGTACGACGCCGCGCGCCGCGAGGCGCTCGAGGAGCTCGGGATCACCGACCTCTCGCTGGAGTTCGTGTTCACGATGCAGCGCAGCCGGTTCGGACCGGCGGTCGAGGAGCGGGCCGACTTCTTCTTCACCGCGCGGTCGTGGAGCGGCGAGCCGCGCATCGTCGAGACGGAGAAGGCGACGTCGCTCGGCTGGTTCGGCCTCGACGCGCTGCCGGAGCCGATGGTGCCCCACGAGGCGTACGCCCTCGCGAACCTGTCCTCGGGCGTCGGCTACCTCGCCTTCGGCTGGGACGACCGCCCGACCGGGGGTGGCCCGGGCCTGACGACCGCGGCAGGATCGCGGCAATGACCCAGGGAGGGGAATGATGAACGAGAACGAGCTGAGCCCGATGCCCGAGCCCTACGCCGAGGAGCCCCAGCTGGTCCCGGGTGGAGTGGACGCGCTGCCCGAGGACCCTGCCGACAACGGCCTGGCCCGCGACCTCGACCCCGACGACAACCCGGCCGTCGACGACGTCCTCCCCGGCGGGATCGCCGAGCCCGACGACAAGTCGCAGGCGCCCGAGGGCGAGGCCGACGACCAGGAGTCCGGCGCGACCGACGAGGCACCCGAGGCCGGCCAGGAGGCCGAGGACGGGTCGCCGGAGCCGCCGGCCTGACGACGTCTCGTCTGGAGTCACCGGATATCCGGCGACTCCGGGCAGACCGTGGAAGTTCCGAGCCACCCACTGGCTCGGATCCTCCACGATCAGGCTGCGACGGCCAGCGCGCACTCGGCGCCGCACGGTCGTGCGGCGGGCCAGCCGTCCCGCTCCAGCAGCACCGAGAGCTTCGCTGCGGTCGAGCACGGTCGTCCGACGACCTGGCCCCAGGTGAGGCGTACGGTGTCGAGTCCGGCGATCGCCGCATCGAGGTCCCGCTCGAAGTCCTTGTCCCGCTGCTCCGCGGTGTCGTGCCACAGCCGGCCGTCGAGCTCGATGACGCGCTCACCGAGGACCGCGTCGCGGTAGACGATGCCGGTCACCGTCCCGGCCCGTCGCTGACGATCGGCACGAGGGAGTCCGTGGGGGCGCTCCACCCGGTCGACGTAGGCGTGCTCCAGGACCGAGCACGTCCCGTCGGCCACGTCGCGCAGGACGGCCTCGAGGAAGTCGCGACGAGGCACCCGCTTGCGCGACGCGAGCGAGCGCTGCATGCGGACGGCCGTGGTGTGCCGGCCCTGCGCCGCGCGTGCGATCGCCCCCACCGCCGCAAGGTCGCCGACGCTCCCGAGCGCCACGTCGAGCGCGGCCTCGTCGTAGCGCAGTCGCGGCGGGCCGAGGTTCCACTGGACGCGGTCGTGCAGGAGGAACGTGCGGGTCACCACGACGCCCCTCGGTGCCACCACCCGCCGACTGCGGGGAACGACCACGTGGATCGGACCGTTGTCCGCGCCCGGGCGCCCCGGACCGTCAGCGGCCCGCATCGCGGAGGCTCCGGCGAGAGCCGCCCCCAGGGAGACGCCGGCACCACCGCGCGGACTCGCGCAGGCCAGCACCGCACCCCACGCGCGCTGCACCCAGGACGGCTCGCCCGTGTGGGAGACGTACACACCTGGGAGGAGCGGAGCGAGGTCACGATGTCGCACCAGCCGGCGTACGTCGTGGGGGCGCAGGCCGGCCTGCAGTGCTTGGGCGCGGGAGACAACACCGTCCTGTGCGAGGAGCAGGCGATCGAGATCGGTCACCCCTCCACGATCACGCGCCGGCACGCCGTCGCGCGATCCCCGCGGGACGATCTGTGGACAACGCGATCGTGGAGGATCCGGGTCACCTGGTGGCTCGGTTCTTCCATGATCTTCCTGGAGTCACCGGATATCCGGTGACTCCAGCGCCGGGCGTCAGCCGCAGGCGGGCGCCGGGGGCAGCGGGGCCGGTACGCCGACCGCGGGCATGCCGAGCCCGACCCCGGTCGGCGCGGGCGGGGCGGACGTACGCCGCTCCCAGGCGTCACCGGCGCGAGTGCGGCGTACGGACCGGATCGCGCCGTCGGCGACGAGGTGGTGCGGGGCGGCGTAGGTGATCTCGACGGTGACCATGTCACCGGGGCGCACCGAGTCCTCGGAGACGGCGGAGAAGTCGGCGGCGAAGTGCACCAGCCGGTTGTCGCGCGCGCGACCGGACAGTCGGTGGGTCTCCTTGTCCTTGCGGCCCTCGCCCTCGGCGACCATCAGCTCGACGGTGCGACCGACCAGCGCCTTGTTCTCCGACCAGGAGATCTCCTCGACGACCTCGACGAGGCGCTGGTAGCGGTCCTTCACGACCTCCGGCGAGATCTGGTCGGGCAGAGTCGCGGCCGGCGTTCCGGGGCGCTTGGAGTACTGGAAGGTGAAGGCGGCCGAGAACCGCGCGGCGCGGACGACGTCGAGGGTGGCCTGGAAGTCCTCCTCGGTCTCGCCGGGGAAGCCGACGATGATGTCGGTGGTGATCGCGGCGTCGGGGATGGCGGCGCGCACGCGCTCGATGATCCCGAGGTACTTGGACTGGCGGTAGGACCGGCGCATGTCGCGCAGCACCTTGTCGGAGCCGGACTGCAGCGGCATGTGCAGCGAGGGCATCACGTTGGGCGTCTCGGCCATCGCCTCGATCACGTCGTCGGTGAACTCGGCCGGGTGCGGCGAGGTGAAGCGCACCCGCTCGAGGCCCTCGACCTCCCCGCACGCGCGCAGCAGCTTGGAGAAGGCCTGGCGGTCGCCGAACTCCACGCCGTAGGCGTTGACGTTCTGGCCGAGCAGGGTGATCTCGGTGACGCCCTCGGCGACCAGCGCCTCGACCTCGGCGAGGATATCGCCGGGGCGGCGGTCCTTCTCCTTGCCGCGGAGCGCCGGGACGATGCAGAACGTGCACGTGTTGTTGCACCCGACCGAGATGGAGACCCACGCGGCGTACGCCGACTCGCGCTTGGTGGGCAGGGTCGAGGGGAAGACCGAGAGCGACTCCAGGATCTCGACCTGGGCCTCCTGCTGGACGCGGGCCCGCTCGAGGAGCACCGGCAGCGAACCGATGTTGTGGGTGCCGAAGACGACGTCGACCCAGGGTGCGCGCTGGGTGATCGTGTCCCGGTCCTTCTGCGCCAGGCAGCCGCCGACGGCGATCTGCATCCCCGGCCGCTGCGCCTTCGCCGGCGCGAGCTGGCCGAGGTTGCCGTAGAGCTTGTTGTCGGCGTTCTCCCGCACCGCGCAGGTGTTGAAGACGACGACGTCGGCCTGCTCCCCGGAGTCGGCGCGGACGTAGCCCGCGTCCTCCAGCAGGCCGCTGAGCCGCTCGGAGTCGTGGACGTTCATCTGGCACCCGTGGGTCTTGACCTCGTAGGTACGCGCGGCGACGCCAGGGCCAGCGACGTCAGGGGTGGCAACCGGTGCAGTGCTCATAGCGGGTCCAGCGTACGGCGGCGCGAGGCGCTCGACCGCATCGCGCCCGGGCCACACGTCCAGACCAGTGCACGTAGTCCGGATGGGCCATTTGTCCGGAACTGCCACATTCCTTGCCGAGCATTGCTCAAGATCGTCACATCAGATACACAGAGTGGTAACACCGAGCGCTCCTTCCCCACGGGAGCCCGGCGTCACCCACCGGCCCCGGGGAGCCCCAGTGCAGCGCGAGCAGCAGGTTGATCGATCCACGACCGCGCGCACGGCGTTGGTGATCGGCCTGTTCGTTACCGTGCTGTTGCTCTCGTTGCTCCCCTCCGACGTCCACGCCGCGGGCAAGAAGGGCGGCAAGCAGTCGACCCGGACCGGCTCGGTCCGCGCCACGCTGGCCTCGCTCCCCCCGATCGTGCAGCCCGGCACCTCCCCCACCGGCCCGCAGGACACCGGCAGCCTGGTGGCCACGTTCAGCCCGGCCTCGCCGGGCCAGACCGTGCTCCTCGAGCGCCGCACGGCCAAGGGCTGGAAGGTCGTGGACCGCGCCCGTGAGGACGCCTGGGGCTCCGCCGCCTTCGCCCCCCGCGCCGGCACCTACCGCGCGAGCACCACCTCCCGCGGCCGCACCTGGGCCACCGGCACGGTGACCACGTCGCGCTGGACGCCCGCCTTCGAGGACACCTTCTCCGGCACGGACCTCGACCTCTCGGTGTGGAACGACCAGAAGCGCGAGCACGAGAGCGTGTACGCCCCCCGCACCTGCGCCCGCGTCGACCCCTCTGCCCGCCGCGTCGACGGTGGCGTGCTGCACCTCGGCGTGGCCCTCGACCCCGCCCGCTCCGGCCTGCCGTGCTCGTACACCCACCCCCGCGCCTCGGGTACCAGCCCGTACCTGCTCAACAGCCAGGTCGCGACCGAGCACACCCGCTCGTTCCGCCACGGCATCGTCGCCGCCCGCATCAAGCCGCAGCGCGCCAAGGGGATGCACTCCGGCTTCTGGCTGCTCCCGCAGGGCACGACGTACGTCGACGGGGTCCCGGCCGGCGGCACCGAGATCGACGTGATGGAGTTCTTCGGCGAGAACGGCCGCGGCACCGAGACCGTCGGGTCGCACGTCCACTACTACGAGGCCGGCTGGAACAAGGTCAGCCTCGGCGACATGTTCCCCACCCTGCGGCGCTCGCTGGGCGCCCGGCGCTCGTGGTGGCAGGAGTTCCACGTCTTCTCGGTCGAGTGGACGCCGCGCGAGTACATCTTCCGCATCGACGGCCGCGAGTACTACCGCGAGGCCAAGGCCGTCTCGCAGGCCCCGCAGTACCTGGTCCTGTCCAACCTCACCTCCGACTACGAGCTCGGCGAGCTGACCTCGGACGAGCTCGGCGACACCGCGCAGGTCGACTGGGTGCGGGTCTTCGACGCCACCTCGCACCAGACCTCGCGCGTCACCAGCGGTCGCAAGGCGTCCTGACGCTGTCCGACGGGTCCCCGGCCTAGGCTCGCCGGCATGCCCCGCATGCACGCGCTCGAGCTGCTGCCCGACGAGGCCGGGAGCGACGTCGTACGCCGGCAGTGGCAGGCCCTGCGCGACGCCGGACTGTCCTCCCAGCTCGACCACCGCGGCGCCACCAACAGCCCGCACCTCACGGTCCTCGCCGCCCCGGCGGTCGGCCCGGACGACGAGCAGCACGCCCGCGACCTGGTCGCGCCCCTGCTGCCGGTGGAGGTGCGACCGGCCGGGATCGCGCTGCTGGGGGGCAACCGCGTCTCGCTCGTACGCCTCGTCGACGTGCCCGACGAGCTGGTCCGCGCGGTGCTCGACCTCCGCTCGCGCGTGCCCGGGGTGCAGCACGCCGGCTGGCTCCCGCACGTCACGCTCGCGCGGCGCCTGGCCCGGGCGGACGTGCCGGCAGCACTGGACGCCGTCGGCCACGAGGACGCGGTGCTGACCCTCGCCTCCTTGCGCAGGTGGGACCCGGACGAAGGAATCGTGCGCGAACTGTGATGATCCGTTCGGGCCGTGCACGATGGCCCGAACGGTCCACCTGCCGATAGGTTGCGCCTATGACCGCGCAGGAAACCGCACCTGTCAGCGCCGGCCGGGGCGAGCCCCTCGTCGTGCTGAAGGACGTGCAGAAGCACTTCGGACAGCTCCACGCCCTCAAGGACATCGACCTCACCGTCACCCGCGGCGAGGTCGTCGTGGTGATCGGACCGTCGGGCTCGGGCAAGTCGACCCTGTGCCGCACGATCAACCGCCTCGAGACCATCGACGAGGGCACGATCACCCTCGACGGCCAGAACCTGCCGCAGGAGGGCAAGGCGCTCGCCGCACTGCGCGCCGAGGTCGGCATGGTCTTCCAGAGCTTCAACCTCTTCGCCCACAAGACGATCCTCGAGAACGTCACCCTCGGCCCGATCAAGGTGCGCGGGATGAAGAAGGAGGCGGCGGAGCAGAAGGCGCGCGAGCTGCTCGAGCGCGTCGGCGTCGGCCACCAGGCCGAGAAGTACCCCGCCCAGCTCTCCGGCGGCCAGCAGCAGCGCGTGGCCATCGCCCGCGCCCTGGCCATGGAGCCCAAGGTGATGCTCTTCGACGAGCCGACCTCCGCGCTCGACCCGGAGATGATCAAGGAGGTGCTCGACGTCATGGTCGACCTCGCCGAGCAGGGCATGACGATGATCGTCGTGACCCACGAGATGGGCTTCGCCCGCACCGCCGCCGACCGCGTGGTCTTCATGGCCGACGGCGCCATCGTCGAGGAGAACACCCCCGAGGAGTTCTTCACCAACCCCAGCTCGGACCGTGCCAAGGACTTCCTCGGCAAGATCCTCAAGCACTGACCCGCTCCACCGGCACCACCTCCAGGACTCGGGACAGCACCACTCCATCCCCAGGAACCCACCGACGGCCTCGGGCCGCCAACCGAAGGAGAGCAAGGATGAGATTCATCAGGACCAAGGCGATCATCGCCACGGCGGGGTTGGCCCTGTCACTGGCCGCCTGCGGCGACGCCGGCGAGGACACCGAGGGCGCAGAGGTCGAGGTCACCGAGAACGCGGCCGACAACTTCGACGACGGCACCCGCATGAAGGAGCTGGCCGAGGCCGGCTCGGTCAAGATCGGCGTGAAGTACGACCAGCCCGGCCTCGGCTTCAAGGACGCGGCCTCCGACGTCCCGACGGGCTTCGACGTCGAGATGGCCAAGGTCCTCGCGGCCAGCCTCGGCCTCGACCCGGAGAACCCGGACGAGGTCGAGTGGGTCGAGACGATCTCCGACAACCGCGAGCCCTTCCTCGAGGACGGCACCGTCGACCTCGTGCTGGCGTCGTACTCCATCACCGACGAGCGCCGCCAGGTCGTCGGCCAGGCCGGCCCCTACCTCGTGACCGGCCAGCAGCTGCTGGTCGCCGCCGACAGCGACATCGCTGACGTCGCCGACGTCAAGGGCGAGGAGGTCTGCTCGGTCACCGGGTCGACGTCGCTGGACAACATCGAGGCCGAGGGCGCCAAGCCGGTGGGCTTTGACACCTACTCCGAGTGCGTGGAGAAGGTGCTCGACGGCACCGTCTCCGCGATGTCGACCGACGGCACCATCCTGGCGGGCTACGCCGCGCAGAACGAGGGCGAGCTCAAGGTCGTCGGCGAGGAGTTCTCCGAGGAGCGCATCGGCGTCGGCTACTCCCAGGACTACCCCGAGATGTGCCAGTGGATCGTCGACACGATCACCGCGGCCTACGAGGACGGCACCTACGAGGAGGCGTTCAACGCCACGCTCGGCCCCTCGGGCGTCGAGGTGCCCGAGCTTCCCGAGATGGACACCTGCGAGTAACCCACCACCTCCTCCCGCTCCGGGCCCGGCGATCGACGTCGGGCCCGGCGCGGGAGACCCCCACGTGAGAGGAGTGGCGTGAACGCCGTCCTGGACAACTTCGACCTGGTGCTGAGGGCCTTCGGCTACACGATCTTCCTCTTCCTGGTCTCAGCCGTGATCTCCATGGTGCTCGGCACGCTGCTGGCCGCCATGCGGGTCGGCCCGGTCTCGGTGCTGCGCATCTTCGGCACCGGATACGTCACCCTCGTGCGCAACACCCCGCTCGTGATGATCTTCCTGTTCTTCCAGCTCGGCGCGGGCAAGATCTTCGACTGGCTGCGCTTCAGCTGGGTCGACATCACCATCGGCCAGTGGGACTTCACGTCGTTCTTCAGCGCTGCGGTCGCCGCGCTGAGCCTCTACACCGCCGCCTTCATCTGCGAGGCGATCCGTGCCGGCGTCAACGCCGTGCCGCTGGGCCAGGCCGAGGCCGCCCGCGCGATCGGCCTCCCGTTCACCGGAGTGATGTCGCAGGTCGTGCTGCCCCAGGCCTTCCGGGCGTCGGTCCCGCCGCTGGCGAGCACGCTCATCGCCCTGCTCAAGAACACCTCCGTGGCCGGTGTCTTCGGCGTGATCGAGGCAGTGGGCCGGATGAAGGGCTTCACCAACGACTACGCCGACCAGCGCTGGGGCATCTTCATCGCGTTCGCCCTCGGCTACGTGATCCTCGTCGAGCTGGTCTCGCTCGTTTCCTCCATGCTCGAGCGCCGATGGAAGGTGGCCTGACATGAGCACCGGAGTCCTCTTCGACGCCCCCGGGCCCGCGACCCGGGCCCGCCACCGCACCTACAGCATTGTGTCGGGCTTCGCGCTCGCCGCCGCCATCGCCTTCGTGCTGTGGCGCCTGCAGACGACCGGACAGCTCGAGTACGACAAGTGGGAGCCGTTCCTCACGCCGCGCTACATCGAGGCGATCCTCGTCGACGGCCTGCTGGTCACGCTCCAGATGGCCTTCAGCGCCGTCATCGGCGCCGTGGTCTTCGGTGTCCTCTTCGGCGTGGGCAAGCTCTCCGAGCACAGCTGGGTGCGGTGGCCGTGCTGGCTGGTCGTCGAGTTCTTCCGGGCCGTCCCGGTCATCATGCTGATGATCTTCTGCTTCTACGCGATCTTCGGCGGCATGGATCCGCTCAGCCGCAGGACCTACTGGTCCGTCGTGCTGGCCCTCACCCTCTACAACGGCGCCGTGCTCGCCGAGGTCTTCCGCGCCGGCATCAACGCCGTGCCGCGGGGCCAGGCCGAGGCGGCTTACGCCATCGGCATGCGCAAGACCCAGGTCATGACCGTCGTGCTGCTCCCGCAGGCCGTGAAGATCATGATCCCGGCGATCATCAGCCAGATGGTCGTCGCGCTCAAGGACACCAGCCTGGGCTATGCGGTCGCCGGGCTGGGGCTCACCCGGATCGCCAAGCCGATCTACCAGACCTTCGCCAACCACGTGCCGACGATCATCGTGATCACCGCGATCTACGTCATCGTCAACCTGTTGCTGACCGCGCTCGCGATGTGGCTCCAGCGCAAGTTCGTCGGGGAGAAGAAGGTGCTCGAGGTGTCGATGGTCGGCGAGACGACTGCCGCGGCGAGACCGCCCGTCTAGGCGCGAGGGGCCTTGGGGGTGATCCAGAGCCGGATCTCGCCCTCGACCACGACGGTGCCGTCGGTGCGTACGCCTCGCACGCGCACCGGCAGGTCGTAGCCGTCACCGACCTCGGCGGTCCACTGCTCGGGGTCGGTCTCGGCGATGCAGGTGATGTCGGAGCTGGCCTTGGCCGCGTAGGCGACCTCCATGCCCTTGGGGATCCAGCGCCGGTCGCGCGGGATCGTCGACTCGGCGAGCGCACCCATCGCGGCCTCCAGCCCGTTGCAGAGCGCGATCGCGTGCACCGTGCCGATGTGGTTGTGCACGCCGCGCCGCTTGGGGATCACCAGCTCGGCGTGGTCGGGCTCGATCACCGTGAAGCGCGGCCGGATCGTGGCGAAGTAGGGCGCCTTCTGGCTGAAGGCGAGCGAGAAGATCCGGTTGCCCAGGGGCAGCGCGGAGGTCTTCCTCCAGAGGTCGAGGACAGCAGGCATGCGGCGATATTACTGTTGAGTAACCAGCCACGCCAGAATCCGGTCGGCCGTCTCGTCGGCCGGGAGGTCGGTGTTGTCGACGACCAGATGCGGCCACCGGGCGAGCAGGCGCTCGCCCGGGGCGTCGCGACCGGGGACCGAGCTCATCCGGTAGTCGGCCTCCATTCCCCGGACGTTGGCGTCGGACCACTCCAGGTCCCGCTTCGACTTCTTCTCGGCCAGGCGGTGCTCGGTGCGGTTCCGCGCCAGCCGGGTGTCGAGGCCTGCCACCAGCTCGACGACGGCCACCCGGTCGCCGTACGGCGCCACGAGGTCCGCGAGCCACTCGGTCTCCTCGGGGAGGTCGAGGTCCCAGACGAACGTGAAGACCAGGTCGGTGCCGGCCTGCGCCGCCTCCTCGATGATGCGGCGGCGGAACTCGGAGTTGAGGGTCTTGAACGGTGGCGTGCCGTAGTCGAACACGTCCAGCAGCAGCTCGATCGTGTGGTGGTTGTGGAAGAGCCGGAAGGTCGAGCGGTCCGCGACCGCCCGACCGACCGTCATCTTGCCCACGGCCGGAGGTCCGATGATCAGCAGCAGGCGCATCCCGGGATGGTGCCGCATCCGACGACCGCGTGCATCCGAGTTCCGACCCCCCGAGGTGGTCGGCAGGCTCAGATGAAGAGCAGCTGGGCCCCGTCGGTGAGCTCCATGAAGTCGCTGGCCGAGATGATGCCCTCGACCTCGTCGATGAGGTCCTCCGCGTGCAGCTTCATCATGTCCGCGCTCATCCGGCACGCCCACAGGTGGCCGCCAGAGGCGTGGATCATCTCGAGGAACTCCGGAACCTCGGGCACGTCGAGGTCGGCGATCTGCTTCTTCATCATCTTCGTGGTCGCCGCCGTCATGCCGGGAAGACCGGCCATCCCCTGCGGCATGTGCACGCCGAACATCCCGGGCGGGTGCATGGCGGTGTTGCCGAGGTAGGAGAACTGCAGGTCGCCCTGGGTCTTCTTGTTGATCATGTCGAAGCCCCAGAAGGTGAAGAACAGGTGCACCTCGATGCCCTCACCGAGGGCTGCGTTGCCCAGGATCAGAGCCGGGTAGGCCATGTCGAGATTGCCCTTGGAGCAGATGATGGCCAGCTTGCGGCCGGACTCCGCCTCGTCGTCGAACGACGGGACGAAGGGGGCGTCCTCGACCATGGGGGTGGTCACGTCGGTGGTCATCTCACACACATCCCTTCGGCTTGGGCAGCCCGGCCACGTAGGCCATCTTCTTGGCGGGTTTCTTGGGGAAGAGCCCGAACAGGGTCTTCACGTCGATGCCGGTCTGGGTGCTGACCCGACGCAGTGTCGGGGTCTCACCCATGGCCGCGAAGTCGGTGCGCAGGAACCGGATGGGCGCCCAGTGGGCATCGGTCATCTCGATGCCGATCAACCGGGCCAGCTCGAGACCCAGGTCCTCGGTCCACTCGTCGGGGTGGGCGAGGAAGCCTTCCTCGTTCACCTCGAGCGTGCGCCCGGCGATGGTGGTGGTGGGCATGCTCATTCCTCTCTCATTGACGCTGCCGCAGTGGCAGGGGGACCTTCGGGGTGCTTGCCGGCCATGGTCATCTGCGGCTTCAGTCCCAGCGGCCGGCCGGGGAGCAGGGCGTTCCAGTAGACGTGCCGGAAGGCCAGCTTGGAGAGATGGTTGAAGCGGCTCTCCTTGAGCAGTCGCAGCGGGCCGACGCCCGGGAACGGGAACGTGCCCGTGAGCGGCTCGGTCTCGTAGTTGAAGTCGAGCAGCAGGGCCTTGCCCTTGCCGGACTCCACGAAGCAGTTGGCGTGCCCGTCGAAGGAGTGCGTCATCGGCCGGTCGTGCGCGAGCTGGACCAGGTTGTCGACGAAGACCTCCACCGAGAAGTGGGCCACCGAGCCGGCCTTGGAGGTGGGCAGGTTGGCGGCGTCGCCCAGCGCGAAGATCTCCGGGTGCGCGGGACGGTCGCCCTGGGGGAGGTACTGCATGGTGTGCTTGTCGACGGTGACGTAGTTGAGCTCGTCGCCCAGCCCGGACCGCTCGACGAAGTCGGCGCCCATGTTGAGCGGCACGGTCACGAGCAGGTCGTAGGGCACCTCGCGGTCGTCGTACGAGCGCAGCACCTTGGCCTCCTGGTCCACGGACTCGACCATGAAGTCGGTCTCGACGCTCACGTGGCGCTCCTCGAGCGCGTGGCCCAGCTCACGGCTGGCGACCGGCTTGGTGAAGGCGCCGTCGAGTGGGGTCACGAAGACGAGCTCGGTGCGCTCGCGCAGGCCGTGCTGGCGCAGCCAGTCGTCGGCGAGGAAGGTGAACTCCAGGGGGGCGACGGGGCACTTGAAGGGCAGCTCGGTGATGTGCACGACCAGGCGCCCGCCGTCGAAGGCGGCGAGGTTGTCGCGCAGCGCGAGCGAGCCCTCGAAGGTGTAGAACTCGTTGACGCTCTTGTGCCAGCCCTCGCCCAGCATGCCGGGCGTCTGGTCCGGGCGGGGCGTGGTGCCGGACGCGATGACGAGGTAGTCGTAGTCGAGGACGTCTCCGTCACGGAGCACCACTCGACGACCGTCCGCGTCGACGTGGTCGACCTCCCCCGTCACGATCCGGGTCGCGGGGTCGATGAAGTGGCGCTTGGACCGGCGGATCTGGTCGGGGGTGTTCATCCCGAACGGCATGAAGAGGTAGCCCGGCTGGTAGTCGTGGACGTCGTCGCGATCGACGAGCGTCACGTCCCAGTCCGGAAGCACCTTGTGGACCTTGTTGGCGACCATGGTCCCGGCGGTGCCGCCGCCGAGGACGAGGAGCCTGGTGGGTGATGTGGTCATGCTCCAGATATACCCCGGGGGGTTTATGCGGCACAGGGACCAAGGTCCCGTCCCGACCGGGATCAGACGTCCCGGGCGAGGTCCTCGAGGAGACCGCCGTCCGGCTTCCGGGCCACGGCGAAGATCCGGCGGAACGGCATCAGGACCCGGCCGGACGGGTCGGCGGGGTAGGCCTGCCTCAGCAGCTCGCGGAACTCGGTCTCGAAGTCGTCCCGCAGCCCCTCCGGCAGCGCCTGGAGGGTGGGTCGGGCCCCGGTGCCGGACACCCAGTCGAAGACGGGGTCGTCGCCGAGCAGGACGTGGAGGTACGTCGTCTCCCACACGTCCGCCTCGCAGCCGAGGTCGAGCAGCACGCGGAGGTAGTCGGCCGGCTCGTGGCTGGCCGGCACCGCCACGTCGCGGACGTGCTCGGCGTACGGCGCGCGCTCGGCGATGTCGGCACGGATGGTGTGGCTCGGCTCGCCGAAGTTGCCGGGGACCTGGAAGGCGAACCAGCCGCCGGGGGCCACGCGGTCGACCAGGCGCGGCATCAGCAGCAGGTGCTCGGGGAGCCACTGGAGGGTCGCGTTGGAGACGAGCACGTCAACGGGCGCGCGGAGCGCGAGCGGGTCGGGCCGGACCCAGTCGCGCAGGTCGGCGACCTCCCAGGAGACCCCCTCGATCTTCCGCGCCGCGGCGATCATCTCGGGACTGCGATCGACGCCGGTGACGGTCGCGCCCGGCCACCGTTCGGCCAGGAGCGAGGTGAGGTTGCCGGGGCCGCAGCCGAGGTCGACGACGACCCGCGGGCGCTCGGCGGGCACCCGCGCGAGCAGGTCGACGAACGGCCGGCCGCGCTCGTCGGCGTACGCGAGGTAGTGGTCGGGGTCCCAGGCGTGGCTCATGTTCGGCTCCTCCTCGTGGGTCGTCGGTCCACACCCCCGGACGGTAGTCCGCTGCGTTCGGCCGGTGAAGCGGCGGCAACGAGCGGCTTTTCGCAGCGGACTATCAGGGGCAGGGGACGAGAGATGTCTTGATGTCGAGATATCGCCAGACTGCCCCTCGAACTGTCTCGATGTCAAGATTCTCGACCGATCTGGCAGACTGCCGCCATGCGTGACGAGGTGGACGACCTGGTCGAGGCGTGGGGCCGCGAGCGCGGCGACCTCGACCTCGCGCCCGTCGAGGTGTTCTCCCGCATCAGCCGCCTGGCCCGCCACCTCGACCTCGCCCGCCGCGACGCGTTCACCGCGCACGGCATCGAGTCGTGGGAGTTCGACGTGCTGGCCGCGCTGCGCCGCGCCGGGAGCCCGTACGAGCTCTCCCCCGGCCGGCTGCTGCGCGAGACCCTCGTGACCAGCGGCACCATGACCAACCGGGTCGACCGGCTGACCGGGCGCGGCCTCGTCGAGCGGCTGCCCGACCCCCACGACCGGCGCGGGGTCCTCGTCCGGCTGACCGCCGACGGCAAGGCGGCCGTCGACGGAGCCTTCGAGGCGCTGCTCGCGGCGGAGGCCGACCTGCTCGCCGACCTCTCCGCCACCGAGCGCACCCGGCTCGCCGGGCTGCTGCGCTCGCTGCTCGCGCCCTTCAGCTGAAGCGGCCGGAGACGCGCGGACAGAAGTCCGGCGGTGAGCTGACTGCCACGGTCACCACACGGCGCGCGGACGAGTTGTGTCCGCGCGTCTACTCGACGACCTCGGAGGCCTCGAGCCACTCCAGCTCCAGCTCCTCCTTCTCGGCCGCGAGCTCGCCGAGCTGGGCGCCGACCCGCGCGAGCAGGTCGTAGTCGCTGAGGTTGGCCTCCATCTCGGCGTGCAGCTCGGCCTCGCGCACGGCGATGCGCTCGAGCTGCTTCTCCACCTTGGCGAGGACCTTGCGGGCCGCCCGGTCCTCGGCGGAACCGGGGCGCGCCTTGGCCGGGCCCGAGGGTGGCGGCACCTCGCTTGCCCCGGGGGTCGTCGACTGCGATGTGCCGCCACTGCCGGTCGGGGGTGGCGGCAGGTCGCGTACGGAGGTCGCCGCGGGTTGCGATGTGCCGCCACCCCCGGCGCCGAGGGAGGCCGACGAGGCAGAAGCGGCACGCCGCTCGAGGTACTCCTCCACCCCCCGCGGCAGCATCGAGACCTTCCCGTCGCCGAGCAGCGCCCACACCGAGTCGGTGACGCGCTCGAGGAAGTAGCGGTCGTGCGAGACCACGATCAGCGTGCCGGGCCAGGTGTCGAGGAAGTCCTCGAGGACGTTGAGGGTGTCGATGTCGAGGTCGTTGGTCGGCTCGTCGAGGAGCAGCACGTTGGGCTCGGTGAGCAGCAGCTTGAGCAGCTGGAAACGCCGCCGCTCGCCACCCGACAGGTCGCCGAGGCGCGCGGTGAGCCGGTCGCCGGTGAAGCCGAAGCGCTCCAGCAGCGACGTCGCGGTGATCTCCTGGCCGTCGAGGGTCTTGGTCACCCGACGGATCGACTCGACGGTCGGCAGCACCCGCGCTGCCGGGTCGATCTCGTCGAGCGCCTGGGTCAGGTGCTGCATCTCGACCGTGCGGCCGTGCTTGACGCGGCCCACGTCGGGCGGCAGCGCACCTGAGATGAGCGAGAGCAGCGAGGTCTTGCCGGCGCCGTTGACCCCGACGATCCCGATCCGGTCGCCCGGGCCGATGCGCCACGTGGCGTGGTCGAGCAGCACCCGCTCACCCCGCGCCAGGTCGACGTCCTCGATGTCGATGACGTCCTTGCCGAGGCGCTGGCTGGCGAAGCGCTGCAGCTCCATCCGGTCGCGCGGCGGCGGCACGTCGTCGATCAGCGCGTTGGCCGCGTCGATGCGGAACTTCGGCTTGGACGTACGCGCCGGGGCACCGCGCCGCAGCCAGGCGAGCTCCTTGCGGGCCAGGTTCTGCCGCCGCGTCTCCGTGGCAGCGGCCTGGCGCTGGCGCTCGGCCTTCGCCAGGACGTACGCCGCGTAGCCGCCCTCGTAGGCGTCGACGGCACCGTCGTGGACCTCCCACGTGGTCTGGCAGACCTCGTCGAGGAACCAGCGGTCGTGGGTCACCACGATGAGCGCGCTGGGCAGGCTGACGAGGTGGGACGCGAGCCAGGCGACCGCCTCCACGTCGAGGTGGTTGGTCGGCTCGTCGAGGATCACCAGGTCGTGGCGCGAGAGCAGCAGTGCGGCCAGCGCGCAGCGGCGGCGCTCACCTCCGGAGAGGCCGACGACGGCGCGGTCGAGCGTGATCCCGGCGAGCAGCTCCTCGACGACCTGGCGGGTCGTCGGGTCGGCGGCCCACTCGTGGTCCTGCCGACCACCGAGCACCGCCTCGCGGACGGTGTGGGTGTCGACGAGCTCGTCGCCCTGGTGGAGGTAGCCGATCTCGATCCCGCGGGTGCGCGAGACCCGCCCCGAGTCGGGCTGCTCGAGGCCGGTCATCACCTCGAGCAGGGTGGTCTTGCCGTCGCCGTTGCGGCCCACGACGCCGACCCGCTCCCCCACCGAGATGCCGAGGGAGACGTCGTCGAGCAGCGGCCGCACGCCGTAGGACTTCGAGACGCGCTCGAGGTTGATGAGGTTCGCCATGTCCGGGCGATCCTCTCAGGTGCGCCCCAGCGGCCGCAGGTCGGCGTACGCCGGGTGGCGGGCGGTGCGTGAACCACATCCCGCCACCGTCGAACGTGGCTGGCGCACCTCCCACACGGCGAGTCGCCCGGACACGCCGGAGGGCGGTGCGGGAGCGACATTCGCGTACGCAGGAAACGTGGCTCACGCACCGCTCACGACGACCTCAGCGGACCGGCTGACCGTCCGCCGGCGCGTGCCCTGCGGGGTCGAGCTGGGCGTGCGCCCCGTCGGTACGGGCGTACTTCTGGATCAGCTGCTCGACGTCGAGGCCGGTGGTCGTCCTGAGCAGCTCCATGGTCTGCACGAAGTTGGTGGTCACCTGCTTGGGCAGCTCGCCGGCGCCGTCTGCGGAGATGACGGTCAGCTTGTCGATGCCGGCCATCGGGCGGGCCAGCTCGGCGGCCACCTTGGGCATCACCTCGATGAGCATCTGGAGCACGGCGGCCTCGTTGTAGCCGGCGAAGGCCGCGGCCTTCTTGTCCATCGCCTCGGCCTCGGCCTGGCCCGCGGCGAGGATGGCGGCGGCCTGCGCCTCGCCCTCGGCGCGGAGGGCGTCGGCCTCGGCGACACGGCGGGCCTTCTCGGCCTCACCGCGCTTGGCGCCCTCGATGGCCTCGGCCTCGGCGAGCGCGGAGCGGCGGGACTTCTCACCCTCACCGGTCAGGCGGGCCTTCTCGGCCTCGGCCTCGGCGTTGGCGATGGAGGAGGCCTTGCGGGCCTCGGCCTCGAGGATCTCGGAGCTGCGGCGACCCTGGGCCTCGGTCTCGACGCGGTAGCGCTCGGCGTCGGCGGGCTTGCGGACCTCGGTGTCGAGCTGGCGCTCCTTGAGGGCCGCCTGCCGTACGGCGACCTTCTCCTGCTCGAGCAGGACGGCCTGGTCGCGGTCGGCCTGGGCGAGCGGGCCGGCGGCCGCGGCCTGCGCGTTGGCGGCGTCGGTCTCGGCCTTGATCTCGGCGTTCTTCAGCGCCAGCGCCCGCTGGGTGATGGCGATCTCCTGCTCGGCGGCGATGCGCGCCTGCTCGGCGGCCTGGCGGGCGTTGGCCTCCGCGATGGAGGCGAGCTGGTTGAGCTTGGCGGCCTCCGGGCGGCCGAGGTCGGCGAGGTAGGAGCCGTCGTCGGTGATGTCCTGGATCTGGAAGGTGTCGAGCACCAGGCCCTGCCCGGTGAGGGACGACTCGGACTCCTCGGCCACGCGCTGGGCGAAGGCCGCGCGGTCGCGGATGATCTGCTCGACCGACATCGAGCCGACGATCGAGCGCAGCGCACCGGCGAGGACCTCCTGGGTGAAGGTCTCGATCTCGGCCTGCTGGCTCAGGAAGCGCTGGCCGGCCGCGCGGATGGAGTCCTCATTGCCGCCGACCTTGACGAGCGCTACGCCGTCGAGGTTGAGCTTGATGCCCTGCCCGGAGACGGCACCGCGGATCTGCACCGAGATCCGGCGCGACGACAGGTCGAGCGTCGCGAGGCGCTGGATGAACGGGATGACGAACACGCCGCCGCCCATGACGACCTTCTGGCCCGACAGGTCGGTCGAGATCTCCCCGGTCTCCGGGTTGCGCACCTCGCCCTTGCCCTTGCGCCCGGTGACGATGAACGACTCGTTGGGCCCGGCCACCTTGTAGCGCGTGGTGACCAGCAGCGCCAGCAGCACCAGGAGGACGAGGAGGCCGATCACGGAGGTGACGACCGGGGACAGACCGAACATGGGCGGTGCTCCTAGCGACGAGAGGTACGAGATCAGGAAGAGATCGGGAGGGTTCAGGGGAGGAAGAGCGGCTCGACCTGGACGGCCGTGGGCGAGATGACCTGCGTAACGCTGACCTGGGTGCCGGCCGGCACGGCGGTGCTCGACCGGGCGTTGAGGCGGGTGAGGTGGCCGCCGACGCTGATCGACACCACGCCGAAGCCGCCGTCGGGGATCGCACTGACGACCGAGCCGATCTTCTCGACCATGTCGGAGGTGCGGACGGTGTCGCCCTCACCGTCGCCGTGGAGGAACCGCGACGCCTTGGCCGCTAGGGCGCCCAGCAGGACGCCGAGGACGAGGCCGATGACGACCGCGAGCGACGTCGACCCGGTGGTCTCCAGCGCGATCGCTCCGCCGAAGCCGAGCGCGCCGAGGAAGCCGGCGAGCGCCTCGGTCGAGAAGAACCCGGCGCTGAGCCCCTCGAGCGCCCCGTCGAGGACGTCGCCGACGACCAGGGCGACGAGGAGCAGCACGATGCCGACGGCCCCCACCACCAGGAACACGGTCACGATGCCTCCCCCAGGTCATCCGTGCGACGTCGTCGTCGACGTCGCGCACAACATAGCGGGATGCTTCCCCCTCCGCGGCGGTTCATGCCACCCGGTCCGAGAGACCGGGACGGGCACGAACCGCCCGGTCGGCGGTCGGGATGGGCACGAACCGCCCGGTCAGCCGGTGGTGACCACGTGCGCGCCCGCGACGGGCCCCATCGCGGGGAGCACGACGTCGTACGTCGCCGACAGCGCAGCCGCCACGGCCATGGCCTCGTCGCGCCCCTCGCACAGGAACACGCACGTCGGGCCCGAGCCGCTCACCATGCCGCGCAGCGCGCCCTCGAGCTCGCCCCGCTCGATCAGCGTGCCGAGCTCGGGACGCAGGTCGATCGCGGGCTCCTCGAGGTCGTTGCGGAGGGTGCGCGCGAGGCGTACGGGCTCCCGGGTGGCCAGGGCGGCAAGGAGCTCGGTGGGCTCGGCGGGCCGCGAGGGCGCGTCGGGGTGGAGGACGTCGAAGTGCCGGTAGACGGCGGGGGTCGACAGGCCCGTGCCGGAGGGGACGACGACCCACCACCAGGTGCCGGCGTCCTCCACGCGCTCGACGACCTCGCCGCGGCCCCGGCCCCGGGCCGTGCCGCCGACGAGGGAGAACGGCACGTCGCTGCCGAGCCGCGCGGCCTGCGCGAGCAGGACGTCGTCGGGCTGGGCGAGGCCGTGCAGCCGGTCGTGGGCGAGGAGGGCGGCGGCTCCGTCGGCGGAGCCGCCCGCCATGCCCCCGGCGACCGGGATCTGCTTGCTGATGCGCATCGCGTGCCCGCCCGCGCAGGCCACCTCGGCCAGGGCGCGCACCGCGATGTTGGAGGCGTCGGTGGGGATGGCTTCGAGGTCGACGTAGGGCGGGCCGTCCACGGCGAGGGAGTCCTCGTCGGCCGCGGACAGCGACAGGTCGTCGTAGAGGTCGATCGCCTGGTAGACGGTGTCGAGCGGGTGGAAGCCGTCCTCGCGGGGGGCACCAACGGCGAGGTGCAGGTTGATCTTGGCCGCGGCGCGCACGGTGATCGTCATCGGGTGGCCGCCAGGCCCTCGGCGATCCGGGCGAAGTCCGTGACGTCGAGCACCTCGCCGCGCGCCGTGGGGTCGATGCCCGCGGCGTCCAGCGCCGCGGTCGCGGCCTCCGCCGACCCGGCCAGCCCGCGCAGCGCGGCGCGGACCTGCTTGCGACGCTGGGCGAAGGCGGCGTCCACCACCGCGAAGACCTGCTCACGGGTGGCGGTGGTCCGCGGCGGCTCGCGCCGCGTCCAGGCGACGAGACCGGAGTCGACGTTGGGCGCGGGCCAGAAGACGTTGCGCCCGATGGCGCCCGCCCGGCGTACGTCGGCGAACCAGGCGGCCTTCACGCTGGGCACGCCGTAGGTCTTCGAGCCGGGTCGGGCGGCCAGCCGGTCGGCGACCTCGGCCTGCACCATCACCAGGCCGCGCTCGAGCGAGGGCAGCAGGGTGAGGAGGTGGATGAGGACGGGCACCGAGACGTTGTAGGGGAGGTTGGCCACGAGCGCCGTCGGCGGCGGTCCGGGCACCTCCTCGATGCGCATCGCGTCGGCGAGCACGACCTCGAAGCGGTCGGCCTGCGCGGGGGCGTACGCCGCGATGGTGGCGGGCAGTCGCTCGGCCAGCAGCGGGTCGACCTCGATCGCGATGACACGACGGGCGACCTCGAGCAGCGCCAGGGTGAGCGAGCCGAGCCCGGGTCCGACCTCGACGACGACGTCGTCGGAGGTGATCGCGGACTCGCGCACGATGCGGCGCACCGTGTTGGCGTCGATGACGAAGTTCTGACCGCGCTGCTTGGTCGGTCGCAGGTCGAGCTCGGCCGCCAGCCGACGCACCTCGGCCGGCCCGAGGAGCCTCGGGCCGGCCGGGTTCGTGGTCATGGTGGGCAAGCCTAGTGGTGGGTCTCGATACGCCGCTCGCTGCGCTCGCGTGCTACTCGACCACCGATCTGAGGGTCAGCGGGGCAGGCCGAGCTTGGCCGCGCAGCCCGGCCACGAGCCGTAGCCGCCGGTCGCCGCGCGCAGCTTCTCGGCGATGGCGATCTGGGTCTCGCGCGACTGCTGGTGGGGGTAGCCCGGGCCGCCGTAGGCGCGCCAGGTGCTGAGGCTGAACTGGAGGCCGCCGTAGTAGCCGTTGCCGGTGTTGATGGCCCAGTTGCCGCCCGACTCGCACTGCGCGAGGGAGTCCCAGACGGTGCTGCCGCCGGCGAAGTTGGCGGCCGTCTCCTCGGGCTTCTCCTTGGTGCCGACCGCGACGATGCGGGGCACGACCTTGCGCCGCACGTCGGCCTTGACGACCTTGCGGGCGACGAGCTCGCCGTCGACGAAGCGCAGCCGGTAGGTGACGTTGCGGACGCCGTCCCTGCCGGACTGCACGACCTCCTCCTCGCCCTCGAACATGCTGTCGTCCTCGCGCTCGATGACGGGGGCGTCGACGACTTCGCGCGCGACCCGCTTGGTCGCGATCCGGATGTCCTTGACGACGACCTTGTCGCCGTCGGCGATCTCGGTGGCGAGCGAGGGGGTGACCTCGTCGTGCTTGTCGACCTCGAAGTCCATCGACTTCAGGACGTCGGCGACGGTGAGCGCGGTGACCGTGCGCTTGCGTAGGTCCTTCGCGCCGAGCTTGAGGTGCACGACCTTGGGCGTGACGACCTCGAGCGTCAGGCCGCTGCGACCGATCGAGGAGCCACGGCTGGCGGACAGGTCGGCGCCGTCGAAGCGGCGGCCGATCTCGCCGAGGGCGCTCGCGACGTTGGTGGAGTTCACCCAGTACGTCTTGGTGTCGCCGTCGACGGAGAGCTCGAGGGGGCGGCCGAACTGGACCGCGATGGCCGAGCCGTCGCTGACGGTCTCGTCGACCGCCGGGGCGACCAGGTCCTTGTCGGTGACCTCGATGCCCTCGGCGGCGAGCACGTCGGCGACGGTGTCACCGATGGCGCTGACCTGACGGGTCTTCCCGTCGAGGGTGAGGGTCACGTCCTTGCTGAGGGCGGCATAGCCGACCGTGGTGCCGGCGACGGCTGCCACGATGACCCCGACGAGGGTCGCGAGGACTGCCCGTGAATTGAGCCTGGACCTGCTGAGCTGCGCGAGACGAGAGCGCACGATTCTCCGAACGTCGTACTCCCCGGGCCTCGGGCGGCAGCACTCCCCGTCCGAGCCTGCGCGGCAGCCATGCTTCGAGCGTGCGTGGAGCCGTACGACGTGCGAGCGGGGGTCTCGCTGGACCGGCCCGATCCGGTCCATGTGCTGCCGAAATCGCTCCCGATCCCGGCCAACAATCACAAGACGATAACGACGATGACCCCTGACGCAAACTCGAAGCGGGAAAAAAGTACGTGTCTCCGCTCACGGCGACGGCTGTCGCGCGCCCGGAATGCGGCCTACCAGGACCCCCCGAAGGCGGCCTCGGTGTTGGCGTCGATGGCCCGGCAGAGCTCCTCGAGGTCGGCGTGCAGCACCTCGGCCATGGCCCGCACGGTGTGCGGCACGAGGTAGGAGGCGTTGGGGCGGCCGCGATAGGGCGTCGGGGTCAGGTAGGGCGCGTCGGTCTCCACGAGCACGCGGTCGCGGGGCGTGACGGCGAGCGCGTTGCGCAGGGACGCGGCGTTCTTGAAGGTCACGGTCCCGGCGAAGCTCAGGTGGGCACCGCGGTCGAGGCACTGCCGGGCGAACGCCTCGTCGCCGGAGAAGCAGTGCATCACCCAGCGCTCGGGCGCCCCCTCCTCGTCGATGATCCGCAGGACGTCGTCGTGGGCCTCGCGGTCGTGGATGACGAGCGTCTTGCCGAGCCGCTTGGCGATGTCGATGTGGCGCCGGAAGCTCTCCTCCTGCGCGGCCCAGCCCGCGTCGCCCGTACGACTCTGTGCATGTCGGTAGTGGTCGAGGCCGGTCTCCCCGACGGCGCGCACCTTGTCGTGGGCCTGCGCGAGCTGCTCGATCTCGGCGAGCGCCTCCTCCAGGCGTCCGGCCTCGGCGAGCCGCGGCGCCTCGTTGGGGTGCAGGGCGACGCCGGCGACGAGGGCGTCGTGCTCGTCGGCCGCGGCGACGGCCCACCTGGCACCGGGCAGGTCGCACCCGATCTGCACGATGCGCGGCACCCCGACGGCGGCGGCGGCCGCGATCGCGTCCTCGGTGGAGATCCAGTCGCCGTCGGCGATGTCGAGGTGGCAGTGGTTGTCGACGACCGGGTGCGGGAGGGGCTCGGGCGCCGGCGGGCGCTCGCGGTCGCGGCGGGCGCCGGACGCCTCCTCGGTCGCGGCCCGGCTGCGGGTCGGCCCCTGGTCAGCGGTGGACAACGTCGTACACCTCCCGCTTGGGCAGGCCGGCGCGCCGGGCGACCTCGGCGATCGCCTCCTTGCGGGTCGACCCGGACGCCTCGAGCTCGGCGACGGCCGTACGCAGGGAGCCGGGGTCGCTGTCCACGGCGGGGCCGCCGCTGGATCCCTCGACCACGATCGTCACCTCGCCGCGCACGCCGTCCGCGGCCCACGCGACCAGCTCGGCCAGCGGGCCGCGGCGTACCTCCTCGTGGGTCTTGGTCAGCTCGCGGCAGACGGCGGCGCGGCGGTCGTTGCCGAGGGCCTCGGCCATGGCAGCGAGGGCGGCCTCGGTGCGGTGCGGCGCCTCGAAGAACACCATCGTCCGCTCCTCGGCGGCCAGCGCCGCGAGGCGTCGGCCGCGCTCGCCGGCCTTGCGCGGCAGGAACCCCTCGAAGCAGAAGCGGTCGACCGGCAGGCCGCTGACGGCGAGCGCGGTGAGCACGGCGCTGGGGCCGGGCACCGCCGTGACGCGGACGTCGTGCTCGACCGCGGCGGCCACCAGCCGGTAGCCCGGGTCGGAGACGCTCGGCATCCCGGCGTCGGTCACCAGGACGACGCGGTCACCGGCGAGCAGCGCCTCGAGCAGGGCGGGCGTACGGGCCTGCTCGTTGCCCTCGAAGTAGGAGACGACGCGACCCGACAGCGTGATGTCGAGGTCGGCGCACAGCCGCTTGAGCCGCCGGGTGTCCTCCGCGGCGACCACGTCGGCGCCGGCGAGCTCGGCTGCCAGCCGCGGCGGCGCGTCGCCCGCCTGCCCGATCGGGGTGCCCGCGAGGACCAGGACGCCTTCCATGAGGTTCACCGTAGATGCTCCCCAGCGGGGTTCCGCCACCGCGCCCGCAGGCCTAGCGTGACGAGATCCCATCCCTCGTCGCCCCGGAGGTTCCGTCACCATGCAGCTCAACCGCCGCACCGCCCTCAAGGGAGCCCTGGGAGGCGCCCTCGTCGCCGGCCCGTTCGCGGGCTTCGCCAACGCCGCCGCCCTCTCGCGCACCGGCGCCCTCGCCGGCGCAGCCGTCGGCACCCTCGTGCCGGTCCCTGACGCCCGTGACAACGTCGTACGACTCCACCTGCCGGCGGGCTTCTCCTACCGCTCCTTCCACGACACCTCCGCGCCGGTGACCCTGCCCGACGGCACCCGCCTGCCCGGCCGGCACGACGGCATGGGCGCCTTCGCGGGCCCGGACGGGTCGGTGCTGCTGGTGCGCAACCACGAGATCAACAACCCGCAGCCGGCATTCGGTCCCACCAAGCCGTACGACAAGCGCGGCGGCGCCGGCACGGTCACGATCCAGGTGACCAGGTACGGCGAGGTGCAGGACGCCTACACCAGCCTGAGCGGCACGATGATGAACTGCAGCGGCGGCCAGATGCCGTGGGGCGCCTGGGTCACGTGCGAGGAGACCATCAACGGCCCGGACGTGGGCCCTGACTTCACCGGAGCCTCCAACGTCCCGCTGCAGAAACGGCACGGCTACATCTTCGAGGTGCCTGCCGGAGGACTCGCCGACGCGCGACCCATCCGCAAGGCCGGCCGGTTCGCGCACGAGGCGGTGTCGTACGACCCGGCGGACGGCATCCTCTACCTCACCGAGGACAACTTCGCCTTCCCGTCGGGCTTCTACCGCTACGTCCCGCGGGCGCGGCGCGACGGGCACCGCAACCTCGACCACAACGGCCGGCTGCAGATGCTCGCGGTCAAGGGCCGCCCGCAGGCCCACCTCGAGGCGCACCAGGACACCACGACCGTCCACGACGTCGAGTGGGTCGACATCGACGAGCCCGACGTCGAGTTCCCCTACACCCCGGGCGAGCCGGCGCCGACGAGCAACGACACCGCGATCAACTTCGTCGGCGACCAGGGCCGGGCCAAGGGGGCCGCGCACTTCTCCCGGTGCGAGGGCCAGGTCTTCCACGACGGCGTCGTCTACTTCACCGCCACCCAGGGCGGAGGTCCGGCCATGACCGGACCAGACAACCGCAACGGCTACGGCCGCGGCTGGGGGCAGGTGTGGGGCTACGACACCCGGACGTCGACGCTGCGCTGCGTCTACCAGTCCGAGAGCCGCGACGTGCTCGACTTCCCCGACAACGTGACCACGAGCCCGCGCGGCACCCTGGTGCTCTGCGAGGACCATGACGAGGGCAACTTCCTGCGTGGGCTGACCACCGAGGGCGACCTGTTCTCCATCGCCAGGAACGTGATCGGCTCGGGCAACGACGAGTTCGCGGGGTCGACCTTCAGCCCCGACGGGCACACCCTCTTCGTGAACATCCAGTCCAGCCGCGGCCTGACCTTCGCGATCTGGGGTGACTGGGCCTCCATCGGGGTCTGAGGCGCCTCCTCCGTACGCCAGAGGCGCGCGCGGCCTGCCCCCGCGCGCCTCTGGTTAGAGTTCCGGCGTGACCCCGACTGCCGCCGAGCGGAATCGCCCGCGCTGGCGGTCGGAGGACCCGATGGCCGGCTGGCTGGGCGCGATCTGCCTGGCGGGCCTGGCCTTCTTCCTGCGCCGGTGGCACCTCGGCACCCCGCACCAGTTCTCCTTCGACGAGACCTACTACGCCAAGGACGCCTGGTCGCTGCTCACCTTCGGCTACGTCCGCACCTACGTCGAGGAGGCCGACAAGACCATCCTCAACGGCGACCTCACGGGGCTGTTCCAGGACACCCCGTCGATGGTCGTCCACCCCGAGGTCGGCAAGTGGGTGATCGCCGCCGGCATCGAGGTCTTCGGCATGGACCCGGCGGGCTGGCGCACCGCGTCCGCCGTCGTCGGCGCCCTCATGGTGCTGGTGATGTGCCGCTTCGTCCGGCGGGTCACCGGCTCGACCGTCCTCGGCCTCGTCGCCGGCCTGCTGCTGTCGGTCGACGGCCTGCAGCTCGTGCTGTCGCGGCTCGCGCTGCTCGACATCTTCCTCGCGTTCTTCCTGCTCTGCGGCGTGCACTGCGTGGTCGCGGACCGGCAGTGGCTGCGCGACCGGCTGGCCTCGGAGCGGGCGCGCAGCCGCTGGCTCTTCTGGTGGCGGCCGTGGCTGCTGGTCGGGGGCGTGGCGTTCGGCCTCGCGTGCGGCACCAAGTGGTCGGGCGCCTACACCCTTGCCGCCTTCGGGCTGCTCGCCTGGCTGTGGAGCGCCGGCGCCCGTCGCGCGTTCGGCGAGCGCCGCCCGCTGCTGCGCTCGGTCTTCCTCGACGGCATCCCCGCCTTCGTCGCCCTCGTCGGTGTGGCGCTGGCGACGTACGTCGCGTCGTGGACCGGCTGGATGATGAACGCCGAGGCCTACGAGGAGGCGTTCAGCAACACGCAGTACACCTCCTACGGCGGCGACGACCCGTGGCCGACCGCGAGCGAGCCCGACGCCGAGGGACTCGGTGAGGTCACGCAGTCGCTGCGGTCGCTGTGGTCCTACCACCAGGACGTCTACACCTTCCACAGCCACTTCCTCGACGACTCGACCCACGTCTACCAGTCGAGGCCGTCGACGTGGCTGGTGATGGGACGACCCGTCGGGGTGGACGCCCAGACCGACATCCAGCCCGGCTCACAGGGGTGCGAGGCGCCGTCCGGGTCGAGCTGCATCCGCCAGGTCCTGCTGATCGGCAACCCCGTCATCTGGTGGGGCGGGTGCCTGGCGATGGTGGCCTCGCTGCTGCTGTGGATCGGCGCCCGGGACTGGCGTCACGGCGTGGCGGTCGTCGGCCTGGCGAGCACCTGGCTGCCGTGGTTCGCCTTCGACGACCGACCGATCTTCTTCTTCTACGCCATCACCTGCCTGCCCTTCCTCGTCCTGTCGATCGTGCTGGCGATGGGCCACCTGATCGGCTCCTCCGACGTGCCGACACCGCGGCGTACGTCCGGGGTGGTGGTCGCCGGAAGCTACACCGTGCTCGCCCTCATCGCGTTCGCCTGGTTCTGGCCGATCTGGACCGACGAGCTGCTGACGAAGTCGGAGTGGGACGCCCGCATCTGGTTCCAGCGGTGGATCTGACGCCCTCGCCCAGCGGTCCGGTCCACGGGCGGGCAAACCCGCAGGTTCGGCGGAGGTTCGGTCAAGATCGAGCGGATTCGCCGGTCGGTCGTTCTCTTTTTCCCAGCGCCCGAGGACGATGGATCAACCCCGGTCACCGGGGTCGACGCCATGGGAGGGAGCGTTGAAGATGGACTCCACGATGATCCACGTGTGCCTGCAGACCGAAGGTGCACCGACCCCCGAGGGGCACGAGGTCGGCGAGCGCTGGGTGTGCTCGTGCGGTGACAACTTCGTCTACCGCGAGGGCTTCAACCGCGCCGGCCACCCGAGCCTCGAGTGGTGGCCCGCGCCGCCACCGCCCGCGATCCCGCAGCCGCGCAACGCCAGGGGACGCCGCCTGTTCGGCTCCCGCAAGGGCTGATCGGACCCGGGCCGACCACTCAGTCGGCCCACGCCCGGCTGCGTACGAACTCCACGAACCGCTCCGCCGGTGGCGCGAGGGGCCGCTCGGTGCGCCAGGTGAGCCCGATCGTGCGGGTCGCCGACGCAGAGGCGAGCGCGAGCCCGACCGAGCCCGACAGCCCGGCGAACGCCTCGGGCACGATCGCGACGCCCAGGCCGGCCGCCACCAGCCCCTCGATCGTGGCCAGGTCGGCGCTCTCGAAGGAGACCGGCGGACTGACCCCGGCCTCGTCCAGCAGCGCGCGCACGAGCGCGCTGTGCCCGAACCCCGGCGGCGTCGTCACGAGCTCGTCGTCACCCAGCTCGGCCAGGTCGACCCGGGTCCGGCGACGGAGCCGGTGCGTCGGCGGGACCACGACGACGAGTCGCTCGCGCTGCACCGGCAGCCAACCCAGGTCGGGGGCGCGCTCCATCGTGAGCCCGAGCTCGACGACGCCACGGTCGAGGTCGCGGCGGATGTGGTGGGCGGGCTCCTGGCTCAGCACGACCTTCACGCCCGGTGCGTCGGCGTGGAACGCGCGCAGCAGCCGGGGCACCAGGGTGGTGGCCATCGAGTCGAGGAAGGCCAGCCGCACCAGGCCGGCGTCGGGGTCGAGACGGTTGGCGAGGTCGGCCCGCAGCTGGTCGTGACGGGTGACGAGGTCGCGCGCCGCGTCGAGCACGATCTGGCCGTCGGGCGTGACCTCGATGCCGGTCGGCGTGCGCTCGAAGACCCGTACGCCGAGTTCGTCCTCGAGGCGCGCCAGCGCCCGCGACAGGGTCGGCTGGCTGGTCCCGAGCGCGGCGGCGGCCCCGGTGACGTGCCCGGTCTCGCCGAGCTGCACCAGCCACGCCAGGTCGCGGATCTGCACGCGGCGATCATACGTCGTACGCATGGCTTGCACACTCACGTGACATTGGACGTATGGGCCTCCGAGGCGCACCATCGATCGGATGGCCACCGCTCACCTGCCCCGCACGGACGCCGGCCCCTCGCCGTACCGTCCGGGCAGCCCGGGCTACCGCCGCGTGATGGTGGCGGTGTTCTCGGCGGGGATGGCGACCTTCGTGCTGCTCTACGACGTGCAGGCGCTGCTGCCCGAGCTGGTGGACGCGTTCGACCTCACCCCGGCCCGCGCGACCCTCGCCCTGTCGCTCACCACCGCGACCCTCGCCGTGGCGCTGCTCGTGGTGGGGCCGCTGTCGGAGCGCGTGGGACGCACCGCCCTGATCCACGCGGCGCTCTGGTCCGCTGCCGTCGTCGGCGTCGCGTGCGCGCTGGCGCCCTCCTGGGAGGCGCTGCTCGGGCTGCGGATGGTCCAGGGCGTCACCCTCGCCGGGCTGCCCGCGGTCGCCACGGCGTACCTCCGCGAGGAGCTGCACCCCTCCGCGCACGGGCGCGCCTTCGGGCTCTACATCGCCGGCACCGCCCTCGGCGGGATGGCCGGGCGGGTGGTCACCGCCCCGATCGCCGAAGCGGCCGGATGGCGCTGGGGCCTGGCCGCCGCGGCGCTCTTCGCGCTGGCCTGCGCGCTGCTGGTGGCGTGGCTGCTGCCCGCCTCGCGCCACTTCGTACGCCGTCCAGCGGGCGCCCGCGCGGTGCTCACGGGCGCGCGGGCCGCCGTCTCCGACCGGGCGCTGGTGGCGCTCTACGTCCTCGGGGCATGCGGCATCGGCACCATGGTCGCCGTCTTCAACGCGCTCGGCTTCCGCCTCAGCTCGGCGCCCTACGACCTGCCGGTGGGCACGATCAGCCTCGTCTACCTCGTCTACGCGCTCGGCTCGGTGAGCTCGGCGGCGTCCGGCCGGATCGCCGACCGCATCGGCCGCCGCGCGACGATCCCGGTCGGCTGTGCCCTTGCCCTCGTCGGCACCTTGCTGACCCTCGCGAGCGCACTGCCGGTCGTCGTGCTCGGCATGGCGGCACTCACCGTCGGGTTCTTCGGCGTGCATGGCATCGCCAGCGGGTGGGTCACCTCGCGGGCCCACCTCGCGGGCGTCGGCACCGCCCAGGCCGCCGCGTTCTACGCGTTCGCCTACTACGTCGGCGCCTCGGTCAACGGCTGGCTCGGCAGCGCCGCGTGGAGCCGTGCCGGCTGGTCGGGGGTGGTGGCGCTGGCCACGGCGCTGCTGCTCACGGTGTGCGCGATGGTCGTCGTGCTGCGCCGTACGCCCGCGCTGGCGCAGCCCGGCGGCTGAGCCGCCCCTGTCACCAGGCGCCGGGGAACCGGGCCGACCCGGCGATCGCCAGCAGTGCGACCCCCAGCGCCACCGCCACGGCGATGAGCACGGACTGCCCCAGCCAGCGGAGCCCGGGCAGCGCGAGGAGCACCAGCCCGGCGGCCGCGGCCATCGTCGGCAGCACCCAGACCGGGACCGCCAGGGACACCAGGCCCATCAGCACCGCCAGCCCGACGCCACCGAGGGCCGCCCGACCGAGCGGGACCGGCCGCGGGCCGCGCGGCAGGCCGACCTCGGTGACGGGCCCCGACGCGGGCAGCTGGTCGGGCGCCAGCACCCGCAGCAGGAGGGTGATCGTCGCCGGGTCGGCCACCACGACCACGTCGCGGTAGCGGTCGGCGACGGCGTGGCGGCGTACGACCTCGTCGAGGCGGTGCCCGCGGTCGACGTCGGGGAAGCGTACGGGCGCCAGCAGGACCTCCGGGTGCGCGTCGTGGCGCAGCCCCTGCACGACCCGCTTGCCCTCTGCGGTCGGTGCGGTGAGCACGATCGCGCCGACACCCATGCCCTTGCGCACCCGAGCGACGTCGGCCTCGTCCGCGTTCGTGCTCACCACGAAGATGCGCTGGAAGTCGCTCACTCTCCAGACCGTAGCGGGAGGCGGGTGCGACGAGCCGTCAGGTCGGCCGCAAGCGAACCGCAAGGGCCGTGGCGCAGCATCTCGTCATGCACCCGCACCTCCCGCAGCCCGATGCCAGGGTCGGCTGAGTCGTGTTCCACATCGGCGCGCTCGCGCCCACCCTGGACAGCGGCGCCGAGCTGCTGCGCCGTGTGCGAGCCGGCGGCGCTGCCCGACTCGGCACCCGTCCTCACCCCGAGCTGACGTTGAGCTGGGCGCCGCTCGCCACCGCGCCGACGCCCTGGCAGCGTGGCGACCTCGAGACGGTCCGGAGCCAGCTGGCGCTGAGCTCGGTCCGGCTGCGCGAGGCGGGCGCGCACTTCTTCGTGTGCACGGACGACACCGCCTACGTGCCCCTCGAGGTGCCCGGCGCCGAGCTGGCCATCCCTGGACTCCACGCCGCACCGGTCGTGGCAGCCGAGGCCCAGCGCCTCGGCTTCGCCCGGGTGGGCGTCCTCGGCACGAGGTGGACCCTGGGCTGGGCGCGCTACGCCGACCACCTCGAGCCGATGGGCATCTCGGCGGTCCCGTTGCCGCTCTGGGAGGAGACCACGCTCCACTCGATCATCTTCGACGAGCTCGTCCACGGCAGGTACTCGCTGCACTCCCGCGACGTGGCCCTCGGGATCGTCGAGGGCCTGCGCCGCGAGGGCTGCCAGGCCGTCGTGCTGGGCTGCCAGGAGCTGACCTCGCTGGTGACACCCGCGAGCTCGCCGCTGCCGCTGCTGGACGTCACGACGCTGCTCGCCGACGCCGCCCTCGCAGTGGCGGTGGGTGACGCACCCCTGCCGCTGTGGCGCGGCGGCCTGCACGAGTCGGGGGCGTGGACGCCCCAGTCGCACGAGCACTACTACGCGCGGTGAGTGAGGGCTCCCCGGTCCGGGAAGCCCCCACTCGTCGGCGCGTCGCCGGGATCACTGCACGACGTACAGGTCCTTGTAGTTCGGCGCACCGAGCGAGCCATCGCCCGTCGGGTTGCCGATCTTGGTGCCGAAGGCGAACAGCTCGTTGCGGAACGCGGTCGGGATGATCGGGAAGTACTCCGTCATGATCTTCTCGTCCAGCGCGCCCCACGCGTCAGCCTGCTCCTCGAGCGGCATCTCGTTGATGGCGTCCATCTCCTCGTTGATCGACGGCTCGTCGAAGAACGCGGTGTTGTAGACAGCCTCACCCTTCAGCAGCGGCGGGAGCATCGTCGAGCCGGCCGGCCAGTCCGAGCACCAGTTGACGCCACGCAGGTTCAGCTTCTTGTTGACCTTGTTGTCGGGGTCGAGCCAGATGTTGTACGGCGAGTCCTGGACCGGGATCGCGGTGACCTTGAAGCCGGAGGCCTCGAAGCCCTTGGTGATCTGGTCCTGGGTGGCCACGGCCAGCGGGTCGACCTCGTAGTAGACCATCGTGATCTCGTAGGGCTCGTCACCGTAACCGGCCTCGGCGAGCAGCTCCTTGGCCTTCTCCGGGTCGTAGGTGATCTGCTCACCGTCGACCTGGAACTCCTTCTTGCCCGCCATGCCGGGAGGCATGATCGAGTTCGCGGGGACACGGGTCACACCGGGCACCTCGCCGCCGGCGATCCACACGTCCTCGTAGGGGTAGGCGTAGGCCAGGGCCTTGCGGACCTCGATCTCGGTGATCTTGGTGTAGTCAGGCGTCAGCGTGTTCACGCACTGCACGGTCTGCTGCACCAGGCGGTCGCCCAGCTGCGAGTTGGCGTCGTTGTACTTGTCCGACCCCAGCGAGGTCGCCACGGCGGTCTGGCTGTCGGCGTTGTCCGAGAGCATGATCTCGTCGACCTTGGCCTGGTCCTGGTTGAACTTGAACACGAACTCGTCGGCGTACTGGTGACGACCCGGGTCGGACTCAGCCACCCACTGGTCGTTCTTCACCAGGCGGAGCTCCTCGTTGGGCTTGTAGCTCTCGACCTTGTAGGGGCCGTTCGACAGCGGCTTGGTGCCGTAGTTCGGCGGCTTGGAGGCGTTGCCCAGCGGAGCCGGGCCCATCGCCATGAACGCGCCCCAGTAGTCCATGTCCGGGAACGGCACGGACATCGAGATCGTGATGTCCTGACCCTCGACCGAGATGCCGTCCCAGGCCTCGCACTTGGGGTCCTTGCCGGTGTAGGGGCCCTCGTACTCCTCAGCACCAGCGAAGTAGTGCTTGGAGTACTCGGTGCCCGGACCCGACGGGAACGCCTCGGAGTCCAGCGAACGGCAGATGCCGAACGCGACCTCTTCGGCCGTGACGGGCTTGCCGTCCTCCCACGTGGCGTCCTCACGGATGGTGAAGGTCCACTCCGTGAAGTCCTCGTTGGGGGTGCCGAGGTCCGTGGCGAGGTCGGGAACCAGCACAGGCTGACCCGCCTCGTCACGCACGTACTGGGTCAGCGAGCGGCTCGTGAGCGCCTGCTGGATCGAGTTGCCGGTCACCGACCAGCCACCGGTGGGGTCCAGGGAGTCCGGACCGGGGTCACCGGCCAGGTAGACCGTGATGGTCCCACCCGGCGTGGCGCCCTCGACGTCGGCAGCAGGGCCCTGACGCTCAGCGTCCTTGGTGCCCCCCTCCTGCCCACCGAACTCTCGGTCCGAACCCGAGCCGTTGGAACCACCATCGTCCGACGAACCGCCGCCACAGGCAGCGAGCGTCAGGAGGGCGGCACCAGCAACGAGTGCGAGCGGCTTGTTCCGCTTCATGCTGTCCAGCCTTTCTGTCATGTCATCACCGAGGACGGCGGTCCCCCGTGGTCAGCACGACGCTAGGAGGCGCCCACCTGCCGGAGGAGTGGGCGACTGTCACGATCGGATCTCGGAACGAAGCCGAGATAACGAAGCGGTCTCGGGCGGACCGACAGCTCGGCCGTACGCGCCTCAGCCGTCGCCGTCGCCGTCGCCGGTGTCCCCCCGCGCGGCGAAGGCGCGGGCGAGCTCGGTGCGCGACCGGAAGCCCTTCTTGCGGAAGACGCTGCCGAGGTGGCGCTCCACCGTCCTGGGACTCAGGAACAGGGCGGCGGCGACCTCCTTGTTCGACTTCCCGGCGGCGACCAGCAGGGCCACTCGCGTCTCCTGCGACGTCAGGTCGCGAGGTTCGCCGTCATCCACCGTCCGGACGGTGGCGCCGGTGGCGTTGAGCTCGGCGGCCGCGACACCGACCCAGCGGGTCAGTTCCAGCTCGGTGAACGCCTCGTGGGCGGCGCGCAGCTGCTCGCGCGCGAGCACGCGCAGACCGTCGCGCCGCAGCCGGGACCCGAACAGCAGGTGCGTCCGGGCGCGCTCGAAGGCGTCGGGGTGCGCGGCGTACGACTCGAGCGCTGCCTCGAAGCACTGGTGCGCCTCGGCCCGGTCCCTGGCCGTCAGCGCCCGGCAGCGCTGGACCTGTGCGGTCAGCTCGACCGGCGAGGCCGCCGGCGTGGCATCGGCGAGGCGTTGCGAGAGGCTCAGCGCGTCGTCGGCGCGACCCAGGCCGAGGTAGGCCTCGACGAGCAGGGGTGCGACGCCGAGCGGCTCACCCATCGCGCCGACACCGCCGTCGACGGCGATCCGGGCCTCGAGCAGGTCCACCACGAGCGGAAGGTCCTCGCGGCAGAGTGCGCAGAACGCGGCAGTGATCGCGTAGTGGGCAGCCGCGGTCGTCGTCCCGGCCCGGTCGATGAGCTGCCGGGCACGCTCCAGCGCCGCCCGGGCGTCGTCGTGGAGACCTCGCGCGGCGCACTGCCAGGCGAGCTGCTCGACGGCGACGGCGGCATCGGCGACGTACCCCAGCCAGTCCGCGAGCTCCACCGCCTCACCTGCCTCGGCGAAGGCGCCGGCGTGGTCGCCGACCATGGCCCGGCCGGACGCGCTGATCGCCAGGATCGGCATCAGCACACCGATCGCGCCCCTGCGCCTGACGTCGTCGACCCGGCCCGCGGCACGCTCCAGGGCATCGCCCACCGTGCCCGTCAGCCCCGCGGCGAGGGCCATGACCAGGAGGGACCGGGGGTCGTCCCGGAGCTCCTCCGAGAGGGCCAGGTCGGTCAGCCCCCCGAGCAGGGTCTGGGCCGACTCGTAGTCACCGGCGACAGCACTCGCCATGCCGCCGGTGAAACGCACGCGAAGGCGCTGCGCAGGGTCATCCACGTCTGCGGCCGCCTCGATCCCGGCCGCGCAGTCCGCGAACGTCGCGAGGTCGTTGAGCCGGAAGGCCACCAGCGCTCGCTCGGTCAGGGCGTCCACCAGCTCGGCGCCCTCCAGCGCGGCGCACGCACCGGCGAGATGGTCCGCCGCGCGCACCACCGACCCTGCGTACTGCTCCATCATCCCGAGCGTGAAGAGGGCCCGGCCCCGGGTCTCGTCGGAGGCACCCGGCGAGGTCAGCACCCGATCGACCAGTCCGCGGGTGAGAGCCAGGTCGCCGGCCACGAACGCGTCCTGCGCGGCGGCGGCGAGCCGGTCGGCGGCGACCCCGTGGTCGCGGGTCAGCAGCGCGGAGCGTTCGAGTGCGGCCGAGGCCGCGGCGTAGCCCAGCCGCGACCTCTCATCGGCGGCGGTCTGCGCCAGGGCGTCCGCGACGAGGTCGTCGGCGCCGGTTGCGGCAGCCGCGCGGTGGTGGGCGTGCCCGGCCGATCCCGGGGGGACGTGGCTCGCCAGCAACCGGTGCGCGTCGCGCAGCTGGCTCGGCGTGGCCAGCCGCAACGTCGCGGAGCGGATCAGCGGGTGCCGGAACTCGTGACCGGTCCCGCCCGGCACGAGCACGCCCCGGGCCACGGCCTCGTCGAACGACTCCGCAGGAGCGGCGCTGGGCGCCACGCTCCGGTCCAGGGCGGTCAGCAGCACGGCCAGACGTACGGGGTCGGGCAGCGTGCCGACGACGGCGTCGTAGACCGTGTGCAGCCGCGTTCCCACGGGCAGCGCGTCGGGCAGGGGGGATGCGCCCACCCGCTGGGCTGCGCTCAGGCGGCCGGAGACCTCGAGCAGGGCCAGCGGGTTGCCCCCGGTGAGCTCGGTCAGTCGCCGGACCACGGGAGCCGCCACGTCTGCTCGCAGGAGCTCGCCCGCCTCACGGTCGTCCAGGCCGTCGAGGCGCCGCACGGGCAGGCCGTGGACCAGCTCCGCGGGCAGCACCCCGCTGCGCGCGCTGGTCACGAACCCGACGGCGTCGGCGTTGAGGCGACGCGCCGCGAAGAGGATCGCGTCCGCCGACTCCCGGTCGAGCCAGTGCAGGTCGTCGACCAGCACCAGCACCGGCGTCAGGACCGCCGCGGCCGCCAGCAGCGACAGCGTCCCCGCCGCCACGAGGAACCGGTCCGCCGGTGCGCCCGAGGAGGTCCAGCCGAGCGCGACGCCGAGGGCGGCGGCCTGCCCCTCGGGGACCTCGTCCAGCAGGTGCCGGACCGGGGTGAGCAGCTCGAGCAGCCCCGCGTGGGCGAGCGTCGCCTCGGACTCCGCCCCCGTCGAGGACAGGCAGGTGAACCCGACGGCCATCGACCGCGCCTGGTCCATGAGCAGGGTCTTGCCCATGCCGGGCTCACCCTCGACGTGGAGCGCCGCGGTCTCGCCGGCCCGGACGCGGTCCAGCAGCTGCCGGACGACGCGCAGCTCATGGTCGCGGCCGACCGGCTCCTGCGGCGAGTTGGGGGATCTGACGGACGCGGGGAGAGACGCCCCGGGGTCAGGGTTGCCGGGACGTTCAACACCAGGAGGTGGTCCCCATGTGGACATCGCACCACATGCTAGAGACTCTGGAGCGCGTCATGCGCTCCCCCGGCTGGGCCTACACGCCGTGGCGTTTCATGCCGCCGTACCGCCCGCAGCGGACGGGACGTCGATGAGCCGCGCACGTCGCACGACCGCTGCGGGCGTACGGGCGGACCTGTCATGACTCAGGCCGCACCGGGCTTCGCCGGGATCGACCACGTGGCGCTGACCGTGACCGACCTCGACGTCAGCGAGCGCTTCTACACCGAGGTGCTCGGCTTCGTCGTCGTGATGGACGTCGGCACCGGACGCATCTGCATGCACCCCGCCACGGGCTTCGTGCTCGCGCTGCTGGTCCACGACGGCGGCACGGGCCAGGAGTTCTCCGAGCTCAACGTCGGCGCCGACCACCTCGGCCTCGCGTCGGCGTCGCGCGCGGAGCTCGAGTGGTGGCAGGCGCGATTCGACGACCTCGGCGTGCGCCACACCCCGATCCGCGACGAGACCTTCGGCTCCCACCTGAACTTCCGCGACCCGGACAACATCGCCCTGGAGCTCTCCTGCTCCAACGAGCTCATGACTGCTGCCCAGGCAGCGATGGCAACCGGGCAGATGACCTCCGAGGACATCGCGACCTTCATCGCCGAGAACGCCGACGACTCGTACGCCGTCCGCGACCCCTCCGCGCCGGCCGGCTGAAGCCGGCCACCCTACGTCGTCGGAGAACAGCAACAGCCCGGACCCTCGAGGGGGTCCGGGCTGTCCGGGATCTCGTGCGAGACCACAAGGGTGGAGCTGAGGGGATTCGAACCCCTGACCTTCTCATTGCGAACGAGACGCGCTACCAACTGCGCCACAGCCCCATGCGCCTCACGGCGCGACGCCAAGATACACGAGCCCCGAGAGGCCCGCCCAATCGGCCCGGATCGGCTCAGGCGCCGCTCGCGCGGCGGGCGTCGCGCTCGGACTCGTCGGCCTCGCGGGCGGTCCGGGCGGACTGCTCGGCGGACCGGGCGAGGGCGGAGTCCTCGTCGTTGCGGCCGCTGGACCAGACGCCGGTGGAGTCGAGGTCGATGGTGGAGACCGTACGCCGGGCCGCGGCCGGCTTGTTGACGTAGGTCGGGAGCGTGGTGGGCACCATGTCCCACCCGCCGACGACGGGGATCTCGCCGGTGACCACGGCCGGCGCGTCGGCGGCCGGGGAGGACTCCGACGGCTCGGGCGCCGCCGGGGCGGCCGGGACGCGCGGCTGGGGCGGGATGACGGGCAGCTCGCCGGTGAGGTCCCCCTGCTCCTCCTCGACCAGCGGCGGCAGGCCGATCTCGATCGCGCCGCGGGCGGCGCGCTGGCGACGCTCGGCGCGTACGGAGACACGGCAGGCGACCAGCCAGGCGACGAGCACGGCGGCGGGCGCGGCCACCCACGGCCACCCGATGACGGACCCGGCGGCCAGGCCGATGACGACGGTGTTGGCCAGCAGGACGAGGGCGAGGACGTTGCGGCGGCGCTTCGCGGCGCGCCGCGCTGAGGCGCGCTCGGCGACGGGCGAGGTGCGCGACGTACGGGCGACGGGGGCGGAGACCTCGCGGGTCACCGTGGTGGTCACGGACGCGCTGACGGTCTCGGTGACGGGCTGCGCGTGGGCCTTGGTCTCCACCGGCGGGCGCAGGGAGGCGCGGATCGGCGAGACGACCAGGCGTGCGTTGCGCCGGTCGACGGGCTCGCGGCGCGCGAGGACCCGCATGGTGTGCGAGAACTTCTCGACGGAACGACTGCGGACGGCCTCGTCGTGGTGCTTGACGGCCTTGGGGATCAGGTAGACGGCCCACGCCACGGCAAGGGCGACGAAGATCAGAGCGCTCGGGTCCACGGTCGAAGCGTAGGAGCGTGGAGCGTGAGCGGGGCGGATGTCAAGTGGTGTGTCGCAGAACTACTGGTGTGACTGGTGTGTCGAGAGCCGTGCGAGGACCCCTTCGGGTGCCTCCTCCGCGGTGACCGCGAAGATCCGGTGGTCGCGCCACGCCCCGTCGATGTGCAGGAACCGCGGGGCGTAGCCGACCTGTTCGAGGCCGAGCTTCTCCACGACCCGCAGCGAGTTGGTGTTCTCGGGGCGTACGCAGATCTCCACGCGGTGCAGCCGCACGGGGCCGAGGCAGTGGTCGATCACCAGGCCCACCGCGCGCGGGGCCACCCCGCGCCCGGCGACGTCGGCGGACACCCAGTAACCGATCGAGGCCCACTGGGCCGACCCGCGCGCCACGTTGCTCACCGTCACCTGGCCGGAGAAGCGGCCCTCGACCTCGATCACGAACGGCAGGCACAGGCCCTGCCTCGCCTGCTGCAGCAGCGACCGGGTGACGACCTTGTAGGACGACGGGCGCGGTGCCGCACCCGGCGGGACCGTCGCGTCCCACGGCCGCAGCCAGTCGTGGTTGCGCGCGCGCACGGCCTGCCACTCGTCGGCGTCGGCGCGCCTGAGCGGGCGCACGACGACGCCCTCGGACTCCAGGCGGGCCGGCCAGCCCGGCGCGTCGCCGGACAGCGCGCTCAGTGGTCGCTCCCGACGACCTGCTCGACCGCGTGGCGCACGACCGGCTCGAGCACACCGAGCCCGTCCTTCACCCCGCCGCGCGAGCCGGGGAGGTTGACGACGAGGCAGTCGCCGACGAGGCCGGACAGGCCCCGCGAGAGCATCGCCGTCGGCACGCCCTTGGCGACGCCGGCGGCGCGGATGGCCTCGGCGATGCCGGGCACCTCGCGGTCGAGCAGCGCCGCGGTCGCCTCGGGGGTGCGGTCGGTCGGCGTCAGCCCCGTGCCGCCGGTGGTGAGGACCAGGCGCGCCCCGGCCGTCACCGCGGCGGCGATCGCCTCGCGGACCGGGTCGCCGTCGGGCACGACCGCGGGCTCGCCGCAGTCGAACCCCTGCCCGCGCAGCCAGTCGGCGATCAGCGGGCCGGTCTCGTCGGCGTACGTCCCCGCCGCGGCGCGGTTGGAGGCGACGACGACGGCCGCGGGGAGGCTCATCGCGCCCAGTCCCCCGAGCGGCCGCCGGTCTTGGTCTCGACCCGGATGTCGGTGATGACGGCCGCCTTGTCGACGGCCTTGACCATGTCGACGACGGTGAGCGCGGCCACCGAGACGGCGGTCAGCGCCTCCATCTCCACGCCGGTGCGGTCCGTCGTGCGGACGGTGGCGGTGATGTCGACGGACTCGTCGGTGACCTCGAGGTCGACCGTCACGCCCGAGATCGCGAGCGGGTGGCACAGCGGGACGAGGGCGGGCGTCTGCTTGGCCCCCATGATCCCCGCGATCCGGGCCACGGCGAGCGCGTCGCCCTTGGGCACGCCCTCGCCGCGCAGCAGCTCGACCACGGTCGGGCTCACGAGCACGCGACCGGAGGCAGACGCCGTACGGGTCGTGACGGGCTTGTCGCCCACGTCGACCATGCGCGCGGCGCCGGTGTCGTCGACATGGGTGAGCCGGGGGTCGCCGGCGTGGTCGTGCGAGGCCATCAGAACTCCTCGTCGAGCTTGCGGATCGCCACCATCTCGCCGGCGGCGATCGCGGTGGTCTCGGCCGGCACCTCGATGAGGCAGTTGGCGGTCGCGAGGTCGCCGATGAGGTGGGAGCCGTGGCCGCCGACCGGCGAGACGAAGGTGCCGCCGCGGTCGGTCTCGTAGAGCCCGCGCACCATCTGCACCTTGCCCTCGGGCGAGGACAGCCCGTGGGTCAGCCGCGCACGACCGGTCGGGCGTACGTAGGGCAGCTTGCCCATCATCCGGCGGATCGCGGGCAGCACGAACATCTCGAACGAGACGTAGGACGAGACCGGGTTGCCCGGCAGGGTGAAGACCGGGGTGTCGTCCTCGCCGATGGTGCCGAACCCCTGCGGCTTGCCCGGCTGCATCCCGACGCCGCCGAACCACATCGACCCGTGGTGCGACAACGACTCCTTGACGACGTCGAAGTCGCCCTCGCTCACTCCCCCGCTCGTGACGACGAGGTCGGCGCGGACGAGCTGGTCGCTCAGCGCCTCGGTGAAGGCGTGTGCCTCGTCGGGCACGATCCCGACGCGGTAGGCGATGGCGCCGGCGGCCCGGGCGGCCGCGGCGAGCAGGTAGGAGTTGCCGTCGTAGATCGAGTCGTGGCCGAGCGGTGTCCCGGGGTCGCGGAGCTCGGACCCGGTGGAGATCACCACCACCCGCGGCCGCGGGCGCGTGCGTACGGTCGCGCGGCCGACCGCGGCGAGCATGCCGAGGTGGCGCGGGCCGAGGACGGTGCCCTCCTCGAGCAGCATGTCGCCCTCGGCGATGTCGTCGCCGGTGGGCCGGATGTGCTGGCCGGGCTTCGCGGCCCGGTCGATGCGGACGCTGGCGACGCCCCGGTCGGTCCACTCGTAGGGGACGACCGTCGTCGCGCCGGCCGGCACGGGTGCACCGGTCATGATCTTGACCGCGGTGCCGGGTGAGAGCGCCAGGATCGACGACTGCCCGGCGCCGATCTCGCCGACGACCGGCAGGGTGACGGGGTCGTCCGCGGTGGCCCCGGCGACGTCCTCTGCGACCACGGCGTAGCCGTCCATCGCGGAGTTGTCGAAGCTCGGCAGCGAGATCGGCGCCACGACGTCCTCGGCCAGCGCGAGGCCGAGCGCCTCCATGAGGGGCTGGGGGAACGCTTGGAGCGGGGAGACCGTGGCGAGGATGCGCTCGACGTAGTCGGCGACCGGCAGGAGGTCAGCCATCGGTGTCCCGGGTCGAGTCCTGCTCACTCAGCACGGTGCCGCCCTCGATGCGCTGCGCCTGGGACGCCTGGAGCTTGACGTCACCCACCACGCGCACGCCGGGGCCGAAGGTCCAGTCGCCGTCGACGGTGAACGAGTCGGCCTCGCGCAGCGAGGGTGCCCCCTCGGGGAAGCGCTTGTCGAAGTCGCCGACCAGCTTGTAGAAGTCGCCGTCGAGGGACACGTAGGGCACGTCGTCGCCGGACTGGTCGAGCACGAAGTCCTTGCCGATGTCATAGACGTCGGAGCGCAGCACCAGCAGGTCGTCGGTGGTCTTGACCGGGACGAACCGGTCGCGGCCGACCTCGATCGTGCGTGCGCCCTCGAAGACCTCGATCGCGGCGCCCATCGCGGTCTCGATCTGGATGACCTCGGGCGTGCTGCTGTCGGCGGGGTCGAGGTGCTTGACGTTGCGGATGAGCGGCAGGCCGAGGATGCCGCCGCGTGCGTCGAGAGCATCGACCATGGCCTGGATGTCGAACCAGAGGTTGTTGGTGGAGGCATAGCGGTGGCGGTCGAGGTCGCTCAGCGCCTCCTTGTCCACGTCGAGGGTCTGCGCCGACTCGCGCAGCACGATGCGGCCGTCGGCCTTGCGGCGGGCGAAGTGCCCGCCCTTGCGGTCCGACGGCGTGCGTCGTACGGCCTCGATCGCGAACGGCGCCCCGCTCTGCGCGAACCAGCCGGCCACGCGCGCGTCGGGCACCGCGCCGAGGTTGTCGGAGTTGGAGACGAAGACGTAGCGGTAGCCCTCCGCCAGCAGCTGCGCGAGCAGGCCCGTGCCGCGCAGCGCGGTGTAGATGTCGCCGTGGCCGGGCGGGCACCACTCGAGGTCGGGGGACTTCGGGTACGCCGCGGGCATCAGGTCGGCGGCCAGGAGCTTGGGCTCCTTGTTCTGCAGGAACTCCAGCGGCAGTCCCTCGATCGGCAGGTCGTCATAGCGGGCGAGCGCCGCCATGGTGTCGGCCGAGGTGCGGAAGGAGTTCATGAACATCAGCGGCAGCGGAGCGTCGTACTGCTTGCGCAGGTGCAGCACCTGCCGGGCGATGATGTCGAGGAAGCTCAGCCCTCGGCGCACGCACAGCAGCGACTTCGCGCGGTCCATGCCCATCGAGGTGCCGAGACCGCCGTTGAGCTTGATGACCGCGGTCGCGCGGATCGCCTCGGCGGCCACGTCCTCGGCCACCTCGACGTCGGCGATCGACTCCATGTCGAGCGGCTCGATCGAGTCCTCGGCGATCATGCCGGTCTCGCCGTGCTCGAGGAGACGGTAGTAGTGCGCGAACGTGTCGATCGCGACCTCGTCCACCCCGGCCTGCCGCATCTTCTCGCGCGCGAGTGCGAGACCCTGGGGGTTGCCCTTGCTTGCCATGCTTCGATCGTAGGCTGCCGACGTGGGAGCAGGACACTCGCCAGCCAAGACGGCCCTCCGCGACCAGGTGCGCGCGGGGCGCAGACGCCGACCGCTCGGTGCCGCGGCGCAGTTCGCCGCCGACGTCGCAGGGGTCGCCCTGGGGTGGGCACCGGTCCGCGACGCCGCCACCGTCGCGGCGTACGTGTCGGTCGGCAGCGAGCCGGGCACCGGCCTGCTGCTCGACGCCCTCATCGCCGCGGGCAAGCGGGTGATCCTGCCGGTGGTGCTGCCCGACCTCGACCTCGACTGGGCGGTCTACGACGGCCCCGACGCCCTGGCGCCGGCGGCGCGCGGGCTCTACGAGCCGACCGGCCCGCGGCTGGGTCGCGACGCGATCCGCACCGCCGACGTGGTGCTCGTGCCCGGCCTCGGGGTCTCCCCCGCCGGCGAGCGCCTCGGGCAGGGCGGCGGCTGCTACGACCGGGTCCTGCCCCGGGTCCCGGCCGGCACGCCCGTCGCCGTGGTGCTCTTCGACGACGAGGTCGGCGTCGCCGTGCCCGCCGAGCCGCACGACGTACGGGTCGGGTTCGCGCTGACGGCGGGCGGGGTCATCCACCTCGGCCCTCTGGAGTCACCGGATATCCGGTGAATCCCTTGCTTATAGGTAGAGATCTGTACCTGTAAGCAGGCCGGTCACCGGATATCCGGTGACTCCCGGGACGGGTGGGACTCACTCCGCCGGCGTCAGCACCAACCGGTCCTCGGCGGCCTCCTCGACCGCGCCGCGCGACCAGGCCCAGGGCAGGGTCTCCCCGTCGACGAACAGCTCGGTCTGGTCGGAGTAGTGCGCGGACGCCGGGTGCCCCGAGACGCCGGTGAGGTTGATCCAGCGCGAGTCGTCCCAGTCGGCGACCGAGACCACCATCCGCATCGAGGGCGCCGCGGTCACCCCGTAGCCCTCGACGGCGTTCCACGAGGTCGCGTCGACGATCGACGAGCCGCCGCCGACCTCCCAGCCGGTGCGGTTGAACAGTCGCTCGACCGGCCCGATCCCGGACTCGCCGAGCGTCGCGTTGCGCAGGTCCATCCGGTGCAGCCGGCCCCACTCCCACAGCTTCGGGTCGCGGGACTGGCGCCGGGTCAGCTCGTCGCGCGCGTCGATGAGGGCCGCGCGGAGGATGTCGTCGCGGGTCTCGACCGCGTCGTCGGTGGTCGCGTCGTCCCACCAGGGCCCGGCGGGCTCGGTCAGCATCTCTCCGACCACGCGGAACCACCGGTCGCCTCCGTCGGGCCAGGTGCGCTGGCGCAGGTCGTCGTGGAACGTCTTCTGCAGCAGCGTGCGCCACACGGCGTTGAAGTAGGCCGCGGGGGCGCTGTCGGCGGGAGAGGTGAAGTCCCAGCCGCGGAGCAGGTTCTGCGCGTTGCGGTAGTAGGGCGACGGCAGCCGCTCGACGTCGAGGAGGTAGGGCACGAGGGTCTCGGCCATCGGGTTGACGGAGTCGAGCTGGAGCTCGGCCATCTCCTCGACGGACAGCTCGCCCTCGGCCTCGAGCACCTCGCGGATCCGGGTCGACCGGTAGCCGTAGTCCCAGTCCTCGGTCAGCAGGTAGGGGTAGTCCTCGCCGATCACGGCCTGGTTGGCGGTCGCGATGAACCCCTCGTCGGGGTCGAGGACGCTCGGCAGGCCGTCGAAGGGGACGTAGTCGCCGGTCCAGTCGTTGGCGCTGACCCAGCCCTCGACCGGCATCGTGCCGTCGTTGCCGGCCCGGCGGATCGGGATCCGGCCGGGCGACTGGTAGCCGATGTGGCCCGCGCGGTCGGCGTACACGAGGTTCTGCGCCGGCACGGAGAAGTCGGCCGCTGCCGCGCGGAACTCGTCCCAGTCCGAGGCGCGGTTGAGCGCGAGGATCGCGTCGGCCGTGGGGGCGGGGTCGAGGGCGGTCCACGCCAGCGCGACGGCGTACCCGCTGCCCCGCTCCCCCGGCTCGTCGGTCGGGGCGTTGGCGCCGACGGTGGCGAACGCAGGCGACACGTCGCTGATCAAGGGGCCGTGGACGGTCTCGCGCACCCGCAGCTCGACGTCGTCCTCGCCGCGCACCTCGATGGTCTCGGTGCGCACCTGCATCGGCTCGGTCTCGCCGTCGCGGACGTAGCGGTCGTCGCCCTCGGTCTGCTCGAGGAACAGGTCGGTGACGTCGGGGCCGAGGTTGGTCATCCCCCAGGCGATGTCGGCGTTGTGGCCGATGATCACGCCGGGCACACCGGAGAACGTGAAGCCCGACGTGTCGAGCGTGCAGTCGGCCGACACCTCGCGGCAGTGCAGCCCCATCTGCATCCAGATGCCCGGCTGGCTGATGCCCAGGTGGGGGTCGTTGGCGAGGATCGGCATCCCGGTCGCGCTGTGCTCGCCGTCGACGACCCACGAGTTGCTGCCGATGCCGCGGCCCTTGCCCACCAGCTCGGGCATCGCGTCGAGCCGGTCCTGCACCCGCTCGAGCGCGTCTACCACGCCTTGCGGGTACGCCGGGCGACGCGGGTTGCGGGTGCCGTTGCCGGTCGCGTTCTGCTCGAACACCCCGTCGACCACGCCGCCCCCGTCCACGATCGGCGGGTGCTCGTCGAAGGGGTAGGACGGCCAGAGCGCCGAGATCTCGTCCTCGGTGCGGTCGAGCGACAGCAGCACCCGGTCGACCTCGGCGTCCATGTTGCCGCGCAGGTCCCACGCCATCGCCTTCAGCCACGCGAGCGAGTCGACCGGCTGCCACTCCTCCGGCGTGTAGTCGAGGCCGGTGAGGCCGAGCACGCTGTACTCCGTCGCCAGCTCGGAGGGGCTGCGGTCGGCGAGGTAGGCATTGACCCCGTCGGCGTACGCCGCGAGCGCGTCGCGCGTGGCCGGCTCCAGAAGTGCCCACTCGCGCTCGGCCACGCGGCGCCATCCCATCGTGCGGATGAACCGGTCGGTCTCGAGGGTGTCGGGGCCGAAGATCTCCGAGAGCCGGCCGGCGGTCACGTGGCGCCGGAAGTCCATCTCGAAGAAGCGCTCCTGCGCGTGCACGAACCCCTGCGCGAACATCAGGTCGGCGTCGGTGTCGGCGTAGACCTGGGCGATGCCGTGCTCGTCGCGTACCACCTCGGCCGACGCGGACAGGCCCGGCACCTCGACCTCGCCGGCCGTCTGCGGCAGCGGGCGGCGTACGACCACCACGACCGCGGCCGCGAGGACGACGAGGACCAGCACGAGGCCCAGTGCCGTCCAGGCCGTCCACCGCACCGCCCGGGGTGCGCGCTTGAAGGTCTGCCACCGGGAGCCACGCGTGGGCTCGGCGGTGTCGGTCTCGGGGGTGGGTGCAGGCTCACTCATGTCCTCCCCCATTGTGCCGTACCATTGGCAGTCGAAGGGCCAGAGTGCCAGCGCGTCGCGCCGGCCCGGCCGATCTCCACCCGAACTGTGTGTCACCGTCGCTCCACCCGTCGCTGTCAAAGGACCCACATGCCGACCTACCAGTACGCCTGCACCGAGTGCGGCCACTCCTTCGAGCAGTTCCAGAGCTTCAGCGAGGACGCGCTGACCGTCTGCCCCGAGTGCGACGGCAAGCTGCGCAAGCTGTTCAACGCCGTCGGCGTGGTCTTCAAGGGCTCGGGGTTCTACCGCACCGACAGCCGCTCCGGCTCGTCGTCCTCGACCCCGGCCTCGACCCCCGCCTCGACGCCCGCGTCGACGTCCTCGTCGACGTCCTCCGGCGGGTCGTCGTCGGGCAGCTCGTCCAGCTCCTCCTCGTCTTCGTCGTCCTCCGACTGAACTTCCCTGTGGAGAGGCCGAGCGGGAGCCCGCCCGTCCGGCCTAGCGTCGACGCATGTTCCCGGGACTCCCGCCGGCCCGCCGCCGGCTCCGCGCCGTACGCCACCAGCTGCGGCGCCGCCGCCGACTGATCGCCGCGACGCTCACGGCGCTCGCGGTGCTGAGCGCGCTGCACACGCTCGCCCCGGCACCGCCCGCGACGGTCGAGGTGCTCGTCGCCGCACGTGACCTGCCGTCCGGGGCGGTGATCGGCGAGGACGACGTGGTCAGCCGCGCCTGGCCGGCCGACCTGGCCCCAGCCGCCGCAGCCGCCTCGCCCGCCGGGCGCGTGCTCGCCGCTCCGATCGCGCGGGGCGAGGTGGTGACCGACGTCCGTCTCGTCGGCCCCCGCCTCGCCCTGGCCGAGTCCGGCGACACGGTCGTGCCGGTGCGGCTGCCCGACGCCGGCATGGCCGCACTGCTGCGAGCCGGCGACGAGGTCGACCTGCTCGCGACCGACCCCGGCACCGGGTCGTCCACGGTCGTGGCGCGCGACGTCACCGTGCTCGCCACCCCGACCGGCGTGCCGGAGGGGCCGGCCGGCGGGACCGGCGGGGCGCTCGTGGTGGTCGGCGCGAGCGCCGGGGAGGCGGTGAGCATCGCCGGGGCGGCACTGACGCAGTTCCTCACCGTGTCGTGGAACCGCTAGCGTAAGGTGCGTTCACTCACCAGCGGCCTCCTCTCGGGGCCCCACACGAGGGAGAAACACCATGAGTGGCTTCAAGGCCTTCATCCTGAAGGGCAACCTGATCGAGATCGCCACCGGTCTGATCATGGCCCTGGCGTTCGCTGCCGTGACGACCACGTTCACCGAGTGGCTCACCGGGCTCCTCCCTGTGGGCGACGACTTCTTCAGCGATGAGACCGGCAGCTTCGGCGCCTTCCTCAACGCGCTGATCGCCTTCCTGATCATGGCGACGGTCGTCTACTTCTTCATCGTGCTGCCCTACACGAAGGCCAAGGATCGCTTCTTCCCCAGCGAGGAGGCCGGCACCCCCGCCGACGTGGCCGTCCTCGAGGAGATCCGCGACCTGCTCAAGGCCCGCAACGGCACCGTCTGACCCGCACCACGCGCGTACGCCCGACCGGTCCGTCGTCCCCAGCCCCTCACGTAGTCCGCTGCAAGAAGCCGCTCGAGCGACCCTCGTCCGCGGCTTTTTGCAGCGGACTATCGAGGGGTGCTGTGGGCGAGTGGGGGCGGTTCCCGGTCGCGCTCAGCCGTGGTGCGGCGGGACCTGGTCGCGGTACCAGTCGTCACCCTTGCCGGGGCGGTCCTCGCGCGCGTCGCTGTCGTCGCTGGTCTGCTCCGGTACGCCGTCGCCGAACACCTCGGCCAACCGGCGCCGCTGCTGCCAGTCCGCCTCCGCACCTTCGCCAGGTGTCGGAGAAGGAGGTCGCGGGGTGCTCATGGGCTGGTGCTCATGCGCAGACGCCCGGGACGGGCTCCGGCTCCGTGGTCGCGGGGGCCTCGGGCGTCGCGGTCTCGCTCGGCGAGGCGGTCTCCGACGGGCTCGCCGTCTCGGTGGGGGTCTCGGACGGGGTCTCCGACGGCGTCTCGGTCGCCTCGCCCGAGGGCGACGGCGTCTCGGTCGCCTCGGAGGAGGTCTTGGGCGGCGCGGCGGTGACGGCGTTCCCGGACAGCAGGCGCGCCGGGATCTCCTTGTCCTCGTTGATGAGCTTCCAGATCCGGGTCGCGTCCTCGGTCCAGAACACCCTCCCGCTGAACTCCGAGTCCGTGGAGTAGTACTCGGTCGGCAACGTCACGAACTGCACCTCGTCGAGGCCGATGCTCTGCAGCTGCATCGCGATCTTGCCGATCCGGGTCACCGAGTCGAGCTCGGTGTCGGTCGTGAGGGAGCTGGTGGCGGCGTCGAGGAAGTTGACGACCTTGTCGAGGCGGGTGAGGGTGCCCGCCGACTTCACCTTGCGCACGAGGGCGGCGATGAAGGTCTGCTGGCGTCGGATGCGGGAGATGTCGTTGCGCTGGGCCAGGTCGCCGACCGAGCGCGCCCGGACGTAGTCGAGGGCCTCGTCGCCGGTGAGCACCGACGGGTCGCCCGCCGGGACGAAGATCCCGTGCTCGCGGTCGACCAGGTCCTCGGGCACGCAGACCGGCACACCGCCGACGGCGTCGACCATCTCGCCGAAGCCGTTGAAGTCCACGACCACGAAGTGGTCGACGAAGACGTTGGTGGTGGCCTCGAGCTGCGCGACCGTGCAGACGGGCCCGCCCTCGGTGTAGGCGGCGTTCCACATCACGTCGGTCGCCGCCGCGGACTCGCCTTCGTTGCACTCGGGCCGGTCGACGATCGAGTCGCGCGGGATGGAGACGGCGTACGCCCGCTCGCGGTCGGCGGAGAGGTGCACGAGGATGGTGGTGTCGGATCCGCCGCCGCCGCCCTCGCCGTCGATCGCGTTGCCCTCGCCCTCGCGGGTGTCCGAGCCCATCACGAGGATGTTGAGCGGCTCGCCGTTGCCCTTGTAGACCTTCTCGGGGCGGTCCTCGCCGAGCTCGCCGAGCGAGATGCCCTCGATGTTGCCGTCGAGGTGGCGGACGAAGTAGACCGTGCCGAGCCCCGTGACGAGGGCGAGCACCACGGCGCTGATCAGGATGACCCGCCCGACGGTGTGCCGGCGGGCGGCCTTGCCCTTGCGCTTGGGCGCGCCCACAGCAGATTCCGGGCGCGACTCGTCGGACACGGGCTCACCTTCGACAGCGTGGATGAACTGACCGGGACGGAATCTACTTCACTTCGGCAAGTTTGCCGTTCTCCGCACCGCGCTCATCCGTCGCGCCGCGCCTCCAGCAGTCCGATGAACTCGTCGGCCATGTCGAGCTGCCGCACCAGGCGCTGACGACGCTCGGCCGCCTCCTGCGACACCGCTCCGAGGCGCTCCCGCGCGCCCCGACGGGCGGGCTCGTCGGCCGTCGCGTCGTCGAGCACCTCGAGGTCGCCCATGACGGACTTCATCTCGTCGAGGCTGAACCCGAGCGGCTTCATCCGGCGGATCACGAGGACCTTGTCGACGTCGGCCTCGGTGTAGAGCCGGAACCCGCCGTCGGTGCGCCCGGACGGCGTGAGGAGGCCGACCTCCTCCCAGTGCCGCAGGCTCCGCAGGGAGAGCTCCGTACGGGTGGCGACCTCGCCGATCTGCATGACGGGTTCGTCGCCCACGGGTCCGCTCCTTCGCGCCGATTTCAAACCTACCGTTACGTAAGGGTAGGTTGCCCCTCCGTGTCTGCTGTCGCCGAGCCTATGGCCACCCCCACCGAGGCCACCGTACGAGCCGCCCTGCGCTCGCCGCGGCTGCTGCGCACCGAGGTCCTTGCCGGCCTCGTCGTCGCGCTCGCGCTCATCCCCGAGGCGATCTCGTTCTCGATCATCGCCGGGGTCGACCCGCGCATCGGCCTCTTCGCCTCCTTCACGATGGCGGTCTCGATCGCCTTCCTCGGCGGCCGCCCGGCGATGATCTCTGCCGCGACCGGTGCGATCGCGCTCGTCATCGCGCCGGTGATGCGTGACTACGGTTACGAATACCTCATCGCCACCGTGCTGCTCGGCGGTCTCATCCAGATCGCCCTCGGCCTCGGCGGTTTCGGCAAGCTGATGCGCTTCATCCCCCGCTCGGTGATGGTCGGGTTCGTCAACGCCCTGGCCATCCTCATCTTCATGGCCCAGATCCCCTACATGGTCGACGTGCCGTGGCTGGTCTACCCGATGATCGCCGTGGGCCTGGCGATCATGGTCGTGCTGCCGCGCGTCACGACCGTCGTACCCGCGCCGCTCATCGCCATCGTCGCGCTCACCGGCTTCACTGTCCTGGCCTCGATCTCGGTGCCTGACGTCGGTGACGAGGGCGAGCTGCCCGACAGCCTGCCCGCGCTGTTCTTCCCCGACGTCCCGTGGACCATCGAGACGCTGCAGATCATCGGCCCCTTCGCGCTGGCGATGGCCCTCGTCGGGCTGCTCGAGTCGCTGCTGACGGCCAAGCTGGTCGACGACATCACCGACACGCATTCCAACAAGACTCGCGAGTCGTGGGGCCAGGGCGCCGCCAACGTCATCACCGGCTTCTTCGGCGGCATGGGGGGCTGCGCCATGATCGGCCAGACCCTCATCAACGTGAACGTCTCCCGCGCCCGCACCCGGATCTCGACATTCCTCGCCGGCGTCTTCCTGCTCATCCTGGTGGTCGGCCTCGGCGACGTCGTCGCGATCATCCCGATGGCTGCGCTGGTCGCCGTGATGATCCTCGTCTCGGTCGGCACCTTCGACTGGCACTCGGTCCAGCCGGCCACCCTGCGCCGGATGCCGAAGTCGGAGACCACCGTCATGGTCGCGACCGTGGCGGTCACCGTCGCCACGCACAACCTCGCCATCGGCGTCGTGGTCGGCGTCCTGGTCGCCATGACGCTCTTCGCCCGCCGCGTCGCCCACCTCACCGAGGTCCAGCGCGAGGTCGTCGAGGACCGCCAGGGCGTGCCCACCGCCGTCTACCGAGTCACCGGCCAGCTGTTCTTCGCCTCGAGCAACGACCTCTACACGCAGTTCGACTACGCCGACGACCCCGACGCCGTCGTCATCGACCTCACCGACTCCCACGTCTGGGACGCCTCGACCGTCGCCTCCCTGGACGCGATCACGACCAAGTACGCCCGCAAGGGCAAGACGGTGGAGATCGTCGGGCTCAACCCCTCGAGCGCCGAGCGCCACGAGCGGCTCTCCGGATCGCTGCCGTCCCACTGACCACCGCGTGGCGGGCGTCCTGATGGGCGGCGGCGTACGTCGTCGTGGCAGGATGCTGCCCGCTGCAGCACCTCGCGGTGACGCGGCAACGCCCCAGTAGCTCAGTGGATAGAGCAGCCGCCTCCTAAGCGAAAGGTCGCAAGTTCGACTCTTGCCTGGGGCACCAGCAGTCGGTCCGGTGACGCGGGCCGGGCCCTCGACGAGCAACACCATGCAGGCAGTTCGGAGCTCACGCCGGTCCGCTGAGCGTGACCAGCGTGCTCGGAGGCGCCAACTGCCTGCATGGTGTTCGAGTGCGAGCCTACGTTCGTCGCCTCAGAGGGTCTCGAACCTCATCCCGGCCGCCTGCAGCCGCGCGAGCAGGGCGTCGCCCATCGCCTGGGCGGGCGTGACCTGGCCGGCGGTCTCCGGGTTGTCGTCGAGCGCGATGCACAGCGCGGCCTCGGAGAGCATCTTGGCGGTCTCGGTGTAGCCCGGGTCGCCGCCCGAGACGCGCGTACGGACGGTGCTGCCCTTGGCCTCGCCGACGAAGTCGACGGTGAACCACGACTTCTCCCGCTTGGCCGGGTCGGGGCCCGAGCCCTGCGGCACCCTGGAGAGCAGGAGGTCGCGCAGCGGCTTGACCTGCGAGGCGACCGTCAGCGCACCCATGCCGACGGCGCCACCGGCGGCGTAGCGCAGCGTCTTGGTGCCGGCCCAGTGGGAGTAGCGGAACTTCGGGCCGTACGCCTCCAGCGCGGCGCCGCTGCGGGCGACCACGATCCCGTCGATGGTCGGCAGCGGCAGCAGCCAGAAGCCGAGCACGGGGTCGCGGTGCGGCTTCCCACTGACGGAGCGTGACGAGCGCCCCTCGGGCCGCACCTCCGCGCGGCGGCGGGCGGCGTACGTCTTCTTCATCTCGCGCGCCCGGGAGAACTGGTTGAGCGCGGAGTGGAACGTGCCGCCGGAGAACGTGCCGCCGGAGCGGACGACGCCGCGCAGGGTGATCGGCTGGTCGGACGGCAGCTGCCGGACGGTGAAGTACGCGCCGAGGTCGTGCGGGATCGAGTCGAAGCCGCACGCGTGCACGAGCCGGGCGCCCGTGCGCAGCGCGGTCTGGTGGTGCTCGAGGAACATCCGGTCGACGAACTCCGGCTCGCCGGTGAGGTCGAGGTAGTCGGTGCCGGCCTCGGCGCACGCGGCGACGAGCGGGCCGCCGTGCTCGAGGTAGGGGCCGATCGTGGTGGCGACCACCCGCGTACGGCGGGCGACGTCGGACAGCGCGGCGGCGTCGGACGAGTCGGCCACCAGCACCTCGACGTCCGCGGCCCCCTGGTCGGCGAGGCGGCGGCGTACGGCCTCGAGCTTGTCGGGGTTGCGACCGGCGATCGCCCACCGCAGCCCGGCCGGCGCGTGGGCGGCGAGGTAGTCGGCGGTGAGGCCGCCCGTGAAGCCCGTGGCGCCGAAGAGCACGAGGTCGAGGTCGCGGTCGGGGTGGGGGTCGCTCATCGCGCCATCGTGCCACGCGGAACCGAGACCCCGACCGCCCCGTCCCACCGCCATGCGAGCGCGCAGGATCATCACGGGCATCACCGTCGGCACCAGCCTCGCCGCCGCCGTCGGCGTCGGCTACGCCCTCGGCAGCGAGCCCGGCTCGCCGGGCCGGCCGTCCACCCCGACGATCGCGCTCGCCAACTCCGACCTCGGCGTCGCGGCCGACTGCGACGACCTGCTGGCGTCGTACGTCGACCGCGCGATGGAGCAGGTCGGCCCGTACGGCTGGGGCGGCGGCGCGGTCGACTTCGGCGCGATGGAGGGCGGTGACTCCGCTGCCGCGTCGGAGAGCGCCCGCGCCGGCGTGAGCACCTCGCGATCGACGAGCAACGAGTCCGGCACCAACGTCCAGGAGGTGGGCGTCGACGAGTCCGACGTCGTGAAGGTCGCCGGCAGCCTCCTGCTGCGGCTGCGCGACGGCGAGCTGCTGGCGTACGACGTGGCGGGCGCGGAGCCCCGCCTGCTGTCCTCGACCAGGCTCGACGACGCGCGTGGGAGCTCGGCCTGGGTCGGCGACCCGGGCGGCGAGCTGGTGTTCGTGGATGGTCGGGCGGTCGTGATCGGGACCTCCGACGACGGGCTGTCCACGACGGTCACCACCGTCGACCTCGCCGACCCGACCTCTCCTGCGGTCGTCGACGCGACCACGGTCCGCGGCCGGGCGTCGGCCGTACGGCTGCACGGCGACGTGGTGCGGGTCGTGCTCCAGAACGGCCTGCCCGAGCTCGACTTCTCGTTCCCCGACGGCGCGTTCGGCCAGCTGCGCGCGCGGCTGCGCAACCGGGCGCTGGTGCGCGGGACGACGCTCGCCGACTGGCTGCCGACGGTCGACGGTGCGCCGCTGGTGGACTGCGCCGACGTCGCGATCCCGCACGACGACGAGATCGCGCTCGGCACGACGACCGTCCTGGCCGTCGACCCGGCGGACCCCTCGACCCGGACGACGACCGCGGTGGCCATCGACTCGGACCTCTCCTACTTCTCGACCGACCGCTTCTACCTCGCAGCGTCCGGGCCCCAGTGGGGCTGGGACGACTGCATGGGCTGCCGTACGTCCTGGCCGGCGCCGGGCGGCACCACGCCGCTGTTCGCCTTCGCGCTCGACGGGGCGGCGACGACGTACGTCGCCTCCGGCGAGGTCGAGGGCACCATCGCCGACCGCTGGTCGATGGACGCCGTCGGCGGCTCCCTGCGCGTCGCCGTCGGGCCGAGCAGCGAGACCGGCAACTTCAGCTCCGTGCTGACGCTGCGCGAGGACGGGTCGGACCTTGCCGTGGACGGTCGGGTCGACCGGCTCGGCGTCGACGAGGAGATCAAGTCGGTGCGGTGGTTCGACGACCTCGCGATCGTGGTGACCTTCCGGCAGACCGACCCGCTCTACGCCATCGACCTGTCCGACCCGGCCGCACCGGTGCTGCTCGGCGAGCTCAAGATCCCCGGGTTCTCCGAGTACCTCCACCCCCTCGGCGAGCACCGCCTCCTCGGGATGGGCCAGGACGCGTCGCTGCAGGGCGTCACCCGTGGCGCCCAGGCCGCGCTCTTCGACGTCACCGACCTGACCGACCCCCGCCAGCTCGACGTGGTGCGCTACGCGAAGAACACACAGGCCGGCGCCGGCGTGGACCCGCGCCAGTTCACCTGGCTGCCGGAGCAGCGCATCGCGCTGACGGTCGTCTCCGAGGGCTGGACCGGCACCACCGGGTGGGTCTCGGTGCTGTCGCTCGCCGACGGCTCGATGACCAACCGCATGGTCGAGGTCGAGCACGGCACCGACGTGGCGGACGTACGCCTCGTGCCGCTGGCGTCGGGCAGGGTGGCGCTCGTGACGGGTGACGACGTGTCCTTCTTCGATATCGCCGGTTGAGGTGCGAGCGCGGCGAGCCTCGAAACCTGCGCGCCTCCGGACGTACGCTCGACGCCATGTGCCGCAACATCCGCCCGCTGAACAACTTCGAGCCGCCCGCGAGCCGCGACGAGGTCACCGCGGCCGCCCTGCAGTACGTCCGCAAGGTGGCCGGGACGACCAAGCCGTCGCAGGCCAACGAGGAGGTCTTCTACGCCGCGGTGAAGGAGATCGCGCACATCACCGAGCACCTCCTCGACGACCTCGTGACCACCGCTCCGCCGAAGAACCGCGAGGTGGAGGCTGCCAAGGCCAGGGCGCGAGCACAGGCACGGTACGCGTGACGATCCTCGCGGACCGGTCGGTCGAGGAGGCCCTCGAGCTGCTGGCCACCCGGCCGCTCGTCGTGCTGACCGGGGCGGGGCTCTCCACCGACTCCGGGATCCCCGACTACCGCGGGCCGGGCTCGCCGGCGCGGGCGCCGATGACCTACCAGGAGTTCGTCGCGACGCCCCAGGCGCAGCAGCGCTACTGGGCGCGCAGCCACCTCGGGTGGCAGCGGATGGGGCGGGCGCTCCCCAACGACGGCCACCACGCCCTCGCGACCCTCGATCCAGGGCTCCTCATCACCCAGAACGTCGACGGCCTGCACGAGGCCGCCGGGTCGCGGAGCCTCGTCGCGCTGCACGGCCGGGTCGCCGACGTGGTCTGCCTGTCGTGCCGTACGACGTCGTCGCGGGCCGCGCTGGCGAGCGAGCTCGACGCGCTCAACCCGCAGTGGCTCCAACGGCACGGGTGGGTGGAGTCCCGGCCCGACGGCGACGTCGACCTCGACGACACCGACGACTTCGTGGTGCCGCGGTGCCCGTGCGGCGGGTCGCTCAAGCCGGACGTGGTGTTCTTCGGCGAGAACGTGCCGGCCGACCGCGTCGCGCGCTGCTACGCGGCGGTCGAGGCCCTGGGCACCGACGGCGCCCTGCTCGTCGCGGGCTCCTCGCTCACCGTGATGAGCGGCCTCCGGTTCGTCAAGCGCGCGGCCTCGGGTGGCACGCCGATCGTCATCGTGAACCGCGGGCTGACGCGCGGCGACCCGCTGGCGGCGTACAAGCTCGAGGTCGGGTGCAGCGAGTTCCTGGGCGAGCTGTGCACCCGAGTTTCGGGGTTATAGGTAGAGATCTCTACCTGGAAGCAGGGCGGTCACCGGATATCCGGTGACTCCAGATCAGCCGCCCCGCCGGGCCCCGATCTCAGCGGCGTACGAAGATGTGTTCGGCGGCCTCGACCACCAGCTCGGCGGTCTCCCCGCCGGAGCCGATGAGGATGCCCTCGTCGGTCCGCGCGATGGTGACGGTCTTGCCGGGCAGGGCGCCGACGCGGCGCAGCAGGCCCATCAGCTCCTCGTCCTTCTGCATCTCCTCGGAGATCCGCTTGACGTGGACGCGCTGGTCCTCCATGGCCGCGGCGGCCGACAGCGGCTCGACGTTGTCCATGAAGTCCTCGCCGGCCCGGTCGCCGAGCTCGTCGAGGCCCGGGATCGGGTTGCCGTAGGGCGACTCCGTCGGGTGGTCGAGCAGCTCGAGCAGCCGGCGCTCGACCGTCTCGGACATCACGTGCTCCCACCGGCACGCCTCGGCGTGGACGAGCTCCCAGTCGAGCCCGATGACGTCGGTCAGCAGCCGCTCGGCCAGCCGGTGCTTGCGCATCACGCGGGTGGCGAGGAGCTGGCCCTCCTCGGTGAGCTCGAGGTGGCGGTCGCCCTGCACGGTGAGCAGGCCGTCGCGCTCCATCCGGGCCACGGTCTGGGACACGGTCGGCCCGGACTGGTGCAGCCGCTCGGCGATGCGGGCGCGCAGCGGCACGATGCCCTCCTCCACGAGCTCGTAGATCGTGCGGAGGTACATCTCGGTGGTGTCGATCAGGTCACTCACGGGGGTCATTGTGTCCCATGGCGCAACTGTCCCGGGCACGCGTGCCGTGGCACAGTGAGCCGGTGACCGAGCTGATCGTGCCCCGACGCTTCTGCGGACCTCCCGACTCCGGCAACGGCGGCTGGACGGCCGGCGCGCTGGCCGCGCTCGACGACGCCGACGCGCCCGCCGACCGGTGCGGGGGCTGGCCGACGTTCGAGGTGTCGCTCCGGCAGCCGCCGCCGCTGGACACGCCGCTGCCCGTCACCGTCGACGCAGGCGTGACGACGGCGTCGTACGGCGGCGCGCCCGTCGCGACCGCGCAGCGCGTCGACCGTACGCTCACCGAGGTCGAGCCGGTCGCGCCCGCGGCGGCGGCAGCCGCGGAGGCGTCGTACCCCGGCCACACCTTCCACCCCTTCCCCACCTGCTTCGCCTGTGGCACGGCGCGCGAGGACGGCGACGGGCTGCGGATCTTCCCCGGACCGGTGGACGCGGGCGACGAGCGCATCGCGGCCACCTGGACGCCGCACGCGAGCCTGCACGAGGACTGGCACACGTACGGCGACGAGCACCCGCGCGCCTCGGTGGCCGTCACCTGGGCGGCCCTGGACTGCATCGGCGGCTGGGCGGGCGACCTGACCGAGCGGCTGATGGTGCTCGGACGGATGACCGCGCGCGTCGACGACCTGCCCGTGATCGGCGAGCCCCACGTCGTGGTCGGCGACGGGCGCGGACGGGACGGGCGCAAGACCTTCACCGCCTCCACGCTGTACGACTCGGCGGGCCGGGTCGTGGCGGCCGCCGAGCACACCTGGATCGCGGTCGACCCGGCGCTGTTCGGTGGTCGGACGCCGCGGTGACCGCTCCGGCGGACGTCGTGGGGTGGTTGCTCGAGGGTGACGTGGCGGTGGCCCACCAGACGACGCGCGACCTCCTGCACCGCACGGACCCGGGCCTTCGGGCCCGCATCGCCACCGAGGGCCACGGGGCAGCGCTGCTCGCCGCCCGCAGGCCGGACGGCCACTGGGGCCATGGCTTCTACCAGCCGAAGTGGACCAGCACCCACTACACCCTCCTCGAGCTGTGCAACCTCGGCCTGCCCGAGGACCAGCCGGCCGCCGCCGAGTCCGTGGCCCTGGTCCTGGCCGAGGAGAGGGGGCCCGACGGCGGGCTCGACCCGAGCCACCGCGCTGCCGTCAGCGACGCCTGCATCAACGGCATGGGGCTTCGCTACGCCAGCTGGTTCGGCGCTCGGGAACAGGACCTGGCCGCGCTCGTCGACGTCCTGCTGGCCCGCACGGTCGCCGACGGCGGCTTCAACTGCCGCCACCGACCTCCTCTCGCTCCCCTCTCCCACTCGTCCCTGCACACCACCGTCTCGGTCCTCGAGGGGTTCACGAGCTATCTCGCGGCCGGCCACCAGCACCGCAGGCAGGAGGTCACCGCCGCGCAGGGCACCGCGGTGGAGTTCGTCCTGCGCCACGAGCTGTTCCGCAGCGAGCGGACGGGAGAGGTGATCCGGGAGGACTTCCTGGTGCCGCACCATCCCCCTCGATGGCACTTCGACATCCTCCGCGGCCTCGACTGCCTCGCGGGGGCGGGCGTGCCGCCCGATCCGCGGATGGATGCCGCGCTCGAGGCGCTCCTCGCCAGGCGTCGGCCGGACGGCTCCTGGACGGCGCGCGTGTGGCCCGGCCGGACGCACGTGCCGTCCGACCCGCCGGGACGCTCGCGATGGGCGACGCTCACCGCCCTGCGGGTGCTCGATCGATACGCATCGTGACCGCGCGATCTTGACCGCGACCCCGGGAGTGTTGAGAAGATGGTGCGCATGCCCGATTTGAACGATCCAAAGACCTTCTGGTGGCGCAACGCCGTCGTGTACCAGGTCTACGTGCGCAGCTTCGCCGACAGTGACGGCGACGGCATCGGCGACCTGCCCGGCATCACGTCGCGCCTGCCCCACCTCGCCGACCTGGGTGTCGACGCACTGTGGATCACGCCGTTCTACACCTCGCCGCAGCACGACCACGGCTATGACGTGGCGGACTACCGCGACGTCGACCCGCTGTTCGGCCAGCTCTCCGACGCCGACGACCTGGTCGCGCGCGCCCACGAGCTCGGCCTGCGGGTCGTGGTCGACCTCGTGCCCAACCACACCTCCGACCAGCACGAGTGGTTCCAGGCCGCGCTGGCCGCCGGCCCCGGCAGTCCCGAGCGCGCCCGCTACCTCTTCCGCGACTCCCCGGAGGGCGAGCCCGAGGGCACGCCCCCCAACAACTGGGGCTCGGTCTTCGGCGGCCCCGCGTGGACCCAGGTCGAGGACGGCCAGTGGTACCTCCACCTCTTCGACTCCACCCAGCCCGACCTCGACTGGCGCAACCCCGAGGTCAACGAGATGTTCGAGGACGTGCTGCGGTTCTGGCTCGACCGCGGCGTCGACGGCTTCCGCGTGGACGTGGCCCACGGCCTGTTCAAGGAGGCCAGCCTGCGCGACCAGGTCGTGGAGGAGGGCCAGCGAGCGTCGTCCGGCCAGGTCAACACCGACCACTCGATGGTGTCCCTCGACCTCAAGGACGAGCCGATGTGGGACCAGCCGGAGGTCCACGAGGTCTACCGCTCCTGGCACAAGGTCCTCGACGAGGCCGGTCCCGACCGGATGGCCGTCGCGGAGGCGTGGACCCAGACGCCCGAGTCGATGGCCGCCTTCGTCCGTCCCGACGAGCTCGACCAGGCCTTCAACTTCGCGTGGCTGCTCGCCGACTGGTCGGCCGAGGCCTTCGCGGAGGTCATCACCGACACCCTGGCGGCGGTCGAGCCCGTCGGCGCCTCGCCGACGTGGGTGCTCAGCAACCACGACGTCGTACGCCACGTCACCCGCTACGGCGGTGGCGAGCAGGGCCTGGCCCGCGGTCGCGCCGCAACGCTCGCCATGCTCGCCCTGCCCGGCTCGAGCTACCTCTACCAGGGCGAGGAGCTCGGCCTCGAGCAGGTCGACGTCGCGCCCGAGCACCGGCAGGACCCGTCCTACCTCCGCACCGGCGAGGTCGGCCGCGACGGCTGTCGTGTGCCGATCCCGTGGAGCGGCAGCGAGGCGCCGTACGGCTTCGGCCCGGGCACCGAGCAGCCGTGGATCCCGCAGCCGGCGGACTGGTCGGCGCTGACGGTCGAGGCCCAGACCGGCGACCCGTCGTCGACGCTGGAGTTCTACCGCGAGGCGCTGCGCGTGCGCCGCGAGTTCGCCTGGACCGCCGGTGACGACGTCGAGATCCTCGACGCCGGCGAGGACGTGCTGACGTTCGGTCGCGGCCCGATCACGGTCGTGCTCAACTGCGGCGCGGCGCCGGTGGAGCTGCCCGAGGGCGAGCTGCTCCTGTCCAGCGCCCCGGTCAACGGCAAGCTGCCGGCCGACACGGCTGCCTGGCTGCGCTGACGCCCGCCCGCGCGCGTACGGGTCCGTCCGCGCGCGCGTACGGCAGCCACTCCCGTCGCCGCGAGGTATCTGAGGACGAACTGGTAGGCGTTCCACCCGAATCGCCTACCAGGACGTCCTCAGATACCCGCGGCGGCGGACGGCGGCGGGTCAGTCGTCGCTGAGGGCCTGGTTGTACGCCGCCAGCTGCGCGGCGAACGCCGACAGCTCGTCGTCGCTCCAGCCACCCAGGCGCTGGTCGAAGCGGTCGCTGCGGCTGCGGGCCACGGTCTCGAGCCGCGTACGCCCCTCCTCGCTGGCGTCGAGCAGGATCGCGCGGCGGTCCTCGGCGGCCGGGCGGCGCTCGACCAGGCCGAGGTCGACCAGCGTCTGCACCTGCCGGCTGACGCCGCCCTTGTCCATGCCGAAGGCGTCGGACAGGTCGGCGGCCCGCATCGGCCCCTGCTTGGCCAGGTGCGTGAGGAGGAAGTAGGTCATCGGGTGCAGGTCGGGGTGGACCTCGCGGGCCCGTTCCCCCATCACGCGCTTGACCCGGCGGATCAGCGTGCCGACCTCGGCCTCGATGCGGCGGAGGTCGTCGTACCTCGTCGTCGATCCTGTGCTCATGCCCGGGGAGCCTCCGCCATGAGCTCATCCTCGCGCTTCACCGAGGTGCGCAGGGGCACCTCCTTGATGAAGAGCACCGCGATGAGCGCGCCCACCGCGAAGGGCAGGGCGACGAGGAAGATGTGACCGGTCGCGTCGCCGAAGGCGCTCTCGAAGATCGCGCGCACCGGCGCGGGCAGGCCGGAGACGTCCGGGATGCTGCCCGTGTCGTGCCCGACGGCGCCGGCGTACTCGGGGTGGGCGGCCAGCAGTCGGGCGAGCCCCGACTGCACGGCGTCGGCGACCTGGTGGGCCAGGACGGCGCCGAGCGCCGCGATGCCGATGGAGCCGCCGAGCGAGCGGAAGAACGCCACCACCGAGGATCCGGCGCCCATGTCGGAGAGGGCGATCGTGTTCTGCACGGCGAGGACGAGGTTCTGCATGGTCGCGCCGAGGCCCAGGCCGAGCACCGCCATGTAGACGCCGGTGTGCCACAGCGAGGTCGAGGCGTCGATGGTCGCGAGCAGCGCGATGCCGGCGATGACGAGCACCATGCCGCCGACCAACCAGCGCTTCCAGAGCCCGGTGGCGGTGATGATCCGGCCGCTCAGGATGCTCGTGACGAGGAGGCCGCCGACCATGCAGATCGACATCAGGCCCGCCTCGGTGGGGCTCAGGTCCTTGGCGCGCTGGAAGTAGAGGCTGAGGTAGACCGTCGAGCCGAACATCGCGACGCCGATCAGCACCGACGCGACGGTGGCCAGCGTGAGCGTACGGTCCTGGAACAGCCGCAGCGGGATGACCGGGTCCTTGGCGACGTTGGCCTCGACGTGGATCGCCGCGGCGATGACCACGACCGAGCCCGCGACCAGGAGGCCGCTGGTCCACGAGATCCAGTCGAAGTCCTGCCCGCCGAGCGAGACCCAGACCAGCAGGATGGAGACACCGCCGACGAGCAGGAAGGCGCCGAGGTAGTCGATGGAGACCTCGCGCTTGACGACGGGCAGGCGCAGCGTCTTCTGGAGCACCACGAAGGCGAGCGCCGCGACCGGGAGGCCGGCGAAGAAGCACCAGCGCCAGCCGACGGTGTCGACCAGGACGCCACCGACCAACGGGCCACTGACCGTGGCGAGGGCGAAGACCGCGCCGATGTAGCCGCTGTAGCGACCGCGCTCACGCGGCGAGACCATCGTGGCGATGACGACCTGGACCAGTGCGGTGAGCCCGCCGACGCCGAGGCCCTGGACGACACGGGCGCCGATCAGCACCTCCATCGACGGCGCGAAGCCGGCGATGAGCGAGCCCACCGAGAAGATCACCAGCGCCGACTGCACGAGCAGCTTCTTGTCGAAGAGGTCGGCGAACTTGCCCCAGATCGGCGTCGTGGCCGTCATCGCGAGCATGGTCGCGACGACCACCCAGGTGTAGCCGGTCTGGCTGCCCTCGAGGTCGTCGACGATGGTCGGCAACGCGTTGCTGACGATCGTGCTGGAGAGCATCGCGACGAACATCGCGAGGAGGAGCCCGCTGAGGGCCTCGAGCACCTCGCGGTGGCTCATCTCCCCGCTCTGCTCGGCGGTGACGGTGGGGGCCTGGGCCACTGCGTTCCTTCGGGTCGTGGTTGCGTCGCGCAATAGTTGTCCTCCACAACCATATGCCCGCAGGAACCCGCTGGCCACCTGACGGCGACGAGACCCGGGCCACACCCGCTCGTCCCGGGACGGCGTACGGCGCGCCGGACGACCACAACTCCGGCACGCGGGCGGCAGGCACGCTCGCTGGCGGGCGGCGTACGCACATCTGGTCGTCCGACGCGCCGGCCTGCCCCGGACATGCAGCGACCCGCAGGCCTGCTGCCCCTCTGGGAGGGGCCCCGGGGGATGACACCGGGGGCCTGCGGGTCGGGTGGCTGCAGTGGATTCGCCGGCAGCTGTCGGCGGACCGGGGCTGCCTAGCGGGCAGCCACCTCACTCATCCGAAAAGAAATCATTCTTCGGATCACCTCCCTTCTGTGTGAGACCACCGTACGTCGACGCGCGGGGCCGCTCAACGGGTTAAGCCACCACGTCCTCGACGGCCGACTCGAACTGCGAGCGGTAGAGCCGGGCGTAGGCACCGTCGGCCTCGAGCAGCTCCTCGTGCGAGCCCTGCTCGACGATCGAGCCCTCCTCCATCACCAGGATCAGGTCGGCGTCACGGATCGTGGAGAGCCGGTGCGCGATCACGAAGGACGTGCGGTCCGAGCGCAGCGCGGCCATCGCGTGCTGGAGCAGCAGCTCGGTGCGGGTGTCGACCGAGGAGGTGGCCTCGTCGAGGATCAGCAGCGCCGGGTCCTTGAGGAACGCGCGGGCGATCGTGACGAGCTGGCGCTCGCCCGCGGACAGGTTGGACCCGTCCTCGTCGATCACCGTGTCGTAGCCGTCGGGCAGCGAGTGCACGAAGCGGTCGACGAAGGTCGCCCGAGCCGCCTCGAGGATCTGCTCCTCGGTGGCGTCCGGGCGGCCGTAGGCGATGTTGTCGCGGATCGTCCCGGCGAAGAGCCAGGTGTCCTGGAGCACCATCCCGATGCGGCCGCGCAGCCCCTCGCGGGGGATCGAGGTGATGTCGACGCCGTCGATCAGGATGCGTCCGGACTGCGGGTCGTAGAACCGCATCACGAGGTTGACCATCGTCGTCTTGCCGGCACCGGTCGGCCCGACGATCGCCACGGTGTGGCCGGGCTCGGCGACCAGCGAGAGGTGCTCGATGAGAGGCCGCTCGGGGTCGTAGGAGAACGACACGTCCTCGAAGCGCACCTCTCCGCGGGCGTCGGCTGCGGACGCCGGGCGGCCGGTGGCCTCGGGCAACTCCTCCTCGGCGTCGAGCAGCTCGAAGACCCGCTCGGCCGAGGCGACACCCGACTGCAGCAGGTTGAGCATCGAGGCGACCTGCGTGAGGGGCTGGGTGAACTGCCGGGAGTACTGGATGAACGCCTGCACGTCACCGAGCGACATGGTGCCGCTGGCGACCCGGAGGCCGCCGAGGACGGCGATCACGACGTAGTTGAGGTTCCCGACGAACATCATGATCGGCATGATCAGCCCGCTGACGAACTGCGCGCCGTACGACGCCTGGTAGAGCTCGTCGTTCTGCTCGGCGAACACGCGCTCGGCCTCTGCCTGGCGGCCGAAGACCTTGACGATCGCGTGGCCGGAGAACGTCTCCTCGATGTGGGCGTTGAGCGTGCCCGTACGCCGCCACTGCTGGATGAACATGCCCTGCGAGCGCTTCATCACCGCGCCCGTGACGTACATCGAGATCGGCACCGAGACCAGTGCCACCATCGCCAGCACCGGCGAGATCCAGAACATCATCGCCAGGACCGCGAGCACCGTGAGCAGCGAGTTGAGCATCTGGCTCATCGTCTGCTGGAGCGTCTGGCTGATGTTGTCGATGTCGTTGGTGACGCGGCTCAGCAGCTCGCCGCGCGGCTGCTTGTCGAAGTAGCCGAGCGGGAGGCGGTGCACCTTGTCCTCGACCTCGGAGCGCATCCGCAGCACCGTGTGCTGGACGACGTCGTTGAGCAGCCAGCCACCGATCCACGCCAGCAGCGACGCGACGACGTAGACCGCGAGCACGACGAGGAGCACGTCGGCGACGGCCGAGAAGTCGACGCCCTCTGTCAGGTCCATCGAGGCGAGCATGTCGGCCCGGTCGTCCTCGCCCTGCGCGCGCAGCGCGTCGACCGCCTGCTCCTGCGTGGCCCCGGACGCGAGGACGTCCTTGCCGATGAGGCCGGCGAAGACGAGGTCGGTGGCGCGGCCCAGGATCCAGGGACCGACCGCCGTGGCGGCGACGCTGAGCACGGTGAGGACCAGCACGGCGTACGCCTTCCGGCGCTCCGGGTGCAGGCGCGCGAGCAGCCGCTCGAGGGAGGGCCAGAACGTGTCGGCCTTCTGGCCGATCATCCCCCCGCCCATCGGGCCGCGACCGGGACCACCCGGACCGGTCTGCACGCGCTCGGTCTCCTTCAGCGTGCCCGGCCTGGCCGGTGCGTCGGTGCTCATGGTCCCGGGGTCCCCGCGGCGTTGTTCGGGGGAGCGCAGCGGAGGAGAAGAAGGTCGTGGGGTGTTCATGCGACCTCCTCGGCGGTCAGCTGGGACCGGACGATCTCCTGGTAGGTCGAGCACGTCTCGAGCAGCTCGTCGTGGGTGCCGGTGCCGACGACCATGCCGTCGTCCATCACCACGATCCGGTCCGCGTGCCGGATGGTCGCCACGCGCTGCGCGACGATGACCACGGCCGACTCGCGCGTCACCGGCCGCAGGGCCGCCCGCAGCCGCGCGTCGGTGGTGAGGTCGAGCGCGGAGAAGGAGTCGTCGAAGAGGTAGATCCGCGGCCGGCGGATCACCGCCCGGGCGATGGCCATCCGCTGGCGCTGCCCGCCGCTCAGGCTGGAGCCTCCCTGGGCGACCTCGGAGTCGAGACCCTCGGGCATGGCCTCGACGAAGTCCCTCGCCTGGGCGACGTCGAGCGCCGCCCACATCTCCTCCTCGGTGGCGTCGGGCTTGCCGTAACGGAGGTTGTCGGCGATGGTCCCGCGGAACAGGAACGCCTTCTGCGGCACCAGCCCGAGCTCGGACCAGAGCGTCTCGGGGTCGACGTCGCGCACGTCGACCCCGCCCATGCGTACGGCTCCTCCGGTCGCGTCGAAGAGGCGCGGCACCAGGTTGACCAGCGTCGACTTGCCGGCGCCGGTCGACCCGACGATCGCCACGGTCTCGCCGGGCGCGGCGACCAGCGAGACATCGCGCAGCACCGGCTGGTCGGCGCCGGGGTAGGCGTACGTGACGCCCTCGAGCTCGAGGGTGAGCCGCTCGGGGAGGTCGGTGACGGGGTCCGTCGGCCTCGGGACCGACGACTCGGTGTCGAGCACCTCGGTGATCCGGTCGGCGCACACCGAGGCGCGCGGCACCATCATCAGCATGAACATCGCCATCATCACCGACATCACGATCTGCATGAGGTAGGAGATGTAGGCGGTGAGGGCGCCGACCTCCATCTGGCCGTCCTCGACGCGTTGCCCGCCGAACCACAGCACGCCGACCGTGGCGACGTTGGCCACGATCATCACCGTCGGGAACATCGCGGCCTGCCAGCGACCGGCCCGGATCGCCACGTCGGTCAGCTCCGCGTTGGCGTCGCCGAACCGCTCGGTCTCGTGGTCCTCGCGGACGAACGCGCGCACCACCCGTACGCCGGTGATCTGCTCGCGCAGCAGCCGGTTGACCTCGTCGATGCGCTCCTGCATGAGCCGGAAGCTCGGCACCATCTGGCGCACGAGCAGCCCGATCGAGACGCCGAGGACCGGGACCACCGCCAGGACCAGCCACGACAGCCCGACGTCCTCGCGGGCGGCCATGATGATGCCGCCGACCATCATGATCGGGGCCGACACCATCAACGTGCCGCCCATCAGCACCAGCATCTGCACCTGCTGGACGTCGTTGGTCTCGCGGGTGATCAGCGAGGGGGCGCCGAAGTGCTGCACCTCGCGGGCGGAGAAGGACCCGACCCGGTGGAAGATCGCCGCCCGGAGGTCGCGGCCGAAGCCCATCGCGTTGCGCGCCGAGAACCACACCGCGGCGATCGAGCAGACGATCTGGACCAGCGAGACGAGGAGCATCAGCCCGCCGTGGCGCACGATGTAGCCGGTGTCGCCGGTGACGACCCCGTTGTCGATGATGTCGGCGTTGAGGCTGGGCAGGTAGAGCGCTGCCATGGTGCCGACGAACTGCAGCGCGACGACGGCGGCGAGCGGCGCGGCGTACGGCCGGAGATAGGTGCGGACGAGTCGGAGCAGCATCAGGACTCCTTCCCCGTCGTGGGCTTGAGCACGCCGTCGAGCAACGTGCCGACGATCTGGTCGGGGGTGAGCAGGTGCCCGTCGCTGATGTGCGGGTGGGTCCCGGAGAAGGTCAGCATCCGGAGCATGTGCACGAGCTGCTCCGGGGTGCAGGTGAGCAGGTCGGCGTCGGGCTCGACGACCGCGACCATGACCTGCTCGACGACTCGTCGCCGCTCCTCCATGTGCCGGTGGGCCTTGGGCGGTCCGACCATCCCCATCGCGGTCATCAGCGCGAAGATGCCGCGGAAGCGCTCCTGCAGCCGCGAGCACAGGTCGGTGAGCCGCTCCCGCAACGGCTGGTCGAGGTCGACCGACTGGAGGTCGGCGAGGAACGGCTCCACGTCGAGCGCCTTCTCGACCGCCGCGGTGACGAGGTCGTCCTTGGACTCGAAAACCCGGAAGATCGTGCCCTCCGCGACGCAGGCCGCGTCGGCGATCTGGCGGGTGGTGACCGCGCGACCGTGCTCGTGGAGCAACGGGATGGTGACGTCGACCAGCGACTCGCGACGGTCGTCGGGGGTCATCGGGCGGGCGCGGGGAGTCACCCGGCCTAGCGTAAGTGAGTGAGCGCTCACTCACAAGCGGGTTGTGTGCCGGGCGGGCGAGTCGGCGGGATGGGGGCGCCCAGGTCCTACGGCGCGAGCCGTACGACGTCCCAGCCGGCACCGTCGCGGCGGTAGACGAGTCGGTCGTGCATCCGGCTCGGCCGCCCCTGCCAGAACTCGACGGCCCCGGGCGCGACGCGGTAGCCACCCCACGTCGGAGGCACCGGCACCGGACCGTCGTCGCCGAACCGCTCGTGCGCCCGGGCGTACGCCGCGGCGAGGTCGGCGCGCGAGTCCACCCGACTCGACTGGGCCGACGCCCACGCCCCCAGCTGGGCGCCGCGGGGGCGCGACCGGAAGTAGGCCTCGACCTCGGCGGCGTCGAGCGTGGTCGCGACGCCCTCGACGCGCACCTGGCGCTCGAGGGCGTACCACGGGAAGAGCAGCGCGCATCGCGGGTTGGCGGCGAGCTCCTCGCCCTTGCGCGAGGCGTGGTTGGTGTAGAAGACGAAACCACCGGGCCCGACGCCCTTGAGCAGCACGGTCCGGCTCGAGGGCCGACCGTCGGGCGACACCGTGGAGACCACCATCGCGTTGGGTTCGTGGATGCCCGCGTCAAGCGACTGCCGCAGCCACCGCTCGAACATCTCGATGGGGTCGTCGGCCAGGTCGGGCAGGTCCAGCCCGCCGCGCCCGTACTCCTCGCGCAGTCCGGAGAGGTCCATGTCCCGACACTAGTCGGGCACGAGGGACGAGAGCCCGGCGTGTGGAGGGAGATCGAGTAGCCCCGCGGCCGAGCCTGCGAGGACGCGGCAGGGCGTATCGAGATCCGGGCTCCAGGGGCCGGGGTGCACAATGAGCCGTCCCGTGCAGTCTCCCGGGGCGCCTGATGCACGGAGGACCACGAAGGAGTGGCATGACCGAGATCCAGCACGGCCTCGAGGGTGTGGTCGCGTTCGAGACGCAGATCGCCGAGCCCGACAAGGAGGGATCGGCGCTGCGCTACCGCGGCGTCGACATCGAGGAGCTCGTGGGCCGCGTCCCGTTCGAGAACGTCTGGGGGCTGCTGGTCGACGGCGCCTACTCCCCCGGCCTGCCGCCCGCCGAGCCCTACAACATCTCCATCCACACCGGCGACGTCCGCGCCGACGTGCAGGCCGCCGTCGCGATGCTCGCGCCGATGCTCGGGATGGGCCAGACCTACGACATCTCCGACGAGCAGGCCCGCCTGGACCTCTCACGCGTCGCGGTGATGGTGCTGTCGTACGCCGCGCAGTCCGCCCGCGGCCTCGGCAAGCCGGTCGTCGCCCAGGCCGAGGTCGACCAGGGTCGCACCCTCGCCGAGCGGTTCCTGATCCGCTGGCGCGGCGAGGCCGACCCCAGTCACGCGCACGCCATCGACGCCTACTGGTCGTCGGCGGCCGAGCACGGCATGAACGCCTCGACCTTCACCGCGCGCGTCATCACCTCCACCGGCGCCGACGTGGCCGCCGCGTTCTCCGGGGCCATCGGCGCGATGTCCGGACCGCTGCACGGCGGCGCCCCGTCCCGCGTGCTCGGCATGATCGAAGAGGTCGAGAAGCGCGACGGCGACGCCTCGTCCTACGTCAAGGAGCTGCTCGACAGCGGCGAGCGGCTGATGGGCTTCGGCCACCGCGTCTACCGCGCCGAGGACCCGCGCGCCCGGGTGCTGCGCCGCACGGCCAAGGAGCTCGACGCCCCGCGCTACGAGGTGGCCGAGGCGCTGGAGAAGGCCGCCCTCGCCGAGCTGCGCGAGCGTCGCCCCGACCGGGTGCTCGAGACCAACGTCGAGTTCTGGGCGGCGATCGTCCTCGACTTCGCCGAGGTCCCGGCGCACATGTTCACCTCGATGTTCACCTGCGCCCGCACGGGCGGCTGGTCGGCGCACATCCTCGAGCAGAAGACGACCGGCCGGCTGATCCGGCCGTCCGCCGTCTACGCCGGGCCGAGCACCCGACCGGCGAGCGAGGTTCAGGGCTGGGACGAGGCCTGGGCGTAGTACCAGGACGTCCTGCCCTTCGCGCCACGGCGCGTGAGCGAGATGTGCACGTGGTCGCGGTGCCGCAGGGTGGGCGAGCACCTGCGCCTGGTCCGGCAGCCCGAGCTCAGGTAGCGCTTGGCGACGAACCCGTCGTACGAGGCGTACATCCGGTCGTCCCAGATGACGTACATGATCCCCATCCGGCGGGCGAGCGCGTGCGGCTGGCCGGTGTCGTCGGGGGCGAGGATCTCGTCGATCATCGCGTCGGCCAGCGCCTTCTGGGCCGGGTCGGTCGCGTCGAGGATCCAGTCGAAGGCGCGCGCCTCCTTGTGCTCGCTTCGGCTCGACCCGGCGCACGAGCGGGCGATCGTGCCGTAGCCTCCGCCGCGCGCGACGAGCCAGTCCGCGAGCATCAGCACCCCGGGCTTCGGCGTCTGCCTGCACGTGGTCTGCGGCTGGTAGCCGGCGTACGGCTCCATCGGCATGAGGTACGGCGCCGAGGACGTGACGGTGCCGCGCCGGCTGCTCGGCTCGTCGGCCACCGCGGCACCCGGGCTGCCGGAGAGCAGGCCGAGCACGACGACGCACGTGCCCGCGACTCGCGTGACGGCACGCAGTGGCGCTCGCATCGAGACGTCCCACCTTCCCCTGTGACCACATCTGGCACAGGGACCGTAAGCGGCCCCCCGCTCAGGCGTCAGGGGATCGTCAGAACATCACCGCTGTAGTTCGCAGGCGGCCGTGCCGCCCGGCATCCGGTGCCGGTTGGCGGCCACCCAGGCGTACGTCCGGCGCGCCACCGCGTCGACGCCCGGGGCGGTCATCAGGCGCCCGACGGCGCGCCACGGCAGCGGTCCGGTGCGCAGGATCGCGGCGAAGGCGCGGTGGCCGTAGTCGACCCGGCCGTCGGGGTGGACGTAGGGCATCTCCACGACCGCGCGGGCCGGGTCGACGCCGAGGGCGGCGAGGTCGGCGGCTTGGACCGTGGAGGCGTCGACGTCGACGCCGAGACGCGGCACCAGCCGTGCGGTGCGCATGCAGAAGCCGCAGTCGGCGTCGTTGAGCATCAGTCCGCGGGCCACGACGTCCAGACTACGTCGGTGGCAGGACCCGCCCGAAGCAGCGGCTCAGCTCGGAGCCGCGGTAGTGGCCGAAGCCGGGGATCGGCTCGTAGCCGGACGACGTGTAGAGCGTGATGGCCTCGGGCTGCTTCATCCCGGTCTCCAGGACCAGCGCCTCGATGCCGGCGGCGGCCGCCGTCGCCTCGAGGTGGGCGAGCATCCGGCGGGCGAGCCCGCGGCGCTGCGCGGACGGGACGACGTACATCCGCTTGATCTCCGCGGTCACCTCGGCGCCGAGCGCCCTCACCGAGCTGCGTCGCCAGGCGCCGGTCGCTACCGGTGCGCCATCGAGGTAGGCGACGAAGAACTGGCCGAGCGGGTCCTCGAAGTCGGCCGGGTCGATCGGCGACTCGTCCCGGCCGCCGTAGCGCGCGACGTACTCGGCCTGCACGGCCTCGATCAGCACCTGCGCGTCCGGGTGCGTGATGGCGACCCGCTCGATGCGCGTGGCGTGGTCGTCCATGCTTCGTCCCCTGTCGTGTGGCGCGTGCGCGCGGGTGACACACTAGGGCTGCTGACAGCGTCGTCAGGACCGCCGTTCCGTGTCCACCGTGATCCCACGTGAGGTTCCTCCATGACCGACGCCCTGAAGATCCCCGCCGACCTGCTCCCGGCCGATGGCCGCTTCGGTGCGGGGCCGTCCAAGATCCAGACCAGCCACCTCGACGCGCTCGCCGCGACCGGCGCGTCACTGATGGGCACCTCCCACCGGCAGGCGCCGGTGAAGAAGACGGTGGGCCGGGTGCGTGAGGGCCTCACCGCGCTGTTCGACGTGCCCGAGGGCTACGAGGTGGTGCTCGGCAACGGCGGTGCGACTGCGTTCTGGGACATCGCGTGCTTCGGCCTGATCCGCGAGAAGAGCCAGCACCTGTCGTTCGGCGAGTTCTCCTCCAAGTTCGCCACCTCGGCCAAGAAGGCGCCGTGGCTGGCCGACCCGTCGGTCATCACCAGCGAGCCCGGCTCGCGTCCCGACGCGGTCGCCGAGGACGGCGTCGACGCCTACGCCTGGGCGCACAACGAGACGTCCACCGCGGTGATGGCGCCCGTACGCCGCCCGTCGGGGATCGACGACGACGCGCTCGTGCTGGTCGACGCGACGTCCGGCGCCGGCGGCCTGCCCGTCGACCTCGACCAGGTCGACACCTACTACTTCGCCCCGCAGAAGTGCTTCGCCTCCGACGGCGGCCTCTGGATCGCCCTGATGTCGCCGCGCGCGCTGGCCCGCGCGGAGGAGATCGCGGCGAGCGATCGCTACGTCCCGCCGTTCTTCGACCTGCCGACCGCCATCGACAACTCCTCGAAGAACCAGACCTACAACACCCCGTCGGTCGCCACCCTCTTCCTGATGGCCGAGCAGCTCGACTGGATGAACGGCCAGGGCGGGCTCAAGGCGATGGTCGAGCGCACCACGGCCTCCTCCGACGCGCTCTACGGCTGGGCCGAGCGCACCGCCTGGACCACGCCGTACGTCACCGAGGCCGCCGACCGCTCGCTCGTCATCGGCACGATCGACTTCGACGACTCGATCGACGCCGCCGCGATCGCCGCGACCCTGCGGGCCAACGGCATCGTCGACACCGAGCCCTACCGCAAGCTCGGCCGCAACCAACTACGGATCGCGATGTACCCCGCGATCGACCCCGCCGACGTCGAGAAGCTCACCGCGGCGATCGACTTCGTCGTCGCCAACAGCTGACGTCAGCCCGCGTTGAGGAGCTTGAGCACCGCCCGCTCGAGCGCGGCCTGCCGGGCATCGTCCGTGTCGTACTTCCCCCGGACCTTGACCGTGCGGCCGCGCTCGTAGGCCTCGACCACCCGCGGGTCGACGTACGACGTCCGCGCGAGGGTGGGGGTGTTGCCGAGGAACTCCGAGACCTCCTTCATCGCGCTCGCGACGGCACGCTTGCGTGACGCCTTGGACTTCCCCGGCTCCTCGGTCTCGGCGAGCGCGTCGGCGGCGATGACGGTGGCGTGCCACGTGCGGAAGTCCTTGGCGGTGGCCTCGATCCCGAAGCACGTGCGGATGTAGTCGTTGACGTCGGCGGACGACAGGCCCTTCCAGCGCCGGCCGTCCTTCCACGCGAGCAACCTGTCGCCCCCGCCGCGCCGGCGGCGCATCACGTCGAGCGCTTCGGTCGCAGACGGGTCGTCGATGGTGATGTCGTGCTCCACCCCGGACTTCCCCACGAAGCTGAAGCGCAGCGCCTTGCCCTGCCGCGAGACGTGCTCCTTGAGCATCGTGGTCAGGCCGAAGGAGCCGTGGGTGTCGGTGTAGATGTCGTTGCCGATCCGGAAGTAGCCGAGGTCGAGCAGGCGCACGGCGACCGCGCACGCGCGCTCCAGCGACATCCCCTCGGACCCGATGTCGGCGAGCACGCGCTCGCGCGCCTTGGACAGCGCCTTGCCGAACACCAGGATCCGGTCGAACTTCGCGGCGTCCCGGCTCGCGCGCCACTGCGGGTGGTAGAGGTACTGCTTGCGCCCGGCGTCGTCGGTGCCGACGGCCTGCAGGTGGCCGTTGGGGTAGGGCGTGATCCACACGTCGGTCCACGCCGGCGGGATGACCAGGTCCTTGCAGCGCTGCACCTGCTCGTCGTCGAGGCGCTTGCCGTGCTGGTCGAGGTAGGTGAAGCCCTTGCCGGCCCGGCGTCGGGTCCAGCCGGGCTGGTCGGGGAACGTACGCCTCAGTCGCGGCATGCGGTGAACCTACTGGTCGACCCGGGTGGTGGCGGACACCCGGAGGGAGGTCTCCGGGGCCGCGCCCTCGCGGCGTCAGATCTCGGACGTGCCTGGTCGCAGCACCTGCCGGGCGAGCTCGGCCTGGCTGTCGGTGAGCAGGTGCTCGGGCACCCGCACCGGCTCGTGTCCCTCGACGATGAACGTGTAGACGAACATGTCGGGGAGCGGCCGGGCGTCCTTGGCCGCCGCGGACGAGACCGCCGCCGAGACGAGCGGACCCAGCCCGGAGGCCTCGACGTCGACCTCGGCCGCCTCCGAGCGACCCGCGAAGCCCCCGCTGCGCTCGACGCGCAGACGACCGGCGGGCTGCGGGTCGGACGCAGGCACCGACCGGCGGCCAGGCTCGACGCCGACCTGCCGCCACGCCTCGCGTACAGCGTCGGCGTGCTCGCCGGCCGCGGCGACGGTCGCCGCCGCGAAGGTGCCGAAGTCCGCACCGCGGGGGACCCCGTCGCCGACCAGCGCGTCGTACCAGATCCGGCCGGCACCCTCGATCGCCCTGCCGCCGACTGCGAGGGCCGCGAGGTGGAAGGCCCTGTTGGGGATGCCGGAGTTGAGGTGAACGCCGCCGTTGTCGGCGGTGGTCACGATGTAGTCGTCCATGTGGCCGACCTGCGGGTCGGCGCCGACCTCGGGGTCGTCGTACGCCGTGCCGGGGGCCGCCATGTCGCGCAGCGCCCGCGCCTGCACGGACGGCATGAAGATCCCCTCCCCGATCAGCCAGTCGCCGTCGGCGGCCTCCTGCCCGAGCAGCCGCTGCTTGAGGCAGGACGCGAACACGTCGGCGACGGACTCGTTGAGTGCGCCCGACTGGCCGCGGTAGGTCAGGTCGGCGGTGTGCTCGATGACCGCGTGGGAGAACTCGTGGGCGAGCACGTCGACAGGCTTGGTGAACCGCTCGAACACCCGGCCGTCGCCGTCACCGAACACCAGCTGGGTGCCGTCCCAGAAGGCGTTGTTGTAGTCGGAGCCGTAGTGGACGGTGAGGCTCACCGGTGCGCCGGCGCCGTCGTGGGAGCTGCGCGCGAGGTCCTCGAGGAACATCTGCAGGGTCGCCTCGATGCCGGCGGCGGCCTCGTCGACCGCGACGTCCCCGGTGTCGGGCTCGCCGGAGCGGCGGGCGGGCGTGCCCGGCAGCGAGGTGGACGACCCCGCGTCGTGGACCGTCCACACCGGGGCGACGGCAACCCTCTCGCCGACCCCCTCCGCGGCCGCGGCGCTGGCGGCGCGGGCCTCGACCCCGCGCTGCGCGCGCAGGCGCCGCACCGCCTCGTCACGCTCGGCGGCCTCCGGGCCGTCGACACGCTCGGCCAGCCAAGGCGGGATGAAGGTGCAGCGGGGAGCAGGGGCGGCGTGGGTGTCCCGAGAGGTCATGGGACAGGTCTACCCGTCCGGTCCGACAGCCGGAAGGGGCCTCGGCGAAGCGGGAGGCCTTGGTCACACCCGATCGCGCTGGGTCCGCCAAATCCCGATCTGCCGCCCCGCGCACTAGACTCGACACGCTGCGGCCGTGCCGGCCGCGCCCGGCCCTACGGGCCTCGTTCGCCCTCGTACAGCCCTGTCTCCGCCCGGAAGGCTCCTGCATGTCCACCCAGTCCCGCTCCGACCTGCGCAACGTCGCGATCGTCGCCCACGTCGACCACGGCAAGACCACGCTGGTCGACGCGATGCTGCGCCAGGCAGGCGCCTTTACCGCGCACCAGGCCGAGAGCGTCGCCGACCGCGTCATGGACTCCGGCGACCTCGAGCGCGAGAAGGGCATCACCATCCTCGCGAAGAACACCGCCGTCCACTACGCCGGCCCGGCCGGCGGCGGCGAGCCGATGGTCATCAACATCATCGACACCCCCGGTCACGCCGACTTCGGTGGCGAGGTCGAGCGCGGCCTGTCGATGGTCGACGGCATCGTGCTGCTCGTCGACGCCTCCGAGGGCCCGCTCCCCCAGACGCGCTTCGTGCTGCGCAAGGCGCTCAACGCCGACATGCCGGTGATCCTGGTCGTCAACAAGACCGACCGCAGCGACGCCCGCATCAGCGAGGTCGTCGACGAGTCCTACGAGCTGTTCATGGACCTGCTCGACGAGTCGCACAGCCAGGACGCGCTCGACTTCCCGGTCGTGTACGCCTCGGGCAAGGCCGGCATCGCCTCGCTCGTCCAGCCCGAGAACGGCTCCATGCCGGAGGGCAGCGACCTCGAGCCGCTCTTCAAGACGATCCTCGAGACCATCCCCGCCCCGCAGTACGACGACGACGCGCCGATGCAGGCCCACGTCACCAACCTCGACTCCTCGCCGTTCCTCGGCCGCCTCGCGCTGCTGCGCATCCACCAGGGCACCCTCAAGAAGGGCCAGACCGTGGCGTGGATGCGTCGCGACGGCGAGGTGAAGAACGTCCGCGTCACCGAGCTGCTGGTGACCGAGGGCCTCGAGCGCAAGCCCGGCGAGTCCGCCGGCCCCGGTGACATCGTCGCGATCGCGGGCATCCCCGAGATCACCATCGGCGAGACGCTCGCCGACGCCGAGAACCCGATCGCGCTGCCGCTCATCCACGTCGACGAGCCGGCCATCTCGATGACCATCGGCACCAACACCTCGCCGCTGGTCGGCAAGGTCAAGGGCTCCAAGGTCACCGCCCGCCTGGTCAAGGACCGCCTCGACGCCGAGCTCGTCGGCAACGTCTCGTTGCGGATCCTCCCGACCGAGCGCCCCGACGCCTGGGAGGTCCAGGGCCGCGGCGAGCTCGCGCTGGCGATCCTGGTCGAGCAGATGCGGCGTGAGGGCTTCGAGCTCACCGTCGGCAAGCCGCAGGTGGTCACCCGCGAGATCGACGGCAAGCTGCACGAGCCGTTCGAGCGCCTGACCATCGACGCGCCGGAGGAGTACCTCGGCACCATCACCGAGCTCCTCGCCGCCCGCAAGGGCCGCATGGAGGGCATGACCAACCACGGCACCGGCTGGGTCCGGATGGACTTCGTCGTCCCCTCGCGCGGCCTGATCGGCTTCCGCACCGACTTCCTCACCGAGACCCGCGGCACCGGCATCGCGCACCACATCTCCGAGGGCTACTTCCCGTGGGCCGGGGAGATCCGCTCGCGCAACAACGGCTCGCTCGTGGCCGACCGCGCCGGCGCGGCGACGGCGTACGCCATGACGTCGCTGCAGGAGCGCGGCGTGCTCTTCGTCGAGCCCGCCACCGAGGTCTACGAGGGCATGATCGTCGGCGAGAACTCCCGCGCCGACGACATGGACGTCAACATCACCAAGGAGAAGCAGCAGACCAACATCCGGTCCGCCACCTCCGACAACTTCGAGAAGCTGATCCCGCCGAAGCGCCTCTCCCTCGAGCAGTGCCTGGAGTTCTGCCGCGAGGACGAGTGCGTCGAGGTCACCCCGGAGATGGTGCGCATCCGCAAGCTCGTGCTCGACGCCAACGCGCGCGCCAAGACCGCGAGCCGCGCGCGCAAGGCCAACAAGTAGGTCCGGCCGCATCCGACCGGGCGTCCTCGTCCTGGGGCATGATCGAGGCATGGAGCGGATGGTGCCCGGGGTGATGGGTCGCGAGGGTCGGTACGTGCTGCCGCAGGCGTCGGGACCGCGCGCCGCCGACCTCGTGCTGGCCGGGGAGCCGCTCCCCCTGACCGGGACGATGCGCATCTACACCTGCGGCATCACGCCCTACGACGTGACCCACCTCGGCCACGCGGCCACCTTCGTGTGGAGCGACCTGCTCGTCTCGCTCGCCCGCCGGCTCGAGGTCAAGACGGTGAGCAGCCGCAACGTCACCGATGTCGACGACGTGCTGACAGCGGCGGCTGCGCGGACCGCGCAGCACTACGACGAGATGGCTGCGATGCAGGAGTTCCAGTTCGATCGCGACATGCGTGCGCTGGCCGTCGCCCGCCCCGACCTCACCCCGAAGGCGCACGCCCACGTCACCCAGGTCGTCCAGCTCACCGACGCCCTGCTGCGCACCGACGCGGCGTACGTCGTAGGCGGGACGGTGTTCTTTCGCGCACCGGACGACCTGGACCGCCACGGGCTGGGCGAGGAGCAGGCGGCGGCCGCCCTCGCGGAGTTCGGGGACGACGCCGACGACGGGCGCGAGACCAGGTGGGACGTGCCGCTGTGGAGGTCCTCGGGCGACACCGACCCTGCGTGGCCGAGCCCGTGGGGCTGGGGACGGCCCGCCTGGCACGTCGAGTGCTCGGCGATGGCGGCCACCGTCTTCGGCGCCTCGGTCGACGTGCTCGCCGGCGGCGCCGACCTCGCCTTCCCCCACCACGCCTACCAGGCCGCGATCCTCGAGGCGGCCACCGGCACCCGGCCGTTCGCCCGCCGCCAGCTCCACGTCGGCACCGTGCTCGTCGACGGCGCCAAGATGGCCAAGTCCGCGGGCAACCTCGTCCACGTGAGCGACCTGCTGGCCGAGCACGAGGGCTCCGCCATCCGGCTGATGCTGCTCAACCGCAGGTGGTCGGACCCGTGGGACTACACGGCCGCGGAGCTCGCCGATGCCACCGACCTGCTGGCCCGGCTCCGCGCGGCAGCGGCGCCCCCCGACGGTGACGGCGCCGGCGTGGTCGCCGCCCTGCTGGCCGACCTCGACGTGCCTGCCGCGATCGGCGTCGCGCTCCGCGACGGCGGCGAGGCCGCGCGCACGCTGCTGGCGGTGCTCAGGCTCTGACGTGGAAGGCTGGGCCCGTGAGCGACTCGCCCGACCACCGCCGCAGCCCGCCCGCCCAGACCGACCCCGAGCTCGCCGAACAGCTGGCCGCCTGGCTCGAGCAGCTCGGCCTCGCCGACCAGCTCGCCCCGGCCGGGCTGCCGACGTACGAGCGCGCGGGCGCCGACGTGCGCTGGACCGAGCCCGCCACCGGCGAGCAGCTCGGCGCCGAGCGCCTGGCCGAGCTCGACCGGCTGCTGCGCGCGCAGGGCGACGACCCCGCCCACGCCGTACCGGTCGCGCTGGTCCGGCTGCGCCGCGAGACCCGGCTGCGGCAGGAGCTCCTCGACGGCGGCTGGCTCGACTACGCCGGGGTCGCCGCGCTGAGGGGCGTCTCGACCAACGCCGCCCGCTTCGCCGTGCACAAGGCGGCCGAGCGGCGCACGCTCCTGCTCGTCGGGCACGAGGGGGCCATCCTGGTGCCCAGGTTCCAGCTCGACGAGACGGGCGAGGTGCGCACCGAGCTGCTGACGGTGCTCGAGCCGCTGCTCGCCGCGGTCGACCCGTGGCGCGTGTGGATCTGGCTCACCAGTCCCGCCGCGCTGCTCGGCGGCGCGGTGCCCCACGAGGCCGCCCGCGACCCCGAGGAGCTGCCGGTCGTGCAGCGCGCCGCCGTCGCCCTGGCCGAGCGGGCTCGCTCGACGCAGGGCTGACGCGGGGCCGACACGGGGCCGCCCGCGGGCCGCGATCAGTCGGTGGTGACGACGGCGAGGGCCTCGATGCGTACGGGCTTGTTCTTCGCGACGACGATGCGCAGCTTGCCCTTGCGGGCCTTGCCGAGCTCGAAGGTGCGCAGCTGACCGAAGGCGCGGCCGCCGGCGAACCGGACCACGCCGAGCTTGCGCTTGCCGAGGAACACGCGTGCGGTGCCGCCGTTCTTCACCTTGCCGAAGACCAGCACGATGCGGTCGGTGGCCGGGACCCGGGTGACGAGCTCGGAGCCCTTCGTGCGCGAGGTGATGTAGTCACCGAACGTGGCGCGCCGGTCCTTCTTGCGGTCCCACGAGCCCTTCCGCGCGAAGGTGCTCTCGTCGCGGGGCACCGTGAAGGTGACGGTCGCCGGAGTCGGGTCGGCGACACCGGCGGCGTTGACCGCGGCGACGCTGACGGTGTGGGTGCCGGCGCGGAAGCGACGCTCCAGCCCGGTGGCGTCACAGGGCACCGTGTCGTCGTCGACGCGGCAGACGAACGTCGCCGGCGTGACGGTCGAGGCGTAGGTGATCGACTGGCGGCGCTCCAGCACCACGGAGCCGTCCGCGGGCCCTGACGTGATGGTGGTGTCGGGGGCTCCCGGGGGCGGGGTCGTCGGGTCGGTGGTGCCCGGGGCGGCGGCCAGGGCGAACGACGCGTCGTTGACGTCGAAGAAGTAGTTGCCGACCGCCTCGATCTTGATCCGTACGTCGCCCGCGGTGACGTTGGGCATGACGAGGGTCTCCGAGCCGTCGTTGGGCGTCGACGCCGCGAGCACGGTGCCGAAGGTCGCACCGCCGTCGGTCGACAGGGAGATCCTCACCGAGGAGGCGAGGCCCTGGGTGTCGTTGACGGCCCAGGTCACGGGGACGGCGGAACCACCCGCGACGGTCGCACCGGGTGCGGCCTGCGACGTGACGAGGAACGGACCTGCGGAGTCGTCGACGGTCAGCTCCACGTGGTCCCAGGCGACACCGCCGCCGTTGGGGAAGAGGTCGCGCGCGGTGAGCCGGAAGCTCATGACGCGGTCGCCGCCGCCGTCGGCGCTGCCGAGGTAGTCGGCCGTCGGCAGGAACTCCGAGTAGCAGTCGAGCAGCGGGTCGGGCAGCTGCTGGTTGGTGGGACCGGTCGGCGTCAGGCACGTGCCGGAGGCCGCGTTGGTGTTGCCGGCCAGGACCTGGGCCATGTCGGGGAACACCCGCGTGATGCTGCCGTCGGCGATGTTCAGGCCCGGGGACGGGCTCGTCAGCGTGCCCGCGTCGGTGACCACGGCGTCGTCACCGAAGACCCGGAAGAGCGGCCCGTACTCCTTGAGGTTGCTCGCCAGTCGCGTGCCCTCGCCTGCGTTGGTCTGCTCCCAGAGGTAGACCAGCTCGTCGCCGTCGGCGTCGGTGCCGGAGACCCCGGTGAGGGCGAAGGGCGTACGGACGGGGACAGTCCTGTCGTCGGGCGCGACGACGACGGGGGCGGCGTTGTCGGCGACGTCGGGCTGGCCCGGGACGGGAACGCCGTCGTTCTGGGCCGGGCCGCCGCGCGAGGTCTCGCCGACGAAGCCGGTCACGCCACCGGGCTCGACGGTGAGCTCGGCGACGTCGTCGAGCACGTCACCGGGACCGGGGATGATCGACGGCACGTCGTTGAAGATCACCTGGAAGCCGCGCTCGTCGGGGATGCCGACGACGGGGGTGTAGCCGAACTGGTCGAAGCCCCACTGGGCGATGGAGACGTCGCGCCCGGTGAGGCCCTCGATCGCGACGTCGAGGCCGGCCGTGTTGTAGGCCGCGAAGGGCACCGTCGTGGTGTCGCCGTCGAAGCCCAGCACGAGGCTGTCGCCGACACCGAAGCCCTCGGTCAGCGAGACTGTCCGGACCTCGACGTTGTCGTAGGCGACCGCGCGGTAGGCGTCGACCTCGTCGATGGTGAGGAAGGAGAAGTAGGGGTCGGTGTGCGGCTGGAGGTCGTCCTGGCCGCAGATGCCGGCGTACGCCATCACCGACGAGCCCGACCCGGGCTCGACGGAGGCCTCGGAGATGTTGCCGCCGCACGCGCCGAGCGCACCGTTGAAGGTGTGGTTGCCGGCGAACTGGTGGCCGATCTCGTGGGCGACGTAGTCGATGGCGAAGAAGTCGCCCTTGGGCTCGGGCAGGCCGGTGCAGCCGCCGCCCTTGTAGTCGCCGCCGACGACGCCGAGGTAGGCGATGCCGCCGCCGTTGACCCCGAGCGCGACGTGGCCGACGTCGTAGTTGGAGGCACCGATGAGCTGGCCGAGGACGGTGCGGTTCTTGCCGAGCGTCGGCACGTCGCAGAAGTCGAGCTCGCTCGGGGTGTCGTCAGCCGGGACGTCGGGCGTGCCGTTGTCGTCGTAGGGCTCGAAGCACGGGGCGACGCCGCAGGGGCCGTTGGCTCCGGTCGCCTCGGCGTAGGTGTCGAGGTTGAGCAGCTCGGTGCCCTCGACGAGACGCAGCTCGGTGGCGAGGTCGTCGTTGTAGATCTGGTTGACGCGGTTGATCAGGGTGACCTTCTCCGCGAGCACGTTGTCGGTGCCGAAGTAGGCGGCGTAGGACGGGTCGGACGTCAGCGCGAGCCGGTAGTAGTGGCGCTGCACCGGCTGGCCCGGGCCCGTCGAGCGCTCCGTCGTGCGGTCCTCGGCGGCGGCGACGACGGCCTCGCGGATCGTCTCGATCTCACCCTCGGCGCGGCGCTGCTCCGGCGCGGGCAGCGCCACGGCGCTGTAGCTCAGGTGCGTCGTGGTGCCGCGCCGGTTGTAGGCCGGGTCGACGTACCAGTCGCCGAGGCCGCCGGGCGTGCGGACGAAGGCGTGGAAGCCCATCGGCGTGACGTCGAGGGCGATCGTGGCGCGCGGGTCGTCGATGCCGACGCCGGACCACGTGCGGATGTCGGCGTTGGCGGCGGCCAGCCCCGACTCCATCCGCTGCGTCGGCTCGACGCGGAAGTCCTGGAGCGACCCGTCCGGAGCGGGGACCTGCACCACGGCCCCACCGCTGCGCGGCAGCTCGGCGCGCAGGGCGGCGAGGTCGACGCGGGTGGCGGCGTACGCACGCGGCTCCACGCGGATCCTGGAGCCGGTGGGCTCGAACCCCCGCAGCGGGGCGAACGTACGGTCGTCGGGCGCGGCGGCGACCGGGACGATCGAGCTCAGTGCACCTGCTCCCACGACGAGGGCGAGACTGGCGGCGAGACGACGTACCCGAGACGACAACACGTGCTCCTTCGAAGGCGGAGCTCGCAGCGTAGGTCTGCCCGACAGACCCGCGCCATCCCTCCTTGGTAGCGGGTCCGGTCAGTCCGCGACCGGCTCCGCGCGCAGCGTGGGCGCCAGCACGACGAGGCCGAGCAGCGGCAGCACCGCGAGTACCAGCAGCGCCACGGGCATGCCCAGCGGTCCGCTGATGCCCGCGACCACGGCGGAGCCGACGCTGCCGCCGATGAGGAAGAGCAACGTCGAGACGCCCAGCGCGACCCCGCGTACGTCCTGGTGGACCGCGTCGCCGACGACGGCGCTCAGGGCAGGTTGGCCGAGGCCGAAGGCGAAGGTGACCAGGATGATGCCGACCACCAGCACCGTCGCGCTCGTCGCCCAGGCACCGACCGTCGCCACCAGCAGCGCGGCCGAGGCCACCAGGCCCGCGACGGCGAGGGCGCGACTGGGCCCGATCCGGTTGAGCATCGGTCCGGCGACCCGCGGGACCAGCAACGCCACGCCGGCGCTGGGCACCATGGCCAGGCCGACCTGCCACGCCTCCCAGCCCTCGGCGAGCAGCACGGCAGGCAGCGCGATGAGCATCGCGAACCACGACGCGGGGACGGCCGACGCCGCGACCGCGCTGCGGACGACGGTGGCGTTGCGGATGACCTCGACCGGGAGGAAGCCGTCGGGGCGCCGGCGCACGGTCGCACGTACGGCGGGCACGCCCAGCACGAGCAGCCCGGCTCCGATGGCGGCCACCAGCAGGCCCGCCGAGGGCGACTGCACGAGCAGCACCATGCCGGCGGCGGTGAAGGCGACGAGGATCGCGCCGATGACGTCGAGCCGGGCGCCGCTGCCACCGGTCGGCAGGGCCCGCCAGAGCAGCGGCACGACCAGCGCGCCGAGGATCGGCAGCGCCATCACGGCGCGCCAGCCCCAGGCCGCCTCGACGAGCCCGCCGATGAGCGGTCCGAGGCAGCTGACCGCCGCTGCGACTCCCGCGAGCCGGCCGAAGGCGAGTCCGCGCACCTCGCCGGTGTACTTCGCGGACAGGATGGTCACGCCGAGCGTCGGGACGGCCGCGGCGCCGGCGCCCTGCAGCATGCGCGCGCCGAGCAGCACCTCGAAGGTGGGCGCGAGGGCGGCGACCAGCGCGCCGATCGACATGAGCACCAGTCCCGCGAGCAGCGGACCGCGGACGCCGACGAGGTCGGAGATCCGGCCGTAGAGGGCGGTGGTGACCGCCAGCATCAGGACGTAGAGGCTGATCGCCCAGGCCGCCAGGCCGGAGCTGACGCCGAGGTCCTCGCCGAGCAGCGCCAGCGCCACCGCGGCGCTCGACGACCCCATGCCGGCCAGGCCGAAGAGGAGCCCGAGCAGCAGCGAGACGCGACGCGAGTCGTCCGCCTGTGCGGTCGTGGCCGCGGTGTCGGGGGCGGCGTCGGGTGCTGGGCTCATCGAGGAAGGACAACAGCGGATGGAGTGCGGTTGTTCCCTCCGAAGTGCCGCCGTGCGGCGCGACCAGCACCTACCCTGAGCCGCATGACCACCCCCAGCGGCGCCACACCCGGGTCGGGCCCCGGCGACGAGGCCATGCGCATGTGGATGGCCGCCCGCGACCGCGCCGAGGCCGCCCGGGAGGCGACGCTGGCGTCCGACGCCGAGCGGGAGCGGGTCTGCGAGCTGCTCAACAGGGCCTTCAGCCAGGGACGCCTCACCCCGGCCGACCTCGACGAGCGCACCTCGCGCGCCCTCACGGCCCGTACGCACGGCGACCTCGAGGACGTGCTCGCCGGACTCGCCCCGAGCGGGACGAGCGCGATGTGGACCGAGCGTCCCGAGCGCGGGTTCCTGCCCCGGCTGGTCTTCTGGATCGTCGGGCTGCTCACGTCACCGTTCGTCCTCGGCGGCTCGCTGTTCGTGCTGTTCGGCGACGGCGTCGGCGAGAAGGTCTTCGGGATCGTGCTGCTGGTGATCTTCCTGCCCGGCCTGATCGCCCTCTACCGCTGGGCGCACCCGAGGCACTGACGGGGGTCACCTCGCCAGAGCCGTACGGTTTCGCACATGTCGCAGGCACCTGTCGCCGCGCTCGTGGTCGTGCTGACCCTCGTGGCCGTGCTGCTCACGAGCGGCGTCGCCAAGCTCCGTGACCGCCGCGCGACCCGGGACTCCTTCACCGCGCTCCGGGTGCCGGCGATCGTGCCTGCCGACGTCGCTGCCGCGGCCCTGCCCTGGGTGGAGATCGCCGCAGCGGCCCTGCTGGTCGTGGCCCCGTCCGGCTGGCTGGCGCCGGTCGCCCTGGTGGTCCTGCTGCTGATGCTGGCCTACACCGCGCTCGTCACGCGGGCGCTCACCTTCGACGAGCCGGTGACGTGCAGCTGCTTCGGGAGCATCGGCCGGCACGAGGTGGACACCACGACCCTTGTCCGCAACGTGCTCCTGACCGTGCTCGCCGCCGCGGTCGTGTGGTTCGCTCTGGACGGCGGATCGGTGCCGTCGGCCCTCGGCGCCCTGGACGGCGCGGGCTGGTGGGCGCTCGCGGCCGCTGGCGCCGCGGCGACGGTCGCGGTCCTGGTGGTCGGTGCGCCTTCTGGGGCGGCTGCCGCAGGTCCGAGCGACGAGGACCTCCTCGACTACGAGCGCCAGGCCACCCCGTACGGCGCCCTCACCCTGCACGACGGCACGAGCACGAGCCTCGCGCAGCTCGCCGCCGTCCAGGCCCGGCTCCTCGTCGTCCTCAACCCCGGCTGCGGGCCGTGCGTACGCACCGCGGCGAAGCTGGACGACTGGGCAGCCCGTCTCGCTCCGGCCGTCGGCGTGGTGGCGATCTATCCGGACGAGGCGTCGGCGCGGGCGGCCGGGGAGCACGCGTACGACCTCGCCGCCTGGGAGCCGGAGCTCAACGTCCGTCGTGTCTTCTCCGTCGCCGCGCCCGCGGCGGTCCTGCTCGGCGCCGACGGCTACCTCGCAGGGGGTCCGGTGGACGGGGAGGACGAGGTGGCTGCGTTCGTGGAGGACGTCCTCGGCGTGCTCACGGAGCAGCCGAGCCCGGCCGAGTGAACGCGCAGGCCACCTACGATCGGCGGGTGCCCGATCTCGCCCTGTCCGTCGTGGTGCCCACTCGCGGCGGTGCGACACGGCTCCCGGTGCTCCTCGAGGCACTCGCCGCCCAGCAGGTCGACGAGCCGTGGGAGGTCCTCTTCGTGCTGGACGGGGACATCGACGGGAGCCGCGAGATCGTCGAGGCGTACGCCGGTCGCGTCCCGTTGAGGATCGTCGAGCGAGCCGGCGGCGACGGGGTGTCCGCCGCCCTCGCGGCGGGCTACGACGCGGCGCTCGGCGAGATCGTGCTCCGCTGCGACGACGACCTCGCGCCCCGGCCCGGCTTCCTCGCGGGACACCTCGCCCGCCACCGGGCGCGCCCAGCGGGCGCCCCGCCACTCGGCGTCGTCTCGCTCACCCGGGACGTCTTCCGTGACACGCCCTACGCGACGGCGTACGGGAGGCCCGCCAACGAGCGCCTGATCGCCCAGGCGTACGCACGCCCGCCCGAGCAGAGGTGGCTGCACTGGGCGGCGTGCAACTCCGTGCCGAAGGCGGCGTACGACGCCGCCGGCGGATTCGACCCGACCGTGACCTACCGCGAGGACTCCGAGCTCGGGCTGCGTCTGGCTCGTTGCGGAGTCGAGATCGTCATCGACCCCGAGCTCGAGATCGAGCACCGCGGGCCTGCCCCCGACGCCGAGTCGCGGGTGGCGCGGGCGTTCACGTCCGGCGCCTCCGAGCAGGCCCTCGACCACCGTCACCCTGGAGCCGTCGACGATCTCCGCTCCGATGGACGATCGCCGTGGGACCACCTGGTGTCTCGAGGGGCACGCAGCATGGCGTCCCACAGAGCCGCCCGCGAGTGGGGCCGACGGCTGGACCGTCTGCTGCCTTGGATTCCGCGGACCGTGCGCGGCAAGACCGTGTCACTTGCCGTCGAGGCTGCTGCGGCAGGAGGGCGCCGGTCAGGAGCGACCGCCTGGGTGCGGGACAGCACTGACCTGCCGATCACCCTCAACGTCATCTACGACATGAGTCTCGATCAGCACGAGCGCGAGTACGCCGACCGGATCCGGCCCAGCCGACTCCCCTACGGGATGGAACGCCTCGAGGAGCACGGCATCCGCTTGATCGAGGCGCCACGCTACCCACCCACGAAGATCACGACGGTGATCGAGCACCGCACCGGCGTGCGGCTCCAGCCTCTGCGCGCATGGCACGCAGCCCGGCGCGCCGACGCCACGCTTGCCGTGTGGGAGCACTGGGCTGAGCTTCCGGCGCTGCTGCATCGGCTGCCCGGCCCGTATCGGAACAAGCCCATCTTCACCTTGGTGTGCTGGGCGGCCGAGGACCTCCGTACCGGCGATGCACGCAGCAGGGCCCGAGCACGTCGAGTCGTCGAGGCATCAGACCTCATCCTCTTCCTGAGCAGCAACCAGCGCGACATCTTCCTCGCGAACGGTGCTCGCCCCGAGCAGCTCGTCTGCCTCTCCTTCGGGATCTCGACCGACTTCTTCAGCGGTGACGTCACCTCGCACCGGGACGTCGAGTTCCTTGCCGTCGGTGTTGACCGGGGCCGCGACTACCCGACCCTCATCCGAGCAGTGGAGGGCACGGATCTCAGAGTCAAGCTGCTCACCACACCCGCACGCGCCGAGTCGCTGGAGCTCCCCCCCAACATCGAACCGGGCGGCGTCCTACCTCCCGATGAGTACAGGAACCTCCTGCGTCGCACCCAGGTGGTCATCGTTCCCACCCACGACTACGCCTACCCCACTGGTCAGACCGTGGCACTCAACGCCGCGGCATCCGGCTGTGCGGTCATCGTGAGCAACACCGCCGCGATGTCTGACTACTTTTCAGCAGAAACCACTGCGCTGATGCCGACCGTCGGTGACGCTGGTGACCTGCGCTCGGCAATGGTTCGACTACGTGACGATCCCCACCTGAGGCTGACGATCGCTTCACGAGGGCAGGAGCACGTTCGGCAAGGTCATCCCAGTCATGTGATGTGGGACCAGGCAGCGGAACGATTCCGCAGCTTGCTGACGATCGACCAGCACACTCACCCGAAGGCTTGAACATGATCGCAGCGGGCGCCGCGGCTCGACGTGAGCCGCCCTCTGTGTCGCCCGGTACGCCTTACCCGGGCCTCAACTTCCTGCGTCTCGTGCTGGCCGCCGCCGTTCTCGTCTCCCACGCGTTCCCGGCCTTCGGCCTCCCGGAGCCCCAAGTGGCCGGCCGCAGTCTCGGCGGCTGGGCCGTGCTTGGTTTCTTCGCCCTGTCCGGCTTCCTCATCGCTGGATCGCGACGACGGCTGCCTCTGTCGTCGTTCATCGCGCGCCGGGTCGGCCGGCTGATGCCGGGCTACTGGGTCTGCCTCCTCGTCACCGTTCTGGCGGCCTCGGCCTTCACGTCCGCCCCGATCTGGGGAGCCGACGGCGGCTTGAGTCACGTTCTCAGCAATGCCCTGCTCTACCAGGCGAACAGCGACATCGCTGGCACGCCGCTGGACGTTCCCCACGCCGGCGTGTGGAACGCGTCCGCGTGGACACTGCCCCACGAGTTCCTCTGCTACGTCGCGGTCGGCCTGATCTACAGCGTCATCCGCGGGCTCCGGACACGGGAACGAGTGCTGGCCGTCTCGACCTGGTCGGGCCTGGTCGTACTGCAGGTCGCGCTGCCCCACACGCCGCTCGACAGCGTGTTCCTGAAGCAGTTCAGTCTCTTGGCGCCCCTGTTCTTCGGAGGCGTCGTGGTGGCGGCCTGCCTGCCGAAGATGACCTTGCGGCCAGTCCATGCAGCAGTGGCGGCACTCGCCTCCGCGCTGCTCGTCGTTGTCGAGCCTCGATTCGGTGCCTCTCTCGCGGCGCCGCTGGTAGCGGCTGTGCTGCTGTCGCTCGGGCGAGCCGGCGGTCCCAGGCTCATCCAGCGGCACGACATCTCCTACGGCGTCTACCTGTACGCCTTTCCTGTTTCGCAGGTGCTCGTGGGCGTCTGGGATGACGGCTGGAGCTTTCCGGCGTACGTGCTGGCAGTGGGAGCGATCACGGCCACCCTGGCTGTCGCGAGCTGGGTGCTCGTGGAGCGCCCTGCCCAGGTCTGGGTCAAGAACCGCGTGCGCGCCGGAGGCGCCTCAGGCCGGCATACGCCCTCGGCCACCGGACTCGGGCACGCTCCAGGAGTGCGTAGCGATGCCGCAGATCGTTCAGCTCATCCATCAGCTCGAAGCGGTGGCGGATGAGAGCCTCCGGATGCTCGGCGTACAACCCGACGTTGTTCCGGAAGATCTGGGCGTAGATCTGTACGTACTCCTCCCTGGAGTACCCGTGGTTCATCGACGAGCTGCGTATCCGGTAGTGGAAGTAGCGGCCGTCGAGTCGCCGCACCCCCCGCCCCAACGAGATGATCCGCAGCCAGAAGTCGTGATCTTCCCGCCCTCGTCGCATCGTCTCGTCGTAGCCGCCCACGGCGGCCCAGTCGTCACGACGGAACATCGCGCAGGAGAAGATGCAGTTCTCCACGAGGATTCGGTCGACGTCGAAGTCGGGCAGCGCCCAGTCTCCCTCCACCTCCCCGAACTTGTCGGCCCTGGAGTACACGATGCCAACGGTGCTGTCCGCTGACATGACGTCAACGGCCTCGGGCACGTAGTCCGGTTCGATCAGGTCGTCGGCGTCCAGCGGGAGTATGAACGTGCCGGTGGCGCGCCGGACTCCCGCGTTACGAGCGGCCGGTAGCCCGGAGTTCGGCTGTTGCACCCGCAACACGCACCCCGGCAACGAGTCCAGCGCGACCCGGGTGACCTCGTCGGTCGAGCCGTCGTCCACGACGATGACCTCCAGGCGCTCGTACTTGCTCGCCAGAGCGGACTCCACGGTCTCGAGGAGCGTGTCCCCTGCGTTGTAGCAGGGAATCACCACGCTCACCACCGGGAGGTCGGACACCGCGTCGGACAGCGGACTCTCGTGCGGCACTCGCCCATCGTGACACGATCCGGGCGACGCGGAAGCAGCAGTCCGGAGTGCCCCTGTTCCGTGCGACTCGCACCTACACTGCTCGGCATGACGTCGGCACCTGCGCCGCAGGAGCTTGCGCACAAGGCGGTACGCGGCGTCGCCGTCACCACTCTGGCCCAGGTCCTGCGACTGCTCATCCAGGTCGCGTCGGTCGTCATCCTGGCGAGACTCCTCACTCCTCGCGACTACGGCCTGGTCGCCATGGTCCTTGCGATCGTCGGCGTTGCGGAGCTCCTGAGGGACATGGGGCTCTCGCCAGCCGCCATCCGGGCTCCGACGCTCAGTCGTCAGGAGCGGGACAACCTGTTCTGGCTCAACACCGCGGCTGGGGCATGCCTCACCGTGGTGGTCGTCGTCGTGGCTCCGCTCATCGCCCAGGTGTACGACCGACCCGAGCTGGCGGCGATCGCGTGGGCGTTGGCACCGACGTACTTCTTGTCCGGCCTGGCCACGCAGTACCGCGTGGACCTGACGCGGCGTCTTCGGTTCGGGGTCCTGGCTGCCATCGACGTCGCCTGTGCGGTGATCCCCTTGGCCATCGGCGTCGTGGCAGCGGTGCTCGGAGCCCACTACTGGGCGCTCGTGGCCCAGCAGCTGTCCTCCGGGGTACTGGCGTGTGCCCTGTTGCTCGCGGGCTGCAGGTGGCTGCCACGCCCGTATCGCCGTGACACCCCGGTCGCGCACTTCGTGAAACTGGGCATGTCCTTCGTCTTCGGGGGCCTGATGAGCTACGTCACGCGCAATGCCGACAACGTCCTCGTCGGCCATCAGTTCGGGGCAGCCTCCCTCGGCGCCTACACCCGGAGCGTGCAACTGGTGCGAACTCCGCTCGCGCAGCTGCAGGCGCCGTTCGGCACAGTGGCGCTTCCCGTCCTCGCAGGCGCTGGAGACGATGACGAGCGGATGATGTCGGGAGCCCGTCGAGCGCAGGTGGCGCTCGTCTATCCCATCCTCGCGGGAGTCACGGTCCTCGTGGTCACGGCTCCGGCGTTCGTGGAGATCGCGCTCGGGGACTCGTGGGCGGCAGCGGCTCCGATCATGGCCTGGGTGGCAGTGTCAGGAGGCCTCGCCTGCCTGACCATGCCGGTCCTGTGGGTCTTCGCTGCCAGGGGATTGGGCCGGGCGATCACGAGCTACAACGCGATCGCCACGGTCATCGCCCTGTTCGCGATGTTCCTCGGGCTGCAGTGGGGGGCTCCGGGAGTCGCAGCCGGGGTCGCGGTGGCCCAGCTGGTCGCACTTCCTCTGGCGCTGTGGATCCTCCGGGCAGAGGGCCGGCTCGCAGTCGGGCCACTTGCCTTCTCCGCGTCCCGGGTCCTGGCGCTGTCATTGGCGGCGGGTGCGCTGGCTGCTGCGGTGCTCCGGCTGGCCGACGGGGTCACATCACCTGTGGCACAGGTGCTGCTCGCAGGGGCGATCGTCTCTGCGGCCTTCGCTGCAGCCGCAGGCGTGAGCGCCTATCGACGCGACTACAAGGACATCTGGACGATGGTGCGTCTGCTCCGGCGGCGAGCCGAGCCCGCGACGGACTCGGATCCGTCGGATCGAAGCGACCCGGTGCTCTAGGGTTCGACGCAGTTCTAGACGTCCGCGCCAGATGGGATGACAGTGTCCGGCAACCGCATCCTGCTGGTCGCCCCCGCCTTCCACGACTACGGCGACTCCATCGCGGGGGCTCTGCGCCGTGCGGGGCACGACGTGGTCGTCCACGCGTACGACGCCAACGCGACGGTCGGCGACAAGCTGCGCACCAAGCTCGTCCACGAGCTGCCGAGCCGGCTCGGCTCGACGTCGGGCGAGCTCGCCAGGCAGCGCACGCTGACCGCCCGCGCCGTCGCGGCCGTCGTCGCGAGCCGGGCCGAGGTCATCATCACGGTCAAGGGCGACGTCCTGGGCACGGACTACTGGGAGGCGGTCGACGCCTCCGGCGCGCGCCAGCTGCTGTGGCTCTATGACGAGCTCGCCCGGATGGACCTCGACGACGACGTCCTCATGACCCGGCCCTCGATCGTGTCGTACTCGCCCCACGACGTGGCCGCCCTTCGCGCCCGCGGGCTGCGCACCGGTCACGTGCTCGACGCCTTCGACCACACGGTGCCGTTCACCCCGGTGCCCAGCGACGAGGTCGTCTTCATCGGCGCGCGCTACCCCGACCGCACCCGCCTGCTCGAGGCACTGCACGAGCGCGGCGTGCCGGTCCGGGCGTACGGCCGCGACTGGTCGCGGCACCCGGTGGACCGGGCCCGCACGTGGCAGCTGAGACGGCCGGACGTGCCATCCGCGCGAGGGGTCGATCGCCCGACCGCCTACGGCCTGACGGCCGGCGCCGTCGCCGCGCTCAACTCCCACACCGACCAGGACGGCTTCACGATGCGCACCTTCGAGCTGCCCGGCACCGGGTCGCTCCAGCTCATCGACCGCCCCGACGTGGAGGCGCTCTACGAACCGGGCCGGGAGGTGCTCGTGTTCTCCGACGTCGACGAGCTCGCCGAGCTCTGCCAGCGCGCCCGCACCGACCGCGACTGGGCCCGTGCGATCGCCGAGCGCGGCCGGGCCCGCACCCTGGCGGAGCACACCTTCGACCACCGGGTGTCGCTGCTGGAGCACGCATGGGCCTGATCCACGCGAGCGACCTCGCCGCGTGGCGCCGGTGGCAGCAGTCCCGGCACCGCCTGCGCCAGGTGCGCCACGCCGTACGCCCGGGCCCCGGGCCGGCGCCCGAGAGGTTCGTGCTCACGACGTACGACCCCGAGCCCAGGCTGCTGGTGGCCCTCGACTCCGCCTCCCCCACCAGCCACGCCGCCCTCGTCGAGCCGCTGGCCGGGCTCGACCTGCCCGTTGCCGTGCTGTCCCCCGGGCCCGCACCCGACCTCGACGGACGCCAGCCGCTGACGCAGCAGGAGGTCGGCGCCGACCTTCCCGCCGCCCTCCGCGGGCTCGGCGCGGTCGTCTCGCTCGGCCACTACCTGCCACGCGGCGAGCTCGCGCACCGCTGGGCGCGCGGCCTGGGCGCCCGGTCGATCGTGGTGCAGCACGGCGCCCTCACGCCGTACGCGCCCCCGCTCCCGCCGGACGCGCACCTGCTGGCCTGGAGCGATGCCGACGCAGAGTTCTGGAGGTCGGGGAGGGCGGACGTCGACCACGAGGTCGCCGGGAGCCAGCTGCTCTGGCGCGCGGGCGAGCAGCGACCGGATCCGGACGCCGACACCAGGCTGACCTACCTCGGCCAGATGCACGCCGCCGAGCTGCCCCGCGCGCGGCTGGTGCAGGCAGCGGCGACGTTCTGCCGTTCCCACGACGCGGTCTACCGACCGCACCCGTCGGAGCACGACCGGCTCTCGCGGCTCGCCCACGAGGGCTTCCGCCGCCTGGGCATCACCGTGGACAGCTCGACCCCGCTGGCCCGCTTGACGGGACCGGTGGTGAGCGTCTTCTCAACCGGCGTGATCGAGGCGGCTGCCCAGGGACGTGACGCCTGGGTCGACTTCCCGCGACCGCCCGCGTGGCTCGCGGAGTTCTGGGAGCGTTATGGCATGCACCGCTCCGGAAGCACCCCGACGCCACCGCCCCCGCGTCCGGCGGTCGAGCCGGCCCGGCGCGTCGCCGAGGTCCTGCAGGAGGCCGCCCGATGATCACCCTGTGCGTCATCCCTGCGCGGGGCGGCTCCAAGGGCGTCCCGCGCAAGAACCTGCTCGACGTGGGCGGCAAGCCGCTCATCGTCTGGACGATCGAGCAGGCGCTGGCGACGCCCGGCCTCGACGTCGTCGTCTCGACCGACGACGAGGAGATCGCCGACGTCGCCCGCGGAGCCGGCGCCCGCGTGCCGTGGCTGCGACCTGCCGAGCTCGCCCAGGACACCACCCCGACCGAGCCCGTGGTGCGGCACGCCATCGAGCAGGTGACCGCCGAGCGCGGTCGACCCGACTCGGTGATGCTGCTCCAGGCCACGTCACCGGTCCGCCACGAGGACACCCTCGGACGTGCCCTCGCCGAGTTCGCAGAGACCCGCGTGGACTCGATGGTCGGCGTCGTCGAGCAACCACCGTTCATCTGGCAGGCCGGCGACCCGCCCAGCGCGGCGTACGACGTCGCGGCACGCCCGCGGCGCCAGGACCTGACCGACGAGGCCCGCCGCTACCGCGAGACCGGCTCCCTCTACGTCACCCGCACCGAGGTCTACGAGCGGCACGACAACCGGCTCGGCGGCCGCATCGGTCTGTTCGTGATGGCCGAGGACGAGGGCATCGACATCGACACCGAGCTCGACGTGGCGCTGGCCGCGAGGTTGTTGACTGCGCATTGAGCGGACTGCCCACGCCGTGGCGATCCGCTGGATACCGTGGTCGGGTACGTACTCCCAGGGAAGGCCCTCGCCTTGATCATCGAGCGTGACCTCACGCCGTACGTCGTCTACTCGGGCGACCCGGTCCTGCGTGCCCTGGAGAAGATCACCGCCAACAAGGCGCGCGTGATCTTCCTCGTCGACTCGCACGGCCACCTCGACGGCGTGCTGTCCGACGGCGACTTCCGGCGCTGGGTCAGCAGCGCCGCCAGCCTCACCACCGACGTACCTGCGATCGAGGCGGCCAACACCTCCCCGCGCAGCCTGCCGATCGGCAGCAGCCCGGCCGAGATCTCGCACGCCTTCGGGTCCGGCATCGACCACGTCGCCCTCGTCGACGACCGGGGCCACCTCGTCGCGATCGCGATCAACCGGGCCGACGAGCTCCGCATCGGCCGCCACGTCGTCGCGCCCGACGCGCCGGCGCTGCTGATCAGCGAGATCGGGATCAACCACCAGGGCGAGGTCGGCCTCGCCAAGCAGCTCGTCGACCTGTCCGTCGAGGCCGGCGCCGACGTCGTGAAGTTCCAGCTGCGCGACATGGACTCGCTCTACCGCCAGGGCTCGTCCGGCTCCGGCGGCGAGGACCTCGGCCCGCAGTACACCCTCGACCTCCTCGCCAAGTACGACCTCGGCGCCGACGGCCTCTTCGAGGTCTTCGACCACTGTCGCGACATCGGCATCGACGTGATGTGCACCGCCTGGGACCCCGTCAGCGTCGACCGCCTCGTCGACTACGGCATCACCTCGCTCAAGGTCGCCTCGGCCGACATGACCAACCACGCGCTGCTGCGCCACATGGCCGCCAGCGGCACCCCGATGGTGATCTCGACCGGCATGTCCACCGAAGGCGAGATCCGCGAGACCGTCGACCTGATCCGCAGCACCGGGGTCGCGCACGCCTTCCTGCACTGCCAGTCGACCTATCCGGCGCCCTTCAAGGACGTCAACCTCGCCTACCTGACCCGGCTCGCCGAGCTCACCCAGGCGCCGATCGGCTACTCCGGCCACGAGCGCGGCTTCCACGTCGCGCTGGCCGCCGTGGCCCTGGGCGCCCGCATCATCGAGAAGCACTTCACCGTCGACCGCGACCTCGAGGGCAACGACCACAAGGTCAGCCTGCTCCCCGGCGAGTTCAAGGAGATGGTGCAGCGCGTCCGCGAGGTCGAGGAGGCCCTCGGCACGTCCGCGCCGCGCGCGGTCTCCACCGGCGAGATGATGAACCGGGTCAACCTGGCCAAGTCCCTCGTCGCCGCTCGCCGCATCGAGGTCGGCGAGACCCTGACTGACGCCGACATCGACATCAAGAGCCCCGGCCGCGGCCTCCAGCCCAACGCCTACGACCGGCTCGTGGGGCGTACGACCACCCGGGCGCTCGACGCCGGTGACTTCTTCTACGCAACCGACCTCGGCGACGCCGCCCCGCGCGGGCGGGCCTACGACTTCGACCGGCCGTGGGGCCTGGCTGTCCGCTACCACGACATCGACGCGATGACGAAGGACACCACCCCGGACTTCCTCGAGTTCCACTTCTCCTACAAGGACCTCGACCTGCCGGTCGCCGAGGTCTTCGCGAAGTACGACGGCGGCCTGCCGATGGGCTTCACCACCCACTCCCCCGACCTGTTCGCCGGGGACTTCCTGCTCAACCTCGCCTCCGAGGACGACGAGCACTGGGAGCGCTCGATCCGCGAGCTCCAGCGCGTCGTCGACACCACCCGCGAGATGCAGCAGCACTTCACCCGGGGCGCCGACGCCAAGGCCGACACCGAGGGCCCGGTCATCGTGGCCAGCCTCGGCGGCTTCACCACCGACGCCTTCGTCCGCCCCGAGCAGCGCGAGGCGATGTACGCCCGGGTGGCCGCCGGCCTCGCACGCGTCGACGACTCCGGCGTACGGCTCTGCGCGCAGACGCTGCCGCCCTACCCCTGGTACATGGGCGGCCAGCTCTACTGCAACCTCTTCGTCGACCCGCGCGACACCGCGGAGTTCGCTGCGCGCCACGACCGCCGGCTCTGCTTCGACGTCTCCCACTCCAAGCTCTCGGCCAACTACCTCGGCATGCCCTTCGCCGAGGCGACCGACCGGCTGGCGCCGCACACCGAGCACCTCCACCTCGTCGACGCCACCGGCGTCGACGGCGAGGGCGTCCAGGTCGGCGACGGCGAGATCGACTGGGCGGTGCTGGCCCGCCAGCTCGACGCGATGGCACCGGGCGTGAGCTTCATCCCCGAGATCTGGCAGGGCCACGTCAACGACGGCGAGGGCTTCTGGATCGCCCTCGAGCGGCTGGAGCAATGGTTCTGAGCCAGCCCACTGCCCCACCGACGGCACTGTGGGTGGTCCCGGTGAGCGACCTGGCCGGGGTGGCTCGGCACGTCCTCGACGTCGCCCGCGCCGGCATCCCGGGCTGGCGGCTGGTGGTCCTGGCACCGCCTGGTGATCTGCCCGCGCAGCTGCGCGACGTGGGCGCCGAGGTCCACGAGGTTCCGTTCGGACCCGACCACGGCCTGCGGGCGTCCGTGGCCACGCTGCGCCGCGTCGTACGCCGCGAGCGTCCGGCCGTGGTGCACAGCCACCTGGCGTACGCCGACATCGTCGTCGCCCTCGCCGCCGGGCGCGGTCCGCGGCTGGTGACCACCGAGCACGGCATCGCCCGCGACGACGCCGTCTACCACCACTCGTCCGCCCGGACCCTGGCGATGGCAGCCGTCCACACCGCCCGGTTGCGTCGCTTCCACGCCGCGATCGCGGTGAGCCGCGCGACGGCCGAGGCGGTGGTCGAGAAGTGGCACCCGCGGGTGGCGCCGGTCGTCGTCCCCAACGGGATCGACGTGGTTTCGAGGCTCGCTGCGGAGCCCGGGGTGCGCGTCCTGTCGCTGGCTCGCCTCGCGCCGGAGAAGCGGCTGCCCGCGCTGGTCGACGCCTTCGCCGTGCTGCGCCGCGACCACCCCGACGCCCGACTGACGCTGGCCGGCACCGGACCGGAGGAGCCGGCCCTCCGCCAGCAGGTCGACCGCCTCGGTCTCGGCGACGCCGTCGCCCTGCCGGGATACGTCGACGCCGCGCGGGCGATGGCCGAGCACGACGTGCTGGCGATGCTGTCGGTCTGGGAGAACTGCTCGTACGCCCTGCTCGACGCCGCCGCCCGCGGGATGGGCGTCGTCGCGAGCGACGTCGGCGGCAACCCCGAGATCCTGCCGCCGACCTCGCTCGTGGACGCCGACGACACCGCGGCGGTCGCCGCCGCGCTCGCCGTCCAGGGCCTCGACGTCACCGCCCGCCCGACGCTGCGCGACTGGCCGACGGTGGCGGACATGTGCGCCCGGATCGCCGCGACCTACGCCTCGACAGGGGCGGGCTGATGGCGCGCATCGACACCCCGTGGAACCTGCCGGACCGGACCGTCCTCCGCGCCGACCTGGCGGACCGCGAGATCCGGGCGACGGACTTCCTGCTGATGGCCGTCCTCCCGTTCCGCACCGTCGAGGTCGCGGGACTGCCGGTCAATGAGCTCGCCATGGCGGCGCTGGTCGGCCTGAGCCTGTTCCGGCCGGCCCGGGGCGGAGCCCGGCTGCACGAGGCGGTGGTGCTCGCCCTCGGCGCCCTGCTCGCGCTCCTGCTCTACTCCGGCGTGGCCAACGACGTCGACTGGGTGCGGCGCCTCGGGCACGTCGTCATCCTGGCCGGCCTGGTCTGGGCCCTCGGCACCGGCCGGGTCTCGATGCGGTCCGCCGGCGCGGGCCTCGGCGCCGGGCTGGTCGCCGTCATCGGGCTCGCCCTGTTCGACATCGGGGGCGACACCTACCCCGGCCGGCTGACCGGCTTCCTGGGCGACCCCAACGCCGGCGCCTTCTTCATCGCCGTGCTCGGCGTGCTCGCCGTGGTCTTCGCCGACGACCGGTGGAAGGTGCGACTCGTCGTCGCGGTACCGCTGCTGGCCGGCCTGGTGCTGACGTTCTCGCGCACCGGTCTCGTGGCCGGGACGTTCGCGATCTTCTGGGTCCTCGCCGGACGGCGCCTGGGGGCTGCTGGTGGCGTCGCGCTCGCAGCGGTGCTCGTCTGGCTGGTCGACAACATCCCGGAGGGCCTCGTCCTCTACGGCCCGTTCTCGGACCGGTCCGGCAGCGACTCCCTGCGCGAGCGGATCATCGCGCAGGAGCGGGTCGAGCTCGCCGATGCCGCCTGGTACGGCAACGGTCCCGGCACGGCGCAGGTCAAGGTCCGCGACCTCGACTTCTTCTTCCACAACAGCTATCTCGCCGTCCGGCAGGAGGGCGGCTGGATCGCGCTCCTCCTCGTGCTCGGCCTGATGGCCTTCGCCTTCCTCCGGCTCTCGCGGCACTCGCGCGCCGGCGACCTCGCGGCCGCAGGCGCACAGGCAGCCCTCATCGGCGCGGCGGTCATGGCGATCACCCTCGGCGAGGTGCTCCTCGACACCCCCGTGGCGATCGCGTTGGGCTTCGCCTTCGGCCAGGCGCTGCGGCCACCACCGGAGGACGTGGCGGATGCCTGAGCGGATCCACCTCGCCGCCAACAACCCCGACCTGGGCGGCGGCGAGCAGGTGCTGCTGCGCCACGCCGAGGTCCTGCTCGACCTCGGCCACCCGGTGACGGTCGTGGCGGCGGACTCCCCCACAGAGGTCCTCGACGCCGCCGCCGGCGTCGGCGCGGACGTGGTGGCGATCCGCGCCGACGGCCGGCGCGACCACGTCCGCCGGCTGCGCGCCTGGGACCGTACGGAGCGCGACGGCGTCCTGTGGTGCCACGGGCTCGTGCCTGCACTGGCGACGGCCGGCCACGCGCGACGCATCGTGCACCTCCACCAGGACCCCCGCGGCCGGACGCAGGCGGTCGCGGCCCGCGTCGCGCGCCGGGGCGCACTGGCCACCCTCGTGCCGTCGTCGGACATGGCGGGACGGGTGGCCGGCAGCCGCGCGCACGCCAACTGGACCTCCGACCTCCCGCTCCTCGACCGGCCCGCCGGGCGGACCGGCGACGTCGGCTACCTCGGTCGGATCTCGACCGACAAGGGCGTCGACGTCCTCGCCCGCGCCGTGGCCCGTACGGACGCCGCGGGCACCCTGCTCCTCGCCGGCGACTCGCGCTACGTCGCGGAGGCCGACGTGCGCACCGTCGAGCACGCGCTCGCCGGGCTCGGTCCGCGAGCCGTACGCCTCGGGCACACCAGCCCCGCCGACCTGTTCCGGCGCGTCGACGTCGTCGTGTTCCCCAGCGTCTGGCCCGAGCCCTTCGGCCTCGTGGTCGCCGAGGCCATGGCGGCCGGTGTCCCGTTCGTCATCTCCGACGCCGGGGCCCTGCCCGAGGTCGCCGGGCCCGGCCACCCCTGGGTCGCTCGCGCCGGCGACGCCGACGACCTGGCCCGGGCCCTCGAGCGCGCGCTCGGGGCCACCCCGGAGGAAGTGCGCGACGTGACCGGGCGCGCGCGCCGCCGTTGGGAGGAGCAACACTCGCCGCGGGCCGGTCGGCTGCGGGTCGAGGCCCTCCTCACCGACCTGGGGATCTCATGACACGGCCACCCGTGGCGATCGCCCACGACTACCTCACCCAGCGAGGCGGCGCCGAGCGCGTCGTCCTCACGCTCATGCGCGCCTTCCCCGACGCGCCCCTGCACACCACCCTCTACGACCCCGACGCCACCTATCCCGACTTCGCCGGCGCCGACGTCCGTACGTCTCCCCTGAACCGGCTCGCCCCCCTCCGCCGCGACCACCGGCTCGCCCTCCCGCTCCTTGCCCCGGCCGCCTCCAGGATGCGGGTCGACGCCGACGTCGTGGTGGCGTCGAGCAGCGGCTGGGCCCACGGCTTCGAGACCGGCGAGCGGACCCGCACGGTCGTCTACTGCCACAACCCGGCCCGCTGGCTCTACCAGACCGACGAGTACCTCGGCGGCGCCGCCTGGCGCTCCCCCGTGGGCCCGCCGCTGCTGGCGATGCGGCCTGTCCTCAAGCGGTGGGACCGGCGCCGGGCGGGCCAGGTCGACGTCTACCTCGCCAACAGCCGCGTCGTGCAGCGACGCATCCGCGAGACGTACGGCCGCGACGCCGAGCTGCTGCCCCCGCCGCACGGCATGGACGCCTCCGCCCCGACCGAGCCCGTGCCCGAGCTGGAGGGGTGGGACCCCGGCTACGCGCTCGTGGTCTCGCGGTTGCTGCCCTACAAGAACGTCGACGCCGTCATCGAGGCCGTCCGCGGCACCGGGCGCCGCCTGGTCGTGGTGGGCCGCGGGCCGGAGGAGTCGCGGCTGCGCGCCACGCTCCCCGACAACGTCCGCATCCTCGGCGGCCTCCCCGACGCGCAGCTGCGCGGTGTGTACGCCGGGGCGGGCGTCCTCGTCGCCGCCAGCCACGAGGACTTCGGCCTGGCCCCCCTCGAGGCGGCCGCCTTCGGGGTCCCCGCGGTGGCCCTGCGCGGCGGCGGGTTCCTCGAGACGGTCCTCGAGGGCGAGACGGGTGTGTTCTTCGACCGCCCCGACCCGGACCAGATCGCGGTGGCCCTCGACGTTTCCGACCGGCACGGCTGGGACGGTGCAAGACTGCGGGCCCGGGCCGAGGAGTTCGGCGAGGCCCGGTTCATCGACAGGATCCGCACCATTGCTCTGGGGGAAGGGACGGTGGCCTGACGTGCGTCCCGATGGCTCCCGGCTGCTCCCGTGGCTGCTCGGCGGCGTCGACCTCGTCATGATCGCGCTGGCGACCGTCCTCGCCATCCGCTTCCGGATGACCCTGCCGATCTTCGCCACTGCCGGTGACATCCTCGAGAACACCGCGCTCGCCAGCGTCTTCTTCCTCGGCACGTGGCTGGTCATGCTCGTCTACTTCGGCGCCTACGAGATGCACGTGATCGGCGCCGGCACCGAGGAGTTCAAGCTGGTCGTCAACGCGTCGGTCTTCACCGCCGCGCTCGTCGCGACCATGGCCTACCTCATGCAGTACCCGCTCTCACGCGGCTTCTTCGTCCTCTACTTCCCCCTCGGCGTGATGACGCTCCTGCTCGGGCGGCTGCTCAGCCGACGGATCATCCAGCGGCTCAGGAGTGCCGGGCACTTCAACTCCAAGGTGCTGCTCGTCGGCAGCCCGGGCTACATCGGCGAGATCCACACCGTGCTGGCGCGGGAGTCGTGGCTCGGCTACGACGTGATGGGCTGCCTGGTCCCGAGCGACTACGCCGGACTGGAGGTCACCTCGGCCGGCGTCCCGGTCCTCGGGCTCAGCGAGGACGTCCGGGCCGTCGTCGACGAGGTCTCCCCCGACATCGTCTTCTTCACCGCCGGGGCAGTGAGCTCCTCCACCCAGCTGCGCCGCCTCGCCTGGGACCTCGAGGACCACGCGCACGTCCAGATCATCGTCGCGCCCAACGTCACCGACGTCTCGAGCGAGCGCGTCCGGATCCGCCCGGTCGCCGGACTGCCGCTGATGCACCTGGGGCGATCGCGCTCGCAGCTGGCGACCAACGACGCCAAGCGCGCCTTCGACCTCTTCGGGTCGCTGGCGGTCCTGGCCGTCGTCTGGCCGGTCCTGCTCGCCCTCATGCTCTGGATCAGGCTCCACGACGGTGGCCCCGCACTGTTCCGGCAGACCCGCGTCGGCCGCCAGGGCACCGAGTTCACCTGCCTCAAGCTGCGGTCGATGTCGATCGACGCCGAGGACCGGCTGCCCGAGCTCGAGGCGCGCGACCACGTCCTCTTCAAGAGCACCCAGGACCCCCGCGTCACCCGGCCCGGCCGGTTCATCCGGCGCTTCTCCCTCGACGAGCTGCCCCAGCTGTGGAACGTGGTGCGCGGCGAGATGAGCCTGGTTGGTCCCCGCCCTCCGCTGCCCACCGAGGTCGAGCAGTACGAGGACGACATGCTGCGCCGCCTCAACGTGATGCCCGGCATGACCGGCCTCTGGCAGGTCTCCGGGCGCTCCGACCTGTCGTGGGAGGACACCGTCCGCCTCGACCTCTACTACGTCGACAACTGGTCGATGGTGCAGGACCTGCTGATCCTGGCGCGCACGGTCACCGCCGTGCTGGCCAGCCGCGGGGCGTACTGACGGCCGGCACCGGGCGGGTCAGGGCCGGGTCAGGACCTGCTGGCCTTCTCCGACTCGGCCGCCGCCGCAGCCTGCTCGGCGTCGGCCGCCTGGTCGGTCTTGTCGGTCTGGTCGGTCTTGTCGGCCTTCTTGCGCCAGCCCTTGCCGGCCGTGGAGTCGGCCTCCTGCGACCCGTACTCCGCCTCGTATCCCCCGTAGCCGCCGTAGCCGCCGCCGTAGGCGATGGCCGCGGCGCCCTTGACCGGGGCCTTGTTGAGCACGACGCCGAGGAGGCGGCTGCCGACCTGGTCGAGGATGCGGCGGCAGTGCTGGCTCTGCTCGATCTGGGTCTTGCCGGCCGCCTGGACGAGCAGCGCACCGTCGCAGAACGCCGACAGCAGGCCCGCGTCGGTGACCGGGAGCAGGGGCGGCGCGTCGAGGATGACGAAGTAGTCGTGGGAGAGCTCGTCGATGAACTGCTTCATCCGCAGCGATCCGAGCAGCTCGCTCGGGTTGGGCGGGATGCGTCCGGCGGGGAGCAGGCTGAGGTTGGCCATGCCCGAGTCGACGATCACGTCGCGGACGTCCACGTCGCCGGCCAGCGCCTGGGTGAGGCCGACCGCGCCGTCGATCTCGAAGGTCGTGGCGAGCATCGGCCGGCGCAGGTCGGCGTCGATCAGCAGCACCGGGGTGCCGGCCTGCGCGACCAGGCGCGCGATGTTGGCCGAGACCGTCGACTTGCCCTCGCCGGCGAGCGCGGAGGTCACCACGATGCGGCGCGGCTCGTTGTCGACATCGACGAAGCGCAGGTTGGTTCGCAGCTGCCGGAAGGCCTCCGCCGCGCGCCCCAGGTCGCCGCGGACCCCCCGGTGCGTACGGCCGAGCGAGTCCTCCTTGGGGATGATCCCCAGCACCGCGGCGCCCGTGGCCTCCTCGACGTGCTTGGCCGAGCGGATGCGGCGGTCGAGCAACCGGCGTCCGATCAGCACCGCGTAGGCCAGGACGAGACCACCGATCGCCCCCTTCAGCGCGGCAGCGGGGTAGTCCGGGCTGAACGGCGACGAGGGCAGCTGCGCCGGCTCGACCGGGACGATGCGTGTCAGCGGCGCCTCGCGCGGGCTCTCCTCACCGGTCTCGACCTCCTGGGCATAGACCACGACGGCGTCGACGACGGCGCTGGCCAGGTCGCGCGCCTCCTCCGGCGTGCTGCCGATCGCGGTCACGGTCAGGGCGTTCACGCTGGCGTCGACCGACGCCGAGAAGCGACCCGCGATGGCGGACGGCGGCACGTCGAGGCCGAGGTCCTCCACGACCTTCTCGGCCACCGGGGTCGTGGAGACCAGGAAGGCGTAGAGCACCGCCTTGTCCTCGGCGAGCTGGGCGTTGCCCTGCTCCTCACCGGCGCTCCTCGCGTTGCCGACGGTCACCAGGCCCGAGGAGGTCGCGGAGTAGAGCACGGGCTCGCGGGTGGTCCAGGCGGCCATCAGCACCGCACCGAGGACCGTGCAGCCGACCAGCACCCACACATAGGCGCGGCTCAGCCGGACGAAGTCCCCGAACGTCATGCTCGCGAGTGTAGGACGTCGAAGCGGTCCATCTACCCGGAAGCGAGACACTCGGGCTGGCACCATGAGCGCATGGACGAGCACCGGGAGGCCCGGGCGGCCCCGATCGCCGCGCGCGTCCACCTCGCCCATGCCGTCGTGCAGAAGCTCGCCGACGACCGCGACGTCGACCTGCTCCACCTCAAGGGTCCGGCGGTCCTCCCGGGCCTGCGGGCGGAGGGCCGTCAGTCCAGCGACGTCGACGTCCTGGTCCGCCCGAGCCACCTCGCCCGCCTGGTCGAGGCGCTGGAGTCCGTCGGCTTCGAGCAGCGCACCGACTTCTCGACCGGGTCGGTGTTCGCGCACGCCGCCAACTGGTGGCACGACGACTGGGGGTGGGTCGACGTCCACACCAGCTGGCCGGGCGTCACCGTCGACGCCGAGCAGGCGTACGACGTCCTCGCGCGCACCCTCGTGCATCGCGAGATCGCCCACCGTTCGTGCCCGGTGCCCGACCGCACCTCCCAGCGGCTGATCCTGGTCCTCCACTCCGCTCGGTCCGGCGGGACGACCGACGTCGACCACGCCTGGGCCGGTGCCGAGCCGGAGGAGCGGGACGCCGTACGCCGCCTGGCCGCCGAGCTGGGGGCAGAGGTCGCCCTCGCCGCCGGCATCGGGGAGCTCGAGCTCCACCGCGGCGACCCGTCGTACCTGCTGTGGCGCTACTTCAGCGAGGGCGGGACCCGTCTCGACGAGTGGCGTGCGCGGCTCGCGGCCGCGCCGACCGTACGCGCGAAGGCGGCGCTGGTGACCGCCGCGACGCGGGTCAACCGCGACCACCTGCGGATGGAGCTCGGTCGTACGCCCACCCGCGACGAGGTGCGCGAGCGCCAGCGCCTGCGCGTCCGGCGGGCGGTCGCCGAGGTGTCGAGCAGGGCCACCGGGAGTGCCATGAGGCGGTGGCGGCGGTCGTGACGCGCTACCGGATCGCCGACGACGTCGCGTGGGTGAGCGAGGAGGAGCTCGACGGCGGGGAGACGCCGACGGCCTACCTCACCCGGCTCCCGAAGGGACCGCCGATCCTGCTCGAGGGCTCGGGGTGCGTGGTGTGGCTCGCGCTCGCCGACGGCGGCACCCTCGACGAGGTCGTCGCCGCGGCCGCCGCCTTGTCGGGCAGCGACACCGAGGAGATCCGCGAGGACGTGGAGACGCTGGTCGACCAGCTCGTGATCATCGGCGTCGCGCGAGAAGACTGACCGCCAGCGCGCCGACCGCCGCACCCAGGGTGTTGGCCGCGACGTCGCTCCACGTGCCCTGCCGGTCGAGCCACAGCCACTGCACCGCCTCGATCGCGAGGGACCCGGCCGCGGCGACCGCCGTCGCGAGCCACCACGGTCGCCGTGCCAGCAGCACGAACAACGCCCCGAGCGGGACGAAGAGCAGCACGTTGAGCAGCACGCCGTAGTGCTCCGGGGTGACCCAGTCGGGCGCGATCGGCCAGTCGTCCCTGAACCAGACGTAGCAGGCGACCGTGAAGCGGTTGAGGGCCCAGCCCCAGGGCCCGCCGACCAGGACCGCGAGCGCCACGACGTAGCCGAGCGCGAGGCCGACCAGCACCCGTCGTTCGCCCCTCCAGCCCACGTCGTCCACCCTAGAGTGGGCGGCGTGAGCTCCCAGGGAACACCGCCCGAGGTGGTGGTGGACGCCCTGGGAGTGCCCATCGGCATCCCCGTCTCGGGTGCCGCCGCCGCGCGCCTGCGCCGGCAGTGGAGCCGCGCGCTCACCGACCGCCCGGCCGCCACGGTCGTGGACCTCGAGCAGGTCGGCACCGAGGACGACGTCGCCCACGACTACGCCGTCACCACGCGGGTCACCCTCGCCGCCCTCGACGCCACGGCCGGCCTCCGCATCAACCTGCACGCCGGTGCGGTGGCCGACGACGAGGGCCGGACGCTCGTCGTCATCGGCCCGTCCGGGTCGGGCAAGACGACCGCCGTGCACCAGCTCGCGCGTCGCCTCGGCTACCTCTCCGACGAGACCACCTCGGTCGACGAGGCCCTCGCCGTCCACCCCCACCCCAAGCCGCTCTCGGTCATCACCGACCGCGACGCCCCTCTCGTCAAGCACTCGCTCTCGCCCGACGACCTCCACCTGCTGCGGCCACCCCCGTCGGCCCATCTGCACCGCATCGTCCTGCTGCACCGCGGCGACACCGACCTCGGCCTCGTCCCGCTCGCCCCGGCCCGCGCCATCGCCGAGATCGTGGCGCAGACCTCCTCGCTGGTCAGGCTCGAGCACCCGGTCCGCCGCCTCGCCGACACGATCGACGCGTGCGGCGGCGTGTGGGCACTGCACTACCGCGAGCTTGCGGACCACCTCGACGACCTCGTCGACCTCCTCGACGTCGAGGGCCGGCCGCCGCCGCCGCGCCTGCACCACCCCGGCTCGGCCGACGCGGGGCGCCCGCCCGGCGCCTGGACCCGTACGCCGTGGCGCGACGCGGTCGAGTACGACGACGAGCTGGTGCTGATGGTCGACTCCCGGGTCCACGTGCTCGCCGGGCTCGGCGTCGTCCTCTGGCTCGCCCTCGAGGCCCCCCTCACCACCGACGAGCTCGTCGCCGAGGTGCAGGAGCTGTGGGGCGCCCACCCCGACGCCGCCACGCTGGTCGGCGACGCCCTCGAGCTGATGGCGGCCGAGGGGCTGCTCCGACCTCCTGCCTGAGTCCACCGCCGGGTAGGTTTCGATCATGACCGCCCGCCGCCAGCTGCCCACAGACGAGGCCCGCGACCTGCTCGCCCTGACGCGCGAGATCGCGACCAAGGAGCTCGCCCCCAGGTCGGCGGAGGCGGAGGCCACCGAGACCTTCCCGCGCGAGGTCTTCACGATGCTCGGCCAGGCCGGGCTGCTGTCCCTGCCCTACCCCGAGGAGCACGGCGGTGGGGACCAGCCCTACGAGGTCTACCTCCAGGTGCTCGAGGAGATCAGCGCCGTCTGGTCGTCGGTCGGCGTCGGCGTGTCGGTGCACGCCCTGTCGTGCTTCGGCCTCGCCGAGTTCGGCACCGACGAGCAGCGCGCCAGGTGGTTGCCCGACATGCTCGGCGGCGACCTGCTCGGCGCCTACTGCCTCTCCGAGCCGCACGCCGGGTCCGACCCCGCCGCGATGCGTACGACCGCGCGCCGCGACGGCGACTCCTACGTCCTCAACGGCGCGAAGGCCTGGACCACCCACGGCGGCCACGCCGACTTCTACAAGGTGATGGCCCGCACGTCGGACGAGCGCAACGGCATCTCCTGCTTCCTCGTGCCTGCCGACTCCGAGGGCCTGTCCGCCGACCCGCCCGAGCGCAAGATGGGCCTCACCGGCTCCGCCACCGCGACCATGCGCTTCGACAACGTCCGCGTCGACGCCTCCCGCCTCCTCGGCGCGGAGGGCGAGGGCCTCAGGATCGCGCTCGCCGGCCTCGACTCGGGCCGCCTGGGCATCGCCGCCGTCGCCGTCGGGCTCGCCCAGGGCGCCCTCGACGCGGCCGTGGCGTACGCCCGCGAGCGGGAGACCTTCGGCACGCGGATCATCGACCACCAGGGCCTGGCCTTCGTGCTCGCCGACATGGAGGCCGCCATCGTCTCCGCGCGCGCCACGATGCTCCACGCCGCGCGGCTCAAGGACGCCGGCCTCCCGTTCTCCCGCGAGGCCTCGATCGCCAAGCTTGTCGCCACCGACAACGCCATGAAGGTCACCACTGACGCGGTCCAGGTCCTCGGCGGCTACGGCTACACCCGCGACTTCCCCGTCGAGCGCTACATGCGCGAGGCCAAGGTGATGCAGATCTTCGAGGGGACCAACCAGATCCAGCGGATGGTCATCTCCCGCTCGCTCGCCAAGGACGACGCGGGCGCGATCGGCTGACCGCTGGGGGCGCAGGGGGGTCCTCGGCTGGAATCCCCGGATATCCGGTGACCGCCTTGCTTAGAGGTAGAGATCTCTACCTCTAAGCACGCAACTCGGGTGCAAACCCCCCACCCCCCGTACGCCGCCATGTGCTGACCGACCCCCCACCCCCACCCCGTACGCCGCCCGCCCGCCGGCGCTCACCCCTCCGTGGGTTGTCCGGCCCCCACGGGCGAGCGAGCGTGGTGGGCATGTCCAAGCGCATCGCATTCCTGACCGCATCCGAGGGCGTCGAGGAGGTCGAGCTCACGAAGCCGTGGCAGGCCGCCGTCGACGCCGGCCACACCGCCGAGCTCCTGTCGCTCGACGAGGGCGAGGTCCAGCTCTTCAACCACCTCGACAAGTCCTCCACCCAGCGCGTCGACCGGCGCGTGTCCGACGCCGCCATCGGCGACTACGACGCACTGGTCCTCCCGGGCGGCGTCGCCAACCCCGACGCGCTCCGCATGGACGAGGATGCCGTGGCCTTCATCCGTGACTTCGTCGACTCCGGCAAGCCCGTGGCCGCCATCTGCCACGCGGCGTGGACCCTCGTCGAGGCCGACCGCGTGCGCGGCAAGCGGGTCGCCAGCTGGCCGAGCCTGCAGACCGACATCCGCAACGGCGGCGGCGAGTGGGTCGACGAGGAGGTCGTGACCGACGGCAACCTCATCACCAGTCGCAACCCCGACGACATCCCGGCCTTCTCGAAGGCTCTGCTCGGGGCGCTCGACGGCTGAGTCGTCTCAGGGAGGGCCTCCGGGTGTGGCGGTGGTCACAACCTTGGTGCATGCTGAGTGGAAGCGCTCTCACACCCGGAAGGTCCCCCCATGCAACCTGCCCCTCCGCACCCCCGCCGACCCCGACGTACGCGCCTGCGCGCCGTCCTCACCGCCCTCGCCCTGACGGTGGTCGGGCTCACCGCCCCGGCCGTCGCGCCGAGCACGGCCGCCCCCGCGGCGGCCCCGGCCGCTACGCCGGACCTCGGCTCGCGCGTGATCGTGTTCGACGACTCGATGCCGGTCGCCCAGATCCGCAAGCGCACCGACGCGATCTGGCGCCAGCAGGTCGACGCCGAGATGTCGGAGGAGCGGTGGAGCCTGCTGTTCCTGCCCGGCTCCTACGGCACGGCCGACGAGCCGCTGCACATCAAGGTCGGCTACTACACCGAGGTCGCCGGCCTCGGTGCCTCGCCGTCCGACACCGTGATCAACGGCAAGGTCGAGGTCTACAACCGCTGCCTCACCGACGCCCCGAGGCAGCCCTACTGCGTGGCCCTCAACAACTTCTGGCGCTCGCTGTCCAACCTCACGATCGACATCAACGGCACCGGCCAGGACGGCTGCCGCGCCTCCGCCAACTTCTGGGCGACCTCGCAGGCGTCCTCGCTGCGCCGCGTCGACGTCCGCGGCGGCAACCTGTCGCTGATGGACTACTGCACCGAGGGCCCGCAGTACGCCAGCGGCGGCTACCTCGCCGACTCCCGCGCCGGCGTGGTGATCAACGGCTCGCAGCAGCAGTGGCTGACGCGCAACAGCGAGGTCGGCACGTGGACCAACGGCGTGTGGAACCAGGTCTTCGCCGGCACGATCGGCGCGCCCTCGGAGGCGAACTTCCCGGCCGAGCCCTACACCACGCTCGACCGCACGCCGCTCAGTCGCGAGAAGCCCTACCTCCACGTGGATGACGACGGCGCCTGGCAGGTCCGGGTGCCGGACGCCCGCACCGACTCGCGCGGGATCAGCTGGTCCGACGGCGCCACCGCCGGCCGCGACCTGGCCCTCTCGTCCTTCCACGTCGCCAACCCCCAGCAGCCCGCCCACGTGCTGGCCCGCGCCCTCGAGCGCGGCAAGAACCTGCTGCTCACCCCCGGCGTGTACGACGTCGACCGCAGCCTCGTCGTCAGCCGCGACGACGCCGTCGTGCTGGGCATGGGCCAGGCCACGCTGACCGCGGTCGGCGGCGCCACCCCGCTCGTCGTACGGAACGGGGTCGAGGGTGTCGTGCTCGCGGGCGTGACCGTCGACGCCGGCACCGAGCTCTCGGACAACCTCGTGCACATCGGGCAGGGCGGCGAGCCGGCCGACCCCGACCCGTCGCGCACCACCCCCAGCACCACCCTCAACGACGTCTACATCCGCGTCGGCGGCCCGCACATCGGCAAGGCCGACGTGTCGCTGCGCATCGACGCCGACGACGTGCTCATCGACCACGCGTGGGTGTGGCGCGCCGACCACGGCATCGAGGGCTTCACCGCGGGCGTCGCCGGTGACACCGACCGGTGGAACACCAACACCGGCCGCGTCGGCCTGATCGTCGATGGCGACCGCGTCAGCGCCACGGGCCTGTTCGTCGAGCACTACCAGGAGTTCAACACCATCTGGAACGGCGAGGACGGCCACGTCGTGCTCTACCAGAACGAGCTCCCCTACGACCCGCCCACGCAGGCAGACTGGACCCGACCGGACGGCACGCTCGGCTGGGCCGGCTTCAAGGTAGGCGCCGACGTGCAGCGTCACCAGCTCTTCGGCGGCGGGGTCTACGTCTACAACCGCAACGACCCCTCCATCACCACCGAGAGCGGGTTCGAGGTGCCCGACCGTGCAGGCGTACGCCTACACCACGTCCTGACGGTCAACCTCGAGGCAGGCAGCATCGAGCACGTCGTCAACGACACCGGGGCGCGCGTCGACAGCAACGCACCGGGCATCCCGAGCTACGTGGTGGACTACCCGGCTCCCTGAGTCGGGCTCACTCCACCAGCCAGCGCCCCAGCAGCGTCCCGTCCTGCTCCAGCAGCAGGGCGGGACGCAGCGCGACCTCGACCTCCGCGCCGGTGGCGATGCGTACGGCGTCGCCACCGGTCAGGGCCGGCACGACCGTCCAGCACAGCTCGTCGACGACCCCCGCCGCCAGCAGGTCGGCGAACAGCGACGGCCCGCCCTCGCACAGCTGCTCGGTCCACCCGCGCTCGACCAGCGCGGCCTTGAGGGCGACGAGGTCGATCTCGTCCTCGCCGAGCTCCAGCACGTTCTCCTCACCCAGGGCCTCGCGGGCGGCGGCCAGCCCGTCGGAGCTCGCCACGGTCGCCATCAGGACCCGCCCGCGGGGGGCGTCGCGCAGCGTCGGCGGGATGTCCGCGGACCGGCTGACCACGACGAGCGGGATCGGCGGCACGTCGTAGCCCTCGTCGCGCAGCGTGCCGGCGCCCACCACCAGGCAGTGCGCCCGCCGTCGCAGCGCGTCGAACACCCGCTTGTCGGCGTCGTTGTTGATGCTCTTGCTCAACCCGTCGGAGCCCTGCGCCGCGCCGTCGACGGTGCTGACGAAGTTGACCCGCAGCCACGGCTCGCGCTCCGGCGTGTAGGCCGCCGCCAGCTCGTCGTCGGACAGGTCGGCCAGCCGGCGCAGCTCGAGAGGTTCGCTCACGGACTTCATCCTGCCTTCTACGCTGGCGAGCGTGATCACCCTTGCGGACCTCGCCGCCCTCCACCAGGCACACGCGGACGACCTGGCGGCTGCGGTGGAGCCGGTCGTCCTCGACGGCCCGCGCGGACCGGTCACCATCGGCGACGGACCGGTGACCCTGATGGGCTGCATCAACCTCTCGCGCGACTCGACCTACCGCGAGAGCGTCGCGACCAGCCCCGCCGACGCCGTACGCATGGGGCGGATCCAGGCCGCCCAGGGTGCCGCGCTCATCGACCTCGGCGCGGAGTCGAGCAACGCCCGCGCAGCCCGCGTCACCGTCGACGACCAGATCGTGACGCTGGTGCCCGCGGTGAAGGAGCTGGCCGCGGAGGCGGTGGTGTCCGTCGAGACGTACGAGCCCGAGGTCGTGCGCGCCTGCCTCGACGCCGGGGCGCGGGTCCTCAACATGACGGGCCGCCAGCACGAGGAGGAGATGCTCGCCCTCGCCGCCGAGTACGACGCAGCCGTGGTGATGTGCTTCGGCGTGACGTCCAACGTGCGCGAGATCGCTGACGTCCCGCCCGACGCCGACCCGATGCCGGTCCTGCTCGACCACTTCGCGCCCCGCCTGGCCCACGCCCGCTCGCTCGGGGTGGACAAGGTCGTCATCGACCCCGGGATGGGGTTCTTCTACGGCAACCTCGTCGACCCGATGACCCGGGCGCAGCACCAGGCCCGCGTCCTCACGCAGACCTTCCGGCTGCGGCCGCTCGGGGTCCCTGTGTGCAACGTGCTGCCGCACACCTACGACATCTTCGGCGACGAGTTCCGCAAGGCCGAGGGGTTCTACGGAGTGTTCGCCGCGCTCGGCGGCGCCCACCTGCTCCGGATCCACGAGGTCGCCCACCTGCGGGTCGTGCTGCGCGGCCTCGAGGAGCTCACGATCCGCTGACGCCGACACCATGCAGGCAGTTCGGGTCGCTGACCACCCTCTCCACGCTCAGGCAGCCAAGCCGTGGCGCCCAACTGCCTGCATGGTGCGCCAACGGACCACGTCCTCGATGGCGGCACGGACGTCATCCGGCCGGAACATGACGTCGGCCCACGAGAACCTCACCACGACCAGCCCCAACCGGGCCGCCGTCGTGTAGCGGTCGACGTCACGCTGGAGCCCGGCCTTCGTCCAGTGGTGCTCGAACGACTCGGCCTCCAGCACGATCCCGAGCACCCGGTCGAGGAGGTCGACGAAGCCGACGCCGGGGACGTGACCCTGCGGGACGACGTTCAGCCCGGCCACGGTCATCGCGATCACGTGGAGGCAGGTCTCGAAGGGATTCGCTCTCAGCGGCGTCGCCGCGTGGGCGACCCGCAGCGCCTTGGCGCGACCTGTACGCGGGCTGCGGGCAGCCGCGATGACGAGGTCGTCCCGGTCGACGATCCCCTCGCGGAGGGCCGAGTCCGCCACGCAGAGGGCGACGTCGAAGTCGTAGGCGCGGGCGCAGTCGATGACCGTGCGTGTGCGCGAGGTGACGTTGCGTCGGAGCTCGCGCTCGCTGAGGTCGGCCCAGTGCAGCTCGTAGGAGCCGCTCGGCTTGCGAGCCTTGCGCGGCATCGTGATGCACGGCCTGAGTGGGTCGTGCTTCAGCTTCCACCCGAACTCCTGTGCAGCGCTGAGGTGGGACGCGGTCCCTCCGGTCCGCGCCACCGCGCGCATCGTCCCCTCGAGGTCTGCCAGGCAGTACCGGTTGTGCCGCGGCTTGTGGATCACCCCGCTGTCGATCGCGGCCAGCAGCTGTGACCGGGTGGTCAGGCCGAGCAGCTCCCGGAAGGTGCCCACGCCGCCGAGCTCGCGGAGGGCGACAACCGGGTCCATTCCCCGAGGTTGCCACCAGTCACGCAGCGCTCGCTCGCTCCATCCACAGGCACCGTGCAGGCAGTTCGCGGCGTGCACGCAGTTGGGCACGCTCAGCCGAGCGCCTCAGCAGCCGAACTGCCTGCATGGTGTCAGCCGGCGTACCCCTGCGGGTTCTGCGACTGCCAGCGCCAGGTGTCGGCGGCCATCTCGTCGACCGACCTCTGGGTGCTCCAGCCGAGCTCGCGGTTGGCCTTGCTCGGGTCGGCGTACGACGAGTCGACGTCGCCGGGGCGGCGGGCGACGATCTCGTAGGGGAGCTCGCGGCCGACGGCGCGCTCGAAGGCGTGCAGCAGCTCGAGGACGCTGGTGCCGTGGCCGGAGCCGAGGTTCCACACGTTGACGGCCTCGGACGTCGTGGTCAGTGCCTCGAGGGCCGCGACGTGACCGGCGGCGAGGTCCTCGACGTGGATGTAGTCGCGCACGCCGGTGCCGTCAGGGGTGTCGTAGTCGTCGCCGAAGACCTGGAGCTTGTCGCGCTTGCCCACCGCGACCTGCGCGATGAACGGCATCAGGTTGTTGGGGGTGCCCGAGGGGTCCTCACCGATCGTGCCGGACTCGTGGGCGCCGACGGGGTTGAAGTAGCGCAGCAGCGCGAAGCGCATCCGCGGGGCGGCCTCGGCGACGTCGCGCAGGATCTGCTCCTGCATGACCTTGGTCCAGCCGTAGGGGTTGGTCGCGAAGGTCGGCTGGTCCTCCGTGGCACCGGCCTGGTCGGTGCCGTAGACCGTGGCACTGGAGGAGAAGACGAGCTTGTCGACGTTGTTCTTCTGCATCGCGCGCACCAGCGAGAACGTCGAGCCGAGGTTGTTCTCGTAGTAGTCCAGCGGCTTGGCGACGCTCTCCCCCACCGCCTTGAAACCGGCGAAGTGGATGACCGCGTCGAAGTCCTCGGCGGCGAAGAGGTGCTCGGTCTTGTCGTAGTCGCAGATGTCGAAGGAGTGCAGCGCCAGCGGCGTCCCGGTCAGCGACTCCATCCGCCCGAGCACGGTCGGGTGGGCGTTGCTGAAGTTGTCGACGATGACCACGTCATGGCCGGCGGCGACGAGCTGGATGACGGTGTGCGAGCCGATGTAGCCGGCGCCGCCGCTGACGAGGATCTTCATGAGCCCCACCCTAACGATGCTCCGCCCTGACAGACTGGGCCGCATGCCGAGCGCACTCATCACCGGGATCACCGGCCAGGACGGGCTCTACCTCGCCGAGCTGCTGCTCGAGAAGGGCTACGACGTCCACGGCCTCATCCGCGGCCAGAACAACCCGCGCCGCGCCCTGGTCGAGGACCTGGTCCCCGACGTCCAGCTGCACAACGGCGACCTCACCGACCTGTCCAGCCTGATGCGCGCGATGCGCGACTCCGAGCCCGACGAGGTCTACAACCTCGGCGCGATCTCGTTCGTCGCCTACTCCTGGGAGAACGCCTTCGTCACCAGCGACGTGACCGGCATGGGCGTGCTCAACATGCTCGAGGCCGTACGCCTCCACGCGGGCGACGACCCGCGCGCGATCCGCTTCTACCAGGCGTCGAGCTCGGAGATGTTCGGCAAGGTGCAGGAGGTGCCGCAGTCGGAGAAGACGCTGCTGTGGCCGCGCTCGCCGTACGGCGTGAGCAAGGTCTACGGCCACTACATGACGATCAACTACCGCGAGTCCTACGGGATGCACGCCTCGTCGGGGATCCTGTTCAACCACGAGTCGCCGCGCCGCGGCCCGGAGTTCGTGACCCGCAAGATCAGCCAGGCGGTGGCCCGGATCCACCTCGGCCGGCAGGACTCGATGGCGCTCGGCAACCTCGACGCGCGGCGCGACTGGGGCTATGCCGGCGACTACGTCGAGGCGATGTGGCGGATGCTCCAGCAGGACGAGGCCGACGACTACGTGATAGCCACCGGCGAGACCTGGTCGATCCGCGACTTCCTCGACCTCGCCTTCGCCCACGTCGGCATCGACGACTGGGGCAAGCACGTCACCCAGGACCCGCGCTTCATGCGGCCGGCCGAGGTCGAGCTGCTCATCGGCGACGCGTCGAAGGCGCGCGACAAGCTCGGCTGGAAGCCGACCGTCTCGTTCGCCGAGCTGGTCGCGATGATGGTCGACGCCGACATCGCCGCCGCCAAGGCGGGCTGGTGACCGCAGCCGCGTTCATCACCGGCATCGGCGGGCAGGACGGCACCTACCTCGCCGAGCGCCTGGTGGCCGAGGGCCTGGAGGTCCACGCCCTCGTGCTCGAGGCCGACGGCCACCCCGAGCACTGCCCGGCCGAGGTCGTGCTCCACACCGGCGACCTCGCCGACGTCGAGGCCACCCGGCGACTCCTCACCGAGATCGCGCCGCAGGAGGTCTACAACCTCGCCGCGATCAGCTCGGTCGCGCAGTCGTGGGACGAGCCCGACCGCACCTCGCTCGTCAACGGCCACGCCGCCGCGGCGCTGATGGAGTCGGCACGACGGCTCGGCGGCGTACGCCTCGTGCAGGCCTCGAGCGCGGAGATCTTCGGCGAGGCCCAAGAGGCTCCGCAGGACGAGGTGACCCCGATCGCGCCGGTGAACCCGTACGGCGCGGCGAAGGCGTTCGCCCACCTGTCCGCGCGCGTCTTCCGCCAGCGCGACCTGCACGTGTCGAGCGTGATCCTCTACAACCACGAGTCCCCTCGCCGCCACCCGCGCTTCGTGACCCGCAAGATCACCTCGACCGTGGCCGCGATCGCGCGCGGCGACGCCGACGAGCTGGTGCTCGGCAACCTCGACGCCCGCCGCGACTGGGGGTGGGCGCCCGACTACGTCGACGCGATGGTCCGTGCGGCCCGGGCCGACGAGCCGGCCGACTACGTCGTGGCCACCGGCGTCGCACACTCGGTGCGCGACTTCGTGGCCGCAGCCTTCGCCGCGGCCGGGATCGCCGACTGGGAGGCCCTCGTCCGGCAGGACGCGGCGTTCTTCCGCCCCGCCGACCCCACCGAGCTCGTCGGCGACGCGACCCGCGCGCGCGAGGAGCTGGGGTGGGAGCCGACGGTCGACTTCGCCGAGATCGTGCGGCGGATGGTCGCCGCCGACCTGGCCTGAGGCCGGGGGTTTGCACCCGAGTTGCGTGCTTACAGGTAGAGATCTCTACCTGTAAGCAGGGCGGTCACCGGATATCCGGTGACTCCGGCAAGGGGACGCTGCTCAGCCGTGCTGCAGCAACCCGATCAGGTACTCGCCGTAGCCGCTCTTGCGCAGCGGCTCGGCCTGCTCGAGGAGCTCCTCGTCGCTCAGGAAGCCCATCCGCCACGCGACCTCCTCGGGCGCCCCGATCTTGAACCCCTGCCGGCCCTCGATGGTGCGCACGAAGTTGGACGCGTCGTTGAGCGAGTCGAACGTGCCGGTGTCGAGCCAGGCGGTGCCGCGCGGCAGCACCTCGACGTGGAGGCGCCCCTCCTCGAGGTAGCGGCGGTTGAGGTCGGTGATCTCGAGCTCGCCGCGCGCGGACGGCTCGAGCTCCGCGGCGTACGCCACCACGTCGTTGTCGTAGAAGTAGAGCCCCGGCACGGCGAAGTCGCTCTTGGGGTTCTCCGGCTTCTCCTCCAGCGACAGCGCGCGGCCCTCGTCGTCGAACTCCACGACGCCGTACGCCCGGGGGTCGGCGACGTGGTAGCCGAAGACCGCGGCGCCGTCGAGCTCGGAGAACCGCAGCAGCTGCTGGCCGAGGCCGGAGCCGTAGAAGATGTTGTCACCGAGGACGAGCGCCGAGCGCTGGTCGCCGATGTGGTCGGCGCCGATGATGAACGCCTGGGCAAGCCCGTCCGGCGAGGGCTGGACCGCGAAGGTGATGTTGATGCCGAACTGCGAGCCGTCGCCGAGCAGCCGGTGGAACCCGTCGGCCTCGTGCGGCGTGGTGATGATCAGGACGTCCTGGACGCCCGCGAGCATCAGCGTGGAGAGCGGGTAGTAGATCATCGGCTTGTCGTACACCGGGACCAGCTGCTTGCTGATGCCCTGCGTGATCGGGTGCAGTCGGGAGCCGGTGCCACCGGCCAGGATGATTCCGCGCATGGATGCACCCTAGGGCGTCGGGCGTCATAGCCGTTCGGGCCCGCACGTCGGAGCCGTTTGGCACCATGTGCGCATGCCGTCCTCCCGTCGCACGTCCACGCGACGCCTGGTACGGCCCGCGACGGTCGTCGGCGGCCTGTTCCTGCTGCTGGTCGGCCTGGCGCTGCTGGCGATCCCGTTCCTCGAGGCGCCGGCGGCCGCGGAGGGCGCGCGGACCGACCTCGAGGCGGCCCGCGACTCGCTGTCCGCGGGCGACGTCGGCGCGGCGGAGGCGAGCGTGCAGAGCGCCCGCCGGCACGCCGACCGGGTGCAGGACGCGATGCAGGGGTTCGGCGGTGACGTCTGGAGCCTGATCCCCGTCGTCGGCGAGCCCGTCTCGGACGTACGCCACCTGGGCAACGCCCTCGACCACCTGACCGCGGCCGCCGAGGTGGCCGTGCAGGCGTGGCCGGCGGTCAACGGCGACGACGCCACCCTGTTCGCCGACCGGGGCGTGGACCTGCCCACGCTCGAGACGCTGGTCGGGGCGGTCGACGAGGCGAGCACCCACCTCGACGCCGCCCAGCTCGAGCTCGGCGAGGTGCGTGACTCCTCGATCGGGGTCGGCACCCGCCTCGGCGACGCGCGGGACGAGGCGATCGAGGTCGTCAGCCCGGTCGCCGCCACCGCCCGCCGGGCGAGGTCGATCGCCGACGTGCTGCCCGACCTCTTCGGCGCGCGGGGCGAGCGCACCTACCTCCTGGCGCTGCTCAACCCCAGCGAGCAGCGCTTCTCCGGCGGCGCACCCCTGACGGTGGTGCCGATGGAGGTCACCGACGGCAGGCTCAGCATGGGCGAGGCCCGCGACACCACCGACCCCGACCTGTTCCGGGTGGGTCGCTGGGAGCGGGTCGACGGCAACCCGTTCCACAACGGCAAGCTGCGCCTGTCGACCTCGACCTACGCGCCGGACTGGTCCGTGTCGGGCGAGGAGCTGCTCCGCGGCTGGGAGCGCCGGACCGACCAGGAGGTCGACGGCATCGTGGTCGTCGACATGGTGGCGCTGGCCGACATGCTGCGGATCACCGGCCCCGTCGAGACCGACGGCTACGGCACGCTCGGCGCCGACAACTTCACCGCGACCCTCGTCGGCGACTACGACAAGTACCCGGACAACGAGGCACGCAAGGACCTCAACCGCGCGATCGTGCCGCTGTTCGCCGAGCGGCTCCTCGACCCCGGCGACGGCCTCGAGAAGATCGAGTCGCTGCGCACCTCGGCCGGGGCGCGGCACTTCGCGATGTGGATGCGCGACCCGGACCTGCAGTCCGCGGTCGCCGACATCGGGCTCGCCGGCGAGCTGTCCGACACCCGTCACGACTACCTCGCGGTCTTCAACCAGAACACCAACCGCAGCAAGGCCGACTTCTGGCAGAAGCGGACCGTCGCCAGCGAGGTCCGGCTGCGCGAGGACGGCTCGGCGAAGGTCCGGCTCGCCATCTCGGTCCACAACGACTCGCCGCCCTACGTCCAGCCGTTCCCCGACCCGCGCGACGGCACCTACGTCACCAAGTGGAACGGCATGACCCTCGGCGTCTTCCTCCCCGAGGGCGCCGTGGTCACCAGCGCCACCGCCGCCGGGCGCCCCCAGGGCACCCGCCTCTTCGACTACTACGGCCGCCCCTACAAGCTGCTGCGCCTCACGCTCCCGCCCGGCACGACGCGCGAGGCGGTCCTGGAGTACGACGTCCCGGCCGCCGCGGTCGCGCCCGGCGACGGCACGCTCACCTACCGCCTCGACGCCACGCCGCAGGGCCTCGTGGTGCCGCAGGCGGTGACGGTGGACGTGCGCTGGCCCGACGGCTACGAGGTCGGCGAGCTGCCGGAGGGCTGGACGCGTACGGCTCCGGGGCGGGCGACGTACGCCGATCCCGGCCTGGTCACCCAGCCCAGCTTCGGCATCACCGGGTCCGCCGCCGGGGCCAGCGCGCCCTAGACTCCCCGCCATGGAACGCCTTCTTGTGACCGGGGGCGCGGGGTTCATCGGGTCGAACTTCGTGCACCACCTCGTCGACCACACCGACCTGAAGATCACGGTGCTCGACAAGCTGACCTACGCCGCCTCCAAGGAGTCGCTGGCGGGGCTGCCCGAGGACCGCGTCCAGCTGGTCGTCGGCGACATCGCGGAGGAGGACGTCGTCGACCCCCTCGTGGCGGCCCACGACGCGGTCGTCCACTACGCCGCGGAGTCGCACAACGACAACTCGCTGCACGACCCCAGCCCGTTCATCAGGACCAACATCCTCGGGACCTACACGATCCTCGAGGCCGTGCGGAAGCACGACAAGCGCCTGCACCACGTGTCGACCGACGAGGTCTACGGCGACCTCGAGCTCGACGACCCCAAGCGCTTCACCGAGGACACCCCCTACAACCCGTCCTCGCCCTACTCGGCGTCCAAGGCCGGCTCCGACCACCTCGTCCGCGCCTGGGTCCGCAGCTTCGGCGTGCGGGCGACCGTCTCCAACTGCTCCAACAACTACGGCCCCTGGCAGCACATCGAGAAGTTCATCCCGCGCCAGATCACCAACGTCATCGACGGCATCCGCCCCAAGCTCTACGGCTCCGGCGAGAACGTCCGCGACTGGATCCACGCCGACGACCACTCCTCGGCCGTGCTCACCATCCTGGAGAAGGGCCGCGTCGGCGAGACCTACCTCATCGGCGCCGACGGCGAGAAGAACAACCTCGAGGTCGTCCGCCTGATCCTCACCCTCATGGGCAAGGACGCCGACGACTTCGACCACGTCAACGACCGCGCCGGCCACGACATGCGCTACGCCATCGAGTCCGGCAAGCTGCGCCAGGAGCTCGGCTGGCAGCCGCAGTTCCAGGATTTCGAGTCCGGCCTGGCCAACACCATCGAGTGGTACCAGGCGCACGAGGACTGGTGGCGCCCGCACAAGGACGCCACGGAGGCGAAGTACGCGGAGAAGGGCCAGTGACCCTCCCCTCCCTCGAGACCACCCCCATCCCCGGCCTCCTCGTCGTACGCCTCGACCGTCGCGTCGACGACCGCGGGTTCTTCAAGGAGAACTGGCAGCGCGAGAAGATGCTCGCGATCGGGCTTCCCGACTTCGGCCCGGTGCAGAACAACGTCTCCTTCAACGCCGACCGCGGCGTCACCCGGGGCATCCACACCGAGCCGTGGGACAAGTTCGTCTCGCTGGCCTCCGGCCGGATCTTCGGCGCGTGGGTCGACATGCGCGAGGGCGAGAGCTTCGGCGCGACGTTCACCCTCGAGATGGACACCTCGGTCGCGGTGTTCGTCCCGCGCGGCGTCGGCAACAGCTACCAGACGCTCGAGGACGCCACCTCCTACACCTACCTCGTCAACGAGCACTGGCGCCCCGGCATCGCCTACCCCGCGCTCGCGCTCGACGACCCGTCCGCGGCGATCGCCTGGCCGATCCCGCTGGCCGAGGCGATCATCAGCGAGAAGGACCAGAACAACCCCGCGCTCGACCCCACCACCGCGATCCCGCCCAAGAAGACCCTCGTCCTGGGGGGCGGCGGCCAGCTCGGCCTGGCGCTCGCGGCCGCCTTCCCCGGCAGCGAGGCCGTCACCCGCGCCGAGCTCGACGTCACCGACGCCGAGGCCGTGGCGGCGTGGCCGTGGCACGAGTACGCCGTGGTGCTCAACGCGGCCGCCTACACCGCCGTCGACGCAGCGGAGACGCCGGAGGGCCGGGTCGCCGCGTGGGCCGCGAACGCCACCGCCCCCGCGACGCTCGCCGGGCTCGCCCGTCGGCACGGCTTCACGCTCGTGCACTTCTCCTCGGAGTACGTCTTCGACGGCACCGCGCCGCTCGACCCCGGCCACACCGAGGACGAGCCGCTGTCGCCGCTCGGCGTCTACGCCCAGACCAAGGCCGCCGGCGACATCGCCGCCTCGCTGGCCCCGCGCCACTACGTCCTGCGCACGTCGTGGGTCATCGGCGAGGGCAAGAACTTCGTCCGCACCATGCAGTCCCTCGCCGAGAAGGGCGTGTCACCCAGCGTCGTCGAGGACCAGGTCGGGCGGCTGACCTTCACCGACGAGCTGGTCCGCGCGACCCGCCACCTCCTCGACAGCCAGGCGCCGTACGGCACCTACAACCTCTCCAACGGCGGCCCGGCGATGTCGTGGCGCGAGGTCGCGCAGGCGGTCTTCGAGCGCTCCGGCCGCAGCGCGGAGGACGTCTCCGGCACGACCACCGCGGCGTACGCCGAGGGGGTGCTGGCGCAGGGCAACCCGTTCGCGCCGCGTCCGCTCAACTCCGCCATGTCGCTCGACAAGATCCGGGCGACCGGGTTCGAGCCCGAGGACGCGCTGGCCGCACTCGACCGCTACCTCGCCGGCTGACCTCAGCGGGGGGAGGTGACCTCGGCCAGCGCGGGGCGCACGTCTGCGAGGTAGACGAGCGAGGCGATCGTGAACACCAGGTGGATCAACCCCAGCGGGGACGAGCCGATCAGCAGCAGCTGCGCGCCGAAGCCGAGCCCGGTGATCGCGACCCACGCCTGCTTGGTCAGCTTGCCGGCCGCCTCGTAGGCCTCGGCGGAGTAGGTCAGCGAGTTGATGAACGCGAATCCCTTGATCGCGAGCAGCGCGACGAGCACGACCAGCATCAGGGTGCTCTGGAAGGCGTAGATGTTCACGTCACGAGGGTAGCCGGACATGCCCGGCGTCATACCAAGCCGTACGCATGACTGCAGGTTCGCATGACGCTCGCCGTCACCCCGGCCCGGCGTCATACCAAGCCGTACGCATGACTGCAGGTTCGCATGACGCTGGCCGCAACCCCGGCCCGGCGCGGGCAAGCAGAAGAGCCACGTCTGACGAAGCACCTGACGCAGCAAGAGGCCCCCGTCCTGATGGACGGGGGCCTCTCGCGTGACTCAGCTCAGAACAGCATCAGCTGGTCATCGTCGGCTGGCGCTCTTCAGTCGCCGACCTTCTCGGCGGCGTCGGCGACGGCCTTGACCGCGTTGGTCGCGGTCGTGGTCGCGGCGGTCGCCGTGGCCTTGGCGCTGCTCTGGGCGGTGGCGGTCTTCTTGGCCGCGGTCTTGCGCGCGGTCGTGGCGGCAGCCTTCTTGCCGGCAGCCTTCTGCGTGGCCTTCTTTGCGGTCGGCTTCGGCTTGGGGGCGACCTTGGTGGCGGCGGTCTTGTCAGCGGCCTCGACGTTGGCCTCGGCGGCCTTCTTGGCCTGGGTGGCGGCGGTCTTCGCCTTGGCGACGGTCGTCTTCGCCGACGACACGGTGGCCTTGGTCGACTCCTGGCGGCGGATGCGGCCCACGAGGGACTCGCCGCGCTTGACCAGGTCGGTGTAGGTGGCGTTGGCCGCGGCGACGTTCTCGTCGACGAGCGTGGTCACCTGGGTGGAGACCTTGGCGGGGTAGGCGCGGGCCTCGGCCTGGAGCTCCGAGACGCGGGCCTCGATCGCGGCGCGACGGGCCTGGGCCTGCTTGCGCAGCGCCTTGGGGTCGGTGGCGGTCTTCTGCACGTCGTTGACGCGCGTGGTGACGTCCTTCTGGACCGCGGCGACGCGCTTCTGCACGTCCGCCACTGCCTCGCGGACGGCCTCGACGGCGAGGTCGGTGACGCCGACGCCGGCGAGGACGGGCTTGAGGGCCTCGGTCTTGATGTCGAACTTGGCGGTAGCCATGGTGGTGCTCCTTCTCTTCGGGTCCGGTGGGTGCTGCAGGGTGCTGCTGGGTCGTACGGGGGTCCTACGCGGGTGGGGCGGTGTCGCGCTCGTTGAGCGCGAGGAACGAGGCGTAGACATCGAGCAGCGAGTTCTTCTGCCGCTCGGTCAGCGCCGTGTCGGCGAGGATCGCCAGCTCGACGGATCCGGCCTGCCCGGGGTCGGGGTGGACGATGCCGGCGCGGACGTAGAGTTGCTCGGCGCTGACGCGCAGGGCGCGTGCCAGCTGCTGGAGCACCTCGGCGGACGGCTTGCGCAGGCCGCGCTCGATCTGGCTGAGGTAGGGGTTGCTGACGCCGACCTGGTCGGCGAGCTGTCGGAGGGAGAGCTGCGCTCCGAGGCGCTGCTCCTTGAGGTAGTCGCCCAGCGAGCCGAGCGAGTCGACGACCGCCTTGCTGGTCTTCGTGCCGGCGCGATCGCCGCTCTTGCCGCTCGTCCTGGCCGGGCTCTTGTCCTTGGCCATGTCTCCAGTGTGCTAACTCTGTTAGCACAAAACAAGTCCACAGCAGGTGAGCCCACTCACAACGGCAGATCACAAGCGAACTTTCGCGCTAACAGCGCTGCTCGCACCGCCCATCGGGGTGCCATCGGGCGCCGTCTAGGATCGCCGCATGCCCCGCCCCCGGCTCCACCCCGCCGTACGCCGCGCAGTGGCCGTGGCGCTCGCGGCGTGGACCGTGGTGCTGGCGGTCACCCTGCTGGCGCCGTCGTCGGCCGGACCGTCGTGGCTGGTCGAGACCGTGTCGGGGCTCCTGGGCCGCCTGGGGCTGCCAGAGGTCCTGGCGGCGCCGGAGCGCGTGGAGTTCGGGCTCAACGTCGCCGCGTTCGTGCCCCTGAGCCTGCTGGGCACGCTCCTGTGGCCGCGACCCACGTGGCGCGACTGGACCGCGCTCGGCTTCGCCGCGTCGTTCCTCGTCGAGGTCGTGCAGGCCGCGGCCCTCGCCGGGCGCTCGGCGACGCACGCCGACGTCGTCGCCAACACCCTCGGCACCCTGCTCGGCGCCCTCCTCGGCGCGCTCCTCGCGCTCGCGGTCGGCTCAGAAGACCGCGCGGATCTCCCCGACCGGCACCCCGCCGCCGAGGAGCTCGAGCCGCCCCGTTGACCGCACCGCGTCGGCGTCGACCCCTGCCTCGTCGAGCACGCCGGAGCGGCGCAGGGCCTCGGCCATCAGCACCGGGCGTACGCGGGGCGCGCCGTCGTCGGTCTTGAGCGCCCAGGCGCGGCCGTCGGGCAGCGCGACGGCGTACACCGACTCCGCTCCGGCCTTGCCGATCAGACCCGGCACGGCACGGTGCAGCGCGAGCTCGTCGCGGGTGGTGCCGCTGACGTACTCGGGGTGGCGCCGGATGGCGTCGGCCACGCGGCGCTGGGGGCCGTCGGTCGCGGAGGCCAGGGAGGCGAACGCGCGCGCGAGCCCGGTCAGCGAGGTCGACAGCAGCGGGGCTCCGCAGCCGTCGACCGCGACGGTCGTCACGGGCTCGCCGGTGAGCTTGGCGAAGGTGTTGATGATCGCCACCTGCAACGGGTGGGCGGGGTCGAGGTAGGTCGCGGTGTCCCAGCCGCGCAGCACGCACGTGGCGAGCATCGCGGCGTGCTTGCCGGAGCAGTTCATCTGGATCGAGGTCTTGGTGCCGCCCGCGCGCAGGACGGCCTCGCGCGCGGCGTCGTCGAGCGGGAAGTCGGGCGGGGTCTGCAGGGCCGACTCGTCCAGCCCGGCCGAGGCCAGCGTGCGGCGTACGCCCTCGACGTGGAACGCCTCGCCCGAGTGCGACGCGCAGGCCAGCGCCAGCAGGTCGTCGGGCAGGTCGAGGCCGAGCTCGACCATCGCGAGGGCCTGGACCGGCTTGTTGCTCGAGCGCGGGAGCACCGGCGCCTCGACGTCGCCCACCGACCAGTCGACGGTGCCGTCGGCGGCGAGCGCCACGATCGAGCCGTAGTGGTGGCCCTCGACGAACCCGGAGCGGACGATCTCGGCGACGACGGGCTGAGCAGCAGCGGCAGACATGGGGCGCAGGCTACTCACCGTCAGGGTGAGAGGATGCGCGGGTGATCCAGCACTGCCCGACGCCGACCGAGCTCGACGACCTGGAGCTCCTCGTCTCCGGCGCCTACGCCCCGCTCACCCGCTTCAACGAGCCGGGGTCCCCGGTCACCCTGACCCTCCCCGACGGCGCCGCCGAGGCCGAGCTGGTCGACCCCGAGGGCCTGCCGCTGGCCCGGGTCGCCGCCGACGGGTCGCTCGAGCCGCTGACGCACGCCCAGTACGGCCCCTTCCGCCGGCTGCACCTGACGCCCGCGCAGGTGCGTGAGCAGCACGCCGGCGCGACGTTCGTGCCCGTCGTCGACGCCCTCACCGAGGCAGACCTCGCCGAGCTCCGCGGCCTCGGTCGCGTGGTCCTCCTCGCCCTGACCGGCACCGGGACGGCCGAGCTCTCCCCCGTCGCGCTCGTGCGTGCGAGCCTCGCGGCCGCCGACCTGCTCGACGACGCCTCCGTCGTGGCGGTCCCGCTCCCCTCCCACGGTGACGCCGAGGCCGACCACGCCCTGGGGACTCAGGTCGTGGGGACGTACGCCGGGCCCGACCCGGTCCACGCCCTGACCTCACCCTTCGGTGGTCGAGCAGACCTCCCCGACGCGTTCCCCGACGCCATCGCCGCCATCGTCGACGAGGACCGGCCCGCACGCGAGGACCAGGGGCTCGTCCTGTTCTTCACCGGTCTCTCCGGCAGCGGCAAGTCCACGCTCGCCCGCGCCCTGATGGACCTCCTCCTCGAGCAGGGCGGGCGGTCGGTGACCAGCCTCGACGGCGACGTCGTACGCCGCCACCTGTCCGCCGGGCTCACCTTCTCCAAGGCCGACCGCGAGACCAACATCCGCCGCATCGGCTGGGTGGCCGCCGAGATCGCCCGCCACGGCGGGGTGGCGGTCTGCTCGCCGATCGCGCCGTTCGCCGAGACCCGCGAGCAGGTGCGCGAGATGGTCGAGGCCGCCGGCGGCGCGTTCTTCCTCGTCCACGTCGCCACGCCGCTGGAGGAGTGCGAGCGCCGGGACCGCAAGGGCCTCTACGCCAAGGCGCGCGCCGGCGAGATCCCCGAGTTCACCGGGATCTCCTCGCCCTACGAGGAGCCGGAGGACCCCGCCGTACGCGTGGACACGACGGGCCGCACCATCGAGGACGCGCTGGACGACGTCCTCGTCGCGCTCGACGAGGCGGGCTTCCTCCACCTGCCGACGCTGACCGGCACCCATGCCTGAGCCGCTCCGGGTGCTCTTCGTGTGCACCGCCAACATCTGTCGCTCGCCCGTCATGGAGCTCGTCGCGCGCGACCTGGCCGGCGACCCCGAGCAGTCGGGCGTCGAGTTCAGCAGCGCGGGCACCCACGCCCGCGACGGCCACGCGATCAACGCCGACATGTCGCCCACGCTGCCCACGACGCTCGCCCCCGACTCGGCGGGCGCCTTCCGCAGCCGCTACCTGTCCCGGGCGGTCCTCGCCGATGCCGACCTGGTCCTCACCGCGGAGTCCACCCACCGCCAGCACATCCTCGACGACCACCCGCAGCTGCACCGCAAGGTCTTCACGCTCGGGCAGTTCGAGGCGACGATCGCGGAGCTCCCCGGCCTGAGCGGACGCGAGCTGGTCGAGGCCGCGGGCCGGCGGCGTACGCCCGCCACCCCCGCCCACGACGTGGCCGACCCCTACCGGCGCGGTACGGCAGCCGCCGAGACGGCAACCGGCACAATCACTGCCATGCTGAGCGTCGTCGTACCCAGACTCGTCGGAGACCGCTGATGCTCGAGATCCTCACCATCACGTTCTTCTCGATCCTCGCGGCCGGGTTCGTCGTCGGCATCGTGGTCGGGCTGACCGGCATGGGCGGCGGCGCGCTGATGACGCCGGCGCTGCTGTTCCTGGGGGTGGGCGAGGCCGCGACGGTCGTCACCGCCGACCTGACAGCGGCGGCGGTCTACAAGACCGGCGGCGCGATCGTGCACAAGCGCGAGGGCTCGCCCAACATGCAGCTCGCCAAGTGGCTGATGATCGGCTCCATCCCGATGGCCCTGCTCGGGCCCCACCTCATCGCGTGGTTCACCGACGACGTCGACGAGCTCAACCACGTGCTGATCATCTGCATCGGCTTCGCGCTCCTGCTGGCCGCCGCGACGTACGCCCTCCGGCTCTACGTCAACCTGCTGCGCGTGCGCTCGGGCAACCACGTCGTCGACGACGACCCCGCGGTCCGGGTCGTGCCGACCCTCCTCGTGGGCATGCTGGGCGGCCTGCTGGTGGGCGTCACGAGCGTCGGCTCCGGCTCGGTCATCATGATCGCGCTGCTGATGCTCTATCCGGGGCTCTCCGCGGTGCGGCTCGTCGGCACCGACCTCGTCCAGGCGGTCCCGCTGGTCCTGGCGGCCGCCGTCTCCAACATCTTCCTCCACGGCATCGACTGGGGGATCCTGGTCCCCCTCCTGGTCGGGTCCGTACCGGGCACCATCCTCGGCTCGATGCTCGCCCCGCGCGTGCCGCAGTCGTTCATCCGCCGCGGCATCGTCGTCGTCCTGACCATGAGCGGCGTCGCCCTGCTCGACAAGTCCGGCTGGGCGCCGCTCGGCGAGGAGGAGACGCACCCGATGCTGATCGCCGGCATCGGCCTGGCCGTCCTGGTGGTGCTGCCCATCGTCTGGGGCTTCCTGCGCAAGCAGCAGGGCCTGCCCATGTTCGGCTCGCCGACCATCGCGCAGCTCGAGGATCCGTCCTACCGCCCCGGGCTGGTCGGGATGAAGAAGGTCGACGACGGCTGAGGACCGGCCTGCGGCCCTGTGGATGACCGGTCGCGCCGATCCGGCGCCCGGGCCAGACTCCCGGCCATGGATCCCGTCACCGCCCTGACCCGCCTCGGCGGGATCGGGGCGACCGCGGAGATCCTCACCCTCACCAGCCGCAAGCGCCTGCGGCGGGCCGTCGAGGCCCGGCAGGTCGTACGCGTCTCCCGTGGCCGCTACGCGTTGCCGACGGCCGACGAGGCCCGGGCCGTGGCCCGCGAGGTGGGCGGCCACCTGCGCCTGCTCTCGGCCGCATCGCACTGGGGCTGGGAGACCAAGTGGCCGGCACGCTTCCCGCAGGTCGTCGCGCCGCGCAGGCCCGGCACGCCCGTCCACGCCGAGCTGGCGTACGCCGTGCTGCCGCCGTCCGACCGCGACGGCTGGGCGACCTCGCGGCTGCGTACGGTCCTTGACTGCGCTGCTGAGCTCCCGTTCGACGAGGCAATCGCTGTGGCGGACTCCGCGCTCCGCCACGGCCAGCTGTGCCACGACGACCTCCTCGCCACCATCCGGCCCGACACCCCCGAGCGCATTCGTCGGGTGCTCGAGCACGCCACTCCGCTCGCCGCCAACCCCTTCGAGTCGGTGCTCCGGGCGATCCTGGTCGAGGCGGGGATCGACGTCGTCCCGCAGTGGGCCACGACGGTCGGCGGCGTGACCTACCACCCCGACCTGGCCGACCCGTTCCGCGCGCTCGCCATCGAGGCGAACTCGTGGGCCTTCCACGCCGGCAAGGCGGAGCACGACGCCGACTGCGTGCGCTACAACGCGCTCGTCATCGCCGGCTGGACCGTCCTGCGCTTCACGTGGGAGCAGGTGATGTTCTCGCCGGACGTGGTGGTGCGGACCGTTCGCGCGGCGATGGCCCTGCCGGTCGCCGCCTGAGGGGCCCGAATCCGGCACCGCCGGCGCTGTGACCGGCGTGTCGCGGGAGTCCGTACGGCGTGTCGGCGCGGCAGCGTCGAGAAGCGGCCCCACAGGTGGACCAGACCGCCGGCTAATGCCGTGTGCGTTCGACGACCCGCCGAGGATCATCGAGCGCATGAGGCTCGGCCCACCCGTAGCGACCCTCCTGCTGCTCGCAGGTGCGCTGCTCGGGTGCGCGGAGGACGAACGACCCGAGGAGCCGGCCAGCTCCAGCGAGACCCCCACGCCTGAGGACGACGACTCGCCCAGCCCGACGTACCTCGAGGCGGGCGACCTCCCCGCGACCTTGTCGCTGAAGGAGGTCGGGGCGCGCACGCTGCCGGCTCGCCCGTTCGCCGACTTCGCCGTGACCGCGGGTGACGGGGTCTGGCTGTCGGGCGTCGCTCCGGGGGCCGTGCGCTACGCCGCGAGCGGTGCGATCACCGCGCGGGCCAGGATCCCGGGCGACGTCGTGCAGGCGTTGGCTGCCACGCCGGAGTCCGTGTGGGTGCCCAGCCTCAACCCGAGCGCCCTCTTCCGCCTCGACGCGACCACCGGCGCCGTGCTCGACCGGGTACGACTGCCTGCCAGCCCGGTGGCCGAGGCGGTCGTGGGTGCCGCCGACGGCCGGGCGTACGTGCTCGTCGAACCGTCCGAGCCGCGGATCGCCGTGGTGGAGGGCAGTGCGGTCGTCGAGGAGATCGAGGCACCCGAGGGGGCGGTGGCGGTGCGGGCCGGCTTCGGCTCCCTGTGGGTGCCGACCAACGAGGGCACGGTCGAGAGGTACGACCTCGGCTCGGGTTCGTGGACGAGCGTGCCCGTCGGGCCGAGGCCGCGGTTCCTCGACGTCGGCTTCGGAGCGGTGTGGGTGATGAACCAGGGCGACGGCTCCGTCTCCCGCATCGACCCGCGCTCCGGCGAGTCCGAGCAGCTCGCGATGACCGGCCTGGCCATCGGCGGCGGAGACCTCACGGTCGGAGGCGGCGCCGTGTGGCTTCGTACGGACTCCGTCGTCGTCCGGATCGATCCGCGCACGCGGCGTGCCACGCACGTGATCGGGCCGCCTCCGGGCAGCGCGAGCGCGGCCGCGACGGACGACTTCCTGTTGATCTCCAACCACGACCACAACGCGGTCCACGTGGTGGAGCTGCCGCTCCCGCGGTGACCCGGGCCAGGACCCGGGCCAGGACTCAGCCCAGCCCGAGCAGCTCCCGGCACCCCGCGGGCGTCATCGGCTCCCGCTGCGCGATCCGGCCGAGGTCGACCGCGCGCTCGACGAGCTGGGCGTTGGACTCGACCGGTACGCCGCGGCTGATGGTGAGGACGTCCTCCATCCCGACGCGCAGGTGGCCGCCCATCGAGAGCGAGGCCATCGCGACGGCGAGGGTCGAGCGGCCGATGCCGGTGGCGGACCACGAGGTGACCTCGGGCGGCAGTGCGGTGACCCCCGCGACGAGCGCGGGCGCGGTGCCGGGCATGCCGCCGGGCACGCCCATCACGAAGTCGACGTGCACCTTGCCGCTGTCCGGGATGCCGTACTGGCGCAGCAGCCGGTCCAGCGCGTGCACCTGGCCGAGGTCGAACAGCTCGAACTCGGGGGCGACGCCCCGCGAGAGGGCCAGCTGGTAGAGGTCCTTCACGAACGGCCACGGGTTGAGGAAGACGTCGTCGCCGAAGTTCGTGGTGCCCATCGTCAGCGAGCACGAGTCGGGCTCGGCGTCGAGGACCTTGAGCCGCTCCTCGAGGGGGTCGTGCACCGAGCCGCCCGTGGAGAGCTGGACGACGAGGGACGACGACTCGCGCACGGCGGCGACCCACTCGCGCAGCAGCGCCTGGTCGAGCGTCGGCTGGTGCGAGGTGTCGCGCACGTGGATGTGGATCATGGCGGCGCCGGCCGCCTCGCACTCGGCGGCCGTGCGCGCGATCTCCTCCGGGGTGGTGGGGAGCTGCGGGCAGTCGGCCTTGGCGGTCTCGGCCCCGGTGGGGGCGACCGTGATCAGCAACGCGTCAGACATGTATTTCCTCGGTGGTCGAGTAGCGAGCGAAGCGAGCGTATCGAGACCATGTCCTCATGCGTGCGGTCATCCAGCGGGTCCTCTCCGCCAACGTCCGGGTCGACGGCGAGGTGGTCGGCGAGCTCGACCGCCCCGGCCTCCTGGTCTACCTCGGCGTCACCCACGACGACGGACCGGCCGAGGTCGCGTGGACGGCGCGCAAGGTGTGGGACCTGCGCCTGCTGCGCGAGGAGCGGAGCGCGAGCGACGTCGGCGCGCCGGTGCTCGTGGTCAGCCAGTTCACCCTCTACGGCGACGCGCGCAAGGGCCGCCGCCCCACCTGGCAGGCGGCCGCGCCCGGACCCGTGAGCGAGCCGGCGTACGACGCGGTGTGCGCCGAGCTCGAACGCCTCGGCGCACACGTGGAGCGGGGCCGCTTCGGTGCCGACATGCGGGTGGAGAGCGTCAACGACGGCCCGATCACCCTCGTCCTCGACTCCCCCTGACCTCTTGGGGTCCCCTCGGTGCTTGAGGTGCGAGCGGAGCGAGCCTCGAAACCACCCCGCTCGGCAACGATTCCTTCAACTTTTGATCAAGCCGCCCCCACGATGTCCCCGACCGACCGATCATCGTCGCCGTGACGAACGTGACGCGCCGCCTGTGGCGCAGGACCCGGTGCCGGCTCAAGCACGGGCAGGCCTGCCCGCACATCTCGCGCTACCACCGCTGACTAGCGCGGCCCGGTCTCCCACACCCGCGCCCAGTCGACCTCCATGGTCTCGGGCAGCTCGCCGTTGAAGCGCGGCAGCTCGTAGTCCGACGACAGCAGCGACAGGATCAGGAACTCCGGCTGCCCGGACGTCGGGCCCTCGAGGCGCTGGGTGACCTGGCCGTCGATGCGGAAGACGTACTCCTCGGGCGTCCACTCGACGGAGAACACGTGGTACTTCTCGGACCAGTCGTCGCCGTACTGCTCGGCGTCGGGCAGCCAGCCGCCGACCGTCTGCTTCTTGCCGGCCTTGTCGAGGAAGTAGGTGAAGCTGGTCAGGCCACCCTCGGGGTGGTCGTCGCCGAAGTACTCGATGACGTCGATCTCGGCGCCGCCCTTCTCGGGGCCGCCGACCTTCTGGCCCCCGACGGCCTGCAGCCAGAAGGCCGCGTGCTGCCCGCGCGCGGACTGCGTACGGATCCGAGCGGCGGCGAAGCCGTAGGTGAACGAGTGGCTGAACTCGGTGCCGACGTGGCCGTTGACGCGGAAGGGGAACTTCTTGCGGCGACCGGGCAGCTGGCACTCGTCGCCCTTGCGGTCGGGGGCCTCCATGACGCTGAGCTCGAGCACGCCGTCGGTGACCTCGGCGGCCTCGGCGCCGGCGCGCGAGCAGGTGCGTACGCCGGTGTAGCCCTGGTCGCGGGTCAGCCAGGTGGCGCCCTCCTCGTCGACCGAGTCCTCGTCGAAGTCGTCGGTGAAGGTCGCCGCGGGCGCGTCGTCGGTCGAGACCTCGGCGCCGATCGCGTCGCCGCCGTCGCCGACCACCACGTGGAGGTCGCCGTCCGAGCGGCTGGTGAGGGAGACGCGGCCGTCGCCGTCGGTCTCCTGCTCGTCGACCTCGTCCCAGCCGTCCTCCGTGCGCGCGACGAGGGTGACAGCCGTGCCCTTATCGACGTCGTCGATGGTGGCGTCCACGACCCAGGCGGCGTCGGCGGCGGCCTCGGGGTCCTCGCCATTGGCGGCGAGCTGGGGCAGGACGGTGGCGTCGACCGCGTCGCTCTGCTCGTACGACGGGGGGTTGGCGTCGCCTCCGTCGGCGGCGGAGCAACCCGTGGCCAGGAGGGCCACGGTGAGTACGCCGGCGAGCAGGTGGTGGCGGGGCGCGAGTCGGGGGGTACGGCTCATTCTGACGAGTCTGACCGACCACGCCCAGCAGTGCGAATTCACCGTGGCGTGCGTCGTCGCTACGATGAACGCTGCTGTCCCTAGGAGAGGTCCTCGCCACGCCATGACCAACACCCACGTCGACTACCAGCTGAGTCAGCTGGACCAGCTCGAGGCCGAGTCGATCCACATCTTCCGTGAGGTCGCCGCCGAGTTCGAGAAGCCGGTCCTCATGTTCTCCGGCGGCAAGGACTCGATCGTCATGCTCCGCCTCGCGGAGAAGGCGTTCTTCCCGGCCAAGCTGCCGTTCCCGCTGCTGCAGGTCGACACCGGCCTCGACTTCGACGAGGTGCTCACCACGCGCGACTCGTGGGTCGAGCGCCTCGGCGCCCGGATGATCGTCGCCACGATCGACGAGGCGATCGCCGCGGGTCACGTCGTCGACGACGGCAAGACGAGCCGCAACCGGATGCAGATCGGCACGCTGCTCGGCGCCATCGAGGAGAACGGCTTCACCGCCGCCTTCGGTGGCGGTCGCCGCGACGAGGAGAAAGCTCGCGCCAAGGAGCGCGTCTACTCCCACCGCGACGACTTCGGCCAGTGGGACCCCAAGATGCAGCGCCCCGAGCTGTGGAGCCTCTACAACGGCCGCATCCACGCCGGTGAGCACATGCGGATCTTCCCGCTGTCGAACTGGACCGAGCTCGACATCTGGAGCTACATCCACCGCGAGCAGATCGAGATCCCCTCCATCTACTTCGCCCACGAGCGCGAGGTCATCGAGCGCGACGGCATGCTGCTGTCGGTCGGCCCGGAGATCCAGCCCAAGGGCGGCGAGAAGGTCGAGACCAGGATGGTCCGCTTCCGCACCGTCGGCGACCGCACCCAGACCGGCTGCGTGGAGTCCGAGGCCAAGGACACCGCCGCCATCATCGAGGAGATCGCCGTCGCCCGCGTGACCGAGCGCGGCGCCACCCGAGGAGACGACCGGTTCTCCGAGGCAGCCATGGAAGACCGCAAGAAGGAGGGCTACTTCTGATGGCCACGCCGGACAAGACCGAGAAGACCACGGTCGGCGAGGAAGCTGCCGCCGTCACCGAGAACGCCGACCTGCTCCGCTTCGCGACCGCCGGCTCGGTCGACGACGGCAAGTCCACCCTCATCGGGCGCCTGCTCCTCGACTCGAAGTCGATCTTCGAGGACCAGCTCGAGGCGGTGGAGTCGACCTCGCAGTCCAAGGGCTACGACTACACCGACCTGGCGCTGCTGACCGACGGCCTGCGCTCCGAGCGCGAGCAGGGCATCACCATCGACGTGGCCTACCGCTACTTCGCGACGCCCAACCGCAAGTTCATCATCGCCGACACCCCGGGGCACATCCAGTACACCCGCAACATGGTGACCGGCGCCTCGACCGCCGACCTGGGCCTGGTCCTCGTCGACGCGCGCCAGGGCCTCACCGAGCAGTCTCGCCGCCACGCGGTCCTGCTCTCGCTGCTGCGGGTCCCGCACCTCGTGCTCGCGATCAACAAGATGGACCTCGTCGACTGGTCGGAGGAGGTCTACGAGAAGATCCACCGCGAGTTCACGACCTTCGCGACGAAGCTCAACATCCCCGACCTCGAGGTCATCCCGATCTCGGCGCTGCAGGGCGACAACGTCGTCAACCGCTCGGAGAACACCCCGTGGTACTCCGGGCCGACGCTCATGCACCACCTCGAGCACGTCCACGTCGCCTCCGACCGCGACCTCGTGGACACCCGCTTCCCGGTGCAGTACGTCATCCGCCCCAAGTCCGACCAGTACCACGACTTCCGCGGGTACGCCGGCCAGGTGGCCGGTGGCGTGCTCAAGAAGGGCGACGAGGTCGTCGTGCTGCCCAGCGGCATGACCTCGACCATCTCGCGGGTGGAGCTCTTCGACCAGGAGATCGCCGAGGCGTTCCCGCCCATGTCGGTGACGATCCACCTCGAGGACGACGTCGACGTCTCGCGCGGCGACATGATCGCCCGCCCCAAGAACGCGCCCAAGCCCAGCCAGGACATCGACGCGATGGTCTGCTGGATGACCAACGAGCCCCTCAAGCCGCGGCAGAAGCTCGCCATCAAGCACACCACCCGCACCGGGCGCGCGATGGTCAAGGACATCCAGTACCGCCTCGACGTCAACTCGCTGCACCGCGACCAGGAGGCCGGCGAGCTCGGGCTCAACGAGATCGGCCGCGTCCAGCTGCGCACCACGGTGCCGCTGCTGTGCGACCCGTACTCGAAGAACCGCACCACAGGCTCGTTCATCCTGATCGACGAGGCGACCGGCGTCACCGTCGGCGCGGGCATGATCAACAGCGGCAGCTGACAAACTCACTCGCATACACAGTCGGCGGCGGCCCTTGTTCTACGAGCGGCCGTCGCTGCCATTCGCCGCATCGAATCCCCGAGCTCGTCTCGCCTGAACTGAGGCCTTCAGGTTGCCGTGGGTGGACGGACCCGTGGTCCGGCGAGGATGGGTCCCCTCGCCTGCCGCGAACCACAATCGGTGCTCCGCTCATCCGATCGCGTCACGACTTTGGGCAGCGCCCTCGGAGCATCTTGCCTCGAAGCAGGCATCCGTCTGACTGCCATCACGTGCCCCTGTTGTGCGACCTCTACTCTAGGAACCGCACCACGGGCATCTCTCATCCTGAATGGCGAGGCCACCGGCATCGTCCGTCGGCGCACGCATGATCAAAAGCGACAGCTTACTGTCGTTCGACAATTCGTAGAAGCGGGGAAATCATGACGAACGGTGGGCTCGGCCGCCGGCTGCGCTCGCGTCGACCGACGGCGCGGCTGCTCACGGAGTATTGGGGACGCAAGCTGCCCCAGATCGAAGCCAACGCCGACCTCAGGGCATGTCTCCAGTACGCCACCCGGGGCTCGGTCGCGATCGATGTGGGCGCCAGCGTCGGCAACTACGCGGCAGCGATCTCCCGACGCGTCGGGCCGACAGGCCAGGTACTGGCACTCGAGCCCAATCCCGACGTGTATGCCGAGCTGGTGCGCAGCATCTGGGGCACGAACGTCGTAGCGCTCAATCTCGCAGCCTCGGTGGAGGCGGGGGTCGCCACACTGGCGGTCCCCACCTCGGGCGCGAACCACCATGCGCCCCTCGGCACACTGCAGCCGCTCACGGGCGAGGCGGCGACGTACTCCGTCCGCTGCGTCCCGCTGGATCACCTGGTGGAGCAGCACCGCCCGGTGTCGCTCATCAAGATCGATGTCGAGGGACATGAGCGTGCCGTGGTGGCTGGCGCACGCGAGACGATCGAGCGGCACGCTCCGGCGCTGGTCGTCGAGATCGAGGCTCGACACACCTCACCCGAGATGGTCGTCCGGACGGTCGCGGAGCTCATCGACCTGGGATACACGTGCACGCCACTGAGTGGGTTCGGGACCATGCGGTGGGAGGACTTCGATGTCGGTGCGAACCAGTTGCGCCACCTGACTACCGACGGGGCCACGATCCTGGCGGGACACGAGCAGAACTACGTCAACAACTTCCTCTTCACGCCGAAGCGATCCTGACCGTCACTTGGTCCAGCGGCCCGGCCGATCCACGACACCGCCAGCACTGGCAGTACGAAGTAGTAGGTCACCTGCGCGAGGACCAAGAGCGAAACGATCATCGATTGTGCGAGCCACAGCGCGAAGAAAGCGGCTAGGTAGACGCCCATGACGTGCCCACTCGTACGCATCACCTCGTCGCACCACTTGAGGAGCAGGCCGACAACCAGTGCAACTGCCAGAGTCAGCCACAGACCGCCGGACAGGAAAGCCTCGAGCCACAGGGGCACGATCTGATCGCTTGCCTGTCCGCGGCCGAGCTGCTGGTTGAAGAGGCGAGTTCCAGTGATTGATCGATACTGGTCCCCGACAGCAGGAATCGGCGCAAGCGCAGACGCCACGAACGACTTCCCGCTGAACGCAGCTACATAGGGGCTGTCGAGGCTGCTCCCAGTCAGGTAGGGAGATTGCCCGTACACCTGAAGACTTGTGGACGCCAGCTCTAACGCCGACTGCCGCTGCACGTTGGCGCCGTACTCCTCACGAAGGTTCTCGATACGCACCAGACCGATCACCACGAAGAAGGCAACCGCGACCGTCACGAGGATTAGACCAACCCGCACAACACGCCGGATTCGACCGGCACGCACCAACACGATCAGCATCGCTGCAACCGGCACCACGAAGATGGCGCGGTTCAACGAGTAGCTCGCCAGACCGATCAGTGATCCGGGCACGAGGACGACACTCGCGAGGAGTCGCGGACCGACCCGCATCTGGGCGAGGGCAAGGAACGTGCCGACGGCCAACAGCGGGGTGACCAAGGTGCTGGCCAAACCGATGAGCGAGCTCGCATGCTCCACGCCGATGACGACCCGAACGAGGAGGCCGCCCGCCCCCAGGCAGATCAGCCCGAACGCGTAACGTCGGCTCGGCCAGTCAATCGACGGGTGCTCCTTCACGGGCGAGCGCCACAAGGTCCACCCGACCATTGCTCCCGCGAAGAACACGAGCGCGATTGCCTGAACGTGGATTGCGGCCTGAGCGGAAGCGGCCGACCGGATGCCCACCCTGGGTGGTCCGGCGATGACGTTGATGATCGGAATGACGGCACCGAAGAGCAGACCTACGGCAAGGAAGGGGTCAAGGGCGTTGATTCCCGGGGCCCTGTGTCGCAACGGAACAACCCCCAGTGCAATCAACAGCATGAAGCCGGCGGACAACGCCAGAAGTGGGGCGTCCGGCTGCGTGCTCAGAACGCTTCCCGCAAGCGCGACTGCCCCGAGGACGACCAACGCGGCGCGTACGAGCCGTCGACTGGACAGGAGAGCGTCAGGCCGCGTGCTCGCCTCGATGCGGTCGGTCGCCTGCGCGACCGTCATGACAGTTCCAGCGAGGCCGCGTACACCTCGTGGGTTCTGCGGGCGACCTCGCCCCACGAGAATCGAAGCGCGTGAGCGCGTGCTCGCGCGGTCCAGTCCTGGCCCGATGCTTGGCCGTCCAACACCTCACCCACGGAGCGATGGAAGGCCGATCCATCCTCAGCTTGAAAGACGACACCGGCGCTTCCGACTGCCTCCGGTATCCCGCCAAGGTCGCTGGCAACGACAGGTGTGCCGCACGACAGAGCCTCCAACGCGGCCATCCCGAACATCTCGTCCGCACGGGTCGGAAGCACAACCACATCTGCTGCCGCCAGCAGTCCCGCCAAGTAGTCTTCGTGCACGGCGCCAGTCACGACGACTCCAGCCCCTGCAAGGTCGTCCATGAGCGTCGAGCGGGTGCCCGTCTCAGCACTGAACTGCTCCGGTGGGCCAGCGGCCACCACGACGGTGTCAGGATGCGAGAGACGCAGCCGCTCCGCGAGTGGTTTGAGGAGGTCTGACCCTTTCTGGTGGCACACCCGACCGAGGTAGACGACGAGTCGTCGGTCACGGGGCAGCGCGAGCGCCGAGCGGGCGGCATCGGCCGCTGCCGGGTCGCTGTCGAACTGCGACGGGTCGACACCGTTCGGTACGACCTCGAGGGGGGTCGTGAGCGCGGGGTAGTAGGCAGTCAGACCATCCCGACAGAACTGCGAGACCGGCATGATCCTGGCGTAGCGGTTCAGAGACTTGGTGTAGTAACGGTGGCCCCACTGCTTGTCGGTCAGGCGGTACCGATAGAAGTCGACGGTCTGCACCGCAACTCCGGCCAGGCCGCCCAGCCAGCGGTGGGCGTCGGGGACCCCATGCGCGTGCAGGACGTCGAAGTGTTCGCCAGCAAGGACGCGGCGCGACTGCATGAGGAACTCGTAGTCCCGGAGTGGACGCTTGGTCCTCAGCGCGACATCGACGCGCCTCCAGTCGGACTCCTCGCCGGCCGGCTCTCCCGCTGCCGATGGTGACAGGACGGTCACGTCGTGGCCATCGGCCGCCTGGATGCGGGCCAGTCCGACAATGCGCCGTTGGACAGCGCCGCCGTGTGACGAGAGGACCGGAACCTCGGACGGTCCGATGTGCAGGATCTTCACTGGGTGCCCTCCAAGACATGGTGGTACAGGTCGACGTGACGGTCGACCATCGATGAGACGGAGAATTCTGCGACCAGCTCTCCGGCCCTGCGCGACGCTCGGGCGGCCAAGTCGGCGTACTGGTCGATCAGTTGCGGGATGACCCGGGACACCTCGTCGACACCGTCTGGCGGCACGAGTATCCCGGCATCCTTCACCTGCGACGCGATGCCACCGACACTGCTCGCGACGACGGGCAGGCCGGTCGACAAACCTTCGGTCACTACGCTCGGCAGTGCCTCGGAGCGAGAGGGCAGGAGCAGGACGTGTGCCCGGCGATACGCGTCGAACAGCTCGGCGCTCCGCAGCTGGCCGAGGAACGTCATGCGGTGTAGCACCCCGCTTCGGAAGGCAGCATCTCGCAGGTCGGCAAGGAGGTGATCGTTGTGGTACGCGAGCTCCACGTGCAGGCGCGGCTCGTCTCGCATTGCAGCGATGATGCGGTCGATCTGCTTGACGGCGATGAGCTGTCCGACGAATAGGCCGCGCAGGACCTCGTCCGGCGCGAGCTCTCGTTGGCGGGGGTCTGCGTCTGCGAGGTCCATCCCGTTCGGAATGACGACCAAACGTCCTTCTAACTCGGGCTTGGTGTGCACGCGTTGAAGACGCTCGTCTTCGCTCAGGCACACGCCCGCACGCATGCGGCTCAGGACGACCTTCTCGCCGAGCACCTCGAGCCGGCGAGAAGGGCGCGCGGTCGCGTGGGCGGTGAAGACCATTGGGGCCGACGCAGGAGACAGCGCGGACACGACCGCAGCCTTGGAGAGGTGGTGGACGTGGACGATGTCACTGTCAGCCGACCGCGCGACGGCGGAGAGGTCCTCCAGCGGCACTGTCGTCACCTCGACGCCCCGCGCTCGCAGTCCGTCCGCGAGCACCATCTCCGGAGCCGGCTGGCGCATCTTTCGGACGTCCGGCGGCAGCCGGAACACCCCTCCCGCAATCAAGACCTTCATCGCAGTGCCTCTTCTGTGTTCGGCCGACTTCCGATGATCAGGACTCCGATGGACAGGGCATATGCAACGACGTGGGCAAGAGCGAGCCCGACAACGCCGAGTCCGCCCACAAGCACTGCGGCGAACACGACGAGGGCTACTGCGAGCATGACGTCGCTCCCGATCCACACGCCCATGAACCCTCGAGCGATGACCACGCTTCCATACACGTTGTTGAGCGAGATGAGGACCGCTAGCAAACCCATGAGGGCAAGTGCCAGGGCATTGCCCTCGTAGTCCTCGTCGAGGCGGGGTGCGAACCAGATGCTTGCGGTCGTGACAGCAAGGGCGGTCACCGTCGCGATGCCTGCTGTGAGCGCGACGTAGGACAGCGACACGGCACGAGAATCTTCGCGAGAGGAGGCCCCCATCCGGGTGAGCCGGGGCAGCACCACCGTCGCCAGTGCGTTGGGGACGAACGTGACTGCGAGCATCAGCCGCGTCGCCAGCAGGAACAGTCCTGCCGCCGCGAGCCCGTCGGGGGTCCGGCTGAGCAGGACCTGGCCGATCCACATGCTCGTCTGGATCGCCAGCCCGACAGCACCTGCCGCGAAGCCGACCTTAAGCAGCCGAGCTCCGGCCGCCCACGACCTGCGTGAAGAAGGCACGAGAACCGACCGTCGACGCAACCAGATGTAGGCGAGCCCGGCGGACACCACCTCTGCCGACCCGGTGGCTGCGGCAGCGACCTGAGCAGTCGGGGCAGTCAAGCAAGCAACAGTGACGGCGACCGCCACCATCACACCTCGAGCAGAGGTCAGCAGGGCAGAGCCTCGATACTCCTGCAGCCCGACGAGCACGGCGACGAACAGGGGATTGCACCCCATGCCGACGACCCAGATCCCGACCGCGAGGACGGACAAACGATCGTCGGCACCCGGTAGCGTCACGACTCCCGAGCCGGGCCAGCACAGCAGCACCGTCGCCAGCCCAAGCGTCGACAGAGTCGCTGCGGCGACGTGCACGGCACCGGTCGGCACTGTCCCGGGGTCTGCCGCACCCGAGGCCTTGGCCACGCTCCGCGTCAGGGGCGCGGCGAAGCCCATCCCGCCCAGGCTGGCGATCACGGTCGTCGCTGCGAGCAGGAGTGCGTAGCGTCCGAAGTCCGTGGCCCCCAGCAGCGACGCCGCAGCGAGCGAGCTCACTAGGCCGGCGGCGCGAGCACCGAGCGAGCCCAGCGCCACTGAACCCACGCCTGACCTGACGCCTGGGGCACGAGTGGTGAGGGTGCCGGACGAGCGCGTCATCGCGCCCCCCGCGACTCGTCGGTCCAAACCAGGAAGTCACCGTGACCCGAGTCCGACACGTCGGCGAGCGGCGTCATGAAGTCTTGTCCGAACGTCAGGACCAGGAAGTCATCGAGCATGTTCGGCACCCGCGCCGCCATTCCGTGGAACTCCGAGCGCTTCGCTGGCCAGATGTGGTCCGCCGGATAGAAGACCCGACCGTTGACGCCTCCGATCCCGATCCCGCGCAAGCTGGATGTTCGCCTCGTGCTGCGATTCCACAGGTGTTGCTCGACACGCGCTAGAACCCGGCGGGGAACGGTCGCGGCCGCCAAGTGACGGAGGCGACGAGCAAAGCCGACAGGCTGGCGGGACGTCGCGAGGGCCCAACCCCACGGCCGCACGTAGACCACCCACCCCAGGGCCCGCTCGAGCTGTCGCACCCAACGCTTGGTGGAGGCGCGGTAGAAGCAGAAGATGTCGATGAACGCTCCGCCGTTGGAAGGCGGGACGAAGTTGTGCGCCTCTCCGAACGGTCGCTCAAGGCGCGTCGCGGGGAGGTAGAACTTGGCGTCGCTGCCGATGACCGGGTCCGTCGCTCGAGTATCGACAGGGTAGTCCGGCAACGGTGCTCGACAGAAGGCCAGGAAGTCCTCGCGTTCCATGCACACGTCGATGTCGTCGTCCCATGGGATGGGACCACTGTGACGCCGCGCCCCGAGAGCCGATCCTGCTATGAGGACGTACGAGATGTCAGTGGCGCGAGCGTGTCGTTCGAGCGCTTCCAGCCCATCGACGAGCACACGCCGAACGTCCTCCGAGGTGGCCGGACGCCAGTGCCCTCGCTTGGTCTGCGGATCATTCATGACGACGCTCCACTGGACGCGGTCCTACGAAGGTGCTGGACAAAGGGGTGCTGAGCGACCGCCCAATGCAGGTGCTGAGCCAGAGTGGCAAGCCGCGGTCGCCCCAAGGTGCGCCCCAACGCTGCCTGGGACCGGCCTACCATCCGAACCGACCGCCACGGGACCGCACGGCGACTGACTTGAGCCGATGAGATCCTGTAGTCGATGCCGACAGTGGCGAGGTTGCGAACCTCGCCGATCGCCGCCAGGCGCAACCAGAGGTCATAGTCCTCACGCAGGTCGCACGCCACGTCGTATCCGCCGACGTTGCGCACCGCGGACCTGCGGTACATCACGGCCGGGTGTATGAACTGGTTGCGGGACAAGAGCTGTGCCGCTTCGTCTTTGGTGACCACGTCGCGTCGACCGATCACGGCCCCCGACTCGTCGATCAACCGTGCAGCCATTCCGGTCAACACCAGCGTGGGCGCGCGATCCATGAGTTCCGACTGAGTGGCGAGACGATCCGGGTGGGCGATGTCGTCGGCATCGAGTCGAGCCACCAGTTCCGTGCGCGTGGCGTCGAGGCCGCAGTTGAGGGCGTACGACAACCCGCGCCGATCCATGATCGGCACGAGGATGAGACGGTCGCCTGGGATCAGGGCCGTCGCAAGGTCTCTGACCACCGGGTCATCACCGTCGTTGATAAGCACCAAGGTCCAATCCTCGTGGGTCTGAGCGAGGACACTTTCGAGAGCCTCGCGCAGGTGTGGTGCCGGTGCGGCGACAGGCATCAGGACAGAAATCGCGGTCATCGTTCACCCACGAGCACGTCGACGTAGCGCGCCACCACGTCTTCCTCGACGAAGTCGGTCATCACGCGCCGTCGAGCGTTCTCACCGAGCAGCTGCCGCGCTTCGCGGTCGTTGAGCAGACCCGCCACCGCCTTGGCGAACTCTCGTGGACTCTCTGGCGCGACCAGCACGCCCGTCACTCCCGCCTCGATCGCATCCCTCACGCCGGTCACGTCGCTTCCCACGGTCGGGACACCCGCGGCCGCCGCCTCGAGAACGACCGTGCCGAAGCCCTCGCGTCGCGTGGGCAGGAGCAAGACGTCCGCCGCAGAGTAAGCGGCCGAGGGGTCCGCTACGTGCCCAAGCATCGCGACGGTGGGGTCGCTCGCAAGAGCTGCGAGCGCCGGCGGAGCCGGGCGCTGCGATGTGTCGACCTCTCCGATGACGACGAGGCGCGCACCCTCCACCTGCGCGCGGACCTCGCTCCAGATCATCGGCAGGTCGTTGATTCCCTTGTCGACGCTCAGCCTGCCGACGAACAGCACCACCAGGTCGGCGTCCAAGACACCCCATTGTCGGCGCGACTCGCTGCGCCTCTCGGCGGTGAACTGGAACCGCGCGGCATCGACGCCGGAGATGCTGCCGCGTCCCAGCACGCGCACCTTCGACCGGGAGACGACGCCCTCGTCGACGGCGGTGTCGGCGACGGACTGACTGACGGCCAGGACGTCTGTCGCCATCGCGCAGGAGAGCTTCTCGAGGAGCCGGAACACGGTTCGTCCTCCGCCGCGCATCGTCTCGTACCTCAGGCCGTGAATCGTGTAGACGCGACGGCACACGCGTGCCAGGACGGCCGCCAGCCCGACGACGAGTCCGGCCTTCGGAGTACCGATGTGAATCGCCTCGATGCGATCACGACGAAGGACGCGCCACGTCGTTAGTAGCGCCCGCAGGTCCGCCGCGGGTGAGGGCTCGCGACGCAGGTGGGGAATCATCCGAACGATCGCATCTGTCTGTCCGGTGACGTCAGGGAACTCCCCGGGTCCGGCCAGGAGACTCACAGTGGCGCCTCGTGCCAGCAGCTGATCGACATGAGGCACAAGGAAGGCGTCGATGGTGATCGGGGCGGCAGTGGCGACGGCGCACCGGGATGCTTTCGGCAACGCGTGACCAGCAGCTTGTTCGTGAGGGGTCATGCGCCCATGGGCTTGGCCGGAACTCCGACCGCCACGACTCCAGCGTCGAGGTCGCGAACTGCACAGGCAGACCCCCCGAGAACGGCGCCAGCGCCGATGGTGAGCCCGTTCAGGACGACACCAGCAACGCCGATGAGCACACCATCCTCGATGACGCAGTCACCCGAGATCGAGGCCAGTGGGTTCACGCTGACGAAGTCACCGATCGAGCTGTCGTGACCGACCGTCACATTAAGGTTGATGTGGACGTGCTGGCCGACGGTGATGTTCGTGGTCAGTCGTGCCCCTGCGCAGACAACGGCGCCAGCACCGATGCTCACACCGAAGCCATGGGTGACGCTGGGATGGACCAGCGTCGCGGCCCGGAAGCTCGCTGCGTCGTAGCGCTCAGCCATCAGCCGACGCACTCGGGGGCTGCCAATGCCGACGACGTAGGACACCGGGTTGGCCCAGTTCAGTGGAACCCCAGTGTCGCCGAGGAAGTCGACACCGCGAAGCGCCAGCCGTTCGAGGTTCAGCTCGTTCGGCGCGTCATCGACGACGCCGACCAGCTCCCACACCGGCTCCGGGCTTTCCGCGTTCACCGCGTCGATGATGTCGATCACCTCGCGGCCGAAGCCCCCGATCCCGATGACGACGATCGGCTCAGCCATGCCCTTCTCCAATGAACTCAGGCATGGTCGGCTGGCCGTCGGCAGAGATCCCGTCCCGGCGCGGGACCTGGGCAATCGTCTGCCAGACGATCCACGCGTCCAGTCGCAGACTGCGGCGGTCGACGTACTCGACGTCCTTGGCGAACTTCTCGGCCCAGGAGATCGCGTTGCGGCCGCTCACTTGAGCCAGCCCGGTGACGCCCGGCCGCACCTCGTGGCGGCGCGCCTGCTCCGGCGTGTAGCGATCGAGGTATCGCACCAGCAGCGGCCGCGGGCCGACGAGGCTCATGTCACCGCGCACCACGTTCCACAGGGTCGGCAGCTCGTCGAGGCTGGTCGAGCGGAGGAAGGCGCCGAACGGCGTCATCCGCTGCTCGTCCGTCACGAGTCCCCGCGACTCGTCGGGCTCCAGCATGGTGCGGAACTTGGCCAGCTCGAAGATCTCGCCGTCCTTGCCGGGCCGCAGCTGACGGAACAGGAGGGGCGATCCCAGCTTCCGGCGTACGACGAGGGCCAGGACAGCCTGCAGCGGCGCGGTGAGGATCAGCGCTGCCGATCCCACCACCACGTCGATGCCACGCTTGACGGGGTCGTAGGGTTTCACGCAGCGGTCACCTCGAGGATCGCCCGCTCAATGCGCTCGAAGTCATCGTCCGACAGTACCGAGCCGGCTGGGAGCGTCAGTCCGTGGTCGAAGATGCGCTCCGACGTCCCGTCGAGCACCCCATCAAGACCGGCAGAGATCGGCTGGAGGTGCATCGGCTTCCAGACCGGACGGGTCTCGATGTTGGCGCAGTCGAGAGCAGCGCCGAGGTCGGCCGCCGTCCAGGGGGACACGGCGGGGTCGACGACGATCGGGGTCAGCCAGCAGTTGTCACCCGCGTCGTCCTGGCCACCGAGGATCCGCACGCCCGGGCTGTCCGCGAACAGCGCGCGGTAGCGCTCGCGCCACTCGCGACGACGCGCGATCATGTCGTCGAGTCGCACGAGCTGCGCCCTGCCCATGGCGGCCAGGATGTTGGAGAGCCGGTAGTTGTAGCCGACCTCGACGTGCTCGTAGTGCGGGACCGGTTCGCGCGCCTGCGTGGAAAGCTTGCGGACGTGGTCGGCGAGGGCTCGGTCGTGCGTCAGCAGCATGCCGCCGCCCGAGGTCGTCATGATCTTGTTGCCGTTGAATGACAGGACCGCCGCGTCACCGAAGGAGCCGGCCGGGCTCCCGTGGTGCGTGGCTCCCAGAGCCTCAGCGGCGTCGGACAGGACCTTCGCCCCGGCCGCGGCCGCGACGGGCACGAGGCTCGAGTAGTCCGCGGCCTTGCCGAAGAGGTCGACGGGCACCACGACGGGGACGCTGCGGTCATCGGCGCGCAAGGATGCGAGCGCCTGCTCGAGGAGCGCCGCGCTCATGTTGCCCGACTCCTCGTCGCTGTCGACGAAGAACGGCTCGGCGCCGACGTAGCGGATCGCGTTGACCGTCGCGGCGAAGGTGAAGGTCGAGACGGGCACGACGTCGCCCGGGCCGACGCCCCACGACACCAGGGCGAGGTGGAGGGCCGCCGTGCCGGACGCGAGGCCCACGGCGTGGGGGACGCCCACGCGTGCCGCGATCTCGGCCTCGAAGGCGTCAAGGTCGGGACCGGCCGGCGCCACCCAGCCCGACCGCATGGCCCTCATGACGTAGTCCTGCTCCAGCGCACCCACGTCGGGCGGGGACAGCAGGATGCGTGGCTGGGTCTCGACGTCGACAGTCACGATGCCTCTCCATGCTCGCGGCCATATCCGTGGGCCCCCACCAGCTCCGACTCGGACCCGTGCACCCAGTCCTCGAAGGCTTGGAGCAGTCCTAGGTGGTGGTGCTCGGCGACGTCGAAGGAGCGTACGACGTCGACCGACAGCGGCTCCACGTGCGCGTGGGAGACGAGCGGGTGCTTGGATCGTTCGTCGCTCTCGGCAGCACCGAAGAGCTCCTCGTGCAGCTTCTCGCCGTCGCGGAGGCCGGTGTAGACGATCTCGATGCTCTTGCCGGACATCGCGATGAGCTGCTGGGCCATGTCGACGATCTTCACGGGCTGGCCCATGTCGAGGATCATCACCTCGCCGTCCTCGCCGATGGCGCCGGCCTGGATGACGAGCTGCACCGCCTCCTCCACCGTCATGAAGTAGCGGGTGACCTCGGGGTGGACCACGGTCACGGGGCCGCCGGCCTCGATCTGGGCGGTGAAGGTGTGCAGCACCGACCCGCGAGAGCCGAGGACGTTGCCGAAGCGCACGCTGAGGTAGGCCCCCTCCGCCCGACGGGCCATGTCGGCGGTCAGGCGCTCCGCGGCGCGCTTGGAGTAGCCCAGGACGCTGGTGGGGTCGGCGGCCTTGTCGGTGGAGATGTTGACGAAGGTGGTCACGCCCACGGCGTGCGCAGCCTCGAGGACGTTGGCCGTGCCGAGCACGTTGGTCTTCATCGCCTCGTGGGGATACTGCTCGAGCATCGGGAGGTGCTTCAGCGCCGCGGCGTGGAAGACCACCTCTGGGCGGCGGTCCTCGAAGACGCGCCGCAAGGCAATCTCGTCACGGATGTCGTTGAGCACCACGTCGGGGCTGTCGAGCAGGGCACGGCCGTGGATCGAGAGCTGCACGCCGTGCAGCGCCGACTCGTCGCGGTCGAGCATGATCAGTTCAGCGGGGCTGAAACGGTGCAGCTGGCGGCACAGCTCCGAGCCGATCGAGCCGCCAGCGCCGGTGACGAGCACTCGCTTGCCGGTGACGTATCCCGCGATCGACTCGAGGTCGGTCTGGATGGCGGCACGGCCGAGCAGGTCGCGCATGTCGACGTCACGGACGTCGCGTACGTCCGCCTTGCTGGCGAAGGTCTCGGCGAAGGACGGCAGCACCTTTGCGGTGATGCCGAGCTCGGTGCTGCAGTCGACGACGGCCTTGATCAGCTCCTTGCTGGCGCTGGGGATCGCCACGACCACCGCGGTTGCACTCGTGGCACGCACGACGCGCTCGAGGTCGGCGACGGTGCCCAGGACCGGGACGCCGAAGTGGCGGCGCTTGCGCATCCACGGGTCGTCGTCGAGGAAGCCGACCGGCACGAGACCCGAATCGGGGTGGCTGCGCATCGAGTGCGCCAGCCGGGCACCACTGGCGCCGGCACCGACCACCAGGGTGCGCTGGCCGTCAGCGGCCGTCAGCGGAGCCAGGCGCATGGTGAGCCGACGCCACAGCGCCCGGGTGGTCAACATGAGGAAGAAGCCGAGGAAGGTGGCCGTCAGGGGGAGGCTGCGAGCGATCCACAGGGGGTCGGTCAACGCGTTGGCGACGAAGACGACCAGGCCGGCCACGGCCGTCGCCGTCCCGAGCAGGAGGGTCTCCTCGTTGGTGGCGACCCCGACGCGGCCCCGGTAGAGGCGTCCGACGAGGCCGATGACCCACTGGAGCGCGACGGCCCCGGCGACCACGAGCGCCACATGCTGCCAGGGGACTGGAGCGAGTCCGTCGTAGCGCACCACGACGGCGAAGAAGTAGGCGGCGGCGAGCGCCAGCGCGTCGAGCGCCATCAGCATCGCCGTCCTGCGCCCGCGCACAGCAGACTCGAGCCCCAGCACAGTCATCGACATGTCCCCACATGTGTTGATCGCCTCAGAGAGGCAGCAAGACCCAGTTCCCCGAGAACGGTCATCCCTGATCCTAAGTCAAGCGTGCCCTGACGCGTGACCATCTCGTGGCACGGGCGTGCAAATCCACCCCGGAGGGTGGACAGAGGACGCGTGACGTCCATCACTTCTCCACACCGGCGCACGGCGCTGGGACGAACTGCTTGCCCCCGCCGCGCTGCACGCCGGGCGTGCTGATGAGCTCGACGCCGCCGGAGTGGCCCGCGCCCGAGGTCGCGCGCCAGGTCAGGGTGACCACGTCACCCGGCTCGAGAAGGATCGGCACGGAGACGATCGGGCGGCCCTCGAAGGTGCGGTTGGTGCCGGTCGACTTCACGCCGTTGACGACGACGTCGGTGATCTTGCCGCCCACGGGAGCGACGAGGTCGAAGACGTTGAGGTGGTCGCCTCGTGCGACGCCGTACGTACCGGGCCCGGTGACCGTGGGCGGCAGCGACGCGGCGTCGCCCGGCGCTGTGGAGTGGATCCGCAGCGAGCCGCTAAAGCCGATCACACCGGCCGCGCACGAGACGCTGCTGATGCGGGCGTCGTAGTCGAGGAAGTAGCCCATCTTGGACCCGGTGGCGTCGTTGACGTAGACGCCCGCCTGAGCCGCTTCCCCGGACTCGGTCGGGAAGGCGCCGGCGACGCGGGTGCCGTCGAGCCGCTCCTGCTCGTCGTCCTTCGCGAACTGGACGAGCAGGCGCCCCTCGGTGGCGCCGCGCGAGAGCGCGCTGACGAGGGCGGACGGGCTGGTGCGCGGGTCGAGGAGCCGGTCGAAGGTCGTGGTGAGCACCTCGGCGAAGAACGCGTCCTCGGCCGCCGGGTCGTCCTGGTAGCGCAGGTAGGGCTGGTGGAGGATCTCGTCGACGAAGGTGCTGCTGGTGAGCCGGCGGTCGCCGACGGTGATCGGCCCGGTGGCCTTGATCAGGTAGGACAGGGCGACCGGGTCGACCGAGATGACGCCGTCGACCTCCTGCCCGGTCTCGAGCTTCCACCGGGCGGCCATCAGCTCGCTCGCCCGCTCGAAGTCGGGGATGAAGACGGCGTCCTGGAAGTACGTTCCCGGCTGGTCGAACCAGATGCGGCGCTCCTGCTCGGTGAGCGGCAGGACGGGCCGGTCGAGCTCGCCGAACTCGCTGGCCGCGACGGTCCCGCCGAGCGTGACCATGCCCCGGTCCGCGCGCAGCGGCGCCATCAGACCGGGCATGCCGCCGAGCGACCGGGGCTCGGCGTTGTTCTGGAAGACGAGGAGGTAGTCGCGAGGACCGTCGCGACCGAGCATCGCCGGCAGCAGCTCCGCGGCGCGGGTGGCGCCGTCGAGCGTGCTGACACCCTCGTCGACCTCGCGGATCAGCGCCTCGAGCTGGGGCCGCAGCTCGCGCACCAGACCCTCCAGCCGGATGTCGTCGAGCTCGTCCTGCGCCTCGACGAAGCCGTCGCGGGCCTCGGCGAGAGGCGCCGCGGCACGGGCGACCCGGTCGACCGGGAGCCGTCCGTCGCGCGGCGCGAACGTCTCCGCGCTGAGCCCGCTCCCGACCAGCGGACCCGCCCCGTCGCGGGCCACGATGTCGACGGCGCGGGAGACCCGTGCCGTCGCGTCGAAGTCGTCGCCGAGGGCCGGCAGCGCGCTGAGCACCTGCCAGGTCGGACCCGACGTACGGTCGGCGGCGGCACCGGCGTGCGACTGGAGGTCGTCGACGACCGCGGCGGCGTCACCGTCGCCGGCCAGCGCGCCGGGCAGCGCCACGGCCTGGGCCCGGGCGGCCGTCAGGTCGCGCTGGACCTGCCAGACCGTCCAGCCCGCCCAGAGGGCGCCGGCGACCGCCACGGCAAGAGCCGTCGCAAGAACCCAGCGCCACCGGCGCCAGGTCGCGCGCTGCGCCCGCTCGCGTGTGGTTCTCGCCACAGTGAATTACCCCGTCATGACTGCTGCCCACCGGCAGGGCCTGGTGGGCAGCAGATCGTTGAAGCGTGTGGTGCCCGGATCAGAAGCGCTTGCGCACCCGGATCTTCTCGGTCGAGGCCTCGCAGTTGCGGAAGACCGAGGTGGCCTTCGCCCTGGTCTGGAACTCGACGTAGTAGTTGCCGGTCCGCTCGAACCTGAAGTAGCGCGTCTGCGTCTTGTTGGCGGCGCCGCTCCAGAAGGAGCCCTTCTCGACGACCCCGGTGCGCTTGCGGATCACGGTGTAGTTGACGCGACCCTTGGGCGTGATGTTGCCGTCGGCGGTCCACTTGAACTTGACCTTGACCCGGTCACCGGGGCCGACCCTGGTGTCGTCGGCGACCGCGACGCACTCGGTGTCGATGCTGCGCGGGTAGGGGTCTGCCTGGGCAGCGGGTGCGATCAGCATCGTGCTGAGCGCAGCGAACGTGGTGGCGGCGGCGATGGCCGTCTTCTTCATACTGAAGAGCCTTCCGAAAGAGAGAGTGGGATCGTCCCCGGTATTTTTTCGATCCGAGCCGACCCTACGGCAAGGTGGCCTTGACGCGGTCAGCGGGGAAACCGTAACCCGGAAAAGCAACAAGACGGTAAATGAACGGTGACTCCGGTCGAGTTGCCCGCGCCGTCGCTCGTGGCTGACACTGGCCACTCATCTGACTCTGGGGGAACACCGACTCGTGGAACTGTCCGACTACCTGCGCATCCTGCGCCGTCGCTGGCGACTCGTCGTGGCCATCCTCCTGCTGGTGCTGGTCGCGGCGGCGCTCATCACGTGGCGCACGACCCCGCAGTACCAGTCCACGACCCAGCTCTTCATCTCCACGAGCGCCTCGTCCTCCGCCGAGGCCTACCAGGGCAACCTCTTCAGCAGCCAGCGCCTGTCGTCCTATGCCGACATGGCCGCCGGCACCGAGCTCGCCACCCGCGTCGTTGCGGCGACCGGCAGCGACCTGACGCCGGCCGAGCTGGCCGCGAAGGTGACCGCCCAGGCCTCCCCCGAGACCGTCCTGCTCAACGTCTCGGTCACCGACCCCGATCCGGTGGTTGCCCAGCAGCTCACCCAGACCTACGGCGAGGAGCTGATGGCGCTCGTCGCCGAGCTCGAGACCCCTCCCGGACGCAACAAGCCCGTCCTCAAGGCCACCATCACCGACGCGGCCAGCCTCCCTACGAGCCCCGTCTCTCCCAACCCCGTACGCAACCTGGGCCTCGCCTTCGTGCTCGGCCTGCTGCTCGGCGTCGGCCTCGCGGTCGTGCGCGAGCTGCTCGACACCAGCACCAAGTCGGCCGACGACGTGACCACCGCCCTCGAGGCGCCGATCCTCGGCACCTTTGCCTTCGACAGCGAGGTCGGCAAGCGCCCGCTGCTCACCGAGCTGAACTCCCACGAGCCGCGCTCCGAGGCCTTCCGGGTGCTGCGCACCAACCTGTCCTTCGTCGACATCGACGCCGCGTCCAAGGCGTTCGTGGTCACCAGCGCGCTGCCCGGCGAGGGCAAGTCGACCACCGCCGTCAACACCGCCCTCGCCCTCCAGCAGGCCGGCGAGCGCACCCTGCTCGTCGACGGCGACCTCCGCCGTCCCCAGGCCGCGGAGCTGCTCGGCCTCGACGGCACGATCGGCCTCACCACCGCGCTCGTGGGCAAGGTCTCCGCGACCGACGTGATCCTCAGCCACGCCTCCGGCCTCCACGTGCTGGCGTCCGGCGCCGTCCCGCCCAACCCCTCCGAGCTGCTGCAGTCGCAGGCGATGGCCTCTCTGCTGCGCGAGCTGCGCGCGGCGTACGACGTCATCATCATCGACGCGCCCCCGCTGCTACCGGTCACCGACGCGGCGCTCATCGCCTCCCAGGTCGACGGCGCCGTGGTGGTCGTACGCCACGGACGCACCACCCGCGAGCAGCTCGGCGCCGCGCGCGAGCGCCTCGACGCGGTCGGCGCACACACTCTCGGCGCCGTGTTCAACATGGTGCCCAGGAAGGGCCGCGGCAACTACGGCTCGGGCTACGGGTACGGCTATGGCTACGGCTATGCCCCCGATGCACCACCCGCCGGGTCCTGATCGGCAGTCGCGCCTGACCCATACGTGGGACTTTGCCGGAAATCGTCACCACGTTGTCAAGTCGTGCCTCACAATGTCCGGATGGATCCGCGGCATGCCGACCTGCTGGAGCAGACCGACCGTGAGGCGCTGGGCCGTCGCCTGAGGGCGGCTCGCCTCGCCCGGGGGCTGACACAGGGCGACGTCGCACACGACATCATGTCCGTGGCCTTCCTCTCCCGCATCGAGGCAGGCCACCGCGGGCCCACCTTCCCCGCGCTGGTCGCGCTGGCGGAGCGGCTCGACGTCACCGTCGAGTCACTGCTGGGCGAGCCCGACCGCCACGTGGTCGACGAGATCCGGCTGGCGCTCGACTACGCCGAGCTGTCCCTCGAGTCGGGCCAGCCCGCGGACGCCGAGAGGCACCTCCAGCAGGCCCTGGAGAAGCTCGACACCTCGCGCATCGACGGGATGCGCGACCGCGCCCGGCTGCTGCACGCCCGGGCGCTCGAGGCCACCCAGCGCGAGGACGACGCGATCGTCGAGCTCGAGGAGCTCGCCGACGACGAGCAGGTCAACGGAGTCACCCGCATCAAGGCCGGCATCGCGCTGAGCCGGATCTATCGCGAGACCGGGGACCTCGGTCGCGCGATCGAGTGCGGCCAGCGCGTGATGACCTACGTCGAGGAGGCCGGCCTGGCCGCCTGCGACGAGGCCGTCCAGCTCGCCGTCACCCTCGCCGCCGCCCACTTCGAGCGCGGCGACACCGGCCACGCCGTACGGATGTGCCGCAAGGCCATCACGCAGGCCGAGGCGCTCGGCACGTCCAAGGCGCGTGCCTCGGCCTACTGGAACGCCAGCGCCATGCAGGCCCGTCGTGGTGACGTGGCAGCGGCCGTCCCGCTTGCGGAGCGCGCGCTCGCGCTGCTGGGCGAGGGACAGGACGCACGCAACTTGGCCCTCCTGCGCGGCGAGGTGGGCCGGCTGCAGCTCGAGCTCGACCCGCCCGCCCTCGACGACGCGCGGCACAACCTCGAGCAGGCTGCGGCCGAGATGGAGTGGAGCCCCTCCACCTCCTCCGACCGGGCCCAGGTGCTGCTCGGCCTCGCGCGAGCCGCCTTCCTCTCCGGGGACGTGCCGGCGAGCCGCGACCTGGTCGCCCAGGTGCACGCTGTCGCCAACGGACACCTGCCCCTCGCCGAAGCCGAGGCGTGGGCCTTGCGCGGCAGCACGTACGCCTCCGAGGGCGACTCGGCTGAGGCGAGCTCGTGCTTCCAACGAGCCGTGCTCACCCTGTCGGCGATCGGTGCCGACAGGTCAGCCGCTCAGCTGTGGTTCGACCTGGCCGACCTCCTCGGCGGCGTGGGTCTGACCGAGGCCGCGTCGGACGCCTATCGACGTGCCGCGGCGTCGACCGGGCTGCGGGCGCGCGTGGTGTCCCCCACGCTCGCCCGCAGCTGAGTCTGCTGGACCCGCCCAGCGGGCCCGACAGGGTCAGGTGGTCAGCAGCACCAGCCAGTGCGGGCCGTGTCCTTGCCCGGCCCGGCCTCGGCCGGGCCAGCGAAGCCGGCCAGGCTGACGAGGGCGATGGTGGCGACGAAGATGCGGGCGGCCTTGCGGTTCATGGTGTCTCCCAGGGTGGGGTGCTGTGGTGGGGTTGAGCAGGCTCCCGAGCGGCTGCAGAAGAAATCTTGTCAAAACAGATGCCGAGTGTGGCGTTCTTTGGCAAACTTGGGCAAGTACTACTGGCAATTCCCTGTACTGCCAGTGTGCGACACACTCGCGACTCCCCCTCGCGAGACACGCACCGGTCCCCACCCGGTTGCCGTCGGACCCCTCGCCCCACGCGGGGGGTCCCCGCACGTCCGGCCCCCCGTACGCCGACGCGTCGGACGCGCCTCAGCGCGGGATCGCGACGCGGACCGCCGTGCCCCGGCCGGGAGCGCTTGCGAGCGCGACGTGCCCGCCGTGCGCCTCCACGATGGTGCGCACGATCGTGAGGCCCAGCCCCGTACCGGGCACGTTGAGCAGGCGCGCGTTGGCGCCGCGGAAGAACCGTCCGAAGACCTCGTCGAGGTCGCCCGCCTCGATGCCGACGCCCTCGTCGGCGACGACAAGCTCCAGGCCGCCGGCGACCTCGGCGAGGTCGACCGTGACGACTCCCCCGGGCTCGCTGTAGGCGATGGCGTTGTCGAGCAGGTTGTCGAGGACCTGCCGCAGGCGCATCCCGTCGGCGACGGCGACCAGCGACGCGGGGCGCCGGCACTCCAGGCGTACGCCTGCGCTCTCCGCGTCGAGGCACGCCGCGTCGACGGCCTCGGCGAGCAGCATCGCCACGTCCACGCGGTAGGGGTCGACGAGGGCCGACCCGGCCGAGGCCCGCGTGCTGAAGATCAGGTCGGCGACGAGGTGGGACAGGCGGAGCATGTTGCGCCGGGCCGCGGTGACCTGCTGGTGACCCTCGGCGCTCACGTCGGCCGACTCGTCGAGCAGCTCGAGATAGGCCAGCGCCGACGTCAGCGGCGTACGGAGCTCGTGGGACACGGTGGACACGAACTCGTCCTTGACGCTCATCGCGCGGACGAGGTCGCTGACGTCGTGGTAGGCCAGCACAGCCCCCGCGAAGGCGCCGGTGCCGTCGAGGACCGACCGGGCCGACACCGACAGCGCCCGCCGCGTCGCGGGGTCCTCGCCGACCCACAGCCGGACGTCGTTGAACTGCTCGCCCCGCGCCGCGCGTGCGGACGGCATCTCGTCGGGCTCCAGCGGCTGCTGGTCGGCGTCGTAGGCGAACCCGGCCTGACCGACCGCGCCGGGGTGCCCGCCGGGGAACGCGAGGTCGAGGAGCTCGCGCAAGCGGGTGTTGTGGGCGAGGTAGGCGCCGTCGGCGTCGATGTGCAGCAGGCCGACGTTGACGCCCTCGAAGACGGCGTGGGCCTTGCGCCGCTCGACCTCGGCGGCGGCCTCCGCCGCGTCGAGCCGGTCGACGAAGGCCTGCCGCTCGGTGAGGTCGGCGATCTGGGTGATGAAGTGAACCGGGGCGCCGTGCGCGTCGCGCAGCAGCGCGACCGACAGGTCGCCGATGACGGTGGTGCCGTCGGAGCACACGTAGCGCTTGGTGATGCGGTAGGAGCCGATCTCGCCCGCCAGCGCCTGGGCGACGAGGCGCAGGCAGGCGGCGAGGTCGTCGGGGTGGGTGATGTCCTGGAGGGTGAGGGTGGCCATCACCTCGGGGTCGTAGCCGAGCAGGTCGCACAGCGCCACGTTGGCGGTGAGGACGTCGCCTGACGGCGAGACGAGCGCCATCCCGACCGGGGAGTGCTCCATGGTCAGGCGCCACATCTCATCGGTGTCGGGTGCCCGAACCACCTCTGTGACCACACTTGCTCCCTCGACGACACAGCCCGAGGTCTCACCGTAGGACGCGGGCCGGCCCGGTCGCGGGGCTGTGGGGGAACCGAGGCGAAAATGAGGGGATCACCCCGCGCTCGGCGCACGGGGTGATCCCCACCTGTCCAGACCAGTCGGCGGACCGGAGGTGCTCAGGCCGTGACGAGCACCTGCACCTCGGCCACCGAGCCGGTGGCGGCCACGACGCGGGTGTCGACCGGCTGCGCCTTGGGCGCGAGCGTGCGCAGCGTCCACTCGCCGTCACCGGCGAAGAAGCGGAAGTGCCCCGTCGCCGAGGTGGGCACCTCGGCGGTGAACTCGCCGCTGCGGTCGAGCAGCCGGACGTACGCGTTGGGCACCGGCTCGTCGCCTCGCAGGACCTGGCCCTGGATCACGGCCTCCTTGGCGACGTTGACGCCGTCGAGCGACAGCCCGCCCTCCTTGGCTCCGCACATGTCAGGCCTCCCCGGGCTCGTCGCCGAGGGCGACCGGGACGCCCACGAGGGAGCCGTACTCGGTCCACGAGCCGTCGTAGTTCTTGACGCTCTGGTGACCGAGGAGCTCCTTGAGCACGAACCACGTGTGCGAGGAGCGCTCACCGATGCGGCACAGGGCGATGGTCTCCTTGGAGTCATCGAGGCCGGCGGCACCGTAGATCTCGCGCAGCTCGTCGTCGGACTTGAAGGTGCCGTCGTCGTTGGCGGCCTTCGACCACGGGACGTTGATCGACGTCGGCACGTGGCCGGCGCGCTGCGCCTGCTCCTGCGGGAGGTGGGCCGGCGCAAGCAGGCGACCGGCGTACTCGTCGGGGCTGCGCACGTCGACGAGGTTCTTCACGCCGATCGCGGCGACGGTCTCGTCGCGGAAGGCGCGGATCGAGTGATCCTGCTCCTGCGCGGTGTAGGACGTCTTCGCGCGGGTGGGCAGCTCGTCGGTCAGCTCGCGGGAGTCGAGCTCCCACTTCTTGCGGCCGCCGTCGAGGAGCTTGACGTCCTGGTGGCCGTAGAGCTTGAAGTACCAGTAGGCGTAGGCGGCGAACCAGTTGTTGTTGCCGCCGTAGAGCACGACGGTGTCGTCGTTGGACACCCCGCGCTCGGACAGCAGCGCCTCGAACTGCTCCTTGTTGACGAAGTCGCGGCGGACCTGGTCCTGGAGGTCGGTGGTCCAGTCGAGCTTGATGGCTCCCCGGATGTGGCCCTTGTCGTAGGCAGTGGTGTCCTCGTCGACCTCGACGAGGACGATGCCGTCGGTGTCGAGGTTGTCCTCGACCCACTGGGCGGTGACGAGCGAGTTCTCGCGGCTCATGGTTGGTGTGCTCCTTGTGGTGGAAAATCGTTGGATCAGACGGTGGCGATGAAGCGGCGGACGAGCAGGTAGACCTCGCATCCGAGGCAGAACGCGAAGGCGGCGTTGAGCAGTGCGGCGACCAGCGCGAAGCCGACGGCGACCTGCCCGACGACGGTGGCGCCGGCCAGCAGGGCGACGAGGCCGACGAGTGCGAAGGCCAGGCCCACGGCCTGGGCGAAGCGCGGCGGCTCCGGGGCCTCCCACTCGGTGGGCGGGCCCAGCCGGGGGCGTACGAGCGTCCGGAACAGCCACGCGTGCGGCGTGGCCTGCACCCCGCGTACGGCTCCGACGGCGAACAGCGCCGCCTGGACGGCGAGCAGCGCCGTGCCGTACGGCTGCGGGAGCAGCAGGACGGCCACCAGCACGACGGCGGTCAGCCCGGCGGCGAGCTGGGGACCGCGGGGGTCGATGCCGCCGTCCGGGCGGACGCCGGCCGCGGCGGCACGGGGGTGGGCGGTGGTGGTCATGTCTCTCCTGAGGTCGGTCGGCACAGCACGGGGCCGGACGCGCCGGGACGTGACCCGGCGCAGGGTCCCAACCGGAGAGCACGGTCCAGCGGATCGCCGGACGGCAGGGCTCAGGTGAGCGGTGGGACCACTACGACATTCGACACAGCGCCGAGCGGACGCGGCAGTGGTCCACTGCGCGGCGCTTGGTGAGCATGGTCGAGGACATGGCGACGACAGTAGGCGGTCGTCGCCGCCCTCCTCGCTTCGGTCTCACCATGTGGTCCATGCATCCACATCCTGAGATCAGGTCGCGGCCAGGGCGGTCAGCACCTGGTTCCGCGTGGGCGCGCCGGTGGCCCGCGTGACCTCGACCCCGCTGGCGTCGAGGACGATCGTGGTCGGGGTGCGGAGGATGCCGAAGGCCCGCGTGGCCTCGAGGTGGTGCTCGGCGTCGACCTCGACGTGCGCGACGCCCTCGACCAGGCCGGTCACCTCGCCGAGCACCCGCCGCGTGGCACGGCACGGGGCGCAGAAGGCACTGGAGAACTGCAGGAGCGTGGCCCGGTCACCGAGCGTCCCTCCAACGCTGGCGACGAGCTCGGCGCCGGGTCGCGCGACGGGGTCCGCGGTGCCGTCCCCGTCCGGCGTCGGCGAGGCCGAGGTGCCCTCATCGGCCAGCGGCTGGGACCGGCGTACGGCGTGGGTGCCGCGGAAGCGGCCGTCGGTCGCGGCCCGCCACAGGCCGAAGGACAGGGCGAGCACGACGGCGGCGAGGGCGATCCAGGCTCCGGTGGTCACACCCGGCCAACGACGACCGCCGCCGGATTTGTTCCGGGCCCTGCTCCGGATGCAGAGCGGGGCCCCGGGAAAGTCCCGGGGCCCCGCCTGCGTGCGGTGTGCGTCGAGCAGGGATCAGCGCTTCTTGACCTTGATGGTCCGCGCGACCTCCGCGTCGCCGTACTTGTCGCCCTTGAGCGTGATGAGGAAGACGACCTTGTTCTTGCCCTTGGTCAGCTTCTTCAGGGTCAGCGCGGCCTTGCCGTTGCGCAGCTTGGCCTTGCCGATCTTCTTGTAGACCGGCGCCCCGAACTCGTCGGTGCGGACGATCTTCTTGGCGACGACCGTGCCCTTGAACTTCTTGGCCTTGACCTTCTTGGCCGACACGGTGACCTTGGCCTTGGCGCCCTTGACGGCGACCTTGACCGTGGGCTTCTTGGCGATCTTCTGGGTGGTGGCCGTGGCCTTGCCCGTGACGCCGTCGTTGCTGGCGGTCACCTGCAGGGCGATCCGCTCGCCCTTGAACTTCTTGGTGACGTTGAGCGTGCGGCCCTGGCCGACGACCTGACCGTCGACGAGCCAGGCGTACTGGTAGGTCGTGTCGCCGTCGAGGGTCCACACGCCGGGGGTCGCGCGGATCTTGCCGCCGAGGTAGGGGTTGCCCTTGATCTCGGGGCGGCGCAGGGCGCGCATGCCCTCCTCGAGGTCGGCGTCGATGCCCGAGACGGTCTTGCCGCTGGTCACCTTGATGGTCTTGGCCGTCGCGTAGTTGGTGTTGTCGTACCACTCGGGGCCGAAGAACTTCCCTGAGAAGCTCGAGTCGGCGAACAGCACCTTGTAGGTGCCCGGCTTGAGCGAGGTCACGTTGTAGGTGCCGTCGTCCTCGATCGAGGCGAAGCCGAAGCTGTTGTCCGAGACGAGCCCGTCCTTGGCCTCGACCATCTGCACCTGGACACCGTCGAGCGAGACCGACGACTCAGTGGAGACTGCGCCGGAGATGCCGCCGGTGAGCGGCAGGGTCACGTTCACGCCGGCAGCAGGCACCGGCGCCGGGGCGGCGGCGGTGTAGGACTGCGCACCGCCGTACCACCGCTCGAGGCGGTAGTACTGGCCGTCCTCGCGCGGGAGCTCGTCGCTGACCGAGATCTTGAACTGGTTCTCCGACGAGCGCGTGCTGGCCGGGTCGAGGTCGGTGAACGCGTACTGGCCGGCCCGGTTGGTGACGGCGAAGTCGTACGCGAGCTCGCGACCCGCCGCGGCCGGCGTGTCGTAGGCGGTCACGGTCGCGCCGATGACCGGCGCGCCGGACGAGTCGGTGATCGTGCCGCTGAGGTCGATCGTCGCCGGGTCGACCGTGAACGACGGGTCATTGGCAAGGGCTGCGTCGATGCCGGCGACGGTCGCGCCGCCGTTGAGGACCACCTCGGTCGCCGAGGCCTGGTCGGGCTTGTCGGCGAACCACTCGCCGGCGAACTGGCCGACCGGGTCGCTGAACTCGACCTTGTAGACGCCCTCCATGGCCCGGTCGATCCGGAACACGCCGTTGGCGTCGGTGTAGTCGGTGTAGGACGAGCCGATGCTGTTGTTGCGGTAGGCCTCGACGCGGACCCGCTCGAGCGCGGTGCCGTCGGTGTTGGTCAGACGGCCGGTCAGCACGCCGCCGCGCACGACGCCGATGTCACCGAGCGCCAGGGGCGTCGCGCCGAGGGTGATCGCGTCGGCGGTCTCCTCGGTGGTCTTGTCGGTGTACCACTCGTCGGCGTAGCCGTCGGCGCTGATGAACAGCTTGTAGGAGCCGGCGAGCGAGGCACCGATCTTGAAGGTACCGTCGCGCTCGATGCGCGCGGACGACACGAAGTTGCCGCCCGCGTGCAGCTCGACGGAGCCGCCGCGCACCGGACGACCGGCGCCGTTGACGATGCGACCGGTGGCGGTCGGTGCGGCTGCGAGGGCGACCGGAGCGAGCGTGGTCGGGCCGGTGACCGCGACGGCGTCAGCCGTGGCCAGGTCGGGCTTGTCGGTGTAGAACTCCGTCGCGAGCGTGCCGTCCAGGCTCTCGAACTCGAACTTGTAGGTGCCGGGCTCGAGCGGGAGGTTCATCCGGCCGTCGGCCAGGTACTGCCGCTCCTCGATGAAGTAGCTGCCGTCGCTCTGGCCGAGGTAGGCCGTCACGAGGCCCTCGACCGGGTTGCCGGCGGAGTCGGTGACGGTGGTGGTCACGCCCACCGGTGCGGCGCTGGCCGGCGCGATGGCCAGGGCGCCCGTGGCGAGCGCACCCGCTGCCACGATGGATGCCAGGCGCCTCGACGCACCGGCTGATCGGATCTGCATTGGTTGTTCCCCCTGGAACTGTCGTCGTCATGGAGCCGCGCGCGCAACACGACGACAGCCGTCGTCGAGCTAGCACGTCCCCCGTGCGGAGCCATGGGACTCCGGACGGGAGTATGACCGACTGGCCGCGTCCCAAACCTCACCGGGCTCGCGAATCGCCGACGGTGGTCCCTTGGCGGGCTCAGCCGCCGGCGAACGGCGGGAGCAGCTCGACGACCGCACCCGGGCGTACGACGACCGTCGCCGGGTCCTGCGAGCGGACCGGCTGCTCACCGAGCAGCACCGAGCAGACCCCGACGGTGCGCGCCATCTGCTCGCCCGGGTGTCGCTCCAGCACGAGCTCGACGACCTCGGCGAGGGTCAGCTCGCCGGTCGTCTCGAAGACGTCCTCCGCCGTGCCGGCCGCGGCCCGGGCGCCCGCCCAGTAGCGCACGGTGACCGTCTCATCCTCGCGATCGCGTCCAGTGCCGTCACCCATGCGGGATATCCTTCCTCATCCCCGGTGGACGAGGAGGCCTGCCCATGAGCGCACTGCTGCTGCTCACGAGCGCGCTGCAACCCTCCGCCGAGGTGCTCCCCGGTCTCGCGCTGCTGTCCCACACGGTCAAGATCGTGCCCGCCCAGGGCAGCGCACTGCTGGACGCCCCCGACTCCGACCTCGTCCTCGTCGACGGGCGCCAGGACCTCGCCGCGGCACGCGACCTCTGCCGCCTGATCCGCACCACCGGCACCGACGCCCCCGTGCTGCTCATCGTCACCGAGGGCGGCCTCGCCGTGGTGGCCCACGACTGGGGCATGGACGACGTCGTGCTGCACACGTGCGGCCCGGCCGAGCTCGACGCGCGGATCCGGCTCGCGGTCGGCCGCTCCAGCGCGGCCGCACCCGACGACCCGTCCGCGCACGTGATCCACCGCGGCGAGGTGGTCGTCGACGACGCCACCTACACCGCGCGCATCGGTGGCCGCCCCCTCGACCTCACCTACAAGGAGTTCGAGCTCCTGAAGTACCTCGCCCAGCACCCCGGGCGGGTCTTCAGCCGCGAGCAGCTGCTCCAGGAGGTCTGGGGCTACGACTACTTCGGCGGCACCCGGACCGTCGACGTCCACGTACGCCGCCTGCGCGCCAAGCTCGGCACCGAGCACGAGCACCACATCGGCACCGTCCGCAACGTCGGCTACCGCTTCGTCGTGCCCACCCGCGACAAGGACGCCGAGGAGCAGCCCCGCTCGTCGCGCTCGCGGAGCGACGCCTGAGCCGAGACTGCGGGAATCATCCCCGTGACATGGCGCGAGCGACCTTCCCCACTGAGTTGTCCACAGCCGGATCGGGCCCGGCATCATTGTCAGTCCGACCGGGCAGACGTACGCCATGCGACTCGACGCCGTCTCCACCGTCCTCGCCCGCCAGGACGGCCTCGTCAGCCGCCGCCAGCTCTTCGAGGCGGGGTCGACCCAGACCCGGCTCGACACCCTGCTGCGGCGTCGCGAGCTCGTCGTCGTCCATCCCGGCGTCTGCCTCACCCACACCGGGACGCCCACCTGGAACGATGCTGGGCCGCGACCCTGTACGCCGGCCGCTCCGCCCTGCACCTCACGACCGCCCTGCACCAGCCCGGCAGGCTTCCCCCACCGACGGGGCCGGTCCACGTTGCCGTCGACTGGACCCGCCGGATCGCTCCCCAGCCCGGGATCCGCATCCACCGGGTGCGCGACGACGTGGAGGCGCGCGACACCGATGCCGACCGCGATCTCGACGACCTCGCGCTGGGCAACGTCACGCCCCGGTTGCGCTATCGGCAGATCTTCACCACGCCGTGCCGAACGGCCTCCCGCCTGGCTGCCGTCTTCCGTGACCGGGGCTGGGACGGCGCGGCGCACGGATGCGGCGCGCCCGGGTGCGACCTCGGGGAGGATCGTCGTGACATGTCGCGAGCGACCTTCCCCACTCCTCACGCGGCGGGTCTAGGGTCCTCGCCATGAGCGTCACCACCGACCGCGTCGAGGAGATCGCCGCAGAGGCCGCTGCCGCCGACGGCGCCGACCCGCTCGACGAGGCCGCACGGATCGCGCTGGCGGACGGCGGGGCCGAGGTGGTGGCCGAGGACGACGCCTTCGCGCTCGTCCACGACGGCGACCTGTCGCTGGTCGTTCGCCCCTCCGCGCGGGGCCGCGGCCTCGGCGCCGCCCTGCTCGGCAGGGTCGAGGAGTCGTACGGCGGGCCCCTGGTCGCCTGGTCGCACGGCAACCACCCCGCAGCCGCCCGCCTCGCGGCCTCCCACGGCTGGGAGCGCGTACGCGACCTGTGGGTGATGCGCCGGCCGTCCTCGCGGTCGCTGCCCCCGCTCGAGCCGCCCGCGGGTGTGACGATCCGGTCGTGGCGCGACGGCGACGCCGCCGACGTCGTCGCCGTCAACGCGGCCGCCTTCGCCGACCACCCCGAACAGGGCGCGATGGACCTCGAGAACCTCGCTCGCCGGATGGCCGAGTCGTGGTTCGACCCGGCCGGGCTCCTGGTCGCGGAGGACGCGTCCGGGTTGCTCGGCTTCCACTGGACCAAGCAGCACGACGAGCGCCTCGGCGAGGTCTACGTCGTCGGTGTCGCGCCCGCCGCCCAGGGGCGTGGCCTCGGCAAGGTGCTCACGCTGGCGGGCCTGCACCACCTCGCCGGCCTCGGCGTGGACGAGGTGCTGCTCTACGTTGAGGCCGACAACGCCCCGGCGGTCGCGGTCTACTCCCGGCTCGGCTTCGAGCACGCCGACGCCGACACGCACGTCCAGTACCGCCGCCGCCGCGGCGACGTCGACATCTGAGGACGCGGCGGTCGTTCCGGAGGCCGATTCCCGTTCACCACGTCCTCAGATATCGAGGGGGCGGGCGGGCCGTGACCCGAGCCGACGGCCTCAGCGCAGTGGGCGGACGTGCAGGCCGACCTCGGGGTCGACGACGACCTCCTGCGCGGCGGGCATCTCGTCGACGGTGAGGGTGGCCTCGACCGGGACGTTGCGCTTGACCAGGGCGAGCGCGATCGGACCGAGCTCGTGGTGGCGGGCGCTCGAGCCGACGAAGCCGACGTCGCGCCCGTCGTACGACACGGGCGAGCCCGCGGCGGGCAGCCGGTTCTCCGAGCCGTCGAGGTGCAGCAGCACCAGCCGGCGCGGCGGCCGGCCCAGGGTGTGCACGCGGGCGACCGTCTCCTGGCCGCGGTAGCAGCCCTTCTCGAGGTGTACGGCGGGGCCGATCCAGCCGACCTCGTTGGGGATCGTGCGGTGGTCGGTGTCGATCCCGAGCCGCGGCTCGCCGCGTTCGATGCGCAGCGCCTCGAACGCCCAGAGCCCGCAGGCCGGTCCGGCTGCCGCGGCGTACGCCTCGAGCCGGTCGCGGGGCACGAGGTCGTAGCGGCCGATCCCCTCGCCCGGGCGCCACATCACGGCGAGGTCGTCGACGAGCGAGATCTCGACGCGGGTCATGAACTTCATCCGCTCCAGCCACTCCACCAGGGCCGCTCCGGCGCCGGGCTCGGTGTGCGCGGTGAACGACTCCCCGTCGTCGACGCCGGTGAAGGCGTGCTCGACGTGGCCCTGCGGGCTCAGCACCAGCGCCTGCGTCCAGGTGCCGGGGGCGAGCCCCTCGAAGAACTGGGTCGTGAGGCTGTGCAGCCAGGACAGCCGGTCGGGGCCGGCGATCCGCACCACGTCGCGGTGCGAGAGGTCGACGAAGCCGTCGCCGGCGGCGAGGCTGCGCTGCTCGGTGTTGAAGGAGCCGTAGTGGGCGGCCACCGGGGCGTCGATGCCGTCACCGGCGACGGCCCCGGGCAGGGCGAGGAGGGGGCTGGCCATGCCCCGAGTCTAGGTCGGTTCGGGTGAACCGGTCGCCGCCGAGCACTCCGCACAGGTCCCGAAGATCGCCAGGTGCCCGACGTCGACCGAGAAGCCGTCCTCGCCCAGCGCCGCGACCAGCGACTCGACGAGGACGGGGTCGTAGGAGCGTACGGAGTGGCAGCTGCGGCACACGACGTGGACGTGCTCGTGCTCGAGGGTGGAGTGGTACGTCGGCGCGCGGTCGCTGAGGTGCGTGTGGCGCACCAGCCCGAGCTCCTCGAGCACCTCGAGCGTGCGATAGACGGTGGAGGCGTTGACCGAGCTCACCTGGGCGCGCACGTGGGCGAGCACCTCGTCGGGTGTCGCGTGCCGCAGCTCCTCGACGGCGCGCAGGATCAGCTCGCGCTGCGGGGTCAGCCGCAGCCCCTGCTCGCGCAGCCGGCCCGCCAGGTCGTCGCTCATGGGATGTCCATCAGGCGCGCTGGAGCCGCGCCCAGGTGTGCGGCTGGAGCTCCTGGCCGACCGCGGCCATGTCGTAGGCGTAGAGCAGGTCGCCGTCGACGTTGCCGTACATCCGGGACCCGGCGGTGACCTCCTTGGCGGTCTCGGTGAAGGCGACGCCCGCGGTGTGCATCTCGAGCTTGCCGCCCTCGGCCGCGCCGTACCAGATCTCCGAGAAGCCGATGTTGTGCGCGAGCAGCAGCTCGACCTTGCCGGGCTCGGGGCAGCGCAGGAAGCCGGTCTCCATCGCGGCGTTGCGGATGAACTCGCCGTCCTCGTCCTCGAGCCACGCGCGTGACATGTAGTGGAAGAACGGTCGCCCGTCGTGGGTGAAGATCAGCTCCTGGCCGAAGTGGAACTTTTCGATCGTCGGGTAGTCACCGTGGCCGTTGCCGCGCCAGGTGCCGAGCAGCCACGCGACGGGGCCGCAGTTGGGGTGGAGGTTGTCCGGCAGCTCGAAGGGCATGGGCGTCACTCTAATGTGAGGGCATGGCTCGATCACTGGTCGTCAAGGTCACCTGCGGTGCCGAGGACGCCGAGCGCTGCAACCAGGGATTCACGGTCTCCGCGGCCGCCGCCGCGTCGGGCGCCGAGGTCTCGCTCTGGCTGACCGGCGAGGCCGCGTGGTTCGGCGTCCCGGGTCGCGCGGAGGAGTTCGACCTCGACCTCGCCACGCCCCTCGACCAGCTGATGGCCGCGGTCCTCACCAGCGGCACGGTCATTGTCTGCTCGCAGTGCGCGGCCCGGCGCGGGATTGTCGAGGGCGACCTGCGCGACGGCGTGACGATCGCCGGCGCGGCGGTGTTCGCCGAGCAGGTGCTGGGCGAGGGTGTCCAGGCGCTGGTCTACTGACGGCAAGGTCATGACCCGTTCACCTTCCGGTGCCAGACTTGGCCCATGAACGACCCGGCCACCCTCACCAGCGCTGTCTCGCCGTCGGTCGACGAGGGCCCCGTGGCCGAGCCGTTCGGGCATCCCACCGACACCTTCGACGTCGAGCCCCCCTACACGCCCGACGCCGCGGCGATCGAGGCCGTGGAGAAGTACGACGACCGTTTCATCGACCGGGAGATCTCGTGGGTGCGCTTCAACCAGCGCGTCCTCGAGCTCGCCGAGGACCCCGACCTGCCGCTGCTCGAGCGGGCCCGCTTCCTCGCGATCTTCGCCAGCAACCTCGACGAGTTCTTCATGGTGCGCGTCGCCGGCCTCAAGCGCCGGATCGCCGCAGGGGTCGCCGTACGCGCCGCCAGCGGACTGATGCCGCGCGAGCAGCTCGAGCGGCTCTGGGGCAGCAGCCGCGAGCTGATGGAGCGCCACGCCCAGGCCCTGGTCGACCTCCTGCCCGAGCTCGGTGGGCACGGCATCGAGATCCTGCGCTGGTCCGAGCTCGACCGTGACGAGCAGAAGGTCTGCAAGAAGCTCTTCAGGGACCGGATCTTCCCGGTCCTCACGCCGCTGGCCGTCGACCCGGCCCACCCGTTCCCCTACATCTCCGGGCTCTCGCTCAACCTCGCCGTCGTCGTCCGCCACCCCGGGACCGGCACCGAGCACTTCGCGCGGGTCAAGGTGCCGCCGACGTTCGGTCGCTTCGTCGGGCTGGGCAACCAGCGGTTCGTCCCCATCGAGGACGTCATCGGCGAGCACCTCAAGAAGCTCTTCCCTGGCATGGACGTGCTCGGCGCCCACACCTTCCGGGTGACCCGCAACGAGGACCTCGAGGTCGAGGAGGACGACGCCGAGAACCTGCTCAAGGCGCTCGAGAAGGAGCTCCAGCGGCGGCGCTTCGGGCCCCCTGTACGCCTCGAGGTCGAGCAGTCGATGGACCCCAAGGTCCTCGAGCTGCTGGTCTCCGAGCTGGGCGTGGGCCGCGACGAGGTGGTGTCGCTGCCCGGACCCCTCGACCTCACCGGCCTGCACTCCATCGCCGACCTGCCGCGCGACGACCTCAAGTACGCCGCGTTCCTGCCGACCACGCACCCGAGCCTGGCCGAGGTCGAGTCGTCCTCCCCCGTCGACGTCTTCGACTCGGTGTCGCGCCACGACGTCCTGCTGCACCACCCCTACGACTCGTTCGCGACGTCGGTGCAGCGCTTCCTCGAGCAGGCCGCCGCCGACCCGCACGTCCTCGCGATCAAGCAGACCCTCTACCGCACCTCCGGCGACAGCCCGATCATCGAGGCGCTCATCGACGCCGCCGAGGCCGGCAAGCAGGTCCTCGTGATCGTGGAGATCAAGGCGCGCTTCGACGAGCAGGCCAACATCCGCTGGGCCCGCAAGCTCGAGCAGGCCGGCTGCCACGTCGTCTACGGCCTCGTCGGCCTCAAGACCCACTGCAAGCTGTCGATGGTGGTGCGCGACGAGCCCGAGGGCATCCGTCGCTACGTCCACCTCGGCACCGGCAACTACAACCCGAAGACCGCCCGCCTCTACGAGGACCTCGGCCTGCTCACGGCCAACCAGGAGATCGGCGAGGACGTCGCGCTGCTCTTCAACAACCTCTCTGGCATCAGCCGCAACCGGACGTACGACCACCTGCTCGTCGCCCCGCACAACGTCCGCGACGGCCTGGTCGCGCAGATCCACCAGGAGATCGCCCACCACCAGGCCGGCCGGCCCGCCGGGATCCGGATCAAGGCCAACTCGGTGGTCGACGAGGCGGTGATCGACGCCCTCTACCTCGCCTCGCAGGAGGGCGTGCGCGTGGAGCTGCTGATCCGCGGGATCTGCGCGCTGCGCCCCGGCGTACCCGGCCTGTCCGAGACCGTGCGCGTGCGCTCGATCCTGGGCCGGTTCCTCGAGCACAGCCGCGTGTTCTGGTTCGACAACGGCGGCGAGCCGTCGGCGTGGATCGGCTCGGCCGACATGATGCACCGCAACCTCGACCGCCGCGTGGAGGTGCTCGTACGCCTGCGCGACCCGCACGTCGTCGCCGAGGTGGCGGCGCTGCTCGACCTGGCGCTCGACCCGGGCACCACCGCGTGGGAGCTCGGGTCGGACGCCGAGTGGCGCCTGCACCACGGCGAGCGCCACCTGCAGGACGAGCTGATCGCCCGCCAGCGCGCCCGTCGCCGCTGAGGCAGCGCTGGGCGGGCGCTGAGCCAGCGCGGGGCCGACCGCTGAGCCCCGCGTCACACCCGCCCGCGACGTACGCCGCAACTTGCGCCGTTGGGCGGCTGACCCCCTAGCATGAACCACGGTTCATCCGCCCCCCGTTCGGAGTTCACCGTGCGTTTGAAGTTCCGCCCTGTCGACAGCTCGTTCTACGACCTCTTCAGCGAGGCAGCCAACCACCTCGTCGTCGGTTCCCAGCTGCTCAACGAGATGCTGTCGGACGGCAACTCCAAGGCTGAGATCGCCCAGCGCATGCGCGAGGCCGAGCACGCCGCAGACGAGACCACCCACTCGATCATCCGACGGGTGAACAGCACGTTCGTCACCCCGTTCGACCGCGAGGACATCTACCACCTCGCCTCGGCGCTCGACGACGTCATGGACATGATGGACGAGGCCGTCGACCTCGTCCTGCTCTACGAGGTCACCTCGCTGCCCGCCGAGACCACCCAGCAGGTGGAGGTGCTGCAGCGTTGCGCCGAGCTCACCGCCGAGGCCATGCCGCAGCTGGAGTCGATGGGCAAGCTCGACGAGTACTGGATCGAGATCAACCGTCTCGAGAACACCGGTGACAAGTCCTACCGCCGGATCCTGGCCAACCTCTTCAGCGGTGACTACGAGGCGCTCGAGGTCCTGAAGCTGAAGGACATCGTGGAGTCCCTCGAGGGGGCGATCGATGCCTTCGAGAAGGTCGCCAACATCGTGGAGCAGATCGCCGTCAAGGAGTCGTAAGACTGATGGAGATCGGCATCATCATTGCCGTGGTCGTCGTCGCCCTGGTGTTCGACTACACCAACGGCTTCCACGACGCGGCCAACGCAATCGCGACGTCCGTCTCGACGGGCGCGCTCAAGCCTCGCGTCGCCCTGGCCATGGCCGCCGTCATGAACTTCGTCGGCGCCTTCCTCGGCCAGAAGGTCGCCCAGACCGTCTCCGAGACGATCGACCCCGGCACCGGCAGTCACGCCCTGGTGATCGTGATGTGCGGCCTCCTCGGCGCCATCACCTGGAACCTGATCACCTGGTACTACGGCCTGCCGTCGTCGTCCTCGCACGCCCTCATCGGTGGCCTCGTCGGCTCCGCTGTCGCCGCAGGCGCGACCGCCAACTGGAACGTCGTGCTGGAGAAGGTCGTCATCCCGATGTTCGTCTCCCCCATCGTCGCCTTCTCCCTCGGCTTCGTGCTGATGGTGGTGATCATGTGGCTCTTCCGCCGCGCCAACCCCAGCCGCGCCAACCGTGGCTTCAAGATCGCGCAGACGATCTCGGCGGCCGCGATGGCGCTCGGCCACGGCCTCCAGGACGCGCAGAAGACGATGGGCGTGATCTTCCTGGCGCTGCTCGCCGGCGGCTACGTCACCGCCGACGACCCGCTCCCGCTCTGGGTCATCATCGCCGCGGCCGCCGCGATCTCCGCCGGCACCTACTCCGGCGGCTGGCGCATCATGCGTACGCTCGGTCGGCGCATCATCCACCTCGACCCGCCGCGTGGGTTCGCGGCCGAGGCCGTCGCCGCCTCGGTGCTCTACACCACGGCGTACGGCTTCAGCGCCCCGATCTCGACCACGCACACCATCACCTCCGCGGTGATGGGCGTGGGCGCGACCAAGCGCCTCTCCGCGGTGCGCTGGGGCGTGGCTAAGTCGATCCTCACCGCCTGGGTGCTGACCTTCCCGGCCGCCGCCCTCGCCGCCGCGATCTGCTACTGGATCGCGCGGATCTTCCTCCCCTGACGGGTCTCCGGCTGCCGCGGCCGCCCCCGCCCGCTCGATATCTGAGGACGTCCTGAACGTCTGGAACCCCGATTCCCGTCCACCACGTCCTCAGATATGTCGGACGGGGAGTCGATCAGGCGGCCCGCTGCCGATGGGCAAACAGGCGCCTCCTCTCGTACGACGACAGCGCGCGGCGAGCAGCGACAGTGGTGGTGTCCCGCCACCACTTCGGGGTCTCGAGCGTCCACTCGCGCTGCGACGCCGGGCGGCGGTCTGCCCGGGCGTACGCGTCGCGCAGTCGCATGCGGAAGGGGTCTGTGTCAGCGATGTCGCCGGACATCATCGTGACGCCCTCCAGACCGAGTCGGCGGTAGGCAGCTTCCTTCGCGACGTCGGCGTGGCGCACCTTGCCGGCGAGGTGGAGTCCGCCGTCGTACATCCCGTAGACCCCCGCGGCCGGATCGATGACATCTGGTGTGCCGACGAAGCGGCCGCTCCGATCGAAGACCGGCACGTTCATCAGGAGGCGGGGTCGACCGATCTCCTCCTTCCACACGCATCTCAGCACCGGCTCCATCGGCGACCACGAGTTCTCATCGAGCTCCGGCAGCACCCGGCGTACACGCTCGATCCCACGCCGGGCGACGAGGTCTGTGTCGATGTAGGCGGCGAGCTCGTCGATGGAGACGAGGTCGTTGAAGGCTGCCATGTCGAAGGCCACGACTGCGGCCTGGTCGTCCGTGGCGTAGCGCATCTCGTAGGCGACGCTCCACAGCGGTTCCGTGACGCGCACTCCACCGTCTCGTAGGACGTACCGCGGGGCGATGACTTCCTGCGACACCTCCAAGCCGACGCGCGGCCGCATCCGGTTGCCGCTGCTGACCGCGACCGGAACGGGCCTCAGCACATCGCCGCGTCCCGTCCCGCCGAACCAGACGCCGCCGAGCCAGAAGAGCCCGGCCCACCCGGTCACCCCGCCATATCCCGGGAGAAGCGCCGCCGCCTCGACGATGCGCTGCGCGGTGTCGCCGGCATCGACCGATGCCGGCACCCACAGGTTGTTCCCGCACCGCCGCCACTCGCCGGACCGCGTACCCCATGAGGTCGGCCCGTCGACGCCGAGCGGGTCTCGGCGCGACGGCCACCGCACGCCCGGCCGCAGGCCCTCACGCGGGCCGATCCCACACGCCGGCCAGGCGCCTGCCGTCCTGGTGTCCGAGTCCACGACTGCATCGTGGGCCGAACCGGTCGTCCCGTGCTCGCGTCATCCACAACCGTCCCTGCCCCCGGGCGGGGCTGCGGATATCTGAGGACAGGATGAACGTCGGGGCCCCGATTCACGACCACCGCGTCCTCAGATGTCGGGGTGGCCGGGAACGCCCTGGTGGATCAAACCCCCGATCGAACCACCAGGACGTACCCGACCACCCCGACCCGCATCGACCTCAGCCGAAGCGACCCGAGATGTAGTCCTCGGTGCGCTTGTCGTTGGGGTTGGAGAAGATCGTCGACGTGAGGTCGTACTCGACCAGCAGTCCGGTGCGGTTGCCGGTGGTCTCGTCGGGGCGCGCGGTGAAGAACGCCGTACGGTCCGAGACGCGGGCCGCCTGCTGCATGTTGTGGGTCACGACGATGATCGTGTACTCGTTGCGCAGCTCGAGCATCAGGTCCTCGACGCGGGCGGTGGCGATCGGGTCGAGAGCCGAGCACGGCTCGTCCATCAGGATCACGTCGGGCTTCGTCGCGATCGTACGGGCGATGCACAGGCGCTGCTGCTGCCCGCCCGAGAGGCCGTACGCCGACTGCTTGAGCTTGTCCTTCACCTCGTCCCAGAGCGCGGCGCCGCGCAGCGCCTCCTCGACCAGGTCGTCCATGTTGTCGACCTTCATGCCAGTGACCCGGGGGCCGTAGGCGATGTTGTCGTAGATCGACTTGGGGAACGGGTTGGGCTTCTGGAACACCATGCCGATCTGGGTGCGCACCGCGATCGGGTCGACGTTCTTCTGGTAGATGTCCTGGCCGTGGTAGAGCACCTCGCCCTCGACGTGCGCGCCGGCGACCAGGTCGTTCATCCGGTTGAGGCAGCGCAGGACCGTGGACTTGCCGCACCCGGACGGCCCGATCATGGCGGTGATCTCGTGGCGGCCGTAGGCCAGGTTGACGTCGTGCACGGCGTGGAAGTCGCCGTAGAAGACGTTGAGGTCACGCGTCTCCATGACGGGGTTGACCGGCGAGTCCGGGAGACGCCGGTCGGCACTCACGTGGACCTCGCCGAGCGAGCCCATCTGGGGGAACGTGTCGGAGGAAGTGGCTGAAGCCATGTCGTCAGTCTCTCTCACCAGGATCGCTGGAACTTGTTGCGGATGAAGATGGCCAGCCCGTTGAGGCTCAGGATCATCACCAGGAGGACGATGATGGCTGCCGAGGCAGCGTCCTGGAACGCCTGCTGCGAGCTCGAGCTCAGGCCGTAGATCTGGATGGGCAGCGCCGTGATGGGGCTCATCATGCCCTCGGGGTCGAAGCGCACCGACGAGGCGAGGCCCAGCATCAGCAGCGGCGCCGCCTCCCCGATCGCGCGCGAGAGGCCGAGGATCGTGCCGGTCGCGATGCCCGGGACGGCGGACGGGAGCACCTGCCGCCACGTCGTCTGCCACGTGGTGGCGCCGAGCGCGAGCGAGCCCTGACGGATCTCCTCGGGCACGGCGCGGACCGCCTCGCGGGTCGTGATGATGATGACCGGGAGGATGAGCAGGGCGAGGGCGATCGCGCCGCCGAGGACGATGCCCTTGCGCTCGATGCCGATCAGCGCCATGACGGCCACGGCGAGGAGCCCGTAGACGATCGACGGGACCGCGGCGAGGTTCTGCAGGTTGACCTCGATGATCCGGTTGTACCACCGGGTCGAGTCGGCGAACTCCTCGAGGTAGACCGCCGCGGCGATGCCCAGGGGCACGGCCATGACCGCCGTGAAGAGCATCAGCCACAGGCTGCCGAGGATGCCGGCGCGGAAACCCGTGCGCTCGGGATAGAGGGTGGAGTCGTAGCCCGTGACCAGCGCCGAGTCGAAGCGACCCGACCCGGCGATGGCGGTGTCGGTGATCAGCACGACGAGGACCATCACGCCGAAGAAGAGGGAGAACCACAGCAGCCCCAGGAAGACCAGCGAGCCCACGCTCCGCTCACGGCTCCTGCCGGTCGCGATGCGGACGGTGTCCCGGGCGGTGGCGGTTGCGACGCTCATCAGTAGGCCTGCCTGTAACGACGGACGAGGGCGATGCTGACCATGTTGATCACGAACGTGATGACGAACAGCGTCAGGCCGACCGCGAACAGCGTGTTGTAGGAGGTCGAGCCGACGGGGTTCTCCCCGCCCGCCGTGGTCGCCATGAAGCCCGTCATGGTCTGCATGCCCTCGAGGGGGTTGAGGCTGAAGTTCTTCTGCGACCCGGCCGCGAGCGCCACGATCATGGTCTCGCCGACCGCCCGGGACAGGCCCAGCACGATCGCGGCCGCGACACCGGAGAGGGCTGCGGGCAGGACGACGCGCAGGGTCGTCTGCATCCGGTTGGCACCCATGGCGTACGACCCCTGGCGCAGGGCCTGCGGCACAGCCGAGAAGGCGTCCTCGGCCAGGGAGGCGATGGTCGGAATGATCATCACGCCGAGCACCAGGCCGGCGGCCAGGGCGTTGGTGAAACCCACGCCCAGACCGAGGAAGTCCTGCAGCAGGGTCGGGGTGACGAACATGACGGCGAAGAAGCCGTAGACGACGGACGGTACGCCGGCCAGCAGCTCGACGGTCGGCTTGAGGTACTTGCGGGCTCGCCGTGAGGCGTACTCCGACAGGTACATGGCAGCGCCGAGACCGAGCGGGACGGCGACCAGCAGGGCGATCGCGGTCGTCATCAGGGTGGCGGTGATCAGCGGGAAGACGGCGAAGCGCTGTCCCTCGTCGAAGGAGAAGAACTCCCCGAAGGGCACCTCGGCGAAGAAGTGGATGACGGGCTCGACCAGGGCGACGAGGATCCCGACCGTGATGGCGACCGACAGCATCGCCGACACGAACAGGACGGCCTTGATCGCGGTCTCGCCCGGGCGCGGCTTGCGGCCCAGGTTCACGGAAGCGCCGGGCAGGCCCGCCCCGAGGGACGGGCCTGCGCCGGCAGTGTTGTTGCTGCTCATGGAAAGGTGACGACTCTTCCGGTCAGGAGGAGAGGCCCTCGAGGGCGCTCTGGGTCTCACCGTAGAGCTCTTCGCTCAGCGGGATGTACTTCGCGGCCTCGGCGATGGTCTCGAGGTTCTCGATGTAGAAGTCCACGTACTCCTTGGTCGCCGCGTTGTCGGCGTACGAGGAGTTGCTGACGTAGATGAAGAGCGGGCGGGACAGCGGGGTGTACTCGCCGGCCTGCGCGGTCTCGGCGGACGGCTCGACACAGCCGTTGCCGTCGTCGATGGACAGCGCCTTGAGCGAGTCCTGGTTCTCCTCGTAGTAGGTGTAGCCGAAGAAGCCGACCGCACCCTCGGTGCCGGAGATGCCCTGGACGAGCACGTTGTCGTCCTCGGAGGACTCGACGTCCTTGCGCAGCTCCTCGGACTCGTCCGCGACGACGTCGGCGGCCATGTAGTCGTAGGTGCCGGAGTCGGTGCCCGGGATGAAGAACGAGATCTCCTGGTCCGGGAAGCTCGGGTCGAGGTCGCTCCAGTTGGTGACCTCGGAGGTGGGGCCGAAGAGCTCGACGAGCTGCTCGGAGGTGATGCAGTCGACCGCGAGGTCGGGGTGGACGGCGACGGTCAGCGCGTCCGTGGCGACCTGGAGCTCGGTGTACTCGACACCGCCCTCCTCACAGGCGGCGACCTCGTCCTCCTCGATCGGCCGCGAGGCGTCGGAGATGTCCGTCTGGCCCTGGCAGAACACCTCGAAGCCGCCGCCGGTGCCGGCAGCGCCGACCGTGACGCGCACGTCGGGGTTCTCCTCGGAGAGCAGCTCGGAGGCCGCCTTGGACATGGGCTCGACGGTGGAGGACCCGTCGACGGCGACGGTGCCGCTGGCAGCCGAGCCGTCCTCGGACGCGCCGGCGTCGCCGCCGCCGCAGGCGGCGAGCGTGAGGGCCAGGACGGCTGCCCCGGAGGCGATGGTCCAGCGGTGAGAAGTGCGCTTCACTTCGATGCTCCTGAAAGGTCTTCGTGTGTGCTGACGATGAGGAAGGTAGGCACGTCAGGAGAACGACCACGTCGCCGTCGGTGAACGGGCGGTGAACTCGGTCGGACCGGTTGGCATCACCCGTCCGGGCGTGAGACGACGATCACATGAACTCGGCCGGGCGCCCTTGACGCGGCCCTCGAATCGGCTCTACAAGCCGCTCAGGGCTGGAGCTGCTCCGAGGCCACGACCCGGCCCTTGCGGTGGTGGACCACCAGCATCCCGCCGGGCTCCAGCTTCACCTCCGGCACGCGCAGCGCGTCGAGGACGGTCGGCAGCACCGGTCGGTGGGTGCACAGCACGGCGCTCTCCCCACCGTCGAGCAGGGCGTCGACGACCTCCACGACCCCGTCCACCGTCGCGCCCTCCTCGCTGAGCTCGTCGTGGAGCTTCACCGGCCAGCCGGTCACCTCGGCGTACGGCGCCACCGTCTGCACGCAGCGGGTGCTGGGGGAGGAGTGGGCCACCGTCACGTCGAACGCGGCCAGCAGCGGCACGAGCCGCTGTGCCTGCGTCTCGCCGAGCTGGACGAGGGGGCGCAGGCGGTCGTCCTTCTTCCATGCGCCCCGCGAGCGCGCCTTGCCGTGGCGCAGCACCACCAGCGCCCGCGTCCGGCGGCGCAGGGGGCGCGACTCGGCCAGGGTGTCGCGGTCGTAGGGGTAGGTCAGCCGGCGCACGGCGTCCTTCCACGGCACCCACTCGACGGCGTCGATCTCGTCGTTGGCGCGGTAGCCGGAGACGTCGTCGCTGCCCACCACGCGCGCGGTCCAGTAGTCGACCGACTTCCACCGGCCGTTGGACTGCCGGTAGCGCTGCAGGCTCAGCGCCGGCCCCAGCCGTACGTCGAGCCCCGTCTCCTCCGCCACCTCGCGCACCGCGGCCGTGACCGTGTGCTCGCCGGGGTCGAGCTTGCCCTTGGGGAAGGACCAGTCGTCGTACTTGGGGCGGTGCACGAGCAGCACCTCCCCGCCCTTGCGGGTCACCACGGCACCGGCAGCGCGCACGTCGCGGGGCTCCATGGAAGTAGTGTCACACCCACCCCGACCGGCGAGGAGCCCTGTGCCACAACGTGTCGTCCCGCGTGCGGCCACGCACGCGCTGCCGGCGCTCGCCGCCGTCCTCCTGCTGCTCCTCGGCGGTGTCGTCGGGTGGCGCCTGCTCAGCCCCGAGACCCCGCTCGAGCGCGCCATGTCGCTCGTGCCCGCGGACACCACCCGCTTCTCCTGGACCGACTGGGCAGGCGTACGCCGGGAGCTCGGCGCCGAGGTCGGAGCCGGCGCCTCGGCCGAGGAGGTGGACGCCTTCATGGCCGACGCCTTCGACGCCGACCTGTCCCCGATGTCGGCGCTCGGCACCTCGGCCGGCGTCATGGAGGAGCGGCTCGGCTTCTCCCCCGCGAGCGTCTCCTGGGAGCTCTTCGCCCAGTCGGGCACCGGCGCCGTGGAGGTGCTCGGGGTGGACGACGACGTCGACCTCGACGCCGTCGCCGACCGCCTCGCCGAGCTGGGCTGGACCGAGCCCGAGGAGGCGGACGGCGTGTGGGTCGGCGGACCGGACGTGCTGGCGGGCGCGGGCTCGATGCTGACCCCCGAGCTCCAGCACGTCGCGCTGCTCGCCGACGACGGACTCGTCCTCACCTCCGACCAGGCGCCCCACCTCGAGCAGGTCCTCGACGAGCTCGGCGACGACGACCCCGAGGAGCTGATCGACCTCGCCGCGGCGCTGGACGAGCCGCTCGCCGCCGCCGTGTACGACGGGGCGTACGCCTGCGAGCAGCTCGCCATGGCGCAGGCCGACGACGACGCGCAGGCCGAGGCGGACCAGCTCGTGGAGGCGGCCGGCACCGTCCGCCCGCTCACCGGCTACGCGCTGGGTCGGCTGCCCGGTGGCGACGTACGCGCGGTGCTGCAGCTGGAGGACGCGGACGACGCCGCGGCGGACGCCGAGGCGCGCGCCCGGCTGGCCGCCGGCCCGGCGCCCGGGAAGGGCGGGGACTTCACCGACCGGTTCACGGTCGAGGCGGCGGGATCGGAGGGCCGCGAGGTGGTGCTGGACCTGCGCCCCGTCGAGGGGGCGTACGTCCTGTCCGAGCTCACCAGCGGCCCGGTGCTCTTCGCGACCTGCTGAGCGGCAGGCGGGCTGCTAGTCCTGCGGCTTGCGCGGGGTGACCCCGAGGAGACGATCGATCTCATCCTGGGACAGGTGGTCCTCGGACTCGCTCGCGGCGATGATCAGCGTGGTGGTGAGCTCCACCTCGCCGAGGAGGTCACCGTCCTCGAGGGTCACGTCGAACTGGTCGTGCACGTCGTCACCCTCCTTCTTCCTGGAACGGTCGCCCGGATCATTCGATGCTAGGCGTCCGGGTCAAGTCTGACTGACAGCGGCGGCCTGCGAAATGACCCGAACGTGTCAAGTCTGCCTCGAAAACGAACCCGGCCCCACCCCGTTATGGGGTAGGGCCGGACTCGCGATCAGATCTGGAACTCAGTCCAGCGTCAGCCGATCAGAGCGGACGGACGTTCTCCGCCTGCGGGCCCTTGGGGCCCTGGGTGACGTCGAACTCGACCTTCTGGTTCTCGTCCAGCGACTTGTAGCCGTTGCTCTGGATGGCCGAGTAGTGCACGAAGACGTCGTCGCCGCCGTCCTCCTGCGCGATGAAGCCGAAACCCTTCTCGGCGTTGAACCACTTAACGGTGCCCTGAGCCATGGTGCTCGTTACTCCTCTGTAGGGGCGGGAGTCGCCACCTCGGCGACCCGCACCAGATGCGGTGACACGCCGCTTGAGACTCACGAGCTGGCAGGGCCCGAAGAACAAACGCCGTTGGATCACAAACTCCGCGGGCGTCTACCTGCTGGAACTTGCACCTGTTGCACGGCCAACGATACCAACAAATCGCGCGTCGTCACCGGTCGAGATCCACATGCCGGTGAACAGTCCGCGAACGGGCTGCCGTGAGTGCGCCTGGCACCTCGGGTCAGCGACCCAGCGCTGACATCACCTCGGCGAGCACGTCGGCGCTCGTCACGCTGCGGCGGCCGTCGTCGTAGCCCGCGGACACCCCGGCGGGCGTCACCGTGCCGGGAGCGCGCAGGTGCACCTCGCGCGCGCCGGTCTCCGCCACGATCCGCGCGGCGTTGGCCGGGCGTACGCCGCCGCCGACCGCGATCCGCACCTCGTCGCCACCGCGGCGCACGAGGTCGGCCAGCTCGGGGAGGTGGTCCAGCGCCGGCCCCGGGCCGCCGGAGGTCAGCACGCGGGTGACGCCGAGGTCGGCGAGGAGCGCCAGGGCCGCCGGCTTGTCGGGCACCGAGTCGAAGGCCTTGTGGAAGGTGACGGGTGCATCCGCGCAGGCGGCCACGAGGCGGCGTACGGCGTCGGCGGCGATCGTGCCGTCCGGCTCGAGCGTGCCGATGACGAAGCCCAGCCGGGCCGACGCGCCGAGCGCGGCCCGGGTCGCCCCGATGTCGGCCGCCATGACCTCGACCTCCTGCGGCGAGTGGACGAAGTCACCCGGCCGGGCTCGCACCAGCACCCGGACCTCCAGGCCCGGCGCCGCGTCGGCGCAGTGCCGGACGAAGCCGAGCGTGGGCGTCGTGCCGCCGTCGGCCAGGCCGGCGCAGACCTCCAGCGCGTCCGCGCCGGCGGCGGCGGCCAGGGCCGCGCCGCCCACGTCCTCCAGGCAGATCTCCACGAGCGTTTTCACCCGGACACCCTAGGCCGCGCCGTCAGGCGTGCAGCTCGCGCAGCACCCGGTGGAAGGCCGCCTTGCCCTCGAACCCGATGCCGGGACGGTCGTCGAGGCGGACCCGGCCTCCCTCGACGACGGCGTCGTCGGCGAACCCGCCGGTGGGCTGGAACTCGCCGGGGTAGGACTCGTTGCCGCCGAGGCGGAGCGCGGCCGCGATGTGCAGCGAGAACTGGTGGCCGCCGTGCGGGATGCAGCGGCGCGAGGACCAGCCGTGCTGGGCGAGCATGTCCTGGATGCGGCGGTACTCCACGAGCCCGTAGCTCAGCGCGGGGTCGACCTGGATCCAGTCGCGGTCGGGCCGCAGGCCGCCGTAGCGGACCAGGTTGCGCGCGTCCTGGAGCGAGAAGAGGTTCTCCCCCGTGGCGATCGGGCCGCGGTAGTGCTCGGCGAGCGTGGCGTTGAGGTGGTAGTCGAGCGGGTCGCCGACCTCCTCGTACCAGAACAGGCCGTAGGGGTCGATCGCCCGGCCGTAGGCCAGGGCGGTGTCGAGGTCGAAGCGACCGTTGACGTCGACCGCGAGCCGCGAGCCGTCGCCGTCGAGCACCTCGATGACGGCCTCGATGCGCCGCAGGTCCTCGGCGAGGTCGGCACCGCCGATCTTCATCTTGACCACCTCGTAGCCCGCGTCGAGGAAGCCGCGCATCTCGTCCTGGAGGTCACCGAGGGTCTTGCCGGGCGCGTAGTAGCCGCCGGCCGCATAGACGAAGACGGACTCGTCCGACCCGCCGTCGCCGTAGTGGTCCGCGATCCAGCGGTGGAGCGGGACGCCGGCGACCTTGGCGGCCAGGTCGTGCAGCGCCATGTCGACGACCCCGACGGCGACGGACCGCTCGCCGTGGCCGCCGGGCTTCTCGTTGCGCATCACCACGTCCCACGCCGCGCTCGGCGACAGGCCCCCGTCCGCGTCGAGCAGGCCGTCGGGGTCGGCCTCCAGCAGGCGCGGCAGGATCCGGCGGCGCAGGATCTCGCCGGCCGAGTAGCGGCCGTTGGAGTTGAAGCCGTAGCCGACGACCGGCTGCCCGTCGACGACGACGTCGCTCACCAGCGCCAGCACCGAGCAGTCCATTGTCGAGAAGTCGATGAAGGCGTTGCTCATGGACGAGCTGATCGGGATGACGCCCTCGTGGGCGGAGACGATCCTCATGGTTCCTCCGGGTCTTATAAGATGTGAGATCCGGACCGTACCTCGGGGTGCAACCTCTCACCAACTCGTCTTATAAGATCCCGCCATGCCGGACCCCGTGTTCACCAGCAAGGCGGACGTCGCGTACGCCCTGATCCGCCGGCGGATCCTCGACGGCACGCTCGCAGCGGGCTCGAAGCTGGCGCAGTACGACCTCGCAGCCGACCTCGGCATCAGCATCACGCCGCTGCGCGAGGCCGTACGCCGGCTCAGCGGGGAGGGCTGGATCCTGCTCGACACCCACCGCAACGCGCGCGTCGCCGAGCTCGACCTGGCCGACGCGCGCGCCCTGCTGGAGGCCCGGCGTGCCCTCGAGCCCGCCGCCGTCGCGCTCGCGGCCGAGCGGCGTACGGACGAGGACGTCGCCCGGATGCAGGCCGCGCTGAAGCGGCTCCGGCCGGTCACCCGCCGATGGGGAGAGAGCGCCCTGGCGGCGCACCGCGAGGTGCACCGCGCGCTCTACTGCGCCTCGCGCAACGAGGTGATGGTGCGGATGCTCGACGACCTGTGGGACAAGTCCGACCGCTACCGCAGGGTCGGGCTCCAGCTGCCGCCGGGCGGCGAGGACCGCACCCGCGACTTCGAGGAGCACCACGAGCTGGTCAGGCTGGTCGTCGCCGGAGACGCGGCCGGGGCGTCGGCGCTGATGGTCTCGCACATCGACAACAGCCTCACCGCGAGCGCTCTCGCGGAGAGGCTCGAGGACTCGGGCGCCGCCGGCGGGTGACACGCAGGGCTGAGCCGGGACGGGCCTTCGCCCGTCCCGGCCCGAGACCTCCCTAGCGCGCCTCGCCGGACGACGCGGGCACGCCGTCGGTCCACCAGTTGGCGGACCAGACGTTCCCGCCGTAGGTGGGGAACTCGCCCCCGTCCGTGCCCTGACCTCGGTCGAACAGGTTGCCCGTGAAGCTGATGTTCACGTAGTTGGCGTGCGGCGCTTGAAGTAGTTGCCCTCGATCGTCAGGTTGAACGCAGCCGCAGGCGTTCCGTCCAGCCTCTCGCGGCAGAACACAGCGTGGGCCGAGCAGCCGCCGGGGGCGGCACGGGCTTGGTGTTGGGCATGGCTTCTCCTAGCGAACAGTGTTGGACAGAGCAGGCTCTCCGTCAGTCCACGTGTTGTTGGCCCACGTGTTGCCGCCGTAGAAGGGGAACTCCCCGCCGTCGGTGCCTTCGCCGAGAGAGAACTGGTTGCCGGTGAACGTGATGCCGGTGCAGTCGGTGAAGCCGTAGCCAGTGCACCCGGCGAACCGGACACCGAAGTAGGGCCCGCCGTCCGCACCACCGTTGGTCACCCCACGCTTGAAGTAGTTGTCCTCGATGGTCAAGTTGAAAGCAGGCGAGGGGGCCCCGCTGATCGCCTCACGGTAGAACACCGCGTGTGCCGAGCAGTCGTTGTTCCCGGCGGTGACCGGCTTGCAGGTGACCGTGTTGCCCCTCAGGACGCTGTTCTTCAGCATTCGCACACCCGACGAGTGGGTGTCGGTGCCGTCGGTCGTGATGAAGTTCCCGACGAGGGTGACGTTGGTGTGTGCGCCGACGCCCGAGTGGGAGCCCTGCACCAGCGACCGCTTCACTGTGTAGTGAGAGCCGTACAGGGCACGGTCGGGCCACGATGCGAGGCTGGTGTCCTGGATGATCTTGGAGTCCTCGACGGTGAAGATCGGCGCACGAGCACCCTCGCCGCCCGCATCACCAACGCCGGGGGTGAGCATGCCTCCCCGGATGATGCTGTTGCGGAAGACAATGCCCTGGGCATCCTCCGCGAACCTCACTCCTGAGGATGTGCAGTCGACGATCTTGCCGTCGATGATCGTGCCGGACTCGTCAGCAGCGAAGTAGCAGTCGCCGGCGTACGCCTGTGTCGGCTCGACTGCGGGGCCGACAGACGTGCGGGTCGGGAAGTCGCCCGGCGTGGGCACGCCGCCGGGCTCCGGGGCAGGCGTCGGGGTCGGCGTCGGGGTCGGGGTCGGGGTCGGCGTCGGGGTCGAGGTCGTCGTCGGAGTGGGGGTCGGCGTCGGGCTCGAGGTGGTCGTCGGGGTCGGCGTCGGCGTCGGGCTCGAGGTCGTCGTCGGGGCCGGGCTGGGGACCGGGGTGGACGTCGTGCTCGAGGGAGCGAAGAGGACGTCGATGAAGTAGTGCGAGCCCCTCGAGGTCTCGGTGGGTCGACCAGTGCCGAAGCCGAAGGTGCCGCGATGGGCGGTCAGCTCCTTGGCGGACAACGTCGCGCCGTTGTCGAAGACGCCGGCCTCCATCGCGTGGCGCCCGCGGGGTGCGCGGTAGGAGACCGTGTACTTCTCACCCGCCCGGATCCGTACGGACGAGTTGAGCGACGCGGTCTTCCAGCCGTCGGTCGCGGTCGCGGGGAACCTGACGGAGGCGATGCGGCGGCCGGCACCGTTCCACACGTCACCGGTCGTGGCGACGCGGTTGGCACCCGCGGCGTAGTACTGCACCGCGCGGAGCCGGCCGGAAGTGGCGCTGCTGAACACCAGGCCGAGGGTGACGCTCCTCGTGTCGTCGGAGGACGGCACCGGGGGGACGGTCGAGTCGGACCAGATGCCGTACGAGGACGGAGCGCTCCGTTCGGCCGCGGGAGCCGCGGTGGCAAGGACGTGAGGGAGCAAGGCGATCACTGCGGCCGTGATGGCGGCTAGCAGCGAGAACACCGTCGCGGGACGCGCCGAGCGCGCGCCAGTGAGGTGGGACTTCATTGCGGGGGACTCTCCAATGTGCTGTCGGTTGCCTAGGGGCTCGTGCCGCGACCGCCCCCCGGGACGTTTCCGACGCACCACCAAGAAAATGGGCGCACGCCAGCGTCCCCAGGACCCGTGCCCCGCAGGGCCCGACGTCCTGGCTGTCACCCCCCGGGGCGGCGGCGGCGAAACCGGCTCGCAGCGCCCGGAGGTCTAGACAGGTACCGCGTCACGCTAACACTGGATTCGACGGCACTTGACCGAATCTTGACGGTATCTGCGGATATACCCAATTTGTGTCGCTGGACCAGGGACGACGCGACCGGTCCGCCGGACCGGGCTCGAGGGGCACCCGAGCGCGGAGCCCCCGAGGCGTCGGTCCGTCCTGCTCTGACAGGATGCGTGGCAGGAGTGTGAGGCGTGCGGGTCCGGACGGGTCGTCGGATCGACGGCCTCACCCCGGGCCTCTAGCTCAATTGGTAGAGCAGCGGACTTTTAATCCGTTGGTTCAGGGTTCGAGCCCCTGGAGGCCTACAGAAGCCGGGTGCTACTTCGGCACCAGCAGGGTCCGCGAGGCGGGCAGGGCCCTCGATGAGCGACATCATGCAGGCAGTTCGAGGCCCACGGCGGCTCGCTGAGCGTGGCTCGCGGGACCAGGCGCGTGAACTGCCTTCATGGTGCTCGTCGTGCGGCAGTCCGCAGCATGTCGACGCCGGCCATGTCCATCGACAGCGTCCCGCGGCGACCGGAAGCGCACGGGAATCGCCACCAGGTCACCGTTGACCATCGCGGGCCCGGTCACGAGGAGCTGGAAGCTTCCATCGCCGGCCTCCATCATCCCGCCCAGCAAGGCCCCTGCACCGTCGACTCCGATGTGGTCACCGGAGAACTGGTTCGCGCCCGGCTGGTGCCACACCACTCACCAACCTGAGGAGCCCGCTGCGGCGACCCTCCGGTGCACTAGCGTGAGGATCGTGTCCCCGAGCAGGCAGCGGCCCCGGCTGCAGGGCCTGGTCCCCGGGCTCGCCGTGCTGCGCGGCTATCAGCGGGGCTGGCTGCGCCCCGACCTCGTGGCCGGCGCCACCGTCGGGGCGATGCTGATCCCGCAGTCGATGGCCTACGCCGAGCTGGCAGGCATGCCACCGGAGTACGGCTTCTACGCCGTCCTGGCCCCGCTGGTCGTCTATGCCCTGGTGGGCACCAGCCGGCACCTCGGCGTCGGGCCCGAGCCGGGCACCGCGATCCTGGCCGCCACCGGCGTGGGCGCGATCGCCGCCGGGGACCCGGGCCGCTACGTCGCGCTGATGGCCGCGCTCGCGCTGGTGGTCGGCGCGATCGCGATCCTCGGCGCGGCCGCGCGGCTGGGATTCATCGCCTCGGTGCTCTCCAAGCCCGTCCTGGTCGGCTACATCACCGGGGTGGGCCTCACCCTGCTCAGCAGCCAGATCGCGGCCTTCAGCGGGTTGGCCATCGAGGCGGACCGCTTCTTCCCGCGGGTTGCCGAGATGGTCAGGGAGCTGGGCGGCGTCGACCCCGCCACGCTGGCCCTGGGCACCGCCACCCTCGTGCTCGTGCTGGTCCTGCGACGCTTGGCCCCGGCCTGGCCCGGTGCCCTGTTCGCGGTCGCGCTGGCGACCGCGCTCGTCTGGTTCGTCTCGGGTGCAGAGCCGATGGTCCCCGTCGTGGGCGCCATTCCCGAGGGGCTGCCCACCCCCGGGCTCCCCGACGTCGGCTGGGCGGACCTGGTGAGCCTGCTCCCGGTGGCGGTCGGGATCGTGCTGGTCGGCTTCACCGACAACGTCCTCACCGGCCGGTCCATCGCCGACCGTCTCGGCTACCGCGTCGAGCCCAACCAGGAGCTGCTCGCCCTGGGCCTGACCAACCTGACCTCCGGTCTCTCCCAGGGCTTCCCGGTGTCCTCGTCCGCCAGCCGCACCGCCGTGCCCGCCTCCCTCGGCAGCCGCACCCAGGTGGTCTCGCTGGTCGCCGCCGGGCTGGTGGTCGCGACGTTGGTGCTGCTCAGCCCGGTGCTGGGGGAGATCCCGCGCGCCGCGCTGGCGGCGGTGATCGTCTCCGCCGCGATCGCGATCCTGGACGTCCCGGGCTATCGCGCCCTGTGGCGCGCCAGCAGGCAGGAGGCCCTGCTGGCCGTGGTCGCCACCCTGGGCGTCATCGTCTTCGACGTGCTGGTCGGCGTGCTCGTCGCGGTCAGCCTCTCCATCGTGGTCGCCCTGAGCCGGATCGCCCGGCCGCACGACGCGATCCTCGGTGACGCTCCGGAGCTCGACGGCTGGGTGGAGGTCGACGCGCACCCGGAGGCCGTCCCCGAGCCCGGCCTGCTGGTCTACCGGTTCGACGCTCCGTTGTTCTTCCTCAACGCCGACCGCTTCGCGGCCCGGGTCCTGGACGTGCTGGAGGCCAACCCCGGCGCCGAGGAGTGGCTGGTGCTGGACTTCGAAGGCGTCGGGGCCCTGGACGCCACCGCCCTCGACACCCTCACCGGTCTGCTCGGGCGGCTGGACGGCCTGGGCATCGAGGTGGTCGCCGTGGCCCGGGCCAACGACGACGTCGTGCGACGCCTGCGGCGGGTCGACCTGCTGGAGCCGGAGGGGCCGGTGCGCGGCTTCGCCACCATCAATGCCGCCGTCCGGGCGTTCCGCCAGCGTCAGCGGGAGGATGATGGCCGGGGGCGCTGACCCTCGGGACCGGCTCCGTCCAGCGCACGACGAAGCCGCGAGGATGAGCCCTACGCACGCACGTCCGACCCTCGACACCCTGGAGGCCTTGTGGCCGTCATCCTGCCCCTCGGTGAGCACGCTCCCGACCTCGCGCCCACCGCTTGGCTCGCCCCCACCGCGACGGTGATCGGCGATGCGGTCGTCGAGGACGACGTCAGCATCTGGTTCGGGGCCATCGTCCGCGCCGACGGCGCTCGCATCACCGTCGGCGCCGGCAGCAACGTCCAGGACAACTGCGTCTTCCACGCCGACCCGGGCTTCCCGCTCACCCTCGTCGGCGACGTGGCGGTGGGGCACGGCGCGGTGCTGCACGGCTGCACGATCGAGCCCGGCGTGCTGGTCGGCATGGGCGCGGTGGTGATGAACGGCGCGCACATCGGCTCCGGCTCGATCATCGCCGCCGGCGCGGTCGTGCTGGAGGGCATGCAGGTCCCCGAGCGGTCGCTCGTCGCCGGCGTCCCGGCCAAGGTGCGCCGCGAGACGACCGACGAGGAGGTCGCGTCGATCGCCCGCAACGTCGCGGGCTATCGCGAGCGGGCGCAGGCGTACGCCGCGCAGGGCTGACGACCAGGGCGGGGCCAGCGCCCTCAGGCGTCGGCGACGTCCACCAGCACCTTGCCGACGGCACCGGCCTCGACCGCCGCGTGGGCGTCGGCCGTCTGCTCGAGCGGGTAGTGGTGCAGCGGCAGCCCGTGCTCCTCGCCGACCCCGTACGCCCCGTCGGCGACGGCCGCCGTGACGTCCTCGGCCGCTGCCCGCAGCGCGTCGTGGCCGACGGTGTAGAGCAGCACCCACTGGAAGCGCGCGTTGGTCGAGAACGTCTCGCGGACGCTCAGGGTGATCTCGTCGCCGCCGTTGTTGGCGTAGATCGCGATCGTCCCGCGGGGCCTGATCAGCGCGACGTCCTTGCGCAGGTTCTGCGCGGGCGCCACCTCCACGACGAGGTCGACCCCGTCCGGCGCCAGCCCGCGGACCGCATCGACGAGGTCGACCTGCCGGTAGTCGACGACGTGGTGCGCGCCGGCCGCTGTCGCGAGGGCGCCCTTTTCGTCGCTGCTCACCGAGCTGACGACCGTGGCACCCGCCCACCGGGCGAGCTGGATGGCCGCGTTGCCGACGGCGCCGGCCCCGCCGGCGACGAGCACGGTGCGCCCGGCGAGGGCGCCGGGAGCGAGCCGCGTCGGACCGCCCTCCGACGTGGTCAGCGCGCGGTGGGCGGTCACCGCCGGGACGCCGAGCGAGGCACCGAGGTCGTACGACGCGCCCTCGGGCAGCACCGTCACGTTGCGGACCGGCAGGACGACCTGCTCCTGCGCCGTGCCCCCGGGACGGGTGTGCTGGGCGAGCATCGTCCAGACCCGGTCGCCCACGGCGAGGTCCGTGACGCCGGGCCCGACGGCGTCGACCACGCCCGCGCCGTCCTGGCCGGGCACGATCTCCGGGAAGGCGAGCTCTCCCATGCCTCCGGCGCGGAACTTCCAGTCGGTCGGGTTGACCCCGGCCCGCACGATCCGTACGCGCACCTCACCGGGACCCGGCTCCGCGGGATCCCGCTCGACCAGCTCGAGCACCGACGCGTCGCCACTCTCGGTGTAGACCACAGCTCGCATCACGCCATCCTCCCTCGCGGACCCTCGTAGGCACAGGGGGCCCAGTTTGGTCCGGGCGGACAAACTTCTCCCACCGCCCGCTACTGCACCACCGGAGCTCCATGTCCATGCCCTCCCCCCTCGCCCTCGACGCGCCGGCAGGGAGGCTGTCCGGCGCGGGCCCCACGCCGCGGCGCCACCCGTACGCCTTCCTCGTGGCCAACGCCGCCCTCATCGGGGCGGTCACCTTCGTCGCCAGCGTGGCCCTCGACCGCCCGGTGGCGGACCCCGAGGGCAGCTTCCTCGGCCCCTCGTGGGTGCGCCTGCCGGTGCTGTGCGCGGCCGCCATCGTCCTCGACCTCCTGCCGCGTGCGCTGTGGCAGGGACGCCTGCACCCGGGCCGTACGGCCGCCGCCGTCCGCGAGCGCCTCCGCACCCACTGGACCCGCGCCCGGCTCCAGCTCGTCGTCATCGGCATCTCGGGCTTCTACGTGGTCTACGTCGCCTACCGCAACCTCAAGTCGCTCCTGCCACTCGTGCGCGACGACAAGTACGACGCCGAGCTGCGGCTGCTCGACCGGACGCTGCTGCTCGGCAACGACCCGGCGACGCTCCTGCAGGACCTGCTCGGCACCGGAGTCGCGGCGCACGTGCTGTCCGCCGTCTACCTCGCCTACATCCCCCTCGTCGCGATCCTCGTCACCGTCTGGCTCGTGTGGTCGAGGAACATCGGCTACGGCTGGTGGTTCGTGACCGCGCAGGGCATCGCCTGGACGCTCGGCGCCGTCTCCTACTACCTGCTGCCCACGCTCGGGCCGGGGCTCATGTATCCCTGGCTGACCAGCGACCTGACGCCCAACGGCACGTCCGAGCTGATGGACTCGCTGGTCTACTCACGCCAGGGCTTCCTCTGGGGCGAGGGCGACTACCAGGGCGTCGCCGGCTTCGCGAGCCTGCACACCGCGATCGCGCTGCTGTGGGCGCTGATGGCCCAGCACACCGTGCGCAGCGTGGTCGTGCGCCGGATCTTCTGGGTGAACTTCGCGCTCACGGTCGTGGCCACGCTCTACTTCGGGTGGCACCACATCGCCGACGACGTCGCCGGTGCCGCCATCGCGTGGGTGGCGTTCTGGCTGGGCGCCCGCGTGACCGGCCAACGGCCGGGGCGCGGCGTACGGACTCAGGCGCCGCCGACGCGATCGGCGGGTACGCCCCGCGCGCCGGAGTCGGTGAGCTCGGCCTCGCGCTCGGCGGCGGCCTCGAGCTCCTGCCGGCGGGTCTCCTCCATCATGGCGCGCGTCGCGTCGTAGATGCCGGGGTCCGACACGAGGTCGGCGGCGCCACGACGAAGCCGGGCGAGCGCGGCTCGGGCGAAGATCTGCTGCTCGGTGGTGGTGCGCTCGGAGCGGGTGTTGCTGATGAAGGTGATGGCCCAGCGCATCAGCGCGGAGACCTGGTTCTTGAAGCCGGTGAGGTAGACGAGGTGGACGGCGAGCCACATCAGCCATGCCACGATGCCGGACAGGCGGAGCTTGCCGACCATCGCGACCGCGCGGAAGCGGCTGATGATGGCCATCGAGCCCTTGTCGAAGTACTTGAACGGCGGCTGGGGGGCCTTGCCCTCGAGCCGGTTGTTGATCTCCTTGGCGGCGTACTTGGCGCCCTGGATCGCGACCTGGGCGACGCCGGGGAGGTTGTCGAGGGCGATCATGTCGCCGACGACGAAGACCTCGGGGTGCCCGGGCAGGGTGAGGTCGGGGTTGACCGCGATCCGGCCGGCGCGGTCGAGGGGTGCGCCGGTCTGCTCGGACAGGGTCTTGCCGAGGGGGTTGGCCTGCACGCCGGCGGCCCAGATCTTGGCGACGGAGTTGATCCGCTCGCTGCGGCCGTCCTTGAACTTCACCTCGAGGCCGCGCTCGTCGACCTCGGTGACCATGCCGCCGAGCATGACCTCGACGCCGAGCTTCTCCAGCTCCTTCTGGGCCTTCTCCCCCAGCTTCGCCCCGAAAGGCGGCAGCACCTGCGGGGCGGCGTCGACGAGCACCACGCGGGCGTGGCGGGTGTTGATCGCGCGGAAGTCCTTGCGCAGCGTGTGGTGGGCGAGCTCGGCGATCTGGCCGGCCATCTCGACGCCGGTCGGCCCGGCGCCGACCACGACGAAGGTCAGCAGGTGGTCGACGTCGTCGCCGCGGGTCGCGCCGAGCTCGGCCATCTCGAAGGCGCCGAAGATGCGCCCGCGCAGCTCGAGCGCGTCGTCGATGCTCTTCATGCCCGGGGCGAACTCGGCGAAGTGGTCGTTGCCGAAGTAGGACTGACTCGCACCCGCGGCGACGAGGAGGGAGTCGTACGACGTCACGGTGTCGCGGCCCAGGACGCGCGAGGTGACGGTCTTCGCGGTCAGGTCGATCTCGGTGACCTCGCCGAGGATCACCTGGGCGTTGTCCTGGCTGCTGAGCACCTCACGGGTCGGCGGAGCGATCTCGCCCTCGGACAGGATGCCGGTCGCGACCTGGTAGAGCAGCGGCTGGAAGAGGTGGTGCGTGGTCTTCGCGATGACGGTGACGTCGACGTCGGCCCTGCGCAGCGCCTTGGTGCCGAAGAGGCCGCCGAAGCCGGACCCGATCACGACGACCTTGTGACGGGCTGCCTCTGTCGACGTCATGGATGCTCCTGGTGGTCGTAGGTGCGTCGTGCCGGGCTCGGGCCATTCTCCTCCCGCCCGGAGCACGGCGCGAAACGCCGGGGGCGTCTGCTTGCTCACATCACTACCCAGACTTCCGAGAAACTATGGTGTTGTCGAGGTTTGAACCATCTGCCCACGGGCAATGATGGCCCCACTGGACTGTCCACCCCCCTCGAAAAGAGTCCCAGTGCCGCTGAGCTCCGAGTTGACGCTGGCGTCCTCGCCGCGCGCTGCGGCCGACGCGCGTCGCTGGGTCGGCGAGATCTGTCGGCGCCTGGAGCGCACCGACCTCGTCGAGTGTGCCGAGCTGGGGGTCTCGGAGCTGGTGGCCAACGCGATCCTCCACGCCACCGCCCCCTACAAGGTCCGCGTCCGCGGCACCGCCTCGCACCCCCGCATCGAGGTCGTCGACGGGTCGACCCGGCCGCCGGAGCCTCCCAACCACGCGGACACCGACGAGCTCGACCTGCTGCTCACCTTCGGCCGCGGGCTGTCGATGGTCGCCCAGTGCGCCCAGGCGTGGGGAGCCACGATCGAGTCCGACGGGAAGATCGTCTGGTTCGAGCCGGCGCCCGAGATGAGCGACTCCGGTTCGGTCGAGTGGGTGATCGACCGTCTCGAGCCCGCCTCGCCGCCTCCGCCGCCGACCGGCGACGCGACCGTCGAGGTCCACCTGGCAGAGATCGACGTCCCCCTCTACGTCTCGCTCGACCGCCAGTACAACGAGCTGCGTCGCGAGCTGCGCCTGCTGTCGCTCTCGCACCAGTCCGACTACCCCCTCGCCGGAGACCTCACGGCGATGTTCGCCAACTTCGAGCGCCAGTTCCCCGAGTCGTTCCGCGAGCAGATCAACGACGCGGAGACGCGCGGGTTGCCCCGCGTCGACGTCACCGTGCCGATGGCACGGGAGGCCGGTCCGATCTTCGTGACGATGACGGAGATGTTCGACGTCGCCGACGAGTTCTGCAAGGCAGAGCGGCTGCTGTCGATCGCCCGTACGCCGCGACAGCGCGCGCTCCACAACTGGCTGCTCGGCGAGCTGGTCCACCAGCTCGACGGCTCCGCGTCCCGACCGTGGACCGGCAGCCCCCGGTCGGCGGCGCCGTCCAGGGGCCACTGGGCAGAGCAGGCGGGGCGCGGGGAGCGCACGGGGCGCGCGGGGACCGCCGGCTAGCCCCAGCCCAACTCGTGCAGGCGGCGGTCGTCGAGACCGAAGTGGTGGGCCACCTCGTGCACCACGGTGATGCGCACCTCGTCCTCGAGGTCCTCGACCGTGTCGGCCATGTCGAGGAGCGGGCCCCGGAAGAGCAGGATGCGGTCGGGCAGCATGCCTGCGTGGTTCGCGGGGCGCTCGGTCAGCGCCAGCCCGTCGTAGAGGCCGAGCAGGTCGGGGTCGTCCTCCGGAGCCTCGGCCTCGACCAGCACGACGACGTTGTCCACGAGCCTGGCCAGGTCGTCCGGCAGTCCGTCGAGCGCCCGTCCGACCATCGCGTCGAACTCGGCGGGGTCAAGGTCGATCGGCATGGTGCCAGCCTAGGAGCGACGCGAAAGACCCCGACGGGACAGCCCGGACGTGACGGCCCAAATAGCAACAGGGTGAGCCTCGCGGCTCACCCTGCTGTTGTCATGCCTCTGCGACCCCGACGGGACTCGAACCCGCGGCCTCCGCCGTGACAGGGCGGCGCGCTAACCAACTGCGCTACGGGGCCAGGTGTTACTGGTGAAGCGGGTGGAACTCTAACCCATGGCCTCGGGTGACACCCAATCGGCATCGACACCGGGCCGGATCGCACCCCCAACCGGATTCGAACCGGCGCTACCGCCGTGAAAGGGCGGGGTCCTGGGCCGCTAGACGATGGGGGCCAGCTCGTCCCGGGCATGCCCGGTGGAGCAGCGCCCAGCATAGGGCCAGCGAGCGCCCGCCTCCCAACCCGACAGCCACGCGCCCCACCCGAACCCATCGGGGAGGAGCGTCACCGGGAGGTGAAAAGACACCCACCAGAGGGGCAATTCTGCGAGACCCCAGCGAGTTGCCACTCTCTTTGACTAATCTTGCCTACGTGAGCAGTGAAGGGCGTCATCTGCGCTTCCTCGTCGTCGACGACAACGAGGACATCCGCGACGTCTTCTGTCGTCTCATCGAGCGGGCCGGCCACGACGCCGAGACCGCCGTGGACGGGCAGGAGGCGGTCGAGACGCTGCAGGGCGAGAAGTTCGACGTCATGCTCCTCGACCTGACCATGCCGCGCATGACCGGCGTCGACGTGGTGCGCTGGCTGCGCGCGCACCCCGACGTCGCCCCGGAGCTGCGGATCGTGGTCATCTCCGCCTGGGCCGGCGAGCACCGCGCGGTCCTCCAAGAGCTCGGCATCACGACGGTCATGCAGAAGCCCCTGCGCATCCAGCAACTGACCGATCTCATAGCCGAGACACTCCGCGACATGGAGTCCTGAACCCGTCCCTGAAGCAACACCGGGTGAAGAGCTCCGCGGCGTGTCCCCTGTGCGCCTACCTGGTGCACAACCAACCCACCCTGGAGAACCCCATGATGAACCGCATCTTCACCGCCATCGAGCGCAAGCGCGCCGTCAACCACATGCCGTACGCCTGGCGTCCGGCGCCGCCGCGTCGCTGACGCGTCCGGCAGACCACGAGACGTGACCACTCCCCTGTGAGTCACATGGACAGCGTCGAGTCGGCCGGTGGCCAGCTCGGCGCTGTCCTCTCAGCACCGCGTGACGGCGCGGCCGCGCTCGGCCCCGGGGGCCCGTGGCTGGCCACCAGCCTGGAGCAGGCGCGCCAGGTGCTCACCGACCCGGCCACGTTCGACTTCCCGGGCAATGTCAACCGGACGGGCGACCTCTCGGGCAGCCGCGGCGAGACGCGCTCGGGCCACACCGTCTTCGCCCCGGTCTCCCCGGACCAGGTCGCCCGGGGCGTGGCGGTCTTCGACGCCCAGTGGGCGGCCGCCCTCCTCGACCACGCCCACAGTGCGCGTGGCGAGCCGTACGACGCGATGCAGCTGCTGCGCCGGCCGGTGGCGCGCTCGACCACCGCCGCCGTCCTGCCCGACCTCGACGACGCGCGGCGGGACGCGGTCGCCGACCACGTGCTCGCGTGGATCGACGCCCTCGGCCCGGTGATCGCCGCACACCGGCGGCCCCGGCGCTGGAGCAGGATCCGCCGGACGGAGCACGACACGCGCGTGGCGCTGGAGGACGTCCTCGACGACGCGCTCGCCTGCCTCCCGGGCGAGGACCGCACCGCCCAGCAGCTCGCGACGATGCTCGCGGCCGGCATCCAGGTTCCCATCGCGGCCGGCTCCTTCCTCCTGGCCTGGCTGGCCCAGCACCCGGCGCCGGCGACGGACCCGGTCCACGTCGTGTGGGAGACGCTGCGCCTGACCCCGCCCACCTGGCTCACCGCCCGGGTGACGACGAGGCAGGTCGAGCTCGGCGGGGCCAGCATCCCCGCTGGCCGGGTGGTGTTCGTCAGCCCGCTGCTCCTCGGGCGGCTGGCCGCGCTGGTGCCCGGCGCCGAGGACGCGCTGACCGACTTCGCCCCGGACCGCTGGCAGGACGGGACCCGACGCCCAGGGGCATGGCTGCCGTTCGGTGCGGGACCGCACGCCTGCCCGGGGCGTAGCCTCGGCATGGCGGTGCTGGTGCGCCTCGCCTCCTGGGGCGCGGACCACGAAATGGCGTTGAGCGAGGACGTCCGGATCGACCAGAGTCGGGGCATGTCCCCCGTGCCGTGCCGGTTCACCGCCACCGCCAGATCGGAGACGTCGCCGTGATCGAGCACCCCGCGCTGCAGGACGCGTCGGCCACCGGTCCGACGTCGCCCGCGGCGGCCGGGTTGGCGGTCACCATCCTGACCGGTGCCATCGGCGTCGACGGAGCCGTCGACCTCGCGGCCCGGCACCTGCTGACCCACGAGCGGGTCGACGTGGTCACCTCGGTGCTGACCCGGTTCCAGCCCGAGGACACCCGCGAGTGGAAGGGCCTGGGCGGCCGCGCCTGGATCCGGGAGTGGGCGGCGCCGGGTGCTGGCGTGACCGTCGTCCCGCCAGCGGAGGCCGGTCCGGAGGCGGCCCTCACCATGCCGTGGCTCTCCCGGCTCGCGCGCTCCGGCGACCTCGTCGTCATCGTGGATCGCGAGAAGCTGACCGACGAGGCGGCCCAGGACCGCGACGAGCTGGCCCGAAGCGACATCCGGAGCCTCGTCACATCGGCCTTCACCGCGGGCGGCGACATGTACGGCAGCCTGTCAGCGGTCAGCAGCCAGACCGGTCCCTGGCCGGACACCCTCGTGCAGGACTTCAAGCTGCTCAACGCGGCGATCATCTCCCGCCTGTCCCTCGAGCAGTCGCGCCGCTCCCTCGCCGAGGCGATCGAGGCGGGCACGGAGGCCCAGGTGGCCTACCAGCACTTCTTCGGCTCCGTCGGTCACGAGCTGCGTACGCCGCTGTCGGCGATCCTGGGCTACACCGAGGTGCTCGTCGACGAGGCCGGCCAGACCCCCGACGACCCCGTCTCGGCAAGCGTGCTCCGCGACGGGCCGGTGATGATGCGCGCCTGCGAGCGGGTGCTCGACGTGGTCGACAGCCTGCTCGGAGCCGGTCGGACCCTCTCGAGCGACGACGAGCGGCAGGACGTCCTCGTCGGGGACGCCGTCGCCGACGTCGCGCACTGGCACCGCACCCCTGCCCAGACAGCGGCCGTCGAGATGTACATCGACGTCGACCCCGCCGCCACCGTGCGCGCGCACCCGTCCGGCGTACGCCAGGTGCTGACGAGCCTGCTCGGCAACGCCGTCGCCCACCACCACCCGCACGGCGGCACCGTGGACCTCTCGACGCAGCGCCTCCTCGGCGAGAGCGGCCAGGAGATGGTGCGGATCATCGTGCGGGACAACGGCCCCGGCCTGACGCCCGAGCAGCTCGAGCACGTCTTCGAGCCTTTCGTCCGCTACGCCGGTCCCGAGGTCCCGGGCAGCGGCCTGGGCCTGTCGATGGCTCGCACGATCGCGGAGCGGGACGGCGGGGCGGTCCGCGGCGAGTCCACGCCGGGGGTGGGCTCGTCGTTCTGGGTGGAGCTGCCGGTGCGCGACCCGTCCTGAGCCGATTCCACCCCTGCCACCGGGCTCATGTATTCTCGACCCCGCTTGGGCAGGTAGCTCAGTTGGTACGAGCGATCGCCTGAAAAGTGATAGGTCGGCGGTTCGACCCCGCCCCTGCCCACAAGCACAGAAGGGCCCCGATCACGTCCCGATCGGGGCCCTTCTGCTGGTCCGCCGCCACCGGCGTTCCCGGCGACCGGGAGGATGGTGCGGTGCTCCCCCGCTTCGAGATCGTCAGCCGGCTGCATCCGGTCGACCTCGTCTCGCCCGGCTCGATCCTGGTCGAGGAGACCACGGACGGCGTCGTCGCGCTGCCCGCCGTCGCGCCGTACGTCGCCGCCACGACCGAGGTGCGCGACGGAGCCCGGGTCGCGCTGCACCTCGCCGACCACCGCATCGGCGCGTCTCTCGAGCACGGCTCGGTCGGCCTGACCCTCACCCGCGGGCACGAGACGCAGGAGCTGCGGAGCCGGCGCTTCCACCAGGCCGTCGCGCCGACCGAGCTCGGGCTGACCCTCACCGGGACCCACGTGACCGCCTGGACCCGGGAGGCGGCCGGCTGGGTGGCACGCGCCCGGCACGACCTGCGCGACGTGGTCGACACCCGGGACGAGCATGCGCTCACCGACCTGCGCGTCGAGCTGCCGCCCTGGGGCGGCACCGGCGGCGGCTTCGGGCAGCTCGGGCTGCGCGACGTACGGTTCGTCACCGCCGCGGACGGGACCCCGCTGCGGACGGACGGCGCGCTGTGGCTGACGGCCACGTCGGCCGGGCCCGGGTTCTTCGACACGGCCCACACGAGCGTGTGGCGCCTCGACCCCGCGGCCCTCGAGGTCGAGCACACCGGCGACCTGTTCTTCCGGCGCCCCGACCGTCCGGGCGTCTTCGGCGACCACGCCACCCACATGGTCCGCACCGACGACGGCTGGCTCGTCGCGACGAGCACGTGGGGTGACTTCGAGAAGCCGACGACCCGCGCGGGGCGGCGGGAGCCGGCGGGGCTGCGGGTGACCCTCGCCGGGCAACGGGCCTCCGTCGACCTGCTGCGCGGCACCCACGTCCTCGACACGCGCGAGCTCCCGCTGCCCACCGACGGCCTCGACTCCATCGCCACGTGGGACCCCCACCTCGTGCGCCGCGACGGGCGGTGGCTGGTCGGGTTCGTCAGCGCGCGCCGCTTCTTCGACTTCCACCCCGCGCTGGCGGGCGGCACCGAGCTCGACGACCTGCGGCTGCTGGGTGCGGCGACCGACCGCCGCGCGACCGAGGGCACGACCCTCGTCGAGGTCGACGGACGGATGGTCGTGCTGGCGAGCGACGGCCGCGACTCGCGGCGTGGACAGCGCGCCCGCTTCCCAGCGTACGACCTCGCGATGACCGAGATCGGGACGCTGGACGCGCCCTACCCCACCAACCTGCCGTGGCCGACGCTCGCGCGGCTCGACGACGGCTGGCTGATGGTCACCTTCAACGGGCGGCGGGCGGGCGGAAAGCTGCTCGGCTACGGCACCCACGGCGCCCTCGTGGTGATGCGGTCGGTGTGATGCGGCCTGCGCGCGCGGGCGGGACTACGCTGGGCGTGACGGCGGTCACCACCCCTCGACCGCGCTGACCAGGCCCGCACACCCCGCGGCCGCACCCACCAGAAAAGGATCAACGAGCATGTCAGGACCCCTTGCCCCGACTGGAACGGCTGGTTCCGGCGTCGACGTCTTCGAGCTCGGGAGCGAGCACGAGCAGGTCGTCTTCTGCAACGACCCGGCGACCGGCCTCAAGGCCATCGTCGCGATCCACTCCACTGCCCTGGGCCCGGCCCTCGGCGGGACCCGGTTCTACCCCTACGCCAGCACCGACGACGCGATCGTCGACGTGCTCAACCTCGCGCGAGGGATGTCCTACAAGAACGCACTCGCCGGCCTCGACCTGGGCGGCGGCAAGGCTGTCATCATCGGCGACCCGGCCGAGCTGAAGTCCGAGGCGCTGCTGCGCGCCTACGGCCGCTTCGTCCAGTCGCTCAACGGCCGCTACTTCACCGCGTGCGACGTCGGCACGTTCAGCGAGGACATGGACCACATCGCCCGCGAGTGCGACTTCGTCACCGGCCGCACCGTCGCCCACGGCGGCGCCGGCGACAGCTCGGTGCTGACGGCGTACGGCACCTTCCAGGGCATGCGCGCCGCGGCGGAGCAGGTCTGGGGCGAGCCCACCCTCGCCGGTCGCACCGTCGGCGTCGCCGGCGTGGGCAAGGTGGGTCGCCACCTCGTGCGTCACCTCGTCGAGGACGGCGCCCAGGTCGTCGTGACCGATGTGCACGCCCCGTCGGTCGAGGCGATCCGCGCCCAGTTCCCGCAGGTGCGGGCCGTCGCCTCCACCGAGGAGCTGGTCGCGAGCGAGATCGACGTCTACGCCCCGTGCGCCATGGGCGGTGCCATCAGCGACGAGGTGCTCGAGGTGCTGCGCGCGTCGATCATCTGCGGCGCGGCCAACAACCAGCTCGCCCACCCGGGCATCGAGAAGCAGGTCGACGAGCGCGGCATCCTCTACGCCCCCGACTACTGCGTGAACTCCGGCGGCGTCATCCAGGTCGCCGACGAGCTCGAGGGCTTCTCCTTCGAGCGCGCGCAGCAGCGTGCGACGGGGATCTTCGAGACCACCCGCCGGGTGTTCGAGCTGGCCGAGGCCGACGGTGTCACCACCGCCGAGGCGGCCGACCGCCTCGCCGAGCGCCGGATGCGCGAGGTCGGCCGCCTGCGCGGCATCCACCTGCGCTGACCGACCCGCGCCGACCGGGCGCTTCGTGCCCGTCACGACCGCCGACCGGGCGCTTCGTGCCCGTCCGGGGGTGCGGACGGGCACGAAGTGCCCGCTCACGCCGCAGGACCGGCACGAAGCGCCCGGTCAACGTCCCGAGCACCTCGAGGCGCGGTCGTACGCCTCGTCACCCGGTGGACCGGGCGGGGTGATCGGGTGCGATCAGTCAGTCTGCGCGACGACGCGGGTCGGCATAGTCCGACCACTCGTCCTCGCTGGGATCGACCTCACTCGTGGAGTGAGAGTCCTCTCCGTGCAGCTCCTTCGCCAGCGCGCCGAAGTCCGTCTCGTGAGTACGGTACTTCAGGTCGCGGGCAACCTTCGTCTGCTTCGCCTTCGCTCGGCCGCGCCCCATAGGGTCGACCCCCTCGCACACTTGGCCGGGGCTGTCGGAGAGCCGCCCGACGCACCCGGTCTGATCGGTTACATATCGTGGGGACAACGCTACCTGAGCGGTGGGTGTTCCCGCACACCAAGACCCGGCATTTCGCCGGCCAAGTGCCGAAACTCGTCACCAGCCGGGGTGCTGGCCCTCCATCAGGACCCGACCGCCGTTGGCGTCGTCGGCCCGCACCTCGCCCGCGACCCACGCCCGGATGCCGTGGCCGGCGAGCACGGAGACGGCGGTGTCGACGGACTCGGGTGCCGTGAGCGACACCATGCCGACCCCGCAGTTGAGGGTCGCCTCCAGGTCGGGCTGGGACACGTCGCCGACGCGGCGTACGACGTCGAAGACCGGCTGCGGCGTCCACGTCGAGCGGTCGATGCGCACCGACAGCTCCTCCGGCAGCACGCGCTCGAGGTTCGCCGCGAGGCCGCCGCCGGTGACGTGCGACATGGCGTGGGTCTCGGTGCGGTCGGCGAGGTCGAGGCACGCCTTGGCATAGATCCGGGTCGGCTCGAGCAGCTCCTCGCCGAGGGTGCGCCCGAAGTCGTCGACCTGCCGGTCGACGGTCCATCCCGCTCCCCCGTCGTCAGGGGAGCCGAGCAGCACGTGGCGGACCAGGGAGTAGCCGTTGGAGTGCAGGCCGCTGGCCTCCATCGCGATCACGACGTCGCCGGGGCGTACGCGCCCGGGGCCGAGCAGCTTGCTGGCCTCCACGACCCCGGTGGTGGCGCCGGCGACGTCGTAGTCGTCGGGGTCGAGCAGGCCGGGGTGCTCGGCGGTCTCGCCGCCGATGAGCGCGCAGCCGGCGACGACGCACGCCTCCGCGATGCCCTTGACGATGGCCGCGATGCGCTCGGGGACGACCCGGCCGCACGCGATGTAGTCGGTCATGAACAGTGGCTCGGCGCCGCACACGACGAGGTCGTCGACGACCATGCCGACGAGGTCGAAGCCGATGGTGTCGTGGACGTCCATCAGCTGCGCGATCGCGACCTTGGTGCCGACGCCGTCGGTCGAGGTCGCGAGCAGCGGGCGCTCGTAGCGCGTGAGGGCCGAGGCGTCGAAGAGCCCCGCGAAGCCGCCCAGTCCGCCGATCATCTCGGGGCGGCGGGCCTTCTCGACCCAGCCCTTCATCAGGTCGATCGCGCGGTCGGCCGCCTCGATCGAGACCCCGGCGGCGGCGTAGGCCCCCTCGGTGCGGGCACTGTGGTCGGTCACGGAGCTCCTCGGAGTGCGTGCGGATCAGGGGTTGTTGAGGACCGGCAGGGCGCGGCCCATCGTCGGCGACTGCAGCGTCGCCTCGAGCAGGTGCTTGCCGAGCAGGCTCTCGTCGGGCAGCTCGATCGGGTACTCACCGGTGAAGCAGGCCTGGCACAGGCGATCGGCCGGTTGCCCGGTCGCCTCCACCATGCCCTCGAGCGAGATGTAGCCGAGGCTGTCGGCCCCGACGCTGGCGGCGATCTCCTCGGGGGTGAGTCCGTTGGCGATGAGCTCGGCTCGGGTCGCGAAGTCGATGCCGTAGAAGCACGGCCACTTCACCGGCGGGCTCGAGATCCGTACGTGGACCTCGAGAGCGCCCGCCTCCCGGAGCATCCGGACCTGGGCGCGCTGGGTGTTGCCGCGCACGATCGAGTCGTCGACCACCACGATGCGCTTGCCGCGGATCATGTGCTCGAGGGCGTTGAGCTTGAGCCGGATGCCGAGCTGGCGCAGCGTCTGGCTGGGCTGGATGAACGTGCGACCGACGTAGGCGTTCTTGACGAAGCCCTGGCCGAACGGGATGCCGGACTCGGCGGCATAGCCCGAGGCGGCGGGGGTGCCGGACTCCGGCACCGGCATGACCAGGTCGGCCTCGACCGGGAACTCGCGGGCGAGGCGACGGCCCATCTCGACGCGTGCCTCGTGGACGTTGCGGCCGCTGATCGTCGCGTCGGGGCGGGCGAGGTAGACGTACTCGAAGACGCAGCCCTTGCGAGCCGGCTCGGCGAAGGTGTGCGAGCGGAGACCGTTCTCGTCGATGACGATCATCTCGCCGGGCTCGACCTCGCGCACGACGCTGGCGCCGATGGTGGCCAGCGCGGCGTCCTCGCTGGCCACGACCCAGCCGCGGTCGAGGCGTCCGAGGACCAACGGGCGGATGCCCTGGGGGTCGCGGGCGGCGTAGAGGGTGCCCTCGTTCATCCAGACGAAGCAGAAGGCTCCCCGCAGCAGCGGCAGGACCTCCAGCGCGCGCTGCTCGAGCGTCGTGTCGGGATGGTGCGCCAGCAGCGCGGTGACGAGGCCGGTGTCGTTGGTGGAGGTCTCGACGTCGCGGGCCTGCAGGGGCAGCTCGCCGTCAGGGTCGGGGAGCGCGGTGACCATCTCGCGCAGCTCGTGGGTGTTGATGAGGTTGCCGTTGTGGCCCAGCGCGATCGACCCGTCGACGGTGGGCCGGAAGGTGGGCTGGGCGTTCTGCCACGTGCTCGCGCCGGTGGTGGAGTAGCGCGAGTGGCCGATCGCCAGGTGGCCTTTCAGCGAGTCGAGCGTCGACTCGTCGAAGACCTGCGAGACCAGACCCATGTCCTTGTAGACCAGGATCTGGCGCCCGTTGCTGACCGCGATGCCGGCCGACTCCTGCCCGCGGTGCTGCAGGGCGTAGAGGCCGAAGTAGGTCAGCTTGGCGACGTCCTCGCCGGGGGCCCAGACGCCGAAGACGCCGCAGGCGTCCTGCGGGCCCTGGTCGTGGGGGTCGAGGGCCGTGGTCAGACGGCCGTCGCCGCCCTTCCGCTTGCTCATCGGCTGGGGCACGGCCCCGAGTCTACGGCCGCGCGATCACATCCTCGACGCCCCGTCTCGGATCGCCTCCCGGATGCGGGTGTAGGTGCCGCACCGGCAGATGTTGCGGATCGCGTCGAGGTCGGCCTCGGAGATCGTGCGACCCTCGGCCTGCACCCGCTTGACCAAGGCCACGGCAGCCATGATCTGGCCGGGCTGGCAGTAGCCGCACTGCGCCACGTCGCGCTCCAGCCACGCCTCCTGCATCGGGTGGAGGTCGTGGTCGCCGCGCTGCGCGGGCTCGACCTGGTCGGGCAGCCCCTCGATGGTCGTGACCTCGTCCTCCGGCCCGATCCTGCCCACCGGCACGGCGCACGGGTTGAACGCCTTGCCGTTGATGTGCGAGGTGCAGGCCTTGCACACGTTGATCCCGCAGCCGTACTTGGGGCCGGTGACGCCGAGGAGGTCTCGGAGCACCCACAGGAGTCGTACGTCGTCCTCGACGTCGACCGTGACCCGCTCGCCGTTGACGATGAATGTCTGCTCAGGCATGGAGTGCTCCTCAGGAGGTGAGGTCGAGGCCGTTGGTCGGCGACTGCGGGACGGGCGGGACGAAGGGCTTGGGCTCGAAGGACAGCTGCCGGTGGTTGATCGGGAACTCGGTCGGCATGGTCCCGGTGGCCCGGGCGTACGCGCAGGCGACCGCGGCGAACGATGCGGCGACACCCGCCTCGCCGGCGCCTCCGGGGACCTTCTCCTCGGACGGCACGACGATCACCCGGACGTCGGGCGGGGTGTTCCACTGGCGCGTGTAGAAGTAGTTGTCCCAGCTGGCCTCGAGGAAGTGCCCGTCACGCAGGTGGAGGCTGGAGGTCAGGGCGAGGGCGATGCCGTCGTTGATCCCGCCCTGCATCTGCGCCTCGAGCCCGCGGGGGTTGATCGCGAGGCCGACGTCGATGGCGAAGGTGACGCGGGTGACGCGCGGCCCGGTGACGGCCTCGCGGATCCTGCGCCCGGTGGTCGCGGGTCGGGTGTCGATCTCCACGAGGCAGGCCGAGACGCCCTTGTACTCCTTGTGGATCGCGATGCCCTGGGCGGTGCCGGCCGGCATCGACCTGCCCCACTCCCCCGCCTGGGCGACCGTGTCGAGCACCGTGAGCAGGCGCGGGTTGCGCTGGAACTTCCGGCGGAACTGGTAGGGGTCCATCCGCATCTTCGCCGCGAGCCTGTCGACGATGAGCTCGCTCGCGACGCGTACGTCGGGTGAGTAGATGTTGCGCATCGAGCCGGTGTTGAAGCGGTCGTCGGTCTCGACCAGCGTCTGCACGACGGCACCGAAGTCGTAGGGCACCTCCTGGGTGAGGGCGAAGATCGTCTCGGCGAAGCCGAGGTTGCCCACCCCGGCGGGGAGGTCGGCCGCAGCGGCGGTGATGATCTCGCCGAGCCCGTGGCGGAAGTCGGTCTCCACGCACGTGAGCGACTGGTTGAAGGCCAGCACGTTGTCGCCGAGCACCGTCGCCTGCACCCGGCAGGTGCCCAGCGGGTGCCCGCGCCCCACCCGGGCGTCGTCGGCGCGGTGCCACATCAGCTTGACCGGTGCCGCCATCGCCTGGGAGATCTCGGCCGCTTCGAGCGCGGCGTCGAAGAACAGCCGCCGACCGAAGGACCCGCCGGCGGTGACGACGTTGACCGTGACCTGGTCGGGCCTCATCCCGAGCTTGAGGGCGATCTGCTGCTGCGCGACGATCGGCGACTTGAGCCCGGACCAGATGGTCGCGCCGTCGGACCGGACGTCGGCGATGGCGCTGTTGGTGTCCATCGCGGAGTTGCTGCGGAACCAGAACGTGAAGTCGCCGGAGACGGTCTGCGCGAGCGGGGTGTCGGGGAGCTCCGGCATCGGCGGCTGCGCGGCACGGACCTTGCGCAGGATCGTCTCGTCACTCTCCCCCGCGACCGGACCGTCCTGCCACACCACGTCGAGGGCGCGTACGGCGTCGATGCACTGCCCGAACGTCTCGGCCCGCACCGCCACGCCCGTGCTGACCTGCGCGACGTGGGTGACGCCGGGCATCGCCTCCACCTGGGCCCGGTTGCGTACGGACACGGGCGTGCCGTTGAGCGTGGGCGCGCGGCACACCATGGTGGGCAGGGCGCCGGGGACGTCGAGGTCGGTCGTGAAGTCCTTCGCGCCGGTCACGGCGGCGAGCGCGTCGACCCGGCTCGTGGGCCGGCCGATGACGGCGAAGTCGCTCTCGGCGTTGAGCTCGACCTCGACGGCACGCGTGCCGCCCGCACCGGCCCTGACCGCCAGCTCGCCGTAGGTGACGGAGGTGCCGTCGGTCGCGGTGATGACGCCGCCCTTGGCGACCAGTCCGTCGACGGTGTCGCCCAGCACGATCGCGGCGGCCTCGAGGAGGGCGAGGCGGGCGACCGCGGCAGCGACGCGGATCGGGGTGTAGGTCGAGATGGTCGTGTTGGAGCCGCCGGTGAGCTGGTTGAACAGCAGCTCGGGTCGGGCCGGCGCCAGCGTGACCCGCACCTGCTCCACCGGCAGGTCGAGCTCCTCGGCGATGAGCATGGCGCTCGAGGTGGTGATGCCCTGCCCGACCTCCATCCGCGGCAGCTCGAAGCTCGCCGTGCCGTCCTCGTTGATCGTGACGGTGATGAGGTTGGCGGTCGGGCGCGCCGCGTCGGTCAGCATGTCGTTGAGGTCGTAGAGCTCGGGGACCTGCGGGGCCGTCGGGATCTCGGCTCCCGCGGCGGGAGGGTCGAGGACCAGGTCGGCGGCGGCCACGAGGGTGGCACCGCCCAGCACGTAGCCGACGAAGCGACGCCGGTCGAGGGCGTACGGGGCAGCAGGAGCAGCCGGAGGGGCAGGGGGAAGGTGAGGCTCAGGGGGCACCGGGATCACCCGTTCTGGTCAGCCCCGGCTGCCTCCCGGGGCGGAGGTCCCTCCCCAGGAACCGCGTCCCGACACTGTGACAGTCTCGCTGTCAGCGTTCAAGGGGCGTCTCGCGCTCAGGCGCCCGGCAGCAGCGCTCGTACGCGGTGGAGCGCGAGCCGGGCGGCCGTCCGGCCGGCCGCCGGCAAGGGGAGGACGTCGAGCAGCGGGTTGCGGCGCGCCCACGCGGGATCAGACGGCAGGGCACCCTCGGGGCCGGCGTACATCGGGGTGAGCGCGCGGCGCACGGCCTCCTCGATGCCGAGGAGCGGACCGCCGGAGCGCGGCTGCCAGGTGTGCCCGGGCCGGCACACCATGTCGTGGTGCAGGGACTCGATCAGGGCCGTCACGGTGTGGAACGGCGCCGTGGTCGCCAGGGCGGTCGCGAGCCCGACCAGTCCGGTCGGGGCGACCGGCGCGGGGACCCGGAGCCGGGACAGGCCCGCCTTGCCGCCCACCACCTGCATCAGGTCGGGGTAGGCGACGACGTCCGGACCGCCGACGTCGACCGCTCCGCGCGGACCGTCCTCGGCGAGCGCGTCGTCGATCGCGCGCAGCACGTCGGAGACCGCCACCGGCTGGACGCTGCTGCGCATCCAGGTCGGCACGGGCTGCACGAGGAAAAGGGTCGCGACCTGGCGGATGATCTCGAAGGACGTCGACCCGGCGCCGATCACGACACCGGCCCGCAACGCCACGGCCCCTTCGGTGGCGCCCAGCAGGATCCGCTCCACCTCGAGCCGCGAGGAGATGTGGGCCGACAGGTCGGACTCGGGGACGTCGGGGACGAGCCCGGACAGATAGACGACGCGGCGTACGCCCGACTCCCGCACGACGGCCGCCACCGTCTCGGCCCCCACGCGGTCGCGGTCGGAGAAGTCGCTGCGGTCGAGGGAGTGCACGAGGTAGACCACGGCGTCGACGCCGTCGACCGCCGCGAGGACGGCGGCGGGGTCGGTCACGTCGCACCGGATCGCGTGGACCCGGTCGTCCCAGCCGAAGCGGTCCGGGCGCGGCGCGGACGACGAGGCGGCCACCACGTCGTGGCCGTGCTCGAGGAGGTGCGGCACCAGCCGGGACCCGACGTAGCCCGTGGCACCGAGCACGAGGACCCTCATCACGCCTCGCCGAGGTGCTTGAGGAGGTTGCGCGAGAAGACCGCGCCCATGTGCTTGACCACCCCGGCCATCACCCGCTCGACCGCCGGCCGGGCGAGGCCGGGCAGCGGCAGCCGGGCGCTGATCTCCAGGTCGATGCTCACGTCGGTGCCGCCGTCGGGGTGGTCCGCCAGCTCGTAGGTGCCCTCGACCGCCGTCATCTCGTCGGTGCGCGCGGGGTCGTGGTGGAACCTGATCCGCTCCTCCGGCTCGAACTCCATCACCTCGGTGAAGTGCGGTGCGACCGAGACGTGCAGGACGGGGATGGTGCCCATCCGCCACGTCCACCGGTCGCCGTCCACGTCGATCGAGGTGACGTAGGGCGTCATCCGCGCGATCAGGTCAGCGTCGGTCAGGGCAGCCCACACCTCGCGGCGCGGGGAGCGGAGCACCGCCGAGGAGCGGTCGCGGGCACGGAAGGTCGCCATGCCCGCCACGCTACCGACGGTCCCCAGCAGCGGGCTCACCCGCCGGAGCGTCTCAGCCCCGCGGCAGCTCGCCCAGGTTGCGCAGCAGCAGGGCCTCGGCCTTGACGACCTTCTCGAACTCCGCGAGGTGCAGGCCCTCGTTGGCGCCGTGCGCACGGGTGTCGGGGTCCTCCACGCCGGTCACCAGCACGCTCGCCTGCGGGAACGCCTCGAGGAACTCGGCGATGAACGGGATCGACCCGCCGACGCCCATGTCGACGGGCGCGGTGCCGTCCCAGGCCTCGGCGAACGCCGCGCGCGCGGCGTCGTAGGCCGGACCGCTGGCGTCGATCTGGGTGGCCTCGCCGGTGTCGACGACCGTCGTGGTGAGCGTCGCGCCCCAGGGGGTGTGCTTCTCGAGGTGGGCCTGGAGGCACGTCACCGCGTTGGCGGTGGTGTCGCCGGGGGCGATGCGCATGCTGATGCGGCAGCGTGCGGCGGGGACGAGCGTGTTGGAGGCGCCCTCGACCTTGGGGGCGTCGAGGCCGGTGATGCTGATCGACGGCTTGGTCCACAGGCGCTCGACGACCGAGCCGGAGCCGATCCACTCGATGCCCTCGGCGGCGCCGGACTCGGCACGCAGGCGGGCCTCGGGGTACTCGACGTCGGCGGCAGGGCCGGCGTGCAGGCCCTCGACGGCGACGTTGCCGGCGTCGTCGTTGAGGCTGGCGATGAGGCGGCTCAGCGTCATGATCGAGTCGGGGACGAGGCCGCCCCACATGCCGCTGTGCACGGCGTGGGTGAGCGTACGGACCTCGACGTCCATCCGGACGAGGCCGCGCAGGCTGGTGGTGAGGGCGGGCTCGCCGATGTCCCAGTTGCCGGAGTCGGCGATGACGATGACGTCGGCCTCGAGGCGGTCCTTGTGGGTCTCGAGCAGCTCGACGAGCGTGTCGGAGCCGACCTCCTCCTCGCCCTCGATGAAGATCACCAGGTTGACCGGCAGCTCGTCGCCGAAGATCCGGACCGCACCGAGGTGGGCGGCGATGCCGGCCTTGTCGTCGGCAGCGCCGCGGCCGTAGAGGCGGTCGCCGCGCTCGGTCGGCTCCCACGGCGGGGAGTCCCAGTCGGCGTGGTCGTTCTCGGGCTGCACGTCGTGGTGGGCGTAGAGCAGGACCGTCGGAGCGCCCTCGGGACCGGCCTTCCTCGCGATCACGGCGGGCGGGGCGCCGTCGTACGCGCGGACGATCTCGCACTCGAAACCCTCCGCGGCGAACAGGTCGCGGGTGGCCTCGGCGCTGCGCTCGACCTCGCCGGCGCGGGCCGGGTCGGCGGAGACGGACTCGATGCGGACGAGGTCCTCGAGGTCGCGGCGGATGCCGGGCATGACCTCGGCGAGACGAGCGGCGATGTCGACAGTCATACGGGCCACCCTAGGACTCGGGTCTCAGCCGTCGAGACCGGCCCACTCCCCGCTGCGCATCTCCATCATCAGCTGCCGCTCGTGGTCGGCGAACCCGAGGCGGCGGTAGACCCCGATCGCCTCGCCGTCGGCGTCGGCGACGATCACGAGGGTGCGTACGCCGAGGTGGTCGAGGGCGTGCCGGCCGGCGGCGTGCACCACGGCGGCGGCCAGTCCCCGGCGGCGGTGGTCGGGGTGGGTCTCGACGCTCTGGAAGCGGGCCACGCCGTCCTCGGCGACGAAGACGCCGGCGGTCGCGACGAGCTCGCCGTCGACGAACGCCCCGAAGCGCTGGCCGCGGCCGGCGTCGACGAGCCTGCGCTCCTGGACGTTCTTCTGGCGGGCGAACGTCATGAACGCCTCCTCGGTCGGCCGCGCGTCGACGTGGCGGCTGAGTCGGGCGCGGGCCTCCCAGTCCTCGTCGCCGTCGAGCGCACGGACCTCGGCCTCGACCTCGCGGGGCGGCTGCAGGCTCGTCGCGGTCAGGACGGTCGCGACGTCGACGGTCAGCCCGGCGTCCTCGAAGGCCGCGCGTGCCTCGTCGGTCAGCTCGGCGGTGTCGATGCCGATGCTGACGTGGTCGGCCAGCGGGAACTCGGTCCGGAACGCCGCCACGACCTCCCGCTCGCCGCCGGGCACGGGCGGCTCGGCGAGGAGGAGGAAGTTGCCCCAGAAGTAGGACGGGTTGTCCGGCGACCGCACGACGAGGTGGGTGCCCCGGTCCTCGACGATGCTGCCGGAGGCGGTCAGCAGCGCCAGGTCGGTGCGGAAGCCGAGGGAGCTCACGTTCATGTGGCGGAGGCTAGCCCCCGTGGGCCCGCGCGACGCGAGCGGTGCTCGTCCCAGGGCGGTCCTAGAGGTTGTCGGCGCCGGTGTCGGGGTCGGCCGTGGTCGACGGCGACCCACCTCGGTCGGGGTCGGTCTCGACGTCCCACTGCCAGTCGCGCACCTCGGGCAGGTCGTCGCCGTGGGCGCGCGTCCACAACCGCGCGCGCCGACGGGTGTCGGTCATCAGCTGGCGTACGGACGCGGCCCGCGGACCGAGCGCCGGCACCCGGTCGATGACGTCCATGACCAGGTGGTAGCGGTCGGTGTCGTTCATCATCACCATGTCGAAGGGCGTGGTGGTGGTGCCCTCCTCCTTGTAGCCGCGCACGTGGATGTTGTCGTGGTTGGTGCGGCGGTAGGTCAGCCGGTGGATCAGCCACGGATAGCCGTGGTAGGCGAAGATGACCGGCTTGTCGGTGGTGAAGACGGTGTCGAAGTCACGGTGGCTGAGCCCGTGGGGGTGCTCGGCCTCGTCCTGCAGGCGCATCAGGTCGACGACGTTGACGAACCGGATGCGCAGGTCGGGCAGGTGCTCGCGCAGCAGCGACACCGCGGCCAGCGCCTCCAGCGTCGGCACGTCGCCGGCCGCGGCGATGACGACGTCGGGATCGCCGTCGTCGTTGGACGCCCAGTCCCAGATGCCGAGGCCCCGGGCGCAGTGCAGGTCGGCCTGCTCGGCGTCGAGCCAGTCGAAGCTCGGCTGCTTGCCCGATACGACGACGTTGACGTAGTGCTCGCTCTCCAGGCAGTGGGCCATCGTGGACAGCAGCGTGTTGGCGTCCGGCGGCAGGTAGACGCGCACCACCTCGGCCTTCTTGTTGACGACGTGGTCGATGAAGCCGGGATCCTGGTGGGAGAAGCCGTTGTGGTCCTGGCGCCACACGTGCGAGCTCAGCAGATAGTTGAGGCTGGCGATCGGCGGGCGCCACTCGATCTCGCGCGTGGTCTTGAGCCACTTGGCGTGCTGGTTGAGCATCGAGTCGACGAGGTGGATGAACGCCTCGTAGCAGCTGAACAGGCCGTGCCGGCCAGTGAGCAGGTAGCCTTCGAGCCAGCCCTGGCACGTGTGCTCGGAGAGGATCTCCGTCACCCGTCCCGAGCGTGCGAGGTGCTCGTCGACGTCGAGGAGGTCGGCTGCCCACACCTTGTCGGTCACCTCGTAGACCGCGTCGAGGCGGTTGGAGGCGGTCTCGTCCGGGCCGAAGATCCGGAAGTTCGTGTCGTTGTCGCCCACCACACCCACGAGCCACTGGCCGAGGACGCGGGTCGGTTCGTGGATCGAGGCGCCGGGGCGCTCGACGGCCACGGCACTCTCGCGCCAGTCGGGGAGCCGGAGCGGTCGCTTGAGCAGCCCGCCGTTGGCATGGGGGTTGGCGCTCATCCGACGGGAGCCCGACGGCGCGTTGGCGCGTACGGCCTCCACCGGCCTGCCCTCGGCGTCGAAGAGCTCGTCGGGTCGGTAGGACCGCAGCCACTCCTCGAGCTGGGCGCGGTGCTCGTCGTTCTCCCGCGTGCCGGCCAGCGGCACCTGGTGCGCGCGCCAGGTGCCCTCCACCGGCTTGCCGTCCACCTCGGCCGGCCCGGTCCATCCTTTCGGCGTGACGAGCAGGATCATCGGCCACGGCCGGCGCTCGACGTCGCCGTCCTCGCGCGCGGCGCGCCAGATGTCGCGGATCATGTCGTGCGCCTCGTCGAGCGCGGCCGCCATCTGCCGGTGGACGTCGGCCGGGTCGTCACCCTCGACGGTAAGGACGTGGTGGCCGTAGCCGCGCAGCAGGCTCTCGAGCTCGTCGCGGTGGATGCGCGCGGGGATCGTCGGGTTGGCGATCTTCCAGCCGTTGAGGCTCAGGATCGGCAGCACCGCACCGTCGTGGACCGGGTCGACGAACTTGTTGGCGTGCCAGCTCGCCGCCAACGGACCGGTCTCGAACTCACCGTCGCCGACCACCGCCGTGACGACGAGGTCGGGGTTGTCCATGGCGGCGCCGTAGGCGTGGGACAGGACGTAGCCGAGCTCGCCGCCCTCGTGGATCGATCCGGGCGTCTCCGGGGCGACGTGGCTGGGGATGCCGCCGGGGAAGGAGAACTGGCGGAACAGTCGCGACATCCCGTCGCCGTCGTGTGCGATCGCCGGGAAGACCTCGGAGTAAGTGCCTTCGAGCCAGGCGTTCGCGACCGCGGCGGGGCCGCCGTGGCCCGGACCGCAGAGGATGATCGCGTCCACGTCGCGTTCGCGGATCAGCCGGTTGAGGTGGGTCCAGACGAGGTTCAGACCGGGTGTGGTGCCCCAGTGGCCGAGCAGTCGCGGCTTGATGTCCTCACGCTCGAGGTGACGCTCGAGGAGCGGGTTGTCGAGCAGGTAGATCTGGCCGACTGAGAGGTAGTTGGCCGCGCGGAACCAGAGGTCGAGGGCGTGGACCTGGTCATCGGTGATGGTCGCCATGCTCCTTCGTACCGGAATCCGAGGCCCACGTGCACCCCTGAGCCGATCCGACCTCAGCCGGGCGCGCCCGGGCTCAGGCGTCCAGGGGCAGGTACGGCGACAGGTCCGTGCGCTCCCCGCTCGCGACCACCGCACCCGAGTCGAGCGCCTCGGCCCACGTCGTACGGCCGGTGGCGAGCGCCAGCCAGGTCTCGGCGTCGGTCTCGACGACGGCCGGCGGGGTCCCGCGGGTGTGGCGCACGCCGGGCACCACCTGGACGGCCGCGTAGGGCGGCACCCGGACCTCGACGGACCGGCCGGGCGCGCGCTGCTCGAGGACCGCGAGGTAGTGCTTGACCAGGGCCTTGGCGTCGCCCTCGGCGTGGGCGGTGGCGAGCTGGGCGGGGGTCAGGACCTTGAGGCGGGCGGGCACGACCCGAGGCTAGACCGACACCATGCAGGCAGTTCGCGTCAGGTCGGCGGCCGCTGAGCGTGGAGTCGCGGGTCCGGGGGCCGAACTGCCTGCACGGTGCTCACCCGATGGCGTCGAGGACCTCCAGCTGGACCTGCCAGGCGTCGCTGTCGGGGTCGATGACGACGAAGTGGTCGCCCTCGACGCGGACGAGCTCGGCCCGCGCGCCCGCCGCCGTGGCCGCGCGGACGTAGTCCTCGGACTGCTCCAGCGGCACGATAGCGTCGTCGGTCCCGTGCACGCACCACACCGGCACGTCGAGCGGGAGCTGCTGTCGGGGGTCCCACCGGGCGTCCCCGGACCCGGCGGGGTGGCCCAGGAGCGCGGCCGCCGCACCGTCGCCGAGTCCGGCCCGGTCGGCGGCGACGAGGTCGAGCACCCCCGCCTGGGAGATCGCGTGGGTGACGCGTACGCCGGGGTCGTGGCGCCCGGCCGCCCAGACCGCGAGGTGGCCGCCCGCGGAGTGGCCCAGCGTGACGACGGTGGACAGGTCGAGGTCGTCGACGTCGGCCAGCGCGTCGATGGCCGCGGCGACGTCGTCGAAGGTCTCTGGCGTCCCGCCGCCGTTGCCGACCCGGCGGTACTCGATGTTCCACGCGGTCCAGCCCCGCTCGGCCAGCGAGCGCGCCAAGGGCGTGCCGAGGGCGTGGTCGTAGGCGGCCTTCCAGAAGCCGCCGTGGATGACGACCACCACGCCGCGTGAAACCCCTGAGGGTCGGTGGAGCTCGACGAGCTGGGACGGGTCGTCGCCGTAGGTGATCCGCACGGCACCATCCTGCCGCGGCCCGTCCCGCGTGTCGTCGAGCCGGTCCACGGTCGGGCCCTCGGAGCACGCGCCCCGCAGCGCGGGCACGAGCCCGAGTGCGGGCATCGCGAGGAGCGTACGGCGGCGCATGCCGGTGCTTCGGAGCCGAGGCGGCCACGGCTCGGTCACCGTGCCGGTCGCGGTCGCCCTCGTCCCTTCGGGGGCTTGCCAGTGACACGCATGCCCCAGCACCGCCCCAGGTTGTCGCGGACCACCCGCACCGCGTTCCTGGCCCTCCCCTCGGCCGCCACCCTCGCCGCCGCGGCCTTCGCCGCACCGGCCGCCACCGGGGAGACCGGGTCCCCGCACCGGGGGGCCCTTCGTCGCGTCACCGGTCGACTCAGCCGGCCGTCCGGGAGAACCGCGCCCCCACCTCGGCGACGCGCTCGGCCAGGTCCGGAGGCGACTCGACGGTGAAGTCGGCCCCGCAGCTCGCCAGCACCATCACCGGCCAGGCGAGGTCGTCGACGTTCATCTCGAGCACGCATCCTGCGCCGTCCTCGGTGACGGTCCCCCAACGACCGACGCGGGCCGCCAGGTCGTCGGCCGCCATCGCCACGCGGACGCGTACGGAGTGGCGCTGGGGCATCCAGCGGATGCCCTGCTGCACGAAGGCGAGGGCGTCCTCGGCGGGCAGGTCGCGCGCGCGGAACCGCTGGCCCGTGGGCTCCGGGGCGGCGATCCGGTCCAGGCGGAAGCTGCGCCAGTCGGCCCGGTCGCGGTCGTACGCCACGAGGTACCACCGGCGGCCGAGCGAGACCAGGCGCAGCGGCTCGACCCGGCGGTGGGTCACCTCGGCCTCGCGCGCGGCGTAGTCGAAGCGGAGCACCTCGCTGTCGCGGCAGGCCTGGGCGAGGGTGGTGAGTACCGCCGCGTCGAAGACCGGTGCGCCCTCCCACGGCCCCGGTGACTCGGTCTGGCTGGCAACGGCGTCCATCTGGCGCCGCAGCCGCGGCGGCATGAGGGAGAGGACCTTGGAGAGTGCCTGGACCGACCAGTCGTCGGTGCCGGACACCGCCGAGGTGGCCGCCGTCCGCAGGCCGACGGCGATCGCGACGGCCTCCTCGTCCTCGAGGAGCAGCGGCGGCAGCGAGCCGCCGGCCCGCAGCTGGTAGCCGCCGGCCGCACCGCGTACGGCGTCGACGGTGTAGCCGAGCTCGCGCAGCCGGTCCACGTCGCGGCGCAGCGTCCGCGCGCTCACCTCCAGCCGGTCGGACAGCTCCGGGCCCGGCCAGTAGCGGTGGGTCTGGAGCAGGGACAGCAGCCGCAGCATCCGCTCGCTCGTGCTCATGCCGACCAGAATAGTTCTGGATGCGGTCAGGAACTGACCTGATTGGTTCCTAGCGTCTCTCCCATGACCCATCACCAGCACTCAGACCACTCCTCATCGCCTGCGATCGTGACCCGCGGCCTCACCCGCCACTTCACCTCGCGCAAGCAGACCGTCGAGGCCGTGCAAGGCCTCGACCTCGAGATCGGGCAGGGCGAGCTCGTCGCCTTCCTCGGACCCAACGGGGCCGGGAAGTCGACGACGCTGCGCATGCTCACCACCCTCATCCCGCCGACCTCGGGCTCGGCGAGCGTCGCCGGGCACGACGTCGTCACCGGGCAGCGGGACGTACGCCACGCGATCGGCTTCGTCGGCCAGGGCAACGGCGCCGGCCATCGCCAGCTCGGCCGCGACGAGCTCATCAGCCAGGGCCGGGCGCACGGCCTGTCCCGGGCCGATGCGCACCGCCGGGCGGCCGAGCTGGTCGAGGACCTCGACCTCGCCGCTGTCGCCGACCGCAAGGTCTCCTCCCTCTCCGGCGGACAGCGGCGCCGCCTCGACATCGCGATGGGGCTCGTGCACCTGCCGCGCGTGCTGTTCCTCGACGAGCCGTCCACCGGGCTCGACCCGCAGAACCGGGCGAACCTCCAGGAGCTCATCCAGCGCCTGCACGCCGAGAGCGGCAGCACGGTCGTGCTGACCACCCACTACCTCGAGGAGGCGGACGCCCTCGCCGGCCGCGTGATCGTGGTCGACCATGGCCGGGTGATCGCCGACGACACCGCGGCCCGCCTCAAGAGCGGGCTCGGCGACCTCGTGCGGCTGGGCTTCGGCTCGGCAGCCGACGCCGCGCGCGGCGCCGCCCGGCTGGAGCGGGTGCCCGACTCGCGCGTCGACGTCGACGGCACCTCGGTCGACCTGCGGGTCAAGGACGGCTCCACCCTCGTCGGCGAGGTGCTCGCCGACCTGGCCGCGGACGGCGTACCCCCGGCGCGGGTGGAGGTCGCCCGGCCGACGCTCGACGACGTCTTCCTCGACCTCACCGGTCGCAGCCTGCGCGAGGCGCAGTCGACCGGGTCCGACACCGAGTCCACCGACATCAAGAGCGAGGTCGCAGCATGAGCACCTTCCTGGCAGACACCGTCAACGTGATGAACCGCGAGCTCAAGCCCGTGTGGCGCGAGCCGATGGCCGTGGTGTTCGCGATGATCCAGCCGCTGGTCTTCCTCGGCCTGTTCGCGCCCCTGCTGCCCGACATGGCCACCGGCGGAGGCTCTGCGCTCCAGTGGTTCGTGCCCGGCATCGTCGCGATGACCGCGCTGATGGGGGCGTCGTTCACCGGCGCGAACCTGATGGAGGAGATGCAGTCCGGCTCGCACGAGCGGCAGCTGGTCTCCCCGCTCGGCCGCTCGGCCCTGCTCGTCGGCCGCGCCCTCAAGGAGGTCGTGCCGATGCTGATGCAGGTCGCGATCATCGTCGCGGTCGTGACGCCCTTCAGCTTCGACCTGCACCTCGGCGGCGTCCTGGCCGCGGCGGCGCTCCTGTCGGTCTTCAGCATCGGCGTCGGTGCGCTGTCGTTCGCGCTGGCGCTCGCCTCGAAGGGCGAGGACTGGATGTTCTGGACCATCCAGCAGACGCTGCTCTTCCCGGCCCTGCTCACCGCCGGCGTGCTGCTGCCGATGGACGGCGCTCCCCGCTGGCTCGAGGTCGTGTCGATGCTCAACCCGATGACGTACGTCGTCGACGCGGCCCGCGCGCTGTTCGCCGGCACCTGGCCGGCCGACGTGATCCTCCAGGGGGCCGCCGGAGCGGCGATCGTCGCGGCCGTCGGCCTGCTCGTCGGCGTACGGGCGATGCGGCGCTCCAGCTGAGCTGAGCTGCCTGCCTGCCTGCCTGCCTCGTTGGGCGGTCACCGGATATCCGGTGACCGCCTTGCTTACAGGTAGAGATCTGTACCTGTAAGCAGGGAACTCACCGGATATCCGGTGACTCCAGAGGCTCCGGGCCGGGCGATCTCAGGAGCCGAGGACCGCCGGGAGCGTCGCGCGCCAGGCGGCCTTGGCCTCGGCGACGGGCAGGTCGAAGGCGCCTTCGACCGAGATGGTGCCGCCGCCGGTGCGCCCGAGGGGCGTGACAGGTACGCCGTGGCGCTGGGCGAGCGCGACCAGCGCGTCGGCGTGCTCGTCGGTCACCGTCACCAGGGCCCGGGCGGTGGACTCGGAGAAGAGCGCGACGAAGGTGTCGTCCGCGACCGCGTCGAGGGACACCGAGACGCCGATGTCGCGGGTGAAGGTCGACTCGGTGAGCGCCTGCGCGAGGCCGCCGTCGGAGAGGTCGTGGGCGCTGGTGAGCACGCCGTCGCGGGCGGCGTCCTGCAGCAGCGAGGCGAGCGCCTGCTCGGCGGCGAGGTCGAGCTTGGGCGGGAGGCCGCCGAGGTGGTCGTGCGCGACGTGGGCCCACTCGGAGCCGGAGAGCTCCTCGCGGGTCTCGCCGAGGAGGAACACCTGCTCCCCCTCGGCCACGAAGCCGGTGGGCGTACGCCGGGTGACGTCGTCGATCACGCCGAGGACGGCGACCACCGGGGTCGGCAGGATCGCCGTCTCGCTGGTCTGGTTGTAGAGGCTGACGTTGCCGCCGGTGACCGGGATGCCGAGCTCGAGGCAGGCGTCCTTGAGGCCGCGGCAGGCCTCGGCGAACTGCCACATCACGTCGGGGTCCTCGGGCGAGCCGAAGTTGAGGCAGTCGGAGACGGCCAGCGGGCGGGCGCCGCCGGTGGCGACGTTGCGGAACGACTCGGCCAACGCGAGCTGGGCTCCGGCGTAGGGGTCGAGCTTGGCGAAGCGCCCGTTGCAGTCGGTGGAGACCGAGACGCCGAGGTTGGTCGCCGGGTCGACGCGGACCATGCCGGAGTCGGACGGCTGCGCGAGGACGGTGTTGCCCTGGACGTAGCGGTCGTACTGGTCGGTGATCCACGACTTGTCGCACAGGTTGGGCGAGGCGACGAGGCGCAGCAGGGTGTCGCGCAGCTCCTCGCCGGACGCCGGTCGGGCGAGCGCCTCGGCACCGTCGGCCTGCAGGGCGTCCTGCCAGTCCGGGCGGGCGTACGGGCGCTGATAGGTCGGGCCGTCGTGCGCGACGGACCGCGGCGGCACGTCCACGACGCGCTCGCCGTGCCAGTCGATCTCGAGGCGCCCGGTGTCGGTGACCTCGCCGATCACCACGGCCTCCACGTCCCACTTCTCGCAGATGGCCATGAACGCCTCGACGTCCGCGGGCTCGACGACGGCCATCATCCGCTCCTGCGACTCGCTCATGAGGATCTCCTCGGGAGCGAGCGTGGAGTCGCGCAGCGGCACCCGGTCGAGCTCGACGTGCATACCGCCGTCACCGGCCGAGGCCAGCTCGGAGGTCGCGCAGGAGAGCCCGGCACCGCCGAGGTCCTGGATGCCCGCGATGACGCCGGCGGCGAAGAGCTCGAGGGTGCACTCGATGAGCAGCTTCTCCATGAAGGGGTCGCCGACCTGCACGCTCGGCCGCTTGGCGGGGCCCGTCTCGTCGAAGGTCTCCGAGGCCAGCACCGAGACGCCGCCGATGCCGTCGCCGCCCGTACGGGCGCCGTAGAGCACCACCTGGTTGCCCGCGCCCGACGCCTTGGCGAGGTGGAGGTCCTCGTGGCGGAGCACACCGACGCACAGCGCGTTGACGAGCGGGTTGCCGGCGTAGGTGTCGTCGAAGACGGCCTCGCCGCCGATGTTGGGCAGGCCGAGGCAGTTGCCGTAGCCGCCGACGCCGGCCACGATCCCCGGCAGCACGCGCGCGGTGTCGGGGGCGTCGAGCGGGCCGAAGCGCAGCGGGTCCATCACCGCGACCGGGCGGGCGCCCATGGCGAGGATGTCGCGGACGATGCCGCCGACTCCCGTGGCCGCGCCCTGGTAGGGCTCGACGAAGGACGGGTGGTTGTGGCTCTCGACCTTGAAGGTCACGGCGTAGCCCTGGCCGATGTCGAGCACGCCGGCGTTCTCGCCGATGCCGGCGAGCATCTTGCCGACCGGCGTCTCCTGCGGGATCTCGCCGAACTGCTTGAGGTGCACCTTGGTGGACTTGTAGGAGCAGTGCTCGCTCCACATGACGGAGTACATCGCCAGCTCCGAGCTGGTCGGGCGACGGCCGAGGATCTCGCGGATCCGGGCGTACTCGTCGGCCTTCAGCCCGAGGTCGGCCCACGGCTGCTCCCGCTCGGCGTCGGCGGCCGCCAACGCCACCGTGTCGAGCGTGCCGGTCGCGCCGGACGTCGTCAGGCCGGAGGCCGTGCGGGAAGGGGACTGCGGGGCGCTCGTCTCGGGCACGACGCCAATCTACCGGCGACCGCCCCCGTGGTCCGCGTCGGGCGCCGGGTCGTGGACGACCTCGATCAGCGGCCGGCGCCCAGCAGGGTCACCGCCGTCGGCCTCGTCCGTCTCGACCGGCCCCGGGCCCGGCCCCAGGCCCGGCTCCGCGTCGAGCTCCGCGTCGTCGCGGTGAGGCGCCTTCTCCTGCTCGGTCTCCCGGTCGGCCCGGCGCTCGGCCCTGCGGGCCGCTCGCTCGGCACGCTTCTGCTCGAGCGCGGCGCGCTTCGCCTCCCTGGCCGCCTCCTTGGCCGCCTCCTTGTCGCGGGCGGCGCGGGCGGCGGACTCATCCGACGAGGTGCGCTCGAGTCGCGGCGTGGGCATCCGCGACGGTCCGCTGCGGCCGCCCGCCATGCCCCGCGACATCGTGCCGGCGCGCGCCGCCATGGCCCCGGCGCCCATGCCGCCGATGGGCGGGGTGGTCTGGCCCGACGACCGCCTGGCCGCTGCACCTCGCAGGGCCGCGGCCGCCGCGGCCCCGGCGAGCGGGTCGATGCCGCTCGACGAGATCCCGGTCAGGTCGGGCATCGACACCGAGAGGGGAGCGATCGGCGGCAGGGCGGACACGCCCGCCTGGGAGGCGCCGCGCACGGAGGTGGACGACTCCGGCGGCACGGAGCCGACACCGGACACCTCGTGGGCGGGGCCGAGGGTCCCGGGGAACCGACTGCTGGTCAGCGTCATCAGCTCGGTGCGCACCGTGACGAGCTCGGCGCGGGCCGCGCGCAGCCGCGTGGCCTCCTGGTCGAGCGCCAGGGTGAGGCGACGGCGGATCTCCTCGGTCTCGGCCTGGCCGCGCGCGACCTTGCCGCGGTCGTCGTCCTCGGACGGCTTGAAGACGAGGTGGCGCGACTCGCCGACCTTCTCGTGCGGGACCATCGCCACGGTGGTCCACGCCTGGTCGAGCTCCTTCTGCGAGGAGGTGAGGACCGCGCTGACGGCTCGCAACGACCCGGCGATCTGTGCCGCGAGGGTGGTGAACCGGTCGAGGTTGGCGAGGACCTCTCGGCGATGCTCCGCAAACCTCTCCGCGGCGGCCGCGTCCCATCCCTCGGTGGCGCGGCGGGCGGCCTCGACGAGGTCGTCGCCACGGCGTGCCATCAGGGCCCCGAGCTCGCTCCAGCGCTGCGCGGCGGCCTCCAGCGGTCGCACGTCGGCGCGCAGCTCCCACGGGTTCGCCGGCACGGTCAGCGCCCCCCGCATCCGGGGGTCGACCCGAACGGACCCCCGCCCAGCGCACGGGACGTCCGGTCGAGCTCGGCAGCGACGGTGTCGTCGGCTCGTACGGCGTCCTGCGCGGCGTCGACGAGGCCGGCGATGCCCAGCTCGAGGGCGTCGGCGAGCGAGGTGACGACCTCGCCCGCGTCGGCCAGCGCGTCGGCGTAGGACGCGGAGAGGTTGACTGTGCCGGGGTTGTCACCGAGCGTGCCGCAGGCACCGGTCAGCTCGTCGAGCGCGAGCGACCAGTCGCTGCGCATGGCGTCCAGGACGTGCTCGGACGAGGCCGCCAGCTCGACCAGCCTGGCCGGCTCGACCTGCATCAGGGATCGCTTCGCGTTTCCGCCCACGTCAGCGGGATACCCGCACGCGCTCGGGCCAAACACACCAGTGCGCGACCTGTGGGCAACGAGATCGGCGCGGGGGTTTCGCCCGTCGTCGATCGGGGAAGTCAGCCAGCAACGCCCCGCCTCTCGGACCCCCAGGAGCCGCGATGAACGCCGTGATGACCGTCGACCTCTCCGAGCTGGACGCATGGTCCGCCCAGGTCCAGCGCGCCAGCGACGACCTGACGGGCATCGCCCGCAACGGCGGCCACAGCCTCGTGCAGATCGACTTCGGTCCCATCCTCGAGACGATGATGGGCGCCTACCACTCGCTGCTGCCCTCGGTGAACCAGTCGCTCGAGGACAACGGCACCGGCATGGGCGACCACGCGGAGGCGCTGCGCGCCACGGCCCGCGACTTCATGCTCACCGAGGACGGCATCGTCCGCCGCCACAACGCCAACGGCTTCGACGGGCGCGACGGCTCGACCAGCTTCTGGGACGTCGCGGACACCACGATCCGTCGCGCTGGTCCGACCGAGACCGGCCTCCCCCAGATCAGCTTCGGCTTCCCCTACGACACCGTGTGCGACCTCGTCCGCATGCTCACCGGCTTCGACATCCGCGCCGAGCTCGCCGAGAAGATCGGCGGCGACGTCGTCAGCGCCTCCACGCAGGGCTCGTCGTTCGGCGCCCTCGGCACCTCGATGAAGGGCGTGGCGGCCAACCTCCGGAGCGGCGGCCAGACCATCAGCGCCACCTGGCAGGGCTCCACCGCCGACGCCGCGATCGGGCAGATCGGCGCCTGGGTGGGCTCGCTCGACACCCAGGCCGGACAGCTCATCCAGATGGGCCAGAACATCGTCCAGATCTGCCGCGACGCCTGGCAGACCGCGCTCTCGGTGGTCCAGTGCGTGAAGTCGGCCGTGCAGACCGTGTCCTCGGCGCTCGCGACGATGAGCATCCCCGGCGTCGGCTGGGCCAGGGTCGTGCAGGCCGTCTTCCAAGCGTTCCAGGCCGTGATGAAGGCCTACAAGGCGATCATGAAGCTGATCGACATCCTCACGCAGGTGAAGTCCTTCATCGAGACGGTGAAGAACTTCTTCGACGACGACTTGGCGCCGGTGTCGACGCCCACCGCTCCGACCTCGACCGGCGCGCCGAGCAGCACCACGCGCGACCCGAGCTCGATCACCACGCCGACCGTCGGGCAGCGGCCCGCTCCCGTGGCGCCGGCCGTCGCCACGGCCTAGCATCCGCCGACATGAGCGACCCCCGCAGCCAGGCCGAGATCCTGGCCGCCATCAGCGCGGCGCGCGAGGACCTGACCGCCAGCCTCGCCGACCTCAAGGCGACCGTCGACCAGATGAACGCCCGCCCCCTGCTCACCGACGAGGAGAGGGAAGCCCTCGAGGAGCAGGCTGCCTCCGGTGAGCTCGGAGACGACATGAAGACGCTGGTCGAGAAGATCCGGGGCGGCGAGGACACCTGGGAGAACGTGTTCTCCGGTGAGTCGCCCAACGGCGCCCTCCTCCAGGGCCACCTGACGAAGATGTTCGAGGAGCACCAGGACGACCTGGCGCTGGCCTTCGAGGAGCTCATCGAGGAGGAGGAGGCCAAGGGCAACTTCCTCTTCGACGAGGTGCCCACCAGCGACTCCTGACCGGGCTCGCGCTCCGGCTGCGCGAACTACAGGTGTGTAGTTCTCGCGAACCTCTGTGACCCGTGTGACTGGTGTGGTTCTCTGGGGTCTGCTCGCCTGCGCCACGCCCTTCCCCGTCTGCTGCCCGCCCTGCTTGGAGCCACCCATGCGTCGCCTCGTCCTCGCTGCCCTCTCGCTCGTCCTCGTGGTGCCGGCGTACGCCTCGTCACCCGCCGCCGCCGACGACGAGGCGGTCGCGACCGGCGCCACCAGCGCCCGCAAGCTGGCCTCGCAGCGCCAGATCGCGCTGGCGACCCCGGGCGACTTCACCGGCTACGGGTTCGACCAGTGCCTGGCCCCCACGCAGACCGCGATGGACCGGTGGTGGAAGAAGTCGCCGTTCTCGGCCGTCGGCATCTACATCTCCGGCGACTCGCGCGCCTGCCGGTCCCAGCCCAACCTCAGCCCCACCTGGGTCGCCGCCCAGGTCGCACGCGGCTGGCGGCTGCTGCCGATCGCCCTCGGCCCGCAGGCCTCCTGCCAGCCGCGGTTCCCGCGCTACCAGGACGACTTCAGGATCAGCCCCAAGCCCGCCAACGGCTACGCCGTCGCCGCGGCGCAGGGGGCCGCCGAGGCCGACAAGAACGCCGCGGACGCGATGGCGTACGGCATCGGGCCGGGCAGCACGATCTGGTACGACCTCGAGGGCTTCAACCTCGGCGACACCCACTGCCGTGAGTCGGCGCTGGTGTTCACCAGCAGCTGGGTGACGCGGATCAAGGCGCTGGGCTACGTGGCCGGCTTCTACTCCAGCGCGAGCTCGGGCATCAAGATGCTCGACGACGCGCGCCGCCTGCGTCCGGGCCAGTTCGAGCTCCCGGACCGCATCTGGATCGCCCGCTGGGACGGCGTCGCCAACACGTCGACGACCTACATCCCCGAGGACGGCTGGCGCCCGGGCGGCCGGATGAAGCAGTACCGCGGCGGCCACAACGAGACGTGGGGCGGCGTCACGATCAACATCGACAGCAACTTCATCGACCTCGGCGCCGGGTCGGTCCCGCGGCCGGAGGGCCGCTGCCCCGGCACGAAGCTCGGCTTCTGGAAGTACCCCGCGCTGTCCCCGGGGTCGGCGAAGGCCACCCGGGTCAAGGTCCTGCAGTGCCTGCTCACCGAGCAGGGCACCTACTCCGGCCCGATCAACGGGGCGTACGACGCCGCGACGATCGCCGGGGCGCGGGCCTGGCAGGCGGCGCGGAAGTTCACGCCGACGGACACCTTCGCCAAGCGGCACTGGGTCGCGCTGCTGTCGGCCGGACCCCGTACGACGATCAAGCGCGGGTCCGTCGACGAGTCGGTGCACCGGCTGCAGCGGGCGCTCAACGCGGCCGGCGCGGGACGCTTCCGGGCGACCGGTGTCTTCGACGCCAAGACAGAGAAGGCCGTGCGGGCCTACCAGGCACGCCTGCGGATCGCGGGGTCCGGAGTGGCGACGCGGCAGACCTGGAACAAGCTCCAGCAGGGCCGCTGACTCACACGGGCGGGCCGACGACCAGGGCCACGCCGGTCAGGCCGAGCACGGCGACCAGACCGACCAGCGCACCCTGCGCAGGGCGGCGGACCAGCCAGGCGGCGAGCTTCTCGAGGAGCCCGCTCGGCGACTCGGTGCGCAGGCGCCAGCTGTCGCCGAGCATGCCGGAGCGCTCGGCGTACCGCTCGAAGGGCACGGTCGCGAACGGCGGCACCGCGGCGAGCAGGCCGAGGGCGAGTCGGCTGACCGGCCACCGCTGGTCGACCCACAGCAGCCCCGTGGCGAGGCAGTAGGCGATGAAGACGACGCCGTGCACCATGCCGAAGACCTGCACGCCGAGCTCGGTGGTCTCGGTGACGTACTTGAGGAACATCCCGGTCAGCAGCAGCGCCCAGGTGATCGCCTCGGCGACGGCGGCGCCGCGGTAGAGGCGGCAGGGGGTCATGCGAATGCGCGCTCAGCGAGCGAGGTGAAGAAGCCGAGCCCGTCGGTGCCGGGACCGGTGAGGTCCTCGACCGCGTGCTCGGGGTGCGGCATGAGGCCGACGACGTTGCCTCGCTCGTTGGAGATGCCGGCGATGTCGCGCAGCGAGCCGTTGGGGTTGTCGTCGAGGTAGCGCGCCACGACCCGGCCCTCCCCCTCGAGCATGTCGAGGGTGGGCTCGTCGGCGACGAAGCCGCCCTCACCGTTCTTGAGCACGATGGTGACCTCGGCACCGGCGGCGTACGCCTGCGTCCACGGGGTGTCGACGCGCTCGATGCGCAAGCGCTGGTCGCGGCAGACGAACTTGCGGTGGTCGTTGCGGATGAGCGCACCGGGCAGCAGGTGCGACTCGCACAGGATCTGGAAGCCGTTGCAGATGCCGAGCACGGGCATGCCCTTGCCGGCCGCCTCGACGACCGACGTCATCACCGGCGCGAAGCGCGAGATCGCGCCGCAGCGGAGGTAGTCGCCGTAGGAGAAGCCGCCGGGCAGCACCACGGCGTCGACGCTCCTGAGGTCGTCGTCGCCGTGCCAGAGCGCGACTGCCTCGTTGCCGCCGATGGTGACCGCACGACGCGCGTCGACGTCGTCGAGCGAGCCGGGGAACGTGACGACGCCGACCTTCATGCTCGACCGGCCTCGTGCGCGACCTCGGCCACCGAGTGCTCCTCGACGTGGACCTCGAAGTCCTCGATCACCGGGTTGGACAGCAGCGTCTCGGCAACCTTCTCGATCTCGGCGAGCACCGCGTCGGTGATCTCGCCGTCGACCTGGAGCTCGAACCGCTTGCCCTGGCGGACGTCGGTGACGAGGTCGAAACCGAGGCGGGGCAGTGCACCGAGCACCGCCTTGCCCTGGGGGTCGAGGATCTCGGGCTTGGGCATGACGTCGACGACGACTCGGGCCACGGGGTGCTCCTGGGTGCAGGGTGGAGACGGGCAGGTCCGAGTCTAGTGAGCCGCGCCGCGCCCGCGCGCCCCGGGCATGACGGTGGACGGAGCGGGTACGCCACAGGTGCAGCCCGACGTACGAGAGGAGCCGGCATGGCGCACATCGGGATCTCAGGCTGGCGGTACGCCGGCTGGCGCGGGGTGTTCTACCCGCCCGGCCTGCCCCAGCGCCGCGAGCTCGCGTACGTGGGCGAGCGGCTGACGTCCGTCGAGGTCAACGGGTCGTTCTACTCCCTGCAGCGGGCGTCGAGCTGGCGGGCGTGGGCCGCGGAGGTGCCCGACGACTTCGTCCTCGCCGTGAAGGGCCCGCGCTTCGTCACCCACATGAAGAAGCTGGTCGACGTCGAGGCCCCGCTGGGCACCTTCCTCGCGTCCGGGGTGCTGTCGCTCGGCGACCGGCTCGGTCCGCTGCTGTGGCAGCTCCCGCCCAACCTCGGGTTCCACCCCGACCGGCTCGCCGCGTTCTTCGACCTGCTGCCGCGCACCACGGCCGACGCGTCGGCGTACGCCGCTGCCCACCACGACGCGTCGAAGCTCAAGGAGCCGGCCGACACCGCGACGCCGACCGACCGTCCGCTGCGCCACGTCCTCGAGGTGCGGCACGCGTCCTTCCGCACGGCCGAGTTCTGCGAGCTCCTGCGCGCCCACGGGATCGGGATGGTCGTGGCCGACTCCGCCGGCACGTGGCCGATGTTCGACGAGGTGACCAGCGACGTGGCGTACGTCCGGCTGCACGGCGACACCGAGCTCTACGCCAGCGGCTACTCCCCCGCGGCGCTCGACCGGTGGGCGGAGAAGGTGCGGGGCTGGGAGGCCGACGGGCTCGACGTGTTCGTCTACTTCGACAACGACGCCAAGGTCCACGCGCCGTTCGACGCGATGGCCCTCCAGGAGCGGCTGGGCATCACGCCCGGGGGGAACGATTGAGTCGCCAGTCAGGGTCGTGAACGACCCAACGGTGCCCCGAGCCCTCGCTCCTCGAGAGCTGCATAGTGCTGCAGCATGATCTGCTCGCGCGCGGCCTCCTCCTCGTCCGGGATGAACAGCGTGGGCGCGGGTACGAAGGCACCGACCTGCCAACCGCGCTGAGCCGGCGGGAGCCACAGCGCGCGCCCCCGAGCGGCGGTCATCCGCTCGACCTGCACCTTCTCGGAGTCGCTGCCGACCACGGCGAACGTCTCCAGTCCGACGGCACGGAGGTCCGCATGACGCTTCTCGTCGCGCGACTGACGGGCTGCCGACCGGTGCGCGGCTCCGTTGAACTCGCCGCAGACCCCGGCCTCGACATCGAGGAGGTCCACGACCGCGAGCAACCGACCGGTCAGGTCGCGCACCTCGCGGTTCATCAGCGGGCGCGGGAAGCCCGCCGCCGACTCCCAGACCTGCATCATCTCGGACTCGCGCGGCGACCGGCACTCGGCGCACGCACGCTGGAGGGCGTACGACGCTGCCGGGGGCTGGCGTCGCTGGGTGTTCGCTGCCTCCCGCAGCCGTCCGAGGTCCACCACTCCGGCCGCCAGTGCCATGTCGACCATGACCCCCGCGCGGCGCCCGCTCGTCGCCCGCCGGACCTCGTGGAGGAGCGCCAGCTCACTCGGCACGCAACGGACCCCAGACCTGGTCACGGCTGCGGGCAGCGGCCCCCGGGTCCGTTCGACCACGACCTCCGGGGCGCGGAGCCGCGCCTCGTGGCGCAGCAGGACCGGCACGGGTAGAGGCGTGCGCCGATCTTGCGCCAGACCCTCGAAGTAGCGCGCGCCCGCCAGCCGCAGTGCCGCCCACCCGGTGACCAGCCCGTCGGGGCCCAGGCGGACGCCGACCTCGTACGCCCGCTGCTCCGGCGTCCGCGGGGTGCCGGCAGGCACGTGCCAGCCGCGTCCCACCTGCCGCCATGCGGCGCCGCGCAGCACGCCCGGCGTCGGGCCGGCACCGCCTTCGGTGCGACGGCGTACGGGTGCGACCAGTCCCGTCGGGGGCAGGGAGCAGGGATGCCAGTCTTCTTCCACGCCGATCGGATGCCCGGCCGGACAGGCTCCGACACCGTGCTCGGCCCACCTGTGGATGGCCACCGACGGGGAACGCTCGGGTCGCAGATCGGACGCACGCGCGACCCGACGGTTCCCCAGCCGTCGACGGCTGGGGACGTACGTCACTCCCGCCGGCGCGCCGCCACCAGCACCAGGGCGACCCCGAAGCCGGCGAGGATCGGCCCGAGGACCGCCCAGATCGACTGGTCGGTCATCACGCTGCCCTCGATGTAGCCCAGGCCCTGGAACGTCCAGATCGCGCCCATGACCACCATCAGCACGCCGAGCGCGATCCCGAGCGCGCGCATCAGCTCAGCTCGCGCTTGAGGATCTTGCCCGTCGCGGTCATCGGCATCTCGTCGACGAACTGCACGCTGCGGGGGTACTTGTAGCCCGCCATCTGCTCCTTGCCCCAGGCGACCAGCTCGTCCTCGGTCAGGGTGGAGCCCTCCGTACGGATGACGACGGCCTTGACCTCCTCACCGTGGCTCTCGTCCGGCACGCCGATGACGGCCACGAGGGAGACGTCGGGGTGGGCGAGGAGGACCTCCTCGATCTCACGGGGGTACACGTTGTAGCCGCCGCGGATGATCATGTCCTTGGACCGGTCGACGATGTAGTACCACCCGTCGGCGTCCTTGCGGCCGAGGTCGCCGGAGCGGAACCAGCCGTCGACGATCGCCTCGGCGGTGGCGTCGGGGCGACCGTAGTAGCCCTTCATGACGTTGGGGCCCTTGATGGCGATCTCACCCACGACGTCCTCGCCGTCCTCGAGGTCCTCACGCACGCCGGGCTCGGGGTTGATCAGCTTCATCTCCACGCCGGGGATGGGCTTGCCGATCGAGCCGACGCGCGCGGGCTCGCCCCACACGGAGAAGCTGGCGACCGGCGAGGTCTCGGAGAGGCCGTAGCCCTCGAGGATCGTCACGCCGAAGCGGCGCTCGAACTCCTTGTGCACCTCGATCGGCAGCGCCGAGCCGCCGGCGGCCGCGACCCGCATCGTGTCGGCGAGCTTCTGCACGTCGACGCCCGAGTCGTCGAGGGCGCCGAGGAGCCCCCAGTACATCGTCGGGACGCCGGCGAAGAAGGTGACGCCCTCCTTGTCCATCAGCTGCAGCGCGGGCCCGGCCTCGAAGCGGGGCAGCAGCACCACGGTGCCGCCGAACGCGAAGCCGGCGTTCATGATCACCGTCTGGCCGAACGAGTGGAACAGCGGCAGCACGCACAGCAGCGTGTCGGGGTTGTCGGCGTCGGCGCCGAACAGCTCGTCGCTGGCCATCGCGTTGGAGATCATGTTGCGGTGCATCAGCTCGGCACCCTTGGGCTGGCCGGTGGTGCCGGAGGTGTAGAGGATGACGGCGGTGTCGTCGCCGTCGACCTCGCGCGTCTCGAAGACCGGGGAGTGCCCCACCAGCGCCTGGCCCAGGGTCTGCGTGCCCTCGACCGGCGAAGCGCCGGCCGGGTCGGCGGTGATCATGAAGAAGTGGTCGCAGCCCTCGGCCTGCTCGAACCCGGCGTGGCCCTCCACGCCGATCGGCAGCTCGGGGGTGCCCTGGAAGCAGAAGTAGGCCCGCGCGTCCGAGTCGTCGAGGTGGTAGGCCACCTCGCGCCCCTTGAGCAGGACGTTGAGCGGCACCACCGTCGCCCCGGCCTTGAGGATCCCGTAGTAGACGATCGGGAAGTAGGGCAGGTTGGGGCAGCTGAGCGCGACCTTGTCGCCCGGCTCGATGCCGCGCGAGACCAGCAGGTTGGCGACCTGGTTGGCGGCACCGTCGACCTGGGCGTACGTCAGGCGCGTGTCGCCCAGCACGACCGCCGTACGGTCCGGGTGGGCCTGCGCGGTGTGTTCGAGGAGCGAGGAGAGGTTCGGCATGCCGCCAACCTACTCAGCGGTGGTGACGGCAGTCACCCATCGGCCCGCTGGGCGATCAGGCGACCGGCCTTGCGGAGGTCGGCCGCGATCGCGCGGCCGGCCAACAGGCCCGAGCTCACGGCGGCCACGGCGTACAGTCCCGAACCGGTCACCTCTCCCTCGGCCTGCACCCGGCAGCCGGTGCCGCGCGCGGTGAAGCGCAGGTGGAGTGTCGCCTCGACGCCGCGCCACGTGCCGCGCTCGGCCCACGTGCGGAATGGCACGAACTCGGTGACGACGAGGTGCGGCCGGACGCCGACCGCCGTGAGCTCGCTCCAGGCCTGTCCGAGGTGGGGCTCCTCGTCCGCCGGCACGTCGACGGAGAGCAGGCTGGACTGCCACTTCGGCCGGTTGCGGGGGTCGACGAGGTAGGTGAACGCCTGCTCCGCCGTGTGCGGGAGCTCGACGGCCGCGGAGAAGCGGCGGGTGGTCAGAACGACTCCCCGGTCAGGAGCTCGTACGCCTCGACGTAGCGCGCGCGGGTGCGCTCCACGACGGCGTCGGGCAGCGGCGGCGGGGCTTCGCCGGAGGTGCGGTCCCAGCCGGACTCGCCGGTGAGCCAGTCCCGCACGATCTGCTTGTCGTAGGACGCCTGCGCGCGGCCCGGCTGCCAGTCGTCGGCCGGCCAGAAGCGGCTCGAGTCGGGGGTGAGGACCTCGTCGCCGAGGATCGTCGCGCCTCCCTCGGCCGCCGGCCGGCGGCCGAACTCGAGCTTGGTGTCGGCCAGGATGATGCCGCGGTCTCGCGCCAGCGCGTGGGCCTTGTCGTAGACCTCCATCGTCAGCATCCGCAGCTCGGCGGCCGCGTCGTCGCCGACCTCCTCGACGACCGCCTCGTAGTCGACGTTCTCGTCGTGGTCGCCCAGGTCGGCCTTGGTCGCGGGGGTGAAGATCGGCTCGGGCAGCCGGCTGCCGTCCTGGAGGCCGGCGGGCAGCGGGATGCCGCAGACCTGGCCCGTACGCCGGTAGTCCAGCAGCCCCGAGCCGGTGAGGTAGCCGCGTGCCACGCACTCGACGGGGAACATCTCGAGGCGCTCGCAGATCACCGCCCGCCCTGCCACGGAAGCCGGCACGTCGGTCGAGACGACGTGGTTGCCGACGAGCCCGGACAGCTGGTCGAACCACCACAGCGACATCCGGGTGAGGATCTCGCCCTTGTCGGGGATCGGGGTGTCGAGGACGAAGTCGTAGGCCGAGATGCGGTCGCTGGCGACCATCAGCAGCCGGCCCTCGTGCTCACCGGCATCGACCCGGTAGAGGTCGCGGACCTTGCCGGAGTGGAGGTGCGTGGTGCCCTCGATCGCGGGGGCTGCGGGGATGTTCAGCTCGGCTGCCACGCGGCGAGCCTACCGAGGACGCCCGCCGGAGCTCAGCGGTGCAGCCACCAGCCCATCCGCCGGGTGACCCACGGCAGGAACACGTAGGTCATCAGCGGCGTCATGATCGTGGTCACCAGCACCACCCGCGGGACGATCGCCCAGTCCGCGATGCTGCGCGAGGCGACAAGGTTGGCCGTGAGGCTCAGCGGCAGGAACACCATGTAGATGACGACCATCTGCTTCCACCGCGGCGGGGCGGCGGGTGCGGCGCTGAGCAGCTCGACCGACGCCGGCTCGTCGAACCACCCCTCGATGCCGGTGCGCCGCTCGCGGCGCGACTCCACGACGTCGCCGGCAGCGGCCTCCAGCCACCAGGCGCGCTGGGGTGAGGCCTCCCAGGCGGCGAGGGACTCGGCGTCGGCGAAGCGGTAGAGCATGTGCCAGTCGGCCGAGTCGGCGCTGGGACGCACCCAGCCCGAGCCGAGGAAGCCGTCGAACTTCTCCGCCATCGACGTGCCCGCCTGCATCCACGCCAGCATCTGCGCGGTGTGGGACGGGTCGACGTGGCGGGTGACGGACACGGTGACGGGGGCGGACATGCCTCCCAGTGTCGGGCGCGCGGGCGCGCGCGGTGAAGCCGGCGGCGACGAGATCCCGGCCACGTGGGCGACCCGCTCAGCCGGTGACCTCGAACCGCGAGGCACCCGTGACCGCGGCCTCGCGGGCCGCGACGTCGCGCACCCGCGCCGACGGCGGTCCGTGCCGGCACCACTCGACGAGGGCGTCGACGGCGTCGTCCTCGCCCTCGGCGTGCACCAGCACGGTGCCGTCGACCTCGTTGCGTACCCAGCCGGTGACGCCGAGCTTCCGCGCCTGCTCCTGGGTGTGCCAGCGGAACGCGACGCCCTGCACCTGCCCGGTCACCCGCGCCTGGATCGCCTTCATGACCCGATCATGCCCCGGGTGCAAGGCTGTCGGCGATGAGCCAGCACGACCGCACGGACGCCGCACCCCGCGACGAGGAGGCGTACGTCCCCGACCCCCGCCGCTGGCGCGTGCTCGCGGTGTCCCTCGTGGTCGGCTTCATGTCCCTGCTGGACGTCACGATCGTCAACGTCGCCGTGCCCTCCATCCGCGCCGGCCTGGAGACGAGCACCGCGACCATCCAGTGGGTGGTGTCGGGCTACGCGCTGGCCTTCGGCATGACGCTCGTGGCCGGCGGGCGCCTCGGCGACGCCCACGGTCGCCGCCGGATGATGACGATCGGCCTCATCGGCTTCGTCGTGTCCAGTGCCGCGGTCGGCCTGGCGCCCGACGCCGCCTCGATCGTCGTCGCCCGGCTGGTGCAGGGCGCCAGCGCGGGACTGCTGACGCCGCAGAACTCCGGGCTCATCCAGCAGCTCTTCCGCGGCCCCGAGCGAGGCCGGGCGTTCGGGATGTTCGGCTTCACCGTGGCCGTCGCCTCGGCTGCCGGCCCCCTGATCGGCGGGGCGCTGATCGCGCTGCTGGGCCAGGAGGACGGGTGGCGGTCGCTCTTCCTCATCAACGTGCCCATCGGGCTGGTCGCGCTGGTGCTGATCCGCCGGCTGGTGCCCGACAACGACGTGGGCGCCGAGGCCGAGAAGGACCCGCGCGTCGACCTGGTCGGCGCGCTGCTGCTCGGGCTCGCGGTGCTGTCGGTCCTCTATCCGCTGATCAGCCTCGAGGGCGGTGCCGGCCTCCCGCTGGCCGGCCTGCTCGCCTTCCCGGCTCTCGCCTGGGCGTTCGTGCGGTGGGAGCGGCAGGCCGTACGCCGCGAGCGGCCGCCGCTGCTCGACGTCTCGCTCCTGCGCGGCCTGCCCGGCTATGCCAACGGCCTGCTCGTGGGCACGCTCTACTTCACCGGGTTCACCGGGATCTTCCTCGTGCTGTCGGTGCACCTGCAGGAGGGCGAGGGCTTCTCGCCGCTCGGGGCGGCGCTGCTGATGACGCCCTTCGCGGTCGGTGCGGCGACGACCTCACCGCTGGCGGGCAGGCTCGTGGGTCGGATCGGCCGCCGCGTCACGCTGGTCGCGCTCGGCGTGATGATGACGGGCACCGCCCTCGCCGCCGTGCTGGTGACCCAGCCGACCGACCGGCTGTGGTGGACCCTCGCGCCGGCGATGCTGCTCGCCGGGATCGGCGGCGGTGGCGTCATCTCCCCCAACTTCACCCTCACCCTCGCCGAGGTCCCGCCCCAGATGGGCGGCGCGGCCGGTGGCGCGCTGCAGACCGGACAGCGGATCGGGTCCGCGCTCGGTGCCGCGCTGCTGATGACCGTCTACCAGGCGGTGGGGACTCTCGCCTCCGCGCCGGTGGCCGCTCGGTCGGCCCTCCTCGCGGCGCTCGTGGTGCTGTCAGCGGCCTTCGCCGCCGCCGTACGGTCCTGGCGGCGCGGGGACTGACCCTCGCGCCGCTGCCGGGACCGACGAGCACCCTGCAGGCAGTTCGCGGCCGGGGCGGCCGGCCTGAGCGTCGCGGCGTGCCGTCACGGGGCGAACTGCCTGCGTGGTGTCAGAGGATGGCGCCGGGGACGTACGCCGCCGCGTCGGGATGGGCCGCCGCGAGCGCCTCGACCCGGGCGACGACCGCGCGGGTCTGGGCCACGGCGGCGCCGGTGAACTCGATCGGGTCGGCGACCAGCGCGTCGATCTGCTCGCGGGTCAGCCCCAGCCGCTCGTCGGCGGCGAGCTTGGCGAAGACGTCGTTGTCGGCCTGGCCGGCGCGCATGGCGAGCGCGGTGCCGACGGCGGCCTCCTTGATCGCCTCGTGCGCAGCCTCGCGGCCGACCCCGTTGCGTACGGCGGCCATCAGCACCTTGGTCGTGGTGAGGAACGGCAGGTAGCGGTCGAGCTCGCGCTGGATCACCGCGGGGAACGCACCGAACTCGTCGAGCACGGTGAGGAAGGTCTGGAAGAGGCCGTCGGTGGCGAAGAAGGCGTCCGGCAGCGCGACGCGGCGCACGACCGAGCAGGAGACGTCGCCCTCGTTCCACTGGTCGCCGGCGAGCTCGCTCACCATCGAGAGGTGGCCGCGCAGGATCACCGCGAGGCCGTTGACCCGCTCACAGGAGCGGGTGTTCATCTTGTGCGGCATCGCGGACGACCCGACCTGGCCCTCCTTGAAGCCCTCGGTCACGAGCTCGTGGCCGGCCATCAGGCGTACGGTCGTGGCGAGGTTGGAGGGCCCGCTGACCAGCTGGACCAGCGCCGCCACCACGTCGAAGTCGAGCGAGCGTGGGTAGACCTGTCCGACGCTGGTCATCGTCTGCTCGAAGCCGAGGTGGGCAGCCACGCGCCGCTCGAGGTCGTCGAGCTTGTCGGCGTCGCCGTCGAGCAGGTCGAGCATGTCCTGCGCGGTGCCCATCGGGCCCTTGATGCCGCGCAGCGGGTAGCGCGCGAGCAGCTCCTCGACGCGCTGCACACCGATCAGCATCTCGTCGGCGACGGTCGCGAAGCGCTTGCCGAGCGTGGTCGCCTGCGCGGCGACGTTGTGCGAGCGGCCCGCCATGACCGTGGCCTCGTGCTCGGCGGCGAGGCGGCCGAGGCGTACGAGCGCGGCGACGGCCCGGTCACGCACCACCTCGAGCGAGCGGCGCACCTGCAGCTGCTCGACGTTCTCGGTGAGGTCGCGCGAGGTCATGCCCTTGTGGATGTGCTCGTGGCCCGCCAGCGCCGAGAACTCCTCGATGCGGGCCTTCACGTCGTGGCGGGTGATCCGCTCGCGCGCGGCGATGGAGTCGAGGTCGACCCGGTCGATGACCGACTCGTAGGCCTCGACGACACCGTCGGGCACCGCGATGCCGAGGTCGCGCTGGGCCTTGAGCACCGCGACCCAGAGCTGGCGCTCGAGGACGATCTTGTGCTCGGGCGACCAGATCTCGGCGAGGTCGGAACCGGCGTAGCGGGTGGCCAGGACGTTGGGGACGCTCACGGCTCAGATCCTCCCATCCTGCGGCGACCAGTCGTCCCACGGTGCCCACCAGCGGTCGCCGCGGTCGAGCAGCTCGGCGACGTGCGCTGCCTCGGCGAGGGCGGCCAGCAGCTCGTCCTGCGCGATGCGCCCCGACGCCAGCGACGGGGCGAGGTCCTGCACGTCCTTCCACCTCCAGCCGCCGTCGGGATCGATGACGATGTCGAGCTGGAGGTCGTTGACGTCGACGCCGTCGGCGGTGCGGACGTACGGCGTCTCGAAGTTGACGTACCAGGAGAGGAAGGCGCCCTCGGCGTCGAAGAACTTCCACACGGAGTACCAGTCGCCGTCGCGTCGCAGCTTGAGCACGGTCGTGCCCTGCCAGGCGTCGAGGTGGCCCCACGGGTGCGGGACCGGGTGCTCGGGGAAGGACATCGGCGTGCCGTCAACCTTGACGCTCACCAGGATCGCGTCGTCGCTGACCACCCGCTCTTCCCAGGCGGCCCACTCGGCGCCGTGCAGCACCTCACGCACGCGGATCGAGGAGCCGGTCGCGAACCGTTCAGCCACGCGACGCCGCGCCCTCGACGACCCCGAGCGGCTCGGCGGCGATGTCGCGGCGCCACTGGGCGCCGGGGAAGCTGATGGAGGAGATGCCCTCGTACGCCTTGGCGCGGGCGTCGGCGACGTCGGACCCGATCGCGCGGACCGCGAGCACCCGACCGCCGGCGGTCACCAGTCTTTCCTCGCCGGTCGAGCCTGTCGAGACCCGCGCCGTGCCGGCGTGGATCACGTCGACGTCGTCCTCTACCGCGAGGGTCTCGGTGCCGATGACCACGTCCCCGGTGCTCGAGCCCTCGGGATAGCCGGCGCTCGCCATCACCACCGACACCGCGGCGCCCTCGGCGAAGGTCGGCTCGGGGACGGTCGACAGGTCGCCGGCGGCGGCGGCGCGGAGCAGCCCGCCGAGCGGGGAGGTGAGGAGCGCGAGCACGGGCTGGATGTCGGGGTCGCCGAAGCGGCAGTTGAACTCGATGACCTTGGGGCCGGCGTCGGTCAGCGCGAGGCCGACGTAGAGGCAGCCGACGAAGGGCGCGCCCCGCTGCCGCATCTCCGCGAGGGTGGGGGCGACGACGTCGGTCATCACGGTGTCGACGACGCCCTCGGGCAGCCAGGTGAGCGGGGCGTACGACCCCATGCCGCCGGTGTTGGGGCCGCGACCGCCGTCGAAGATGCGCTTGAAGTCCTGCGCCGGCAGCAGCGGCCGGCCGACGGTGCCGTCGCACACGACGAAGACGGAGAACTCCGGACCGTCGAGGAACTCCTCGACGACCACCCGCTCGCACCCGGCCGCGTGGGCCAGCGCCTCGTCGCGGTCGCTCGTGACGACCACGCCCTTGCCGGCGGCGAGGGCGTCGTCCTTGACGACGTAGGGCGCGCCGAACGCGTCGAGCGCGGCCGCCACCTCGTCGGGAGTCGTACAGGTCCGGGACCCGGCGGTCGGGACGCCGGCGCTCGCCATGACGTCCTTGGAGAAGGCCTTCGACCCCTCGAGCCGCGCGGCGGCTCGCGACGGCCCGAAGACCGCGATGCCCGCCTCGCGCACCGGGTCGGCGACGCCGGCGACTAGTGGCGCCTCGGGACCCACGACGACCAGGTCCGCGCCGATCGACGTCGCGAGGGCCGCGACGGCGGCCCCGTCCATCGGGTCGACGGGGTGGAGGGTGGCGACCTCGCCGATGCCCGGGTTGCCGGGGGCGGCGTGCACCTCGGTCACCGCGGGGTCCAGCGAGAGGGCCAGGGCGAGGGCGTGCTCGCGGCCACCGGTCCCGATCACGAGCGTCTTCACCCGTGCACGACCAGGGTCTGCTCGCGGCCGGGCCCGACGCCGACGCCCCAGATCTCCGCGCCCGACATCTCCTCGAGCGCCTGCACGTAGACCTGCGCGTTCTTCGGCAGCTCCTCGAAGCTCCGGCACCCGGAGATGTCGCTCTGCCAGCCGTCGAAGAACTCGTAGACCGGCTTGGCGTGGTGGAACTCGGTCTGCGTCATCGGCATCTCGTCGACCCGCTGGCCGTCGATCTCGTAGGCTACGCAGACCGGGATCCGCTCCCACGCGCCGAGGATGTCGAGCTTGGTCAGGAAGAGCTCGGTGAGGCCGTTGACCCGGCTGGCGTAGCGGGCGACCACCGCGTCGTACCAGCCGCAGCGACGCGTACGGCCCGTCGAGACGCCGATCTCGCCACCGAGCTGCTGGAGCTGCACGCCGTCCTCGTCGAAGAGCTCGGTGGGGAACGGGCCCGCGCCGACGCGGGTCGTGTAGGCCTTGATCACTCCGACCACGCGGTCGATGCGGGTGGGGCCGACGCCGGCGCCGACGCAGACGCCGCCGGCCACCGGGTTGCTGCTGGTGACGAACGGGTAGGTGCCGTGGTCGACGTCGAGCATGGTCGCCTGCGCGCCCTCGAAGAGGACGGTCTGCCCGGCGTCGAGCGCCTGGTTGAGCAGCAGCGAGGTGTCGCACACCATCGGCCGCAGCCGGTCGGCGTAGGACAGCAGCTCCTCGACGACCGCGTCGACCTCGATCGCGCGGCGGTTGTAGACCTTGGTGAGCAGGTGGTTGCGGACGTCGAGGGCCGCCTCGACCTTCTGCGTGAGGATCTTCTCGTCGAAGAGGTCGGCGATGCGGACGCCGACGCGGTTGATCTTGTCGGCGTACGCCGGGCCGATGCCGCGACCCGTGGTGCCGATCTGGTTCTTGCCGAGGAAGCGCTCGGTGACCTTGTCGATCGTCGCGTGGTAGCTCGCGATCACGTGCGCGTTGGCGCTGACCTTGAGGTCGGCCACCTCCACGCCGCGGGCGACGAGCCCGTCGAGCTCGCGGAAGAGCGCCTCCGGGGAGACCACCACGCCGTTGGCGATCACCGAGGTGGCGCCGGGCGTGAGGATGCCGCTCGGCAGCAGGTGGGTGGCGTACTTCTCGCCGTTGACGACGATGGTGTGGCCGGCGTTGTGGCCGCCGCTGGTGCGGACGACGTAGTCGATGGGGTCGGTGGTGGCCAGCAGGTCGGTGGCCTTGCCCTTGCCCTCGTCGCCCCACTGGGCGCCGAGCACGACGATCGCGGGCATCTCAGCCCTCCTCTGTCTCTTCGGCAGGTGATCCAGGAAATGCCAAAGCCCCGGCACAAGGCACCGGGGCTCTTGCGGCGCCACGCTACCGCACCAGTGCCGTACGCCGGCCCGCGCGCGTCCCCAGGGGTGGGACGCGGCTGGGGACCGGTGGGCTAGCGTTCGGCCCGTGCGCTCCCTGCTGGTCATCACCAACGCCGAGGCCGGCACCTCGGACGAGGAGCGCCTGGCCGAGGCGCTCGCCGTGCTCCGCGAGCAGGCGTCGGTCGAGGTCGCCAAGACGTCCAACCCGGGCGAGCTCGACGGCGTGCTGCACCGCGCGGGCGGGCGTACGGTCGTGGTGGCCGGCGGCGACGGCAGCCTGCACGCGGTCGTCACGGCCCTGCACAAGCGCCAGGAGCTCGCCGACACCACGCTGGGGCTCCTGCCGATGGGCACCGGCAACGACTTCGCCCGCGGCACCGACATCCCGCTCGACGTCGCCGACGCTGCCCGCCTCGTCCTCGACGGGGAGCCGCGCGGCGTGGACCTGCTCGTCGACGAGGTCGGCAACGTGGTGGTCAACAACGTCCACGTCGGGGTCGGCGCCCAGGCCAGTCGCAAGGGCCACAAGTGGAAGGGCCTGCTCGGCTCGGTCGGCGTCGGCAAGGTCAACCTGGGCAAGCTGGGCTACCCCATCGGGGCCCTGCTCTCCGCCTTCCACCCGCCGAGCTGGCGGCTGCGCGTCGAGATCGACGGACGCGTCGTCAACGACGTCGACCGGCCCGTCCTGATGGTCGCGATCGGCAACGGCGGCAACGTGGGCGGCGGCACGGAGCTCAACCCCGACGCCGACACCGAGGACGGGCTGCTCGACGTGATGATCAGTCGCGCCGTGGAGCCGATGGCCAAGCTCGGCTACGTCGCGCGGCTCCGCAAGGGCGAGCACGAGGAGCGCGACGACGTGCTGAGCCTGCGAGGCACGTCGGTGAAGGTCAGCGGCGACGAGTTCTGGCTGTCGGCCGACGGGGAGATCTCCGGCCCCGAGCGCAGCCGCAGCTGGCGCCTCGAGCGCGCGGCGTACTCGATGATCCTGCCCTCCTGATCCTGCCCCGACCGGGACGCTCCTCAGAGCCAGCCGCGGCGGACCGCCTCGACGCCCGCCTGGAAGCGGGTGTCGACGCCCAGCTCCGTCATGAGGGTGGCGACCCGGCGGCGCACGGTGCGCAGGCTGATGCCCAGCTTGCGCGCGATCACCTCGTCGGTCGCGCCCGCCATGAGCTGCTCGAGCAGGAACTGGCGACCGTCCGGGTCCTCCCCCTCCTCGAGGTCGGGCACCGGGGCGGCCCGCATCCACAGCGACTCGAACCACAGGGTCAGCGCGGCGACGATCGAGCGCTGGCGGACGTGGACCCGGGGCTCGTCGCGGAAGCCGAGCGGCTCGGGCAGCACGGCGTGGGTCTCGCCCAGGATGAACATGCGGGTGGGCACCTCGGAGATCACGCGCACCTGCTCGCCGAGGCGGGCGCGTGTGCGTAACGCGTCCGGCGCCTCGGTGAGCGCGCGCACGGGGTAGATCGCGCGCGACCGGCGCCCGGTCGCGATCGCCTCGGCCAGGACCTCGCTCACGAGGGACTCGCGTGGCATGGCCCAGGCATCGGGACGCAGCCACAGCATGTCGCCCCGGCTGGTGCGCAGCATGAGGCGCAGCAGGTCCAGCGGGTTCCCGCCGGAGCTGAGCTCGCCGTCGAGCGGCTGGACCTCGCTGACGTCCGCGCGATCGGGGCGGGTCGCTGCGGCGACGAGGTGCGGCACGGCACTGGACAGCCCGGCCAGGACGGTGGCCGAGGTGGCCGCCGAGCGGGCCTCGCGCAGCACGAGCTCGGAGACCGCCTCCGCGAGCGGCGGCACCCGGAGCCGGTCGTCGCTCACGAACACGAGGCCCCGCTCGAGGAGGGGGCCCATGTCGCGCAGCAGCTGCTCGGGTCGCGTCTGCACGAGCTGGGCCACGCCCGCCACCGTGTGCCCCGAGACCGGGGCGAGCTGGAAGTAGAGGCGCTCGGTCCTGCGATCGAGACCGAGGGCCGTGAGCACGGAGGAGGGGTCACCCGACATGGTGGCAGTTTAGTGCCACCGGCACTCGCGACCCGTGTGGCAGCGAACGGCCAGCGGATACTGGTGTGCCATGGCCGCCGCGGGGGTGTGCGGCCGGGCAGCTCCACGGGAGCACCGGCGTCGGAGCCGCCACGGGGGACGGCTCCGGCGCCGATCATCGGCACCGGCGAGCCCACCGATAGCCTTGCGCGCATGGCACGAGGTGGACGACAGCGACAGGGCGAGCCGGTCGACTGGGTGACGCGCGCGGCGGACGACGCCGTACGCCACGCGGGCGAGGGCAACCTCGTGACGGTCGCGTCCGGGGCCTCCCCCAGCGGCCCGATCCACCTCGGCAACCTCCGCGAGTTCATCACGCCCCACTTCGTGGCCGAGGAGCTGCGGCGCCGCGGGGTGCCGGTCCGCCACCTGCACTCGTGGGACGACTTCGACCGGTTCCGCAAGGTGCCGGCCGGAGTGCCGGCCGAGTGGGCCGACCACATCGGCCGCCCCCTGACCGCCGTGCCCGACCCGTGGGAGTGCCACCCCAGCTGGGCCGAGCACTTCAAGGCGCCCCTCCAGGAGTCGCTGCGCGAGCTCGGCGTGGAGATGGAGGAGATCTCCCAGACCGAGATGTACACCTCCGGCGCCTACCGCGACCAGGTCCTGCTCGCGGTCTCGCGCCGCGACGAGATCGAGGCCGTGCTCGCCAGGCACCGCACCAGGAAGGTCACCGCGGGCGAGGACGCCTCCGCCCAGGAGGCCGCCGACCTCGCCGACTCGGTCGCCAACGAGGACGACGAGGAGGGCGACCCGACGGCGGCCTCCTCCGCCGACGCCATCGCCCGCTTCCCCTACCGCCCCTACTGCCGCGAGTGCGGGCGCGACACCGTCACCACCACGGCGTACGACGAGGCGACCACGACGCTGTCCTACACCTGCTCCTCGTGCGGCTTCGAGGGCACCACCGACCTGTCCACCGACAACGACGGCAAGCTCGTGTGGAAGGTCGACTGGCCGATGCGCTGGGCCTACGAGTCGGTCAACTTCGAGCCTGCCGGCCGCGACCACATGACGCCGGGCTCGTCCTACACCGTCGGCACCGAGATCGCGCCCTCGATCTTCGACTGGCGCGCACCGGCCCGGGTGATCTACGCGTTCGTCGGCTTCGCCGGGGTGCAGAAGATGTCCTCGTCGGCCGGCGGCGTGCCGACCGCCACCGACGCGCTGCGGATCCTCGAGTCGCCGATGCTGCGCTGGCTCTATGTCCGGCGCGCGCCGACGCAGGCCTTCGACATCGACTTCGGCCCCTCCGTCGTCCGCCTCTACGACGAGTGGGACGCGCTGGGCCGCAAGGCCGCCGACCCCGCGAAGTCCGACGTCGCCACGCTGGCCTGGCACCGCTCCTCGGAGACGGCGTCCGCCGGGCGGCTCCCCACTCCCGCGGTGCCGGTCCCCTTCCGCGCCCTGTCCTCCGTCGCCGACGTCACGGCCGGCTCGGCCGAGCTCATCTCACGGATCATCGAGTCGTCCGGCTTCCCGCACGAGTCGGTCGCCGACCTCGAGCCGCGACTGTCCAAGGCCATGCAGTGGACGGCCGAGCACGTGCCGCCCGACGAGCGCACCACGGTTCGCGAGACGCCCGACACCGAGCGGTTGTCCTCGCTGACCGAGAACGAGGAGCTGTGGTTGCGCATCTTCCTCGACCGCCTGCCCGACGACGGCGACCTCGACGCCGTGACGTCGGTCGTCTACGGCGTGCCCAAGGTCGCCCGGGGCCTCGGCTTCGACGACGCCCCGACCGACCAGGTCAAGGCCGACCAGAAGGACTTCTTCCGGCTGCTCTACAACCTGCTCGTGGACGCCGACCGCGGCCCACGCCTGCCGACGCTCGTGCTGGCGCTCGGACCGGACAAGGTGCGCCGCCTGCTCGGCGGCGCCGCAACCTAGGCGGCTCGGCTGCGAGGCGTACGACGTCAGCGGCGGAACGCCACCGGGTCCCCCGCGTACGCCTCGAGGTCGGCGCGCACGGCGTCGCTGATCGTCCACGCCGCCTGGGCGCCGTGGTCCCACAGGACGTTGACGCACTCCCACACCGCGGCCGGGCCGCCGCCGGCCTCGACCCGCAGCTCGGCCGCGACGGTGAACGAGGACCGGCCGATCCGCGACACCCACAGTGAGGCGAGGAACGGCTGGTAGGGCACGAACCGCATCTCCGCGTGGTACTCGATCGTCTGCGAGGCGACGAGCTCGGACACGCCCGCGTCGGTCCCGTGGAGCAGGCCGGTCGCCCCGTCAGGCAGGCCCGGCAGCCGCGCGAACCGCAGGAACTCGTACCGCGCCTCGTCGAGCACCCGTACGGCCTCGACGTTGTCGACGTGCCCGGCGAGGTTGATGTCGCGGTAGCGCGCCTGGATCTCGGTGGTGAAGGTGTGGGGCATGACCGAAGTGTGGCGGACCCCCACCTAGGGTTGGCCCATGACCTCCGGACCCTTCGGCGGCGACCTGATGGCCGGTCCCCCGCCCACCCACCTGCCCGCCGACCCCGCCGACGCCGAGCTCGCCGGTGGCGACGCCCCGGCTGCGGTCGTACGCCGCCACCCGGAGTCGCCCGCTGCGTGGGCCGCGATGGCCGCCCAGGCGCAGGAGGCCGGCGCGGACGACGTGACCGTCTACGCCTACGCCCGCGTCGGCTACCACCGCTCGCTCGACCAGCTGCGTCGCAACGGCTGGAAGGGTCACGGCCCGGTGCCGTGGGAGCACGAGCCCAACCGCGGCTTCCTGCGCTCGCTCGCCCTCCTCGCGCTGGCTGCCCGCGCGATCGGCGAGACCGCGGAGTGGGAGCGCTGCTCGACCTTCCTGCGCGACTCCAGCGCGAGCGCGGCGGACGAGCTGCTCGGCTGAGCGACCGCTCGTCTCGCGAGACCGACCGCTCGTCGTACGGTCCCGGCTCGCACCCACCCGCACGGCGGTGACCACCGTCACGGCGCCGGTAAGGTCTCGCGGGTGAATTCCGGGAACACACCTCCGCAGTCGCGCCCTGAAGACCCGGGCGTGCCCCCGACCGACAAGGGCAAGATGGCGCTCGCCGCCGTCCTGCTCCTCATCCCCATCGTCGTGCTCCTCTGGGTGCCGCACTACACGAGGGTCGAGCCGACGCTGCTCGGCTTCCCGTTCTTCTTCTGGTACCAGTTCCTCTGGGTCTTCATCTGCTCCGCACTGACCTGGACGGCCTACAAGCTCACGCTCTCGGCCCGCGGCAAGACCACCCACAAGGTGGGTGAGGACCGATGACCCCCACCGTTGCTCCCACTGTGATGGCGGCCGACACCGGCATCAACGGAGTCGCCCTCTCGGTGCTCATCGCCCTGTTCGCGCTGGTGACGATCGCCGGCTTCATGGCCAGCCGCTTCAAGCGCGCGGACTCGCTGGAGTCGCTGGAGGAGTGGGGCCTGGGCGGCCGCAAGTTCGGCACCTGGATCACGTGGTTCCTGCTCGGCGGCGACCTCTACACCGCGTACACGTTCGTCGCGGTGCCGGCGGCGATGTTCGCGACCGGCGCCGTGGCGGGATTCTTCGCCGTCCCCTACACGATCGTGCTCTACCCGATCATCTTCATCTTCATGGCGCGGTTGTGGTCGGTGAGCCACCGCCACGGGTACGTCACGACGGCCGACTTCGTGCGCGGGCGCTACGACGACCGCGGGCTGTCGCTCGCCGTCGCGGTGACCGGCTTCGTGGCGACGATGCCCTACATCGCGCTGCAGCTCGTCGGCATCCAGGCGGTGCTCGAGGTCGCCGGGCTCGGCGGCGGCGACAACATCGTCGCCAAGGACGCGCCGCTCTTCATCGCCTTCGCGCTGCTCGCGGCCTACACCTACTCCAGCGGCCTGCGCGCGCCCGCGGTGATCGCCTTCGTCAAGGACATCCTCATCTACCTGGTGATCATCGTCGCGATCGTCTACCTGCCCGGCCAGGTCGGCGGCTGGGACGCGATCTTCGGTGCGGCCGAGGACAAGATGGCGGCCACCAACGAGGCCACCGGCGGGCCCACCGGCTCGTTCATCCCCGGCGCGGGCCAGGGCTGGGCGTACGCCACGCTGGCGCTGGGCTCCGCGCTGGCGCTGTTCATGTACCCCCACTCGATCACCGCGTCGCTGTCGTCGAACTCGCGCAACACGATCCGCCGCAACGCCGCGATCCTGCCGGCGTACTCCTTCGTGCTCGGCCTGCTGGCCCTGCTCGGCTGGGTCGCGATCGCCGCAGGGACGCAGCCGATCGGCCTCGACGGCGAGCCCAACGCCCAGCTGGTCATCCCGCAGCTGTTCGAGGACATGTTCCCGGCGTGGTTCGCCGGGGTGGCCTTCGCCGCGATCGCGATCGGCGCGCTCGTGCCGGCCGCGATCATGTCGATCGCCGCGGCGAACACGTTCAGCCGCAACATCTACAAGGAGTGGCTCAAGAAGGACGCCACCCCTGCCCAGGAGGCAAAGGTCTCCAAGCTGATGTCGCTGCTGGTGAAGGCCTTCGCGCTGGTCTTCGTGCTGACGCTCGACAAGCAGAACGCGATCAACTTCCAGCTCCTCGGCGGCATCTGGATGCTCCAGACGTTCCCGGTGATCGTGTTCAGCCTGTTCACGCGCTGGTTCCACCGCTACGGCCTGCTCGTGGGCTGGGCGGTCGGCATGGTCTACGGCACCGTCGGGGCCTACAACGTCAAGAACCCCGTCACCGGCAAGGCGTTCGGCGGCTCGCTCGACAACATCCCGGGCATCGGCGAGATGGGCTACATCGCGATGACGGCCTTCGTCATCAACGTGGTCGTCGCGACCCTGCTGACGGTCGCGCTGCGGGCGGCGAACGTGTCCAACGGTCGCGACGAGACGATCCCGTTCGACTACTTCGCCGACGCCGACGACCCGCGCGTGCAGAAGGACCTCACCGAGCACGCACACCACGGGGACCCGTACGGCGACCCGGACGACATCCCGGGCAACGCACCGGCGCGCTAGGTCGGCGTACGGCTCCGAAAGACGCCACGAGCGGTGGCCCACCCACATTCCGAGCATCTCGGAGGTGGGTGGGCCACCGCTCGTGTCGTGTTGTGTCGATGGCGCGCCGGCGGCGGTGGTTCACCCACATCCCGGCGCTCAGGAATGTGGGTGGCGCACCGCTCGCAGGATCAGCCGCCCAGCGACGTGCCGGCGGAGCGCAGGTTCTCGCAGGCCTCGACGATGCGGGCCGCCATGCCGGCCTCGGCCGCCTTGCCCCAGGCGCGGGGGTCGTACTGCTTCTTGTTGCCGACCTCCCCGTCGATCTTGAGCACGCCGTCGTAGTGGGCGAACATGTGCGCCGCGACGGGGCGGGAGAAGGCGTACTGGGTGTCGGTGTCGACGTTCATCTTCACCACGCCGTAGTCGACGGCGTCGCTGATCTCCTGCGCGGTCGAGCCCGAGCCGCCGTGGAAGACGAGGTCGAAGGGTCGCGCGTCGGCGCCGAGGCCGAGCTCGGAGGCGGCGGCCTCCTGGGCGGTCTTGAGGATCTCGGGGCGGAGCTTGACGTTGCCGGGCTTGTAGACGCCGTGCACGTTGCCGAACGTCAGGGCCGTCATGTAGCGACCGTTCTCGCCGGACCCGAGGGCCTTGATCGTGGCGATGGCGTCCTCGGGGGTGGTGTAGAGCTGGTCGTTGATCTCGTTGGCGACACCGTCCTCCTCGCCGCCCACGACGCCGACCTCGATCTCGAGGACGATGTTGGCCGCGGCGCACTTGGCGAGCAGCTCCTGGGCGATCTGGAGGTTCTCCTCCAGCGGCACGGCCGAGCCGTCCCACATGTGCGACTGGAACAGCGGCGCCTCGCCGCGGGCCACGCGCTCGGCGGAGATGTCGAGCAGCGGGCGGACGAAGCCGTCGAGCTTGTCCTTGGGGCAGTGGTCGGTGTGCAGCGCGATGTTGACGGGGTAGTTCTTCGCGACCTCGGCGGCGTACGCGGCGAACGCCACGGAGCCGGTGACCATGTCCTTCACGGACGGGCCGGAGAGGTACTCCGCACCGCCGGTGGACACCTGGATGATGCCGTCGGAGCCGGCGTCGGCGAAGCCCTTCAGCGCGGCGTTGAGCGTCTGGGAGGACGACACGTTGATGGCCGGGTAGGCGAAGGACTTCGACTTCGCCGCGTCCAGCATCTGCGCGTAGACCTCGGGGGTGGCGATGGGCATCGGGGATCTCCTCTGAAGCGGTCAGGCAGGCGCTCCCAACCCTAGTGGCTACCCGCGAGTCGCGAATCCCGTGACCGGTCGTCTCACCACGTGACAACCGGCGGGCGCGTCGCTCCGTCTCTGCGGGTGGAACACTCGACCCCCAGGGGGAATCATGAGCACGGACATCGACTGGCAGCACGAGCTGGACAGGTCGTTCAGCTCCGGTCGCGACGTCCCGCCCGGGCACTACGTCGCCGCCGGGCGGAGGGCCGTACGCCGGCGTCGGGTGGCAGCCACGGCCATGGTCGTCGCCACCGTTGCCGTCGGTGGGGGCGCGGTCTGGGCGGGCGGGTCGGGCACGGCTGTGCGCGGCGATGCCCCGGTGGCCACCGAGCGGGCCGACAGTCGGGAGGGCGAGGTCAGCGAGCCGGAGAGGGACCCTGCCCAGCTGGACCGGCGGCAAGGGCAGCTCGAACGGATGAGGCAGCAGGCAGAGAAGCCCACGTTCGTCGGCAACCCCGCGACGCTCGTCGACGGCCGGCTGGTGCTCGCACCGAAGGCGGGGCCCGTCCTCGAGCGGGTGCCCAACCCGATGGGCTACGCAACCGGGAGCGGGAGGACCTCGATCGGCGTCCGCGTGATGTTCGAGGGACAGGAGAAGTACTCGCTCATCGCTGCCGAGACCGACGAGTTCTCAGGCGCGACGTCGTTTCACACCAACACCGCCACAGGCGACTTCGCGGGATGGCTGGCCGCCAAGGTGGGCGTCCAGCGCAGTCTCGACCAGCGCGACACCCCCGACACGACGGTGACCGAGACCCCGGACGCGTGGCTGAGGCTGGGCCCGGACGGTGCTGTCGCGTCCTCGTCACCCTTCGTGGCCGTGATGGAGAGCCGCGAGGCCGACCTGGGTGGCGGTTTCGCGCTGGAGGCCGACCGCACGGGTGTCGCCCGGCTGCAGGTGGCCGGGCTGCCGGAGTTCGTCGCGTGGCGCGTGGTCGGCGGCGAGCTCGAGGTGGTGTACGGCGGGGGGAGCTTCGAGTCCCTCGACGCCTTCATCACCTGGGCCCGCCAGCAGTACGCCTCCGGCGAGGGCATGCGATGAGGGGCACCGACCGCGACGAGGCCTTCACCGAGTTCGTCGCCGCCCGCCAGGCGCACCTGCGCCGCATCGCCTATGCGCTCTGCGGCGACTGGCACCGCGCGGACGACCTGTTGCAGACGGCCCTCACCAAGCTCTACGTGGCCTGGCCGCGGATCAGGACCCAGGGCGGCGAGGAGGCCTACTGCCGCCAGATCATGGTGCGAACCAACATCGACGAGTCGCGCCGACCGTGGCGCCGCGAGCGCCCGAGCGACGCGCTGCCGGACCACCCCGCCGCCGAGCCGACCGCGCCGGAGGAGAGGTCCGCACTGTTCGACGCCCTCCAGGGGCTGCCCGAGCAGCAGCGCAAGGTCGTCGTGCTGCGTCACTGGTTGGGCCTGTCGGTGCGCGAGACGGCCGCCGAGCTCGGCATCAACGAGGGCACGGTCAAGAGCCACAGCAGCCGCGGACTGGCGGCGCTCGAGGCGGTGCTCGCGCCGCAGCGATAGCGGCCCGGGGCGCGGCGATCCACCCGCACGGGGCTGGCGTCCACCCCCCGTCAGGTTTAGGTTGACGTCCATGACCCGCCGTCTCGGACTCAGCGCCGCCGTCGCGGCCCTGGTCGCAGCCACCCTCACCACCGGCACCGCCCCGGCCAACGCCGCGGACCCGACGTACGGCGCCCCGGCCGTCGGCCAGTGCTTCGACATGAACGCCGAGGAGCTCGCGGCCGACTCCTACGTCGAGGCGCCGGTCGACTGCGCCGGCACCCACACCGCCCAGACCATCGTCGTCGCCCAGCTGCCCGCGGACCTGACCTACGACAGGCTCGCGCCGCTGACCCGCTTCGCGCTCAAGACGTGCCTCCCGGCGCAGCGCAAGGCGCTCGGCACGTCGCTGCTCGGCATGCGGATGAGCGCCTACAACCTCGGCTACTTCCTGCCGACCCCCGAGCAGCAGGCCGCCGGCGCGCGGTGGCTGCGGTGCGACCTCGTTCTCGGCGGCGTCACCCTCGAGCCGCTCCCGGCCAAGCTCGCACTCGGGAAGCTCCCCTACAAGAAGTCGGTGTCGCGCTGCCTGACCGGTCGCGACTTCCTGCTCACGGTGTGCTCGAGCAGGCACGCCTTCCGCGCCACCGCCGCGATCAAGGTGAAGGCGTCGCGGTTCCCCAGCGAGAAGGCGTGGAACCGCATCGGGACCAAGCGCTGCCGCGGCGCGGTGACGTCGCGGTCCTACCGGTTCGGCTGGCCGTCGAAGGCCGCCTGGAAGGCCGGCGACCGCGCGCTGATCTGCTACTCGAAGACGCGCCGCTAGACCTGGGAGGGACGGGTCCGGGGTGCACAGGGGACATCCCGGGCCCGGAGGCCCCGTCCCTGACGGGTGGGGCCTACCCGCGCCAGGCGTCGTCGCCGCTCAGGTCGGCGTACGTCCGCACCCAGCTGTGCATCGCGATCGCGGCGGCCGAGCTGGCGTTGATCGAGCGCGTCGAGCCGAACTGCGCGATCGAGAACGTGCCGTCGCACACCTCGCGCGCCGCCTCCGACAGCCCCGGGCCCTCCTGGCCGAACAGGAAGCAGACCCGCCGCGGCAGCTCCATCGTCTCGAGGTGCAGCGAGCCCGGGAGGTTGTCGATCCCCAGCAGGCGCACCGGCTCTCCCTCATCCGGACCGAGCGAGTGCAGGTACGCCGCGAGACTCGCCGCGTCGGGGTGGTGCCGGACGTGCTGGTAGCGGTCCGTCACCATCGCTCCGCGACGGTTCCAGCGGCGGTTGCCGACGATGTGCACCTCGGCCGCCAGGAACGCGTTGGCCGTGCGCACGATCGTGCCGATGTTGAAGTCGTGCTGCCAGTTCTCGATCGCGACGTGGAAGTCGTGCCGCCGGGTGTCGAGGTCGGCCACGATCGCCTCCATCGACCAGTAGCGGTAGCGGTCGACGACGTTGCGGCGGTCACCGTCGCGGAGCAGCTCGGGGTCCCAGTGCCCGCCCTCGGGCCACGCCCCCTGCCACGGTCCGACCCCCACCTCCGCCGGGCCGTGCGGCATGGGGTCGTACGGCGCCCGCTGCTGCTCGTGCTCGTCCTGCATGGCAGCACCCTAGGCACCGTCGCCGAAGCGGGAACCGGGGGTCGCGCTGGTTAGGGTGGCGCGCGTGAGCGCGTTGTGGGACCTGCAGTCCATCCTGTCCTCGGGCGTCCAGCCGATGCTGCTGGGCATCGAGTGGATGGACCCCAACTGGCTCCTCGAGCGGTTCGGCGCGGCCCTGTTCTGGATCAGCCTGCTCATCGTCTTCGTGGAGTGCGGCCTGTTCTTCCCGATCCTCCCCGGCGACACGCTCCTCTTCGCCCTCGGCCTGTTCATCGCGACGGGCCAGCTCGACCTCTTCCCCGGACCGCCCTTCGCCGAGCTGCTCATCACGATGGCGGCCCTGACCGCCGCTGCCTTCCTCGGCAACGTCGTGGGCTACGAGATCGGGCGCAAGATCGGTCCGCCGCTCTACGAGCGCGACGGCCGGATCATCAAGCGCAAGTACTTCGACCAGACGACCGCGTTCTTCGACCGCCACGGCAACAAGGCGCTGGTCATCGGTCGCTTCGTCCCGTTCGTGCGGACCTACATCACCGTCGTCGCGGGCGTCACCCGGATGGAGCGGCACCGCTTCTTCGTGTGGAGCCTCGTCGGCGCGGTCCTGTGGGTGGCCTCGATCTGCCTGCTCGGCTTCTTCCTCGGCGACGCCTTCCCCGGCCTCGCGGAGAGCATCGACAAGCTCATCATCGTGATCGTGGCGTTCTCACTGGTCCCGATCGTCATCGAGTGGTGGCGCCACAAGCGCACCAACGCCCCCGGTGCCGAGATCGGCCCGCAGGACGGCGGCCCGGACCGCGACATCATGGGCCGCGACCTCGACTGAGGGCCGTCGCCGGCCCAGCGGCCTCAGTCCCGGGCTGCGTCCAGGTCGGCGCGGGTGAGGACCGGACGGACCTCCAGGCCGACGTCGGCCAGCGGGTTCTCCCCCGCAGGCGACCGGTCGATGGCGCACACCACGACCTCGACCGTGGCACCGGCGGCCCGCAGCTCGCGCGTCGCGTCGCGCACGGCGCCGCCGGTGGTGATCACGTCCTCGATGAGCGTGACCCGCCTGCCGACGACGTCAGGGCCCTCGGCGAGCTTGCAGGTGCCGTACTCCTTGGCCTGCTTGCGCACGAAGAGCGCGGGGAGGCCGGTCTTCGACGACACCATGGTGGCGATCGGGATGCCGCCGAGCTCGAGGCCGCCGAGCAGCTCGGTGTCCTCGGGCAGCAGGTCGAGCATCCGGGTCGCGACCCGGTCGAGCAGAGCGGGCTGGGCCTCGAAGAGGTACTTGTCGAAGTAGGTGTCGGCGACCTGGCCGGACCGCAGGGTGAACTCCCCGGTCAGGCGGCAGGCCGCGTCGATGTCGGCGGCGAGGGCGGCGTCGGTGGTCACGGCCCCGACCCTAGTCACGCCGCTGGGTAGCGTGGGTCCGTGCCCACTGCGAAGCCGCTCTCCCAGCCCCTCGCCGACCGCCTGGCCCACATCCCGCCGACCGTCTTCAGCGAGATGTCGGCGCTCGCGCTGCGGACCGGCGCGATCAACCTGGGCCAGGGCTTCCCCGACGTCGACGGTCCGCCGTCGGTGATCGCGGCGGCGGAGGCCGCCCTCGAGGCCGGTGCCAACCAGTACGCCCCCGGCATCGGCGTACCCGCCCTGCGTGCGGCGATCGCGCGCCACCAGCAGCGCCACTACGGCCTCGAGGTCGACCCCGACCGGGAGGTCGTGGTGACGACCGGGTGCACCGAGGCCGTCGCGGCAGCCCTGCTCGGCCTCGTCGACCCGGGCGACGAGGTCGTGGTCCTCGAGCCCTACTACGACTCCTACGTCGCGATGCTCGACATGTGCGGCGCCCGGCGCCGACCGGTGACCCTGCGGGCGCCGGACTTCCGCCCGGACCTCGACGAGCTGAGGGCGGCCGTCACCAGTGACACCAAGCTGATCCTGCTCAACACCCCGCACAACCCGACCGGCACGGTCCTCACACGCGAGGAGCTGCAGGTGGTCGCCGACCTCGCGATCCAGCACGACGTGATCGTGGTGACCGACGAGGTCTACGAGCACCTGGTCTTCGACGGCCGCGCGCACGTCCCGATCGCCACGCTGCCGGGGATGTGGGAGCGCACGCTCACCCTGTCGAGCGCCGGCAAGTCCTACTCCCTCACCGGCTGGAAGGTCGGCTGGGCCACCGGGCCCGCGCCGCTCGTGCAGGCCGTGCTGTCGGCCAAGCAGTGGCTGACCTTCACCTCCGGCTCACCGCTCCAGCCGGCCATCGCGCACGCCCTCGACCACGAGCCCGACTGGCCGCGCGAGCTCGCCCGAGACCTGCAGGGGCGCCGCGACCTGTTGTGCGACGGCCTCACCGCCGCCGGCCTGTCACCGCGGGTGCCGGAGGGCACCTACTTCGCGACCACCGACGTCTCCCACCTCGGGTGGGCCGACGGTCGCGAGCTCTGCCTCGCCCTGCCCGAGCGGGCCGGTGTCGTCGCGATCCCGGCGCAGGGCTTCTACGACGACACCGAGGCCGGGCGGCAGCTGGTGCGGTGGGCGTTCTGCAAGCAGCCCGAGGTGATCAGCGAGGGCGTACGCCGCCTCGCCGCGGCCGACCTGTACCGCTGAGCCGCGAAGGAGCCGGACCCACCTCCTGGGGCCGCACCACGTGGCCCAGCCACGTCGGGTGCGGCGTGTCACTCGCGACACGCCGCCGACTGGACCTCCAGGCGCCTCGGTCGGGCCCCACCACTGACGATCAGCGGCCCGGGTAGTCCTTCGGCGGGTGGTCGGGACCGTTCGAGTCGTCCTCGGACGGAGGCTGCTGGCCGTACGGGTTGGGGTTGTCCTGGCCGTACGGGTTGGGCTGGCCGTACGGGTTCTGCTGGCCGTAGGGGTTGTCCGCGCCGGGCGGCGGCTGCTGGCCGTACGGGTCCTGGCCGTAGGGGTTCGGCTGGCTGCCGTAGGGGTTGTCCGCACTGCCGTACGGGCCGGGCTGGCCGTACTGCGCAGGCGTCGCGGCGTACGCGGGGGTGCCCTTGAACCACTCGCCCGCACCACCGGTGAAGAGCAGCACGATCGTGGCGATCGCGGCGATCATCGACACCGCGGAGACTCCGCTGGCGATGCCGATGAGCGACAGCAGCGCGACGACGCCGCTGGAGATGACGAGCAGGATGCGGGCCACGTTGGAGCGGCGCAGCACGAAGACCGCGAGCACGATCGAGATGAGCGCCCAGACGAGGAGCACCAGGATCACGGCGACCAGGACGCCGACGATCGACTCCGGGTCGAGGTCGAGCTGGACGTCGGTGCCGGGGGGGCCGGACTGCATCTCGCGCTCGATCTCGTCGATCAGGTCGTCGCGGGCGACGACGAGCCCGAGGGCGCCCAGGCCGAGGAAGACCGCAGTGATGCCGGAGAAGACGATGGCGATCCAGGCCGCGGCGGTCACGGTGCCGGGGCGACGGTCACCGGCGGGCTGGCCGTACGGCTGCTGCCCGTACGGCTGCTGCCCGTACGGCTGCTGCCCGTACGGCTGCTGGCCGTACGGCTGCTGGCCGTAGGGGTTCCCCTGCGGAGGGGGACCGTAGGGGTCCTGGCCGTACGGCGTGTGCGTCGGGCCGGGGTCGCTGGGCTCGCTCATGGGGCTATCTCACCATGCCCGCACAACGCCGCCCCACCACGTCGGAGCGGGCCACGATCAGCGGGCGTCGAGGGAGAACCAGCGCCGCACCTCGACCCGGCGCAGGCACACGACGGTGGCGACCGCGGCCGCCGCCGGGACCAGCACGAGCGGGGCGTTGAGCACGAGGGCGAAGCACGCGGCAGCGCTGAAGGCCGCACTGACCATCAGGCCGCGACGCGCCCACGCGCGGCGGGCCATCGCGAAGCCGGCCAGCACGAGCGCCACCACGCACCACACCACGAAGGCGCCAGCCACCGCGAACACCGTGGTGCGCAGCTGGTCGAGGGTCAGGCCGTCCTCCACGAGCTCGGGCTGCTGCTGCTCGAGCAGGCTCATCAGGAAGTCCGGCGAGAGCCCGGCGATCGCCAGCCAGAGCACCGAGAGACCGAGCAGCCCCCCGGCCGTGACGACCGTGATGACGAAGGCCGCCACCATCGCGCCGGGCCGCGGGGGAGCGGGCTGGTGCTGGGGCCAGGCGGCGGGCCGCTGGGCGTACGGCTGCGGGTAGGGCTGCGACGGGGGTCCGGGCAGGGCGCCGGGGTGGGGATAGGGCTGCCCGTACGGCGACTCCGCGGGCCGACCGCCGGGGTGCTGCTGCGCGGCCGGGGGCTCGCCGAAGGGGCGGCTGGCCGGCGGCGGGGTGCTGGGCGCGTCCGGATCCTGCACGTCGGGCGCCTGCGGCGCCCGGCTCCACGGGTCGGGCCGATCGGACGACCTGGTGGCGTCCTTGGTCGACTCCTTGGGCCTGGCCGGCGCGGGCGGGGTCCACCTGCCGGTGGCGAACCACTCGCGCCCGGGCTGCATCCACAGCATCGCGGCGCCTGCGGCGACGAACGAGCCGGCGAGCCCGCCGGCCGGCAGACCGGTGACGAAGACCGGCACGGCGAAGAGCGTCAGGCCGAGCCGCGCCGAGCGGTCGGGCTTTCGGACGTACCAGCCGAGGATCGCGGTGGCGCACGCGCAGACCGCGGCGATCATGCAGGAGATCCGCAGCAGCTCGGTGGTGCCGGAGACGGTCAGGTCGAGGGAGGTGAACGGCGAGTCGGCCAGGACCTCGCTGATCGCCTGCTGGGTCTCGAGCGAGCCGAGGGAGGTCACCCGCTCCCACACGGTGAGCAGCACCACCACCGACGAGAACATGACGATGCCCGACGCCAGGCTGACCTGGGGCGGACGCTGCGTGGTGGGCTGGCTCACCCCACCATTGTCCCAAGTCGCCCCCAACCACCACCCACCCGCACCCCACCCCCGCCCCGGGGCCGCGCTGGGGGTCATCTCAGGGTCCGCCTCGGGGACCGACGGGGCCCTGTCCCCGATGCGCCGGGCCGCTCGTCGCGGCGAGGCTGGGGCCATGATCAGCGTCGAGCACCTCACCAAGCAGTACGGCCGGTTCACGGCCGTCGACAACGTCTCCTTCACGGCCGCCACCGGTCGCGTCACCGGCTTCCTCGGCCCCAACGGCGCCGGCAAGTCCACCACCATGCGCGTCATGGTCGGCCTGACCCGCCCCAGCTCCGGCCGCGTCACGATCACCGGTCGCGACTACCGCGAGCTGGTCAACCCCGGCCTCGAGGTCGGCGTCCTCCTGGACGCCTCCGCCCAGCACGCCGGTCGGACCGGTCGCGAGATCCTCGCGATCGCCGCGCAGACCATGGGACTGCCCAAGGCCCGCGTCGCCGAGACCCTGGCCCGCGTCGGCCTCACCGAGGAGGAGGCGGAGCGCCGGGTGCGCAACTACTCCCTCGGCATGCGCCAGCGCCTCGGCATCGCGACCGCCCTGATCGGCGACCCGCAGGTGCTGGTCCTCGACGAGCCGGCCAATGGCCTCGACCCCGCGGGCATCCGCTGGATGCGCGACCTCCTCCGCGGCTTCGCCGACGACGGCGGCACCGTGCTGCTGTCGTCGCACCTGCTCCACGAGATCGAGGTCATCGCCGACGACCTCGTCGTCATCGGGCAGGGCCGCATCGTGGCGCAGGGCACCAAGGCCGAGCTGCTCGCCGGGGCCGGCACGATCGTGCGCACCAGCCACGTCGACGTGCTCACCCGGGCGCTGACCCAGGCCGGGCTCGTCGCCCATCCCGTCGACGGCGGACTGCGCGTCGACGCCGAACCCGAGACCGTGGGCGAGGTCGCGCTGCGCGCCGCCGTACCCCTCCGTGAGCTGCGCGGCGCCGACGGCGCCGGCCTGGAGGAGATGTTCCTCGAGCTCACTGCCGAGACCGCCCGTGAAGGAGCAGCAGCATGACCACCGCAACCGCCACCCCGATCCGTACGACCCCGCACGCCGAGCGCACCGCCCGCACCATCGCTCCCATCCCGCTCACGCGCCTGATGGGTGTCGAGCTGCGCAAGATGTTCGACACCCGCGCCGGGTTCTGGCTGATGGCCAGCGTCGGCATCGTGACCGTGCTGGCGAGCGCCGCGGTCATCCTGTGGGCACCCGACGACGTCATCACGTTCGAGACCTTCGCCACCGCGATGGGCATGCCGATGTCGGTCATCCTGCCGATGATCGGGATCCTCTCGATCACGAGCGAGTACAGCCAGCGCACCGGACTGACGACCTACACGCTCGTGCCCTGGCGCGGACGCGTCGTGCTCTCCAAGCTCCTGGTCGTCCTCGGCATCGGCGTCGCGTCGATGTTCGTGGCCCTCGGCGTCGGTGCCGTCGGCACCCTCGTCGGCTCGGCCGTCACCGGCCTGGACCCGGTCTGGAACATCACGGTCGAGCAGTTCGGGCTGATCGTCCTGGCGAACCTCATCGGCATGCTGATGGGCTTCATGCTCGGCACCGTCATCCGGAACTCGCCGGCGGCGATCGTGGCCTATTTCGTCTACGCGCTGGTCCTGCCCGGTGCCCTGGGTGCCCTGGCCGCCTTCCAGCAGTGGTTCGAGGACCTGCAGCCGTGGGTCGACGTGAACTACGCGACGATCCCGCTCTTCGACGGGAACGTGACCGGTGAGAACTGGCTCCAGCTCGCGATCACCACGACGGTCTGGCTCTGGATCCCGCTGGCCTTCGGGCTGCGCGCGGTCCTGCGTGCCGAGGTGAAGTAATCCCCTTCTTCCCTCGTGCCCATCAGCGGCTGCCGATCGGGGGACCGGCGGCCGCTGATGCCTGTCCCGGGGCGGGGCTGGGGCTGGGGCTGGGGCTGGGGCTGGGGCTGGGGCTGGGGCTGGGGCTGGGGCTGGGGCTGGAGTATCCGGATATCCGGTGACCGCCTTGGTTACAGGTAGAGATCTCGACCTGGAAGCACGAAACGCGGGTGCAAACCTGCCCCCACCGGACCCGATGACTGAGGACGCGGTGGACGGATCCCGGCTCCCGGTCCGACCGCCACGTCCTCAGACACCTCAGGGGCTCTGACAGGCTGGGCCGCATGCATCCCGACGCCTGGTTGGTCGTCATCGACCCGCAGCGGATCTTCGCCTCGCCCGACAGCGAGTGGGGCTCGCCGATGTTCGCCGAGATCGTCGAGCCCGTACGCCGCCTCGCCGCCGCCGCGGGAGAGCGCACCGTCGTCACGCGCTGGGTCCCGGCACCCGACCCGCAGGGCAGCTGGGCGGCGTACCTCGCGGCCTGGCCGTTCGCCGACGTGCCGGCGGACGACCCGCTGCTCGAGCTCGTGCCGGAGGCGACGGGCCTCACCGACACGACCGTCTCGCTGCCCACCTTCGGCAAGTGGGGACCGGAGCTGGCGGCGATCACCGGGGCGACGCCGCACCTGGTGCTCGCAGGGGTGAGCACCGACTGCTGCGTCATCTCGACCGCGCTCGCGGCAGCCGACGCGGGCGCGACGATCACCGTCGTCACCGACGCGTGCGCCGGCTCGACCCCCGACAACCACCGCTCCGCCATGGACGTGATGGCGCTCTACCCGCCCCAGATCACCCTGGCCACGACCGCCGAGGTCCTCGGGGAGGACGCCTGATGAGCCGGGTGATCCACACCGGCCAGGCGCTGGTCGACGTCGTCGTGGAGGTGCCCGGCCTCCCGCCGCGCGGCCAGAACGTGATGGCCTCCTCCGCCACCGACTACGCCGGTGGTGCGGTGACGGTGCTCGTCGCGGCCGCGCGGTTCGGCGCCGACTGCGTGCACGCCGGCGCCCACGGCACCGGCCCGCACGGCGACCTGGTCCGCGAGGCGCTAGACCGGGACGGCATCGCGGTCTCCGCTCCCCCGGTCCCCGGCCTCGACACCGGCATCTGCGTGGTGATGGTCGAGCCGAGCGCCGAGCGCACGTTCGTCACCACGCTCGGCGCCGAGCGGCACATCAGCGTGGAGTCCCTCGCGACCTCACGGCCCGGCCCCGGCGACCTCGTCTGCGTCACCGGCTTCTCGCTGGCCTTCGACAGCACCCGCGACCCGCTGCTCGCCTGGCTGCCGGACCTGCACCCGGAGGTGGTCGTCGTGCTCGACCCCGGGGCCGCGTTCGCCGACCTGCCCGAGGACGTACGCACCGCGATGCTCGAGGTGACCGACGTCTGGTCGAGCAACGCCGAGGAGGCCGAGGGCCTCCTGCGCGCGGTCGGCCACGAGCCCCCGGGCGACCTGGCCGGGCTGACCACCGCGGTCGCCCCGTTGCTCCGCGGTGACGCCGTCGCCATCGTGCGCGACGGCCCGGAGGGTTGTGCGGTGCGGGTGGCGGACGAGACGACGTACGTCCCCGGCTTCCCCCAGACGCCGGTCGACACCAACGGCGCCGGCGACACCCACACGGGGGCGCTGCTGGCCGAGGTCGCGGCCGGTACGCCGTGGGTCGAGGGGTGCCGGCGCGCCAACGCGGCGGCCGCCATCAAGGTGACCCGGCGCGGGCCGGAGTCGGCGCCGACCGCGGTCGAGGTGGACGAGTTCCTGGCCGAGCGCTGACTACTTGCGACCGCTCGACTCGCGCAGCCGCCGCCCACGCTCGATGTCCTGCTGCTCCTTCTTGGCCGCCTTGTCGGACTTGCGGGTGTCGCGCGGGGGCAGCTGGAGCTCCTCCTCGGCCGCGATGCCGGCCTGGAGCTGGCGGCCGCGCTCGAGCTCGGCGTCGAGCTCGGCGCCGAAGAGCAGCGCGAGGTTGGTGATCCACAGCCACAGCAGGAAGGCGATCACGCCCGCCAGCGAGCCGTACGTCTTGTCATAGCTGGAGAAGTTGGCGACGTAGAAGCCGAACGCCGCCGAGGCCAGCACCCACACCACGATCGCGACGAACGCGCCGATGCTGATCCAGCGGAACTTCGGCTGCTTGACGTTGGGCGTCGCGTAGTAGAGCAGTGCGACGATCATGACGACGACCCCGAGCAGCACCGGCCACTTCGCGATGCTCCACACCGTCACGGCCGCCGTCTCGAGCCCGATCGCCCGGCCGACCGCCTCGGCGGCGGGACCGGTGAGGACGAGACCGACCGCGACGACCGCCGCGAGCAGGACCGTGAGCAGGGTGACGAGCAACATGACCGGGCGGAGCTTCCAGATCGGCCGGCCCTCGTCGATCTCGTAGATGCGGTTCATCCCGCGACCGAAGGCGTTGACGTAGCCCGACGCCGACCACAGCGCGGCGGCGAGACCGATCACGAGGGCGAGCCCTGCGCTCTCGTTGGAGGCGAGCGCCATCAGGGTCGGCTCGAGGGTGTCCGCCGCGGACGATGCGCCGACGTCGCGCAGGATGTCGAGCAGCGTCTCGACCGTCTGCTGCCGCTGGCCGACCAGGCCGACGAGCGAGAGCAGGGCGATCGCGCCCGGGAACAGCGCGAGGACCGAGTAGTAGGTCAGTGCCGCGGCGAGGTCGGTGCACTGGTCGTCACTGAACTCGCGCACGGTCTTGCGCAGCGCATAGCCCCACGTCGGCTTCACGAGGTCGCCGGGCGAGTCCGGCTTGGGCGGAGCGTCCGGCGCGGGGGCGGTCCGCTCACGCTCCGCGCTGGTGGACTCCCCGACGGCGGGATCGGTGGTCGAGTCGGATCGGTGCGTCATGGACGTCCAGTGCCCTCGGGCGGACCCGTCCATGCGCGGTGGGACGCCTCGCTACCGTGACTGCGTGACCCCTGACGTCCTCCTCGTCGGCGCCGGCGACCTCGGCGCCGCGGTCGGCCTGCGCCTCGCCGACCTCGGCCACGACGTGCTTGCGCTGCGCCGCGACGCCGCGAAGGTGCCGGCACCGCTCGTCGGGCGGTCGGTCGACCTCACCAGTGAGCCGCCGGACCTGTCGGACGTACGCCCCCGCCTCGTCGTCGTCGCGCTCACCGCCCGCCCGCGGACCGAGGAGGCCTACCGGGCGACGTACGTCGACGGGATGGCCCGCGCCCTCGACGCCCTTGCCGGGCCGCCCGAGCGGGCGGTGCTGGTCTCATCCACCGCGGTGCACGGCAGCCGCGAGCGGCCGGACCTCGAGGACGAGACGGCGCCGACTGCTCCGAGCGACGGCCCCGGTCGGATGCTCGTCGCCGCCGAGGAGGCCTTCCACGAGCGGGTCCCGCACGGCACCGTGCTGCGGCTCTCGGGCCTGTACGGCGGCAGCAGCACGCGGCTGCTCGACCAGGTCCGCGAGGGTCGGGTGAGCGACCCCCACCGGTGGACCAACCGCATCCACCGCACCGACGCGGCGGCTGCCGTCGTCCACCTGCTGACGATGCCCGCCGAGCCCGAGCGGCTCTACCTCGGCACGGACGACGAGCCGGCGCAGATGGGCGACGTCGCGGCGTACCTCGCCGAGCGGCTCGGGGCGCCCGCTCCCCCGCCGGCCGACCCGGAGCAGGGCCACGGCAAGAAGCTGTCCAACGCGCGGCTGCGTTCGACGGGGTGGGAGCCGATGCTCCCGACCTACCGCGAGGGCTACGCGCGGGCGGTCACATCGTGACCGGCATGCCCCCGGTCACGGCGATGACCTCCCCGGTGACGTAGCTCGACTCAGGTGAGGCGAGGTAGACGAAGGCCGTCGCCACCTCGGCCGGCTGGCCGGCGCGCCCCAGCGGGGTGTGCTCGCCGAACGACTCGACCTTCTCCGGGGGCATCGTGGCGGGGATGAGCGGCGTCCAGATGGGTCCGGGCGCGACCGCGTTGACCCGGATGCCCTGCTCGGCGACCGACTGGGCGAGCCCACGGGTGAAGTTCACGATCGCCGCCTTGGTCGAGGCGTAGTCGAGCAGCTCCGGCGACGGCGAGCTCGACTGCACCGACGAGGTGTTGATGATCGTCGATCCGGCCCCCATGTGCGGCAGGGCCATCCGGCACAGCCAGAACATCGCATAGACGTTGGTCCGCATCACCCGGTCGAGCTGCTCGGTCGTGATGTCGGCGATGCCGCCCGGCTGCGCCATCTGGTAGGCCGCGTTGTTGACGAGGATGTCGATCCGGCCGAGCTCCTCCACGGTCGTGTCGACGAGCGCCTTGCACGCCTCCTCCTGCACGAGGTCGGTCGGCACGAGCACCGCGCGGCGTCCCGCCTCCTCGACGAGTCGCCTCGTCTCGCGGGCGTCCTCCTCCTCGCCCTCGAGGTACGCGATCGCCACGTCGGCTCCCTCGCGCGCGAAGGCGATCGCGACCGCGCGGCCGATGCCGGAGTCGCCACCGGTGATGAGCGCGACCTGGTCGAGCAGCCGGTCGTGGCCGACGTACGTCTCCTCCCCGTGGTCGGGCTCGTCGCCCATGCGGCGGGTCACGGAGCCCTCGTCGCCGGGCTTCGGCAGCTGCTCGCCCTCGGTGTCGGGCTGCTCGTGCACGCGGGTGGGGTCCTGGCGGGTCTGGTCTGCCTGTCCTTCGGTCATGCCCACGAGTACCCGACGCTGCGGGGTCGATACGGGCTACGCCCGCGCGAGGCGTACGAGCTCGGCGGCCCGCTCCACCCCCGGGCCGGCGTGCTCGGCCAGGCGTTCGCGCACCCGGTCGAGCGCGGCAGATGGCGGGTGCCCGGGCGGGACCCGCGCCGGGTTGAGCGCGACGGTGTCCGCCCACGCCCTGACGTCGGGCTCGGCCGAGAAGACGGCGGTGTTGCGGGCGCCGAGGACGTTCATCTCGACCCAGTCGGCCGGGGTGTCGCCGTAGTGGCTCGGCGCGCAGAGCCGGTTCTTCTCGGCGTCGTCGGACCGGGTGGCCTCGACGTAACCCGTGAGCGCCGCGCCGAAGCAGGGGAACCCGGCCCGCACGGCCTGCAGCGTGATGACCTCGGGCCGCCACTGCGGCACCATCGGTGGGATGCGCAGGCCGCTGGCGGCGCAGTGCACGACCACCGCGTCCGGTGCGACCTCGACCGTCCCGTCGGCGAACACCAGCCGGCCGCGCTCGACGGCCAGCAGGTGCCCGCGGCGTACGACGTCCTCGACCGTGCGGAGCACGTCGAGCTCCCACCGGCCGAGGATCGGCACCCGCGCCATCGTCGGGACCCGGGAGCGGTCCAGGCGCAGCAGCACCCCCGCGTCCTCCAGTCGAAGCAGCATGTCGTCGACCGACGACGCCGCGACCGCCGACTCCCACAGGTCCGCCGCGGCGCCAAGGAACAGGGTCGGGTCGGGTTGGACGACGGCCCGGTCGAACATCCACGGCTCGCGGGGCCGGACCCAGCAGACGTGGTCGGGGTCGGTGCCGGTCGTGAGCAGCCGGACGATCGCGTCGGTCGCCGTCTTGCCGGACCCGACCACCACGAACGGCCCGTCGTCCTCGAGGTCAGCCAGGTCGTTGACCGGGACCACCCGAGCGCCGGCGCCGACCGCGAAGGGCGGCGGCACCTCGGCCGGGATCGTCGGCGCGAGGTAGTGGGCGTCGACGACCCGGCAGCGCTCCGGCACGTCGAGGCGCCGGCCGTCCGCGCGCACGACCGCGCCGTCGGCGTACTCGCTGCCCAGCCAGAAGACGACGCGTCCCGTCGCCTCCAGCCGCGCGAGCACGTCGTCGAAGTAGGCCAGCACCTCGGCCTGCGACGCACGCTCGTGCAGCCCGGCCTCGGGTCCCGTGGCCTGCAGCCGCCCGCCGAAGGGCGTCGACGCGACGCCGTAGAACCACGAGGGCTGGTGGAGCCGCACGAAGGAGTAGGCCTCGCGCCAGTGCCCGCCGACTCCCTCACGGCGGTCGACGATGACGACGCGAGCGTCGGAGTGGTCGACCAGCGCATCGGTGAACGCCAGGCCCATCGCCCCGGCCCCGACCACGAGGTGGTCGGCGTCCAGTGTGCGAGTCATGGGCACACGCTGGCACACCACCCGACCTCGCCGTCACCCGTACGAAACACGAGCACGCCACAATCTGCGCGTGCAGATCTCCCGGGCCGACTTCGCCGACCCCCGCCTGGCGGCGTTCCTGCAGGCACACCTCGACGACATGGAGCCGACGGCGCCGCCGGAGAGCCGGCACGCGCTGGACCTGACCGCGCTGCAGGGCGACGGCGTACGCCTGTGGGTGGGCATCGACGGCGACTACCTGGTCGCCACCGCGGCGCTCGCTGCGCTGGAGGACCGGCACGAGGAGCTCAAGAGCATGCGGACGGGCCCCGCGCTCCGCGGCCGCGGCCTGGCGTCGCGGATGCTGGCACACGTCCTCGACGACGCGCGCTCGCGCGGGGTCGAGCTGGTGTCGCTGGAGACCGGCAGCATGGCGTTCTTCGAGCCGGCCCGCAGGTTCTACGCCCGCGCCGGCTTCGTCGCCTGCCCGCCGTTCGGGTCGTACGTCGAGGACCCGAACAGCACGTTCATGAGGCTCGACCTGACCACGTGACAGGCCGGGCCCCCGGCCTCACTCCGGTCGGACGACGTCGTCGGCGAGCTCGCCGGTGTACGCCGGGAACCTGACCGTCGCGGTGGTGCCGCGGTCGCGCTCGGAGTCGAGCTCGATGGTCGCGCCGTGCCGGCTGACGATCCGGGCGACGATGGCCAGGCCGAGGCCGGTGCCGGGACGCGCCAGCGCTGCCGGGTTGGTCGAGCGGAAGAACTCGCGGAAGAGCTGGGCCTGGTCGGGCTCGGAGATGCCGATGCCGGTGTCGGTGACCGTGGCGACGACCGTGTCGCCCTCCGCGGCGACGCGTACGGTGACGCTCCCGCCGGGGTCGGTGTACTTGATCGCGTTGGACGCCAGGTTGGTGAAGAGGCGGTGCAGCTCCTCGGGGTCACCCGCCACCCGTACGGGACCGTCGGGCAGCTCGGCGTGGCAGGTGACGTCCCCGGCTGCCGCCGCTGCGTGGCACTCCTCGTAGACGTCGTGGACCACGCGGCGCAGGTCGACCGCCATCGGGTCGAACTCGCGGTTGGGGTCGGAGACCTGGGCCATGGTCAGCAGGTCGTCGATCACGGCCCGCATCCGCGCGGCACCCCGGCTCGCGGCCGCGACCGACCGGCGCGCGTCCTCGTCGAGCGTGCCGGTGTTGAGCAGCTCGAGGTTGGCGCTCATCGAGAAGAGCGGGTTGCGCAGCTCGTGACCGAGGGTGTTGACCACCTCGACGCGGTAGCTGTCGAGCTTGCGCAGGCGGTCGACGATCGCCCGCTCGAGCTCGAGCTGGCGCGCGTTGGCGACGGCGCGGCCGAGGTCGCGACCGATGTCGAGGGCGGCGTCGATCTCGACGTCGGTCCAGCTCCGGGCGTCCGAGACCCGGGTCAGCACGAGGAAGCCGAGGCACTCCGGCCCCACCCCCAGCGGGACGAAGAGCACCGAGCCGATGCCGATGAGGTCGAGGAAGCCGAGCAGCCGCTCGGCGTCCTCCGGCGGGAGGCCCGGCTGGTCGGCGTTGCTGCGGGAGAAGGGCGCGACGTACTGGTCTCTCCAGTAGCGGTGCGCGAGGCGGATGACGACGTCGTCGATCTCGGCGAACGGCGGCACCTCGTAGTCGTCGCCCATCACGAAGGAGGTCGTCCGGGCCGGGCCGCCGTCGGCGTCGAAGGCCGTGAGCCACATGCCGACGGCGTCGAAGCAGGTGACGACCGTCGACCGGCAGGCCTCCAGGACCAGGTCCAGCGTCGGCTCGCCCAGGGCCCGCCGGACGATCTCGCGCGCCTGGGTCGCCATCCGGACCTTCTCGCTGAGCTCCTCGCGCTCGAGGGCGAGGAGGACGAGGGTGCGCGCCACGCCGGCGTACTGGGTGAGCACCGCGAGCTTCTGCGCCGACGGCAGGCGCCCGTCGCGCGGGCTGTCGACCGACAGCAGGCCGCGCAAGCGCCCCTGGTCGTCGTGCAGCGGAGCTGCGAGCAGGTCGAGCGGGTGCCACGCGTCCTCGGCGTCCAGTGGCGTCACGTCGGGGATGTGGCTGTAGGCGAGCGCCTCGGCGCTGGCCCGGTCGTGCGGGACGAAGCGCCACACGCCCCACTCGTCCGCGCCGGCGAGGTCGTCCTCGATCGACTCCACGGGCACCTGGGTGCCGACGAAGCCGTCCTCGACCCCGGCCGCGGCGACGACCTCGAAGTGGTCGTCGCGGCGCAACGTGAGCGACGACTGCTCGAACCCCGCGAGGGTGGCCACGCCCTCCACGAGCACCTGCAGGTGCTGGCGGGTCTGCTCGTCGGCCCACGGCACAGCGGCCACGCGGCGCTGGCCCCGTGTGTCGTCCTTCATCGCACTCCCTGCCGTCGGCGCGGACCAAGGACGACCTTAAGCCTCAGGTGCCGTGGAGCGCAGGGGAACCCTGACACACAGGTCACCGGACAGGGCTCACCCGACGGGGCTCACATCGACGGTGCTCAGTCGACCGGGGTCACCAGCTCGCCGCCCTCGAGGAAGGCGTCGACGTTGTCGAGCACGAGCCGGCCCATCGCCTCGCGGGTCTGGACCGTGGCGCTGCCGACGTGCGGCAGCAGCACGACGTCGTCCCGACCCAGCAGGGCTTCGGGAACGTGCGGCTCGTCGGCGAAGACGTCGAGCCCGGCCCCGGCGATGCGGCCCTCCTCGAGGGCGGCGACGAGCGCGTCCTCGTCGACGACCGATCCGCGGGAGACGTTGACGAGGTGGCCCTCGGGGCCGAGCGCGTCGAGCACGGCGGCGTCCACGAGCCCCTCGGTCCCCGCGCCTCCGGGCGTGAGGACCACCAGCACGTCGCTGGCGGCGGCCAGCTCGACGGGGCTCGCGTGGTAGGTCCACGCGACGTCCTTCGGGGTCCGGGAGTGGTAGTGGATCTCGGCGCCGAAGGCTTCGAGCCGGTGCGCCGCGGCCGTGCCGATGCGACCCAGCCCGAGCACGCCGACCACGGCTCCCCGCACGTCGCGGGCCAGCGGCATCGCCTCGCCGCGTGCCCACGCACCGCGGCGCACGAACCGGTCGGCGGCGGTGATCCCGCGCAGGACATCGACCACGAGGAAGGCCGCGAGGTCGGCCACCGCGTCGGTCAGGACGTCGGGGGTGTTGGAGACGACGATGCCGCGGCGGCGAGCCTCGGCGACGTCGACGTTGTCGTAGCCGACGCCGAAGTTCACGATCGCGCGCAGGTCGGGCAGCGCGTCCATCTCGGCCGTACCGGCAGGCGCACCACCTCCCACGACGGCGACCTCGACCCCCGCCGGGTCGTCGAGGTCGGCGAGCACGGGCGCGGCGTACCGCTCCGCGAGCCACTCGCGCACGAAGGGCATCAGCCCCCCGAGCTGGACGACACGGACCGGGTGCTGGGCATCGAGGCTCACCGCGCCATCCTTGCCGGGCGCGGGTCACCGCGTCCAAGACGACCTGGCCATCGCACGATGCCTGCACCGACGACCCGAGAGGTGGAGCGATGAACCTGCTGATCGGCTTCACCACGATCCTCGTCGTGATCGCTGCCGGCGCTGCGCTCGCTCACGTCGGGGTCCTCGACCGCCGCTCGCAGCGCACGCTCGGCGAGATCGCGTTCTTCGTGGCGTCGCCTGCGCTGATGGTCGTCACGATCAGCCGGGTCGAGCTCGGTGCCGCGGCGGCCAACCTGGTCGCCTCGAGCGTCTCGCTCGCGGCCTGCTTCGCGGCGTACGTCGTGGTGGCCAGGCTGCGCTGGCGCCTCGACACGGGGTCGCTGCTGATCGGCGCCCTGTCGTCGTCCTACGTCAACGCCGGCAACCTCGGCATCGCCATCGCGGCCTACGTCGTCGGCGACCTCACGGTCGTCGTGCCGACGCTGCTCGTCCAGATGCTCGTCGTGCAACCGGCCGCCCTCATCGTGCTGGACCGGATCACCGGCCGCGGGGAGGGCGTACGCTCCGCCGCTCGCCGCCTGGTCACGAACCCGCTCACCATCGCCGCCGTCGTCGGCCTGGTGCTCGCGACCACCGGCTGGCGACTCCCGGCACCTCTGCTGTCGCCGCTGGAGATGCTGGCCGGCGCGGCGATCCCGCTGATGCTGATGTCCTACGGCGCGGCCCTGCGGCTCAGCCCGCCGATCGGCCGGGCCGGCCACAACGGCGAGGTCGTCGTGGCGACGGTGCTCAAGATGGCCGTCATGCCGGTGGTCGCCTGGACCGTCGGTGTCGGGCTCGGGCTCGACGACCGGGTGCTGCTCGGCGTCGTCATCACCGCGGCGCTGCCGACCGCGCAGAACATCTTCCTGCACGCCACCCGCTACCGCGTCGGGGAGGATGTGGCACGGGAGACCATCCTGGTCACCACCTTGGCTTCGCTGCCCGTGGCGCTGCTCGTCGCGGTTCTGCTGGGCTGACCCACCCCCACTCCCACCCACTCCGACCCCCCAGGAGAACCCCGTGACCGACCTGCTCGACCAGCTGCGTACGACCGTCGGCGACGCCCACGTCCTCACCGAGCCCGCCGACGTCGCGGCGTACGTCGTCGACTGGACCGGCACCCACGAGGGGCGGGCGCTCGCGGTGGTGCGACCCGGCTCGACGGACGAGGTGGCGGAGGTCGTGCGCGCGTGCGCCGAGACGCGTACGCCGGTCGTCCCGCAGGGCGGCAACACCGGGCTGGTCGGTGGCGGGGTGCCGGACGGCTCCGGCACCGCGGTGGTGCTCTCGCTCGGCCGGATGCGGAGCGTGCGCGACGTCGACCCGGTGGCCGGCACGATCACCGTCGACGCGGGCGTCGTGCTCGCCGACGTGCAGGCGGCGGCCGAGCGGGCCGGGCGGCTCTTCCCGATGTCACTGGGCTCGGAGGGCAGCTGCACCATCGGCGGCAACCTCGCCACCAACGCCGGCGGCACCGCGGTCCTGCGCTACGGCATGACCCGCGAGCTGGTGCTCGGCCTCGAGGTCGTGCTGCCCGACGGCCGCGTCTGGGACGGGCTGCGCGGGCTCCGCAAGGACAACACCGGCTACGACCTGACCCAGCTCTTCGTCGGCTCCGAGGGCACGCTCGGCGTGATCACCGGCGCCATCCTCCGGCTCTTCCCCGCGACCCCGCGGCGCGCGACCGCCTGGGTCGCGGTGCCGTCCGTCGCCGCGGCGGTCTCCCTGCTCGGCACGGCGCAGCAGCACGGCGGCGTGCACCTGTCGACCTTCGAGATCGCCAACCGGCAGGCGATCGACCTCGTCCTCGCCCACCTGCCCGGCGCGGTCGACCCGCTCGCGGCACCGAGCGAGTGGTACGTCCTGGTCGAGCTCGCGGGCTCCGCCTCCGACGAGGGCCTCGACGAGACGCTCGAGTCCCTGCTCGGCGAGGCCGTCGAGGCCGGCACGGCGACCGATGCGGCGATCGCCGGCAGCCCGGCGCAGCGCGACGCGCTGTGGGCGCTGCGCGAGGGGATCTCCGAGGTGCAGAAGGTCGAGGGCGCGACCCTCAAGCACGACGTCACCCTGCCGATCGCCGGCCTCGCCGACTGGACCGAGGCCATGGGCCCGCGGCTGCAGGAGGTCCTTCCCGGGGTGCGGCCGGTGACCTACGGCCACGTCGGCGACGGCAACCTCCACTACAACCTCAACGCGCCCGTGGGTCGCGACGACGACCTGCGTGCCGCGGCGGGCGACCTGACGACGACGATCTACGACGCGGTCGCCGCCGCGCACGGCTCGATCAGCGCGGAGCACGGGCTCGGCCGGACGAAGGCCGCGGCCGCCGCGTCCTACAAGTCCGACGTCGAGGTCGACCTGATGCGCGCGGTCAAGCACGCCCTCGACCCGGCTGGGCTGATGAACCCGGGGGCTGTCGTGCCGCCCGCCTAGGCTGGCCTCCATGAAGGCACAGACACTCGGCCGCGTGGTGCTCGGCGGCTTCCTGGTCACCGCGGGCGTGCTGCACCTGACCACGCAGCGCGAGGAGTTCCGGGCGCAGGTGCCTGACTGGTTCCCCGTCGACGAGGACCTCACGGTGCTGGGCTCCGGCGTGGTCGAGATCGCGCTCGGCGGCGCGTTCGTCGCACTGCCCCGGCACCGGCGTACGGTCGGCGCGCTGCTCGCCGCCTTCTTCGTCGCGATCTTCCCCGGCAACGTCGCCCAGTACCTCGAGGGCACCGACGCGTTCGGCCTCGACACCGACCGGGCCCGGTTCGTCCGGCTGTTCTTCCAGCCCGTCCTCGTGCTCTGGGCGCTGTGGGCCGGAGGCCTGCTCGGTCGCCGGCGCAGGGGCGTCGACGAGGAGCAGGAGCGCGAGGAGGTCGAGACCGGCGAGTAGTCGCCCGATCCGGGTTTGGCGGGGCGCACCGGGGGCACGAAGGGGTCCGAGAAGAAAGTAGGGGGACCCCATGACCAAGACCCGCACGATGGCCGGCGTCGCCGGCCTCTGCGCGATCGCGCTCGCGACCACCGCGGCGCCCGTGACCACGGCCACTGCCACGGCCGACCAGAAGACCCGGACGGTCGAGCTGCTGAGCGCAGCACCGACCACCCGCGGCGCCGAGGCCTCCGACGGGGCCCGATCGCGCCCCGTCCGCCTCGACGCGGCAGCGCTGCGCGACGTACGTGCCGGGGACCGCGTCAGCCTGACGCTGTTCGACGACACGACCGTCACCGCCGCCGTCGACCGCCGCGAGTCCGTCGACGGCGTCACGACGTGGACCGGCGCACTGGTCGGCTCGCTCGGCAGCTTCACCGCCGCGGAGGTCGACGGCGTCGCGCACCTGAGTGTCGCGTCCACCGCCGACGGCGCCTTCGAGGTGAGCACCACCCGCGGCGGCGACTACGAGGTCGTCGAGCTGCCGGCGATGCCACAGCCCGGCGACGACGCCGTCGACGTGCAGGCCGAGCACGGCGAGCACGCCGATGAGGCCGACCACGCGGCACCCGCGGGCGACGCCCCGACCGAGGCGGCCCCGGTCGCCGGAGGGGCGCCCGTCGCCGCGGACGCCCCGTCGGTCGTCGACGTGGCCATCGTCTACCCGGCGAACCTGCCGGGGACCGTCGGCGGGGACGCCGCGATGCGGGCGCAGTTCGCCCTCGGCATCACCCAGACCAACCAGGCCCTCAGCGCGTCCGGCGTCCCCACCCAGGTGCGGCTCGTCGGCACCCGGCAGGTCGCCGCGACCCAGCTGTCGTCGCTGACGGCCAACTACTACGCCCTCGCGAAGCCCGGCGACGGTGTCTTCGACGAGGCGCAGGCGCTGCGCGAGGAGACGCACGCCGACCTGGTCAGCCTCTGGCTCGGCGGCGCCTACCCCTCGGGCTCGTTCTGCGGGCTCGGCTCGCTCGGCGGCACCCAGCCGGAGTACGACCCCGAGAGTGCGGCCTGGACCGTGCTCTGGGCCGACAAGTGCGCCACCGGCAACCTCACCTTCGCCCACGAGATCGGCCACAACCTCAGCGCCGACCACGACGCCGGGGCGTCCTCGCCGCCCAGCGGAGGCAAGGCGTACGCCCGCGGCTACGTCGACGTCGCCGGCAACTTCCTGACGGTCATGGCCTATCCCAACACCTGCGCCGACTGCGTGCGCATCGGCAACTTCTCCAGCCCCAACGTCAGCCGCAACGGCCGGGCCACCGGCACGGCGGCCGCCTTCAACGCGCTCGCAGTCCAGGAGCAGGCCGTCGCGGTCGCCAACTACCGCCAGTCGCAGATCTACCCGGGCGCCGTCGCGATGGGTGGCGAGGCCCGGTCCGGCAGGACGGTCACCGCGGCGACGACCCCGTGGGCCCCGGCGGTCCAGCTGGGCTACCAGTGGTTCCTCGACGGCGTCCCCGTCCCGGGAGCCACCGCGCCCTACTACAAGCTGTCGCGGGGAGACATCGGCCGCACGTTGAGCCTCCAGGTCACCGGGTCGGCGCCCTACTACGCAGCCGTGGCCGCGTCCTCGGCACCGGTCGTGGTGGGCAAGGCGCTCTTCAGGACGTCGCGACCCAAGCTCCGCGGCACGCCGCGCGCCGGTCGCGTCCTCTCGGTGAAGGTCAACGGCTGGAAGCCCAAGCCGGCCAAGAAGAGCGTCAAGGTGCGCTACCAGTGGCTGAAGAACGACAAGTTGATCAAGGGCGCCAAGAAGGCCACCTACCGCCTGCGCGCCAAGGACCGCGGCAAGAAGATCTCGGTCCGGGTCACGACCAGGAAGAAGGGCTACGAGAAGGCGTCGCGGACCTCCAAGAAGGTCAAGGTCCGCCGCTGATCCCCGCCGCCGGGCGGGTCACAGGGTCGGCAGCCAGTCGACCCGCCCGGCGAGCACGGCGTACCCCACGAAGGCGCCCACGTCGAGCAGCGTGTGCGCCACCACGAACGGCATGACCCGCCCCCAGCGGCGGAAGAGCCAGCCGAAGAGCAGTCCCATCGCGAGGTTGCCGACGAAGCCGCCGAGCCCTTGGTAGAGGTGGTAGCTGCCGCGCAGCAGCGCCGCCAGGCCGATCGCCGCGGTGTCGCCGAAGCCGATCTGGCGCAGCCGCACCTGCACGAACCCGAGGACGACGACCTCCTCGAGCACGGCGTTCTCCGCGGCGGCGAGGACGAGCACCGGCACCTGCCACCACTCCCCCGGCAACGACTGCGCGACGACGGTGAGGTTGGTGCCGAGCGCGAAGGTCGCGAGGTAGAACACCACGCCGACCGAGCCGACCCCGGCCGCGAGCAGCGCGCCGCGCCCCCAGTCGCCGAGCGTGCTCCACCCGCCGTCACGCGCCCACACCTCGCGCAGCCGGGTGCCGGAGCGGACCAGGAGGTACGCCGCCAGCGCGACCGGCACGAGGGCGAACGCGATCCGCAGCAGCTGGTAGGTCAGGTCGAGCCACGGCCGGTCGGGGGCGAGCGAGTTGTTGAGGTTGGCCGCCTGCGACGACAGCGGCCCCGGCGCGGTCAGCGCCGAGATGATGCTGACGACCGAGTAGACGGCCGACCGCCCGAGCGAGACCAGCAGTACGAGCGCGAGCTCGGTCCACAGCAGCGCCTTCGCGAGGTCGGGGACGCCGCCGGGAACCGGGGTGTCCCGCAGCCGCCACCACGGGCGTACGTCGGTGGTCGGGGTGGTCACGGGAGACAGCATCCCCCAGCGGGCTGAGCCGCCGCTGAGAAGCGGGGCCGGCAGCCCCCTCGCCCCCCGCGCGATCCCGACCACATCGCATGACGGGTTACTAGGTGGGCGAGTCCGACACCTGCGGGCCTTCACAACAGCCGACAAGTGGCGGACTCCCCGCTCGAGCGGGGAGTCCGTCACTGGGTGGGGTGTTCTGCCACCTCAGGCGAGCACGAGCCCGTCCTCGCCCACGTCCACCGTGACCGCGCCGCCGTCGGTGACCTCGCCGGCGATCAGCTTGCGCGCGAGCGGGTCGCCGATGGCCGACTGGATCAGCCGCCGCAGCGGGCGGGCGCCGTACGCCGGGTCGAAGCCGGTCTCGGCCAGCCAGGCGCGCGCCGCGTCGGTCACCGAGATGGTGATCCGCCGGACCGCGAGCCGCTTCTCCAGCAGCGCGAGCTGCAGGTCGACGATGTGCGCCAGGTCGTCCTTGGACAGCGCGTCGAACATCACGACCTCGTCGAGCCGGTTGAGGAACTCGGGCTTGAAGTGCGAGCGCACCACGCCCATCACCGACTCCTTCTTGGCCACCGGCTCGAGGATCGGGTCCACGAGGAAGTGCGAGCCGAGGTTGGAGGTGAGGATCAGCAGCGTGTTGCGGAAGTCGACCGTGCGGCCCTGACCGTCGGTGAGCCGGCCGTCGTCGAGCACCTGCAGCAGGATGTCGAAGACCTCCGGGTGCGCCTTCTCGACCTCGTCGAGCAGCACGACGCTGTAGGGCCGGCGCCGTACGGCCTCGGTCAGCTGCCCGCCCTCGTCGTAGCCGACGTAGCCGGGAGGGGCGCCGACGAGCCGCGAGACCGAGTGCTTCTCGCTGTACTCGCTCATGTCGATGCGGACGATCGCCCGCTCGTCGTCGAAGAGGAAGTCGGCCAGCGCCTTCGCCAGCTCGGTCTTGCCGACGCCGGTGGGGCCGAGGAAGAGGAACGACCCGGTCGGCCGGTTGGGGTCGGAGATGCCGGCGCGGGAGCGGCGTACGGCGTCGCTGACCGCGGTCACGGCCTCCGCCTGGCCGATGAGGCGCTCACCGATGACCGACTCCATCTCCAGCAGCTTGGCGGTCTCGCCCTGAAGCATCTTGCCGGTGGGGATGCCGGTCCAGGCCTCGACGACGTCGGCGATCTGCTCGGCGCCGACCTCCTCGCCAACCAGCGGCTCGAGGTCGACGGCCTCGGCCTTCTCGACCTCGGCGATCTGCTTCTCGAGCGCAGGGATCTGGCCGTACTGGATCTCCGAGGCACCGGCGAGGTCGCCCTCGCGGAGCTTCTTGTCGGCCTCGATCTTGAGCTGGTCGAGCTGGCGACGCAGCTCGCCCTCGCCCTGGAGCTGGTCCTTCTCGCGCTCCCAGCGGGTCTCGAGCCCGCGCAGCTCCTCCTCCTTGTCGGCGAGGTCCTTGCGCAGCACCTCGAGCCGATCGGCCGAGGCGGGGTCGGTCTCCTTGTCGAGCGCGAACTCCTCCATCTTGAGCCGCTCGACCTGGCGCCGGAGCACGTCGATCTCCTCGGGCGAGGACTCGTGCTCCATCCGCAGCCGCGAGGACGCCTCGTCGATGAGGTCGATCGCCTTGTCGGGCAGCTGGCGGCCGGTGATGTAGCGGTCGGACAGCGTGGCGGCGGCGACGAGGGCGGCGTCGGTGATGCGTACGCCGTGGTGCGCCTCGTACTTCTCCTGGATGCCGCGCAGGATCTGGATGGTGTCCTCGACGCTGGGCTCGCCGACGAAGACCTGCTGGAAGCGGCGCTCCAGCGCGGGGTCCTTCTCGATGCGCTCGCGGTATTCATCCAGCGTGGTCGCGCCGATCATGTGCAGCTCGCCGCGGGCCAGCATCGGCTTGAGCATGTTGCCGGCGTCCATCGCGGAGTCGCCGCCGGCGCCCGCGCCGACGACCGTGTGCAGCTCGTCGATGAAGGTGATGACCTGCCCGCCGGCGTCCTTGATCTCCTCGAGGACGGCCTTGAGCCGCTCCTCGAACTCGCCGCGGTACTTCGCGCCCGCGACCATGGCCGCGAGGTCGAGGCTCAGCACGCGGCGCCCCTTGAGCGAGTCGGGCACGTCGCCGGCGACGACGCGCTGGGCGAGGCCTTCCACGACCGCGGTCTTGCCGACGCCGGGCTCACCGATGAGGACGGGATTGTTCTTGGTGCGCCGCGAGAGCACCTGGATGACGCGGCGGATCTCGGCGTCCCGGCCGATGACCGGGTCGAGCCGACCGTCCTCGGCGGACTTGGTGAGGTCGACGGAGTACTTCTCCAGCGACTCGTACGACGCCTCCGCCGCCTCGCTGGTCACGCGCCGGTTGCCGCGGACGGCGGTGATCGCCTCGCGCAGGCCGTCGGCGGTGAGGCCGGCGTCCGTGAGTACCTTCTGGGCGGGCGACTCGACGGTCGCGATCGCGACGACCAGGTGGTCGGTGGCGACGTAGTCGTCCTTCATCGACCCGGCGAGGTCGAGGGCGGAGGCGAGGACGCGGGTCAGCGCCGCCGACGCGCTGGGCTGCTGGACGGTCGAGCCGGTGGCGCGGGGCAGCTGCTGCTGCACGCGCTCGGCCTGCGCCAGGAGCGTGGCCGGGTCGACGCCCGCCTTCTGCACGAGGCTGCGGGTGGCGCCGTCCTCCTGCTTGAGCAGGGCGACGAGCAGGTGGATGGGCTCGGTGTGGGTGTTGCCGCCGGTGGTGGCGGCCAGCTGGGCAGCCTCGACGACCTCGCGGCTGCGGGTGGTGAACTTCTCGGCACCGAACGCGCTCAACTCGACTCCTCCGTTGTCTGTCGGGACCACTGTGGTCCGTACTGGGTCAACGCGCCAGAAGTTGAGTCGATTCCCCTCAACTTTGAGTTTTTTCGGTCGCGCGGCGCAGGAGGTAGGTGTCCATCACCCAGCCATCTGCAGCCTTCGCCCGGGCGCGGGCGTCCCGGATCTCCGGCTCGACGTCTCGCAGCCGCCCCGCGATCAGCTCCTCGGCCGGGCTGCCGAGGTTGGCGCCCCACCAGATGTTCCAGTCGCCGTCCAGCGACGTCGCTCGCAGCCGCCCGTCCAGCATCACGACGAGGTTGTCGTGCCCGGCCTCCACCTCGGCCGCCAGCCGCCGACCCGTCGTCACCAGCACCGGACGGCCGACCTCGTGGAGCACGACCCGGTGCCGGGCCGCGAGGAGCGAGAGCGCGGAGACGCCCGGCAGGACGTCGTACGGCACGCCGAGGCGCATCACCACCCGGATCGTCGAGTCGTAGAACGCCGGGTCGCCCCACACCAGGAAGCCGACCGTCCCCGGCCGCCGGTCGAGGAGGGAGCCGTACGCAGCGGCGCGGGCGTCGTGCCAGTCGAGGACCGCTCCGTCGTAGCCGGAATCGTCGAGGCCCGGGTCGCGGTCGCGCGGCGGGTCCGGGACGGCGACCAGCTCGACGCCGAGGTCGGCGCAGATCGCGCGACGGAGAGCGAGCAGCGGGTCGTCCCCCTGATCGGAAGAGCCCTTGTCGGCAGCGATCACGTAGTCGCAGCCCGCGATGGCCTCGCGTGCCTCGAGCGTCAGCTGGCCGGGGTGGCAGCCGATGCCGACGACGCGGACGCGGGTCACCGGTCCTCCAGCTCGCCCTCGACGTCGAGGTAGACCTGCTGCAGCGCGGCGACCACCTCGGCGTCCGGCTCCTCCCACAGCCCGCGCTCGGCGGCCTCGTGCAGCCGCTCGACGATCCCGCGCAGCGCCCACGGGTTCGACGTCCGCAGGAACTGCTGGTTGGTCTCGTCGAGGACGTACTCCTTGGCCAGCGACTCGTACATCCAGTCGTGCACGACGCCCGCGGTCGCGTCGAAGCCGAAGAGGTAGTCGACGGTCGCAGCCAGCTCGAACGCACCCTTGTAGCCGTGGCGCTGCATCGCCGCGATCCACCGCGGGTTGACCACGCGCGAGCGGAAGACGCGGTTCGTCTCCTCTTGCAGCGTCCGCGTGCGGACCGCGTCGGGGGTGGTCGAGTCACCGACGTACGCCTTGGGGTCGCTGCCGGTCAGCGCGCGGACCGTGGCGACCATGCCGCCGTGGTACTGGAAGTAGTCGTCGCTGTCGGCGATGTCGTGCTCGCGGGTGTCGACGTTCTTGGCCGCGACCTTGATGCGGCGGTAGTTGGTGCGCATGTCGTCGGCCGCCGGCGCCCCGTCGAGGTCGCGGCCGTAGGCGAAGCCGCCCCACGCCGTGTAGACCTCCGCGAGGTCGTCGTCGCTGCGCCAGTTGCCCGACTCGACGACCTGGAGGATGCCGGCGCCGTACGAGCCGGGCTTCGAGCCGAAGATCCGCGTGGTCGAGCGCCGCTCGTCGCCGTGCGCGGCCAGGTCGGCGCGCGCGTGCGCCCGTACGTGGTTGTGCTCGTCGGGCTCGTCGAGGCCAGCCACGAGGCGTACGGCGTCGTCGAGCATCGCCACCACGTGCGGGAAGGCGTCGCGGAAGAACCCGGAGATCCGCACGGTGACGTCGATGCGCGGGCGGCCGAGCTCGTCGAGCGGGATGACCTGGAGGTCGTTGACCCGGCGCGACGCCTCGTCCCAGACCGGGCGTACGCCGAGCAGCGCGAGCACCTCGGCGATGTCGTCGCCGCTCGTGCGCATCGCGCTGGTGCCCCAGACCGAGAGGCCGACCGACTCGGGCCAGGTGCCGGTCTCGTCGACGTACTTCGCGACGAGCGACTCCGCCATCGCCAGCCCGGTCTGCCACGCGAGGCGGGACGGCACCGCGCGCGGGTCGACGGTGTAGAAGTTGCGGCCGGTCGGCAGCACGTTGACCAGCCCGCGCAGCGGCGAGCCCGACGGCCCGGCCGCGATGAAGCCGCCGTCGAGCGCGTGGACGACCGCGTCGAGCTCGTCGGTGGTGCGGGCCAGGCGCGGCACGACCTGGGTCGCCGCGAACTCCAGCACCCGCTGGACCTCGGGGTCGTCGTGCAGCTCCGCCGCGCGGGCGGGGTCCCAGTCGGCCTTGTCCATCTGCTCGACGAGGTCGCGCGCGATCGCCTCGATCGCATCGACGTCGGCGGTGGTCTCGATACGCCGCTCGTCCCTCGCGGCTACTCGACCAGCGATTTCTCCACTCGGTGGTCGAGTAGACCCCGAGGAACGTGGGGTCGTATCGAGACCCAGTCCCAATGCCGCGCGCAACCCCGGCACCGCCTGCGCCTGCCCCCCGAACACCTGCGCGGCCCGGAGGATCGCGAGCACCAGGTTGACCCGCGCCTCGCCGCTCGGCGCCTCGCCGAGCACGTGCAGGCCGTCGCGGATCTGCGCGTCCTTGATCTCGCAGAGCCACCCGTCGACGTGCATGATGAAGTCGTCGAACTCCTCGTCGTCCGGCTGCTCGTCGAGCCCGAGGTCGCGGTGCATCTCGGCGGCGTGCATGAGCTGCCAGATCTCGCCGCGGATCGCCGGCAGCTTGGCCGGGTCCATCGCGGCGATGTTGGCGTGCTCGTCGAGGAGCTGCTCGAGCCGGGCGATGTCGCCGTAGGACTCGGCGCGCGCCATCGGCGGCACGAGGTGGTCGACGATCGTCGCGTGGGCGCGGCGCTTGGCCTGCGCGCCCTCGCCGGGGTCGTTGACGAGGAACGGGTAGACCACCGGGAGGTCGCCGAGCGCGGCGTCGGTGCCGCAGCTGGCCGAGAGGGCGGCGTTCTTGCCGGGCAGCCACTCGAGCGAGCCGTGCTTGCCGAGGTGCACGACGGCGTCAGCCTTGAAGCCGTGCTCGAGCCAGCGATAGGCACCGAGGTAGTGATGGGTCGGCGCGAGGTCGGGGTCGTGGTAGATCGCGATCGGGTTCTCCCCGAACCCGCGCGGCGGCTGGATGAGCAGCACCACGTTGCCCGCAGGAAGAGTGGCAAGCACGAGATCGCCGGCGCCCCCATCCGATGACTCCGTGACGAAGAGCGAGCCGGGCGCCTCGCCCCACGCCTCGACCATGTCGGCGCGCAGGTCCGCGGGCAGGTCGGCGGTCCACGCGGCGTACTGCTCCGGCGTGATCCTCACGTGCGCGTCGGTCAGCTGCGCGTGCGTGAGCCACTCCTCGTCCTGGCCGCCCGCCGCGATGAGGGCGTGGATCAGCGCATCGCCGGCTGCGGTCTCGGCCTCCCTCTCGGTGGTCGAGTAGTCCGAGCGAGGAACGAGAGAGGACGTATCGAGACCTTCGAGACCATCCAGGATGTCCGTGACGACGTTCCCCTCGCCCAGGTCGTACCCCTCCTCCCGCAGCCTCCGCAGCATCCGGATCGCCGAGACCGGGGTGTCGAGCCCGACGGCGTTGCCGATACGCGCGTGCTTGGTGGGGTACGCCGACAGCACGAGGGCGAGCCGCTTCTCGGCGTTGGGGATCCGGCGCAGGCGGGCGTGCCTGACCGCGATGCCCGCCACGCGCGCGCACCGCTCGGGGTCGGCGACGTAGCGCGGCAACCCGTCGGCGTCGACCTCCTTGAAGGAGAACGGCGCCGTGATGATGCGTCCGTCGAACTCCGGGATCGCGATCTGGGTCGCGGAGTCCATCGGACTCACGCCGTCGTCGGACGCCTCCCACTCCGCGCGGCTGCTCGTGAGGCAGAGGCCCTGGATGATCGGGATGTCGAGCGCGGACATCCGCGCGACGTCCCACGACTCGTCGTCCCCGCCTGCGCTGGCGCCCGCGGGCACGCTGCCGCCGGCCGCCAGCACGGTGACGACCAGCGCGTCGAGCGTGCCGAGCGCGTCGTACAGCTCGTCGGGCGCGGACCGCAGCGACCCGGCGAAGACCGGTACGCCAACCGCCTGCCCCGTCGCGTCGATCGCGTCCGCGAGGGCGTGGGCGAATGCGGTGTTCCCACTGGCCTCGTGGGCGCGGTAGTAGAGCACCCCGACTCTCATCGCTGGTCGAGCAGCCCGCGAGGAACGAGCGGGCGTATCGAGACCCTCTCGCGCCGCAAACCCCCACTGCGGCAGCACCTGCGGCGGCTCGAACCCCTCCCCCGTCAGCAGCACCGTGTCGGAGAGGAACGCGTGCAGCTGCCGGAGGTTCGCCGGCCCGCCCTCGGCGAGGTAGCGGTGCGCCTCGGCAGCGACCCCCATCGGAACCGACGACAGCTCCATCAGCTCGGCGCTCGGCGACTGCTCACCTCCGAGGACGACGACGGGCTTCCCGGTCGCCGCGACGCGCGTGAAGCCGGAACACAGGTCTTCACGTGAGCCGAGCAGTCGGCCGACCACGAGGTCGCAGCCCTCGATCACCTCGGCCATCGACTGGTGGCCGGGCCGCGCCGGGTTGGCGAGCACGTAGTCGGCGCCGGACTCCCCCGCGCTCAGCAGGTCGGTGTCGGACGTGGACAGCAGTGCGATGCGCACGGATCCTCCTCGGGGTTCTCGCCCCTCTGATGGGATCCGCGTGGGCCAGTATCTGGCTGCGGGCCTGCACGCAGGCCCTCACAGTGGCGGAACCGCCCCGGACTGACACCGGGTTCCTGGGTTCCACGCGGAGTGGTGCGCACGACCCTAGCGGCAGCTGCTCTTCGCCGGGCGTATCGAGACCACGACGCCATGCCAAGATCGCCCCCGTGACCCAGCGGACCCGAGGCGACCTCTGCCCCGGCGTCTTCCGCCCGTGGCCCGCCGACGACGGCGCACTCGTACGCCTCCGCGTCCCCGGCGGCCGCCTCACCCGCACCACGCTGCTGGCGCTGCTCGACGTCGCGGAGGCGTACGGCGACGGGCAGGTCCACCTGACCAAGCGGGCCAACCTCCAGCTCCGCGCGCTCCCGCTGGTCGACGGTGACGTCCCGCCGGAGGTCGTCGAAGCGATCCGCGCCACCGGCCTGATCCCGCACCCCGACCACGAGCTCGTCCGCAACGTCCTCGTGTCGCCACTGACCGGGCTGCACGGCGGCCGCGCCGACCTCCGCCCGGTCACGGCCGAGCTCGACGATCGCATCTGCGCGACCCCGTCCCTCGCGAAGCTCCCGGGCCGCTTCCTGTTCGTCCTCGACGACGGCCGGGGCGACCTCACCTCGCGGACCTGCGACCTCGGCCTCGTCGCCCTCTCGGCCGACGAGGTCCAGCTCCGGATCGGGTCGTCCCGCTGGGGCCCGGTCGTCCCGCTGCACGAAGCCGCCGCCCGACTCACCGGCCTGGCCCGCGCCTTCCAGCAGGTCCGCGGCAGCGACGAGCAGGCGGCGTGGCACGTCGACGAGCTCCCGGTCGCGCCGGAGGCGCACGACGCCGACCCCCGCGCGCTCGTACGGTCCGAGCCTCCGGCGTACGGCGACATCGCCCCCAGCGTCAATCACATCGAGGTGGAGGCCGGAGTGCTTGAGCGAAAGTTTTCACTCACTCTCCCGGAGCACCTGGTCGTCACCCCGTGGAAGTCGCTCATCGCCCGCTGACCCGGGTCAGCGTGCACCATGCAGGCAGTTCGCGTGCTCGACGAACAAGTCCACGCTCAGCCGACGCCATCACGGCACGAACTGCCTTCATGGTGCTCGTCAGGCGTGCGCGTACGGCGGGATCAGCGCTCCGGCGACGACGCACGCCCAGCCGAGGAAGAGCCACGGGTAGTGCCGCCCCGTCGACGGCACCGGGCTGCGGATCTCGCGCAGCCGCCCGCGATAGCCGATCGCGGCGAGGACGCTGCCCCCGAGCGCGAGCGGTGGCCCGATCCAGAAAGCGGCGAGGCCGCTGCTCGACGCGAGGTAGGCGTACAGGCCTGCGATACCCAGACCTGCCGCGATGAGCGGGACGGCACTGCGCAGCAGCTGGTTGAGCTCCAGCTGCTTGACGGTGCGGTCGGCGGGATCCATGGCGACCGCACCGTATCCGGACATCCACATCTGCCCCTCCTGCCCTAGGCTGCCCCCGTCACGCGACGCAGGAACCCGGTGCGAGTCCGGGGCGGTTCCGCCACTGTCAGTCCCCCAGCCAGATCGGGGGCGAGCCAGACACTGCCCGCGCGGCGTTACCTGCCTACCCAGGGGCGCGAACCCCGAGGAGCCGTGATGAGCCTGCTTGCCCGACCGACCCGTCGCTACGACTACATCGCCAACGGGGCCGCGATCTACGACGAGTCGTTCGCGACGATCCGCCGCGAGGCCCGCTTCGACCACCTGCCCGCGGACGCGGAGCGCGTCGCCGTACGCATGGTCCACGGCGCCGGCCAGACCGACCTGACCGACGACCTGGTCATCCACCCGCGCCTGGTCAGCGCAGCGCGCGAGGCGCTCGACGGCGGCGCGCCGATCATCACCGACGCCCACATGGTCGCGTCCGGCGTCACCCGCGCCCGCCTCCCCCGCGACAACGAGGTGCTCTGCGCGCTGCACGACCGGCGTACGCCCGACCTCGCGATGCTGATGGGCACCACCCGCTCGGCCGCCGCGCTCTCGCTGCTCACCGACCGCCTCGAGGGCTCGGTGGTCGCGATCGGCAACGCTCCCACTGCGCTGTTCCACCTGCTCGAGATGCTGCTCGACGGAGCTCCGCGACCGGCCGCGATCGTCGGCGTACCCGTCGGCTTCATCGGCGCCGCCGAGTCCAAGCAGGCACTCGAAGAAGTGGACCTCGACATCCCCTACCTCACCGTCCGCGGCCGCCGCGGCGGCTCGGCGATGGCCGCCTCCGCCCTCAACGCGCTGGCCCAGGAGCGGGAGTGACCGGCCGGCTGTACGGCAGGCTCTACGGGGTGGGCCTGGGGCCCGGCGACCCCGAGCTGGTCACCCTCAAGGCCGCCCGGCTGATCCGCGACGCCGACGTGATCGCCTTCCACGCCGGCGTCGGCAAGCAGTCCAACGCCCGCCGGATCGCCGCCGACCTCATCCCGGGCACGGCGATCGAGGAGGAGCTCCGCTACCCCGTCACGACCGGCCCGACCGCGCACCCGGGCGGGTACGCCGGCGCGATGGCCGAGTTCTACGAGGAGTGCGCCTCACGTCTGGCCGCCCACCTCGAGCAGGGCCGTACGGTCGTCGTGCTGGCCGAGGGCGACCCGCTGTTCTACGGCTCGTTCATGTACCTCCACGACCGGCTCGCCCCGCGCTTCGAGACCGAGGTCGTCCCGGGCGTACCTGCCTTCGCCGCCGCCACCGCCGTCCTCGCCTCGCCGCTCGTGCGGCAGACCGACGTGCTCACCGTGCTGCCCGGCACCCTCCCCGTCCCCGAGCTCGCCCGCCGCCTCGCCGACACCGACGGCGCGATCATCATGAAGCTCGGCCGTCGCTTCCCCGGCGTCGTCGACGCGCTGCGCCAGGCCGGCAGGTTGGAGCACGCGCTGTACGTCGAACGCGCCTCGATGCCCGCCGAGCGCTGGATGCCCGTGGTCGACGTCGACCCCGCGACGGTGCCGTACTTCTCGCTGATCGTCGTCCCCGGCGACAGCGTCGCCGAGGACCCCGGCGGGAGAAGGCCTCCGGTCGCCGGTCGAGCAGCCCGCGAGGACCCACCCTCCCTCGGCGGTCGAGTAGCCCGCGAGGACTCACCCCCCCTCGGTGGTCGAGTAGCCCGCGAGGGACGAGCGGGCGTATCGAGACCCCACCCCCTCAAGGTCATCGGCCTCGGCCCCGGCCCCAATCGCTGGCTCACCGACGAAGCACGCGAGGCCCTGGCAGAGGTCGACCACGTCGTCGGCTACGCCCCGTACGTCCACCGTGTCCCCCAGCGCGAGGGCCTCACCCGCCACGCCTCCGGCAACACCATGGAGGTCGACCGCGCCCGCCTCGCGCTCGACCTCGCGCAGAGCGGCGAGCGCGTGGCCGTCGTGTCCGGCGGGGACGCGGGCGTCTTCGGGATGGCGAGTGCCGTGTTCGAGGCAGCGCTCGACTACCCAGACGTACCTGTCGAGGTCCTCCCCGGCGTCAGCGCGGTCCAGGCCGTCGCGGCCAAGGCCGGCGCCCCGATCGGCGCGGACTTCGCGGTCCTGTCGCTGAGCGACCGGCTCAAGCCGTGGCCGGTGATCGAGAAGCGCCTCCACGCGATCGCCGAGGCCGACCTGGTGCTCGCGGTCTACAACCCCGCCTCGGGCAGCCGCACGACCCAGGTCGCCGACCTCCAGAAGCTCTTCCTGGAGCACCGCAGCCCCGACACGGTCGTCGTGGTCGGCCGCGACGTCGGGCGCGCCGAGGAGTCACTGACCGTGACCACCCTCGCCGAGCTCGAGGCCGACACGATCGACATGAAGTGCCTGCTCATCGTCGGCGCCTCGTCGACCACCGTGACCGCAGCCGGCCACGTCTGGACGCCCCGCTTCGTGGAGGACTGATGACCGTCCACTTCGTCGGCGCCGGTCCCGGCGCGGCCGACCTGATCACCCTGCGCGCCGCCTCGCTCCTCGCGGCGGCCGACGTCGTGCTCTACCCGGGGACGTACCTCGACGCCGAGGTCCTCGCCCACTGCGCGGATGCGCGCCAGGTCGACACGCAAGCCCTCGACCTCGACCAGATCACCGCCGAGATGGTGTCGGCCGCCGCGGAGGGGCAGGAGGTCGTACGCCTCACCTCCGGCGACCCGTCCCTCTACTCCGCCCTCGCCGAGCAGACCGCCCGGCTCGACGCGGCCGGCGTCGCGTGGGAGGTGTGCCCCGGCGTCCCGGCGTACGCCGCCGCAGCCGCCGCCGTCGGCCGCGAGCTCACCGTGCCTCTCGTCGCGCAGAGCGTCGTGCTCACCCGTACGCAGGCCCGCTCGACCGCGATGCCGGCCTCCGAGTCGCTGGCCGCCTTCGCCGCGACCCGCGCGACCCTCGTCCTGCACCTAGCGATCACGAAGACCCGCGAGCTGGCAGCCGAGCTCGGCAACGAGTACGGCGCCGACTGCCCCGCGGTCGTCGTCCACCGCGCGTCCCAGCCCGACGAGCTCGTCCTCCGCGGGACCCTCGCCGACATCGCCGACCAGGTCGAGGAGGCAGGGCTCAGGCAGGCGGCGGTGATCCTCGTCGGATGGGCGCTCGCCCGCGACGGGGGCGAGTCCTGGCTCTACACACCCGACCGCGCACGACCATCAGTGGAGCCTCACGCCGGTGCTCCCTCCGCAGGGGTCGGCGGACCGAGCACCTCCAGGCCGTAGCGAGGACCGACCTCGTTCCACCGCGCGATCTCCTCCGCCATGGGCCGGCCCTCGCCCTCTACGGGGATCCGATGCGCGGGCGCCGGCACGCCGACCTCGTCGTACAGGCCGAGCAGGTGTCCGGGCTCCGTCAACGCCAGGTAGCGCACGTGCCCTGGGCCGTGGGTGCGGAAGGCGTGCGGCAGTCCCTGCGGGAGGTAGATGAAGCAGCCCGGGCCGAGCTCGTAGTCGTCCTCGCCCGCGCGGTAGGTCATCGCGCCCTCCAGGAGGAAGAACGCCTCGGCCTCGCGCGTGTGCCGATGGAGCGGCGTCGCGATCCCGGGCGGCTGGGTCACCACCGCCACTCCGAGCCGGCCCGCGGACTCCTCCGACACCAGCAGGTGCTCGAAGAGCGACCCCATCGCCCAGGTCGCGTGCGCGGAGCTGCCCGGCTCCCGCACCACCACTGTCGCCTCGCCGTCCATGGGGCCTCCCCAAGTTGATCCGAATCGACTTCGGATGAATACCAAGTACGGTAAGCCGCGTGGAGACCCGGCGCAAGACCCGCACGTACGACGCGTCGGCCCGGCGCGCCGCGGCCGAGCAGACGCGCGAGCGGATCCTGGTCGCGGCGCGCGACCTGTTCATCGAGGTCGGCTACGCGGCGACTGCGGTCAGCGAGATCGCACGGCGGGCAGAGGTGTCGGTGGACACCGTCTACACCTCCGTCGGACGCAAGCCCCGACTCCTCCTCACGGTCGTCGACATGGTGCTGGCGTCGTCGTCGCGTCCCCTGCCCGCGGCCGAGCGCGACTACGTCCAGGACGTCCGCCGCGCCACGGGTGCCCGCCGCAAGCTGGAGACGTACGCCGCCGCCCTCGCGCGGCTGATGCCGACGATCTCGCCCCTCCTGCTGGCGCTCCGCGACGCCGGCCTCACCGACCCCGAGTGCGCCGAGGCGTGGCGACACATCACCGAACGCCGCGCCACCCACATGCTCGACCTCGCGGCCGACCTCCGCGTCACCGGCGACGTGCGGGACGACCTCACCGACCAGGACGTCGCCGACCTCATCTGGTCGACCAACAGCCCCGAGTGGTTCGCCGCCTTCACCTCGCGGGACCGCACGACAGAGCAGTACGCCTCGACGCTGGCCGACCTCTGGTGTCGCACCCTGCTCGGGGTCGGCCCCCGGGAACCCCGCGCTTCACGAGACCAATCGTCGTGGGGCGACCGGACGTAGGCTCTCGTCATGGAGCTGATCGTGCTGGTAGTGGTCCTCGCGATCCTGGGGGCGGTCGCGGTGGGCGCGTCGCGCCGCCACAAGGAGCGCGAGCTGACCAGGCGCGAGGACGAGCTCGCTCCGGTGAGGAAGCTCGCCTTCGAGGACATCACCGCGTTCGGCGAGGACCTGCAGGAGCTCGACCTGGAGATGATCGGTCACGAGCTCGACGCCGGCGCCCGCTCCGACTACCAGCGCGCGCTCGATGCGTACGAGTCGGCCAAGGTGGCCGGTGACTCCATCAACGACGCCGAGGACATCCGGCACGTCACCGAGATCGTCGAGGACGGCCGGTACGCCATCGCGTGCGTGCGCGCCCGCGTCGCGGGAGAGCCGTTGCCGACCCGGCGGCCGCCGTGCTTCTTCGACCCTCGTCACGGCCCCTCGGTGGCCGACGTCCCCTTCGTCCCGCCGGACGGCATCGAGCGCGACGTGCCCGCCTGCGCGCTCGATGTCGAGCGCGTCCGCGCCGGCGCCGAGCCGGACATCCGCAAGGTGATGGTCGGGGCACAGCGGGTCCCCTACTGGCAGGGCGGCCGCGCCTACGAGCCCTACGCGATGGGCTACTTCGGCGCCTTCGGCCCCATGACCTGGATGTTCATGGGCGGCATGATGTTCGGCGGCTTCGGCGACGCTGGCGGTGGCTACGACGACGGTGGCGGCGACGACGGCGGCGACGGCGGCGGTGGGGACGGCGGATTCGACGGCGGCGGCTTCGACATGGGCTTCTGAGTCGGCGTCACACGTGGGAACCCTGGTCCTGCTGCGGCACGGCAAGTCGGACTGGTCGGGCGGAGAGCCCGACCACCTGCGCCCACTGGCGCGACGCGGACGGCGTCAGGTCCCCGAGGCCGGCCGCTGGCTGGCCGACAACCTCGGCGTCATCGACCTGGCCATCGTCTCGTCCGCCGAGCGCACGCGCGAGACGTGGCGGCTCGCCGGCGCGGAGCTCCACGTACCTCCGCCGGTGCTGGAGGACGTACGCGTGTACGCCGCGTCGCCGACAACACTCCTCGGCGTCCTTCGCGAGGTGCCTGCGCACGCGGCGAGGGTCGTCCTCGTGGGCCACAACCCGGGGCTCGAGGCCCTGGTGGAGAGCCTGACCGGTCACTCCGTGCCGATGCCGACGTCCGCGCTGGTCGTCATCGACCTGCCGGGACCCTGGTCCGACGCGGGCCGAGCGACTGCTGAGCTGAAGGCGCACGGACGCCCGCCCGGGCCGCGCGTCGGTCCCGGTCGACGCGCCTGACGCAGCGCCGCTGCCACGGCTGAGAGCTACGCGTCGGGGTCGATACTCCGCTCCCGCGGCAACCCGTACGGCCGGTCGGCCGGTAGGTTCACGCCCTCCTCGGTCCCCTCGACCACGGCGCACTCACCGGTCGGGACGACGCAGGTGATCAACGCCGGGTGCAGCCAGTCGGCGTCCGCACCGTCGCGCGACGGGGTGAGGCCGAGGGCGGTCGTCCCGTCGATCCAGCCACCGAGCCGCCACTCCTCCAGCGGCGGGCCGGTCACGTCGGGCGGGCCGAGCGGCCCGGTCGCGTCTGGGAGGGTCGTGTTGACGCGCTCGCCGTCGGCCGACTCCAGCAGGGGTGTCGCACCGTACGGCTGGGCGGGGATCTGCCACGACCGGTCGGCGTTCCACAGCGGCACCGTGCGGTGGCTCGACCTCCACCACTCCGAGGCCCGGATCGCCTCCCAGTCGAGGTCGTCCGAGGTCGCCTCGCCGGTCGACAGGTCGTGACTGACCAAGGTGCTCAGGCCCGCGACGTACGCCGTGCCGTCGACGACGCCGAGCATGCTGACGGGCGCGTCCTCGTAGAGATCGGTCCAGTCGGCGCCCTCGGTCTCGCTGGGCAGGAGTCCCTCGCTGCTGCGGACGACCTCCTCGCCCGTCGTCAGGTCGACCACGACCGCCTCGGCCGCGCCGGCGCCGTCCTCGAGCCGGTCGATGAAGGCCAGCCACCGTCCGTCCGCGGACGTGGTGAGGCTGCCGATGCCCGGGTGTGCGCCGAGGTCCTCGATCCCGTCAGCCGTCGCGACCCGGAGCTCCGGAAGCGCGTTGCCCTCGAGCTCGTCCGGCTCCGCGGAGGCGAACCACACGCCCGCTCCCGCCACGACGTACGCGCCCGCGAGGCGACCGGTGTCGATCGTCGACCCGTCGGGCAGGTGGACCGTGCTGCCGCTCGCCCAGATCAGGCCGTCGGTCGCGACGGGGGTCGACGTGGTCGGCCAGGAGGTCGTCGACGCCACGGGCTCGTCGTCGGTGCCGCAGGCTGCGCTCGACAGGGCGAGCAGCGCGAGCAGGGTGGCGGCGCGGGTCCGAGACATCACGACACGAATCGTTGCAGGAAGCCGAAGAGCCCGTCGCTGCGCGAGTCGGCGTCCTCGTAGTCGTTGGCCGCGGCGATCAGCCCCGACGCCGTGGTGTCGGAGGAGAGGCGCGACTCCTCGATCCACGTGGCGGTCGTGTCGACGTACGTGTCGACGGCGGTGACCAGCGCACCCGTGCCGGGCGCGGTGCCCAGGCTCGCGGGCGGCAGGTTGAGCCGCGCCACCCGCTTCTGCGCCTGGTCGAGCCCCCGCTCGGCATCGGCGAACCATGCGCTCGCGGCCTGCAGCGTCGCCGGCACCACGTCCACCTGGCCGGAGAGGCCGAGCTCGTCGTACGGCGTGAGGGTCAGGAACATGCCCGCCCACAGGTCGGCGGGGTCCTTGCCGTTGGGGGTGGCGTAGGGCGACGAGCCCGACTCGTGCGTCGTGGCGATCCCCCCGGGAAGCATGACGAGCCCCTCGGACATGGTGGGGAGGTCGACCGTCCGCAGCGGGTCGGGCAGGCTGCCGCCGCCGGTGATGTCAGCCAGGTTGTAGCTCTGCAGCTTGCTGCCGTTGTCGCGACCCCACGAGGTGCTGAAGACGATCTCGTTGCCACGCACTGCGATGCCCTGGGTCTTGGGCGGGATCTCGACGGGTCCCTGCTTGTCGCCCCAGGACTTCGTGTCGGGGTCCCAGGTGTAGGTGTACATCTTCCCGGGACCGTGCTCGTCGAAGCTGCCGACGTACATCGTGTCGCCGCTGACGGTGGCGGACGCACCGGCGCCCACGCTGATCGGCGGACCGCTCGGCTGCACGGTGTCGGTCGGTGTCGCACCGCTGAGCTGGGAGAGCGAGTACGGCACCATCGTCGGGTTCTCGGAGTCGCTCGAGGCGACCCACACCGTGCCGTCGTGCACGACCACGCCGCCCGCGTGGTTGGGCGGCAGTCCGTCGCCGCCACCGAGCTCGACGGTGTTGAGCGCCTCACCGGTGTCCGGGTCGATGATGGAGAGGTTGGCGAGGTAGGCCTTGTCCCCGGTCGCGGGGTCGGTCACCTCCTCATAGCTGGTCTGGATCAGGTTGCCGTCGGGCGTCAGTCCCAGGCCCTGTGGCGTCCAGGCGCGGTCGTCCTGCCCGGTGCCGAAGGTCTCGGGGATGATCGGCCCCGGCATGGTGCCGTGCTCGAGGTCGCGCAGCATCGACTTCACCAGGCCGAGCTCGGCCCAGTCCTTCTCGTCGGTGCTGAACGGGTCGGTCTCGAGGAAGTCGCGCGCCGTGTCGAGGTCGTCGGTGTAGTAGCCGCGCACGATGCCCAGGTTGTTGACCGCGGTGAACATCAGCAGGTACATCCCGAGCGCGTCGACGGCCTGGGGCTTCTCGCGGCGGTACCACCGGATGACCTCGTCGGCCTGGCCGACCATGTGGTCGTAGCCGTCGGCGGCGACCTCGAGGGCCAGCGTGACCCGGTTGAGGCGGTTGACGCAGATCTCGGCGGAGGCCCGCGTCGCCCACGCCCGCATGTTGTACGACCGTCGCGCCGCGTCGCTGTCCCACGACGGCCGGTCCTGGGCATAGCGGATCAGCTCGATGCTCTCCCGCACCTTGGCCAGCGCCTCGGTCGTGTCGGTGCCGACCGAGCGGATGGTGCCCGAGCTGCCCGACGTCATCTCCGCGTGCACCGGCTCCGGGCCGATCCCCACTCCCATGCTCATCCCCCTGTTGCGTCGCCGGCACAGCCGGGTACGTGGGGATGGTGCCACCTGAGGGGCCTCAGCAAACCTCGGTTCTTCCCGGCCCGTACGGGACCGCAGCCCTGTACGCCGGGATCGGGCCGAGCGCAGGATTGCCCCATGAACCCTCCACCACGGCGGAGCGGGCATGGGGCAGTCCTGACCGTCCTCGTCCTCCTGGTCGGCACCAGCTCGGGCTGTGACGGGACAGAGCCTGCGAGCAGATCCGACGGTGTGCAGCAGCGCGACGCCGACCGGCCGCAGACCACCGAGGCCGTCGAGGAGGATCCGGCACCGACCGGTCCGCGGCCCTGCCCGTCCGAGTCAGGCAGCGCGTTGACCATCCGGGACCAGACGACCGAGGAGGTGGCCTGGGGAAGCCTCGGCGACCTCCTCGTCGGACCACGCGGCGCGGCGACCCTGGCGTGGGAGTCCGGGTCCAGGTCCAGCAGGGGTTGGGAGGTGCAGACGTCCAGCCTGCCGTCGTGGCCGGGTGATCCGCAGGTGCTGCCGGGGCCGCCGCCCGACGTGCTGCCGGCCGGCGCCAGGGTCTCCGCGCTCTTCCCCATGGGTGACCATCTCGAGGTGGACGGCTCGGGTGCACTCACTGCCGCGTTCCAGCAGGACCTGCGGCTGGCCAGCGGCCAGACCACGGAGGACTACGACCTCGTGCTCTCCGACCGGACACCCGGAGGCGCATGGTCGTCCGTGCCGCACGTGGCGGACGAGGGGAACATCGGGAACACCGAGCTGGCGGTGAGCTCCTCCGGAGCGGCGGTCGTCGCGTGGGACCGGTACGACCGCGGCGCGTCTTCCTCGTACGTGGCCTACCGACCCTCTGCTGGCGCCGCGTGGACCCCGGCCGAGCTCGTGGCACCGACGTCGGGGCCGTTGTGGGACGCGGGCATCGACGAGGCGGGGCGCGCGGTGCTGCTCTACAGCACGAAGGGCGAGGACGCCATGGTTGTCAGGGGTACGCCGCTCGCCGGATGGAGCCGGCCGCACCCGTTGCCGGGCCGGGCTCGCTCCCTCGCCGTCGGTGCCGGTGGCGCAGCCGTGGTCGAGGGGTCCCGTGGCACCGAGGGTCGTCGCCCGTACACGGTCAGCATGTCCCGTTCCGGCACGTGGCGTGAGCCGGTCCCGCAGCCGGGCGAGGGCCTCTACCCCGACCGGCCGGTCGCCATGGACGGCACCGGTCGCGCCCTGTACGTGTGGTGGGAAGAACGTCGCCTGATGACGCGGCGGAGCGGGCCCGGCGGAGCATGGCGCGCTCCGTGCGTCCTCGCTGACGACGTCCCCGACCCGCGCTACTTCGACGACGTCGACTCGCACGTCGCCGTGAACTCCCGCGGGGACGCGCTCGTCATGTGGCGGACCAAGGATCCGACGCCACGGCTGTGGGCCCGCTACAAGCCGTCGGGGCAGCCGTGGACCGAGGCCCTCGCGGTGACGCCGAACGACGGCCGCCTGGTCGGGGAGTTCCGCGCTGCCATCGGAGCGCGCGGGCATGCCGCCATGGCCTGGATCACCGGCAACAGCCGGCAGATCCACCTCCTTCGTGCCTCCCCGCGACGCTGACCCGCAGGGGTCTGACGGGGTGGAGGAAGTAGCGCGTTCAACCATGGTTGTGCGGAATCCAAACCCGGAGTAGACCTAGACCTGCTCACCGTGTGCCCGAGGGTGCTCGCTTACGCAGTCGGGCGCGAGCGGGCACATGGTGAGACCAAGGCTCCGGACCGACGCGGTTCAGCCGCACTGCATGGTGAAGAGCGCGTCCTCAGGGTCGCTCGGGCTACGGGCCGAGAAGTACAGCTGACCCGCGTCTCCCCACATCATGTCGGCGTCGTCATCGGAGGCCACCTGGAGCAGGAGCTGCCAGCCCGTCGCTTCGGCGTGGATCTCCGGGTCGCTCCACTCGAAGGGTTCGCCCGTGAGCCCGCGCCGCAGCTGTTCCATCTCCAGCTCCACGGGATTCTGTTGGGGGCAGGCGTACCCACCGATCTGGTGGGTGTCGAGTCCACTGTGAGGGAGTTCGTGGAGCGCCTCGTAGAGCGCGGCCACTGGCGGCGCCGGCACACCGGGGCGGGGACCGACCAAGCCGGCGCTCGCCCAGACGGCCTCCGCGATCGGCGACTCATGCCCCGGCCAGGAGACGGTCCTGACCGCTGTCAGCGCGACCGCGGGGAAGGCGGCGAGGCCAGGCGGGGCGGGAGTAGCGACGTCCATGCGGTCGTGCGGCGCGGCTCGGTCGGGGTGGAGGTGCACCACGCGGAATCCAGGCCGTGTCGCCGGGTCCCAGGTGCCGACGGCGCTCGCGAAGTTGTCGAAGGCACCGTCGAAGTAGAAGAACGCGAGGCGTCCGTTGGCAGGCAGTCCGAGCTCGGGCAGCAAGGCTCCGACTGCCTCGCACTCGAAGCTGAGCACATGACTCAGCGGCCCGTGACCGTCCCAGACCGGCCACGAGTTGATCGGCAGGCTCGGTAGACCGCCGAGCTGGGCCACCACCAGGTCACCTTCGCTGGCGTGCTCCAGTCTCAGTGCCGGCCGCAACAGAGCGACAAAGCTGCGGGCCGCGCCGCTCGGGAGGTGCGCCTCCGCCAAGGCCGTGACGGCGTCGAGGCGCTCGGCCGCCTCGTCCCCGCTGCGCGGCGGCCGTACGGCCTGTGTCCCTTCCCGCGCGCCGACGACGTGCTCCACCACCCCACCGTGAGGATCTGCTCGCAGCACCACCGTCGACGTACGGCCGTGGACGTCCCGCAGCTCCAGGCTGGCGTCGAGCGAGCCGTCCCCGGCGAGGCGAATGCCGTCGGTGCGGCTGCCGAAACCTCGGGCAGAGCTCCCCAGGAGCGGGAGCTGGCGCGACATCTCGTCCTGATGGCGTTCCATCCGGCTGTGAAGCTCCCGTTCCAGGGCCGTGCGCCGTGCCATCAGCTCGTCGTACCGGTCGGCCACCATGAGGCGTTCCTACCACTCTCCGGAGGACGGCACTCGGCGATTGCCGGCCGAGCGAGCTCACCCTCGCGCCTGGCGCCGTCGTGGGTCCTACAGCTCCAGGACCGAGCCCTCGTCCGCTGCCCGGGACGTCTCCGCGACGGGCTGGCTGATGACCGCCGTACCGCTCAGCAGGATGAGCTCCGCCGATCCGGTGTTCCCGTTGTCATTGATCGGAGCAATCGCGATCGATGCACCGATGACGGCATTGGCACCCAGAGCTCGAGCAGCAGCGGTCAGCTCAGCGGTCGCCTGCTGCAAGCCGCTGTCGACAGCCTTCTCGACTCCACGCAGACGCCCGCCCACCACGTTCTTCAGCTGGGAGCCCACGTCCGAGAAGATGTTGCGACTCACGACGGCGCTGGCCGTCACCAGGCCCAGGACCTGGGCGACCTCGTGTCCTGGGACTGACGGCAGGGTCAGGACGAGGACATCGGCAGGGCGCGCGACCAGACGCGGCAGGTCGACGTCGGCACCGGCCGCTGCGGCGCGGGTCTCGTACGTCTCCATCGCCGAGCGGAACTCCCGCTGCTGACCGGTGCTCGCGAATCCGAGCGCAAGGGAAGGCGTGTCCACCACCTCGATCAGCACACTGAACGCCGTGGGGAAGGACAGGCGTTGCACCCGTTCCCAGGCGATGAAGTCTGCGTCCGCACCGACGTCCAGCGAGAAACCCTCGGCGTTCAGGCTCAGTGTCCCGGGCCGACCGTCTCGGGTGATCGTCCACTGCGCCCCAGGCTTGTGATCCACGGAGCAATGATGGGTGTGCACCACACTCGGCGCTCGCCGGCACGCCGGGTCGTGACGAGGCGCCGGCGCGGTCTCGCTAGAGAACGGCCCCGCGGGGCGCGACCTCCACGGTCGCAACCCCCCGTGCGTACAGCACGAGGAGCCGGCCGCCGTGCCGACAGCGCAGCACGCCGGACTCCTGCGACAGCGTCGTGACGACGTGGTCGACGACCTCGTCCTCGCTCGCCCCGGCGCGGTCGTCGTACGTGACGTCCATGGTGTCGCCGCTGATGAGGCGGACGCGGAGCACAAGGCCTTCCATGTCTCCGGACACTAGACGCGCGCCACGCCACTGCGCCACGTGTCTGTACCGGCTCCAGGAAGTTGCCCTCTCGACCCAACAGTTCGGCCATGCTGATGCGTTAGGTGTCCGAGAGGAGGCCCCGCCATGGACGAATCCGCGTTCAGCGACTACGTGGTGGCGCGGCGGCCGCAGCTGTTCCGTACGGCGTGCCTGCTGTGTGGCGATCCCCATCGTGCCGAGGACGTCGTGCAGGACGCCCTGGCGCGGCTGTACGCGTCGTGGGACCGGGTCGGGCGGATGGACAACATCGACGGGTACGTGCGCCGGATCATCGTGAACGCGCACTACAGCGACCGCCGCCGGCCGTGGCGTCGCGAACGGGCCTCCGAGCCGCGCGACGTGCCGGTCGAGCCGGGGTTCCCCATGGAGGACGCCGATGCGATCAGGGCCGCACTCCAGGCGCTCCCACCCGGTCAACGCCGGGTGATCGTGCTGCGCCACATCTGGAACCTCACGATCGAGGAGACCGCCGCCGAGCTCCAGATCAGCCCCGGAACCGTGAAGAGCCAGAGCGCCGACGCCGTCGCCGCACTCCGGCGGACCTTGGCGCCGACGTTCGGTGCCGCACTCGGGCAGGGAGACGAACGATGAACGACGATCTCGACCTCATGCGCAGGGTCGTGGACTACCACGACCACATCGCCGCGCCGCCCGTCCTGGTCGCCGACGACCTCCAGCGGGGACGACGGCGCGTACGGCGACGCCGCGGCCTGCTTGCCGGCGGGGCGGCCCTCGGCCTCGCCTCGGTGGTCGCTGTCGCGTCGCTCGTCGCCGCCGACGGTCCGGCCGATCGTCCGCAGCCCGCGGGCCCGCCGACGCCCAGCAGCACGTTCGTACCGGTGCCGGGGAACCCCGGCCTGACTGCCCCGCTGGTCGCGCCGTCGTCGATCCTCGACGTGCAGGAGCTCGGCTTCCGCGCGGAGGGCCTGCCGGCGCTGTCAGGGACGCTCAGGTCCGACCGTCAGGAGATCGAGGTAGCGGTGGCCAACTCCACGTTCGCCGTCCGCGTCCACTACCAGGGCGAAGGTCCGGGGCTGACGGCAACCGATCAACCACGGCAGGAGGTCAGCATCCACGGGGTCCCCGGAACCTTCGTCGAGCGGTTCGATGGCAGCTCCCACCTGGCCTACCTCGTCTGGGAGTACGCGCCGGACTCATGGGCTTCGGTGTGGAGGTCGGACGACACCTACATGCCGTCGAGGAAGGCGCAGATCCTCACCATCGCGGAGGCGATCCGTCCCGGCGGCGCGGCCGTACGCGTGCCGTTCCGCCTCGGTACGGCGTTCGCCCAGGTGCTCGGCGAGGAGACGGTCGTGGAGGTGGACCTGCCCTCGAACAGCCGGTACTGGCGCGCCTCCTTCGAGAGCGGTCTCGGCATCACGGGCCGACCCGGCTCGAGCTCCTCGTGCAACCTGCCCCAGACCTCCTTGCAGTTCGTCGAGGCCTTCTCCTACCGCGGGGACGCGGGCTGTCTCCAGGGAACCGGCGACGACAGGTCGCAGGTCAGCGCCGTCGTCCTCCAGGTCGACGGGACCGAACGCATCGTCCACAACTACGGCTCTCCGCTGACGGGCTACGACATCGAGGACCTCAAGCGGCTGCTCGCCAAGATCACGGTGGCACCGTCGACAGACACGGCGACCTGGTTCGACCTGAGGACGGCCTTCGGCGGCTGAGCCGGGAGTCAGGGCTGCGACGGGTACGGCACGCGTGCGTAGGGTGTGGCGCATGGCCGACAACGTCCTGTGGATCGTCACGGACGACCAGATGCGATCGACGCTGCGGTCGATGGACCGCACCTGGCGACGGCTGGTGCGCAAGGGGGTGCACTTCCGCCGGGGCTACAGCGCGATGCCGTTGTGCGGGCCGGCGCGCGCCTCGATCCTCACGAGTCGCTACCCCCACAACCACGGGTGCGAGACCAACATGACCCATCAGCCCTTCGTGGCTCAGGGGCATGACCAGGACACGGCGGCGACGAGGATGAAGGAGGCCGGCTACGACACCGGCTACTTCGGAAAGTACATGAACGGACTGGCCCAGGACCCGTCGTACGTCGCCCCCGGCTGGGACCGCTGGATCGCGCTGCTCGACGGCATGATCGACGACCCCCGGGTGAACGTCGACGGCACCGTCCGGAAGGTCGGCTCGCAGCGGGAGTTCGACCGCTTCGCCGCCCAGCGGCTGCGCCGCTTCATCCGGCGCCACGAGGACGACGGTCCGTGGTTCGCGGTGTACGCCCCGACAGCTCCCCACGGCCCCTACACGCCGAGTCCCGAGCACGCCGACGACTTCGACGGGGTTGCCTGGGACCCGCCGGCGTTCAACGAACCCGACATGAGCGACAAGCCCACGTGGCTGCGAGACCTGCCGCCACAGGACCGTCGTCGGATGCGGCAGATCTATGAGGGCAAGCTGGAGGAGCTGCAGGACGTCGACGACCAGATCGGCAAGGTGCTGGACGTCCTGCGCGGGACCGGCCAGCTCCGAAGGACGTGGATCTTCTTCGTCTCCGACAACGGCTACCTGCTGGGCGAGCACCGGCTGCTCTCCAAGTCGCAGCCGTACGAGGAGGCGGCGGGCATCCCCTTCGCCGTGCGCGGACCAGGCGTCGAGGCGCGCACCGTCGATGCGCTGGTCTCGCAGGTCGACCTGATGCCCACCACCCTCGACATCGCCGGTCTCGACCCGGACACTGGGCGCGAGCTCGATGGCCGATCCATGCTCGAGCCGCTCAGGTCCGGCGACTGGTCCTCCTGGCGACGCCGCCTGTTCATCGAGAACACGAACCTCGACTGGACGCTGCTCCGGGAGGGCTCCCACGCCTACGTCGAGCACCACGACACCGGGGATCGGGAGCTCTACGACCTCGAGCGCGACCCCCACCAGCTCGCCGGCCTACGCGACACCGACGTCACTGAATGGGCACGACGGACTGGTCAGTTCTCGGAGGCGCAGGGCCTCGCCCTGCGCAGGCTCGAGCAGTAGCTGCGGGCGATGTCGCCACGCGCGTACGGCGCGGGCGTAGCGCTCGGTGACGGCGACCGTCACTGCAGCACCGCTGCCGCTCCACTTCCCTGCCGCAAGGCGACGCGGGCCGAGCCCGCTCGCGACGGACTGACTCATCTCGCCGGGGAGACGCTCGTGCCGTAGTCGCTGACATTCTTCGCCGGACTGTGCAAGATGTGTGGATGGCGTGGGAATGGGTGGGGCCGACCGGTACCGCGGTGGTCGGCCTCGCCGGCATCTTCTTCACATGGTGGAGCGGAGCGCAGGGCCGCGCCCACGCCGAGCAAGTCGTTCGGTTGAACCAGAAGGCTCAGGACCATGCACGCATCCTTCAGGAGAAGCGTGATGCCTACGTGGCGGCACTCGAAAACGGCGAGCTTGAGTCCCACCGTCGGCGCGATGCGCAAGAGGGTCGGCAGGACAAGCTAGACAAGCTCGAAGAGACCTTCCCCAAAGGTGAACGCGTGCGAATGAGCATCAAGGCCAGGGCGGGCCTCGAGGCTTTCGGAAGCGAGGAGGTACGAACGCTGGTGGAGCGTTGGCGCGAAGCCGGCAGCGCGGGAGATCACGCTGAGCTGGACAAGATCTACGCTCAGCTTCGCGACCAGATGAGAGCCGAACTCGGCGAGCCCGTCGATTGGCCAAAGTCACGCTGACACGCGGCGGTAAGACACACTTCGCGTGGCGACTGGATGTCGCACGCTTGCAAGACCGGGGGTATGTGGGCACTCTGAGGTGAGGTGGACAAGCACCGCGTACCTGTCGGAGGTTCATGCGCGCAGTTGGCTCTTACGTCACGCTGGTAGCGATGGTCGTCTTGTTCGCTGGGTGCAGCGAGGAAAGCCGCCAGCGCAGTGAGTCACGCTCCCCGAGCCAGCCCGGTGGGAGATCTGCCCCCGAGAGCACGGATAGCAAGAGTTCCGACGAGAGTCCATCGACTGCTCCGGTGACTACGGCCACGAAGGGACCTATCTCGCCGAAGCGACAAGAGAAGCTCGACGGGTTCCTCGACCGCGTCCAGTTCCTCGACCACGTCGGCCCAGACCTCGAGCTGCGCGAGATCGAGTACACCTCCCGGACCGACGCCGTGGCGATGTTCCTCGACCCGCGCGCGGGGAACGAAGGCACGGTCATCGCTACCACCGACGACAACTGGGCTCACGCCACTCGGATGTACATCAGCGACGCTCTCGCCTACTTGGTGTACTACAGCCCGCTTGGAGGTGGGGCGGTGGCCGTCAGGGCCCAGCAGCAGGACCCCTTCATCAACTACCCGGCGTTCGTCTTCTACCCGAACGGCAAGACGAAACCTCTGCGAGTCCTGGAGCCGCAAGCACGGAGAGGCGAAGACGTGCTCCTCGACCTCGACCGCTTTGGCAGCGTCATCTACGGTCTCGGCGACGTCCAGACACGGCAACTTTGGGCTGCCGACGTCGATGCTGCGGAAATCTATCCGGTCGAGGGCACCCGGTTCGGTGAGGTATGGAAGCACGTACCGGGCCGACGCGGAGCGATCGTGAGCGTCCAAGGCTTCAAGCGTCGCGGTCAGCAGTGGCGCTTCGAGACCAGTAGCGACCGCGGACGCACATGGACCACTACCGAAGCCGACCTGCCGGGAGGCAGGTCCACCGGCGGCTCAGGATTCGGGTACGGCCAAGCGGGGGTCGCCGTGGGGCCCGGACACCTGCAGGCGACGGTGTCGACGACGTGGTTGCAGGACCTGCCGTCGTACGTGAACGCGCTGTGGCAGACAGATGACGAGCAACGATTCCACCAGGTCCCGCTGCCCTGGGACCGACCCTACTTCGGCGGCATCGCGTACGCCGACGATGGAGCTCTGCTCTTCGGCCGACTCTTCGTTTCCGACATCCCGTGCACCAAACCGATCTGCGGGCCGCCCGGCGAGATCTGGCGCTACGCCCCGGGGAGCCGCGTGCCCGAGCCCCTAGCCGGCGCCCCTAGCCTGCTCGGTCCGTATTGGTCCGGGGGGATCGACACTTCTGGCGGTGTCATCATCGCCAGGACCGGAGTGCGAACGATCTCCGTCTCCTCCGACGGATATCACTGGACGCCGGTCACACCCGGGTAGGTCGGCCGCGAGCGCTTTGTGCAAACCGGGCTACTGCGGAGGCGAATAGTCGAGGTCATGCCGGAGAAGCCAGCCCCGCGTCATCATGCCGAGACGCCACGCTCCTGGGCGGATCTGGATGTCGACGGCGTCCCCGACAGGCGGCGGAATGTCGTACTTCGGTGACCGCGTGAAGAGGGCCGGGCATACTCTGCGCGAGCCAGTGCGAGGCGTCGGAGTACCCCTTACGCCCGTCCGGAGTCGGTCCTTGCGGTGCGCCATCAGTGAACGCCCCGGTTGCGGATCGGTCGAGCCACGGCGCCAAGCGCGCTGACTCCCGGGCTTCACCGTTCTTGGAGGTCCGTCTCCCCCGACACAAAGGGCGTGATGCTCTTGGTGTACAGGTCGTCCAGCGTGGCGTCGGCAATCTTCAGGATTTGGCGCGCGCGCAACTCACCCAGCTCGTCGTCCGCGGCGAACCGCACGACGTCTCCGGTCTTGAGCGTTCGGAAGCCCTCGGTGACCACATCGACATACTCACACGTGTACTCCTCGCCTGAGTCGGCTCGAATCTTGTAGACGCTGCCGGTGCCGCGCGCACCACCCCCGCGGGTCAAGCTGGCGACGACCTGGCCCACCAGGTAGGCGGCTGTCGAGTCCGTCATGCCCCAGTCTCCTCGGGCACGACGATACGAAGACCGACGGCGTTGCTGCGGCCGTTCAACCGGTAAGCTCCCCGGCTGAACGTCCGCGTGCCGCGGATCGGGTTGTCGAACGAGCCTCCGGCGATCACGGCATCGGGAACGGTCTCGAGACACGATGCAGTCCACTCCCAGACGTTCCCCGCCATGTCCAGACAACCGAACGGCGACATCCCGGTCGGGAAGGCCCCAACGGCTGTCGGCGCTCCGGCCGCCAGGTCGCCGCGGTCATAGGCGGCGCGCCACTCGTCCCAGGAGGGGAAGAGCCGCGAGGACCAGTGGTCGGCGCAGTTAAGTCGGGTCGGGTCGGCCTCGTCACCCCACGGGAAAAACCGGCCATCGCGCCCGCGAGCGGCCAGCTCCCACTCGGTCGAGGTCGGAAGGCGCCCGCCGGCCCAGTGGGCGTAGGACCAAGCTCCCCACCACGAAACGCAGGTCGCGGGGTGCTCGGCGAATCGCGGGTCGTCGTACAGGGAGGGGATCTGGAGCCGTTCGTAGAACGGCAGCACGGTGGCATCCCTCGGTTGGAGCCGGTGCTGGTACGTCGCAGGGTCGTCACCGTCGACGGCCCGGAGGAACGCGGCGTACTCGCCAGCTGTGACGGGTCGCCGCGCTATGTGAACCGGAGTTGACTGCGCATGGATCCGGAGCTGTCCGGGCGGTCCCACGAGGTAGGTCCCCGCGACCACCCCTACGCCTGGCTCGCTTCCGACGGCAAGAGCGCGAACGAAGTCACGGCACTGGTCCGTCACCGCGACGCCGGCCAGCTCGGCGGAGTCGGGATGACGGAGATAGTGGTCAGCGGCGAGGTACTCGCGGAAGACCTGATGGCGGAATCGCAGCTCGCCACGGCTGACAGGCGCCATCAGGTCGAGGAGCCGGCACTGGTCCGCCTCGGGGATTCCGTCCACGAAAGCGGTGGGACCGATGGAACGGAAGAGGTCGAAGACCGAGACCACGCTCTCGCCGCGCAAACACCCGGCGCCGATCGCGTCGGCCAGGTCATGCGTGGTCGCGCCGGCGTCTCGTGCGGCACGGCCGACGAAGTCTTCGACAAGTGGGAAGAGCGCGTCGCCGTCGAGCCCGGTTCGGTCGGCGAGCAGCCGCATGAGCGGGGAAACACCCGGCCGGTCCGCCACCCCGGTGAGCCGGACGCAGGAGAAGTCGGGCAGCGACAGGACGTCGACGCCTTCGGACACCAGCCTACTGGAGACCTTCTCGGACACGAGCGCGTCCCGATGCAGTAGCTGGCGGACATATGGACTATCAAGCAGGAACGACTGGCGAGAGGTCAGCACGGTCGCCGACGACCGGGACAGCAGGACGCTGAGCTGGCCGAACAGGTCCACGACCGCGTCGATCCCGCCACCCGGTACGCCCTCGTCGATGGCGTCCAGCAGGCACACGCACCGCCCGGAGCGCACCAGGTAGAGGAAACAGTCCCAGACTTGGAGACGGGGGATCGCAAAGGCCGCTCCCACCTGGCGCACCACGAGCTCAGGGAACGACTCGCCGTCGCGGCGGTCCCCGAGATCGAGGTAGAAACGGTAGCGGCCGCCGAGCGCGGGCTCCATGGCGAGCCGGAGCAGCATCTCGGACTTGCCCATACCTCCGGGGCCGACTATGAGTAGGTTTCCGCCGTCCGCCTCTCGCCGGCGAACTAGCGACTCGACGTCGGGAACGCGACGGATGGCGTACTCAAGGGTGCGCCTGTCGATGGTCAGCACATCGCCGATGAGCGGCAGCCGGTCCATCTCGGCACCCTGGTGCCGGAGGGCGGCCTGCTCGGCGGCCAACCGTGAGAGCTCCTTGGAGTCGACGACAGTGTCGAGGAACTGCTGGTAGCCGACGATGCGCGCCGGGCTGAGCGGCGATCCCGGGCTCTCCTCCTCCAATTCGTCGTCGACAAGGACGAAGCGCGTCAGCTTCGGATAGCCGGTGCGCAGCAACTCGCCGTGGGTCTTCTCGAAGATCTGGCAGAGCTCCAGGTAGGACTGGCCAAGGACGATCTCGACGTAGTCGGCGTGGCTGCCCGCTTGGTTGCCGAACTGGAGATACGTCGTCGACGAGGTGAGATCCTGGCGAAGCTGGAGCCGATATCCCAGGGCGTCGTACAAGCCGGAGACGAATTCGATGCGGGCGACCAGCTCCTCGTCAGGCACGATGTCGGCGGTCCCCGTGAGATCATGCCGGGTCGCCTGCAACCACTCCAGAACGACGGCGAACCGGGCGATCGCGACCAGCGCGTCCTGCTCCTCTACGAGGTAGCCGTCGTGCGCGGATCGGTTGCGTAGCTGTTGGATGTCCGCGAGCGATTGGAGCACCCCCGGGCTGTTGATGTGCTCCTTGACGCCTTTGATCAGCTCGTTCAGGCCCTTGCCCTCGGGCTTGCCGATCACCTCGTAGTAGTCCCACGACTCCTTGAGGATCCGCTCGATGAGCTTGCCGACGAGGGTGACGGCGTTCTCGGGAAAGCCGGCGTCGATCGACTTCAGTGGCCGCTCGACATCGAGGCCGAGCCGGGTCACGATGACCTGCTGCGACTTGAGCTTCCTTCGCAGGTCGTCGAGCCGGCTATCCATTACGGCTCCCGGTCACGAACACGAACCGATCGGCGAACCGGTAGACGCCGGACTCGGGAGCCGCTGCCTCCATCTCGCGGAGGCCGGTGGCCAGCTCGGTGTCGCCGAAGGCGGAGAGCAACGACATGTAGCGGTCACGGACCATGTCCACGTAGGTGGCTACCGGGATCTCCAGCTCGAACGCCTCGTGCGCCACTGAGACCTGGAGGTGCGCGCGCCGCAGTGCCTCGGCGATGTCGTCGTAGTGCGGCTGCCTGGACTCGAAGGCCTCGTGCGCAGCACGGAATAGCGGGTAGTCCAGCGTTGGCGACAGCAGCGCGATCACCAGGCGCCCTCCTGGGCCGAGCGCCGTCGAGAGGCGTCCGAGGGTCGCGGCCGGGTCATCGAAGTGATGGACGACCTCCTTGAGGAGCATCCGATCGACCTGCGGGACGTCGCGCTCGGCGAGGACCCGGACCGCGTCGTCGGCGAAGGCGGGGACCGTTTCGATACCTTCGGGTGCCTGATCAAGCATGGCCTGCGAGGGATCGAGACATAAGACGCGGGCACGCGGGGACATCAGCCGACGCAGCCGGGCGCTGTAGATCCCCGTGCCGCCGCCGATGTCGAGCAGGATGTCCGCTCCCGCGACGTCGAGGTGCTTCGCGATGGTGTCGCTCATCCAGGTGAGGTACTCCTCGCTGTACTCCCAGTTGGCGTTGTAGGTCGCCGCCAGGCGGTCGTAGTGCGAGCGTGTGTCGTTCACGTGTCCAGGGTCCTTCGGTTGGTGGCGAAGCGTCGTTGCAGAGACAGGCTGATCACGACCGCGGCGAGCGCCGAGACCAGGAGCGACACAGCAGCGGCCATGAAGCCGGCCGAAGTGACGATCTGGGCAACCGCGAGTCCAACACCTATGGGGACGCCGATGACGGCGATTACGTTGAGCAGGCGGTTAGTGGTCTCGTCCTGGAGCATGCCGTGGAAGCGGACGCGGTCAGCCAGCTCGGCCACCACTTCTCGGAGCAGGTCCTGAGTTCGGTGCTGCGACTGGAAGGCCGACAGGATCTCGTTGGCGGGTCCGTGGTGGGTCACCCGGTCCCACCAGAGGTTGCTGCGCACGTCGTCGAGCCAGTACTGGATGTCCCGCAGTTCAGAGCTGGCTGTGGCCGAGTCCGTGGCGTTGACACTGGCGATCGCCTCGGCGAGACCGCTGAGAGCGTCCAACTGCATCCGGCCGAGGAGGATCGCGTCGACGTACACCGACTGCATGAGAGCCCTTGCGACGCCGCCGTCGAGAAAGGCGTCGGGCTCGGAACGTCCCAGGAAGGCGGCGCCGTCGCGGAGCACCATGCCGCGCCAGGAACGAGAAAGGGCAGTCTCGGGCGGCAGCGGCTCATCCGGGTCCGGGTGGAAGCGGTCGGGCGGCGTCGCAGATGCAAGCGTGAACAGCCACTGCGAGCGCGCGGAAACGTCGATGTTCATGGCGTACGGCGGCGGCTCAGCCGAGTCCGTGAGGCGGGCGAAGCAGACGGTGGTCGTGCGCTGCCGGAACGAGCGACTCTCGGCGGGCAGCTCGCACCAGCCGTCGGCGAGCATCCGAAGGTCCGCTTCATCAGTGTCGAAGACGTCACCGCCAGCGAAAGCGAGCCTTGCGAGCGTCTCAGGCACGCAGGAGCCGAGGCCGACATGGAGCAGAAGGTAGGCGGACGCAGAGCGCAAGCCGGTGTCGCGGACCTGGTCGTTCCAGACGTACTCGACGGCGAGAACGTCCGCGCCTCGGAACGTGGCGGGCCGGTCCGGTGCGGTCCACCAGCGGGTCGGTGCCTGCTCGGACCCGTACAGCGTCGCTGCGGCCCGGGGGTGGAAGTATGTCGCCCTGATCGCCTGCGTAGCTGTCGTGGCGTTGACAGGCAGAGGCCACGGTCCTCGTGCCCAGCCGATCTCTTCACGCCGGGCAGTGGGCGTCACGCGGAAGATCACGGTGGCGACAGCATCATTCCTAAACACGGACAGCACATCCCCTCGCGTCGCCGGCGCCTCGATGCCCAGCGGCCGTAATGCTAAGGGCGAGATGGGACATCCATGACTGATTCGATGGCATCTACGTGCTGCGTTCCCCAGTTCGGCCTTCGCGACCGTTGCAGGATGCTCTGGAGTGCAGCAAGCACGGCGCGTATTGGTGCTCACGCCCAGGTTGAGCGGCGACCCCACCACTCTCGACAGAGCGCGAATCGCGGCAACGGCTGGGGGATTCAGCATGGGGCACCCCTGTCAGCAACGGACGCCAACGCGGTGCAACGCTAGATGACCTGTCGCCGAAGGCTTCGTGCAGCGCGCCGAATGACCGAGTCGCAAGAACCGATCGCGCGTTTATCGCCATGTGAGCAGACTCTCCGGCCCTCACGCGGCGGAATGACTTTCGCGTCGCAACCGTCAGGTGACCGTGCCCGCGGCAGCGCCAGATCTTGTTGTAGACCGCAAACGGCCGCCGGAGTTGAGGACGAGTGCCGTGCTTAGCGCGTGAATGCATTGCGTTGTGCTGGATCTGGCACGCCAAGGGAGCGCAGCAGCTCCATGAGCTTGTCCAGGATGGCGTCCATCCCGTCCCAGTCCTGATCGTCGATGACGGATGGGTCTTCGAGGGCGGAGACCACCTTCGCCCGAAATGCCTCGTGAATGGCGGCCTTGTCGGCAACCTCGCCTTGGTATGCACCAACCGCTCGAATGTGGGTTGACCACACCACTGGGCGCAGGTCTCCGGTCGCAGGGTCAGTAAGAGCGTCACGACCCGCATACATCTCGATGGAACAGGCATGGCCGTTCACGTCGCCAACGTGTGCTCCCGTCGGCCCTACCGACGGATAACTCCTCGCCAGCTCGAGGGGTGGGTAGTGGTCGATCGCATAGTGGCCAGGCAGCCGCACGTGTTTCATACTGCGACGTGCCTCCCGAGCAGCCGTGTCGTTGTCCAGCAACACAATGACGCGATTGCTGACGCCGGCGGCGGCCAACGACTTCACCGTGCTCAGCGCGAACGAGGCACCACCCGGAACCGACCCGAAGTCGTAGAAGCGAACGAACTGGGCGAGGTGAGGGCGCCGCACCTCGATCGCCGCACGAAGGAACTCTGCGTCGTTCGTGCCTTCGGTAATCACGACAGCGGGCACCCCGTTCAAGAGGGCAGCACTGAACATCACTGTGGCTGCGACTTGGGGGTCGAAGTCGTACTCCTCTAGATAGCCACCCAGCGCCAAGTCGGTTAGGTCGAGAACGACTTCTTCATCTGGATCGCAGGCCTCGAGGAACGCGCGCAGCAGCCACCTAGGGTCAAAGTCCTCCCACAGGCTCATCAGCGGTTCGAGGTCCATGTAGTCGCCACGGGGCGGCGTCCTGCTGAAGGGATCGTGATTGGGCAGCGCAACCCGGACCCTCTCCACCCACCGCGCAAAGGTCATATGTTGAAGCTCGGCTATCGCCACTTCATCGCGTTCAAGCCCCCACGGCGGGTCCGCCATCTGCTCGATGAGTTCCAACTGCTCCTCGATGGAGTGCCGGAGGCATGAATCCAAGTCCGTCGCTGCGATACCCAATGCATCGAGACGGTCTGCAAGGACGCGTACCCTCGACCTGAGGACGAGTAGCGGATTTGGGAAGGGATCGTCCGCTTCCGGGGCCAGCGGCGTGTACGTCACGTCGTCCCGCGTGAACAGGAACAAAAAGGTGGGGTCAACTTCGCTCTTCCAATGGAAGACTTCCTTCCCAAGGATCTGAAGACTGGCCCAACTTCCCACTCGGCAACCGTAGTCGGCGCAGCGTCGTCGGAAGAGCGACGCGGCCTACAGGCCACCTCCTGTCTTCTCAGGCGGGTGGGGTCCCAAAGACCGCCTGGAACGGCACTGGCCCGGCCTCAAGCGGTAAGACGCGCGCCGACAAAGTGCGGAGCCGCTGCCGGACGTCGATGCGCAGCCGCTCATCACCCATCAACAGTTCGCCGATGCGGACGACGTCCCCGGCGCGCGCCGGTGGGGCTTTAGCCGATCCAGGTGCCGTCGTCCCAAGCCCGTGAGAGCACGGCCTGTACGGCGCCAGGTCCCAGCCCTGCCCGGCGACCCACAACGAGGAGAAGTACGTGTCGAGGTAGCGGACCCCGTCATCGCACAGCGGGGTGACGATGGACCCTGCCTCTCCGGCAGCCTGCATGTCGCACGCCAGCTTGGTCTCGACGTACAGCGCGTTCCCTATGGAAGGTCCGGCGAGCTGACCGATTCGCGAGGGCAGGAAGTGCGCGGCAGCCACCGATGCCGCGTCAGGGACCTCCACCATCCGGGTCGACGAGATCGGGCACGAACGACGGCTCGGCCCGGGGCCCGCCGATGCCCTCGATGCGCGACGAGAATCCGGAGACGTGCCCCGCGGATGCGAAACGACGGTTGGGGGCCAGCGACTGGTGACACTGTGACCGCGATCGGCGACATCGGATCCGAACAATCTGTCATGGATGCGCTCGAGCCATGGTGAGATCGATGCATCGCACGTGTCGAAGCGATTAGGCACAGCTACATGAGAAGGGCGTAATGACGTGGCGCAGATGCAGTTTACCGACGACGAGATTGCCCAACTTGCTCAGATCTTCGGTTGCAAGGAGGACGAGGTCACGAACGAGTTGAAGACGTTTTCCGACGCTGCAACGGAGGAGTACGTCAGAATGGTGCTCGGACAGCGCGTATTCACACGAGGCCAAGACGTCCGCGAGTACCGGCTCTACCTCCTCATTCGTCATGTCTTTCACGGGCACTTGCCAACCGAGCAGCAGATCAGCGACCTCTTCCAGACAACGACTTCGCAGAGCCGGGCGCTCCTGCGTGCAGTGATGTCGAAGTACCAGTACGAGTTGCAGGAGGCCATCACAGCGACCTTGGCCTCTGCCCTCGAGGGCGCAATCCAGGACGCGGAGAACGACTCATGGAGCATCACCGTGGACTCTGAAAACGTCATCGAGGCTCTCAATCGCCGTCTCGCGGCGAAGGACGGGACGCTTCCGCAGATCGTGCGAGCACGGAACATGATCACGACCTATGAGATCAAGAACAGCGCCTACCTGAAGCTGACCGAGGGATGAGCGATCTTCTACCGACAGCAGACGTCGTCGGATCAGCAGGGTTGGCACTTGCCGCTCTGACCGTGTTGTACGGACAGTGGATGCCGGTGATCACCGAAGCCACGTCGACACGGAAGGAGAAGCACCCGGCTGACCGTGGTCCCGCGCTGCAGGCCATGCGGACGGCGCTATGGAGGATGGCATTGCCGCTCGCGTTGGCCGGGACTCTGCTGGCAGCTGCTTTGACACCCTCGGCGGTTTTCGTCCTGCACTCAACCTGGAGCGCTGTCACCACCGACTACCTCAAGGCGTTCAAGCATTACCAGCCCGCGCTTGCTGTGTTCCAGATCGTGTGGCTGTTCCTCGCGATGCTCGTCATCTTGACCTGGGTGCAGGTCATCAGACTGACCAAACGCATCCAGGAATTCAACGGATCCTGACGCTCGGGTCAGTCAATGGAAACGACACAGCCAGCCGATGACGAGGTTGGCCTCATCGTAATCGGCGCCTACGGACAACGCGCGACCTCACTGGCTCCGCGGACTACCAACTCTTTGACCGAGCCGATAGCCGAGATGCGTCGTCAGTCAGGGTTCCTCACCTTGAGACTCTCTAGCCGGGCACGGCATCCGTCGCCTCCCTGGGGTCATTATTGGGTCGCTCGTGGTGAACTTGCGACGGGCGGCGTGACGCCGACCATGGCAAAGAATGAGCGCAGACGGAGGGCGAGTTGACCGAGGACGTTGAAGCGGGACAGCCTCCGTCTGCGGCACGGGCGCCCGGATGGTTGTTCACGCCCCCGATATCACGTGTTGATCCTCCGCTCGACAAGTCCTATCGGACGTTGCCGACTCCAGAGCTCGACTGGCCCGACTTTGAGCGCCTGTGTGCGCGCCTGCTCGAACTGACTGAGGCCTACGACGACAACGCCTCCCCAGGCGGCTCCTATCCGGTCGGGACGAGGTTGACCCGCCTTTACGGGACGGCGGGTCAGAACCAGGGGGGCATCGACGTCTTCTCGCGTGACCCGCTTTTGCTCGGACGGCCTTCGGCACAACGCAACGTGGTGTCACTGCAGGCCAAGCGGGTTCGCAAGGTGGGGAAGGCGATGTTCGAGGAGGCCATCGCTGCTTTCCGCCACGGAAAGTGGGCCGATAAGACTCGACAGTTCATCTATGCGACCTCGGACACCGGGGTACGTACTGAACTTGCTGACGTCATCGAGGCTCAGGCCGCCGAACTCGCCCTGATAGGCATCGATCTCGTCGTTTGGGACCGCGAGGCCATGTCGGACCTGCTGCGTGAACGTCCGCGTCTGGTGAACGACTTCTTTGGTCGCGAGTGGGTTCGCGTGTTCTGCGGTCAACGAGCAGCCGACGAGCTCGGAACGCGGATGGATGCAAGGAAGGTGGGTGAACTGCGGGCGGCTTTGCGTGATGCCTACGGTGCCGTGTTCGCGGTGGCCGACTCGGGCCAGCTTCTGTCACTGCGCGGCGGGAATCGAGCACCGTCGCTTGATGACCGGTTTGTCACTCCGGATCTGGAGCCAGTCGGCGTCCTCGAACAGTTGACGACCTCGTGGAATCAGGCGCCCGCGACGCGGCGGTCGCATCCTGCCGACGGCGGCCCCAGTGCCGACGGCTCCAGCACCGACGGCCCCATAGCCGCAAGTACCGGCATCAGCGGCATGGCCGCAGAAGCAGGCGGGGCGTCCGGCGAGACGTCCGTTCGCACGAGCGGGACGATGGCCGGCGACTGGTATGTCCCAACACCGTGGGGCACGACCCATGTCGGGGACCCGCCGCGTGACCACGTCGTTGCCGCCAACGAGTGGCTCGGCACCTCGGAACGGCAGATCGTCATCGGCGACCCCGGAGCCGGGAAGTCGACGGCCCTGCGGTACATGGTTCTCGACCTGCTCGCCGACACCCCGCAGTGGTCAGCAACGGGGCTCTTCACAGTTGAGGGTGTAGATCGGTCGGGCGCGTCGGTCCCGGGATAGACGTCGAGGTCTCCCGAGGATGAAGGCTCCTACACGCTCATCCTGGAAGACCTCGACTTGTCTGACGC
>NZ_JCAQOX010000013.1:0-963336 GCF_059567905.1 Nocardioides sp. BGA-UO-ETr-FS32 | reverse complement strand
TTGCCAGAATCATTGTCAAAGAAACCGCGACACCAACCAAAGCCAGTGTCAACGGGGCATAACAAACTAATTCGTCGACTAATCAAACACACTGTTGAGTTCTCAAGAATCAGACGCACCCGTTCCTCACCAGCTAGGCTGGTTCGGTCGCGGGGCAACCTGCAGAAACTTACCGGGCGCTCCATCCCGCGTCAAACTCGGCGGGGCTTCGTGCTTCGGTGGTCGCAGCTGGTTTCCGCTTCATCTGACCTTCTGGCCAGGAGGCGGCGCCGCTTGCGGCGACAGGTGAAACATTAGACGACGTCCGGGCCACATGCCAAACCGGGGGTCGCCCTCACGCATAACCGCAGGTCAGGGGCCTGTGGGGCGAGGCGCTGCCGGCCGGTAGGGGCTCACCGTGGGGTCGCCCGTCGCCCAGAACCGCCACGGCAGGTCGGCTGCACGTCGTAGCCCCACGCGGGGCCCCCGACTGATCTGGACCACCGGCTCCCCCGGGACGAGCTCGGGACGCACCCCGTTGTCGGACAGGTCGATGCCCAGCGAGCGGCACAGACGAGCGGGCCCTCGCGCCAGGTCGCGGTCGGGAACCCCGGGCCGTCGCGACCGGGCACGATCGACGCCGGCCACCACCTCCCCCGCTCGGAGGAGGACCGCGCCCGGGTCCCCGTCGGGCCCGGTGACGAGGTTGGCGCAGTGGTGCATGCCGTAGACGAAGTAGACGTACAGGTGTCCGGGCGGACCGAACATGACCGCGTTGCGCGGCGTACGGCCCCGGTAGGCGTGGGACCCCGGATCGGCGGGACCTGCGTAGGCCTCGACCTCGGTGAGGCGTACGGACACTCCCCCGTGCGTGAGCACGGCGCCGAGCAACCGGGGGGCGACCTCGAGCGGGTCGCCCTCAGCCCAGGCGACCACGGTGACCGGCACTGGCGGCCCGCAGCTCGTCGAGCTGCTCACGCACCCGTACGGGAGCGGTGCCACCGCGCCCGGAGCGCGACGACACCGAGCCCTCCACGGTGAGCACCGAGCGGACCTCCGGCGTCAGGGCCGGCGAGATGGCAGCCAGCTCCTCGTCGGTCAGGTCGGGCAGGTCGCAGCCGAGCTCCTCGCAGCGCCGTACGCAAGCACCCGCGAGCTCGTGGGCGTCGCGGAACGGCACGCCCTCGCGCACCAGCCACTCGGCGACGTCGGTGGCCAGCGAGAAGCCCTGGGGAGCCAGCTCGGCCATCCGCGGGCCGTTGAAGGTGAGCGTGGCGACCATCCCGGTGACGGCGGGCAGCAGGACCTCGAGCGTCTGCACGGAGTCGAAGACCGGCTCCTTGTCCTCCTGGAGGTCGCGGTTGTAGGCGAGTGGCAGGCCCTTGAGGGTCGCCATCAGACCGGACAGGTTGCCGATGAGCCGCCCGGACTTGCCGCGGGCGAGCTCGGCGATGTCGGGGTTCTTCTTCTGCGGCATGATGCTCGAGCCCGTCGACCAGGAGTCGTGGAGCGTCGCGAAGTCGAACTCGCGCGTCGTCCAGAGGATGACCTCCTCCGCGAGCCGGGAGAGGTCGACACCGACCTGGGCGGTCACGAAGGCGAACTCCGCGGCGAAGTCGCGCGACGCGGTGCCGTCGATGGAGTTGGCGGACGAGCCGGTGAACCCGAGCTCGGCCGCGACGGCCTCGGGGTCGAGCCCCAGGGTCTGCCCGGCGAGGGCGCCGGAGCCGTACGGCGAGTCGCCGGCCACGCGGGCGTCCCAGTCCCGGAGGCGCTCGACGTCGCGCACCAGTGGCCACGCGTGGGCGAGCAGGTGGTGCGACAGGAGCACCGGCTGGGCGTGCTGCAGGTGCGTACGACCCGGCATGACCACGTCGAGGTGCTCGGCGGCCTGGCCGGAGAGCACGTCCACGAGGTCGAGCACGAGCCCGGAGATGGTGCGGGCGTGGTCGCGGAGGTAGGCCCGGAACAGGGTCGCGACCTGGTCGTTGCGCGAGCGACCCGCCCGCAGCCGGCCACCGACCTCGGGGCCGACCTCCTCGAGCAGCAGCCGCTCGAGTGCGCCGTGCACGTCCTCGTCGGTGTCGGCCGGCCGCAGGTCGCCGGAGTCGTAGCGCTCCCCCAGCGCCGCGAGCCCGCGCAGCAGCTCGGCGTGGTCGGCGTCGGTGAGGAGCCCGGCGCGGTGCAGGGCGTTGGCGTGGGCGCGCGAGCCGGCCAGGTCGTACGGCGTGAGCTGCCAGTCGAAGTGCGTCGACCTCGACAGGGCCTGGAGCTCCGGCGACGGACCGCTGGCGAATCGTCCGCCCCAGAGCGATCCCTCGTTGGTGGTGCCTGCGCTCGTCGGTGTGTCTGCCATCAGTCGGTTCCGAACTCCATCGCTGCGGCGTCGAGCGCGCTGTCGTCCTCCGCCTCCGAACGAGCGGACGGGTTGTCGGTGATCTTGTCGTACCCGCCCTCCTCGATGGCGCCGAACAGCGTCCCGTTCTCCACGAGCACCTGGCCCTGGTCGAGCGGCTGGGAGGCGTACAGCTCGAGCTTGGCGCGCGAGTCGGCGATGTCGAGGTTGCGCATGGTCAGCTGGCCGATGCGGTCGGTGGGGCCGAAGGCGGCGTTCTCGGTCCGCTCCATGGAGAGCTTGTCGGGGTGGTAGGAGAACGCGGGGCCGTCGGTGCGCAGGACCGTGTAGTCCTCCCCCCGGCGCAGGCGGAGGGTGACCTCGCCGGTGACGAGCGAGGCGATCCAGCGCTGGATCGACTCGCGGATCATCAGCGCCTGCGGGTCGAGCCAGCGGCCCTCGTAGAGCAGCCGGCCGAGCTTGCGGCCCTCGTTGTGGTACTGCGCGACCGTGTCCTCGTTGTGGATGGCGTTGACCAGCCGCTCGTAGGCGATGAACAGCAGTGCCATCGCCGGGGCCTCGTAGATGCCGCGCGACTTGGCCTCGATGATGCGGTTCTCGATCTGGTCCGACATCCCGAGACCGTGGCGGCCGCCGATCGTGTTGGCCTCGTGGACGAGGGCGACCGGGTCGCCGTAGGTCGTGCCGTTGATGGCGACCGGCCGGCCCTGGTCGAAGCGGATGGTGACGTCCTCGGCCTCGATCGGGACCGACGGGTCCCAGAACTTCACGCCCATGATGGGCTCGACGGTCTCCAGCGACACGTCGAGGTGCTCGAGCGTCTTGGCCTCGTGGGTGGCGCCCCAGATGTTGGCGTCGGTGGAGTAGGCCTTCTCCTGGCTGTCGCGGTAGGGAAGGTCGCGCGCGGTGAGCCAGGCGCTCATCTCGTGCCGACCGCCGAGCTCGGTGACGAAGTCGGCGTCGAGCCACGGCTTGTAGATGCGCAGGTCGGGGTTGGCGAGCAGGCCGTAGCGGTAGAACCGCTCGATGTCGTTGCCCTTGAAGGTCGACCCGTCGCCCCAGATGTTGACGTCGTCGTCGTGCATGGCCCGGACCAGCATGGTGCCGGTGACCGCGCGGCCGAGCGGCGTGGTGTTGAAGTAGACGCGACCTCCCGAGCGGATGTGGAAGGCGCCGCAGGCGAGGGCCGCCAGACCCTCCTCGACGAGCTGCGTCTTGCAGTCGACCGCCCGGGCGAGCTCGGCGCCGTACTGCATGGCGCGCGAGGGCACGCCGGAGATGTCGGGCTCGTCGTACTGGCCGATGTCGGCGGTGTAGGTGCAGGGCACCGCTCCCTTCGCGCGCATCCAGGCGACCGCCACCGAGGTGTCGAGGCCGCCGGAGAACGCGATGCCGACGCGCTCGCCGACCGGGAGGGAGGTGAGGACCTTGCTCACTGGGAGTCCTTTGCTGGGGTGGAGTGGTGGGCGTCGTTGGCGAGGTCGAGGAAGCGCTGCGCCAGGGCGGCGCCGCCGCTCGGGTCGCGGCCGATGACCAGGACGGTGTCGTCCCCGGCGATCGTGCCGAGGATGTCGCCGAGGTCGGCCTTGTCGAAGGCGCTGGCCAGGAACTGCGCGGCACCCGGCGGAGTGCGGAGGACGACGAGGTTGGCGCTCGCCTCGGCGCTGACGAGCAGCTCGCCGCAGAGCCGGGCGAGCCGATCACGGCCGGCAGCACTCTCGCGGGGCGCGGAGACGGTGCGGTCGCCGCCCTCGCCCGGCACTGCGTACACGAGGGCGCCGGCGGCGCTGCGCACCTTGACCGCGTCGAGCTCGACGAGGTCGCGGCTCAGCGTGGCCTGCGTGACGCGGACGCCGTGGTCGACGAGCAGGTTGGCGAGCTCGGTCTGCGAGCGCACCGGGTGGGAGGTCACGATGTCGATGATCCGCTGGTGGCGGGCGCTCTTGGTCAGGGGCGACACGGCGCTCATGATGACCGCTCCAGCAACCAGGCCAGCACCGCCTTCTGGGCGTGGCGGCGGTTCTCCGCCTCGTCCCACACCACGGAGTGGGGGCCCTCGATGACCTCCTCGGAGATCTCCTTGCCCCGGTAGGCGGGCAGGCAGTGCATGACGATCGCGTCGGCGGCAGCGTGCGAGAGCAGGTCCTCGGTGATGCCGTAGGGCGGGAAGACACGCATCCGCTCCTGCGACTCCTCCTCGCGGCCCATGCTCACCCAGGAGTCGGTGATGACGACGTCCGCGCCCGTGACGGCGGCGACCGGGTCGGCGACCAGCTCGATCGAGCCGCCCGTGTCCTGGGCGATCTCGCGAGCCTTGGCTACGACGTGCGCATCGGGGTTGTAGCCGTCCGGGGCGCCGACCACCACGTGCATGCCGGCGGTGGCACCCGCGAGCACCCACGAGTTGCCCATGTTGCAGGCGCCGTCGCCGACGAAGGCGGCCCGGACGCCGGCGAGACGGCCCTTGCGCTCGCGGACCGTCTGGAGGTCGGCGAGGAGCTGGCAGGGGTGGAACTCGTCGGTGAGCGCGTTGAGGACCGGCACCCCGGAGTACGCCGCCATGGTCACCACGTCGGCCTGGTGGGCGGTGCGCCACACGATCGCGGCGGCCTGTCGGCCGAGGATCCGGGCGACGTCCTCGACGCCCTCGCGCGACCCCATCGCGGCGAGCCCGCCGTCGACGGTCATCGGGTTGCCGCCGAGCTCCGCGATCCCGGCCGCGAACGACACCTGCGTGCGCAGCGTCGGGCGGTCGAAGACCAGCGCGACCGTGTGCGGGCCGGCGAGCGGCTTGTGCTCGAACGGCTCGGCCTTCATCCGGTCGGCCAGGTCGAGGACCTCGAGGAGCTCGGCCGGCGAGAGGTCGTCGTCGCGGAGGAGGTGGCGCGTCGTGGACGTCATGGGGTGGCCTCCGTGGTGGACGGTGCTGCGGCGGCGCGGGCGTGGTCGAGGATCGCGGGGAGGGCTGCGTCGAGGGCGTCGAGGTCGGCGGCGGTGATCACCAGCGGTGGTACGAACCGCAGCCGGGTCGGACCGGTCGCGTTGAGGATGAATCCGGCCTCGCGGGCCGACACCACCGCGTGGGTGGCGTACGGCCCGTCGAGCTCGGCGCCGCACATGAGGCCGGCGCCGGTCACCTCGACGACCCCGGTCTGCTTGCGCAGCAGTGCCTCGAGCTGCGCGCCGCGATCGAGCACGGCCGCGAGCAGGCCGTCGGCCTCAATCGTGTCGAGCACGGCCCGGCCTGCCGCAGCGGCGACCGGGTTGCCCCCGAAGGTGGTCCCGTGGTTGCCGGGCTGGAGCAGGGAGGCGGCAGCGCCGCGCGCCACCGTCGCCCCGATCGGGATGCCCCCGCCCAGACCCTTGGCGAGCGTGACGATGTCGGGCTCGACGCCCTCGACCAGCTGGTGGGCGAACCACGCACCGGTCCGCGCGACGCCGGTCTGCACCTCGTCGAGCCACAGCAGCGCCCCGTGCTGGTGGGCGATCCGTTGGGCCGCTGCGAGGTAGTCGGCGGAGGGGACCACGACGCCCGCCTCCCCCTGGACGGGCTCGAGCACGACGGCGGCGACGGTGTCGTCGACAGCGGCCTCGAGCGCGGGGACGTCGTCGTACGGGACGAACGTGACCTCGCCGGGCAGCGGCTCGAACGGCTCGCGGTAGGCGGCCTTGAACGTGAGCGCGAGGGCACCCATCGTGCGGCCGTGGAAGGAGCCCTCGGCAGCGACGAGACGGGTGCGTCCGGTGCGGCGGGTCAGCTTGAGGGCGGCCTCGTTGGCCTCGGCGCCCGAGTTGCTGAAGAACACCCGGGCCGACTCGTCCCAGCCGAGGAGCCGGACGAGCTGCTCGGCGAGGGCGACCTGCGGCTCGGTGGCGAAGAAGTTGGACACGTGGCCCAGCGTCGAGAGCTGGGTGGTCACGGCGGCCACGAGCGCGGGGTGCGCGTGGCCGAGCGCGTTGACGGCGATGCCGCCCAGCAGGTCGACGTACTCCTTGCCGTCGGCGTCCCACACGTGCGCTCCCTCGCCGCGCACGAGGGCGAGGGCGGGCGGGCCGAAGGTGTTCATGACCGACCCGGCGTAGCGATGCTGGAGTGACTCACTCATGCCGGGTCCTCGCTCCCGTAGGGCTTGCGCAGCTTGGTCGCGGCGCCCGGCAGCACCTGGGTGCCGACGCCCTCGTCGGTGAAGATCTCGAGCAGGACGGCGTGCGGCTCGCGGCCGTCGACGACGGTCGCGCGCGGGACTCCCCCGGTCACCGCCTCGTAGCAGGCGCGCATCTTGGGGACCATGCCCGCGTCGAGCGTCGGCAGGAGCTCGCCGAGCGCCTCGGGGCTGATCTCCTGGATCAGGTCGTCGGAGTTGCCGTAGTCGCGGTAGAGGCCCTCGACGTCGGTGAGGACGAGGAGCTTCTCCGCGCCGAGGGCGACAGCGAGCGCCGCGGCTGCGGTGTCGGCATTGACGTTGTGGACACGGCCGTGGACGTCGGGTGCGACCGAGCTGACGACGGGGACGCGACCGGCCTCGATGAGGTCGAGGACCGCCTCGGGACGGACCTCGGCCACCTCGCCGACGAGGCCGAGGTCGACCTCCTCGCCGTCGACGACGGTGTTGGTGGGCTCGGCGGTGAAGAGTCCCGCGTCCTCTCCGGAGAGGCCCACGGCCAGCGCGCCGTGCTGGTTGACCAGGCCCACCAGCTCGCGCTGGACCTGTCCGACGAGCACCATCCGGACCACGTCCATCGCCTCGGGGGTGGTGACCCGGAGGCCGCCGCGGAACTCCGACTCGATGCCGAGCCGGTCGAGCATCCGGGAGATCTGCGGACCGCCGCCGTGGACCACGACGGGCTTGAAGCCGGCGAAGCGGAGGAACGCGATGTCCTCTGCGAAGGCGACCTTGAGGGCGTCGTCGGTCATGGCGTTGCCGCCGTACTTCACCACGATGGTCCGGCCGTGGTAGCGCTTGAGCCACGGCAGCGCCGCGGCGAGCGTACGGGCCTTGGCGGGGTCGGGCCGGCGCGGGTTCTGGTTGGTCTCGGTGTCAGTCATGAGCTGTAGGCACTGTTCTCGTGGACGTAGGCGTGGGTGAGGTCGTTGGTCCAGACGGTGGCTCGCGCGTCGCCGGCCTTGAGGTCGATGGTGACGCTGACCTCCCGGCCGGTGAGGTCGACGGACGCCGGGTCCTCGGCGGGTGTGGACTGCCTGCAGACCCACACACCGTTCATGGCGACGTCGAGGTCGGCGGGGTCGAACTGCGCGGTGGTGGTGCCGATGGAGGCGAGGACGCGGCCCCAGTTGGGGTCGTTGCCGAAGATCGCGGCCTTGAACAGGTTGCTGCGCGCGACGCTGCGGCTGACCTCGACGGCCTCGTCCTCCGATGCTGCGTGCAGCGTGGTGATCGCGATCTCGTGGTCGGCGCCCTCGGCGTCCCCGAGCAGCTGCATGGCGAGGTCCGTGCAGGCCTGGGTGAGTGCGGCGGTGAAGTCCTCGGACGTCGGCGTGATGCCGCTCGCGCCGCTGGCCATCACGGTGACCGTGTCGTTGGTGGACATGCAGCCGTCGGAGTCGAGCCGGTCGAAGCTGACCCGGGTGGCGGCACGCAGGGCGGCGTCTAGGTCGGCGGCGGGGACGACGGCGTCGGTGGTGATGACGACCAGCATGGTGGCCAGCTGCGGGGCGAGCATCCCGGCGCCCTTGGCCATGCCGCCGATCGACCAGCCGGCCCCCTCGACCACGGTGTTCTTGCTGACCGAGTCGGTGGTCATGATCGCCTCGGCCGCGCTCGCGCCGCCGTCGGAGGAGAGCTCGGCGGTGGCCGCCTCGACGCCGGCGAGCAGGTCGTCGCGGTCGTTGGCCAGGCCGATGAGACCGGTCGAGCAGACGACGACGTCGATCGCGCCGATGCCCAGGCCCTCGGCGACCTTCTCGGCCACCGCGTGGGTGGTCTGGAATCCCTCCGGCCCGGTGTAGCAGTTGGCTCCGCCGGAGTTGAGGACGACGGCGCGCACGACGCCGTCCTTGACGACCTCCTGGCTCCAGAGCACGGGGTTGGCCTTGCAGCGGTTGGCGGTGAAGACGGTGGCGGAGTCGAAGGCCGGGCCCTGGTTGACGACCAGCGCGAGGTCCTTGGCGCCGGTGGACTTGAGTCCGGCCGCGACGCCGGCCGCGGTGAAGCCCTTCGGGGTGGTGACGCTCATGGGGCGAGTCCGATCGTGGAGAGCCCGGTGGCCTCGTCGAGGCCCAGGGCGAGGTTCATGCACTGGACGGCGGCGCCGGCGGTGCCCTTGGCCAGGTTGTCGACCACGGCCACCGCCACCAGTCGTCGTACGCGCTCGTCTACGGCGACCTGGACCTGGACGGCGTTGGAGCCGAGCACCGACTGGGTCTGCGGCCACTGCCCCTCGGGGAGCAGGTGGACGAACGGCTCGGAGTCGTAGGCGGCTGCATAGGCGTCGCGCACCTGCTGCGAGGTGACGCCGTCGAGCAGAGGCGCCTGCACGGTCGCGAGGATGCCCCGCGACATCGGGACCAGCAGCGGCGTGAAGCCGACCTTCACGGGGCCGCCTGCGACGCCGCTGAGGTTCTGCACGATCTCGGGGGTGTGCCGGTGCGTGCCGCCGACGCCGTAGGCGCTGGCGTTGCCCATCACCTCGCTGCCGAGCAGGTGCGGCCTCGCGGCCTTCCCTGCGCCGCTGGTGCCGGACGCGGCGACGACGGTGACGTCGGGCTCGACCAGCCCGGCAGCGACCGCCGGCACGATCGCGAGCGTGGAGACGGTCGGGTAGCAGCCGGGGACGGCGATGCGGCGCGCGCCGCGCAGGAGGTCGCGCTGGCCGGGCAGCTCGGGCAGGCCGTACGGCCACGAGCCCGCGTGCTCGCCGCCGTAGAACGCCTGCCACTCCCCCGGGTCGGTGAGCCGGAAGTCGGCGCCGCAGTCGATCACGACGGCGTCGTCGCCGAGCGCCTGCGCGATCGCTGCGGACTGGCCGTGGGGCAGTCCGAGGAAGACGACGTCGTGGCCGGCCAGCGTCTCGACCGTGGTGTCGGCCAGCACGCGGTCCGCGAGCGGGAGCAGGTGCGGCTGGAGCGCGCCGAGGCGCTCGCCCGCGTTGGAGCCCGCGGTGAGCGTGCCGATCTCGACACCGTCGTGGCCCAGGAGGAGGCGCAGCACCTCGCCCCCGGCGTAGCCACTGGCTCCGGCAACGGCGACTGATGCGGTCATGTGCATGACTATACATTGCTCTGCATGGATGGTCGCACCGGGTCCGTTCATCTGCAGGATGCCCGGAAAATGGCATGGTGGGAGGCGGCAGTCCCCGTACGGTGCACGGGTGAGCACACTCCACACCCGTCTGTCACCCGATGTCTACCTCGGCCACCTGCGCAGCGACTCCGCACGGTTCCGCGCGGTGCTCGCCGACTGCGACCCCGGCTCGCGCGTGCCGGGGTGCCCGGACTGGGACGCCGCCGACCTGCTCTGGCACCTGGCGACCGTGCAGCGGTGGTGGGCCGAGGTCCTCGCCTCGCGGCCCGTGCAGCCCGAGGAGGTGGAGCCGTCGCGACCCGAGGCGTACGAGGACCTGCTGGCGGCGTACGACGCGTGGTCCGGCGACCTCGCCGGGGTGCTCGCGGAGGCCGACCCGCGCGAGGAGGCGTGGAACTGGTCCGACGACCACACCGTGGGCTTCATCCTGCGCCGCCAGGCGCACGAGGCGCTGGTGCACCGGGTGGACGCCGAGCAGGCGGCCGGGCTGCCGAGCGAGATCGACCCGCTGCTGGCGTCCGACGGGGTGCACGAGTGCCTCGACGTGATGTACGGCGCCATGCCGCCGTGGGGCAGCTGGGAGCCCGGCGAGGGCCTGGTGCGGGTCGACGTGACCGACACGGGTGAGGAGTTCTGGCTCCGGTTCGGCACGTTCTGCGGCACCAGCCCCGAGAGCGGGACGACGTACGCCGACGAGGAGGACTTCCACGTCGTGGACCCGCCCGCGGACGGCGCCGAGCCCGACGTGGTCGTCGACGGCCCCGCCGCGGCGCTCGACCTGTGGCTGTGGAGCCGCGGCGACGACAGCGACATCGCGGTCGCCGGCGACCCGGAGGCGCTCGAGCGGTTCACCGCGATCGTGGCGTTGCCGATCGACTGACGACAACCATTCGGCACGACGGTGCGTCCCACGTCGGACAGCATCCACTCTCTCGGGGGACTCGCATGACCATGACCGCTGCCGCCACAGGGCTGGGCGCAGTGCTCGGCCTCGCCCTCACGCTCGCGCCCGGGGCGCCGGCCAGCGCCGATCCGTCCGCGTGCGACGGCAGGGCCGTGACGACCACGGGCGACGCCGGGACGGACGGCGACGACGTCATGGTCCTGGGCCCCGGCCAACGGTCGGTCAGCACCGGGGCCGGCAACGACCTCGTGTGCATCCGCCTGGACGACGACACCAAGCGCTCCTTCTACCTCGAGACCGGGCCCGGTGACGACGTCGTCCACAACGAGACGACCGCCAGCCAGCGGGTCGCCCACGTGACCCTCGGCGCGGGCGCCGACACCTATGTCGGGAGCGACGCCAGCAAGGACTTCGTCAGCGCGGGTCCCAGCTCCTGGGGCGGCACGAGCGACACGGAGAAGGACGTCGTCGACACCCGGGCCGGCGATGACGTGGTCACCACGGGATCGGTGGCCCTCGGGACGCCGAACCCCGACGAGGTCTCGACCGGGGCGGGCGACGACACCGTCGACTGGGCCGGCGAGCAGGTGGGCGGCCCGCTCGACCTCGGCAGCGGGGAGAACCGGTTCCGGCTGCGCTCCGGATGGGCCGGGTCCGTCGTGGACATCGACGCACCCGCGGAGCTGGTGACCGCCGACGCGCGGCCGGTCCTGCGCTGGACCGGGGACGTCACCGCCTACACGCTGCAGTACACCCACCTGCGGACCACCTTCACCGGGACCGGTCTCGACGAGTACCTGACCTTCTGGCCCTCGCAGCGCGACCAGGAGGGGCCGCCGTCGTCGGTGTCGGACCCCGGTCTGCGCATCGACGCCGACATGGGCGCCGGGGCCGACCGCCTGCAGCTGCTCGATGCCGCAGGCGGCAGCTGGGTGGGCGGCCCCGGACGGGACCGGCTCGGCATGCCGCGTTGCCACGTCTCGGACGTCCGCCTCGGTCGCGGCTACGAGTGCCAGGACGAGAGCCGCGCCCGCACGCCGTACTCCGGTGCGCTGGACAGGTGGGAGAAGGTCTCGGTGCCCGGCTGGCATCTCCGGGTGACCGGGAGCCCCGGCCCCGACCGCATCAGCACCTACGGCGCCACCAACCGCATCGACGGCCGCGGCGGCGACGACGTGCTCGCCGTCCCGAGCGGGGCTGGCGTCGGTCGGAAGGCGTTGATGGCCGTGGTGAAGGGTGGCGCGGGCGACGACCTGATCCGTGGCAGCTATCTCCGCGACCGCTTGCTCGGTGGCCCCGGGAACGACCGCCTCGACGGCAAGCGCTCCGACGACGTGATCCGCGGCGACGCCGGCCGGGACCGTGGCGTGGGCGGTCCGGGACGGGACCGCTGCTCGGCGGAGGTGCGTCGCTCCTGCGAGCGGTGAGTCGACGCACTGGCCCGTGAGTCTCCTGGAGACTCACGGGCCAGTGTCACGTCGGAGCGCGTCGGCCCGGGCGCGGATCAGGCGCGCTGGACGGCGCCGGTCCGCTCGGCGGCCAGCGCCACGGCGGCGTCGCGCGCGGCTGCCGCCTCGCCCTCCTTGAGGGTCCGGTCGGGCGCCCGGAAGCGCAGCGCGTAGGCGAGCGACTTCTTGCCCTCGCCGACCTGGTCGCCGGTGTAGACGTCGAACAGCCGGATGGATTCGAGCAGGTCGCCCGCGCCCTCGCGCAGCGCCGCCTCCACCTCGGCGGCCGGGACGGAGGCGTCGACGACGAGCGCGACGTCCTCCTTGGCGACGGGGTAGGACGAGAACGCCGGCGCCTTCCTGAGGTGGACCGCCCGCTCGATGAGCAGGTCGAGGTCGACCTCGGCCGCGACCGTGCGCTTGGGCAGCCCGAAGGCCTGGCAGACGGTGGGGTGCACCTCGCCGGCGTGACCGACGACCACTCCCGCGACCGAGAGCTCGGCACAGCGCCCGGGGTGCCACGGCGCGAGCTCGACCGCCGAGGCGGTCACCTCGAGGCCGAGGGCCTCGGCCACCGCGCGGACGGCGTCGACGGCATCGGCCCAGGAGACGGGACGCGCCTCGCCCCACCAGCCGCCGGCGACCGCGTCACCCGCGGCGACGAGGGCCAGGTGCAGCGGCTGGGCCGGGAGGGCGGCGTCGAGGGCCGCGAACTCCTCGTCGGTCGGACGACGGTCCACCGTCAGGATCGCCGCGGGTCCGGCGTGGCGCGGCAGCGTGACGGTCCCGGTCTCGAAGATCGCCACGTCGGCGTTGCCGTGCCCGACGTTCTTGCCGGCGGCGCGCAGCACGCCGGGCAGCAGGGTGGTGGTCATGAACCCGGCCTCGGCGCTGAGCGGGTTCGACAGCTGCAGCAGGTCACGGCGCGGGTCCTCGGCGGTGAGACCGAGCGCGTCGAGGTCGGCCGCGCCGACGAAGGGGAAGGTCACGACCTCGACGAAGCCCTCGCCCGCGAGCGTGCGACCGACCCGGCGGCGCAGCTGCTGCGGCCGGGTCAGGCCCCTGCCCGACGGCGGGGTCGGCAGGATCGACGGCACCTTGTCGTAGCCGACGAGACGGATGACCTCCTCGGAGAAGTCCTGCGCGTCCTCGAGGTCGGGGCGCCAGGGCGGCGGGGTGACCGACAGGGTCCCCGAGCCCGACACCTCGCACCCGACGGCGCGCAGGCACTCGACGCTGCGCTCCTCGGTGATCGGCATGCCGGACACCCGGGCGGCGAGGTCGCCCGCCACATCGACGACGGGCATCGCAGGCGGCGTGCCGACCACGGTGACGCCCGGGTCGGCCTGGCCGCCGCCGTGCTCGACGAGCAGCTCGACGACACGGTCCGCCACGGCCTCGCAGATCGTCGGGTCGACGCCCCGCTCGTTGCGCTTGCCCGCCTCGGACGTGATCTTGTGCCGGCGGCCCGTGCGGAACATCGACACGGCGTCCCAGTGCGCGGCCTCGACGAGGATCGAGGTCGTGGTGTCGGACATCTCGGTCGTCTCGCCGCCCATCACGCCACCGAGACCGATGATCCCGGAGTCGTCGGTGACCACCAGGTCGGCGGGGTCGAGCGTGCGCTTCGTCCCGTCGAGGGTGGTGAGCGTCTCACCCTCCCGAGCGCGGCGCACCACCAGGGCGCCCTGCACCTTGTCGGCGTCGTAGCCGTGGATCGGCCGGCCGGTCTCGAGCATGACGTAGTTGGTGACGTCGACCGCCAGCGAGATCGGGCGCATGCCGGCTGCGGTGATCCGCCGGACCATGAAGTCCGGCGTGGGCGCCGCCGGGTCGAAGCCGGTGACCTTGCGGGCGACGAAGACCGGGCACCCCTCGGCGTCCTCGACCACGACGGCGTGGCCGTCGCCGTTGGCCGGAGGGGTGTCACGCAGCGCCGGGTCGCGGAATCCGGTCGCGCCCTCGACGGACACCAGCACCTCGCGGGCGATGCCGCGGATCGAGAGGGCGTACGCGCGGTCGGGGTTGACCTCGAGCTCGATGGTCTCCTCGTCGAGGCCCAGCACCGGGCGTACGTCCTGGCCCGGCTCTCCGGCGTCGGCCGGCAGCACGATGATGCCGTCGTGGTCGTCGCCGAGGCCGAGCTCGCGCGCCGAGCAGATCATGCCCGCGGACAGGTGCCCGTAGGTCTTGCGGGCGCCGATCTCGAACCCACCGGGCAGCACGCCGCCGGGCAGGACGGTGACGACCAGGTCGCCGGGCTCGAAGTTGTGGGCGCCGCAGACGATGCCCTGCGGATCACCCGTCCCGTTGGCGTCACCGACGTCGACGGTGCACCAGTTGATGGTCTTGCCGTTCTTCTGCGGCTCGGGCTCCTTGGTGAGCACGCGTCCGATGACCAGCGGACCGGTGATCTCGCGGCCGGGGCTCTCCACCGCCTCGAGCTTGAGGCCGGTGAGGGTCAGCCGGTCGGTGATCTCGTCGGTGGTGGTGCCCGCGGGCACGTCGACGTGCTCCAGGACCCAGGACAGGGGTGCCTTCATCTCAGTTCTCCCCTCTCAGATCTCGGTGCCGAATGCGCTGCTGAACCGGACGTCGCCCTCGAAGAGCGGACGCAGGTCCTCGAGGTCGTGGCGGAACATGAACGAGCGGTCGATGCCCATGCCGAACGCGAAGCCGCTGTAGACCTCCGGGTCCACGCCGCAGGCGACGAGCACGCGCGGGTTGACCACGCCGCAGCCACCCCATTCGATCCAGCCCTCGCCACGACAGGTGCGGCACTCGGCCACGCCCTCGCCGCCCCGGCACACGAAGCACTTCACGTCGACCTCGGCCGACGGCTCGGTGAAGGGGAAGTAGGACGGACGGAAGCGCGTGGTGATGCCGTCGCCGAAGAGCTGGGAGGCGAAGTGGTCGAGCGTGCCCTTGAGGTGCGCCATCGTGATGCCCTCGTCGACGACGAGGCCCTCGACCTGGTGGAACATCGGCGAGTGCGTGGCGTCGTACTCGTCGGTGCGGAACACACGGCCCGGGCACACGACGTAGATCGGGGGCGTGCGGGTGAGCATGGTGCGGGCCTGCACGGGCGAGGTCTGGGTGCGCAGCACGACGTGGTCGTCGGCCGGCTCGGTCCAGAACGTGTCCTGCATGGTGCGCGCCGGGTGGTCGGGACCGAGGTTGAGGGCGTCGAAGTTGAGCCACTCGGCCTCGACGACCGGGCCCTCGGCCACCTCGTAGCCCATCGCCACGAAGAGGTCGGCGATCAGCTCCGACTGCAGGGTCAGCGGGTGGCGCCCACCGCGACGGCGTCGCGACGTGGGCAGGGAGACGTCGACCGTCTCCTCGGCGAGCATCCGCTCCTCGTGCTCGGCCTCGAGCACGGCCTGCCGGGCGGCGATGGCCTGGTTGATCGCGCCGCGGGCCTGGCCGACGCGCTGGCCGGCCTCCTTGCGTGCCTGCGGGGGCAGCGCCCCGATCTCGCGGTTGGCGAGGGCGATGGGGGAACGGTCCCCGGCGTGGTCGAGTCGGACCTGCTTGAGGGCGTCGAGGTCGCCGGCGTCGGCGATGGCGGCCAGGGCCGCCTCGCGCATCGCCTCGACCTGGTCGGCCTTGAGCGGGGTCACTTCGACGGGGTCGTAGTCGGTGTTGGGGCCGGACATGGCTCTCTCTCGCGCGGCGCTACTCAGGTCGCCGCATGGTCTGGGACGTGGCTTTCGCGCGGCGGCATCAGGTCGCCGCAGAGTCTAGAAGCGGATCAGCGTCGGGTCGGACGGGGGACTCCCCGGACCCGGTGACGTCAGCTGCCCGACGGACCAGGTCCGGGGCGGAGAAATCGCAGGCTCGTGTCCACGGACCCCATGCTACTCGCCGAAGTCCGCCCAGACGCCAGTGCATTCGTCACCCCGGGCGCCGGACGCGGCGGGGAGGTCGATGCGCGCGATCGCGTCCTCGGCGCGGGACCGACCCAGGTTCCAGGCCCGGGTGTCCTCGAGGACCTCCGCCTTCAGCGAGCTCGCCGGCAGCTCCCGGAGCACGCAGCCCGACACGTCCTCGGGCAGCCGCTCCGCAATGACCGGGGTCGCGTCGGCCGAGAGTGTCTGCAGGTAGCGCAGGTCGAGCTTGCCGGTCGCGTCGTAGCGGTCGAGGTTGCGCCCGGCCACCCAGGCGTCGGGGTTGATCGCGGCGAGCCCGACCAGGGCGACGGCACCCGACACCAGCGCGATCCGGGGCAGCCAGCGCGCCCACCCCGCGACGCCGGCGACCATGATCGCCAGGACGACGAACCCGAGCCAGCCCTCGAAGACGTCGACGAAGAGCCGCAGGGTCGTGAAGCCGTACGCGTCCTGGTAGACGGCCATCCCGCGCAGGGCCGACGCCACGACGAGCAGCGTGAGGACGCACAGGAGGCCGAGGGAGGCGAACATCCAGCGGCGGTCCTCCGGAGTGCTCCCGGCGCGGCGGGCCGCGACCCAGACGACGAGCACGGTCAGCGCCGTGGCGAGGGTGAGCTGGCCGAAGCCCTGGTGGACGAAGTCGGCGTACGTCAGCCCGGTCGTGGCCTCGATGTAGTCGCGGCCGCCGATGAGCGCGCGCGCCTCGGCGGCGATGAACGCGACGAAGACTGCGTCGACCACGAGCACCGGCACCAGCCACTCGAACCGGTTGGCCAGGGGCGTCGGCCGGCGGCCGCCCAGCACCTCCACGTCGGCGGGGTTGAGGGCGAGGTAGGCGGCACCGAGCGTGGCGGCGAAGACGAAGCAGGCGACGAAGGCGCGTCCGACGAGGTCGTTGAAGGTGAGGGTGGGGACGAGCTGGTCGACCCACGACCCGAAGACCGGGTTGGCGGTGGCGAAGATCGTGCCGAAGACGGCGAGCCCCATCAGCGACCAGGCGGTCGTACGCACCACGGCGGGCGCTCGCGACGCGGTGCCGGCGATGCGCAGGGAGCGGCCGAACCACGGCAGCCCGCGCAGGGACGCCAGCGGCCAGGCGAGGCCGGTGAGGACGATGCCGGGCATCGTGCGGGCTCCGGTGACCCCGCAGAGGAACACGGCCGTGGCCGCGAGGAGACCCAGCATCTGGATCCACCACGCGTCCAGCAGGGTCATCGGGAGGACCAGCAGCAGCGCGAGGCCCGCGCAGGCGAGGGTCCACGGCTCGCGTCGCCTGCGGGCGGTGAGGAGGGCCGCCGCGCCGCACACGACCGCGACGAGGGTCCAGGTGACCCCGACGGCGGTGAACGAGAGGGCGACGCCGGCCACCACCCCCGCCACCACTGCGGCCACGACCGTGCGCCATCCCGAGCCGATGCCGTCCTCGGGCCAGAAGCGGCCGAAGAGACCGTCCAGGCCCTGCGGTGGACGCTGGCCGGCCGCGACGTCGGAAGCCTGGCTCGTCCCGGTGGGCGCCGCGGTTGTCGGTACGACGGGCTCCCGCTCGCGGGCCGGGGAGGGTGTGGACGCGGGTCGGCCCGACGCGGCGGACACCTCGAGCCGGAGCCTCGCGCCACGGCCGGCCGCGGGGTCGAGGAAGCGCAGGGTCCCGCCGTGGAGCCCCGCCACCCAGCGCGCGACCGCGAGGCCGAGCCCGGTGCCGCCGGCGCCGTCGGTCCCGAAGCGCTCGAAGACGCGCTCGCGGTCCTGGGGGGCCACTCCCCCGCCCTCGTCGGAGACCTCGAGCCACCAGCCGTCGGGGGCGGCGGCGCCGATGATCCGGACGGACGTGCCGGGCGGTGAGTGCCGGGCGGCGTTGTCGAGCACGTTGACGACCAGCTGGCGCAGCCGCGACGGGTCGGCGACGACCACCAGGTCCTCGGGCACCTCGACGGTGAAGTCGCCGGGGCGGCCCGTGGACCGGACCTGAGCGACGGACTCCTCGACGAGCCCACGCACCGCGACGTCCTGGTCGTCGAGGTCGACCACTCCGGCCTCGAGCCGGGAGAGCTGGAGCAGGTCCTCGACCAGCCGACCGAGCCGGTGAGCCTCGTCGAGGGCCGCGCCGAGGTGCTCGGGGGCGGCGGGCACCACACCGTCGGCGAGGTTCTCCAGCAACGCGGTCATCGCCGTGAGGGGCGTGCGCAGCTCGTGGGAGACCGTGGCGATGAGGTCGCGACGCTCCCGGTCGACCGTGGCGAGGTCCTCGGCCATGCGGTTGAAGGCGGCGGCGAGCTGGCCGACCTCGTCGGTGGCGCTGGTGCGCACCCGTCCGGAGTAGTCGCCGCGCGCCATCGCCCGGGAGACCTCCGTCATGCGACGCAGCGGAGCCACCATCCCGGCGGCGAGGAGCTGGGTGACGCCCAGGGCGAGCGCGACGCTGACCGGCAGCACCAGCAGGGCCGGGACGCGTGCCGCCGAGCCGAGCAGGGTCAGCAGGACGGCGGTGACGACCGAGGCGGCGACGAGGATCCCGAGCTTGACCTTGAGGCTGGAGACGGTGTCGAACCAGGCGCTCATGGGAGGTCCTCGAGGGCGTACCCGACGCCGTGGACGGTGCGGATCCGCGCGGCGCCGACCTTGCTGCGCAGTGCCTTGACGTGGCTGTCGACCGTACGGGTCGCGCCGGCGCTGCCCCAGGCGTCGCCCCAGTCCCAGACCTCGCGCAGCAGCCGCTCGCGGCCCAGCACCTGTCCCGGCGTCCGGGCCAGGCAGAGCAGCAGGTCGAACTCGGTCGGGGTGAGGTGCACGGCCTCCCCGGCCACGCTCGTACGCCGGGTGCCGGGGTCGATGCGCAGGCCGCCCACCTCGATGGCGGCGGGCCGCTCGTCGGCCAGCGCGGCTGCCCGCTCGACGCGGCGGAGCAGGGCCGCGACCCGGGCCACGACCTCCCGCATGGAGAACGGCTTGGTCAGGTAGTCGTCGGCCCCCACGCCGAGACCGACGAGCACGTCGGCCTCGTCGTCGCGCGCGGTGAGCATCAGGACGGGGACCGGGCGCGCAGCCTGGATGCGCCGGCAGACCTCGAGACCGTCGAACCCGGGCAGCATGACGTCGAGCAGCACCACGTCGGGACGCACGGTGGCCGCGAGGTCGACCGCGGACGGCCCGTCGAAGGCCTGCTCCACGGCGTACCCCTCGGCGCGGAGTCGCTGGGTGAGCGCCTCGTTGATGGCGGGCTCGTCCTCGACCACCAGGGCGGTGCGCGGGGCCTGTCCGGATGTCATGCCATGACCCTAGGAGCCCCGACGGGCAGGAGACGGGGGCGACTCGTGAAGGTTGTGTGGAGGTGCGGGCCGACCGGGCCGGGCGGGCTCAGTCCGGCCGCATGTCCTCGCGCGGCCAGTCGACCATCACCCGCGCGCCACCCCCGGGTGCGTCGTCGATGGTGACCCAGCCGCCGTGCGCGCGGGCGAGACCGCCGACGATGTACATCCCGAGGCCGCTGCCTCCGGAGTCGCCGGTGGTCCAGAACTTGGTGAAGACCCGCCGGCGGAGCTCGGCGGGGATGCCGTCGCCCTGGTCGTCGACGGTGATGCGCACCCCGTCGAGGCTCTCGGACGAGGCGAGGCCCACGCTCACCTCGCCCTGGCCGTGGCGGACGGCGTTCTCGACGAGGTTGGTGACGACCTGGGTGAACTTGTCGGGGTCGGCGAACACCTCCGGCAGGTCGGGCTCGACCTCGAGGGTGATCTCGCGGGCCGTGCCGGCCTCGATGGAGTCCACGACGCGTCGGACCAGCACCTCGGCGGACGACTCGCGGGGATAGAGCTGGAGCCGGCCGGTGTCGATCCGCGCGACGTCGAGCAGCTCGGCGATGAGCCGGGCGAGCCGGTCGGCGTCGGCGTTGACCGTGGTGAGCATCAGCTTGCGCTGGTCGTCGGTGAGCTTGTCCCAGCGGTTGAGCAGGGCCTGCACGAAGCCCTTGACGCCGGTGAGCGGCGACCGCAGCTCGTGCGCGACCGTGGCGACCAGGTCGGAGCGCTCACGGTCCAGTCGGGCGCGCCCACGCCCGCTGCGCAGGCCGACCGCGATGCCCGTCACGGGGCCCAGCGGTTCCTCGCGCACGAGCCGTGCGGTGGTGAGCACCTCTTCGCCCGAGGCGTTGAGCCATGACTGCTCCGGCACGCCGCGCACGATCGAGACGGAGTCGAACGGCTGGTTGACGTCGAGCCAGGTCCGCCCGTCCTGGTCGAGCAACCGCAGCACGTCGGTGAGCCGGAGCCCGAGCGCCTCCTCCGAGTCCACGCCGAGCAGCGCCGCACCTTGGGCGTTGAGGATCGTCACGACTCCCGACCGGCTCGCGCCGAGGATGCCGTCGGGGTAGAAGTCGGCCAGCGTCCGCAGCCGGGTCGGGCGGCCGCCGTCCACCCGGTGGCGTGGTGAGCTGTCGTCGGACACGACCGCCACCCTAGGCCAGACCTAGGTGCCGAACAGTGCTTTGGGCCGCCGCAGCCCCGCTGCACGGAGGGCGAGGACCAGTTCACGCGAGGAGACGGGGACGGCTCCCGCCGCCACCATCGCCTCGTAGTGGTCGGCCGGCACGTCGTAGTGGTCGCGGTCCCAACCGCGCGCGGGGATCCCGTGGGACGCGGCGAACTCGTGCACCTCGGCGTACGACGTGTCGCTGGCCAGGTGGGACCAGAGCCGGTCCCACCTGGCCACGGCAGGTGGGTCGATGAGGATCATTGTCGAGCGAGGCTAGCCGGTCAGGCGCGCTGGGCGCGGGCGGTGGCGTACAGGCAGACCGCCGCGGCGGTCGACAGGTTGAGGCTCTCGGCGCGGCCGTGGATCGGGATCGCGACCCGGTGGTCGGCGAGCGACGCGAGCTCCTCAGGCAGCCCCCATGCCTCGTTGCCGAACAGCCAGGCGGTCGGGCCGGACAGGTCGGCCTCGAACAGGTCGACCTCGCCCGCTCCGTCGGCGGCGAGGACCGTGAGGCCCCGCGCCTGGGCTGCCCGCACCGCGACGGCCGGGTCCGGCTCGATCGCGAACGGCAGGTGGAACAGGCTGCCGACGGTGCTCCGCACGGTCTTCGGGTTGTAGGCGTCGACCGACTGACCAGCGAGCACCACGGCATCGGCGCCCGCGGCGTCGGCCGTGCGGATCACGGTGCCGGCGTTGCCGGGGTCGCGGACGTCGGCGCAGATGGCGAGCAGTCGTGCGGACACCGCGACGACGTGCTCGAGCGGTGCGTCGAAGTGGCGGCACACCGCGACCACGCCGGCCGGCGAGACCGAGTCCGACAGCGACGCGAGGGCGCGCTCGTCGACGAGCGTCACGGGCGCGTCGGCGAGCAGCCCGGCGTACTGGTCGAGGGCGGCGGGGGTCGCGAACACCTCCACGACGCACGCCTCGACGTCTAGGGCTCCCTCGACCGCCTTCGGCCCGTCGGCAAGGAAGAGCCGCCGCTCGGTGCGTACCGAACGGCGGCTCAGCTTGCGAGCCTCCTTCACCCGAGCGTTGCTCGCGGCGAGGGGCTGCACGTGGCTCAGGCGGAGACCTTGGGCGCGTTGACGTCCTCGGGCAGCGCGGCCTTGGCGGCCTCGACGAGCGCGGCGAATGCCGGGGCGTCGTTGACGGCGAGCTCGGCGAGGATCTTGCGGTCGACCTCGATGCCGGCCAGACCGAGGCCCTGGATGAAGCGGTTGTAGGTCATGCCGTTGGCGCGGGCAGCGGCGTTGATGCGCTGGATCCACAGCTTGCGGAAGTTGCCCTTGTTCTTGCGGCGGTCGTTGTAGCTGTAGACCAGGGAGTGGGTGACCTGCTCCTTGGCCTTGCGGTAGAGCCGCGAGCGCTGGCCGCGGTAGCCGCTGGCGCGCTCGAGGGTGGTACGACGCTTCTTCTGGGCGTTCACTGCGCGCTTGACGCGTGCCATGGGTTACTCCTTGATGCAATGGGGATGAAGACGGGACGGCGGCCGAGCCACCAGGTGGATGAGGCTCAGATGCCGAGCATCTTCTTGGCGCGCGAGACGTCGCCCTTCTCGAGCTCGACCATGCCGGCGTTGCGGCGGTGCTTCTTGCGGCTGCCCGTGGTCGGCGCGGACGCGAAGGCAGCGCCGGACTTGCGGCCGGCCTGCAGACGCATGATCTTGCCCGAGCCGGTCACCTTGAAGCGCTTCTTGGCGCCCGAGTGGGTCTTGTTCTTCGGCATGTCTGCCTCAACTTCCTTGTTCGTGGTTCGGGTGTGTCTGGGGTGGAGCTGAGCGAGCCCGCTGAGGGAGTTGTCACGGCTTCGCCGCGACCTGCTCGAGCGAGGCCTTCGCTTCGCTCAGGCCTTGCTCTCAGGCCTCGATCTCAGGATCGAGGTTCTCGGAGCGGCGACGCTCCTTCTTCTGGGCCACCGGACCGGCGGCGTGGGCCGCCTCGCGCTCGGCGTCCTCCTCGGCCTTGCGGTCCGCACGTGCCTGCTCCTTGGTGGCGCGGGCGGCGTCGGCGTCGATCTTGGCGTCGGCCTTCTTCTTGTGCGGGCCGATGACCATGGTCATGTTGCGCCCGTCCTGCTTGGGCGAGGACTCGACGAAGCCGAGCTCCTGGACGTCCTCGGCGAGCTTCTGCAGCAGGCGGAAGCCCAGCTCGGGGCGGTGCTGCTCGCGGCCGCGGAACATGATCGTGATCTTGACCTTGTCGCCGGCACCCAGGAACCGCACGACGTGACCCTTCTTGGTCTCGTAGTCGTGCTTGTCGATCTTGGGACGAAGCTTCATCTCCTTGATGATCACGTTCGTCTGGTTGCGGCGCGACTCGCGGGCCTTCTGGGCGTTCTCGTACTTGAACTTGCCGTAGTCCATGAGCTTGCAGACCGGGGGGCGTCCCTGGGGAGCGATCTCGACGAGGTCGAGGTCGGCCTCCACGGCAAGCTTGAGTGCCTGGTCGGTCGGCACGATGCCAACGGTCTCGCCGTTGGGTCCGACGAGACGGACCTCGGGTACGCGGATCCGCTCGTTGATGCGCAGCTCGGTGCTGATGGGTCCTCCAGTGGTTCGGTGGGTGGGAGCCCCCTGTGCCCTGTCGAATCACTTCGCCCGGAAATGCACAACGGCTCCCGCTGGTGCCAAGCGGGAGCCAGTCACGACACGTCCCCCCTCTCGGAGGAACTCGTGGCCACAGGAGCCGTGCGACGCCTGTGTTCACTGGGACCGGGACCCGACGATCTGTGGTGCAGGGCGATCGGTGCGGGTGGGAGACGGTGGTGCTGCCTCCGCTTGGCGGGATCAACGCCACCGTGAAGCATGGTGGCACTGATCGGTCAACACCGAAGACTAGCGGATCATTCCGGCGCGGGCCCAATCCAGCCGTGCCCGCCACCCGTCCCGGTGAGCTCGACGAGGCGCCACCCCGCGGCCAGCCTGTCGAGGTCCTCGCCGTCGACGACGTAGGGCGCCGGGCCGGCGAGGTCGACGAGCAGGGCCTCGGCCCCGTCCTGGACCGCCGCCGTGGCCGCGGTGGCGGTCGTGACCGGCACCGGGCGCGCCGCCGGGTCCCAGCGGGTCATCGTCTCGGTCGAGGTGAAGGCCAGCAGGCCCTTGCTCCCGTCCGCGGCCTGGACGAGGACGGCGGCCATGTCGGAGGACTTGTCGTGCGCCAGCCCTTGCTCGTCGAGCTCGACCTCACCGAGGACGGCGACGACCGGCACGAGCAGCCGGGCGTCCTGGAGTGCCGACAGGACGGATCCGGAGGTGACGGTGCCGGCCGCGTGCCCGGCCAGCGCCTGCGCCACGCGTACGTCGGCCGCGCCGTCGTCGTCGGCGAACCCGGGGTCCGGGATGGTGCGCGCGAGGTCATCCGGGTGGGAGGTGTCGTCGGGAGCCACCGCGCCATCCTCTCGCGGGCATGGTGCGCTGTGGGAGTCTGGGGCCGTGGAAGGGACTACCTGGGCCGCACTGACCGCAGCACTGACGGTGGCGGGCGCCATCTGGACGTGGATCGCGTTCCGCCGACGCGGGGCCGCCAACGGCCTGCGCGCGATGGGGTTCACCCTCCTCCCTGCGGCTGCGTGGTTGACGGGCACGCTGGAGATGGTCGTCGAGATCGCCGGCTCGGTCACCGACTGGGCCACGAGCCTGGTGTTCAACGTGCTCACGTGGACGGGCGTGGGGCTGGCCGGCCTGGCGGTCGTCCTGTTCGTCGTGAGCGGCATCATCCGCGACCGCCAGCTCGCGCGCGGCCAGGCCGTGGGGAAGAAGGGCAAGCCCGCGGGCGCGCCGTCGCAGGGCCTGCCCGAGGCGTCGTCGACACGATCGAAGGCGAGCGGCGGCTCGCCCATCGACGACGACCTGGCCGACATCGAGGCGCTGCTCAAGAAGCGGGGCATCGAGTGAGCGATCACTTCGTCGACCGCAACCGCCTGTGGTCGAGGCTCAACGCTGCCCTCGACACGCTCCCCGAGCCTCCGTCGACGCCGATCGCGGTGGTCGACCTGGACGTCTTCGACACCAACGCCGACGACCTGGTCCGCCGCGCCGGCGGCAAGCCGATCCGGGTCGCCTCGAAGTCCCTGCGGGTGCCGGAGCTGATCCGGCGGGCGCTGGCTCACGACGGGTTCGCCGGCGTGCTGGCGTACACGCTCGCCGAGGCGCTGTGGCTGCACGAGACCGGGGTCAGCGACGACATCGTGGTGGCGTACCCGACGGTCGACGCGGCAGCGCTGCAGCGGCTGACGTCCTCGCCGTCCGCGGCCGCAGCGATCACCCTCATGGTGGACGATCCCGCCCACCTCGACGCCGTCGACGCCACCCGCAGCTCGCTCGCCGTGCCGATCCGGGTCGCTTTCGACGTCGACGCCGGGCTGCGGGTCGGCGGCCAGCACATCGGCCCGAAGCGCTCCCCACTCTTCGACACCGCGGACGTCGTCGCCCTCGCCCGGCTGGCGGTCGAGCGCCAGGGGTTCCGGCTCGTCGGGGTGATGACCTACGAGGGCCAGGTCGCGGGCGTCCAGGACGACGTGCCCGACCAGCGCACGAAGTCCCTGCTCGTACGCCGCCTCAAGCAGGCCTCGATGGCACAGCTCGAGGTGCGCCGGCGCGAGATCTCCGACGCCTTGGCCCCGATCGTCGAGCTGGAGTTCTGGAACGGGGGCGGCTCCGGGTCGGTCGAGGCGACGGCAGCCGACGGTGCGGTCACCGAGATCGCCGCCGGCTCGGGCCTGCTGGTGCCGGGCATCTTCGACCACTACGCGTCGTTCGAGCCGCGACCGGCGGCCTTCTTCGGGCTGCGGGTCTCGCGCAAGCCCCAGCCGACCATCGCGGTGGTGCACGGCGGCGGGCTGATCGCCAGCGGGGCGACCGGCGCGGACCGCTCCCCCGTGCCGTGGGCGCCTCCGGGTCTCCACCTGACCGGGCTGGAGGGTGCCGGCGAGGTGCAGACGCCGCTGACCGGCCACCCCGCCGCGCTGCTCGGGATCGGCGACCTCGTCTGGTTCCGCCACGCGAAGTCGGGCGAGCTGTTCGAGCACGTCCGGGACGTGCACCTGGTCCGCGGTGAGTCGGTCGTCGAGGTGGTGCCGTCCTACCGCGGGTCCGACCTCGTCTTCTGATGGCCGCTGACCCCGACCAGGTGGCCCGGGAGGTGGCCGAGCGGGTGCTCGCCGCCCCGCCCACCCTGGGGCGCGGACGGCTGGTCTGCATCGACGGTCCCGCCGGGTCGGGCAAGACCACGCTGGCCCAGGCCGTCGCCCGCGTCGTCCCCGACACGGAGGTCGTGCACTGCGACGAGCTGCTGGAGGGCTGGGGTGGCCTGCCCGGGCTGGCCGACTCCGTGGAGGCGCTGCTGCGACCTCTCGCCGCCGGTCGGATCGGCCAATGGCGGCGGTGGGACTGGCTCGCCGACGGCTGGGCGGAGACGCACGCCGTACGTCCGAGAGGGCTGCTGGTGCTGGAGGGGGTCGGCTGCTGGTCCCCCGGGATCGCCGGCTTGGTGGGGCACCTGGTCTGGGTCGAGGCGGAGTCGGGGTTGCGCCTGGCGCGCGGCATCGCGCGTGACGGGGAGGCCATGCGACCCCACTGGGAGCGGTGGCGGCTCGAGGAGGACGCGTTGTTCGCGCGGCTCGGCACCCGCGACCGTGCCGACCTGGTGGTCACCACCGGCTGAGGAGCGACTACTCGTCGAGGTGGTAGGAGTCCTGGCGGTAGGACTGGCGGAAACCCGCGCGCTCGTAGAGGCCGAGGGCGCCCGTCGGGTTCGCCGTGTCGACATGGAGGCTGGCGGTGACGTAGCCGGCGTCGCGACCGAGGGCGAGGACCCGGCGCAGCAGCGAGCCGGCCAGGCCCCGCCTGCGGTGCCGGTGGAGCGTCCCCACGTAGGGCACGTGCAGCTCGGGACCCGCACCGCCCGAGGGTGGGACGGAATACTCGTGCGCGAAGACGTAGCCGGCCACGGATCCGCTCTCGTCACGGGCGACGAGGGAGAGGTGGTGGCGGTCGTGCGCGGCCCCGACCATGAACGTCGCCCAGAAGCCCGCGCTGATCGGCACTCCGTCGGGGTGGTCGGCGAACGCCTCGTTGTGGGCAAGCCGCAGCTCCTCGCCCTGCTCAGCCTCGAACGCAGAGACCCGCAGTCCTGCCGGGAGGTCCGGGCAGGAGACCGGCTCGCCGAGGTCGGCGACCATCAGGAAGCTGTGCCGGCCGACCTGCATGCCGGCCGCAGCCATGAGGTCGGCCTGGTCGTCGCGACCGGCGAGTGCCGTCGCGGAGAACCTGGCGGGCACGTGCGGTGCGGCGTGCGCGTGGATCGCGCGGGACCGTTCGAGGGAGCGGGCCAGCATGAGCGTGCCGATGCCCTCGCCGAGCCGGCTCGGGTCGACGTCGCCGAACAGGGCGAAGCTCTGGCCCACCTCGCGCGGCACCCCGGGCATGACGGTCGTGTAGGCGACGAGGTCTTCCCCGTCGTAGGCGCCCTCGAACACGGCGTCGGGGTTGCCGGACAACAGCTCGCGCACCTCGACCGGCCCCAGGCAGAATCCGGTGGGGTGGTCGGCCTCGATGCGGGTCATCAGGTCAGCGAGCGCAGGCGCGTCGTCCACGGTCAGCTCGCGCGGGGTGATGCCCATGGACAGAGGCTAGTGATGCCTAAGGTGGTGGTCATGGTGTTTCCGAGCGGCGAGCAGTTCCAGATCTCGGCGGCGGGCTACGTCGCGGTGGTCACCGAGAGCGGGGCCGCCCTCCGCAGCCTGCGCCACCAAGGACGCGACCTCGTCCACGGGTTCGCCGAGACCGAGATGTCCGGCGGCGGCCGCGGCCAGCTGCTGATGCCGTGGCCGAACCGGATCCGCGACGGCCGCTACACCTTCGGCGGCCGCGACCTCCAGCTCGGTCTCACCGACCCGAGCCGCGGCAACGCGTCACACGGGCTGGCCCGTTGGGCCGCCTGGACGCTGGAGGAGCACTCACGCACGTCGGTCTCGCTCGTCTACCGCCTGATGGCGCAGACCGGCTACCCGTGGGCGCTCGACCTGCACGTGCTCTACGACCTGTCCGCCGACGGCCTCGTCGTCACCCAGACCGCCACCAACCTCGCCCCCGAGCCCGCGCCGTACGCCAGTGGCGCTCACCCGTACCTCTGCGTCGGGGACGCCGTCGAGGACCTCGAGCTCACCGTGCCCGCCCGCGAGCGCGTGCTGGTCGACGACCGGCAGCTCCCGATCGGGACGGAGCCGGTGGCCGGGGCGTACGACTTCAGGTCGCCGAGGCGGATCGGTGACATGGTGCTCGACGACGGCTTCGGCTCGCTGGACCGCGTCGACGGGCGGGCCACCGTGACCCTCGTCGAGCCCTCGAGCGCGCACGGCGTCGCGTTGTGGGTCGACGAGCGGCACCGCTGGCTGCAGGTCTACACGGCGCCGTCCGACGGTCCACGCCCGGCGCTCGCCGTGGAGCCGATGACGGCGCCGGCCGACGCGTTCAACTCCGGCACCGATCTCGTCTCCCTCGCTCCCGCCGGGACGACCGGCGACGAGCTGTCGGCGTCGTGGGGCATCCGCGCCCTGTGACGGAGGGGCCGGGCGTCAGCGCGGCAGCAGCCGGCGGTCGACCCGGAGCCGTTCGGGGAGGGTGATCTCGACGTACTCGTTCTGGTCGGGCTCGGTCGTCGAGCGGCCACCCGCGGCCGGGAAGTTGTTGTCGTTCATCACCGCGATGGTGCGCGCGTCGAGGACCTCCACGTCCTCGATGGTGAAGAACGGGAAGGTGAACGGATCGCCGTGGGGCGAGAGGCCGTCGGGGTTGGCGACGTCCATCAGGTCGACGAGGAGCCGCTTGCCCACCCACCCGTCGCGGTCGCGGTCACGCAGGTCGACGAGGTAGATCCGCTTGAAGACGGCGGTCGTGCCCTGGCCGTTGTCGCGCTCGATCACGAGCGCCTCGTGCCTGTTGACCTGGACGAAGTCGCCGAGCGCGTGCGCCGGGTCGTCCATGCGGTAGCGCAGGAACCCGTCGGCGAACGCGCCGTCGCGGACCGTGTAGATCCGCAGGGCGTCGGCCATGCCGGCGGCCTTGTCCTCATCGGTGGCGCCCTCCAGCATCGGCCGGAGCACCGTGCCGTCCGGGCTGATCGACATGCCCTCGAAGCCCTTCGAGCTCGCCAGGTTCGGCGCGGCTCCGTCGAGGGTCGGGTTGGAGGGACTCCTCACCCCGGGCGTCGGCACAGGGGCCTCCAGCAGCCTGCCCCGGCTGTCGAAGTGGAGGACGTAGGGTCCGAACTCCTCGCCGATCCAGAACGAGCCGTCCGGCGCCACCTGGAGCGACTCGGGGTCAAAGTCCCATCCGGTGAGCCGGCGGTCCGGGGCAGGGCAGGTGTATCCGGCCGGCAGCGAGGTCGCCGCCTCGCACCCGCCGTCGCGCCAGGTGGTCCACGGGATCAGCCGGTCAGGGTCGCTGAGGACTGCCACGGTGCGGTCGTACGTCGTGGTGCCGTCCCCGTCGGGGGCGTCGGTCTCCGGGACGATCCGGTGCACGGACAGCAGGAAGTCGGCACTGTTGGCCTTGCTGCCGAAACCGTTGTCGGAGAGCACCAGGAACGAGCCGTCGGCACGCGCATGGGTGCCGGAGAAGCCCTGCACCGGCTGCCCGGGATACGGCGCGGGGACCGCCGCGTTGCCGGAGGTCCAGTGGCCGCTGGTCTCGCTGCCGGCGACGAAGGTCGTTGCCGGCAGCACCGACCAGGCCGAGAGGGTGGGCACGTCCGGGCTGCCGGGACGGCCCTTGTCGGGGGTGGCGGTCGCGGCTGCGGGTACGAGGGCGGCGGTGGCGAGCAGGCTCGCGGCGAGCGCGGCCGCGCGGTGTCCGAGGGTCATGCTCCGAGCCAACCGCCTGCTGGTGACAGCCCGGCGACCGGCGGCTGACGGGAGGGTGACGCCTCTCAGACGTGGCGGGAGGACCCGCGGTCGATCAGCGCGCGCAGCTGGCGTACGCCGTCGCGGGCGCCCCGGCCGTCCGAGCCCTGGAGCGCCATCGCCGAGATGGTGGTGCCGTCGGCGAGGTCGAGCGTCGCCCACGGCGCACCGGCGGGCAGGTGGATGCCGAGGACCTGCTCCCACTCGAGGTGCCGGGTCCTGAAGCCGTTGACCACGACCAGCCCCTCCGCCGTGGCGGTCACCCGCGCGCGGCCGAGGGCCCAGCCGATGACGGCGAACCCGGCGCCCATGACCAGGAGAGTGATGCGCTGCAGGATGTTGAACCGGTCGCGGACCGACTCGTCGAAGCCGAACCAGGCCGCCGCGCACACCACGAACAGCATCAGCCCGAACCCGATCACGGCGATCCGCACACCCATCGGCCGCCACGTGTGCGGCAGGGACGGGAGGCCGCTCGCGGGACCGGGGTCAGAGGCGGCAGGCATGGATGTCCGTGAGCAGGATCGCGCGGGCGCCGATCGAGTAGAGGTCGTCCATCAGCCGCTGCGAGCCCGCGCGCGGCACCATCACGCGTACGGCGACCCAGCCGGCCTTGCCGAGCGGGGAGATCGTCGGGCCCTCGCGCCCAGGCGCCAGCTCGGTGGCCCGGTCGAGGTGGGCCTCCTCGATGTCGTAGTCCATCATCACGTAGCTGCGCGCCACGAGGACGCCCTCGACGCGGCGACGGAAGATCTCGAAGTCCTCGGGCACCTCGCCGCCGCGCGTGATCAGCACGGCCTGCGAGTCGAGGATGACGTCACCGAAGGTCGCCAGGCCGGCGGCCCGCAGCGTGGAGCCCGTCTCGACCACGTCGGCGATGACGTCGGCGACGCCGAGCTGGATGCTGGTCTCGACCGCCCCGTCGAGGCGCGTGACGGTGGCGTCGATGCCGTGGCGGAACAGGTAGTCCTCGACCACACCGACGTAGGACGTGGCGATCCGCAGGCCGTCGAGGTCCTGCAGGGAGGAGTAGCGACCTGCCGGGCCGGCGAAGTGGAAGCGGGAGCGGCCGAATCCGAGCCCCATCACCTCATCGGCCTTCGCGCCGGAGTCGAGGAGCAGGTCGCGACCGGTGATGCCGACGTCGAGCGTGCCCTCGCCGACGTAGAGCGCGATGTCGCGCGGGCGCAGGTAGAAGAACTCGACGTCGTTCTCGGTGTCGACGAGCGCGAGCTCCTTGGAGTCGCTGCGCTGGCGGTAGCCCGACTCCCGGAGGATGTCGGAGGCGGCCTGGGACAGCGATCCCTTGTTGGGGACGGCGATGCGGAGGGTCATGCGAAGGTCACCTGGTTCTCCCAGCTGTCTCTCACAGGTGGGCGTAGACGTCGTCGAGGGTCAGTCCGGAGGCGAGCATCAGGACCTGGGCGTGGTAGAGCAGCTGGCTGATCTCCAGCGCGGTCGCGTCCTTGCCCTCGTGCTCGGCGGCCATCCAGGACTCGGCGGCCTCCTCCAGCAGCTTCTTGCCGATGGCATGGACCCCGGCGTCGAGCTGGGCGACGGTGCCCGAGCCCTCGGGGCGCTCCTCGGCCTTGGTGGACAGCTCGGCCCACAGCTCCTCGAACGTCTTCACGGGGGACAAGCCTAGGCCGTGCCCCGTGCGCGTCGGACAGGAGGAACCACTGGCGGACACCGTCTCCCCCCGTAGACGGCGTCGCGCCGACCCCTGCTCCGCCTGTCCGACGCGCCCCCGGGTCAGGCCGGCACGCCGAAGAAGGGGCAGAGCACCCCCCAGTCCGCGGACACGATGCCCGAGAAGTCGACCTCGCCGCTCACGGCGTCGTACGTGATCCGGCCCGCGTCCTTGATCACCCAGCCCTCGCCGGCGAGGTTGACCGTCCACCGGCCCCCCGTGGACCTCTGGCTGCCGCTGACGAAGTCGAAGACGATCCGGTCGACGCCGCTGCCCTCGATGGTCCGGCCGGTGGTGGAGTGGGTGGCGCCACCGGCGTACTTCAGCATGAGGACCATCCCGGTCGTGGCGCCGTCGGCGTCGACCACGAAGTCCATGGAGTAGCGGTTCCGGCGCGGGTCGGTGACGAGCGAGGAGAGGATCTGCGAGCCGTCCGAGCAGGTGGCCAGGACCATCTGGTCGTGGCCCTCGATCGGCAGCCACTCCCGGGCCTGCGCCGGGGTGGTGGTGAGTGCGACGACGGCGGCTGCGGCCACGGAGACGATGGTGCGTGCGAGCTTCATCTTCGGATCCCTTCGGGTTCTGTTCCGGGAGTCCCCGGTGCACCGAAGCGTCCGCGACGGCGGTCGCGAAGCGCTCACGAGTCACTCACGGCGCCGTCCAGACGGCGTCCACGAGTCAGGGTGCCGGACACGTCTCCCGCCACGCGCGCCCGGGATGGATGACGTCCCACTCGTCCTCGCTGAGCTGACGGCCGGCGAGGGCGCAGGCGCGGGTCACCCACCCGGCGGGGTCCAGGGCGAGCTCGCGCACGCGGCCGGTCGTGCCGAGGCTGCCCCCCTCGAACCACGCACGCAGCACGCCGTCGTGCCCGGACAGGAAGCCGGGCACGTTCTCCTCGGTGACCGGTAGGCCGATCGGGGACCACGTGCCGGGGTCCCACAGCCGTACGTCACCGTCGGTGCCGAGCGTCGCGACCACCCCGTCGACCTCCACGACATCGATGACGAAGCCGGCCGACACCTCGCGCGGCGGCGCCACCGGGGCCAGGGTCCGCCCGTCGAGGAACAGCAACCGCCCGTCCAGGCCGCCGACGACGAGGTGTCCGGCCGCCCACCCCAAGGCCGTGGCCTGCTGGGCCGTCGCCGACCGACTGGCCAGCCGGCGGGACACCACCTCGGCACCGGTGTCGACGTCGAGCAGCATGATCTGTCCGTCGCGGGCCAGCGCGGCCGTGCCGCCGTCGGCGCCCACCCGGGTCACGCCCTCCGTACCGCCGAGCGGGGCGAGCCGCAGCGGTCGTCCGACGACCGCTCCCGCGCCCAGGTCCACGACGGCGACGCCGGCCAGTCCGTTGACGACCGCGCGGGACCCGTCGGTCGTGACGCCGACGCCCACCGGGGCCCACGGCATCGCGACCGCCCGCAGGAGCTCACCCGAGTCGGTGTCCCAGACAACGAGCCAGCCGCGGTCCTCGACCAGCCGCCCCTCGGGGTCAACCTCGTGGACCGCACCGACGCTCACGCTGCCGTCACCGGCCACCGCGACGGCCCACGGCTGGCACCGGCAGCCGGCCGGCATCGGGAGCGGACCGGATGCCCTCCCGCTCCGCGGGTCGACGAGGTGGGCCCGGTTGAGGTCGGTCTCGACGTAGTCGAGCGCCACCACCCGCGTGCCATCGAGACTGGCCTGGCCGGAGAACGGGCTGGTGCCGAGCTCGGTGGAGGACCACAGTCCGCCGGCGTCCCCCAGCGTCCAGGACGACAGCAGGCCGTCGCGGCCGGCGGACCAGAGGAACGCGCGGTCAGCGCCAGCGACGACCGGGGCCATCACCGCCCCGCTGTGCGCGCCGGTGAACTCGTGCAGCAGCCGTCCCCGGCGGTCACGCTCCTGCACCGCCTCCCCCGCCCCGATCACGAACGTACGACCGTCAGGCGCCCAGTCGACGCCGTTGTCGAACGAGGACACCGTCATCTCCTGTCCCCGGGGCTCGAAGGTCCGGGAGTCACGCAGCCGCAGCCGTACCCGGTCGGGCCGGGAACGGTCGGCCGTCAGGACCAGGCCGCCGTCGGGCGAGACGCTGGCGACGGAGAAGCCGAGGGTGCGGAGGCGGTCGGGTCGGTCCGGGTCGAGGACGTGTCCGACGTCGAGGGGCGCCTCGTAGCTGAGCCGGCCGTCGGGCCAGGCGCGGAGCAGTCCCGGGTAGGCGTCGGTCCCGAGCGCCACGGCCCGGAGCGCCCGCCCGGCCGGCGAGGCGGTGACCAGGTGCGTCGGGGTCAGGACCGCCGCGCGGCCGTCGGCGAGCCACACGGCATCCAGAACCTGTGGGTCCCCCTCGCGGATGAGACGCCTCAGGTCGTCGGGGTCGAGCGACCACCGGGTCCTGCCGGACGCGTCGTCCCACAGCTCGACGCCCGAGCCGCCGGTGTCGTCCCAGAACGTGACGAGGAAGCCACCCTCGGCTCCGTGGACGGCGAGGACGTGTCCGGCGTCCGGGACCTCCCGTGACCACATCTCCTCGCCCGTCGCGGCGTCGACGCCGATGACCCGTGGGTCGTACTCGGCCACGGCGACGACCGTGCCGTCGTGGCTGGCGTCGGCACGGAGGAAGGGCGTCTCGGCGCGCCGCTGCCGGATCAGGTCGGGCGTGCGTGCCAGCAGGCTGAGCAGGGCGCCGTGGGTCTCGGGGCCGGGCTCGGTGCGCACCGCCTCCACGGCCTGCAGCAGGGCGAGGTCGAGCTGCTCCTCGTTGAGCGACGCCGCCGCCAGCCGACGGGCGTCGGCGGCGACCGCCGCTGCCGCCTGACGGTCACGCGCCTGTGCCGTCTGCTGCCGGGAGACGGCCGCCAGGACGCCGGCGACCACGGCCACCAGGAGGAGCACGACGGCGACGGCCAGCAGTAGGCGCAGGGACCGGTTCTGCCGCTCGCGCTGCGCCGCCCGCTGCTCGGCGCCGCGCCGCTCCTCGTCGACCGCCTCCTCGGCCCGGGCCAGGAAGTCCCGCTCGACCGTTGTCGACTCGTCGGGGTAGGCGGCCACCACGTCGAGCGCGGACTGGAGGCCGGCCCCACGCCAGAGCAGGCCCGGGTCGCGGCCCTGCTCGTCCCACTGACCGGCGGCGACGGCCAGGCGCTGCTGGACCGTACGGGTGCTGACGTCGTCGGCGAGCCACCGCGCGAGTCGCGGCCACTCGCGGAACAGCGACTCGTGCGCGACCTCGACCGAGTCACCGGTCAGCGTCAGGAGCCTCGCTCCCGCGAGCGCGGCGGCCACGTCGCCCGTGTTGCCCGGCAGCCCCTCGAGCTCGGCCAGCGGGACACGGCGGCGGACGGCCTCACCGGTGCCGCTGCGGCCCGCCAGCCGCAGCAGGACGACCCGCGCCGTGCCACGGTCGGCCTCGGGCAGGGCGTCGTACGCCTCCTCGGCGAGGTGGGCCACCGCGCCGGGCAGGCCGCCGATCGCCACGTAGTCGCCGTAGGTGAGCCGGTGGTCGTGACGTCGCTCCCAGAGCTGGAGGAGGGACGTCGACAGGAGCGGCAGCAGGCCGGGCTCCTGGCCCGCGTCGTCGGTCAGCGTCTCGGCCAGGCCGGCGTCGAGGGTCAGGCCTGCGGCTCGGGCGGGCACCTCCACCATGCGTCGCACCTCCGCCGCGCTGGGAGCGCCCACCAGGAGCGTGGCGTCCCGGGCCAGGGACGCCAACGCGGCGTGCTCGGCGAGCCTCGGAAAGTAGTCGCCACGGACGACGAGCACCACCCGCGCGTCGGTCTCGTGCGCGATCCCGGCGAGGGCGTCGAGGAAGGACTCACGCTCGCGGTCGTCGTCGCACGCCGTCCACACCTCCTCGAGCTGGTCCACGACCAGCACGGTGCGACGCACGTCATCGGTCCCACCCTGCTCCGCGAGCCGCAGCAGCAGGTCGCCCAGCGACGGCGAGGCCTGGGCCGCCCCCAACGCCACGGCTGCGAGCTCGCGCATCGGTGACGCGCCGGGCCGCATCACCAACGTGGTCCAGCCGGCGCTCCCGGGCAGGGCGTCCTCCGCGAGGGCGCCGAGCAAGCCGGCGCGCACGAGGGACGACTTGCCGCTGCCCGACGCTCCGACCAGCGCCACCAGGCGCTCGGAGGAGAGGCGAGCCAGCAGCTCGGCGACCAGGCGCTCGCGCCCGGCGAACCACGGTCGGTCCTCGACGTCATACGTCTCCAGTCCGCGCCACGGGCACACGCCGGGCGGCAGAACCGCCGGCGAACCCCCGGCCTGCAACGCGTAGATGCCCTCCACCAGCGCCGACCGGCCACCGCGCAGGGCATCGCCGGCGGCGACCACCGACCCGACCTCCTCGCGCACCAGCTCCAGGCTCTCGGCCCGCGATGCCCTCGGGGCCCGGTCCACGTCGCCGACGGATGACCGCGCCGCGGGCTCGGGCAGCCGCATCAGCGCAGGGTCCTGGGCGAGCACGCGGGCGTGGAGGTCGCGCAGCTCCGGTCCCGGGTCGACGCCCAGGTCCTCGGCGAGGCGACTGCGCGCCCGTTCGAGGGCACCAAGCGCCTCGCCCTGGCGGTCCGCGCGGAACAGCGCCAGCACGAGCAGGCCCCACGCCCGCTCGCGCCAGGGGTGCTCGGAGACCAGCTGCTCGAGCTCCGGGACCGCGGCGGCGGACCTGCCCAGGTCGACCTCCGCCGCCCACCGGTCCTCGCGGGCGCTCACCCGGATCTCGTCGAGGCGCTGCCGTTCGGCCCGGCCGAAGGCGGCCTCCTCGAACCCGGCGTAGGCCGGTCCGCGCCACAGGTCCAGCGCCTCGCGCAGGACGTCGGCCGCCTCGTCCGGCCGGCCCGCGTCCAGTGCGGCACGACCGGTCACCGCGAGGTGCGCGAACCGTCCGGCGTCGACCTCGTGCTCGGCGACGGCCAGCCGGTAGCCCGACCCCTCGGTCACGACGATGGTCGGAACGCCGCGGCGCTCGGGCTCCAGCGCGTTGCGCAGCCGGAGGACGTAGGTCTGCAACGCCTTGCCGGGCGAGCGGGGAGGCTGGTCGTCCCACAGCGAGGCGGCGAGCTCGTCGACAGTGACGACGCGGCCCCCTGCCGCGACGAGGTGCGCCAGAAGGGTGCGCTCCTTGCCGCCCACGACGTCCACGGCGCCACGCGGCCCGTGCACCGCGAGGGGGCCGAGCACGCTGAAGCGCATGGCCAGATGGTAGGGACGCATCGTGGTCAACGGGGCAGGTTCGGCAAACGCCTCGGGACACGGGTCCGGTCGCCGACGGCTAGTACGGTTGCGGTCATGCCCCGAGGGTGGGAGGCGGCGGTCGAGATCTGGTCTCGCTCCGGTGTCGGGTCAGCCGCAGACGGCCCGGACCACACGCGCGGTGTCGAGCGCGGCGGCCGTGGCCTCCCAGCCCTTGTCCTCGGCCGACCCCTCGAGCCCGGCGCGGTCGAGGGCCTGCTCCTCGGTGTCGCAGGTCAGCACGCCGAAGCCGACCGGGATCGCGTGGTCGACGCTGACCTGCGTCAGGCCGTCCGTGGCCGCCGAGCAGACGTAGTCGAAGTGGGGGGTGCCGCCCCGGATCACCACGCCCAGCGCGACCACCGCGTCGTACCCGGCCCGGGCGAGCGCTGCGGCGACGACGGGGAGCTCGAACGTTCCGGGCACCCGGATGACCTCCGGCTCGGTGATGCCGTACGCCGCGAGCGCGCGCTCGGCACCGGCGACGAGGCCGTCCATCACCTGCGTGTGCCAGGTGGCGGCGACCACGGCGACCTTCAGGCCGCTGGCGTCGTAGGGCTGGGCGGTGGGGGCTCCGGCGCCGCTCATCGTGCTTCTCCTTCGCTGGGGTCGTGCTCGTCCTGGTGGTCGACCGCGAGGTCGGGCAGCTCGTGGCCCATCCGGTCGCGCTTGGTCCGCAGGTAGGTCAGGTTGTGGTCGGTGGGATGGGGCGTGATCGGCACCCGCTCGGTGACCCTGATCCCGAAGTCCTCCAGGCTGGCGACCTTGTCGGGGTTGTTGGTCATCAGCCGCACGGACCCGATGCCGAGGTCGCGCAGGACCTGGGTGGCGGTGCCGTAGTGCCGTGCGTCGGCGGGCAGACCGAGGTCGAGGTTGGCGTCCACGGTGTCGCGGCCGCCGTCCTGCAGCTGGTAGGCCTGCAGCTTGGCGACCAGGCCGATGCCGCGGCCCTCGTGGCCGCGGAGGTAGACCACCACTCCCCTGCCCTCGGCGACGACCCGGGCGAGGGCCTCGTCGAGCTGGGGCCCGCAGTCGCAGCGCTCGCTGCCGAAGACGTCGCCGGTCAGGCACTCGCTGTGCACGCGGGTCAGCACCGGCTCGCCCGCCGCGACCGCGCCCGCGATGTCGCCGTGGGCGAGCGCGACGTGCTCGCTGTCGTCGATGGTGATCCGGTAGCCGTACGCCGTGAACTCGCCGTGGCGCGTGGGCAGCCGGGTCTCCGCGACCCGCTCGACGTGCCGCTCGTGACGGCGGCGGTAGCGGACCAGGTCCTCGATGGAGATCATCGCGAGCCCGTGCTCGTCGGCGAACTCGCGCAGCTCGGGGCCGCGCTTCATCGTGCCGTCGTCGTTGACCACCTCGACGAGCACACCCGCCGGGGTCAGGCCGGCGAGCCTGGCCAGGTCGACGGCGGCCTCGGTGTGGCCGCGACGCACCAGCACGCCGCCCTCGCGGTAGCGCAGGGGGAACACGTGCCCGGGGCGGGTGAGCTCCCACGGCTCGGTGGCCGAGTCGGCGAGGGTGCGCGCGGTGTGCGCACGGTCGGCGGCGCTGATGCCCGTCGAGACACCGTCACGGGCGTCGACGGAGATCGTGTACGCCGTGCGCAGCCGGTCCTTGTTGTGCGGGGTCATCAGGGGGATCTCGAGCCGCTCGAGCATGGCGCCCGGCATCGGCACGCAGATGACGCCGCTCGAGTGGCGGATGGTGAAGGCCATCAGCTCGGGTGTCGCCTTCGCAGCGGCGAAGATGATGTCGCCCTCGTTCTCGCGGTCCTCGTCGTCGACGACGATGACGGCCTTGCCGGCGGCGATGTCCTCGATCGCCTGCTCGACGGGGTCCAGTCGCACGCTCATGCCGCGACCACCTCCTTGCTCTCCTCGGTGACCTCGACGACGGTCCTGCTGTCGCGCCACCAGACGAAGAAGCCGATGACGACGAAGACGGCGTAGAAGAGGTACATCCCGGCGGTCGGGTAGTAGCCGGCGTTGACGAGCGTGGTGACCCCGACGACGTCGACGAGGACCCAGACCAGCCAGAACTCCACCCAGCCGCGGGCCATCCCGTAGGTCGCGAGCATGGAGCCGGCGAGGATCCACGCCTCCGTGGTCGGTCCCCAGGAGCCGATCCGCAGGAGCAGGGCGTACGCCGCGGCGTAGCCGACGACGCCGAGCACGGCCAGCTGGACCCGCTCGGCCCGGGTCGCCCAGCGCGGCGCGATCGCGCCTCCGTCCGAGGCACCGCCGGCGTTGCGGGCCTGCGACCAGCGCCACCACCCGTACACCGACACGGCGGCGAAGAACACCTGGCGACCGGCCTGGCCCCACAGCGGCTCCTCGACGGCCCCCGAGAACTCACCCGTGGCGAAGACCGTGAAGAGCAGCAGGTTGCCGACGAGTCCGACGGGCCACGCCCAGACGTAGCGCTTCATCCCGAGGATCGCGCTCGCCAGGCCGAACAGGTTGCCGATCACCTCGCGGGCGCCGAGGGCACCGCCCGGCACCGGGATGGTGCCGTGGATCAGCCATTCGAGCAGGAGCATCATTCTTCCTCGTCGGTCGGGGTGATGGGGGCCGCGGCGGGTGCCGTGGCGTACGCGCCGAGGAGCTTCTCGACGTGCTTGGCGATGACGTCGGCCTCGAGGTTGACCAGGTCGCCGACCCGCCGGCTGCCCAGCGTGGTGCGGGCGAGGGTCTCGGGGATGAGGCTGACGGTGAAGCTCGCCTCCCGCGCCTCGACGACGGTGAGGCTCACGCCGTCGACGGTGATCGAGCCCTTGTCGACGAGGTAGCGCGCGAGGTGCGCCGGGAGGGAGATCTCGACGACGTCCCAGTGCTCGCTGGGCGAACGCGAGATCACCTCGCCGACGCCGTCGACGTGGCCCTGCACGATGTGGCCGCCCAGCCGCTTGTCGACGGTGACCGCCCGCTCGAGGTTGACCCGGTCGCCCGGCGCGGCGCCGCGCAGCGAGGTCTTGTCGAGGGTCTCCTGCATCAGGTCGGCGGTCCAGCGGCCCTCGCCGATCTCGGAGACCGTGAGGCAGCAGCCGTTGACGGAGATGGAGTCGCCCAGCACGGTGCCCTCGAGCACGGTGTCGGCAGCGACGGTGAGCCGGATGGCGTCGCCCTGGTCGGTGACCTCGGCGATCGTGCCGAGCTCCTCGACGATCCCGGTGAACATCACTTCCTCCTCAGGTGGGGGCGCAGGTGGGGGCGCATGGTCAGGCGCACGTTGGTGTCCTCGCCGTCGTGGCCCTGCAGCACCGTCACGTCGGAGACGTGCAGGTGGAGGGCGTCGGCGATGGTGCCGACGCCGAGGTCGGCGACCGCGGAGCGGCCCGCGCCCAGCAGCATGGGCGCGACGTAGGTGACGACCTCGTCGACCAGTCCGGCCGCGAGGAAGGCCGCGGCCAGTGTCGGGCCGCCTTCCAGGAACACGTGCTGGCGGTCCCGCGCGAACAGCTCGGCCAGCGCCTGCTGGGGGTCGCGGGTGCGCAGGCGCACGGTCTCGGCGCGGTCGTTGAAGACGCGGCGGTCGGCCGGCAGGTCGCGCAGCCCCATGACCGCGCGCAGCGGCTGGATGGCGACCGGCTCGTCGAGCTCGTCGCGCACGGTGAGCTCGGGGTCGTCGACCTCGACGGTGCTGGTGCCGACCAGCATCGTGTCGCACAGCCCGCGCAGGCGGTGCGTGTCGAGGCGGGCCGCGCGGCTGGAGACCCACCGGCTGGTGCCGTCAGCGGCGGCGCTGCGACCGTCGAGGGTGGTGGCGAACTTCCACGTGACGAACGGGCGGCGCCGCGCGATGGCGAAGGTCCACGCCCGGTTGACCGCCTGCGCCTCCTCGATCAGCTCGCCGCCGACGACCTCGATCCCGGCCTCGCGCAGCCGCCCCGCGCCGCCCACGGCGACCGGGTTGGCGTCGGGCTGGGCGAACACGACGCGTACGACACCGGCCGCGATCAGCGCCTCGCTGCACGGTCCGGTGCGGCCGGTGTGGTTGCAGGGCTCGAGGGTCACGACGGCGGTCGCACCACGGGCTGCGTCGCCCGCCTCGGCGAGTGCCGCTGCCTCGGCGTGCGGCGTACCGGCCCCGCGGTGGAAGCCCTCCGCGATCGTCGTGCCGTCCGGCGCGAGCAGCACGCACCCCACCCGCGGGTTCGGCCCGAGAGGCACGCCGGGAGTGGTGGCGAGCGCCAGGGCGCGCTGCATGGCGTTGCGCTCTGCCTCGCTGGTCGTCATCTCCGCCTCCGGTCCGGTGTCTGGACTCAGGGGGGCGGCGACGGGGCGCGCCTCCGCGAGGGAGTGGCGCGCGAGCCGTCAGCGTGCACTTCTCATCCGGACTTTGACCGTCGGTCCAGGAGTTCCACCTGGTCAACCGGCCACTGGCGGTGGTCGGGTCGCGGACTGTGACCGCCGGTGCGGAGTTCCACCGCCCCCAGAGCACGCAAGCTCTTCGTGCCGGTAACCATGCCACAGCCGCGGCCATTCCCTCACCGGGGTCCACGAGTGACGTGCGCGACACTCAGACCTGGTCGAGGAACCTGTCGAAGACGCGGGCGCCGAACTCGAGGGCGTCGACGGGCACGCGCTCGTCGACCCCGTGGAAGAGTGCGGTGAAGTCGAGGTCCGCGGGCAGCCGCAGCGGCGCGAACCCGTACGACCGCATGCCGAGCTTCCGGAAGTGCTTGGCGTCGGTCCCGCCGCTCATCAGGTAGGGCGCCACGACGGCGCCGGGGTCCTCCGCCAGGAGGCTGCGCGTCATCGCGGTCACCAGGTCGCCGTCGTAGGGGGTCTCCCACGGGTCCTGCTTGGACTCGAACTCGAAGTCGATGCCGTCGCCCGCGAGCTCGCGCAGCGTCGCGAAGAACTCGTCCTCGTAGCCGGGCAGGAAGCGGCCGTCCACGGTGGCCTGCGCGTCCGTCGGGATGACGTTGGTCTTGTAGCCGGCGCGGAGCATCGTCGGGTTGGCGGTGTTGCGGATGACCGCTCCCAGCATCCGGGCCGCGTCGCCGAACTCCTCCACCAGCGCCTCGGCGTTGTCGGGGGTGGCCTCCGTGCCGGCGAGCTCGCCGACGGTGGCGAGCAGCACCTCCATGGTCGGCGTCAATCGGACGGGCCACTGGTGGGCGCCGATCCGCGCGACCGCGCCGGCGAGCCGGGTGACGGCGTTGTCGTCGTTGATCATCGAGCCGTGGCCGGCCCGGCCCCGAGCCGTCAGCCGCATCCAGGCCATGCCCTTCTCGGCGGCCTCGATCAGGTAGACGCGGCGACCGCGCACAGTGGCGGAGAAGCCGCCGACCTCGCCGACTGCCTCGGAGCAGTCGGCGAACAGGTCGGCGTGCTGGTCCACGAGGATCCCGGCACCGTGGTGGCCACCCGCCTCCTCGTCGGCGGTGAAGCAGAGCACCAGCTCGCGGTCGGGGGCGGCGTGCGCGGCCGCGCGTGCGCGTACGACGCTCAGCAGCATCGCGTCGAAGTCCTTCATGTCGACCGCGCCGCGGCCCCAGACGTGACCGTCCTTGATCTCCCCGCTGAACGGGTCGACCTGCCAGTCGGACGCCTCGGCCGGTACGACGTCGAGGTGGCCGTGGACCAGCAGCGGGGCGCGGCCGTCGCCGCCGCCCCAGCGCGCGACGACGTTGGCCCGGCCGGGCCGCCCCTCGATGATCCGGCTCTCGATCCCGACCTCGTCGAGCAGCGCGGCGACGTGCTCCGCAGCCTTGCGCTCCCCCGGGCCGTCGTCGGTGCCGTAGTTGGAGGTGTCGATGCCGATGAGGTCCTGGCAGAGCTGGACGACCTCCCCGGCGGGGTCGTACGAACGGTCCTGCGAGCTGTCGGTCGAGCGGTCCGAGGGCACCTGTTCCATGCCGTCCATCCTGCCCCACGAGCAAGCACCAGCCCCGATTCGTCGGCGGCGAACTGCCTTGCTACTCTTCTCCAGCACTCGTCCGGGTGGCGGAATTGGCAGACGCGCTAGCTTGAGGTGCTAGTGCCCGTATTAGGGCGTGGGGGTTCAAGTCCCCCCTCGGACACAGATCGACACGCGCGAGCCCCGGGCCCATCGGCCCGGGGCTTCGTCGTAGGTGCGCCGTCCCGCGTGCTAGTCGACCCGCCTGAGCACACCCGTGACGGAGTAGTCGGTCGTGTACCGCAGTGTCCCGTCGACCAGCTCGAAGAACTCGCCGGGGCCGGGGTAGCAGTCCGACGGCGACTCCGCGGTGAAGTCGTCGACGTAGAACTCGTAGGTTCCCTCGACGACCGCCCGGAGCGTGACCCGCCCCGTGCACGGCGTCGAGCTCACGTAGATGCTCCCGCACGACTGCCGCAGGCGGCAGGGGCTCGAGATGTCCAGCCGCACGTCGAACCGGTCGCCCTCACCGTACGACGCGGTCCCGGCCCACGAGCCGGCCAGGGCATCTCCCTCCCCCGCGACCGCCGTCGGACTCTCGGAGGTGGGCGTCTCGCTCGCGCTCGGGCCCGGGTCGCGGTCACCACGGGTGAGAGCGAACACGAGAGCGGTGACGACCAGCGCGACGACGACGCCCGCGACCGCGGCGGCGCGGCCGCGCCGGGCGACCCAGCCGGGCTCGGCGCCCGGGCCACTGGATCCTGCTCCGTCGCCTGCCGGCGCCGGCGGGGTCTCGGGGACGACGTTCTCGAAGATCGCGCCGTCGGGGGCGCGCATGAAGAGCACGGGAGTGGCCCACTCGTCCCGGAACTCGGCCAGCAGGGCCTTGCGTGCGCTCGTCACGGCCTGGTCGACGGGAAGCCCGTCCGCGAGCGAACCGTAGAAGTCGCTCGTGAACGTGACGGCCGCGCGGTCGCTGATCGGGAACTGCATCGCCACGACGGCCGTGGCGTCCTGCTGGACGAGCCCCTGGGCTATCCCGCCGAAGGGGTCGACCGCGTCGGTGCGCGCCGACCGGCACGCATTCAGGACCACCAGCCGCAGCGGATCGTGGTCGCGCAGGTAGGGGCCGAGCATCGAGGACGTGACGGTGGAGCGGCCACCCAGTTTGTCCTGGAAGTAGAGGACACCCTCGCGCAGCCGGTCGTCGAAGTCCCCGTGGCCGATGAAGTGGATGACGTGGGTCGGCCGCCGGCGCAACCACGGGCCGAGCTCGGAGAGCTGCGGTCGCGGCAACCGGTCCAGGACCACGAGCCCGCTGTCGATCCGTTCGGCCAGTGCTCCCCGGAGGCGCTCCCACTCGGCGTCGACGTCGAGGACGTCGAGGTCGGTCGGCGAGGAGATGATCGCCAGCACGTACAGGGGCCCGTCGACCGTCATCGGCCTCGGCACGTGCGGCACGTCGAGGTAGCGCACGAGCGGGGTCCGCTCGGACTGGGCCGGGAACGCGTTCGTCCTCCGGTCGTAGAGCAGCTCCCAGGGCAGCCCGGCGATCGCCGGTGCGCCCGTGAGCCGCAACCGCAGGCGCAGCCCGGCGCCCTGCTGCCGACTCAGGTCCTGGCTCCGCGACCAGGCCAGGCCGAGCTCGTCGCGGAAGATGGCCTCGAAGAGGGGGCCGCCGAAGTCCATGGCCGCCTGTTGCTGGGCCGTGGCCCCCACCCGCCTGGTCCCCGACCGGCCGGGGTCCAGCTTGAGCAGCAGGATCTCGAGCGTCTGCGGGTCGAAGGGCAGCCGGAACCGCTGGCTGGTGGCTTCGCCCAGTGGGGACCCGGTCACCAGCGCCTGGTACTCGCCGTCGGCCCGCTGCTCCAGCAGCAGGTCGAAGTCGAGGTAGCAACGAGGAGGCATGGCGCGCTCTTTCGCGGGGGGTGCTGCTTGCAACAGACTAGAGCCGCCGACCGGTGCACAGGTACCCGCGGCGACCCGCATCTTCGAGCCGCCGCGTCGGCGAGTGGTGGGTCCACCCGGGCCTCCACCCTCGGAGGTGTGGCGTGAGCACGGTCGACAGCTGGATGTTCCTGTGCGAGACGGTCGCCGCCACGAGCGAGCCCGCCGACCGGGCCGCCCTCGTCGACGCGCTCGCCGCCCTCGGGCTCGCCGACGAGCAGCGCACCGCACTCGCCCCGGCCGCGTCCGGGGACGGCGAGCTGGCCCAGGCGGTGCAGCGGCTCGTCGCGGAGGCGCCGACGCCGCCCGTCCTCCTGTACGCCGACTCCCCCCGCTGGTCCGACCGCGAGGTCGACCTCGCCCTGGGCGCCGCGACGTCGATCCGGGCCGGGAACACCGCGGTGGGACCGGCGGACGTGGTGGCGCTCCCGCCGGACGACGCCGCCGCGCTGGTCTCGGACCTGCTGGCGTCCGATGACCTCCAACGCCTCGACTGGGTGCTGCGCTCCACTCCCCCGCACCGCTTCCCCGTGGCGCAGCTGCTCACGCACGCCAGCGCCCTGCCCGCCGGGCACGTGCGCGCGAGCCTGGTGTGTGCGATCGCAGCCGCCCCGGAGGTCCTCGTGCTGCGCGGCACCACGCACGTGCTGGCGGCGGCTCGGGTGGCTCCGCAGGACGTGGCGCGCGTCCTGTCCGAGGTCGGCCGGGCGCGCCGGGACCTCGCCGACGCCGGACCGTACCGGTGGTGGCAGGACCAGCCGCAGGGCCATGGCGCCGCGGCGGAACCCGAGATCGCGGTGGTCGGCGCTGCGCCGACCGGCGACCCCGGTCCCGTGTGGCGTGGGAGCGCGGACAGCGGCCGGCGCGAGGCGTACCCCCGGCTCGACGTCGCAACGGGGACGACCAGGCCGGACGTCGTCGTCATCGACCAGCCCTTCGAGGTCACGCTCGGGATACGGCCGCGCCGGGACCGCACCCTGGTCGCCACCGCACCACTCACCCTCGTGGCCGGTGAGACCGTCGTGCTCGACCTCGTCCTGCTCCACGACCCGGACTCGATCGGGGTCGCCGAGGGGCCACGGGCGACGATCACGGTGAGCGAGCAGGACCCCTACCCCGCGGTGACCCTCACCTGCACGGCGCGCTACGGCGAGGACCTCGGCCCGCAGCGGCGCCTGGGCCTGCAGGTCGCGCGGGCCGGACAGGTCGTCGCCGTGGCCTGGCGCACCATCGCCGCGGTCGACACCGCGCAGCACGTCGACCTCGCCCCGCCCGTCGCCACCCGCGACGCCGAGCTGGTCGATCTCGCCCCGCTCCTGGGCGAGGACGCTCCCGACCTGCTGGTCTCGGTGTGCCGCGGGGACGCGGAGTCGTCGTGGGTCTGGTGCGCCTTCGCACCGGACCCGACGGTCGAGGTCCCGGACCTGCCCAGCAGCACCACGCTGGAGGGCGACATCGCGGGCTTCGCGCTGGAGACCCGTCGCTCGATCGCGTTCTCCGCGGACGCGTCCGCCGACTTCCTGAGCCTGGCGGGACGCGCGCGCCGGATCGGGCGGGCGATCCCGCACGGCATCCAGGAGGCCATCCGCGCCGTGACGACCGCAACGAGCCGCGACCGGGCACCCGCCGTGCTGCTCCTGACCGAGGAGCTCGTGGTCCCGTGGGAGCTCGCGTGCCTGGAGCCCCGGCTGGTGACGCAGTGGGGAGGTGACTCCCCGTTCCTGGGCGCGCACGTCGCCGTCGGGCGCTGGCCCCTCACCGAGCACCGGCCGCGGCCGAGACCGCGCTCGGCCGTGTCCGTGCGCACCGGCGCCGTCCTCACCGCCGACTACACCGGCGTCCCCGGCTGGGGACGCCTGGACGCCGCAGTCGCCGAGGCCGCCGAGGTGGCCCGCCTGTTCGACCCGCCCGCCGCCACCGTCGCCCCTGACCTGTGGACGGTCATCGACATGCTCCGGGGGCTGCCCTCGCCCGCCGACGTGCTGCACCTGGCACTGCACGGGCAGTACGACGCCGCCGGCGACCAGGAAGGCATCGTCCTGCTGACGAGGAGCTCGACCACCGGCGCCCCCGTGGCGCAGTTCCTCACGCCGGCCGAGGTCGAGAACGGTTCCCTCGAGCACGGTCCGCTCGTGTTCCTCAACGCCTGTCAGGTCGGCTCGGACGAGCGGGTGCTCGGCGACTACGCCGGCTTCGCCTCGACCCTGCTCCGCATCGGCGCGACCGCGGTGGTCGCGCCGCTGTGGAACATCCGCGACGACGTCGCCAGCAGCGTCGCCAAGCGGTTCTACGCGGCCGCCCTCGGACCCGAAGCGGTGCCCGTCGCCGAGGTCGTGCGCGCGTTGCGGGCGACGTACACGGAGCAGGCGGTCCGTGCCGGCGACCCCACGCTGCACGCGACCCTGATCGCCTACCAGGTGTTCGGACACCCGCGACTCCGACTCCGGCGGGCCGGTGCGACGACCCCAGAGCCGGCCGCCGTCCCGGCGGCCGCACCCCAGTGAGAGGCAGACGACGATGGCCGAGCAGCTGAACCCCGAGGGGAGCCCCGTCGTCGTCGGCAGCGTGGTGATCCGCAGCTTCGGCCTGGTCGGGGAGGTCGAGGTCCACCTCGCTGGATCCGCCGGGATGCGCGGCGAGGAGCAGGCCACGCTCGACCTCCTCGAGGCCCTCGGCCGGGCAGGCATGGAGGAGCAGCTCTCGGTGGTGGTGTCCCACCACCGCGAGCTGACCCCGAGCGCCGGCACCCGCGCGAGTGGCGGCTCCGACGACCTCCTCGTCGACGTCCCGGCTCCGGGCGACGGGAACGGACAGGTGCTGCTGTACGCCGCGGAGGACGGCTCGCTGTCGTGGCACCTCCCCGATGACATCGCTCCTGCGGACGTGCCCTCCCGCGGCGGGGAGCGGCGCACCTACCGGGTGCCGCGGGCCGTCGTCGAGGCGAGCGGCCCGGCTGCGACCGGTCACCGCGGACTGCTCGGTGTCGTCGGCACGAAGGTGCTCAAGGTGCTGGTCTTCCCGCTCGTGGACCCGGTGCTCGGGCGGGTGGGCGACTTCTTCGCCTCGCGCTGGGAGGAGCGCCACCGGCTCAACCGGGTCCGCTGGATGGGGCTCAACGACTACGCCCTGCCCACGGCACCCTCCTTCGGCCCGAGTGACTGGGCACGGCTCGGCGAGGGCCGTGCCCTGCTGTTCGTGCACGGCACCTTCTCCACCGCCCACGGGGGGTTCGGAGCCCTCCCCCGGTACGCCATGGAGACGCTTCACGCCGCGTACGAAGGCCGCGTCGCCGCCTTCGACCACCACTCCGTGTCCGCCTCACCCGCGGACAACGCGGAGTGGTTCTCCTCGCTCGTCCCGGCCGGCGTGAGGCTCGACCTCGACCTGGTCACCCACTCGCGCGGTGGCCTCGTGGGTCGTGAGCTCGCGGCACTGGACACGGTGCGAGTGCGCGGCATCGTGCAGGTGGCGGCGCCCAACGGAGGCACCGTGCTCGCCGACCGCGCCCACCTGTCGGACCTGCTCGGACGGCTGACCAACCTGATGCAGTTCATCCCCGACAACGGAGTGACGGACACCATCGGCCTGGTCCTCGCGGTCGTCAAGCAGCTGGCCGTCTCCGCCGTGGGAGGGCTCGACGGCATCACCTGCATGGAGCCTGCCGGCGCCTACCTGGCCTCGCTGAACGCGCGTCCGGCGGGGCCGGCGGCACTCTCGGTGGTCGCGGCCGACTACGAGCCTCCGGTCGGCTCGCCCCTGGGCCGGGTCGTCCGCGACGGTGCCACCGACCTGGTCTTCCGCACCGACGACAACGACCTGGTGGTGCCGACCAGGGGCTGCTACGACGTGCCCGGTGCTCCCGGGTTCCCGGTCGACAACAGGCTCGTCCTCGACTCCGCCCGTGGCGTCGAGCACAACTCCTTCTTCCGCAACGACGAGGTCGTCGAGCACCTCCTGCGATGGCTGCCCACGTCCTGACCCGGCCGGAATGTCTAGACGTCCCTTTACCAAACGGCCCGGGAGGTGGACCGTCGTGTGATGGGGCTCCGCCGGGGCCACTCCGGTCCCCGGCTGCGGACCCGGGGGTGAGCCATGGCGGAGAAGATCGACGTGCTGACGACGAACGGTGCCGCGCCGGCGGCGCTTCCCGCTCCTCCGGTGCCGACCGTGCGCTCCTCGCGCGGTGCGCCGGCGACCACGGCCTCGGCGGTCCGGACCTTTCGCGTCCTCACCGCCAACGTGCAGTCGTTCCCCCGCACCGCCATCACCGTCGCCGAGGCGCGTGAGGACCTGCGGGCGAACGCGGCCGACGGCGACCTCGTGCTGCTGCAGGAGATCGACCAGCGCTACCGCGGCATCGTGGCCGACGAGTTCCCCAGCACGGACTGGCACGTCTTCTACGGCCCGAAGGACAACCGGTGCCCCATCGCCGTGCGCACGGCGATCTTCGAGGTGCTCGACGCATCGACCCAGCAGATCCACCCGGGTGTGCCCAAGCTGCACGAGCGGCGATACCTCACCCGCCTCCACCTGCGCCACCGCGAGCTCGACGTCGAGCTGCACGTCACCAACCTGCACCTCGTCTCGGGCGCGTTCCGCCGTCCGCCCAAGGACAACGCGGCCCTGCGCCAGCACGAGTGGCACGACGCGATGCGTACCCACGACGCGCTCATCGAACGGCTGGTGGCGACCGGCGCGCCCGTGATCGCCGGCGGTGACTACAACCGGCAGCTGCGCGCGTTCCGCGCCCGGCTCCAGGCGCTGGGGGGTGGACGCCAGGTGTCCTTCGGCACCGACACCGCCTCCATCGACCTGCTCTGGTTCGTCGACGGCGCCACGGCCAGGTGGAGCGAGCGTGCCCGCACCCTCTTCCGGGGTCGCGAAGGTCGACCTCCCATGCAGCGCAACAGCGATCACCACGCCCGGCAGGCGACGCTCGCCCTCACCACCTCCGTACGGCCGGGAGCAGCCCCGACGCCCGGCACCGTGGTGATCGCGCCGGACGGGAGCAGCGGGCCGAAGAAGGGCACGATCAAGGCGCGACCCGGGAAGGAGCGGCAGAAGAAGCAGGCGGCCGAGTCGTTCACGCCCCGCAGGCACCCCACGCGGGACATGCCCGTGCCCGGATCGGCCACAACCCCCGGCATCGCTCACTCATTCACCGGTCCGGCGGACAAGCCCTTCGCCCTCACCGAGTTCGGCGACCGGAACCCCAAGGTCGTTGACTGGCTGACCCGGGCCGCCCTCGAGGAGGTCGAGCGCCGGCTCGACTACCGGCTCACCGTGGTCCAGGGCTCCTACAACAAGGGTCGGGTGAACGCGTCCGCCTCCACGCACGACGGCGGCGGCGTCGTCGACCTGCTCGCCTGGGACTGGCGGCGCAAGGTCAGGGTGCTGCGCGAGGTCGGGTTCGCGGCGTGGTACCGCGCGGACCTGCCGGGCTCGTGGAGTGCCCACATCCACGCCGTGCTCATCGACCACCCGCGGTTGGACCCGAGCGCCGCGAGGCAGGTCGTCGCCTACCGCGCCGGGCTCGACGGGCTGAGGGGCAGGCGGGTCGACGACTTCCCGCGACCGAGCCCCCTACCCGTGTTCTCCTACCCGCCCCGTGAGGTCGAGGTGACCGTGCCGGGCGCCGGTGAGGACCGACGCAAAGGTTCGGTGACACCGCTGGGCAGCGCGTTCCCGCCCCGCCGAACCCTCGACGGCGTCGACATCAGCCACCACCAGTCGGGGCGCCTCGACCTCAAGGCCGCCCGGGCGGCAGGTGTGCGGTGGCTCTACGTCAAGGCGACCGAGGGCACGTCGGTCACCGACCGGCTCCACCGCAAGCGGGTGCGCCAGGCCCGTACGGCGGGGCTGCCGGTCGGCGCCTACCACTTCGCCCGTCCGGAGGGCCGCGATGCCGTCGCGGAAGCGAAGTACTTCCTGGCCCACATCGACCTGCGGGCCGGCGACATGGTGCCCATGCTCGACCTCGAGGACACCGGGGACCTCACGCTCCCCCAGCTCACCGAGTGGACCGGGGCCTGGGTGCGTACGGTCGAGCACGAGCTGCGCCGCAGGAAGCTCGCGGGCAAGCCCGTCATCTACACACCGTTCAACCTCACCAAGGGCTTCGGCTGCCTGCTGTGGGTGGCGCGCTACAGCGACGACTTCCGGGCCCCGGTCATCCCTCGGCCGTGGGTGCGCGCCGCGGTCTGGCAGCACTCGAACGGCAGGCTCGGTCCCGTCAAGAGCGTGCCGGGACTCGGGCGGGTGGACGTGAACGCCCTGCACCCCGACCTCCCCCTGTCGGCGCTGCGACTGCGCCCGGCGGGCCGCCCGGCGAAGCCCGGTCGCGCCAAGCCGCGACCTGGCACGACCGTGTCGGAGCGTCCGACCCCCGCGCCGCTCGAGGCGGCCCCGACCGTCGAGGCGATTCCATCCGTCGAGCTGGTCCCCCTGCAGACGCCCGACCCGACCGGCGCCACGGCCGCCCCGACCGTGATGACCACGACGAACGGCGGGACCGCCGACCAGCAGGGCTCGATCGTCATCACCGTCACGGTGCCGTTGCCCGCGACGCCCGCACCCCTCCTCGTGACACCCGACCTCGGCCCCCTCGAGGAGCAGCTGACCCTGGCTGCCCGTGGCATCCAGGGCGCGATCGAGGCACTTCCCGAAAGGCAGGAACCATGAACCCGCTCCCCATCGCCACCGAGGTCCTCCGCCGGCTGGACCCCCGCATCCGCAAGGCGATCTACACGGTGCTCGCCGTGATCGGCGCCGTGCTCGCGGGCCTGGTCGCAGCAGGCGTCAAGGACCTGCGCTGGTTCACGGTCGACCAGGCTCTCCAGGTGTATGCCTACCTCTCGCCCCTCATGGGAGTCGTCGCGGTCGCGAACGTGGGCACCGGCGACGCTGACGAGGCGACCCTGCTGGACTTCGACGAGGACGCCGACGCGTCGTCCTTCGAGCCCGTCGGCGACGAGAGCGAGGTGTTCGCCGAGCTCGTGCACTGACCCGCCCCGCTCCCGGCCGTACGGCTAGCCCCGGCTCCGCTGCTCCCGCCGCCGCCGTCGCAGCGCAGCGGGCAGTGTCAGCATGACGGCCAGCGCCACCCCGACGAACATCCCGATCGAGTTGGCGGCCACGTCGCGGGGGTCGGAGACCCGGCCGGGGATCTCGCGCTGCACGCTCTCGATCATCGAGGTGAGCACGATGCCGGCCGCGAGCGCCGCAAACCAGTGCCGCGTGCCCACGAGGAGCAGGAGGAACATCCCGAGCGGGACGAACAGCCCGATGTTGGCGAGGAACTCGATCCGCTCGATGCTCAGGCGGCTGGTGAGCGGGTCGAGGTCGGGGTAGCGCTGGAGGCGGGCCAGGAGGCGCCCCGCCAGGCTGGCGTAGTCGGGCTGGTCCTCGGCCGGGGTGAGCGTGACGAGCCCGACGAACCCGAGGTAGACGAGGGTCAGCAGGCTGAGGACGGGGTGACGGTGCAGCACGCGGCCCATCATCCCGGTCGGCCCCTGACGTCGGCGGGCCGGCTCAGGTCTGCGGGGAGACCTCCTCGGCCACGAGCTCCCAGTCGGCCGGTTCGCCCGAGTGCTCCACGACCGGCACCACCATGACCGGGCACCTCGCCGCACGGAGGACCGTACGGGCGAGCGAGCTCAGGTGCTCGGGGACCCATCCGTGCACGCCGCGTCGTCCGATGACGACGAGCGAGGCGTTGCGGGAGTCGTCGACCAGGACGTCGGCCGGCCACTGGTGCCGCACCTCGACCTCCACCTCGACCTGCGGCCAGTCACCGCGGACCTCGGCCACGGTCGCGACGAGCTGCTCCCGGTGCTGGTCACGCCACTCGGCGGCCACCCGGTTGCTGATGATGTCGTCGTAGGCGGCGTCGAGGCGCCATGCGTGGACGATCCGCAGGGGCGCCCCGGTGGCAGCGGCCCAGGCGAATCCGGCATCGAGGACCTGGCGCGGCACGCCACCCTCGTGGACGCCGACCACCACCTCGGCCGCCGCGGGGTCCGGCCGCCAGTCGCCCGGCACCGACACCACGGGACAAGCGCTGTGGGCAGCGGCGCCGTGGCTGGTGGACCCGACGACGAGCCGCTCGAGAGCGCTCGAGGTGCGGTGCTGCACGACCACGAGGCGGGCGGCACCGCTGAGCTCGACCAGCACCTGTGCCGGCACGCCGCGTCGCGAGAGCGTGTCGATCGCGACGTCACCGTGCGACAGCTCCACCAGCTCATGCGAGACGTCGGCGAGGATGCCCTCAGCGACGGCAGCCGCCTCGACCCGGTCCACCAGTGCGCCCGGGACGCTCGGCAACGGGTTCCGCGTGACGTGCACCAGCGCGATGCGCGCATCTTCTCGTCGGGCGACGTCGATGGCGAAGCGCAGTGCGGGTGTCTCGCGACCCCGCCCGGTCACGCCCACGACGACACTCCCTGCAGCGATGGTGTTCATGCCTCCACTGTCTCCCGCAGCCGCCGGTGCCCGGCAGGGCCGGAGGTCCCGTCCGGAGGCCGCACGAGTCCTGCCGCGAGCACCGCTCCCACCCAGCCCAGCGCGAGGTCGCCAAGCGTGTCGGCGTACGCCGTGCTCGACTCCGCGGACCGGGTGATGAAGGCGTAGTACTCCCACAGCTCCCAGACCAGAGACAGCGTCAGCCCGGCCGCCACGGAGATCTCCAGCCGCCGCAGCAGGGGTGCCGCGGCCGCGCCGGTGAGGACCAGCACGCCGGCGCTCAGGGCCGCGGTGTTGGCCAGGTGGATCGCGTCGTCGAACCACACCACTCGGTCGTACAGGTCGAGGCGGTTGCCGAGCAGGTCGGAGAAGGCCGGCACGGTCACGAGGAGGTCGGCGCCCCACGGGTAGGGCCGGTCGCGCCCGCCCCCCGTGCCCGGGACCCCACCACCCGGGCGCTGCACCCGCACGGAGTGGAGCAGCGGCACCAACAGGGCGAGCATCGGGTAGGTCACCGCACGGGCGACCGGCGCCTTGCCCTCCAGGTTCCCCCAGCTGGGGTCGAGCGCCACCTGTGCGACGGCGAGCAGGAGGAGGACCTTGGCAGCGACGTCGGCGACCACGACCCAGGTCGGAGCAGTGCGCGGCGCGGACATCAGTCCACCAGCACGCGCTCGCCGTAGGACGGGACCACGGCCGTCCAGCCGAGCTCGTCGGAGATCGAGCGGGCCAGGCTCGCGGCCGACCGTGGCTCACCGTGCACGACGTACACCGTGCGGGGCGGTTCCGGCGCACGGGCGAGCCACTCGATCGTCTCCCGCGCGTCGGAGTGCACCGAGAAGTCGGGCACGACGACCACCTCGGCGCGCACGGGTACGTAGCGGCCGTGGATCTTCACCTCCCGGGCTCCCTCCGCGAGCTGCCGGCCGCGGGTGCCGTCGGCCTGGAAGCCGGTGAGGACCACGCAGTTGCGCCGGTCGGGCAGCTGGTGGGCGAGGTGGTGCACGACCCGCCCCCCGGACGCCATCCCGGAGGCGGAGATCACGATGCTGGGTGTGCGCGGCCTGTTGAGCCGCATCGAGCCCTCGACGTCGTGCACGGCGTGGACACGGTGGCTGTCGAACTGACCGACCAGCTCGCGCGCCTCGGGACGGAGCTGGGGACCCCCGCGCTCGGCCGCCCGGCGGTAGCAGTCGAGCGCCGCGAGGGCCATCGGGCTGTCGACGTAGACCGGCACGTCCGGGATCTCGCTCTGCTCGACGAGCCGCCGCAGCTCGAGCAGGACCAGCTCGGTGCGGTCCACCGCGAAGGCCGGGATGAGCACGCTGCCGCCCCGTTCGACGGTGCGGCGGACCGCGTGGGCGAGCAGGCCGGGCTCCGGAGGCGGGTGCGTCCGGTCGCCGTACGTCGACTCGACCACCAGCGTGTCGACCGCGGGAGGGTCGACCGGCGGCCGCAGGAGCGGGTGGTGGGGCCGGCCGAGGTCACCGCTGAAGGCCACCCGGTGCCGTGCCCGCTCGTCCGCCGCCTCGATCGTGACCGTCGCGGAGCCGAGGATGTGCCCTGCCGGGCGCAGCGTCGCGGTGAACCGGCTCGACAGCTCGACCGGCTCCTCGAAGTCCACCGGGCTGATGAGGTCGAGCGCCCGCTCGACGTCGCGGTCGTCGTAGAGAGGGAGCGCCGGACTGTGCCGGGAGAACCCGGCGAGGTTGGCGTACCGGGCGTCCTCCTGCTGGAGGTGGGCGCTGTCCCTCAGCACGATGGCCGCGAGCTCCGCGGTCTCCTCGGTGCAGGTCACACGTCCGCGGAAGCCGTCCTTGACCAGGCGTGGCAGGTAGCCGGTGTGGTCGAGGTGCGCGTGGGTCAGCACGACGTCGTCGATGCCGGCCGGGTCGACCGGGAAGGACTCCCAGTTGCGGCGGCGATGGACGGCGAGACCCTGGTAGAGGCCCGCGTCGACGAGCAGCCGACGCCCTCCGGACTCCAGCAGGAACCGGCTGCCCGTGACCGTGTCGACGGCACCGAGGAAGGTCAGCGCGGGCGTCCGCAGGGTCGCCGCGTCGACGTGCCCGTCCCGCTCGCCAGGCTCGTCCAAGGTCGTCATGATGCGACGCTAGGAGCAGCTGGCGTGCCGCGGCAGAGACCGACGGCCCCGCCGGGCGGGACCAACGGCACTGCCGGGCGGCGCGGCCGCGGCGCAGTCTCGGAGGAGGAACCGCACCCCAGAGGAGCCGGCCATGACCGCCACCCGCCTCGTCCCCGTCGAGACCCTCCACCGCATCGTCGAGGTCGCCTCGCGCGCACCGAGCGTGCACAACACCCAGCCCTGGCGATGGCGGGGCGGCGCTCGATCGCTCGAGCTGGTCGCCGACCGGACCCACCAGCTCACCGAGACCGACCCACTGGGCCGCAACCTGACGATCAGCTGTGGGGCGGCGCTGCACCACGCGCGAGCGGCGGCAGGCGCGCTGGGGTGGTCGACCCGCGTCGTACGCCATCCCGACCCCGACCAGCCCGACCTCCTCGCCACCATCGAGCTGACGCCCGGTGCTCAATCCGCAACGGCCCAGGAGACCCTGGCCGCCATCGAGGCGCGGTGCACCGACCGGCGCCGGTTCAACGCCTGGCCCGTCCCGGAGGAGCGACAGGCGCACCTGGCGAGGGTCGCGCACCAGTGGGGTGCCCGCGCTGTCGCCCTCACCGACGATTCCGAGCGCCACATCGCCGAACGACTCGTCCGACGAGCCGCCGCCCGCCAGCGGGCGAACCCGGCTGCCCGAGCCGAGCAGGAGGACTGGCAGCACCGCCTCTCCGGGGACGGTGTGCCGGCCGCAGCCCTCCCGGGTCCCGCCGACCGTGCCGGTGCCCACCCGCACCGGTTCGATGGGACCGTGTCGGAGGACCACCCGGGCCCGGAGGTCGAGGCCACCGACGGCCTCATCGTCTTCTTCGACACCGCTGACGACCCACGTGCCTGGCTCCTGGCCGGGGAGGGACTGGGCGCGATGTGGCTCGCCGCCGAGGAGGGCGGCCTGTCCCTCGTGCCGCTCAGCCAGGTGATCGAGGTGCCCGAGACCCGCCGCGCCTTCCAGGTCGAGGTCCTCGGCAGCCTGGCCCACCCCCTCCTGCTCGTCCGCGTCGGCTGGCGCTCCACGGCGGGCACGTCCCTCGCCCGTACCCCGCGCCGGCCGGTGTCGGAGGTGCTGGACCTGGTGTGACTGCGAGGGCCTCCGGCCGTGGCGCGGACCGCCGCGTCGGAGCCGTGGGAGAGGGTGTTCTCCATGGCTCGCATCCGGCTGTCCCGCCTGCCGGGAGATCGTGTGCTGGTCACCGACGACGACGGGGCACGCGAGATCGCGATGGGTGACCTGGCGCCACTGGTCCTCGAGCGCGAGGCGGCTGCGCCTCGATGGGTGTGGGACGACACCGCACGCTGGTATCCCCCGCTCCTCGCAGCGGGCGTTCGGGTCGAGCGGTGCCACGACCTGCGACTGTGCCGGCGGCTCCTCGCCCGGGCGCCTGCCGTGGACCCCGGGCTGCTGCGCGGCGAGGAGGCCCGGCTGTGGGACGGGCCGCGCGCCGCCGTGGCCTCCGACCCCGTCCTCTTCGGCGCCGGCGACTCCGCCGACCACCTGCGGGCCGACCTCGAGGACGCCCGCCAGCTCGCCGCAGTCGCCGCCTCCCCGGAGGCCGCCCGGCTCGGCCTCCTCCTCGCCGCCGAGTCGGCGGGAGCACTCGCGGCGGCCGAGATGACGCATGCGGGCGTCCCGTGGAGCACCGAGGTGCACGAGGCCCTGCTCACCGACCAGCTGGGTCCGCGCCCGCCACGCGGCGCGCCGCCGCGCCTGCTGGCGGCCTGCGCCGACGACATACGCCGACTCCTCGGCGCGCCCGGCCTCAACCCGGACTCGCAACCCGAGCTCCTCGCGGCTCTGCGTCGTGCGGACCTCGCGGTGACCGACACGCGCGCGTCGACGCTGCAGCGCATCGACCACCCGGTGGCCGAGCCGCTGGTGCGCTACAAGAAGCTCGCCCACCTCTTCCACACCAACGGCTGGGCGTGGCTCGACGAGTGGGTCCGCGACGGACGGTTCCGGCCGTCCTACCAGCCTGCGGGGTCCGTCACCGGACGTTGGTCCTCCAACGGCGGCGGCGCCCTGTCGTTCCCGGCGCAGGTGCGCCCCGCCGCGGTGGCCGACGACGGCTGGGTGCTGGTCGTGGCCGACGTCGCACAGCTCGAGCCACGGGTGCTGGCGGGCATGAGCGGCGACCGCGGGCTGGCCCGGGCCGCGCGGGGCGCCGACCTCTACCAGGGGATGGTCGACGCCGGGGCGGTCGCGAGTCGCCAGCACGCCAAGCTCGGCCTGCTCGGTGCGATGTACGGCGCGACGAGCGGCGAGAGCGGGCGCATGGTGGCCGACCTGACCCGCCGATACCCCCAGGCGTTCGGGCTGGTGGAGGCGGCGGCCCGCGCCGGGGAGCGGGGCCAGGGCGTCCGTACGCTCCTCGGACGCGGCTGCCCGCGCCTCGGCGCCTCGTGGGACGAGTCACCCGACGCGCCACCCGGCGACCTGGCCGACCAGGACCGCCGTCGTCGCGCCCACGGCCGGTTCACCCGCAACTTCGTGGTCCAGGGCACCGGTGCGGAGTGGGCGCTGTGCTGGATCGCCGACCTGCGCAACCGGCTGTGGCGTCTGGCGGGCGACGGGCCGGTCGAGGCGCGAGCGCACCTGGTCTTCTTCCTGCACGACGAGGTCGTCGTGCACGCACCCGCCCACCTCGCCGACGCCGTGTCGGCGGAGGTGACCGCAGCGGCCACCGCCGCGGGTCGGCTCCTCTTCCGCGAGATGGCGGTCGACTTCCCCCTCAGCATCTCCGTCGTGCGGTCGTACGCCGACGCAGGCAAGCCGGGGACGTAGGTCCCCTGCTCCCCCGCCCTTCGCCCCTGCCCGCGGGGCCGGCCCCGGCGCAGGCTGGTGGCAAGGAGGCAGGTCATGAACACACTGGTCGTGCACGAGTCACACTTCGGCAACACCCGGACGGTGGCCGAGGCGGTCGCGGACGGGATCGCGGACGGGATCGCGAGCGAGGCACGGGCCGGCCACGAGTGGCGCGTGGAGGTCGTCGACGTGACCCACGCCCCCGACCGGCTCGCCGCCGACGTGGACCTGCTGGTCGTCGGTGCGCCCACCCACGCGTTCTCGATGAGCCGTGCGTCGACGCGGCGCGACGCGCGCGCCCAGGGCGCCGACCCCGGCCACGAGGCCCGCGGCGTCCGCGAGTGGCTCGAGACCCTGACCCCCACCGGGGACCTGCCCGACATCGCCACCTTCGACACCCGCGTCACCGCGGTCAGGAAGCTGCCCGGATCAGCCGCACGCGCGGCCGGCCGGTCCGTGGTCCGCCACCACCTCGGGAGCGTCGTCGACTCCGCCTCGTTCTTCGTCGAGGACTCCCACGGTCCGCTGGCGAACGGCGAGCTCGATCGCGCGCGGGCGTGGGGGCGGGCCCTCGCTCGCCGGGAGACGTGACGCTGTGGGTCATCTCACGGTCTGAGCGGAAACGCATACCCGCGGTTTGCCATCGGCCGGCGAATGCTGGTGTGTTGGACCGATGGCCACCGGAATCGAACATCCACGAGACCTGCCCACACCCGACGTCGTCGACGAGCCGCACCCGGCCCTCGACTCCGCCATCGAGCCCACTGTGCCTCGCGAGAGAGGCGTGGACAAGGTCGTCTTCGGCGTCACCGCACTCGTCAGCCTCGCGTTCCTCGTCTGGGGATTCGTCAGCACCGGCAGCCTCGCCGACGCCTCGGCCAGCGGCCTGGCCTGGACGATGGAGAAGACCGGCTGGCTGTTCGTCCTGACCTCGAGCGCGTTCGTCGTCTTCGTCATCTGGCTCGCCCTCGGCAAGTTCGGCAACATCCCGCTCGGCCGCGACGACGAGGAGCCGGAGTTCCGCACGATCTCCTGGGTCGCGATGATGTTCAGCGCCGGCATGGGCATCGGCCTGATGTTCTACGGCGTCAGCGAGCCGATCACCCACTTCGTCACCCCGCCGCCGGGCACGGGTGAGGCGGGCAACACCGAGGCCGCCCAGAACGCCATGGCGACGACGATGTTCCACTGGACGCTCCACCCGTGGGCGATCTACGCCGTCGTCGGCCTCGCGGTCTCGTACGGCGTCTACCGCAAGGGGCGTCTCCAGCTGATCAGCTCGGCCTTCGAGCCCCTCCTCGGCCGCCACGCGCACGGTGCCGGGGGCAAGGCGATCGACATGTTCGCCATCTTCGCGACCCTGTTCGGCTCGGCCACCTCGCTCGGCCTCGGCGCCCTCCAGATCCAGTCCGGCCTCCAGATCGTCGCCGGGCTCGGCGACACCGGCAACGCCGTCCTCGTCGGCATCATCGCCGTCCTCACCGCCGCCTTCGTGCTCTCCGCCGTGTCCGGCGTGGCCAAGGGCATCCAGTGGCTGTCCAACATCAACATGGTCCTCGCCGTCGCGCTGGCCCTGTTCGTCTTCATCGTCGGCCCGACCGTGTTCATCCTGAACCTCCTGCCGACCTCGATCGGCAGCTACGTCGCCGACCTGCCGATGATGGCCGCGCGCACCGCCGCTGAGGGGTCCGAGGCCAGCGAGTGGCTCTCCGCCTGGACGGTCTTCTACTGGGCCTGGTGGCTCTCGTGGACGCCCTTCGTCGGCATGTTCATCGCTCGGATCTCCCGCGGCCGCACCATCCGCCAGTTCGTCACCGGCGTGCTGCTCGTCCCCAGCCTCGTGAGCGTCGTGTGGTTCTGCATCTTCGGCGGCGCTGCCATCGACCTGCAGAAGACGGGCACCGACATCGCAGGTGCCGGCGGGCTGGAGAACCAGCTCTTCAGCACCCTCGACGCCTACCCGCTCGCCACTGTGTCGAGCATCGTGGTGATGGTGCTGGTCGGCATCTTCTTCGTGTCCGGCGCCGACGCCGCCTCGATCGTGATGGGCTCGCTCTCCGAGCGCGGCACCATCCACCCGAGCCGCCCGACGGTCATCTTCTGGGGCGTCGCGACCGGTGCCGTCGCCGCGGTGATGCTCCTCGTCGGCGGTGCCGACGCACTCGGCGGCCTGCAGACGATCACCGTGATCGCCGCGCTGCCGTTCGTGCTGATCATGATCGGGCTCGCCGTCGCGCTGGTGAAGGACCTCGCCTCGGACCCGCTGGTCGTGCGCCGCAAGTACGCCATGGAGGCCGTCGAGGCCGCCGTGATCACCGGCGTGACCGAGCACGGCGACGACTTCGTCCTGTCGGTGCAGAAGGACCCGGGCGCGACCCGCAACTAGGGTCGTCGCATGATCGCCCCTCTCCGCGTCGGCTTCGTCACCGGCGCGACCCCCGACAAGTGGGCGCGGCAGTGGCGCGACCGTCGTCGCGAGTCCCTCCACCTGGTGCCGACCACCGAGGCAGACCAGATCGACGGGGTGCGCGCCGGCAGCCTCGACATGGCGCTCGTCCGGCTGCCCGTCGACCGCGACGGCTTGCACTGCGTACGTCTCTACGACGAGCTGCAGGTCGCCGTCACGTCCCGCGACCACCTCCTGGCCGCCACGGACGAGGCGGTCACGACCGCCGACCTCGTCGACGAGCAGCTCGTACGCCCCCACGCGAGCGGCTGGACACCGGAGGCCGAACAGCTCGACTGGCCGCCGATGACGGAGCAGGAGGCGATCGAGACCGTCGCCGCCGGCACGGGCATCGTGGTCCTCCCGATGTCGATCGCCCGCCTCCACCAGCGCAAGGACGTCATCAGCCGCGTCGTCTCCGACCTCGAGCCGACCACCATCGCGCTCGTCTGGCTCATCGAGCGGGACGACGAGGTGACCCAGGCGTTCGTCGGGGTCGCCAAGGGACGGACGGCCAACACCTCTCGCCGGTGACGGCCGCCGGACGGGGTTGCGCCGGCGGCCCGCGGGGTACGGGGTCCGGGAGCGGGCACTGGTCCCCGCCCCGAGGAGGAGAGACATGCGCATCGTCATCACTGGCGCGAGCGGCAACGTCGGGTCGGCCCTGCTGCGCAGGCTGGCGGCCGACGGCGGGCACGAGCTGGTCGGCGTCGCACGCCGTTCGCCGGGCAGCGACTTCCCGTTCGCCGAGGCGGAGTGGGCCACCGTCGACCTGGCCCGCGACGACGCAGCGGCCCTGCACCGCGCCTGTGACGGGGCCGACGCTGTCGTCCACCTGGCGTGGGGGTTCCAGCCCTCACACCGGGAGGACCACCTCCGCGAGCTGGGGGTGGGCGGCACCCGCCGCGTCGTGGAGGCCGTCGTCGCCAGCGGAGTGCCGCACCTGGTCCACATGTCCTCGGTCGGGGCCTACTCCCCGAAGCGGGACGACGCCCCGGTCGACGAGACATGGCCGACCGAGGGCGTGCCCACGTCGATGTACAGCCGGCACAAGGTCGCCGCCGAGCGGCTCCTCGACCATCTGGAGGCCGATGGCCGTCCCGTGGTCGTCACGCGGATGCGTCCCGGGATCATCGGCCAGCGTCGCGCCGGTAGTGCCCTCCTACGCTACGGCCTGCCTGCCCTCGTGCCGGCCGGAGTGCTGCGCCACGTGCCGGTGCTGCCGCTCGACAGGCGACTGACCGTCCCGATGGTGCACGCCGACGACGTCGCGGACGCCGTGGCGCGGGTGCTCGCGGCGCGTGCGCCGGGGGCGTTCAACCTGGCGGCCGCCCAGCCGGTCCACGCCGAGGACGTGGCAGCAGCCCTGCACGCCCGCCTCGTCCACGTGCCCTCCGCAGCGGTGCGGGCCGCCGTGTCGGCGACCTGGCACGCCCGGCTCCAGCCTCTCGATCCCGGGTGGATCGACCTGGGCTACGCGGTGCCGCTCCTGGACACGACCCGGGCGCGGACCGAGCTCGGGTGGGAGCCCGAGGTCGACGGGACGGCCGTGCTGGCCGAGGTCCTCGACGGCATGCAGGACGCAGCGTCGTCCGACTCACCGGTCCTGAGGCCACGGACGGTCTGGAACGGCGCCCGTGCCGCGCTTCGCAGAGGACCGGTCAGCAGCCGCCGGGAGCCCTGAGACGACGGGGTCGACTCAGTCCCGGTGCTTGCCCCGCCGCGAGTGGGGCGTCGCCAGCACCGCTCGGACGCGCTCGGCGTCGAACTCCTCGCCCAGCCAGTCGAAGAGTCCGCGCAGCACCTCGGGATCGGCCACATAGTCGTCGTAGTGGACCCGGAAGACCGCGTCGCCGAGCCCCTCGGCGGCGGCGAGCATCTTCGCCTCGATCCGTTGCACCTGGCCGAGGGGGTCGTCCTTGTGCGTCCAGTAGTTGCTGGCAGCGACGTCCTCGAGGTTGCGGGTGTTGAGCACGAAACGCGCCCCCGGGAAGACCTGACGCAGGAAGTCGAGGTAGTCCGGCAGGTCCGCGTCGTACCACCGGATCTCCTTGTAGCCGGTCACCCGCGTGTCCGGCTCGGGCCGCAGCAGCGTCGCCTCCGCGAGGTCGCGGATGCGGGCGAGGGAGACGTCCTCGGGGAAGGACTCGATGCCGAACCACGGGTGGGTCGGCTGCGAGGCGCGGGCGGGATCGACGCGCGCCTTCTCCGCGAGACCGCTGCGGTGGAAGTCGTAGAGGTGCCGCATCGCGTGGCGGTTCTCCCCGCGCAGCAGCCACCCGGGGATCGAGTTGAGGATCCCCATCAGCAGCGTCGAGCCCGACCTGCCGTACGTCATGACGAAGACGTGCTGACGCTCCATCAGGACGTCACCACGACCTGTCCAGGGGCCGGCCCTCGTGGAAGCCGGCAGCGGACTGGACCCCGACGAGCGCCCGCTCGTGGAGCTCGGCGAGGTCACGCGCGCCGGCATAGGTGCACGAGGAGCGCACACCCGAGCAGATCTGGTCGATGAGGTCCTCCACACCGGGACGCTGAGGGTCGAGGTACATCCGCGAGGACGAGATGCCCTCCTCGTAGAGACCCTTGCGGGCCCGGTCGTAGGACGACTCGCCCGTGGTGCGGTTGGCGACCGCGCGCGCCGACGCCATGCCGAAGGACACCTTGAACGGTCGTCCGTCGGCGTCGTGCATCAGGTCGCCGGGAGACTCGTGGGTGCCGGCGAACCACGAGCCGATCATCACCGAGGAGGCGCCGGCGGCGAGGGCGAGGGCGACGTCGCGGGGATGGCGTACGCCGCCGTCTGCCCACACGTGCCTGCCGAGCTCGCGGGCCGCCGTCGCGCACTCCAGGACGGCGGAGAACTGGGGCCGGCCGACGCCGGTCATCATCCGGGTCGTGCACATCGCGCCCGGTCCCACGCCGACCTTGACGATGTCGGCGCCCGCCTCGATGAGCGTGCGGGTGCCCTCGGCGGACACGACGTTGCCCGCCGCGACCGGCACGGTGGGCGACAGGGCGCGTACGGCCTGCAGCGCCTGCACCATGCGGTCCTGGTGGCCGTGGGCGGTGTCCACGACGAGGCAGTCGACGCCGGCGGCGAGCAGGTCCGCGGCCCGGTCGGCGACCTCGCCGTTCACACCGACGGCGGCCGCGATCCGCAGTCCTCCGGCAGCGTCCAGCGCGGGCCGGTACAACGTCGCGCGCAGGGCACCGAGCCGCGTCAGCACCCCGACCAGCTCGCCCGCGTCGTCGACCGCGACGGCAAGCGGGGCCTTGGCGCGCTCGATGGCGTCGTAGACCTCGCGAGGGTCCGTTGCGGCCGAGACAGTGACGACGCCCCGGTTCATCACCGTCCCCACCTGGGCGAACCGGTCGACCTCCGCGCAGTCGGCCTCCGACACGACGCCGACCGGACGGCCGTCCTGGACGACGACCGCGGCCCGGTGCGCGCGCTTGGGGATCAGCGCCAGCGCCTCGGCGACGGTCTGGTCCGGACGCAGCTCGATCGGGGTGTCGAAGACGCGGTGGCGCTGCTTGACCCACGCGACCACCTCGGCGACGACAGGGAGCGGGATGTCCTGCGGGATCACCGTGATGCCGCCCCTGCGGGCGACGGTCTCGGCCATCCGCCTGCCGGCGATGGCCGTCATGTTGGCGACCACCAGCGGCAGCGTCGCGCCGGTGCCGTCGGAGGTGGCGAGGTCGACGTCGTAGCGGCTGGCCACTGCGGAGTGGCGCGGGACCATGAACACGTCGTCGTAGGTCAGGTCGTGACCGGGGTTCTCGTGGAGGAACTGCACTGGCGGGAGTCTACGCAGCCGGGCGCGGCAGCTTCCTGGGTCGCAGGCCGACCTCGGCGAGCTCGAGCTCGGCGAGGCGGCGCACGACTTCGGGGTCGCGTGCGCGCCACGCGCCCGCGGGGTCGTCGCTGACCCTCGCGAGCACCCGCATCGGCTGGTTGGCCAGCGCCCGGAGGGCGAACAGGTCGAGGTCCTCCTGCGCGTCGATGAACCTCGCGCCGGCGGTCGCCTCGCGGACGAACCGCCAGCGGATCGGCAGGTGGACGGCGGCGGCGATGAGGATCGGGATGAGCGCCACCGAGAGACCGAGCAGCAGCGCCAGCCGCTCCACCGCCTCCACCGTGTCGCGCCCGGCCGCGGCGATGCCGTCCGCGCCGGAGGCCGCCTTGTCGAACGGCGATGCCAGCTCGTCGCCCACCAGGGGCGCCTCGCCCAGCCGGCCGCCCGCGTCGCGGAGCTGCTCGGCCATCGAGGTGGCCGACGCGTCCGTCTGGCGGGCGGGGCCGGCGAGCTCCATCGTGCCGTCGTGGACGGCCGTGCCGATCCAGGCCCACGCCACCAGCCATGCCACGAAGAACAGGTCGGCGAGCACCTGGAGCGTGCGGCGTACGGGCGTGTCGGCGAAGAGCTTCATGCGGTCCACCCTGCCAGTCCGGGTCAGCCCTGAGCTGCGGCCGCCTCCTGCAGGGCGCGCCAGGTGCGGTCGACGTCGGCCTCGGTCGTGCGCCAGCTGCCGACTGCCAGCCGGATGGCGGCTCGGCCCTCGACCGTGGTGTGCGACAGGTACGCCTCGCCGGACGCGTTGACCGCCTCCATCGCGGCCATCGTCTGCTCGTCACCGGCGGTCAGCCGGAACACGACGAGGGACAGGGACGGCTCCGTCAGCATCTCGAAGCGCTCGTCGGCCGCGACCAGGTCCGCCACGTGCGCGGCGAGGTCGACGCCGCTGCGCACGTGCGCGCGCAAGCCCTCGAGGCCGTACGTCCGGAGCACGGCCCACAGCTTGATCGCCCGGAACCGTCGGCCGAGCTGCGGGTGCCAGTCGCGGTAGTCGACGACCTCGCCCGACTCGGTGGCGGCGTTGCGGAGGTACTCCGGGAGGATCGACAGCGCGCCGGTGAGCGCGGCGCGGTCCCGCACCCAGAAGGTGCTGCAGTCGAAGGTCGTCAAGAGCCACTTGTGCGGGTTGGTGACGAACGAGTCGGCGGACTCGACCCCGGAGAGGTGGGCGCGGTGCTCGGGGCAGACCGCGGCGACGCCCGCCCAGGCGGCGTCCACGTGGACCCAGAGACCCCACTCGCGCACGACCTCCGCCACCGCGGCGATGTCGTCCATCGCCCCGGTCGAGGTCGTGCCCGCCGCGACGTGCACCATGACCGGCCGCAGCCCCGCCTCGACGTCCTCGACGATCGCCTCACGCAGCGCCTCGACGTCGATCGCCTGCGTCACGGGGTCGACGGCGATGGTGCGCACGGCGTCCTCGCCGAGCCCGGCCATGATCGCGGCCTTGACCAGCGAGGAGTGCGCCTGCGACGAGCCGTAGACCCGCCAGCCGGCGTCCCCGAGGCCGTGGCGGCGGACCTCTCCCCCGCTGGCCCGGTGCAGTGCGGCAAGGAGTGCGGTGAACGTGGCCGTGGAGGCCGTGTCCTGGATGACCCCGCCACCCGGGCCGTCACTGCGGAAGTCTTCCGGCAGGCCCAGCGCCTCGGCGAACCAGTCCAGGACGACCTGCTCCACCTCGGTCACAGCGGGGCTGGTGGCCCAGATCATCCCCTGCGCGCCGATGCCGCTGGAGAGCAGGTCGCCGAGGATCGCAGCCGGGGAGGAGTTGGCCGGGAAGTAGGCGAAGAAACGGGGGTGCTGCCAGTGCGTGAGGCCCGGGACGACGACGCGGTCGAGGTCGGCGAGCACCGCGTCGAACGGCTCACCGGCCTCCGGCGCCGACGCCGGCAACAGGCGGCGTACGTCGCCGGGGGCCACCTGCGCGCGCACGGGCAGGTCGTCGAGCGAGGCCCAGTAGTCGGCGATCCAGTCGATGGCGGCGTGGCCGTGCCTGCGGAACTCCTCGGGCGACATGTGGGCTGGCTGGTCTGGCATGCGCCGAACGTACTCGTCGAGGTCGAGCCCGCGTACTCAGACCGGACCGAGTAGGTCGGCGGCTGCCCGGCGCCTCTCACCGGGCGAGGGTTGACCCATGGCCTCCACGACTCCCTCCAAGAACACCAACGCCTTCTTCCTGCAGGCCGGCATCTCGTTCGCCGTCGCGCTGCTGACCATGATCTTCGCGATCTTCTACCTCCCCGTCGACCCGTGGATCCGCGCCTTCCTCGGCCTCGGGACGATGTTCCTCACCACCTCGAGCTTCACCCTCGCCAAGTGCGTGCGCGACGCGCAGGAGGACAGCTACGTCGTGTCGCGGATCGACCAGGCCCGCGTCGACAAGATCCTCGCCGAGCACGACCCGTTCAAGTCCGTCTCCTGACTACTTGAGCTCGGCGCTCGACAGCCCCAGGATGCGGCGCGCCACGATCAGCTGCTGGATCTGCTGGGTGCCCTCGAAGATGTCGAGGATCTTGGAGTCGCGCGCCCACTTCTCCAGCAGCTCGGCCTCGCTGTAGCCGAGCGTGCCGCACAGCTGCACGCACGACAGCGTCACGTCGGACCCGACGCGGCCGGCCTTGGCCTTGGCCATCGACGCCTCGAGGGAGTTGGGCAAGCGGTTGTCGGCCATCCAGGCCGCCTGCATCATCAGCAGCTTGGCGCCCTCCCAGTCGGCCTCGAGCCGCAGGAAGGTCGCCGCTGCGGCCGACTGCGACTGGGCGGGCCGGTCGTAGTCGATGACCACGCCGGCCTTCTCGAGCAGGTCCCGGGTGAGGTCGAGCGAGGCGCGCGCGCACCCGACGGCCATCGCGGCGACCAGCGGCCGCGTGTTGTCGAAGGTCGCCATCGCGCCGGCGAAGCCGGACTTGACGTCGATCTCCGGCGAGCCCAGCAGGTCCTCCGCGGGCACCCGGCAGTCGGTGAACGTGATGACCGCGGTGTCGGAGGCTCGGATGCCGAGCTTGTGCTCGAGCCGCTCGACCTTGAGCCCCGGGTTGTCCTTGCGGACCAGGAACGACTTGATCGCCGCCCGGCCCAGCTCCTTGTCGAGGGTCGCCCAGACCACGACCGAGTCCGCTCGCTCACCGGAGGTGACATAGATCTTCTCGCCGTTGATGACGTACTCGTCGCCGTCCTTGACGGCGGTCGTGGTGATGTTGGCCGAGTCCGAGCCTGTGCCCGGCTCGGTGATGGCCATCGCCGCCCACGTGCCCTTGTAGCGCTGGAGCTGCTCCTCGTTGGCCACCGAGGCGATGGCCGAGTTGCCGAGGCCCTGCCGCGGCATCGACAGCAGGAGCGCCGTGTCGCCCCAGCACATCTCGGCCACGGACAGCACGGACGCGAGGTTGGCGCCGTTCCGCACCTTGCCGGCGTCGGCACCCGTGTCGTCACGGCGTACGCCGCCCGCACCGGCGCCGCCGGTCGCGCCGGTCTCGGACACGCCGTCGATCAGCGCGGCGAGCATGTCGAGCTCCTTGGGGTACTCGTGCTCGGCGCGGTCGTACTTGCGCGAGATCGGGCGCAGCATGTTCATCGCCAGCTGGTGCGCCTGGTCGACGAGGCCCGCGTGCTTGCGGGGGGTCTCGAGGTTGATCATCAGACCATCACCGCGCCTTCCATCACTCCGACGGCCCGCAGGTCGCGGTACCACCGTTCGACCGGGTGCTCCTTGACGAAGCCGTGGCCACCGAGCAGCTGGACGCCGTCGAGGCCGATGCGCATCCCCTTATCGGTGCAGAGCTGGCGAGCCAGCCCGACCTCGCGGGCGAAGTCCTGGCCGCGGGTGGCGCGCGAGGCGGCCTTCCAGGTCAGCAGCCGCATGGCCTGCACCTCGATGGCGATGTCGGCGACCATGAACGCCACCGACTGGCGGTGGCTGATCGGCTCGCCGAACGCCTCGCGCCCGTTGACGTAGTCCTTCACGTAGTCGAGGACGGCCTGCCCGGTGCCGACCGCCAGCGCGCACCACGCCAGCCGGGACAGGCGTACACACTCGCGGTATGCCTCGCCGTCGGTGTCGCCGAGCAGGGCGTCGGCGCCGACACGCACCCCGGAGAGGTGCAGGCGCGACAGGCCCGCGGCCCGGAGACCCATCGACGGGTCGGCCTCCACCTCGAGACCGGCGGTGCCGGACTCGACGAGGAACAGCGCGGGCGTGCCGTCGAGCATGGCCGCGACCACGAACAGCTCGGCGTCGGCCCCGCGGACCACGGCGGACTTCACCCCGTCGAGGACGAAGCCGTCGCCGTCGCGCAGCGCGGTGGTCGACAGCGAGAACGGGTCGAAGAGCACGGTGGGCTCGGCGAGGGTCAGGGCGGCGACGGGGACGTCGGTGCCCGTGAAGGCCGGGAGGTAGGTCTGCTGCTGCGCCTCGGTGCCCCACAGGCCGATCGCCGTCGCGACCGCACCGGGGGCCAGCGTGGCGACGGCGAGTCCCATGTCGCCGCGGGCGAGCGCCTCGGCGACGAGCGTGCCGGCCATCGCGGAACGCTCCTCCATGATGCCGCCGAGCTCCTCTGGCACGCCCAGGCCGGGGAGCCCGACCTCCTGCGCGGCCGCGAGGACCTCCTCCGGGGCCGCGCACGCCTCGTCGGCGGCGGCCGCTGCGGGCCGGAGTAGCTCGTCGGCGAGCTCGCGGACGACCTCGAGGAGCATGCTCTCGTCGTCGGTCGGGGTGAGGTCGAAGACGCCGCGGGACTCGGCAGTGGCGGGCCGGGTGCCGGCCGTGCGTCGGCCGGCCCTGGCGAACTGCCGACCGGCGGCGGTCGCCACCCGGAAGCCGTTGCGCGTGGTCGAGTAGACGACCTGCTCGGTCTGCCTGCGCAGCCCGACGCGGTCGATGATCTCGCTCTGCGCCAGCCGGTTGACGGCGGCGACGGCGAGGCCGATGGGGTCGCGGGTCTCCCGGGAGGACAACCCGTGGCGGCCGCCCGGCCGGAGGCTGTTCATGATGGACATGACGAAACTGTAACTCCGAGTTACACCTTTCGCCAGAGGTCCGCCCGTGGTGCCGGTCACCCTTCGCCTCCTCGTTAGGATCGCCCGCATGCCTGACGACGAGACCCCTGAGCCTCACGCGCCGTACGGTCCCCTCCCCGAGGGTGGCACGGTTCGCGCGATCACGCGGTGGGGCACGCCCGTCATGCACCGCCCGCAGGCAGCGGTCACGTCCTACGACGACGCCCTGCGCTCGCTGGCCGCCGACATGGTCGCCACGATGTACGCCGCCGACGGAGTGGGTCTCGCTGCCTGCCAGGTCGGCGAGGACGTCGCGATGTTCGTCTTCGACTGCCCCGACGACGAGGGCGTCCACACGGTCGGCGTCGTCTGCAACCCGGTCCTCACCCTCCCCGAGGGCAAGGACCGCCACCTCGACAGCGACGACGAGGGCTGCCTGTCCTTCCCCGGCTCCTTCGAGCCCTGCGCCCGACCGGACTGGGCCCGCGTCGACGGCACCGGGATCGACGGGCAGCCGGTCTCCTTCGAGGGCAGCGGCCTGCTGGCGCGCTGCCTGCAGCACGAGACCGACCACACCCTCGGCACGGTGTTCGGCGACCGGCTCTCGGCGAAGTCGCGCAAGAAGCTCGGCAAGAAGCACGACGCCGCGGCGGACGACTACCCGCTGACCTGGCCCGCCGAGAGCGCCTGAGCCGTGGCAGACCTCCGCATCACCCGCGAGAACGCGCGCTTCCAGCAGTGGGAGGCGCTGCTGACCAACCGTTCCAAGCGGCACCGCAACCGTGAGTTCCTCGTGCAGGGCGTACGCCCCATCTCCCGCGCCGTCGAGGAGGGCTGGACCGTGCGTGCCCTCCTGCGCGCCGAGGGCTCGACCTCGGACTGGGCCGACGGACTGTGGGGCACCACCGACGCGGAGCGGGTGACCCTCTCCCCCGAGCTGCACGCCCGACTCAGCGGCAAGGAGGACGGCGCCGAGCTCGTCGCCGTCGTGGAGATGCCTGAGGACGGGGTGGAGCGGCTGGCCGACTCCTCGCGCCCGCACGGACCGATCGTCGTCCTCGACCGGCCGACCAGCCCCGGCAACATCGGCACCCTCGCGCGCTCTGCGGACGCGTTCGGCGCCTCGGCCCTCGTCGTGACCGGCCACGCGGCCGACCCCTACGACCCGCGGGCGGTCCGGGCGAGCACGGGCTCGCTCTTCGCCCTCACCGTGCTCCGGGTGCCCGTCCCCGGCCCGGTCGTGGAGTACGCCCACGCGCACGGTCACCGCATCGTGGGCACCGACGAGGACGGCAGCGCCCTGTCGTCGGTCGACCTGGGCGGGCGGCTCCTCGTCGTCGTCGGAAACGAGACGTCCGGCCTGTCCTCCGGGTGGCGGGCTGCGTGCGACGACATCGCGAGCATCCCCATGGTCGGCACGGCGTCGTCGCTCAACGCCGCCGTCGCGGGGTCCATCGTGCTGCACGAAGCGCTGCGGCAGCGCGGCTGACGGGGCACCGACCAGATGGAAGCAGTGCTCGACTGGGTCGTCCTCGTCATGCGCACGATCGGGTCCCCGGGCGTCGGCGTGGCCACCGCCCTGGAGACCGTGTTCCCGCCCGTGCCGAGCGAGCTGGTGCTCCCGCTGGCCGGCTACACCGCGAGCCAGGGCCACTACGGGCTCTGGCCCGCGATCGCGTGGGCGACCGCCGGCTCCCTCGTCGGGGCCCTGACCCTCTACTGGCTGGGGGCGGCCTGGGGCCTGGAGCGCATCTGCGCCCTGGCGGACCGGATCCCCCTCATGCACGCCGAGGACGTCCGCAGGGCGGTCGCGTGGTTCGGCCGCAACGGTCGCAAGGCGGTCTTCTTCGGCCGCCTCGTGCCGGGCGTACGCAGCCTGGTGTCGATCCCGGCCGGCGTCGACCGGATGCCGCTGGCGACCTTCTGCCTCTACACGACGGCGGGCAGCCTGGCCTGGAACGCGGCCCTGATCCTGGCCGGCTACGAGCTGGGCGCCCAGTGGCACCTGGTCGAGGGCTACGTCGGGCCGGCGAGCAACGTCGTCTACGTGCTGGTGGCCGTGGTGGTCGTCGTCGTGGCGGCCCGCAGGCTCCGCCACCGGGTCACGGGCCGCATCAGCGGCGCGCCGCGGCGTAGCAGGCCACCGCACTCGCGGCCGCCACGTTGAGCGAGTCGATCCCGGCGGCCATGGGGATCACCGCGCGCCGGTCCGCCGACGCCTCCCACCGCGCCGACAGTCCGTGGCCCTCCGACCCCAGCACCAGGGCGAGTCGGTCCACCCCCGCGACCGCCTCCTCGATCGGCACCGAGTCCGGGCCCAGCGTCAGCGCGACCGTCGTGAAGCCGCGCCGGGACAGGTCGGGCAGCGCGTCGTACCAGTCGGGCAGCCGGGTCCAGGGCGTGGAGAAGACGGCGCCCATGCCGACCTTGATCGAGCGCCGGTAGAGCGGGTCGGCGCACCGCGGGGCGAGCAGCACCGCGTCGAAGCCGAGCGCCGCGCCCGAGCGGAAGACGGCGCCGACGTTGGTGTGGTCGACGAGGTCCTCCAGGACCAGCACCGACCGCGCACCCTCGAGCACGTCGTCGACGGAGCGCAGCGGCCGGCGGTGCAGCGACGCGAGGGCACCGCGGTGGACGTGGAAGCCCGTCACCTGCTCGATCAGCGCCTCGGGCAGGACGTAGACCGGACCGGCGCCTGCTGCGAGCACGTCGGCGAGGCCGTCGAGCCAGCGGGGCGCCATCAGGAACGACCGGGCGTCGTAGCCCGCCTCGACCGCGCGGCGCACGACCTTCTCGCCCTCGGCGAGGAAGAGCCCGTGCTCGGCCTCGAGGTGCTTGCGGAGCTCGACGTCGCGCAGGTCGCGGTAGTCGGCCAGACGAGGGTCCTCGGGGTCGTCGAGCTCGACGAGGTCAGCCACGCCCCTGCTCACGATCTGCCTGCCCACGATCTGCATAGTGCGCGGGACGCGCCACGGCGACCACCTCGCCGATCACGATGATCGCGGGCGGCACCACCCGGTGGGCGGCGAGGTCGGCGGCCAGCTCGCCGAGGGTGGTGAGGACGGTGCGCTCGGTGGGCATGGTGCCGTCGACGATCACCGCGACGGGCGTGCCGGCGGACCGGCCCCCCGCGACGAGGGCGTCCGCGATCGCCGGTGCGTTGTCGACGGCCATCAGCAGGACCAGTGTGCCGCGCAGACCGGCGACGGCGTCCCACGCGACCAGCGACTCGGGGTGGCCGGGCGGCAGGTGCCCGGAGATGACGGTGAACTCGTGCGCCACACCGCGGTGGGTCACCGGGATCCCGACCCGGGCGGGGACCGCGATGGCCGAGCTGAGACCGGGGACGACGGTGACCGGCACGTCGGCGGCGGCGCAGGCGAGCAGCTCCTCGAAGCCGCGGCCGAACACGAAGTTGTCGCCGCCCTTGAACCGCACCACGCGCTTGCCGGCCCGCGCGCGGTCGACGATCACCTCGTTGATGTGCTCCTGCGTGGCCGAGCGGCCACGTGGCAGCTTGGCGACGTCGATCAGCTCGACGTGCGGGCCCAGCTCGTGGAGCAGCTCGCGCGGGGCCAGGCGGTCGGCGACCACCACGTCCGCCGTGGCGAGCGCGTGGCGGGCGGCGACCGTCACCAGCTCGGGCTCCCCGGGGCCTCCGCCGACGAGGACGACGCCGGGGCTCCGGTCGAGTGCGTCGGACGCCGCCAGGTGACCGTCGCGCAGGGCGGTGACGATGTCGTCGCGCAGCGCGGCCGACTTCTTCGGCTCGCGGTTGCCGAGCACCCCGACCGTGAGGCTGCCGTGGTGGCCGACGGCCGGCGTCCACGCCGTGCCCCCGAGCGCGTCGTCGGCGCGCACGCAGAAGGTGTGCCGCTGCTCGGCGGCCGCGACCACGCGCGCGTTGACGTCCGGGTCGTCGGTGGCGGCGACGACGTACCAGGCGCCGTCGAGGTCGGACTCGGTGAAGTCGCGCAGCACCAGGGTCAGCTCGCCGGCGAGGCCCTCGATGGCCGGGGTGACCTCGGGGCTCACCACCGTCACGTCGCCACCGGAGGCGATGAGGGCCGGCACCCGGCGCTGCGCCACGTGGCCGCCGCCGACGACGACGACCCGGCGGCCGGTGAGGACCAGTCCGGCGAGGTACGGATGGGGGTCGGCACCGGTGTCGGTCATTGCCCCATTGTCTCTGGCCGACGTCACGGGGCGGTGGCTAGGTTCGAGGAATGAGCATCGAACGCCCCGTGGCCCCCAACCCGTACGACTACCTGCCGCCGACCGCGTCCTTCACCGTGACGAGCGAGGACGTGACCGACGGCGCCCCGTTGAAGGACGACCAGGTGGCCGCCCTCGGCAACACCTCCCCCCAGCTGAGCTGGTCCGGTGCGCCCGAGGGGACCCGGTCCTACGTCGTGACGTGCTTCGACCCCGACGCCCCCACGCCCAGCGGCTTCTGGCACTGGTGCCTGGTCGACATCCCAGCCGAGGTGACCTCGCTCGACACCGGCGCAGCGGCCGGTGACCTCCCCGGCGGGGCGTTCCACGTCCGCAACGACGGCGGCGAGGCCGGCTTCATGGGCGCCGCTCCCCCCGAGGGCGACCAGCCGCACCGCTACTTCTTCGTCGTCCACGCCGTGAAGGACGACTCGCTGGGCGTGGACGCGGACGCCTCCAACGCCGTCGTCTCGTTCAACCTCGCGTTCAAGACGCTGGGTCGCGCCATCCTCCACGGCACGTACCAGCACTGACGGGTCGGGCGGGCGCTTCGACGCCCGCCGCCGCACCCGTCACACCAATCACTCCAGTCCCACCAGCCTCATCAACCTCAGGAGACTCGTGGTCAGGGCCGACAGGTCCAGACCACGGGTCTCCTTTTTCGTCGTTTCCGTCATGAAGAAACGGTCAAGCCGTTTTGATGAGTGTCGACCCGTTTTTTCAGGTCGTCCCTCGAAAACTTGACGATGTACCCCGATGTCGCTGGCCGACTTCCGCGAAACCTCGACATGCACCACACGAAGTGCGTATCTTCAACCCCGAGTTTCTGAAGATTCCGTCAAGATCTGCAGCACCCCCGAACCGCGGATCTGCTCTGGAGGACCATCGTGCAGCACCCCCGATTCTTCTCGCGCCTCGCGGCCATCGGTCTGGCCGCCGCCGTCGTGTGCAGCGTGCCCGCGGCCGCGGAGGCCAGGACCTGGTCGGTGCCGCGTGCCGTCTCCGCGACCGACCCCGCCGAGCTGACCAACAGCGAGCTCGAGGACGCGCTCATGGTCCGGATCAACCAGGCGCGGGCCTCCAACGGGCTGCGCAAGATCTGGAACTTCGACGTCTGCACCGACAGGCTCGCCGAGCAGTGGGGCGAGCGGATCGCGCGCACCGGGGCCTTCGAGCACCGCGACCAGGGCGAGGTCATCCGCAAGTGCAACAAGTCGTGGGCCGGTGAGACGCTCGTGCGGGGAGCCGGCCTGAGCCCGGACGAGATGGTCGAGCTGTGGCTCGACTCCCCCGGCCACCGCGAGATCCTGCTGAGCCCCCGTGCGCGTCGCGCTGGAGTCGCCATCACCGACGACGGCCAGGGCCGCACCATCGGCGTCGTCAACCTCGTGCGTCACGGCTGAGGTGCACCTGAGCCTCCGGGTGTGAGACGATCCCCGGCCCCCTCGTGGGTGGGCCGGGGGTCGAACTCGTCGAAGGGGGAAAGCGGATGCTGCACGTCGCCGTCGCGACCCGCGCCTTCCGCCGCTACTCCACCTACCGGGCCGCCACCCTCGCCGGGATCTTCACCAACTCGGTGTTCGGGATCATCTACTCCTACGCCTACATCGCGCTGTGGGACGCCAACCCCACGGCGGGCGGCTATGACGCGCAGGACGCGGTGACGTACGTCTGGCTCGGCCAGGCCCTCCTGATGACGATCGCGCTGTGGGGCGGCGGCACCACCGACGACCTCGCCGAGCGGATCCGCACCGGCGACATCGCCATCGACCTCTACCGACCGGTCGGCATCGTCGGGTGGTACCTCGCCAGCGACCTCGGCCGCGCGGCGTACCACCTCGCCACGCGCGGGTTCGGCCCGACGATCATCGGCCTCGTCGTCTTCGACATCGCACTCCCCCCGTCCCCCCTCGCGGCCGTCGCGTTCGCGGTCTCGCTGGTGCTCGCGGTGGTGGTGAGCTTCGCGATCCGGTTCCTGGTGGCGAGCACGGCGTTCTGGCTGCTCGACCAGTCGGGGGTCAAGGTGATGAGCGGCGCGTTCGCGATCTTCTTCAGCGGCATGATGCTGCCGCTCGTGCTCTTCCCCGGCTGGCTCGGGACCCTCGCCAACGCCCTGCCCTGGGCGTCCTACGTGCAGGTGCCCGCGGACATCTGGCTCGGCAAGCACACCGGGACCGACCTCGTCGCCGCCCTCGGCTTCCAGGTGATGTGGGCCGTCGTGCTGCTCGCCGCGTGCCAGGGCGTGCTGCGCCTGGCGACCCGCAAGGTGGTGGTGCAGGGTGGCTGACCACCTGCGCACGTACGCCCAGATCGCCTGGCTCTGGATCCGCGCCGCCTGGCAGTACCCGACGTCGTTCGTGCTGCTGGCCGTCGGCAACGGACTGATCACCGGCCTGGACTTCGTGGGCCTGTGGATCATGTTCGCGCACCTCGACGACCTCGAGGGGTTCACGCTCCACGAGGTGGCGCTGCTCTACGGCAGCGCCTCCCTCGCGCTCGCGTTCGCCGACACGGCCATCGGCAGCGTGGAACGCATCGGCACCTACATCCGGACCGGACGCCTCGACCAGATGATGACCAAGCCGGTCCCGTTGCTGGTGCAGGTGTGCGCCGACCAGTTCACCCTGCGCCGCCTCGGCCGGCTCACCCAGGCCTCTGTTGTCTTCGGCTGGGCCTGCACCTACGTCGACTGGACCCCGCTGCGAGTGCTCGTCGCCGTCTCGATGCTGGTCAGCGGGGCGATGGTGTTCTTCGGCCTCTTCGTCGGCTTCTCGTGCGTCCAGTTCTGGACCACCGACGCCACGGAGTTCGCCAACGCGTTCACCTACGGCGGGGCGACGGTCACCCAGTACCCGCTCAACATCTTCCCGCGCGAGGTGATGGTCGGGCTGACCTTCGTCATCCCGGTCGCGTTCGTCAACTGGTACCCCTGCCTCTACCTTCTCGGCCGCACGGATCCCTTCGGGACTCCCGAGGCCTTCCAGTTCGCCTCGCCGGCGGCGGGGATCCTCACGATGGCTGCGGCCCTCCTCGTCTGGCGCACGGGCGTCCGGCACTACACCTCGACCGGGAGCTGACATGACCCCCCACCAGCCGCTCATCGACGTGCACGACCTCGGGCGCAGCTTCGACGTACGCCGCAAGGTGGAGGGGCGCCGGCGCCGCTCGCGGGAGTCCGTCGTCGCGGTGCACGACCTGACCTTCGCGGTAGATGCCGGTGAGATGGTGGGCTACATCGGCCCCAACGGCGCCGGGAAGTCGACCACCATCAAGATGCTCACCGGCATCCTCGTGCCCACCGAGGGGCGGGTGCGGGTGGCCGGGATGGACCCGAGCCGGGACCGGGTCGAGCTGGCCCGGCGCATCGGCGTCGTCTTCGGCCAGCGTTCCACACTGTGGTGGGACCTTCCGCTGCGCGACTCCTACGACCTGCTGCAGAAGATGTACCGCATCGAGCCGGCCCGCTATCGCCAGAACCTCGCGCGCTTCGTCGAGCTGCTCGACCTCGGTGACCAGCTCGACACCCCGGTGCGCCAGCTCAGCCTCGGCCAGCGGATGCGTGGGGACATCACCGCCGCCCTCCTCCACGACCCCGAGGTGCTCTACCTCGACGAGCCGACGATCGGCCTCGACGTGGTGAGCAAGGGCCGCCTGCGCGAGTTCCTCCGTGCGCTCAACGCCGAGCGCGGCACGACGCTGCTGCTGACCACGCACGACCTCCAGGACATCGAGGCGCTCTGCGACCGCGTGATCGTGATCGACCACGGCACGAGCGTGTACGACGGCTCGCTCGCCGGCCTCCACGCCGAGGGCGGGTCCACGCGGACCCTCGTCGTCGACCTCGTGGACGAGGCGCCGCCCGTGGACGTGCCCGGCGCCACCGTGCGCCGGGTCGACGGGCCGCGCCAGTGGCTGTCGTTCCCGGCCGACGCGAGCGCCGCACCGATCGTGGCCGCGGTAGCCGCGGCGTACGACGTCGCCGACCTGTCCATCCAGGAGCCGGACATCGAGGACGTCATCCGCGAGCTCTACTCGCGGGGTGCCTGAGGCGTCGCCGAGGGCGGTGCTCAGCCGCTGAGGCCGCGGTGCCGCTCGGAGTCACGCTCGGGCGACGTCAGCGGCATGCGCTCGAGCACCAGCATGGCGCGGTCGTCGTCACCGCGCGACACCTTCTTGAGCACCCGCTTCGGCAAGCCGGTGAAGCCCCGTGCGTCGACCGCCTGGAGCGCCACCTGCCGCAACCAGTCGATCCCTTCGTCGAGGTCGCGGTCGGCCGACTCGATGACCCCGTCGGTGTAGAACATCAGTGCCTCGCCCGGGTGCAGGCGCCCCTTGCTGGGGGTGAAGTCGGCGTCGTCGATGACGCCCAGGGCCATCCCGCGCGCGTTGTCGATCGACCAGCCCCGGTGGCCGAGGTGCCAGTGGAGGGCGGGCGGGTGCCCGGCGCTGGTGATCGTGTAGTCGCCGGTGACGAGGTCGACCTTGATGTGCACGGCCGTGGCGAGCGACTCCTCGGACTCCTGGCGGAGCAGGAACGCGTTGGCCGCTGCCATCAGCTCGGCGGGCGGCAGCGCACCGATGAGGCCGCCGAGCGCGCCGGCGAACTGCAGGGCCTGGGGGCCCACCGCCGTGCCCTTGCCGCACACGTCGACCAGCGCCATCTCCAGCCACCGGCCCTCGCGGAGGTCGGCGACGAGGAAGTCGCCGGCATAGCTCGGTCCGTTCGCGGTGATCGTGGCCGACTGGGAGCGCCAGCCGTCGGGCAGCGGGGGGACGACACCCTGTCGCTGGAGGCGGTCGCGCAGCTGTGTCAGCACGGCCTCGCTGAGCGCCATGGGCAGTCCGGAGCGCTGGCGGCTCGACTGGTAGAGCGCGAGCATCAGGGCCAACGCGAAGATCACGAGTGCCGACGCCCGTGACGGGGTGGCGAACTCGCTCTGCAGGGAGGTCCACACCGCGACGCCGGCGAGCACGACGGCCAGCACCAGGAGCGGGACGAACCGTAGGAGCATCGTGCCGACCATGAGGAACAGGAACCACATCGCCACCGGGACGATGACCTCGACCAGCACCCCGAGGAGCGCGGTGAGGCCGACCATCGCCACCAGCACGACGAGCAGGAACGTCTGGCTGGCCCGTGAGCCGGTGCGCCAGCCGTCGATGCGCTGCTGGACGTACGCCGCGAGGCCGCGCACCACGGTCCCCAACGCGTTCGACACGTCCGAAGGGTAGGGCTCGACAAGGCTTCCCCGGCGTGGAACCGGCAAAATCCGCGGCGGCGGCTCGATAGGCTCGACCCATGCCTCTGGTCCCGCTGCAGGCCGACGTCCTCGGTCCTGACTTCCGCGTGGAGACCATCTCCCTCCCGCCCGATCCCGAAGGCCCCGTCGTCGCCACCCTGGTGACGCTCGAGCCGGACAGCCCGAACGGTCGCGCCGTCCTGCACGTGCACGGGTTCGCCGACTACTTCTTCCACGCCGAGTACGCCCGGTGGTGGGCCGAGCGCGGCTACACCTTCTATGCCCTCGACCTCCGCAAGTACGGCCGGTCGCTGCTGGAGCACCAGACCCCCCACTACGTGTCGGACCTCGACGAGTACTTCGCCGAGATCGACCTCGCGTGGTGGCGCATCACCCGGCGCGACGGCCACCGCGAGGTCATCGCGTCGGCCCACTCCACCGGCGGCCTCACGGTGCCCCTGTGGGCCCACAAGCGCAGGCCGGCCGAGCTGGTCGCGCTGGTGCTCAACTCGCCGTGGTTCGACATGCAGGGCGCGGCGTGGCTGCGCAGCCCCGCGACCCGCCTCGCCATCGAGCGCATCGGCACCAGTCGTCCCCGGCAGGAGATCCCGCGCAAGGTCAGCACGGTCTACGGCCGGTCGCTGCACCGCGAGCACGGTGGCGAGTGGGACTACGACCTGACGTGGAAGCCCCTGGAGTCGCGACCCGTGTACGTCGGGTGGCTGCGCGCCGTACGCCGCGGCCACGCCCTGCTCCACGCCGGCCTCGACCTCACCTGCCCGACCCTCGTGCTCTCGTCGGCCCGGTCCTTCTTCGGCGAGCAGACCGACGAGACCGCCGCGACGCACGACATCGTGCTCGACGTCGAGCAGATCCGGCACTGGGCCTCGTCCGTTGGGCGCCACGTCACCTCGATCGCGATCGAGGGCGCCATCCACGACGTGGTGCTGTCGCGGCCCGAGGTGCGCGCGCAGGCGTACGCCGCCATCGACACGTGGTTGGGGGCGTGGGTGGCGACGCGGGTCGTGGAGGGCCAGGGGTCGTAGGGGGCGCTCCTGGGCTCACGGTGGGGGCGGTGGCGTGCACACTGACGCTGGGGAGCACAAGCATCCCGAGGGAACCGGCGGCTACATCTGGCAACAATCCGCACTCGCCCGCCGATGCACCGAGACAACGACATGCTTCTGGCCCCGCCGGCGGTGCTCGGCGGGGTGCGGGGCGGGGTCATCGTCGTCGGGGCCGCGGAATGCCCGGTGGTGCGGGTGGGTCGATCGCGGTGGTGCCGGTCCGGTCGCGTCGGTAGAGGTGGCCGTGGGGTGAGGTCCACTCGAACACCCCGTTCTCGACCATCGCGTAGCGCCAGGCGGAGTGGGTCTTGAGCCGATGGTGGAAGCGGCACAGGCAGGCGAGGTTGTCGGTGCGTGTCCGGCCGGGTTGGGGTCGACCCTCGGCTTCGGCGTCGTGGTCGTACTCGATGACATGGTCGACGTCGCAGCGTCGGGCCGGGCGCGTGCACCGCGGGAACACGCACGTGCGATCGCGGAGCTGGATCTGCTCGCGGATCCGGTCGGGGATCTCGTAGCCCTGCGCGGTGAGCGGGGTGTTGAGGTCGATGACGGGCTTGATCGTGACCTTGGTGCGCGAGTCCGAGCACCACGACTTGATCTGGTCGAGCAGAGCGAGCCGCTGCCCGTTCTCCATGCGCCCGGTGGGACCGAAAACAGTCTGGTCACCGGAGAAGGTGGCGTCGAAGTGGGCGTGGATGACGACCTCACGAGCCGCAGGCAGGTTCGGCTGGTCTTCGACGTCGGCGTCGGCGTCGGCGTCGGCGTTGGTGTCGGTGGCTGAGGTGCGAGCCTCGACACCACCCTCCGGTGCTGCACCGCCCTGGAAGGCCAGATCGAGCGCGGTCTGCGTACGCGCGAGCTCACCCAGGGCCTTGGCCCGGCGTGCGTCGAGCGGCAGCTGTGATCCGAGTGCCTTCTGGACCGCTGCCTGATGGGCCACGGCCCGGTCGAGGTCGAGGGCGTCGGCGATGTCGAGGTCGGCTTCCAGGTGCAGGGTGCCGGCGTAGTGGACGTCGTCCTTGTTGACGGTGACGTGGCGAGGGTCGACGGCGAGGTAGCCGTCCTCGGGGTCCGCGGTGGGGTCGGCGGTGGCGAGGTCGTAGCGCTTGATGGTCTCGGCGACGAGCCGGTCGAGCTGTGCGGACCCGATGCGGCCGGCGACGGCGGCGACCTGGGAGTCGACGAACCCGGCCGCCTCGCGAGTCAGGGCGGGTGAGGAGTGGATGGTGGTGTCCGCGACGACACGGGCACGCCACGCGGGAACCTGCGCGGCGTGGACCTGTGCCCAGAGCCGGGGCAGGCGGTGGCGCAGCTCGAGGGCGTGGCCGATGAGCTTCTTCGCCGCCGTCGGAGAGATCCCGAGGACGGTGCCGAGCTCCGCGACGCAGAACTCCGCCACCAACGGCGCACCCTCCCCGGCGATGGGCTCCTCGTGCTCACACCCCGGCACCGTGAACGATGCCGCGTCGTGGATCGACTCCGGCGGGTGCAGGTCCGCCCACCGGGCAGCGATGTCGAGGAGGTCGGCCGCGGCCTGCTCCTCGGCGGCCTTCCGCTCCTTGGCGAGCGCGAGCAGGTCACCGGCGGTGAGGTCCTCGACCTCACCTGCTCCGGGTGCCACCAGCGCTCCGCTCATGTGCTCGATTGTAGTCGTCAGGTCCGACAACGAGCTTCGCCGCGAGCCGTGGCTGTGGATGGGTCTCGATACGCGCGCTCGTCCCCCTGCGATAGACCGGCTCGTCCCTCACCGGCACTCAAGATGGTTTCGAGGCTCGCTGCGCTCGCGCCTCGACCACCGACAGCCGGGCAGCCGGCTCAGGCGAGGAGGACCACGAGCGCGACGATCCCGACCGTGGCGATCACGGCGCGCAGCAGTGCAGGCGGGAGCCGGCGTCCCACGCCCGCCCCGATCTGACCTCCGACGACCGAGCCGATGGCGATCAGTCCCGCGACGACCCAGTCGATGTCGGCGACCGCGATGAAGACGAGGGCGGCGACCGCGTTGACCAGGAGGGCCAGGACGTTCTTGGTGGCGGTGTGGCGCTGCATCGAGTCGGCCACGCCGATGCCGAGGATCGCCATGAGCAGCACGCCCTGCGCCGCCCCGAAGTAGCCGCCGTAGACGCCGGCCGCGGCCACGGCCGGCCACACCCACCACACGCCGTGGTCGGGGATGCCGCCGCGCGACTCGGCGCGGGCGGCGACCGACCGCTGGATCCGGGGACCGAGCACGACGAGCAGGACGCCGAGCGCGATCAGGGCCGGCACGATGGTGTCGAACGCCGACGACGGCAGCCAGAGGAGCAGGAGCGCTCCGGCGATGCCACCGAGGAGCGAGGCGGAGCCGAGCCGGAGGACGCGGGCCCCCTGACCGTCGAGCTCGCGACGGTAGCCGAAGACCCCGGACATGCTCCCCGGGACGAGACCGACGGTGTTGCTGACGTTGGCGGTGACCGGGGGCACGCCGAACGCCAGCAGGGTCGGGAACGTGATCAACGTTCCCGACCCCACCACGGTGTTGATGGTGCCGGCTGCGACCCCCGCGAGGGTGATCAGCACTGCTTCGGTCGGACTCACTGGCCGGCGGGAGCCTCCGGGTCGCTGCTGTCGGTGGTCGGCCGCATCTTGCCCGGGCTGGCGGCGACCTCCGCCGCGGCGATCGCCTGCTGGACGGCCTCGGAGGTGGCCGACGTCTCGGAGTCGTCGGATCCGCGCGGCAGCTGCGGCTCGGAGGGGCCCATGTCGACCCGCTTGCGCGGGTTGGCGTCCTTCGGGATGCCGGCGATCTCGTGGATGGAGGAGCCGAGGCCCTCCATCGCCTTGGTGATCTCGGAGGGGATGACCCACACCTTGTTGGCGCTGCCCTCGGCGATCTTCGGCATCATCTGGAGGTACTGGTAGGCCAGCAGCGACTGGTCGGGCTGGCCGTCGTGGATGGCCTGGAAGACGGTCTGGATGGCCTGGCCCTCGCCCTGGGCGCGCAGGATCGAGGCCTCGCGGTCGGCCTGGGCGCGCAGGATCTGCGACTCGCGGTCACCCTCGGCGTTGAGGATCTGCGACTGCTTGGAGCCCTCGGCGGTCAGGATCGCCGCCTGTCGCTGGCCCTCGGCGGTGAGGATGACGGCGCGCTTCTCGCGGTCGGCGCGCATCTGCTTCTCCATCGAGTCCTTGATGGACGGCGGCGGGTCGATCCCCTTGAGCTCGACCCGGTTGACCCGGATGCCCCACTTGCCGGTCGCCTCGTCGAGGACGCCGCGCAGGCCGGAGTTGATGGAGTCGCGGCTGGTGAGCGTCTCCTCGAGGTCCATGCCGCCGACGATGTTGCGCAGGGTGGTCATGGTGAGCTGCTCGATCGCCTGGATGTAGTTGGCGATCTCGTAGGTCGCCGCCACCGGGTCGGTCACCTGGAAGTAGATGACCGTGTCGATCGACACGACCAGGTTGTCCTCGGTGATCACCGGCTGCGGCGGGAAGCTCACCACCTGCTCGCGCAGGTCGATGAGGTAGCGCACCCTGTCGATGAACGGCACGACGATGTTGAGTCCAGCCGGCAGCGTCCCCTTGTACTTGCCGAAGCGCTCGACGATGCCGGCACGCGCCTGGGGCACGATCCGGACCGTCTTGGCGAGCATGACGACGATGAACAGGATGACGAGCAGGAACAGGACGAACAATGCTGACGGCACTGGTCTCCCCCCGATCTTGTGATGTGCGTTGGGTGGTGCGGATGAAAGGACCCGAGGCGTCGGGTCAGGGCTCGAGCGTCGCCACGGGGTGTACGTAGGCCGTGGCGCCCTTGATCTGGAGGATCTCGACGGTCTCCCCCGGGGCGATCCGCAGGTTCTCGTCGTAGGGCAGCGCCGTCCAGACCTCGCCGCCGGCCTTGATCCTCCCGGGCGCGAGCCCGGTGATCTCCTCGGTCACGAGCCCCCGCGTGCCGACCAGCTTGCCGTGGCCGAGCGAGAGCTCTGGGCCGCCGTGGAGGCGCTTGACGAAGGCCGGACGGACGAAGGCCAGCATCGCGGTCGACGCGGCGAGTGCGGCGAGGATCTGCACGAAGACCGGCAGGCCCAGGAGCGCGGCCGCCATCCCGATCACGGCACCGGCCGCCAGCATCGCCAGGATCAGGTCCAGGCTGAACATCTCCGCGACGCCGAGGCCGATCGAGAGCGCGAGCCAGGTCTCCCAGAGGTGGTCGCGGATCCAGTCCATGCCCCGACCTTATCCAGTGGATGCTGACGTCAGGCGGGAGCGACCCGCTGGGCGGGGCGACGTCGCGCCGCGAAGCGGTCGTCGGCCCGGCTGAGCAGCAGCGGCATCCCGAAGGTCTCCGAGAGCGTCTCGGCCGTGACGACGTCCTCCACCGGTCCCGAGTCGACCACGCGTCCCTCGCGGAGCAGGAGCGCGTGGGTGAACCCCGGGGGGATCTCCTCGACGTGGTGGGAGACCAGCACGGTCGCGGGTGAGTCGGGGTCGAGGGCCAGGTGCGACAGGGTGGCGACGAGGTCCTCGCGGCCCCCGAGGTCGAGGCCGGCGGCCGGCTCGTCGAGCAGGAGCAGCTCGGGGTCGGCCATCAGGGCGCGGGCGATCTGGACCCGCTTGCGCTCGCCCTCGCTGAGGGTGCCGAAGGTCCGCTCGAGCAGGTGGCTCGCTCCGACCTCGGCCAGCAGGCCCGCGGCCCGGTCGTGGTCGAGGTCGGCGTACTCCTCGCGCCAGCGGCCGACCACGCCGTAGGACGCGGACACGACCACGTCCCTGACGAGCTCGCTCCTGGGGATCCGGTCGGCGAGCGCGGCGCTGGTCAGGCCGATGCGCGGACGCAGCTCGAAGACGTCGGTGGTGCCGAGCACCTCGTCGAGGATGCCGGCGACCCCCGAGGTCGGGTGCAGCTGGGCCGCGGCGACCTGCAGGAGCGTGGTCTTGCCGGCTCCGTTGGGGCCGAGGACCACCCAGCGCTCGTCCTCCTCGACCAGCCAGCTCACGTCGTCGAGCAGCAGCGATGCACCACGGCGCACCGTGACGCCAGCGAACTCGACGACGGCGACCATGTTCCTCACCCTATCCAGCAGCTGCCCCTCCACCGGGCCGGACACGACGAGCAGCGGAGTAGCCTCGCCGCGATGTCGTCCACCGTCCCCGCCCTCCCCCACTCGGCGACGCTCGCCTGGTGGCTCACCGCATGGCTGCGCGGCCACGAGCAGACCGACCACGTGCTCGACGAGCTGGCCGACGCCACCCACCTCCTCGAGGGAGGCTCGGCCCTTGACCTGCTGGTGCGCGCCCGCGGCACCGGCGCGACGTACGCCGGGCTGGCGCTGCCCGTCGAGGGCGACCCGCTGGGCCTCGGCGGACCGCCCGCCTTCAACACAGCAGCGCTCGAGGCCGGTCAGGCGGTGGTGGTCGGCCACCTCGGACTCGTGCCCGAGGAGCAGGGCGAGACGATGCAGTGGCGGACGTACGACGCGGCCCGCCGCCAGCTGCCCGACGTCGGCGAGGCCGACCGCGGGCTCCGCGAGGAGCTGCTCGGGGCGGCCGGGGACCTCGCCGACCTCGACGTCGCGCGCTGGCGTCCCGAGGCCGCCGACGCGTTGATGAACCTGCACCACCGACCCGCGGTCGACGCGCCGCTCGGCACGCCGGCACGCTGCGTCGAGCTGGCGGCGCGCGGCCTGCAGGCGTGGACGATCGTCGACCTGGCGCTCGCAGACGACGGCGGGGCGCTGTCGGCGTACGAGGTGGAACGACGCCGCGCGCTGCTCCAGCCGCTGGGTCGGGCGGCACGCCGCGCGATCGTCGCGGCGTGCTCGCCCGAGGTGTGGCCTCCGGCCTAGGCGGGCTCAGCCGCCGTACTGGCCGCTGCCGTAGGGCGCGGCGGGGGGCGGCGGCGGGTAGCCACCCTCGTAGCCGGCCGGACCGGTCTTGGGGTTGGGGCCGTACTTGTTGTCGGCCTTGGAGTCGGTGCAGAACCACACGATGATGAGGATCCAGCCGACGATCGGGATGAGGCCGATCAGGATCCACCAGCCGCTGCGGTCGGTGTCGTGCAGGCGACGTACGCCGACGGCGAGGCTCGGCAGGAACAGGGCCAGGCTGACCACGGTGTTGATCAGGCCGCCGCTGGTGGCGCCGTCGTAGTCGGTGCCGATGACCGCGTCGAGGATGTTGGTGACGATGCCGACCAGGAACGAGAACAGGGCGAAGTACCAGTACTCGGAGCGACGCGCGCGTCCGGAGAAGTCGACGTACTTGGACAGACACGTGCGGACTGCGGTCATGAAGTCCATGGATTACCCCCTGTGTATGGGCGGTTCCGAGGACCGGACCGCCAGCGGCAGCACCGTAGGGCATCCGGCGGCGCGGGACCAGCACCCCGGCCGCAGGGGCTCTCGCCCCGCCCGAGGCGCGGACCCGGGCACCCGGCCACGACGTGCGGGGCTAGCCTTCCTCCACCATGGAAGACGAGCCGAAGACTCTCCTGGTCACCCTCACGGGCAAGGACCGGCCGGGCGTCACCTCAGCGATCTTCGCCGCGCTCTCCGGCGCCGGGGTCGAGGTCGTCGACATCGAGCAGATCGTGCTGCGACGCCGCCTCGTGCTCGGCATCCTCGTGACCGCACCCCGCGACTGGAAGAAGCTGCGCGACGTCATCGAGCGCACCGCCGCCGACCTCGACATGAACGTCGAGGTCGAGCGCGGTGCCGGCGACAACCGCAGCAGGCAGGGCGACCGGTCGCACATCACGATCATCGGCAACCCGCTCAAGGCGTCCGCGATGTCGGCCATCGCCGGACGGATCGCCGACTCCGGGGCCAATATCGACAAGATCGAGCGGATGGCGCGCTATCCCGTCACCGCCATCGAGCTGCACGTCTCGGGGGCACCGGCCGACACGTTGCGACCGCTGCTCGCCGTCGAGGCGGTCAAGCAGGGCATCGACCTCGCCGTCCAGCGCGACTCGCTGCACCGTCGCGGGATCCGGCTGATCGTGATGGACGTCGACTCCACGCTCATCCAGGGCGAGGTGATCGAGATGCTCGCCGCCCATGCCGGCCAGGAGGCCGAGGTCGCCCGGGTGACCGAGGCGGCGATGCGCGGCGAGCTCGACTTCGAGGCGTCGTTGCGTGAACGGGTCGCCTTGCTCGAGGGCGTCCCGGAGTCGGCGCTCGAGGAGGTCTACGACTCGATCGTCCTGGCGCCCGGCGCCCGCACCATGGTGCGCACGCTGCGTCGCCTGGGCTACCGCTTCGCGATCGTCTCGGGCGGCTTCACCCAGATCACGGACCGGCTCGCCGCCGACCTCGGCATCCACTTCTCGCGGGCCAACGAGCTCGAGGTGGTCGACGGCCGGCTGACCGGCCGCATCGTCGGCGACGTCGTGGACCGCGCGGGCAAGGCGACGGCGCTACGGGAGTTCGCCGCGGAGGTCGGCGTGCCCCTCGACGCCGTGATCGCCATCGGCGACGGCGCCAACGACCTCGACATGCTCAACGCGGCCGGGCTCGGCATCGCCTACAACGCCAAGCCGATGGTGCGCGACGCCGCGGACACCTCCGTCAACGTCCCCTACCTCGACGCGATCCTCTACCTGCTCGGCATCTCCCGCGAGCAGATCGAGGAGGCCGACGCCGCGGTCGGCATCGTGACGCCCGCACCGCCCCTGACGCCCTGACTCCTAGGGCCCGAGCCCGACGACGACGCACCCGCCGACCGCCGGGTCCTCGACGACCCGCGTCGTCAGGCCGGCGGCCGCCATCGCCCTGGACGTCAGGGCCACCTGGGGCCGACCGGTCTCCACGACCAGCACTCCCCCAGGCGCTAGCCACTCGGCCGCGGCCGCGGCGAGGCGACGGTGCAGGTCGACGCCGTCCGCACCGCCGTCGAGCGACACGAGGGGCTCGTGGTCGCGGGCCTCCGGCGGCATGTCGGCGATGCGGTCCGTCGGGACGTACGGCGCGTTGGCGGCCAGCACGTCGACCCGGCCCCGCAGCCCCCGCGGCAGCGCGTCGTAGAGGTCGCCCTCGTGCAGGGCGGCGAGGGGCGCGTTGGCGCGGGCACAGTCCAGGGCGGCGGCGCTGACGTCGGCGGCGTGCGCCTCCACGTCGTCCGGCAGGCAGGCCGCGACCGGTGCCACCCCGCAGCACATCTCGACGACCACGACCGCCGCCGCGTCACCCGGCCGGCTCCTGGCCGCCGACTCGCCGAGCACCGTACGGGCCAGCAGCTCGGTGCGTCGGCGCGGGACGAAGACACCGGGGGCCACCCGCAGCCGCCGCTCCAGGAACCCGACCCATCCCAGCACGAGCTCGAGGGGCTCCCCTGCGACGCGTCGGGCGACGAGCGACTCGAGCTCGGCCTCGCTGCCGGCCGCCTCCAGCAGCAGCTCGGTCTCGGCCTCGGCCCACACGCACCCGGCCGCGCGGAGCCGCGCGACCACCCGGGCGTGGGTCACGCGTCGCCGAGGTGGAAGGCGTCGAGCCGCGCCTGCCCCGGGCCGAGGTCCGACCACACGCACTCGACCGTGAACACCGCCACCGCCGCGGTGGGGAACCCGCGCGTGAGCATGCCGGTGGTCGCCTCCGCGTCGCCCTCGCCGTCGTCGACGAGCTCGGCCAGCGAGGCCATCGTCGGGTTGTGGCCGATGACGACCAGCGTCCGGACGGAGGCGTCCGTCTCGCGGAGGAGGTCGAACGCGGAGTCGGTGCCGGCAGCGTAGAGCGCCTCGGAGAAGTCGGCGAGGCCCTCGTCCCAGCCCGCACCCAGGGCGACGTGCTCCCAGGTCTGACGGGTGCGCAGGGCATCGGAGACGAGCACCGAGTCGGGAGCGAGCCCGTGCTCGCGGAGCCGGCGACCGGCAGCCTCCGCGTCGCTCCGACCCCTGTCCGCGAGCGCGCGGACGTGGTCGGTGGGTGCGCTGTGCTCGGCCCTGGCATGTCGCATCACGACCAGCCGTCTCGGCACACGTTCCACGGCGTCCCTCCCAGTCCTGCCCCACTCGTGCTCGGGTCCAGCCTTCCAGCCGCTAGCCTGCCTGTCATGCCCAAGGGACCACTCATGATCATCGGTGGCGCCGAGGACAAGATGCGCAAGCCGACGATCCTCAAGCACTTCGTGACCCTCAGCGGGGGCCGGGACGCCCGCATCGCGGTGATCCCGACCGCGTCCTCGCTCGGACGAGAGGTCGTCGACGTCTACGACGCGCTGTTCACCAAGTTCGGTGCGGCCCGCGTCGACTCCGTACGCCCCGAGTCGCGCGAGCAGGCCCACGACCCCGCGCTCGTGAAGGCCCTCGACGAGGCCACCGGCGTGTTCATGACCGGCGGCAACCAGCTCAAGCTCTCCTCGATCGTGTGCGGCACCCCCGTGGGCGAGGCGATCATGCGCGCCCACGAGCGCGGTGCAGTCGTCGCCGGCACCTCGGCCGGCGCCAGCATCCAGTCCTCGCACATGGTGGCCTTCGGCGTCGGAGGTGCCACGCCGAAGCAGCGGATGACCCAGGTCGCCGCCGGTCTCGGCCTGGTGGACACGGCGGTGATCGACCAGCACTTCGACCAGCGCAACCGCTACGGCCGGCTGCTGATGATCGTGGCCCAGAGCCCCCAGCTGCTCGGCATCGGCGTCGACGAGGACACGTGCGGCCTCGTCGAGGACGTCGACGGCGACATGGTGATGCGTGTGCTCGGCAAGGGCGCGGTGACGGTCTTCGACGGCTCCCGCATGGTGTCCAACGCCTACGAGGCCACCCGCTCCTCGCCCCTGCTGGCCAGCGGCGTCGTCTTCCACACGCTGCCCGAGGGCGCCGTGTTCAACCTCTCCACCCGCGCGCTCCTGCCGCAGGAGCAGGTGATCGAGCCCGAGGACGCCCACGAGCTCGCCGAGGCGACCCGGGACCTGCGCCAGCTTGCCCGCGACATCGCTGCGGCCGACGCCACCCCGGCCGCGATCCGCCGGCGCCTCAAGCTCCGCCGTACGACCACCCGCCAGACCCCCGACCCGACCCAGGGAGAGAATCGATGAGCGAGCGGCCCACCCCGGACCTGGAGATCGTCGAGACCCGCGTCTACCGCGGAGCGAACGTCTGGTCCTACGACAAGTCGATCCACCTCGTGGTCGACCTCGGCTCGCTCGAGCAGTTCCCCACCAACACCCTCCCCTGCTTCACCGACGACCTCGTCGCGATGCTGCCCGGCCTGCGCGAGCACTCCTGCTCGCGCGGGCGCCGCGGCGGCTTCCTCGAGCGGCTCAACGAGGGCACCTGGCTCGGCCACGTCGCCGAGCACGTCGCGCTGGCCCTGCAGCAGCTCGTCGGCCACGACATCCGCCGCGGCAAGACCCGCCAGGTCAAGGGTCAGCCGGGCCGCTACAACATCATCTACGGCTACATCGACGAGAACGTCGGCCTGACGGCAGGCCGCCTCGCCGTACGCCTGGTCAACCACCTCGTCGAGGGCGACCCCGACTTCGACTGGGAGACCGAGCGCGACGACTTCATCCGTCGCGCCGAGCGCACCGCCTTCGGCCCGTCGACCCAGGCGATCGTCGACGAGGCGGTCTCACGCGACATCCCGTGGATCCGGCTCAACCAGCACTCCCTCGTCCAGCTCGGGCAGGGCGTCCACGCCAAGCGGATCCGCGCCACGATGACCTCGGAGACGTCCTCGATCGCGGTCGACATCGCCTCCGACAAGGACCTCACCACCAAGCTCCTCGGCGCCGCCGGGCTGCCGGTGCCCAAGCAGGAGTCGGTCCGCACCGAGGACGGGGCGGTCGCCGCCGCGCGCCGCATCGGCTACCCCGTCGTGCTCAAGCCGCTCGACGGCAACCACGGCCGCGGCGTCTGTCTCGACCTGCAGGGCGACGACGAGGTACGCGCCGCGTTCCCGATCGCGCACGACCAGTCGCGCCGCGGCAACGTGATCGTCGAGTCGTTCGTGACCGGCAAGGACTACCGCTGCCTGATCATCGACGGCCGGATGGTCGCGATCGCCGAGCGCGTGCCCGCGTCGGTCACGGGCGACGGCACGTCGACGGTCGAGGAGCTGGTCGACCTGACCAACGCCGACCCGCGCCGCGGCGTCGGCCACGAGAAGGTGCTGACCCGGATCAAGGTCGACGAGGCGGCCGTCGAGGTGCTCGCCGACCAGGGCCACACGCTCGACTCCGTGCCTGCCGAGGGCGAGATGGTCAAGCTCGCCCTCACCGGCAACATGTCGACGGGCGGCATCTCGATCGACCGCACCTTCGAGGCGCACCCGGAGAACGTCGAGATCGCCGAGGAGGCCGCGCGGATGGTCGGCCTCGACATCGCCGGCATCGACTTCATCTGTCCCGACATCACCCAGCCGGTGCGTGAGACGGGCGGCGCGATCTGCGAGGTCAATGCCGCTCCCGGCTTCCGGATGCACACGCACCCGACGATCGGTGAGCCGCAGTTCATCGCCAAGCCGGTCGTCGACATGCTGTTCCCGCCGGGTGCCCCGTCCCGGATCCCGATCGTCGCGGTGACCGGCACCAACGGCAAGACGACCACCAGCCGGATGATCAGCCACGTCTTCAAGGGCATGGGCCGCAAGGTCGGCATGACCTCCACCGACGGCGTGGTGATCGACGAGCGGCTCGTGATCAGGGCCGACGCGTCCGGTCCGCGCTCGGCCCGGATGGTGCTGCAGAACCCCCGCGTCGACTTCGCCGTCTTCGAGGTCGCCCGCGGCGGCATCCTCCGTGAGGGCCTCGGCTACGAGCGCAACGACGTCGCTGTCGTGCTCAACGTCCAGCCGGACCACCTCGGGCTCCGCGGCATCGACACCGTCGAGCAGCTCGCCGACGTCAAGGCCGTCATCGTCGAGGCGGTGCCGCGCGACGGGCACGCCGTGCTCAACGCGGACGACCCGCTCGTGCGGGAGATGCGCCGCAAGTGCTCGGGCCAGGTCGTGTGGTTCTCGATGGAGGAGCCCGGCAGCGAGGTGCGCGACATGATCGACGCCCACTGCCGCCGCGGCGGCAAGGCCATCGTCCTCAACCCCACCGAGCGCGGCGAGATGATGGTCGTGCAGCACGGCCGCCGGGAGATGCAGCTGGCGTGGACCCACCTCCTGCCCGCGACCTTCAGCGGCCGCGCGCGGATGAACGTCCAGAACGCCCTCGCAGCCGCGGCGGCAGCCTTCGCCGCCGGCGCACCGCTGCACGACATCCGGCAGGGCCTGCGCACCTTCTCGACCAACTACTACCTCTCCCCCGGCCGCCTCAACGAGGTCGACGTCAACGGCGTCAACGTCATCGTCGACTACTGCCACAACGCGCCCGGCATGAGGATGCTCGGCGACTTCGTGGACCGCGTCGGCGACTCGCTCGAGTCCTCGCACGACCTGGCCCGACCGTCGCGGATCGGCATCATCGCCACGGCGGGCGACCGGCGCGACCAGGACATGGTCGAGCTCGGCCAGATCGCAGCCCAGCACTTCGACGTCTGCATCATCCGTGAGGACGTCGCCCTGCGCGGCCGTGAGCGTGGTGCGACCGCGCAGCTGGTGCTCGACGGCGTACGCGCCGCGATGGACGACGGCGCCCGGTGCAAGCAGGCCGAGCTGGTCCTCGAGGAGATCGAGGCCGTACGCCACGCGATGAGCCGCGCCAACCGCGGCGACCTCGTCGTGGTGTGCGTCGACAAGCACGCCGAGGTGATGGCGGAGCTCGAGCAGTGGTCCGACGTCGCCCAGGCCGGCTCGGCGGCCAACCCCGACGCGCCGTCCGCCGACCCGGACTACACGCCGCCCGCGACGGACTCGTGAGGGTGGCCACAGGAGTGTGTGCTGAGTGAGGGTCCTCGACCTGTCGCAGCTGCCCCACCGGCCGATCGAGGTCCACGGCAGCCGCGGCTTCTCGGTGGGCGCCTTCGGCATCAGCGCCGACGCGCACCTGGTGGCGGTGACCCTGGCGCCGGGCGGGACCATCGGCCGCCACCCGGCGGCGGGCCGACAGCTCCTGGTGGTGCTGTCCGGCGAGGCGGAGGTGAGCGGTGCCGAGCTGGTCGTACGCCGCCTCGGTGCCGGCGAGGCCGCGGTCTGGGAGCCCGGTGAGGTGCACGAGACCCGGTCGCCGCGCGGCATGACGGCGATGATCGTGGAGGGCGACCTCGACATCGGCGCACCCGGTGAGCAGGTCGACCCCGGCGACGTCTGAGGCCAGGCCCTGGCGCCGGGCGGTGCCTCAGCCACCTGCGTACGCCCGGGAATGTCGCTCCACCACCGCTCAGCGACGCGTCGTCCGATGACACGCCTCGTAGCGGTGTGCCAGACACCTTCCGAGACGTCAGAACATGTCTCACTCACCGCTGGACGGGGCCGAGCAGCCCCCAGCCCTGACCTCACGCGCTCGCCGCGCGCACCTTCTGCCGGAGGGTCTCGGGGTTGTCCGGGGTGCCGCCGTGCGCGGCGATCCAGTCGTACGCCTCCTGCCGTTCCGCGTGGCACATCAGCCCGACGACGTCGCCGGGCTGCGCTCGGTCGACCAGGGCGGCGAGGCAGGCGACCTCGGTGGGATAGGTGTCGATGTCGGTGACGCCGACGCGGGCAGCGCCCGCGCGCAGCAGGTCGTCGACCTCGTCCATGGTGCGGGTGCGGAGGTAGCGCTCCTTGTGGCCGATCGCGACCACGTCGCTGCCCTTGGCACCGATCTCGCCGAGCGCGCCGATCAGCTCGTCGGTGCGGTCGCCGACGGCACCGAGGCCGAGCAGCAGGCGCGCGCCGGGGCGGCGTACGCCCGACATGATCTCCAGCAACGCCTCGAGCCCGGCCTCGTTGTGCGCCAGGTCCATCACGACGCTGACCTCTCCGGGCAGGGAGAAGAAGTTCATCCGGCCCGGGTTGTGCTCGGCGTCGGGGCGGAACGAGGTCAGGCCTGCGACCACGTCGTCGCGGGACAGCCCGATCGCCAGCGCGGCCGAGGCGGCCGCGAGCGCGTTCTCGATGTTGAACCGCGACAGCCCCGCGAGCGTCATCGGCACGTCGACGAGCTCGACGAGCGGGTCGGGGTCGACCCCGGGCGCGAGGACGGTGATCCACCCGTCGATGACCGTCGTGGCGCGTCCGCCCCCGTGGCTGAGCACCTCGCGGACGGCCGGTGAGTCGGGGTCGCGGCTGAAGATCCACGGCTGTGCGGAGACCACCGCGCTCATCGCGAGCACGCGCGGGTCGTCGCCGTTGAGCACGGCCCAGCCGTCCTTGCGGGTGATCCGCGGGACGACGGACTTCACCTCGGCGAGCTGGTCGACGGTGTCGATGCCCTGCAGTCCGAGGTGGTCGGCGGTCACGTTGGTCACGACCGACACGTCGTTGCGGGTGATGCCGATCCCCTTGAGCAGGATTCCGCCGCGCGCGGTCTCGGTCACCGCGAACTGCACGCCCTCGAGCCCGAGTGCCCGCCCGGCGCCCGAGGGGCCCGAGTAGTCGCCCGCCTCGACGAGCACACCGTCGCGGTAGATGCCGTCGGTGTTGGACCAGCCGACGACGAGCCCGCTCGTGCGCGCGATGTGGGCGATCATCCGGCTGGTCGTGGTCTTGCCGTTGGTGCCGGTCACCGCGACCACCGGGATGGTCGGCGTGATCGTCGTCGGCCGGTCGCCCCTCGGGGCCGCGGCGACCTCCTGGGCGGCAGCGCTGACGGCGGCTTCGACGTCGGGCGTCGGGAGCGCGTCGAGGGCGTGCGCGACCGCCTCGCCGAGCGCCCGCGCGCGGCCGCGGTTGCGCCAGGGGAAGGCGACGACGACCACGTCCGGGTCACTGGTGGGGCGTACGCGCACGGCGAGGCGCCGCGTGCCCGCCTCGGCGGCGATGGCGCGCACCAGCCGCTCCACCGCCCGCAGCGCGAACCGCTGGCGGAAGCCCGAGCCTGCGGCTCCCGGCCGCGTCGTCCGCAACCCGATGCGCCGGGCGAACCGCAGGGCCGTCTCCTCGCCCGCCTCGGTGATGGTGGAGACGTCGAGGGTCAGCTTGACCGCCGCACGCGGGAAGTAGAGGTTCGGTCCTTCGAGGACGCGCAGCTCGACGAGTGAGGTCACCCGGGGAAACTATCGAAGGCCCGCGCGCTGCCCACAGGCCCCTAGAGACCCATGGCGTGGAAGCCGCCGTCGACGTGGACGATCTCGCCGGTGGTCGCCGGGAAGAAGTCGCTCAGCAGCGCGACCACGGCCTGCGCGGTCGGGGTGTGGTCGGACTCGTCCCAGCCGAGCGGGGCGCGGTCCTTCCACGCCGACTCGAGGTCCTCGAAGCCCGGGATCGCCTTGGCGGCCAGGGTCTTCAGGGGGCCGGCGGAGACGAGGTTGCAGCGGATCCCCTCGGGGCCGAGGTCGCGGGCGACGTAGCGGCTGGTGTTCTCGAGCGCGGCCTTCGCCACGCCCATCCAGTCGTACGCCGGCCACGCGGTGGTGGCGTCGAAGGTCAGGCCGACGATGGAGGAACCGCGTGACAGCAGCGGCCTGGTCGCGACGGCGAGCGACTTGAGGGAGTAGGCCGAGACGTGCACGGCCTGGGCCACGTCCTCCCAGGGACCGTCCATGAACTTGCCGCCGAGCAGGGTCTCCGGGTTGCCGTAGGCGATCGAGTGCACGACGCCGTCGAGGCCGTCGACGTGCTCGCGCACCTGGTCGGCGAGGCCGGCGAGGTGGTCCTCGTCGGTGACGTCGAGCTCGAGCACCGGCGCCTCCTGCGGCAGCCGCTTGGCGATCCGCCTGGTGATGCCGAGGGCGCGGCCGAAGTTGGAGATGAGCACGGTCGCGCCCTGCTCCTGCGCGACCTTCGCGGTGGCGAAGCCGATCGAGCTGTCCATCGTGACGCCGGCGACGAGGATGCGCTTGCCGTCGAGGATTCCCATGAGTGTGTCCCTTCGTGTGACCCGGGGGCCGTCAGGTGGTCGGTGTCAGTGGCCCATGCCGAGGCCGCCGTCGACCGGGATGACGGCCCCGGTGACGTACGCCGCGCCGTCGGACGCGAGCCAGGTGACGGCGGAGGCGACCTCCGCCGTCGAGGCGTAGCGGCCGAGCGGGACCTGCGTCTTGATCGCGGCCTTCTGGTCGTCGGTCAGCACGTCGGTCATGTCGGTCTCGACGAAGCCCGGCGAGACCACGTTGGTGGTGATCGAGCGGCTGCCCAGCTCGCGGGCCAGGGAGCGCGCCATGCCGACGAGGCCCGCCTTGGACGCGGCGTAGTTGACCTGTCCGGCGGAGCCGAGCAGGCCGACCACGGAGGAGATGAGGATGATCCGGCCGCGGCGCAGTCGCAGCATGCCCTTGGCGGCCCGCTTGGCCAGCCGGAACGTGCCGGTGAGGTTGGTGTCGATGACCGACGACCAGTCGTCCTCGCTCATCCGCAGCAGCAGCGTGTCCTTGGTGATGCCGGCGTTGGCGACCAGCACCTCGACCGGGCCGTGCGCCTCCTCGACCTGCTTGAACGCCGCCTCGACGGCGTCCGGGTCGGTGATGTCGCAGCGCACGTCGAGCGCGCCCTCTGGCGCCCCGCCGTTCCGGGTGGTGACCGCCACCTTGTCGCCCTGGGCGATGAACGCCTCGGCGATCGCGCGGCCGATGCCGCGGTTGCCGCCGGTCACGAGGACCGAACGGGGCTCGGACGGGGCGCTGGATCCGGGAATCTCGCTCACCCTCCCGACGCTAGTGATTACCGCTCGGTACGGGGAAACGCGGGTTCCGGGACGTGGTCACTCGTCCTCGAGACGGAAGCCGACCTTCATCCCGACCTGGAAGTGCTCGACCGAGCCGTCCTTGGCCTGGCCGCGGACCTGGGTCACCTCGAACCAGTCGATGTGGCGCAGCGTCTGGCCGGCGCGCTCGATGCCGTTGCGGATGGCCTGGTCGATGCCGTCCGGTGAGGTGCCGACGATCTCGGTGACGCGGTAGGTGCGGTTGGACATGGGGTTCCTCCTGCTCGACGGCTGGACGTGGTCGGTTGAGCCTAGCGACGTACACTCGCAGCATGGCCAAGTCCGACGCTGTGCGCATCACCACGGCCCGTAGCAGCGCGGCCGAGGACATGCGCACGCGGCAGCGTCGCTACGCCATCTCGATGACCATCCGCACCGTGTGCTTCCTGGCCGCCGTGTTCGTCGGCGACGGGGTGCTGCGGTGGATCCTGGTGGCTGCTGCCGTCTTCCTCCCCTTCCTCGCCGTGGTCGTCGCCAACGCGGAGAACCAGCGTGACGACGGATTCAGGCTCCCTGACGGCGCGGGGGCACACGAACTGACGGCTCGCAGCGACGAAGACTGAGGAAATGTCGCCCGACACGGCCGCATCTAAAGTTTGGTTTTCACCCACACCCATGGAATGATCTTTTCAGCGAGCGCAGCATCCCCCGTCTGCGTCAGCGTCGAAGTGCCGGACAGCTTCCCCCCGTGGCTGTCCGGCACTTCTCTTTGCACCACGTACGCCCGAGGAGGACGTCGATGGACCTCGACCGCGACATCTGCTCGGCCAAGGGCTGCCAGGCCGACGCCGTGTGGGACCTGCAGTGGAACAACCCGAAGATCCACGCCCCCGAGCGCCGCAAGTCGTGGCTCGCGTGCGACGAGCACCGCGCCTCCCTCTCGGACTTCCTCGGGGCGCGGGGGTTCCTCAAGGACGTCGTCCCGCACCCTCCGGCGGGCTGACTAGCCCGGCGAGCCCTCGGGCGTCAGGGCACGGTCCCGCGACCGTGCACCGGTGGACCCGGCTGCGCCGAGGGCTGCGACGAGCAGCGGGACGTGCACCACGACGGCGTCGGACAGCGTCTGCGCGAGGATCAGTGCCGTGCCGGTGAGGCCGACCAAGATGGTCCCGGCGCCGGGGAGGGCGGTCCGGTCGGGCCGGCTGGGACGCACGGCGCGTCTCGCGTCGTGACGGCCGAGCGGGACGCCCAGCACGGCTCCGACGACGAGCACGCCGATCAGGAGCAGAGGACGGACCTCCGCCGCCTCGAACACGTGAGGCAGCGCCACGTGGGCTGCCACCCCCATGGCCGCCAGGATCGCGAACCTCCACCAGGCGATCGGGCCGAACCACGAGCTGAACGGCGCCGCTGCGGGGTCGACCTCGCTCATCCGCCGATGGCGGACATGGGCCGGTCGGGCTGGAGGAAGGTCTCGTCGTCGATCCCGTGGCCGGCGCGCTTGCCGCGCATGGCGATGACCCAGCGCTCGGCGATCTCCTCGTCACCGGCACCGGACCGCAGGGACGTACGCAGGTCGGACTCCTCGCGGGCGAACAGGCAGTTGCGCACCTGGCCGTCGGCGGTGAGGCGTACGCGGTCGCAGTCGCCGCAGAACGGGCGGGTGACCGAGGCGATGATGCCCACGGTCGCCGGACCCCCGTCGACGTCGAACAGCTCGGCGGGCGCACTCCCCCGCGGCTCCCCGTGGGGAGTCAGGGTGAACTCGGCCGACAGCGCGTCGAAGATCTCGTCGGCGGTCACCATGGCGGCCCGGCTCCAGTCGTGCTGGGCGTCGAGGGGCATCTGCTCGATGAATCGCAGCTCGTAGCCGTGCTGGACGCTCCACCGGAGCAGCTCGGCGGCCTGGTCGTCGTTGGTGCCGCGCAGCAGCACCGCGTTGAGCTTCACCGGCCCGAGCCCGGCGGCCTTGGCCGCCTCGAGACCGGCGACGACGTCGGCGAGGCGGTCGCGGCGGGTGATCGTGGCGAAGGTCTCCGGGCGCACCGAGTCGATGCTGGCGTTGATCCGGTCGAGCCCGGCGTCGGCGAGGGCCTGCGCGGTGCGGGACAGGCCGAGTGCGTTGGTGGTCAGCGACGTCTCCACGCCGAGCGCGTGCGTACGGGCCACGATGTCGACCAGCCCGCGGCGCAGGAGCGGCTCGCCACCGGTGAAGCGCACCTCGCGGATGCCGAGGCGCTCGACGCCGATGGTGATCAACCGGACGACCTCGTCGTCGGTGAGCGTCTGGTCGGTGGGCAGCCAGTCGAGGCCCTCCGCGGGCATGCAGTAGTTGCAGCGGAGGTTGCAGCGGTCGGTGAGCGAGACACGAAGATCCGTGGCCACGCGTCCGAAGCGGTCTGCCAGCGGTGTCGTCACTGTCACAGTCTAACGAGCGGGCCCGAGGCACCCGCCGTACGCTCAGGACGCGCCGGATAACCTCGACGCGTGCACAAGCTGCGGTTCCTGGTCTCGCGCCGCTGGATCGTCTTCGCACTCGTCGTCGTCGCGCTGGCCTGGGTCGCCTGGCGGCTCGGCGAATGGCAGTTCCACCGACTCGAGGACCGCCAGGAACGCAACGAGATCATCCAGCGCAACGAGGAGGCCGGCGCCGCCCCCGTCGCCGAGGTGCTGGCGCCCGGCAGGGACGTCGCCCTCGCCGACGAGTGGCGCATCGTCGAGGCCACCGGCACCTACGCGGTCGAGGACACCGTGATCGTGCGCTACCGCACCCGCGAGGGGGCCGCCGGCGTCGACGTGGTCGTCCCGCTCGAGCTGACCGACGGCACCAGCCTGCTGGTGGACCGCGGCTGGTACGCCACGGACAACCGGGGTGCGAGCAGCGCGGACGTCCCCGAGCCACCGTCGGGCGAGGTCACCGTGACCGGCTGGGTGCGCCGCGACGCCGAGGGTGACAGCACCGAGGTCAGCGACCAGTCGACCCGGGCGGTCGACAGCGAGCGCATCGGCGAGGCGATCGGTCGTGAGGTGCTCGGCGGCTGGGTCGACCTGCGCTCGGAGTCACCTGAACCGGAGACGGCCCTGGAGCCCGTCGAGCTCCCCGAGCTCGACGAGGGTCCGCACTTCTTCTACGGCCTCCAGTGGTGGTTCTTCGGGGGGCTGGCGATCTTCGGGTTCTTCTACCTCATCTACGACGAGTGGCGCGGCGGGCGCGGCCCCTGGGGGAACAACCAGGCACCGGCCCCCGAGCGCACCGCCCCGGGCCGGGCCGAGCCCGCGCGGGCGCGTCGTCGCACCATGCGCGAGCGGCTCGACTCGGGCGCTGAGCCAGGAGATGAGCCAGGAGGTGAGTCGAGGGACGCGTCAGAGGGCGCGGAGGAGACCGCCGTCGACCGGGAGCATCACGCCCGTCAGGAATGACGCCGCCGGCGAGAGCACGAACGCCGCGACCGCGCCGAACTCCTCGGGCTCGCCGTAGCGACCGAGCGGGATCGTCGCCTCGGCCGCGCGCCGCGCGGCCTCGGCGTCCCCGGTCGTGGCGTCGAGCTCGGCGACCCGCTCGGTGGCGATGCGGCCCGGCAGCAGCCCGTTGACCCGTACGCCGCGCGGGCCCAGCTCGTCGGCGAGGGTCTTGGCGACCATCGCGAGACCCGGGCGCAGGCCGTTGGAGATCGCCATCTCCGGCAGCGGCGCCCGGACGCTGCTCGAGAGGACCAGCCCGAGCGAGCCGCCGGCCGGCAGGGCGTCGCCGATCTCGCGAGCGAGGCGTACGGCGCCCAGGAAGACGGACTCGAAGGCGGCGCTCCACTGCTCGTCGGTGATCGCCCCCACCCGGCCCTTGGGCGGGCCGCCGACGCTGATCAGGGCACCGTCGAGCCGGCCCCACGCCTCCTCGGCGGCGGCCAGGAGGCGGGCGGGCGTCGTCCGCTCGGCGTTGTCGGCGACGACCCCGACGGCGGCCTCCCGGCCCGCCGCGTCGTTCAACGAGGCAACACCCTCGTCCAGGGTCCCCTGCGAGCGGCCCGAGAGCACGACCCGGGCACCCTCCGCGACCAGCACGTCGGCACTGGCCCGGCCGAGTCCGCGGGCTCCCCCCGTGACGATGAAGACGCGATCCGTCAGCTCGAGGTCCATCACCCCAACCTAACCAGCGATGGTGGACTCGGTCCTGCCCTCGCGGAACTGGGTCGCGTGCAGGGTGGCGTAGAGCCCGCCGGCAGCGAGCAGCTCGGCGTGGGTGCCCTGCTGGACCACACGACCGTCCTCGAGGACGAGGATCAGGTCGGCGTTGCGCACGGTGGAGAGCCGGTGGGCGATCACCAGCGACGTACGCCCCTCGAGCGCCGCGTCGAGCGCCTGCTGGACCGCGGCCTCGGACTCGCTGTCGAGGTGAGCTGTCGCCTCGTCGAGGACGACGACGGCGGGCGCCTTGAGCAGCAGCCGCGCGATCGCGAGGCGCTGCCGCTCGCCACCGCTGAGGCGGTAGCCCCGGTCGCCCACGACGGTGTCCAGGCCGTCGGGCAGGGCCCGCACGAGCGTCGCGATCTGCGCCGCCTCGAGGGCGGCCCAGATGTCGGACTCGACGGCGTCCGGACGGGCGTAGAGCAGGTTGGCGCGGATGGTGTCGTGGAACATGTGCGCGTCCTGGGTGACGTAGCCGACGACGTCCTCGAGCGACTGGAGAGTGACGTCGCGGACGTCGTGGCCGCCGACGCGCACCGCCCCGGACTCGACGTCGTAGAGACGCGCGACGAGGTGTGTCACGGTGGTCTTGCCGGCGCCGGAGGGCCCCACGAGCGCCACCATCTGCCCGGGCTCGGCGGTGAACGTGACGTCGTGCAGGACCCGGCCCGTGTCGCGGGACTCGGTGCGCGCGACCGTCTCCAGCGAGGCGAGGGAGATCTCGTCGGCACGGGGATAGGTGAAGGCGACGTGGTCGAACTCGAGTCGCGAGGCGGTGGCCGGGAGGACGACCGCGTCGGGCTTCTCGCGGATCAGCGACGGCAGGTCGAGCACCTCGAAGACCCGGTCGAAGCTGACCAGCGCGGTCATCACGTCGATCCGGACGTTGGAGAGACCCTGGAGGGGGCCGAGCAGCCGGGTGAGCAGCACGCCGAGCGCGACGATCGTGCCGACCGACAGGTCGCCACGGATGGCGAGCCAGCCGCCGATGCCGTAGACCAGCGCGGTCGCGAGCTGCGGCACCAGCGTCATGGCGGCGAAGAAGATGCGGGTCAGCAGGGAGATGCGCACCCCGAGGTCGCGCACGACCGCGGCCTTGCGGGCATAGGCGACGTCCTCGACCTCGCGCCGGCCGAAGAGCTTGAGCAGCATGGCGCCGCCGACGTTGAACCGCTCCGTCATGGCGTTGCCGAGGTCGGCGTTGCCGTCCATCTGCTGGCGGGACAGGTCGGCCAGCTTGTTGCCGACCAGCCGCGAGGCGATCAGCAGGATCGGGAACAGCGCGAGGCACAGCAGGGTCACCGGCCAGCTGAGGAACAGCATCGTCACGCCCACCACGACCGCGGCGATGATGTTGGACACCGTGCCCTGCAGGGTGGAGGTGAAGGCGCGCTGCGCGCCGATCACGTCGTTGTTGAGGCGGCTCACCAGCGCGCCGGTCTGCGTACGGGTGAAGAAGGCGAGCGACTGCCGCTGGACGTGGGCGAACACCTGCGTGCGCAGGTCGTAGATCAGGCCCTCACCGATGCGGCTGGACAGCCACCCGGTGATCAACCCGAATCCCGCGTCGACCACCGCGACGACAGCGACGAGGGCTGCGAGCCACACCACCAGCGACACGTCGCCGGTGCGGACCCCGTCGTCGATGATCGCCTTGAGCAGCAGCGGCGGAGCCACCACGAGGGCGGCGTCGACGACCGTGACCGCGAGGAACGCCGTGATCAGGCGCCGGTGCGGGCGGGCGAACCCCAGCACGCGGCGTACGGTCCGTCCCTCGATCTTGTTGTCGATGACGCTCCGGTCGCTGCGCAGGAACCGCCATGGAGGGCCACCTGCCCCCGGTCCCATCGACATGCGTGTTCTCCCTCTGCCCGTCCGTCCCAGGCAGAACGCCCGGCTGGACCCCAGTGTTCCTGAGGGGGACGAGGATCAGTCGGCGAGGGCGGCGGCGACGGCGCGGAAGCGACGTACCTGCGCCTCCCGCTCGAGCCGGCGCTGCTCGTCGAGGTCGCGGTCGGCCGCCCCCTGGAGCAGCGTCTTGGTCTCGGGCACGACGCCGGGCATCGGTGCGACCAGGGCTGCGGCGAGGTCGGCGACCGCCGCGTCGAGGTCGGCGGACGGCGCGGATGCGGTGGCGAGCCCGATGCGGACGGCCTCCTCAGCGGGCACCACGCGCGCGGTGGCGCAGATCTCGAGCGCGCGGGCGTAGCCGACGTGCTCGACCAGCGGCTTGGTGCCGGTGAGGTCCGGCACCAGGCCGAGGGCCGACTCCTTCATGGAGAACTTCGCGTCGTCGGCGACCACCCGGAGGTCGCACGCCAGCGCGAGCTGGAACCCGGCGCCGATGGCGTAGCCGCGCACCTTGGCGATCGAGACGAAGCGCGGGTCGCGCAGCCAGGTGAAGCCGCCCTGGAACTCGTCGATGCGCGCTGAGGCCTCGTCGTCGGTGAGCGCCAGCAGGCCGACCACGCTCTCCTGGCCGGAGGTCGACGGGTCGAGCATGGCCCGGTCGAGCCCGGCGGAGAAGGTCTCCCCCTCCCCCGTCACCACGACGACCCGGACCTCGTCCGGCAGCGTGCGACCGATCTCGCCCAGCGCGATCCACATCGCCGGGGTCTGTGCGTTGCGCACGTCGGGGCGGTCGAGCGTCACCGTGGCCACCGGGCCGTCGATGTCGAGGCGGAGGCCGACGGGGGCGAGGTCTTCGGGAGTCATGGCCCGAGGTTACTACCCGTCGGTAACCTCAGGCGAGGGAGACCAGGTCGGCGTACTCGTCGCTCCAGAGGTCCTCGTCGCCGTCGGGCAGGAGCAGCACCCGGTCGGGGTCGAGCGCGCGTACGGCTCCCTCGTCGTGCGTCACCAGGATGATCGCCCCGGTGTAGCTGCGGATCGCGTGCAGCACCTCCTCGCGGGAGGCCGGGTCGAGGTTGTTGGTGGGCTCGTCGAGCAGCAGCACGTTGGCGCTCGAGACCACGAGGATCGCCAGCGCCAAGCGGGTCTTCTCGCCGCCGGACAGCACGCCGGCGGGCTTGTGGGCGTCGTCGCCGGAGAAGAGGAACGACCCCAGCACGGAGCGGGCCTGCGTGTCGGTCAACTCCGGGGCGGCGCTGTGCATGTTCTCCAGCACGGTGCGGTTGACGTCGAGGGTCTCGTGCTCCTGGGCGTAGTAGCCCATCTTGAGGCCGTAGCCCGCGACGACCTCGCCGGTGTCGGGCTGGTCGACGCCGGCCAGGATGCGCAGCATCGTGGTCTTGCCGGCCCCGTTGAGCCCCAGGATGACGACACGGCTGCCGCGGTCGATCGCGAGGTCGACGGCGGTGAAGACCTCGAGCGAGCCGTAGGACTTCGACAGCTCGGTGCCCATCAGCGGCGTCTTGCCGCACGGGGCCGGGTCGGGGAACGCGATCCGCGCGACCTTGTCGGCCTGGCGCTCGGACTCGATGCCGGCCATCATCTTCTCGGCCCGCTTGAGCATCGACTGCGCGGCCTGCGCCTTGGTGGCCTTGGCCCGCATCTTGTTGGCCTGGTCGGTGAGGACCTTCGCCTTGTTCTCGGCGTTCTGGCGCTCGCGCTTGCGCCGCTTCTCGTCGTCCTCGCGCTGGGTGAGGTAGTTGTGCCAGCCCATGTTGTAGACGTCGATGACGGCGCGGTTGGCGTCGAGGTGGAAGACCTTGTTGACCGTCGCCTCGAGCAGCGCGTTGTCGTGGCTGATCACGACGAAGCCGCCGCGGTGGGCCTTGAGGAAGTCGCGCAGCCAGACGATCGAGTCGGCGTCGAGGTGGTTGGTGGGCTCGTCGAGCAGCATGATCTCGGCGCCGGAGAACAGGATCCGGGCGAGCTCGACGCGGCGGCGCTGGCCGCCGGACAGGGTGCCGATCGGCTGGGCGAGCAGGCGCTCCTCGATGCCGAGCGCGGCGGCCATCTGCGCGGCCTCGGACTCCGCGGCGTACCCGCCACCGGCGTGCAGCTCGGCGTCGGCGCGCGTCCACCGCTTCATCCCGCGCTCGTGGACCTTCGGGTCCTCGCTGGCCATGTCGACCTCGGCCTCGCGCAGGCGGCGTACGACCTCGTCGAGACCGCGAGCGGACAGGATCCGGTCGCGGGCGATGACCTCGGGGTCACCGACGCGCGGGTCCTGCGGCAGGTAGCCGACCTCGCCGCTGCGCAGGACCTGCCCGGACGCGGGCTGGCCCTCGCCGGCGAGGATGCGGGTGAGGGTCGTCTTGCCGGCGCCGTTGCGCCCCACGAGGCCCACCTTGTCGCCTGCGGCGATGCGGAAGGTGACGTCCTCCATGAGGAGCCGCGCGCCGGCTCGGACCTCGAGCTTCTGGGCGGTGATCATCGGGCGCCATCCTACGAAGGGGTGGCTCCGGGAGCCCCATCGGCGGCGTTCGCGCTACTGTGCGCGAAGGGCTGTCCCAGCCCTCCAGAACCGCGGAAAGGCGACTCCCATGCGCTTCAACCCGAAGGCAGACATCAGCGGCGGTCGCGTCCGCGACGTCGGCGGCAGCGGCGGTCGCGGCGGCGGGGGGATGCGGATCCCGCTGCCCGGCGGCACCCGGGCCGGCGGCGGCATCGGCGGCCTCATCATCGTCATCCTGTTCGTCGTGCTGACCCAGTGCGTGGGGGGCGGCGGTGGCCTGCCCAGCCCCGGCGGAGGCTCCGGCTCGCAGGCCCAGCCCGAGGGCATCGACACCGGCGACGAGCGCTACGCCAACTGCAAGACCGGCGCCGACGCGGACGACGACCCCGACTGCGCCCGCCTCGGTGTCGCGGTCTCCCTCGAGGACTACTGGGGCGAGACCCTGCCCGAGCAGGGCGACGTCCAGTTCCAGCCGTCCACGATCAACACGTTCGCCGGTGGCGTCGACACCGCCTGCGGCCAGGCGACCTCCCAGGTCGGACCCTTCTACTGCCCGGGTGACCAGCAGATCTACCTCGACACCACGTTCTTCCCCCAGGTGCTCGAGCAGCAGCTCGGGGGCCAGGGTGGCGACTTCGTCGAGCCCTACGTCCTCGCCCACGAGTACGGCCACCACATCCAGAACCTGATGGGCACCATGGGCAAGGTCCGCACCCAGCAGGGCGCGGACTCCGACGCCGTGCGCCTCGAGCTGCAGGCCGACTGCTACGCCGGCATGTGGACCGCCTACGCCGAGGACAGCGAGCTGCTCACCCTCGACGACGGCGACATCGCCGAGGCGCTCGACTCCGCCAAGGCCGTCGGTGACGACCGCATCCAGCAGAAGTCCGGCCAGGGCGTCGACCCCGACGGCTGGACCCACGGCTCGTCGGAGCAGCGGATGGCGTGGTTCAGCCGCGGCTACGAGGAGGGCACGCTCGACTCGTGCGACACCTTCTCGGCCAGCGAGCTCTGAGCAGGGCCGGCGCTCAGGCCAGCAGCGCCTCGATGTGCCCCACCTGGCGCTGCATCGCGTAGATGTAGGGCGCGACGCTCGGGTGGCGGAACTTGCCGGCCAGCGCTCCCTCCCCGTCGGCGACCCGGGCGAGCGCCCAGTCCAGCCGGGTGAGGGCGGTGTAGACGGCCATCACGCGCGCGCCGGTCACCACATCGTCGGCTGAGGCGAGGCCTGACGGCAGCGCGTCGACGTACGCCTCGACGAGGGGCTCGACGTCCTCGCGGGTGGCGAGGGAGAGGTAGCCGAGGTCCGCACCGACCGGGCCGCGACCCAGGTGGGCCCAGTCGATGGCGATCGCCCCCTCGCCCTCGGGCACCCGTCCGGGGATGTTGGCGGAGGACGGGTCACCGTGCTGCGCCACCTGCGGCAACGTGTCGCACCGGTCCAGCCACACGGTCCTGTGCCGCCAGAGGTGGTCGGCGATGTCGGCCATCGGCGTGCGCGCGAGGGTGCGCCAGCCGCCGCGGCGCTCGACCAGCGCCAGCCGGCTGCGGAGCTGGTCGCGGGCGAGCCAGGGGTGGGCACCGAGGTCGGCCGCGGCGAACCGCCCGAGGCAGGCGGCGAGCCAGAGGCCGGGGGCATCGTGGAGCTCCACCCGGACGTGGACCAGGGTGATCCCCTCGTCGTCCTCGTCCACCCGCACCACCGGAGCCTCGCGGAGCCCGGGCGAGTCCGCGACCACGCCGCTGAGGGCGACGTCGGCGGCACGCCTCCAGTAGTTCACGTCGGCGGGCACGAGCGGGCCGGCGCCGTCGTACGGGTCGGGGCGCGCGAGCCGCTTCACGACGACGTCGCGACCGCCCGTGCGCGCGGACCACAGACCGACGGTGGCCGGCCCCGCTCCCGGGAGGCGCTGCCACCCCGGCTCCGGCTGCCAGGCCGTCGCGCCGGACCCGTCCATGGTGGTGAACCTAGCCGAACTCAGGCGTTGACGACATCGACCCGGAGCGCCTGCGTGTCGGCGATCGCCGCGTCCAGCACCGCGCGGCGCGGGTCGGGCACCGCCAGCCACGGCTCGACCACCGTGAGACCGGTGAGGCGCGGATCGGCCAGCACGGCGTCGACCGCCGCGTGGTCGCCCCCGGTGGACACGACCGGCACGCCGCCCAGGATCCGTGCGGCGTGGTCGGCGGCGGCCTCGTACGCCTGCCGCGCCTGGTTGTCGCGGCGCCGCGCGAACCGCTGCTGGCTCTGTCCGCCGGCCTTGGTGCGGCCCTGCACGTGCCGCTGCCCGACCTTGTGCTCGACGAGGTCGGTGCCCCGCAGCCGCGCCACGGCGAACCCGCCCTTGCGGACCAGGAGCACCCCCCACTCCCCCGGCGCGACCGCCGACGCGACGAACGCCGCCGCCTCGGGGTCGCCGGCGTACGACGCCCCGAAGGGCAGGCGCGCGGTGAAGTGCGAGCCGTCCGCGGCCTCCCCGCACAGCGCGCCGTCGTCCACCGACAGCGTCGCGCCGCCGTGGCCGGTGGCGAAGTTGGCCACCCAGCGCTCCCAGCGCGCGACGGGGACCAGGACGTGGGGCACGGTGACGTCCGTCCTCAGAGGAAGTCGAGCGGGTCGAACTCGTCGATGGGGATGACCCGGGTGCGCGGCAGCGCGGAGTTGAAGGCACCGAGGTCGTACTCGAGGTCGAAGATGCGCAGTCCGGGCAGGTTGCGGAACTGGGAGTTGACGAACTCGGTGAACCCGATGACCCCGACCTGACGGCTGCCGTCGCAGAGAGCGGAGACCTGCTCGACGAAGTCGCCGTCATGGCTGACGAGCACCACGTCGGCGTCGCGGTGGACGAGCGCCTCGGCCGTTCGCTGGATCGCGATGTCGACGACCTTGCCCTCACCGCTCAGCGGGATCGGCTTGAAGCCGATCGCCAGCAGGGCCTGGACGAAGCTCGTCGGCATCTCGGTGGTCGCGGCGAGGAAGAACAGGCCCGTGACGTCCTGGTCGAAGGCCCGCTCCGCCCACTCGAGCAGACGGTCCCAACGCGGACGCTCCTCCGGACGGGGCCGCCGGCCCAGGATCGAGGTGCCCAGGGTGGCGTCGATGTTCTCCCCGTCGACGAGGAGGTAGGTCATCCGCTCGGCCATGCGAGGACTCTCCCACACCGGCCGGGGGCCGGCCGTCAGGCCTGGTAGACGACCTTGAAGGACTCGACGACCTCGCCACCGGCCATGGCCACGTCGGTCACCTCGACGAGCGCCCGCGGGACGCCGGACCCGTCGCACAGGATCGACAGCACACCGCTCTGCGGCAGCTCGCCGGCGTAGTCGGCCTCGGCGGCCGTCGTGCTGCCCTTCTCGTCGGCCAGCACCTGCGCGACGAACGCGTCGGACTCCTCGGCCGACTCGCCGTAGGCCCAGGCGGGAGGCGGCACGGACTCGAGCGTCGTGGGACCGAAGTAGGTCGGGGCCGCGTTGAGCTTGGCGTGGAAGCGGGCGAGGTCCCAGAAGACCCGCAGCTCCTCGTGGTCGAACGCGATCTCACTGGTGTCGACAGTGCTGGGGTCGACCTCGGGCTCCTCCATGGCCGCACCCTATCGACCTAGGCCACGGCCGCGACGTACGCCGCGAACTCGCGGGCCGCCTCCAACGAGCCGGGCCGCGGCGGGGCCAGCGGGTCGAGGCCGAGGTCCCGGTCGGCGAGCACCTGCTGCAGCAGCGGGCGCCACCTGGGGTCGCCGTGCATCATCGCCCAGCGCAAGGCGTCCCGCTTGCTGGCCACCTCGCCGGTGCGCACCGTGTAGAGGCTGCGCGCCGCCTGCACCACGAGGTATCGCTGGCACCACGCGACGGTCGGCGGGCACCAGTCCAGGACGTCGTGGGCGAGCGTCGCCAGCCCGGCGCGGGCGCTCTCGCGGAGCACGTCGTCCGGCACCGGGGCCACGACCTCGACGGCGCACGGACCGGCGAGGGTGATGCCGTGCTCGCGGAGGATCCATCGCGTCCAGGGCTGGTTGCAGTGCTCCGACCACTCGAGCCGGTCCGACCCGTGGTCGACGTAGAGCCACTCGCGGCCGAGCCCGTCCGCCGTGCGCAGGTCCCCCGCGACGGCGTACGACCCCTCGAGGTGACGGTTCCAGAAGCCGGGCCGGTGCGGCAGCTCGGCGTGCAGCTCGCGGAGCGCCGACTCCTGCGCGGTGCCGGGTCGCTCGCGGACGACGACGAGGAAGTCGCAGTCGCTGTGGCGGTCCCCCGCGCCGAGGGCGAAGGAGCCCTGGAGGTACGCCCCGACCAACGACTCGCCCAGGGCGGACTGCGCGCCGGTGACGAGGTCGTGCAGCACGCCGTTGAGCTCGGCGTAGCGCGTCGGGTGGGGGTTCAGCACGGTTGGAGTGTGCGCCCGTACGCTCCCGGCCGCCACGGATTATCCGAGCGCGGGCAGGTCCCCGCGGCGCTGGTCCGGCTGGGGTCCGCGGGCTACGGTCGAAGGTCCCCCACCCATTCGGAGGTCCACATGCGTCGCCTCGTCCTCACCTGCACCGCCGCCGCCCTCGGCGTGGCCCTGTCGCCGGTCGTCCCGACCGCGAGTGGCGTGACCGCTGCACCCACCGGCACCTTCCCCGACCGCATCGAGCTGCCGGACGGCTTCCAGCCGGAGGGGATCGCCCTCGGCCCCGGACCGACGGCGTGGTTCGGCTCCCGGGCCGACGGCGACATCTACGAGGTCTCGCTCCGCACCGGCGAGGGCACCGTCATCAGCCAGGGTCCAGGCACCCCCTCGGTGGGGATGAAGTCCGACCGGCAGGGTCGCCTCTACGTCGCCGGTGGCAGCTCCGGCACCGCCCGGGTCATCGACACCGAGACTGGCGCCGTGCTGGACGACCGGACCCTCACGACCGGCGCCAGCTTCGTCAACGACGTGGTCCTGACGCGCAGCGCGGCGTGGTTCACCGACTCCTCACAGCCCCAGCTCTATCGCGTCGACCGCGGGGCAGGCGGCGAGCCCGGGACGGCCACCACCACGCTGCCCCTGACCGGCGAGTGGGTGCAGGGCGCGGGGTTCGGCGCCAACGGCATCAGCACCACGCCGACGGGTCGAGCGCTGCTGGTGGTGAACTCCACGACCGGGCTGCTCTACCGCGTCGACCCGGCCACCGGCGAGGCCACGACGGTCGACCTCGACGGGGCGTCGCTCACGATGGGCGACGGCATGCTGAGGCACGGCCGCACCCTCTACGTCGTGCGCAACCGCATCAACGAGGTCGCGGTGCTGCGCCTCTCGCGCTCCGGTCTCACCGGACGCCTCGTGCGGACGATCACCGCCGACGACCTGCCGGGCTCGACGTCCTTCGACGTGCCGACCACCGTCGCGAAGTTCGGCTCGCACCTCTACCTGCCCAACGCGCGGTTCACCACCCCGGCGACCCCGACCACCGACTACTGGGTGACCAAGGTCCGGGCGAAGGCCGGGAGCTGAGGCTCAGACGTTGAAGCCGAGGGCGCGCAGCTGCTCGCGGCCGTCCTCGGTGATCTTGTCCGGACCCCACGGCGGCATCCAGACCCAGTTGATCGCGACGTCGCCGACCAGGCCCTCGAGGGCCGACTCGGTCTGGTCGGTGATCACGTCGGTCAACGGGCAGGCCGCGGACGTGAGCGTCATGTCGAGCACGGCGTTGCTGTGCTCGTCGAGGTGCACGTCGTAGACCAGGCCCAGGTCGACGACGTTGATCCCGAGCTCGGGGTCGACGACGTCCTTCATCGCCTCGGTGACGTCCTCGACGGTCACCGTGGACGTGCCGCCGCCGTGGGCGGCCTCGGGGACCTCGGGCAGGTCGGAGTGGTCGGGCTGCTGCTGGGACTCGCTCATGCGGTCTCTCCTTCTGTCTGGGCCTGGGTGGTCGCGTCCTTCCACGCCATCCAGGAGAGCAGCGCGCACTTCACGCGCGCGGGGAACTTGGCGACGCCGGCGAAGGCGATCCCGTCCTCGAGGACGTCCTCGTCGGGCTCGACCTGCCCCTTGCCCTGCATGAGCTCGAGGAAGGTCTGGTGGATGGTCATCGCCTCGTCGACCGGCTTGCCGATCACGAGGTCGGTCAGCACGGACGCCGACGCCTGCGAGATCGAGCAGCCGACGCTGTCGTAGGACACGTCCTCGACCACGGGTCCGTCGGCGCCGTCCGCGAGGTGCACCCGCAGGGTCACCTCGTCGCCGCACGTCGGGTTGACGTGGTGCACCTCGGCCTCGAAGGGGTCGCGCAGCCCCTTGTGGTGCGGGTTCTTGTAGTGGTCCAGGATGATCTCCTGGTAGAGCGCGTCCAGGTCGGTGCTCATGGATCAGCCCACCTTGAAGTAGCTGCGGGTGTGGTGGAGGCCCTCGACGAGCGCGTCGATCTCGGCGGGCGTCGTGTAGAGGTAGGACGACATGCGCGTGGAGCTCTGCACGCCGAAGCGGGCGTGCGCCGGCTTCGCGCAGTGGTGTCCCGCCCGGACCGCGACGCCGCGCGAGTCGAGGACCTGGGCGATGTCGTGCGGGTGCACGCCGTCGAGCTCGAACGAGATCGCACCGCCGCGCTGCGCCGCGTCGAGCGGGCCCAGCACGGTCACGCCCGGCACGGACTGCAGGCCCTCCAGAGCGTACGCCGTGATCGCCTGCTCGTGGCGGTGGACGGCGTCCAGCCCGATGTGCCGCAGGTAGTCGACGGCCGCGCCGAGGCCGACGGCCTCGACGATGGGCGGGGTGCCGGCCTCGAAGCGGTGCGGTGCCTTGGCGTACGTCGAGCGGGCCATGGTGACGGTCTCGATCATCTCGCCGCCGCCGTGGAACGGGGGCAGCTCGTTGAGGAGCGCCTCACGGCCCCACAGCACGCCGATGCCCGTCGGACCGCACACCTTGTGGCCGGTGAAGACCAGGAAGTCGCAGTCGACGGCCTGGACGTCGACGGGCAGCTGGGGGGCGGCCTGCGAGGCGTCGATCACGGAGTACGCACCGACAGCCTTCGCCCGGGCGCAGAGGTCGGCGACGGGGTTGATCGTGCCGAGCATGTTGGAGACCCAGGTGAACGCGAGGACCTTGGTGTTCTCGTCGACCAGCTGGTCGGCGTTGGAGAGGTCGAGCCGGCCGTCGTCGGTCAGGCCGAACCAGCGCAGCTCGGCACCCGACCGCTCGCAGGCGAGCTGCCACGGCACGATGTTGGAGTGGTGCTCCATCTCCGTGATCACCACGTTGTCACCGGGCGAGAGCTCGATCGTGCGGGCCAGCAGGTTGAGCGCCTCGGTGGCGTTCTTGGTGAAGACGACCTCGTTGCGCGACGGCGCATTGAGGAAGGCCGTCACCTGGTCGCGCGCCGCCTCGAAGGCCTCCGTCGACTCCGCGCCGAGCTGGTGCATCGCCCGGGCGATGTTGGCGTTGTGCCGCTCGAGGTGGTCGACCATCGTGTCGATGACGACCTGCGGCTTCTGCGAGGTGTTGGCGCTGTCGAGGTAGACCAGCGGCACTCCGCCCGCGAGCGTGCGCTCGAGGATCGGGAAGTCCTTGCGGATCACGTCGAGATCCGGAAGCAGTCCTTCCATGAGTTACCCCTTTCGGCGGTGGGAGAAGCGGTGCTGGTCAAGGCGGAGGAGCGAGCCTCGAAACCTCAGGCGTTCGCCTTGAGGTACTTGTCGTAGCCCTCGGCCTCGAGCTGGTCGGCGAGCTCCTTGCCCCCGGACTCGGCGACCTTGCCGTCGACGAAGACGTGGACGAAGTCGGGCTCGATGTAGCGCAGGATGCGGGTGTAGTGGGTGATCAGCAGGACACCCTTGCCCTCACGCTGGCGGAACCGGTTGACGCCGTCGGACACGATCTTGAGCGCGTCGATGTCGAGGCCGGAGTCGGTCTCGTCGAGCACCGCGACCTGGGGGTCGAGCAGCTCGAGCTGCGCGATCTCGTGGCGCTTCTTCTCGCCGCCGGAGAAGCCCTCGTTGACGCTACGGGTGCCGAAGCTCGGGTCGAGGTTGAGTCGCTCGAGGGCGCCGTTGACGTCCTTGACCCACGTGCGGAGCTTGGGCGCCTCGCCGTCGATCGCGGTCTTGGCCGTACGCAGGAAGTTCGACACCGAGACGCCGGGGACCTCGACGGGGTACTGCATCGCGAGGAAGAGGCCGGCGCGGGCGCGCTCGTCGACGGAGAGCGCGAGCACGTCCTGGCCGTCGAGGGTCACCGAGCCACCGGTGATCGTGTACTTGGGGTGACCGGCGATGGAGTAGGCGAGCGTCGACTTGCCGGAGCCGTTGGGGCCCATGATGGCGTGGGTCTCGCCCTCGTTGATGGTGAGGGTGACGCCCTTGAGGATCTCCTTGGGGCCGTCCTCGGTCTCGACGGTGACGTGGAGGTCGGTGATGACGAGCTTGCTCATGCGGGGGTGACTCCGTTCAGGGTGGTCTCGGTGTCGACGTAGACGTCACTGGTGCCGTTGGGATTGGCGCGTACGTCGACGGGGAAGGTGGCGACCGGCTCGGTCGCGGGGAGGTTGGTGGGCTTGCCGGTGCGCAGGTCGAACATCGACCCGTGCAGCCAGCACTCGATCTGGCAGTCGGCGACCTCGCCCTCGCTGAGGGCGACCTCGGCGTGGCTGCAGGTGTTCTCGACTGCGAAGACCTCGTCGCCGTCGCGGGCGATGGCGATGTCGTAGCGACCGAGGGTGACCGCCAGGGCCTGGTCGGTCGCCACCTCGTCCAGCGCGCACGCGCGCTCGAAGGCCATCAGTCGTCCGACCCGAAGGCCGCGAGCGACCCGAGGTCCTTGAGGACGTTCTTGGCGAGCTCGGCCTCGACCGTGGTCAGCAGCCGCTGCTCGATGGACGGCACGCCGACCTGGCGGATCAGGTCGTTGAAGAAGCCGTGCACGACCAAGCGCTGGGCCTCCGGCTCGGAGATGCCGCGCGACTGGAGGTAGAACAGCTGGTTGTCGTCGAAGCGGGCGGTCGCCGAGGCGTGGCCGGCGCCCTCGATCTCGCCGGTCTCGATCTCGAGGTTGGGGATCGAGTCGGCCTGGCAGCCGTCGGTGAGGACGAGGTTGCGGTTCTCCTCGTAGGTCTCGATGCCCTCGGCGACCTTGCGGATCAGCACGTTGCCGACCCAGACGGTGTGCGCCTTGTCGCCCTGCAGCGCGCCCTTGTAGACGGCGTGCGACTTGGTGCGCGGGGCGGTGTGGTCGGCGAAGATCCGGTGCTCGATGTGCTGGCCGGCGTCGGCGAAGTAGAGGCCGAGGAGCTCCGCGGAGCCGCCCGGGCCGTCGTAGGTGACGTTGGCGTCCATCCGGACCAGGTCACCGCCGAACGAGATCGCCGCGTGCTTGTAGGTCGCGTCGCGACCGACCCGCGCCTGGTGGTGCGAGAGGTGGACGGCGTCGTCGGCCCAGTCCTGGATCGAGACCACGCTGGCGTCGGCCCCGTCACCGACGACGACCTCGACGACCGCGGACACCGCGGCGGAACCCGTGTGGTTGAGCACGACCACGGCCTTGCTGTGCCGGCCGAAGCGCAGCACCACGTGGGCACCGCTGGTGACCTCGGCGTCGGTGCCCTCGACGTCGATCACGATCGGCTCACCGGCCTCGACGTCGGCCGGGACGTCGACGAGCAGGGTCGCCCGGACCTCGGCGAGGACGCGCGCGGTGAAGCGCGTGTTGGGCGCCCAGCCACTCACGCCGCGCAGGGCGGTCGCCTCGTCGCCGGTCACGACGTCCACCCGGACCCCCTCGGGGGCGTTCCAGGTGGCCTTCGTGTTGCGGCCGTCGAGCGGGGCGTCCGCGTGGAGGCCCTTGAGCCGCTTGAGCGGCGTGAAGCGCCAGATCTCCTCGCGACCCGTCGGGACCTCGTGGTCCGCGACGTCGTACGAGCCGGCGGGGTGGAGGTGGCTGTCGACGTGGTCGTGCTCCGGAGCCTGCTCCAGTGCGGAACGGACTGAATCGGTGGTGACGGTCAAAGCTCTACTTTCTCTTACGGGGACGTACAAGGCGTGATGTCTTCCGCTGCGCCCCTCGACGACGCTGCGCGCCGTCGTGGTGCGCACCGGATCATCAGCCGACGGCCCCTTCCATCTGCAGCTCGATCAGGCGGTTGAGCTCGAGGGCGTACTCCATCGGCAGCTCCTTGGCGATCGGCTCGACGAAGCCGCGCACGATCATCGCCATCGCCTCGTCCTGCTCCATGCCGCGCGACATGAGGTAGAAGAGCTGGTCGTCGGAGACCTTGGAGACGCTGGCCTCGTGGCCCATCGACACGTCGTCCTCGCGGATGTCGACGTAGGGGTAGGTGTCGCTGCGGCTGATCTGGTCGACCAGCAGCGCGTCGCACAGCACGTTGGACTTCGAGCCGTGCGCGCCCTCGTTGACCTGGATCAGGCCGCGGTAGGACGTACGGCCGCCACCGCGCGCCACCGACTTGCTCAGGATCGAGCTGGAGGTGTGCGGCGCCGCGTGCACCATCTTGGCGCCGGCGTCCTGGTGCTGGCCCTCGCCGGCGAACGCGATCGACAGGGTCTCGCCCTTGGCGTGCTCGCCCATGAGGTAGATGGCGGGGTACTTCATCGTCACCTTGGAGCCGATGTTGCCGTCGACCCACTCCATGGTCGCGCCGGCGTCGCAGGTGGCGCGCTTGGTGACGAGGTTGTAGACGTTGTTGGACCAGTTCTGGATGGTCGTGTAGCGGCAGCGGCCGCCCTTCTTGACGATGATCTCCACGACGGCGGAGTGCAGCGAGTCGGAGGAGTAGATCGGCGCGGTGCAGCCCTCGACGTAGTGCACGTAGGCGTCCTCGTCGACGATGATCAGCGTGCGCTCGAACTGGCCCATGTTCTCGGTGTTGATCCGGAAGTAGGCCTGGAGCGGGATGTCGACGTGGACGCCCTTGGGCACGTAGATGAACGAGCCGCCTGACCACACCGAGGTGTTGAGCGCGGCGAACTTGTTGTCACCGACCGGGATGACGGTGCCGAAGTACTCCTTGAAGAGCTCCTCGTGCTCCTTCAGCGCGGTGTCGGTGTCGACGAAGATGACGCCCTTCTCCTCGAGGTCCTCGCGGATCGAGTGGTAGACCACCTCGGACTCGTACTGGGCGGCGACGCCGGCGACGAGGCGCTGCTTCTCCGCCTCCGGGATGCCGAGCTTGTCGTAGGTGTTCTTGATGTCCTCGGGGAGCTCCTCCCACGAGGTGGCCTGCTTCTCGCTGGAGCGCACGAAGTACTTGATGTTGTCGAAGTCGATCGTCGACAGGTCGGAGCCCCAGGTGGGCATCGGCTTGCGGTGGAAGAGCTTGAGGCCCTTGAGGCGCAGGTCGAGCATCCACTGCGGCTCGGACTTCTTGGAGGAGATGTCGCGCACGACGTCGTCGTTGAGGCCGCGCGTGGCGGTGGCGCCCGCGGTGTCGGAGTCGGACCAGCCGAACTCGTACTTGCCGATGCCCTTGAGCTCCGGGTTGAGTTCTTCGATGGAGGTCATGCCTTCTCCTTCTTCGGGGTCTGGGGGATGCAGGTCGTGCAGACGCCGTCGCCGTGGGCGATGGTCGCCAGTCGCTGGACGTGGGTGCCGAGCACCGCGCCGATCGCCTCGGTCTCTGCCTCGCAGAGCTGCGGGAACTCGTGGGCGACGTGGGAGACGGGGCAGTGCTGCTGGCACAGCTGCGGCACGCTCACGCCGTTCGCGGCAGCGCGCTCGCGCACCGACGCGGCGTAGCCGTTCTGGGTGAAGACCTTCGCCAGCGCCTCGGCCGGGCTCAGGTCGGGGTCGACGGCCAGCACGGCGGCGTAGTCACGCTCGACGAACGCGACCCGGCGGCGGGCGAACTCCACCACGGCGTCCTCGCCCTGGGTCTCGGCCAGGAAGCGCAGGGCCTGCACGGCGAGGTCGTCGTACTGCTGGTCGAAGCTGTCGCGCCCGGCCTCGGTGAGGGCGAACACCTTGGCGGGTCGGCCGCGGCCCCGGGTGCCGTAGACCTTCTGCTCGCGCGACTCCGCGACGCCCTCGGCGACGAGGTGGTCGAGGTGGCGGCGTACGGCGGCCGGCGTCAGGTCGAGGAGGCGTGCCAGGTCGGCGGCGGTGGACGGGCCGTTCTCCAGGATCGTGCGCGCCACGCGGTCGCGCGTGGGCGCATCCCCGTCGAGGGTTGCCGCCGTCCTGGTGAATTCCACAACACCAGTGTGACGTTATTGCGGCCCGGGCTTCAAGCAAGGGTCACCTAAGTCACCCGGGCGCCCCGGAAGGCTGCCGCCCAGGACTCGCTCAGTCTGCCGTGCGCGCGCGGAAGGTGCGGATGGCGAGCGGCGCCACGACCGCGGTGATCAGGATGATCCAGCCGATCGTGAACGGGATCGGGTGGTGCATCGGGAACGCCGCGCCCTCGGCCAGCGGCTGGTCGTTGCCCCAGAGCTCGCGGACCGCCTGGGTCAGCGACGAGATCGGGTTCCACTCGGCGACGAACCGCAGGAAGGTGGGCATCCGGTCGGTGGGCGCGAACGTGTTGGCCAGGAACGTGATCGGGAACATCGTGGCGAACATGACGCCGTTGACGGCCTCGACCGAGCGCATGGCCGACCCGACCCAGATGCCGACCCAGATCATCGCGAAGCCCCAGCCCAGGAGCAGGAGGTAGCCGAGCGCGGCCTCGAAGACGTTGGTGTGGATCCGCCAGCCGATCACCAGACCGGTCAGCGACATCACCACGAGGCCGATCGAGGAGTGGGCCAGGCTGGAGATGCTGCGCCCGACGAGCACGGCGGCGGGATTGATGGGCAGCGAGCGCATCCGGTCGACGATGCCCTTGTCGAGGTCGGCGGTGAGCCCGACCGCGACGATGAAGGACGCGAACGCCACGGTCTGCGCCATGATCCCGGCGAGCAGGAAGGCGCGGTAGCCGGCGGGGGTGGCGACGTCGATGGACGAGCCGAACACGTAGGCGAAGAGCAGCACGAACATGACCGGCTGGATGGTGACGTCCATCAGCATCTCGGGCATGCGCTTGATGTGGAGGAAGTTGCGTCGTGCGATGGCCCACGACTGGGTGAGCAGACCGGTGGTGCGGATCTCGGGTCGCTCGAGCGTGCTGGTCGCGCGTGTCGTCGGGTCGGTCGTCGGGCCGGTCATCGGGCCATCTCCCCTGCCGGCTCGCCGGCTGTCTCGTCGGTGCCGTCGGAGCGCTCCTCGGCCCGGTGGCCGGTGAGGTGGAGGAAGACGTCGTCGAGGCTCGGCCGCTTGAGCCCGATGTCGTCGAGCACGATCTCGCTCTGGTCGAAGAGCCCGGCCACGCGGGTCATGTGTCCCAGCCCCTCGGCCGGGGCTGTCAGCTGGCGGGCGCCGGCGTCGACGTGGACCTCGCGCACGTGCGGACGCAGCAGCTCCTCGGCCGCCCCGAGGTCCGCCGCGTGGGACACGGTCACCACCAGTGCCGCGGCTCCGGACTGGTCCTTGAGCTGGAGCGGGGTGCCCTCCGCGATGACGGTCCCGTGGTCGATCACCACGATGTTGTCGGCGAGCTGGTCGGCCTCCTCCAGGTATTGGGTGGTCAGCAGCAGCGTGGTGCCGTCGGCGACCAGCTCGCGCAGCACGTCCCAGAGCTCGACGCGCGAGCGCGGGTCGAGGCCCGTGGTCGGCTCGTCGAGGAACAGCACCGGCGGCGTGGCGATCAGGCTGACCGCCAGGTCGAGCCGGCGCCGCATGCCGCCGGAGTAGGTCTTGGCCGTGCGGTCACCGGCGTCGGCGAGGGAGAACCGCTCGAGCAGCTCGTCGCTCGCGCGCCTGATGTAGCCCGGGTCGAGACCGTAGAGCCTGCCGATGAGGCGGAGGTTCTCCCGGCCGGTCAGCAGCTCGTCGACCGTCGCCGCCTGACCGGTCAGCCCCATGCTGCGCCGCACCGCGGGCGCGTCGGTGATGATGTCGTGGCCGGCGACGCGTCCGGTGCCGGCGGTCGGCCTGGTCAGCGTGGTCATCATCCGCACCGTGGTCGTCTTGCCGGCGCCGTTGGGGCCGAGCAGGCCGAGCACCGAGCCCTCCGGGACCCGGAAGGACACCCCGTCGACCGCGACGGTCTCGCCGAAGTGCTTGACGAGGCCGTCGGCCTCGATTGCTGCAGCTCGAGTCATGCGTCCACGCTAGCCGCGGGGACCGACAGCCGCTCGTCAATATGTCGCACCTAGAATCGGTACGTGCCACTCGCCTCCCCCGCCGTCGAGATCGACGGCCTGGTGATGGCCTACGGCGACAAGGTCGCGGTCGACGGTCTCTCCCTCGACGTATCCCGCGGCTCGATCACGGCTGTCCTCGGACCCAACGGCGCCGGGAAGACGACCACGCTCGAGACCTGCGAGGGCTACCGGGCGCCGCAACGGGGCACGGTCCGCGTGCTCGGGCTGGACCCGCAGCGCGACCGCTCCGCCCTGCTCCCCCGCATCGGCGTGATGCTGCAGGACGGCGGCGCCTGGAGCGGCGTACGCGCCGTCGAGATGCTGGAGCACATGGCCGCGCTGCACGCCCACCCGCTCGACACCGCGATGCTCGTCGAGCGGCTCGGCCTCGGCGACTGCGGTCGTACGCCCTACCGCCGGCTGTCCGGTGGCCAGCGTCAGCGACTGGGGCTGGCCGTCGCCCTCGTCGGGCGCCCCGAGCTGGTGTTCGTCGACGAGCCGACCGCCGGCATGGACCCGCAGGCACGCCGCACGACGTGGGAGCTGCTGGAGGAGATCCGGGGGGACGGCGTGACCGTCGTGCTGACCACCCACCACATGGACGAGGCCGAGCACCTCGCGGACCGGATCCACATCATCGACCGCGGCACGGCCATCGCGAGCGGCACTCCCGCCGAGCTGACCCGCGGTGGCCGCTCGGCCACGATCCGGCTGGTGGTGAACCGCCCCTTCCCCGACGGCGCCCCCGAGTCCCTGCGCGCCGAGCTCGGTCCGCTGACCGAGGTGCGCCAGCTCGACGAGGTCAGCATGCTCATCCACGGTCCCGCCGATGCCACGACGCTGGGGCGGGTGTCCCGTTGGTGCGAGGAGCACGGTGTGCTCCCGCAGACGCTCAACCTGGGCCAGCGCACCCTCGAGGACGTCTTCCTCGAGCTCACTGGGCGGGAGCTCGCGCCGTGACCCCACCTCGTACGAGCGCCACGCCGAACACCTTCACGCCCGCACCGGGCAGCGCACCGCTGACCGCGATGGTGCTCGCGCAGGCGCGGATGGAGTCGCGGCTCATGCTGCGCAACGGCGAGCAGCTCCTGCTCGCCCTCGTCATCCCCGTCATCGTGCTCGTGGGCGGCGTCGTCGCGGCCGGCCGCCTGGGCAGCACCCTCGGCGGCGTCGGGGCGGTCGACGTCCTCACCCCGGGCGTGCTGGCCCTCGCCGTGATGTCCACCGCGTTCACCTCCGTCGCCATCGCCACGGGGTTCGAGCGCCGCTACGGCGTCATCAAGCTCCTGGGGGCCTCGCCGCTGCCGCGGCACGGCCTGCTGCTGGGCAAGGCGCTGGCCCTGCTCAACGTCGTGGCCCTCCAGCTCGTGGTGCTGGTCGCCGTCGGGCTCCTGCTGGGCTGGGAGCCCACGCTCGCGCACCCCGTCCGTACGCTCGCGGGCCTGGTCCTCGCCGTGGGCCTGGGCACGGCGGCGTTCGCCGCGCTCGGGCTGTTCGTCGCGGGGGTGCTCCGCGCCGAGGCGACCCTCGCCCTGGCCAACCTGGTCTACCTCCTGCTCATGGCGGGCGGCGGCATCGTGCTGCCGGCCAGCACCTACGGCGCCGCGGGCGCACTGATCCAGTGGCTGCCGTCCGGCGCCCTCGGCGAGGCGATGCGCGGCGCGCTCGTGGACGGACAGGTCGACGCCCGGTCGCTGCTCGTGCTCGCCGCCTGGGCGGGGCTCGGCACGGTGCTCACCGCACGAACCTTCAAGTGGGAATGATGAGACACGCCATCCTCGACAAGCTCGCGCCGTACCTCTGGCCCCTGGCGATCGCCAACCTGCTCGCCAACATCGGCATCGTCGTCACCGGCGGCGCCGTCCGCCTGACCGGGTCCGGGCTCGGCTGCCCGACCTGGCCGCGCTGCACCGACGAGTCCTACGTCGCGCACGGGGAGCTCGGCGTCCACGGCGCCATCGAGTTCGGCAACCGGCTGCTCACCTTCGCGCTGGCGGCGATCGCGCTCCTGTGCTTCCTGGCTGCCCTGGGGGCGATGCACCGCCGCGCGACCCGGCTCTCGCTCGTCATCGGGCTCGGCATCCCGCTCCAGGCGGTCATCGGCGGCATCACCGTGCTGACCGACCTCAACCCGTGGATCGTCGCCGGGCACTTCCTGCTGTCGATGGCCATGGTCATGGTGTGCGTCGCGCTCCTCGACGAGCTGCGCAGCCCCGACCGCGAGGCCGCTCCCCCGCTGCCCCGGGCGCTCGCGTGGGCGACGTTGGCCGCGGGCTGGGTCGCGCTCTACCTCGGCACCGTGGTGACCGGGGCGGGGCCGCACGCCGGCGACACCGACTCCCCCCGCAACGGCCTCGACCCGGCGACGGTGTCGCAGGTGCACGCCGTCTCGGTCTACGTGCTGGTCGCCCTGACCGTGGCCCTGCTGGTCGTGGCGGTGCGTGGCGGGCACCAGTGGCTGGCCCGGGTCACCGGCCTGGTGCTCCTCGTCGAGGTCCTGCAGGGCGTGCTCGGCTGGGTGCAGTACTGGCTGGACCTGCCCGTCGCCCTGGTGGCGCTGCACATGCTCGGCGCGTCGCTCCTGGCCGCCGGCCTGGCCCGCGTCTCACTGGCGGTCCTCCCCCACCGCGCCGACCGCGAAGCGGTGGCCGACGGCGAGCCGCAGCCCCACGCTGCGACCCGCCCGGCCTGACCCGCCGAAGCTCCTGACCGGACCCTGGGTTCGGGCTAGCGGCCGAGCAGCGGGTCCAGCGCGACGGCGACGAACAGCAGGGACAGGTAGAGGTTCGAGGCGTGGAAGAGCCGCATCGGGTTGATCTCGCCGAGGGCCTCGGACGCCTTGGTGCGCGACCACATCCGGTGTGCCTCCACGAGGAAGACCGCGCCCAGCACCGCGGCCGCCACCGGGTAGACCAGGCTCGTGCCGGCGACCGGCCAGAGCAGCAGCGAGGTCGCCACCATCACCCAGCTGTAGACGACGACCTGCCGGCCGACCTCGCGGGCGGGCCTGACCACCGGGAGCATCGGGACGTCGACGTTGCGGTAGTCATCGCGGTAGCGCAGGGCCAGCGCCCAGGTGTGCGGCGGGGTCCAGAAGAACACGACCAGGAACAGCACGACCGGCGTCCACGCGAGCTCGCCGGTGACGGCCGTCCACCCGATGAGGGTCGGGAAGCAGCCGGCGATCCCGCCCCAGACGATGTTCTGAGTCGTGCGCCGCTTGAGCAGCATCGTGTAGATGAAGACGTAGAACGCGATCGCGGTCACCGACAGCACGGCCGACAGGGCGTTGACCCCCGCCCAGAGGATCACCGTCGACAGGATCCCCAGCACGACCCCGAAGACCAGCGCTGCGCGCGGGGAGACGATGTGCCGCGGGAGCGCCCGACGCCGGGTCCGGCGCATCTGCTCGTCGATGTCGCGGTCGTAGACACAGTTGAAGACCGACGCCGAGCCCGCGGAGAAGGTGCCCCCGAGCACGGTCCACACGACCGTGGCCAGCTCGGGCACGCCGCGGGCGGCGAAGAACATCACCGGCACGGTCGTGAGCAGCAGCAGCTCGATCACGCGCGGCTTCGTCAGCCCGACATAGGCCGCGACGACGTCGCGCCAGGTCTTCGGACCCTCTCCCTCGCCGTCGTCACCGCTCGACGGCCGCGCGGACGCAGCAGCGTTCGGACCGGCGTGGGACACGTGGCAGACCTCGGGGACGGGAACGGATGGAACGCGGACAACGGGGCACCGAGGGGCATCGACAACCGGATCCACCGGCGTCCGGGGCGACCCTCGGGCACGGTCGAGTCTACTCGGCCACGACGATAGGGTCGCAGTCGAGGCCACCCCCGCCGGGCTGTGATCCTGACCGCACCCGGTTGCACTCCACCGAGAGGAACTGCGTTGACCAACAAGTCGACCACCAAGTCCGCCCTGCCCGCCACGCTCGAGTGGGACGACGTCGACAAGCGCGCGGTCGACACGGCCCGGGTCCTCGCGATGGACGCGGTCCAGAAGGTCGGCAACGGGCACCCCGGCACGGCGATGAGCCTCGCCCCGGCGGCCTACCTGCTGTTCCAGAAGGTCATGCGGCACGACCCGGCCGACCCGGAGTGGATCGCACGCGACCGCTTCGTGCTGTCCTGCGGCCACTCCAGCATCACCCTCTACACCCAGCTCTACCTCGGCGGCTTCGGCCTCGAGCTCGACGACCTCAAGGCGCTGCGCACCTGGGGCTCCAAGACGCCCGGCCACCCCGAGCTCGGCCACACCGCCGGCGTCGAGGTGACCACGGGACCGCTGGGCCAGGGCGTCGGCAACGCCGTCGGCATGGCCCTCTCGGGCCGACGCGTCCACGGCATGCTGGACGCGGACGCCGCTCCCGGCGAGGGCCTCTTCGACCACCAGGTCTACGCCCTGGCCTCCGACGGCGACCTGCAGGAGGGCGTCAGCTCCGAGGCGAGCTCGATCGCGGGCACCCAGAAGCTCGGCAACCTCACCGTCATCTACGACCGCAACCGGATCTCGATCGAGGGCGACACCGACATCGCCTTCACCGAGGACGTCGCCGCCCGCTACGAGGCCTACGGCTGGCACGTCCAGACGGTCGACTGGACCAACGGCGGCACCGACTACGTCGAGGACGTCCCGGCCCTCTACTCCGCCATCCGCAAGGCCCACGGCGTGGGCGACAAGCCCTCCCTGATCGTCCTCGACACGGTCATCGCCTGGCCCGCACCCAACGCCCAGGGCACCGAGGCGGCGCACGGCAGCGCCCTCGGGGCCGACGAGGTCGCCGCCACCAAGAAGATCCTCGGCTTCGACCCCGACCAGACCTTCGAGGTCCCGCCGGGCGTGCTCGAGCGCACCCGGGAGCTGCGCGAGCGCGGCTCCGCGTGGGGCGCCGAGTGGGACGAGAAGTACGCCGCCTGGGCCGAGGCGCACCCGGAGTCCGCCGAGCTGCTGCACCGGCTCAAGCGCCGGGAGGTGCCGGTCGGCCTCGCCGAGGCGCTGCCGACCTTCCCCGCCGACGCCAAGGGTGTCGCCACCCGGTCTGCCTCCGGCAAGGTGATCAACGCCCTCGCACCGGTGCTGCCCGAGCTGTGGGGCGGCTCCGCCGACCTCGCCGGCTCCAACAACACGACGATCACCAGCGCCCCGTCCGTGGGTGCGGAGGTCGCCGAGATCGGCGAGTGGAGCACCGACCCCCACGCCGGCCGGGTCCTCCACTTCGGCATCCGGGAGCACGGCATGGGCGCGATCATGAACGGCATCGCGGCCGACCGGCTCACCCGCGTCTTCGGTGGCACGTTCCTCACGTTCTCGGACTACATGCGCGGTTCGGTCCGCGTGGCCGCGCTGAGCAAGCTGCCGGTGACCTACGTGTGGACCCACGACTCCATCGGCCTCGGGGAGGACGGCCCGACGCACCAGCCGATCGAGCACCTGGCGGCCCTGCGTGCCATGCCCGGCCTCGACGTCGTACGCCCGGCGGACGCCAACGAGACCGTCGCCGCCTGGCATGCCGTCCTGAGCCGCACCGACACTCCGGCCGCCCTGGCCCTGACCCGTCAGAACGTGCCGGTCTTCCCGCGTGGCGAGGACGCCGACACCGGACAGCAGTGGGGGTCCACCGAGGGCGTGGCCCGCGGCGCCTACGTGCTGCTCGACGCCGACAAGGGCACGCCCGACGTGATCCTCATCGGCACCGGCTCGGAGGTCCAGCTGGCCGTCGAGGCGCGGGCGCTGCTCGCCGAGGACGGGATCGACGCCCGCGTGGTGTCGATGCCCTGCCTCGAGTGGTTCGAGGAGCAGGACGAGTCCTACCGCGACACCGTCCTGCCGCCGACGGTGAAGTCGCGCGTCTCCGTCGAGGCCGGCGTCAAGCAGGGCTGGCGCGAGATCGTCGGCGACAACGGCCGGATCATCTCGATCGAGCACTACGGCGCGTCGGCCGACCACGCCCGGATCTACACCGAGTTCGGCATCACCGCCCAGGCCGTCGCCGACGCCGCGCGCGACAGCGTCGCCGTCGTCAACGCCTGAGCGATCTCGACCGTCCAGACCCCATCCACGGGAGGAAACGCATGAACGACCGTCTCAAGGCCCTGGCCGACGCCGGGGTGTCCATCTGGCTCGACGACCTGTCCCGCGAGCGCCTCGAGACCGGCAACCTCGCCGACCTCGTGGAGACCAGCAGCGTCGTGGGCGTCACGTCCAACCCGTCGATCTTCCAGGCCGCCCTGGCCGACGGCGAGCGCTACGACGCCCAGGTCCGCGAGCTTGCCGCCGAGGGCGCCGACGTCGACCGCGCCACGCTGGTGATCACCACCGACGACGTGCGGGAGGCCTGCAAGGTCATGCGACCGGTCTTCGACGCCACCGACGGCGTCGACGGCCGCGTCTCGATCGAGGTCTCCCCCGGCCTGGCCCACCACACCGAGCAGACCGTGGCCGAGGCCGCCGAGCTGCACAAGACCGTCGGCGAGCCCAACGTGATGATCAAGATCCCGGGCACCGAGGAGGGCTGGCCCGCGATCACCGAGACCATCGCCGCCGGCATCTCGGTCAACGTCACCCTGATCTTCGGCCTCGAGCAGTACCGCAACGTGATGGAGGCGTACGTCTCCGGCCTCGAGCAGGCGGCCGACAACGGCCACGACCTCGCCGACATCCACTCGGTCGCCTCGTTCTTCGTCTCGCGCGTCGACACCGAGATCGACAAGCGGCTCGAGGCGACGACCGAGGGCCCCGGCACGGACCCGGCCCTGCGGGGCAAGGCGGGCGTCGCCAACGCGCGGCTCGCCTTCCAGATGTACGAGGAGTTCTTCAGCGGTGAGCGCTGGGAGGCGCTCGAGGCCAGGGGCGCGCGCAGGCAGCGTCCGCTGTGGGCCTCGACGGGCGTCAAGAACCCCGACTACGACGACACGATGTACGTCGTGGACCTGGTCGTCGAGAACACGGTCAACACCATGCCCGAGAAGACCCTCGACGCGGTCGCCGACCACGGCCAGGTGCGTGGCGACCGGGTCCGCCCCTACTACGACGACGCGGCCGCCCACATGCAGGCGCTGGCCGAGGCCGGCATCGACTACGACGACGTGATCGCGGTGCTCATCAAGGAGGGTGTCGAGAAGTTCGTCGTCGCGTGGGACGAGCTCCAGACCACCCTGTCGGCCTCCCTCGAGGCCGCGCGGGCATGAGCGCCGGCGAGCCGGTCGACCCGACCACGACCGCGGCCTGGTCCCGGCTCGCCGGGCTCGCCGACGCGTTCGAACCGGACCTGCGCAGCACCTTGACCCCGTCGTGGGTCGAGCAGCACACCCTGCTCGCGGGCGACCTGCACGTCGACCTGTCCAAGAACCTCGTCGACGACGCCGTCGAGGAGGCGCTGCTCGCCCTTGCCGACGAGGTCGACCTCCCCGGCCGCCGGCAGGCGATGTTCGCCGGTGAGCGGATCAACGTCACCGAGGACCGCGCCGTGCTGCACACGGCGCTGCGGCTCCCCGCCGACGCGTCCCTGACGGTCGACGGACAGGACGTGGTGCCCGAGGTGCACGAGGTGCTCGGCCGGGCGTACGCCTTCGCGGAGCGTGTGCGGTCGGGTGAGTGGACCGGCGTCACCGGCCGGCGGATCGAGACGATCGTCAACATCGGCATCGGTGGCTCCGACCTCGGACCCGTCATGGCCTACGAGGCGCTCGAGCCCTACCGGCAGGAGGGCCTGACCTGCCGGTTCATCAGCAACATCGACCCGACCGATGCCGGTCAGAAGCTGTCCGGCCTCGACCCCGAGACGACGCTCTTCATCGTCTCGAGCAAGACCTTCGGCACGCTCGAGACGCTGACCAACGCGCGGCTGTGCCGTGCCTGGCTGCTGGACCGGCTCCCCGAGGGCGCCGACCCCGACGCCGCCGTCGCGCAGCACTTCGTGGCGGTCTCCACTGCCCTGGACAAGGTCGCCGACTTCGGGATCGACCCCGAGAACGCCTTCGGCTTCTGGGACTGGGTCGGCGGCCGCTACTCGATGGACTCCGCGATCGGCCTGTCCCTGATGGTGGCGATCGGCCCGGAGCACTTCGGCGACATGCTCGCCGGCTTCCACGAGATGGACGAGCACTTCCGCACCGCGCCCGCCGCCGCCAACGTGCCGCTCCGGATGGGCCTGCTCAACGTCTGGTACACCAACTTCCTCGGCGCGCACACCCACGCGGTCCTGCCCTACGCGCAGCTGCTGCACCGCTTCCCGGCCTACCTCCAGCAGCTCACGATGGAGTCCAACGGCAAGGGCGTGCGCTGGGACGGCACCCCTGTCGACCACGACACGGGCGAGGTCTTCTGGGGGGAGCCCGGCACCAACGGGCAGCACGCGTTCTACCAGCTGATCCACCAGGGCACGCGGCTGGTCCCGGCCGACTTCATCGCCTTCGCGCGGCCGGCGTACGCCCTCACCGACACTGGGCCCGACGGGCAGGGCATCGACGTGCACGAGCTGTTCCTGGCCAACTTCTTCGCCCAGACCAAGGCCCTGGCGTTCGGCAGGACGGCCGACGAGGTCCGGGCCGAGGGGGTCGCGGAGGAGCTGGTGTCCGCGCGGACCTTCCCCGGCAACCGACCGACGACCTCGATCATGGCGCCCGCCCTCACCCCGGCCGTGCTCGGCCAGCTGGTCGCGCTCTACGAGCACATCACCTTCGTCCAGGGCGCGGTCTGGGGCATCGACAGCTTCGACCAGTGGGGCGTCGAGCTCGGCAAGCAGCTCGCCCAGCAGCTCGGCCCCGCCGTGTCGGGCGATGCCGGCGTGCTGGCGCAGCAGGACCCCTCCACCCAGTCCCTGATCGGCTACTACCAGGAGCACCGAACCGCATGACGCACGTGAACCCGCTGCGCGACCCGCAGGACCGCCGGCTGCCACGCATCGCCGGCCCCTGCGGGATGGTGCTGTTCGGCGTGACCGGCGACCTGTCGCGCAAGAAGGTCATGCCGGCCATCTACGACCTCGCCAACCGCGGCCTGCTGCCGCCCGGGTTCAGCCTGGTGGGCTTCGCCCGCCGCGACTGGGCCGACCAGGACTTCGCCCAGATCGTGCACGACGCGGTGAAGCAGCACGCCCGTACGCCCTTCCGCGAGGAGGTGTGGCGCCAGCTCGCCGAGGGCTTCCGCTTCGTGTCCGGCGACTTCGACGACGACGCAGCCTTCGAGCAGCTGCGCCGCACCGTCGAGGAGCTCGACCAGCTGCGCGGCACCGGCGGCAACATGGCCTTCTACCTCGCGATCCCGCCGTCCTTCTTCGGCACGGTCGTCGGCCAGCTCAAGGAGCACGGGCTCGCCGATCCCGGTCCCGACCAGTGGCGGCGCGTGGTCGTGGAGAAGCCGTTCGGCCACGACCTCGAGTCGGCGCGCGAGCTCAACGAGACCCTTGCCGGGGTCTTCCCGTCGGGCTCGGTCTTCCGCATCGACCACTACCTCGGCAAGGAGACCGTCCAGAACATCCTCGCCATGCGGTTCGCCAACAACATGTTCGAGCCGATCTGGAACGCCAACTACGTCGACCACGTGCAGATCACGATGGCCGAAGACATCGGCATCGGCGGCCGCGCCGGCTACTACGACGGCATCGGCGCGGCGCGCGACGTCATCCAGAACCACCTCCTCCAGCTGATGGCGCTCGTGGCGATGGAGGAGCCCATCGCCTTCGACGCCGAGAGCCTGCGCATCGAGAAGCAGAAGGTCCTCGCCTCCACCACGCTGCCGCCGCGGCTCGACACCACCACCGCCCGTGGCCAGTACGCCGCCGGCTGGGCAGGTGGCGAGAAGGTCAACGGGTTCCTCGACGAGGACGGCATCAAGAAGACCTCCACCACCGAGACCTTCGCCGCGATCACGGTGCACGTCGAGACCCGCCGCTGGGCGGGCGTGCCGTTCTACCTCCGCACCGGCAAGCGGCTCGGTCGCCGTGTCACCGAGGTGGCCGTCGTCTTCAAGCGCGCGCCGCACCTGCCGTTCAGCCAGACTTCCACCGAGGACCTGACCCAGAACGCGCTCGTCATCCGGGTCCAGCCCGACGAGGGCATGACCATGCGGTTCGGGTCGAAGGTGCCCGGCACCGCGATGGAGATCCGCGACGTCAACATGGACTTCGCCTACGGCGGCTCGTTCACCGAGGCCAGCGCCGAGGCGTACGAACGGCTCATCCTCGACGTGCTGCTCGGCGACCCGCCGCTGTTCCCGCGTCACGAGGAGGTCGAGCTGTCCTGGAAGATCCTCGACCCGGTGATCGCCCACTGGGCCAGGAAGGGCAAGCCGGAGGCGTACGACTCCGGCACCTGGGGACCCGCGTCGGCGGACAAGATGCTGGCCCGCGACGGCCGCACGTGGAGGAGACCGTAACGATGATCGAGCTCACCGACACCAACTCGTCGAAGATCGCCGCGGAGTTCGTCCAGGCGCGCACCCGCGCCGGCAGCCCCGCGATGGGGATGGTGATGACGCTGATCATCGTCGCTCCTGAGGACGACGCAGCCGAGGCGATGGCCGCTGCCAAGCGCGCCTCGCGCGAGCACCCCTCCCGCGTGCTCGGCGTGATCCTGGGCGACGCCCGCGGGTCCGCGCAGGTCAACGCCCAGGTCGGCAGCGGCGACGGCTGGGGCGGCGAGACCGCGCTCATCCGGCTCAAGGGCGAGGTGGTCAAGCACGCCGAGTCCGTCGTGCTGCCCCTGCTGCTGCCCGACTCCCCCGTCGCCATCTGGTGGCCGACCGCGGCGCCCGCCGACCCGGCCGCAGACCCGCTTGGGGCCCTCGCCCAGCGTCGCATCACCGACTCCGCCGCCGTCTCGCGCGGGAAGGCCACGGCGATGCTCAACCAGTGCGAGACCTACGCTCCGGGCAACACCGACCTGAGCTGGACCCGGCTCACGCCGTGGCGTGCGCTGCTGGCCGCCGCACTCGACCAGCACCCCCTCAAGGTCACCGGCGCACGCGTCGTCGCCGAGCGGGTGAGCCCGAGCGCCGACCTGCTCGTCGCCTGGCTCACCGACCGTCTCAAGGTCGACGTGACCCGGGGCAGCTCGGACGGACCCGGCATCACGGAGGTCAGCATGGACACCAAGGAAGGCGCGATCCGGATCTCGCGCGCCGACGGCCGACTGGCGACGTTCTCCTCGCCCCACCGGCCGGACCGGCCCGTCGCACTGAAGCGGCGCGAGGTCCCCGCACTGCTCTCCGAGGAGCTGCGCCGCCTCGACGAGGACGACGTGTACGCCCATGTCGCGGCGCGACTCGTCAAGCTCAGGAGCGCGAAGTGAGCGCCCCGGAGGTCCGGCGCCACGACGACGCCGACGTCCTCGTCGGCGACGTCGCCTCGGCGCTGCTCGACCGGATCGAGGCCGCCCAGGCACGCGGCGAGACCCCCGACATCGGGCTCACCGGCGGGTCGATCGCCGAGGAGCTCCACCGCGAGCTCGCCCGGCGGGCCGTGGACTCGTCGGTGGACTGGTCGCGCGTGAGGTTCTGGTGGGGCGACGAGCGGTTCGTCGCGGCCGACTCCCCCGACCGCAACGCCGGCCAGGCGCGCGCGGCGCTGCTCGACCACGTCGCCGTCGATCCGGCCAACGTCCACGAGGTGCCCGCCAGCGACCAGGTAGCGACGGCCGAGGACGCGGCTGCGACCTACAGCGCCGCCATGCGCGAGCACGGCTCCGGCTTCTTCGAGGTGCTCATGCTCGGCATCGGCCCCGACGGCCACTGTGCCTCGCTCTTCCCCGGCCACCCGGCCCTCGAGGCGCGCGACGCGATCGCCGTCGCGGTGCACGACTCCCCGAAGCCGCCACCGGACCGCGTCAGCCTCACCTTCGAGGCGATGGAGCGCTGCCGCGCCGTCTGGTTCATCGCGAGCGGGGAGGGCAAGGCGGAGGCCGTCGCCCGCGCCCTGGCCGAGGACGGCTCCGTCGCCGAGACGCCCGCACGTGGCGTACGCGGTGACGAGACCGTCTGGTGGCTCGACGAGGCCGCCGCCTCCGCCCTCTGAACTACACGTGAGCGGGCACTTCGTGCCCGTCCTGCCCCTCGACCGGTCACTTCGTGCCCGTCACGGGCGTGACAGGTCGATGTACGTCGCGGAGGGCCGGGCGACCGCGGCGGCGAACCCGTTCCGCAACAGGTCGGCGGCGGCCAGGTCGGCGCCGTAGACGTGAGTCTTCCCGAAGACATCCATCACCCAGTCCCGCCGGCTCCGCAGCCAGTCGAGCCGCGTTTCGTCGTGCTTGCTCCGTTCGTCGGGGTGGAACTCCTCGCCGAAGTACTCGGCTCCGTGGCGGACCTCGCGGTGGCCGACGTCGATGCGGAACTTGGGCCGCCCATCATCGCCGGGCACCCAGATCTGGGTCTCCGGCCTCGGCAGGTCGGCGTCGTACCAGTGCAGCCGGAGGGCGCTCTCCGGCGGCGACTCCGCCCCGGGGTCGCCCAGGGGTGCGAGCTCGCGGAGCTGCCGCACGCCGCGATGACCCTTGAACCGCTCGGACTCCGACAGGAGCAGCCCGTGGTCGAGGCCGAGCCGCAGGAAGCCGTCGATCGCCGCGAGGGCGTCGAACCGCCACAGGCGACGACCGAGGTCGCAGGCGGTCCGGAGCGGCGTCGTCACCGTGAGGTGGCCGAGATGCTCGACGTCCCGCGTCCTCAGGTCTCGTACACCGCTCGCAACGTCCGGCCTGCGCAGCCGGCTCGACTGCCGGCTGACGACGTCGAGCGCAGGCATCTCGTGGATCGCGGATCGCGGAAGCGCATCGACGCCATGCAGCCACGCTGCGGTGCGGTCCACCACGACGGCGTGGTCGGGTACGACGAGCTCGAGCGCGGCGACCCTCAACCGCAACGAGTCCGGGACCTGGGTTGCCACGAAGACACCGCGGAGGACGGGGCGGAGCAGCCCGCGCTCGACGAGCCTGCGACGCAGGCTGGCGCCCACGCCGGCTCTCGTCGCCTCCTGGGCCGAGAAGGGACGGTCCACCGGAACCGGGGCATCGGATTCGATCCGCACCACGTCACGGCACCACGCAGGCATGATGTGCATGCCACTACGGTGCCCGGACCGGACGCTCGACGGGGAACGTCATCCACAGGCATCCCCGGACGGGCACGAAGTGCCCGCTCAGCACGCAGGACGGGCACGACGTGCCCGCTCACGTGTAGTGGCTCAGAAGATGATCTCGCCGGCCTTGCGGCGGCTGCGCAGCAGGGCGACGGCCTCGTCGAGGATGTCGGCGGCCTCGGTCTCGCTGCGACGCTCCTTCACGTAGGCGAGGTGCGTCTTGTAGGGCTCGATCTTGGGCGCCGGCGGCGGGTTCTCGCTGTCGAGGCTGGCGGGCAGCCCGCACTTCGGGCAGTCCCACGAGTCCGGCACGGCCGCCTCAATGGCGAACGTGACCACCGAGCGGTGGTCGTGGCTGCAGAAGTAGGTCACCGTCTGCCGCGGCGCGGCGTCACCGCGCTCGGCCTCGCCCATCGGACCGGCTCCGACCCGACTTCCGCGGATCGCGTTCCCAGCACCAGCCATGACGACTCCTTCTCAGAAACGCTCAGGGGGAATTATCAGTTGCCCTGGTAGGCCATGAGAAGGCCCAGGGCGATGATGCAGGCAAACCAGATGACGCCGACGCCGACCGTGAAGCGGTCGAGGTTGCGCTCAGCCACCGACGATCCCCCCAGGCTGCTGGACACGCCGCCGCCGAACATGTCGGACAAGCCGCCACCTCGCCCCTTGTGGAGGAGGACCAGCAGGATCTGAATCGCGCTCGTGATGACGAGCAGGATGGTGAAGAGCAGAATCACGGTCGGAAGCCTACGTCACGTCTCACGGGAACCGGCGGGTGCCCTCACAGCACCGGCATGTCGTAGAACCGGCAGATCCCGCCGAACTCGTCGACCTGCAGGCTGGCGCCGCCGACGAGGCACCCGTCGACGTCGGCCTTCTCCATGATCCCGCCCACGTTGGCGGCCTTCACGGAGCCGCCGTAGAGGATCCGGAGCCCTTCGGCCGCCCCATCGCCGTGCACCTCGCGCACGCGCTCGCGGATGGCGGCACAGACCTCCTGCGCGTCGTCGGGGGTCGCCACCTCGCCGGTGCCGATGGCCCACACGGGTTCGTACGCGACCACGAGGCCCGCGACCTGCTCGGCGGTGAACCCGTCGAGCGAGCCGTCGACCTGCGTGAGCGTGAACGACACGTGCTCCCCCGCCTGGCGCGTGTCGAGGCCCTCCCCGACGCACACGATCGGCGTCATGCCCGCGTGGAGCGCCTGGTGTGCCTTGGCGTTGACCAGCTCGTCGGACTCGTTGTGGTACATCCGGCGCTCGCTGTGGCCGACCACGACATAGGAGCAGCCCAGCTTGGACAGCATCCCGGCCGTGATCTCACCGGTGTAGGCGCCACCGTCGTGGACCGAGATGTCCTGGGCCCCGTAGCGGATCGAGAGGCGGTCACCGTCGACCAGCGTCTGCACCGAGCGGAGGTCGGTGAAGGGCGGCACCACCACGACCTCGACCTTGCCGAAGTCGTGCCGCTTGTCCGCGAGCGTCCAGGCGAGCTTCTGGACCAGCACCACCGCTTCCTGGTGGTTGAGGTTGGCCTTCCAGTTGCCGGCCATCAAAGGTGTGCGCGCCATGGTGTTCAGTCCCTCTCGAGTACGGCGATGCCCGGGAGCTCCTTGCCCTCCAGGAACTCCAGCGACGCGCCACCGCCGGTGGAGATGTGACCGAACGCGGCCTCGTCGAAGCCCAGCTGGCGTACGGCCGCGGCCGAGTCGCCGCCGCCGACGACCGAGAGGCCGTCGACCTTGGTGAGGGCCTCGGCGACGGCACGGGTGCCGCCGGCGAACGCGTCGACCTCGAACACGCCCATCGGGCCGTTCCAGAAGACCGTCCGCGCGTCGGCCAGCTCTGCTGCGAACGCAGCGGCCGACTCCGGTCCGATGTCGAGGCCGAGAGCGTCGGCCGGGATCTCCGACGCCGGTACGACGCGGGGCTCGGGCTCGCGGTCGCCCGACGGGAAGGCCGTGTCGACGACGACGTCGGTCGGGAGGACGATCTCGACCCCGCGGTCCGCCGCCTCGGCGAGGTAGCGGGTGCAGGTGTCGAGCTGGTCGGCCTCGAGCAGGCTCTTGCCCACCTCGTGGCCCTGGGCCTTGAGGAAGGTGAAGACCATGCCGCCGCCGATGAGCAGCTTGTCGGCCTTGTCGATCAGGTTGTCGATGACGCCGAGCTTGTCGGAGACCTTGGAGCCGCCGAGCACGACGACGTAGGGCCGCTCGGGGTGCTCGGTGAGGCGCCGCAGCACGTCGACCTCGGACGCGACCAGACCGCCCATCGCCGACGGCAGTCGCAGCGCGACGTCGTAGACGCTGGCCTGCTTGCGGTGGACCACGCCGAAGCCGTCGGAGACGAAGGCGTCGGCGAGCTGCGCGAGCTGGTCGGCGAACGCGCCACGCACGGCGTCGTCCTTGCTGGTCTCGCCGTCGTTGAAGCGGACGTTCTCCAGGACGACGACGTCGCCGTCCTGGAGGCCGGCCACCGCCTCCGTCGCACGTGCGCCGACCGTGTCGGTGGCGAAGGCGACGGGGCGGCCGAGCAGCTCGGCGAGCCGCTCGGAGACCGGTCGCAGCGAGTACTGCGGGTCGGGCGCGCCCTTCGGGCGGCCCAGGTGGGCGGTGACGACCACCCGGGCCCCCGCGTCGGAGAGCTGCTTGATCGTCGGGACGCTCGCGCGGATCCGGCCGTCGTCGGTGATGGCGGTGCCGTCGAGTGGCACGTTGAGGTCCGAACGGACCAGCACGCGCTTGCCCTTCAGCTCACCCAGCGACTCGATCCCTGCGGTGGAGTCGGTCATCGCGGTCAGAGCGAGGTGCCGACGTGCGTGATCAGGTCGGCGAGGCGGTTGGAGTAGCCCCACTCGTTGTCGTACCAGCCGAGGACCTTCACCTGGTTGCCGATGACCTTGGTCATCGGGGCGTCGAAGATGCAGGACGCCGGGTCGGTGACGATGTCGGTGGAGACGAGCGGGTCGGTCGAGTAGCGCAGGTAGCGGCCGTCGGCGGCAGCCTTGACGATGTCGTTGACCTCGTCGACCGAGGTCTCGCGCGAGGCCTCGAAGGTGAGGTCGGTGGCCGAGCCGGTCGGGACCGGGACGCGCATGGCGTAGCCGTCGAGCTTGCCCTTGAGCTCGGGCAGCACCAGGCCGATGGCCTTCGCGGCACCGGTCGAGGTGGGCACCATGTTGAGCGCGGCGGCGCGGGCGCGACGCGGGTCCTTGTGGATGTTGTCCTGCAGGTTCTGGTCGGCGGTGTAGGCGTGGATGGTGGTCATCAGGCCCTTGTTGATGCCGAGGCCGTCGTGCAGGGCCTTCGCCATGGGCGCCAGGCAGTTGGTGGTGCAGGACGCGTTGGAGATGACCGTGTGCTGGGACGGGTCGTAGAGCTCGTGGTTGACGCCCATCACGATGGTGATGTCCTCGTTGGAGGCAGGCGCGGAGATGATGACCTTCTTGGCGCCGGCGTCGACGTGGGCCCTGGCCTTGGTCGCGTCGGTGAAGAAGCCGGTGGACTCGACGACCACGTCGACTCCGAGGTCGCCCCACTTGAGGGCGCCCGGGTCGCGCTCGGCGGACACGGCGATCTTCTGGTCGCCGACCATGATCGAGGTGTCGTCGCTCGACACGTCGGCGTCGAGGCGCCCGAGGATCGAGTCGAACTTGAGCAGGTGGGCCAGCGACGCGTTGTCGGTGAGGTCGTTGACGCCGACGATCTCGATGTCGGCGCCCGAGGCGCGCACTGCGCGGAAGAAGTTGCGGCCGATGCGGCCGAAGCCGTTGATGCCTACGCGGACGGTCATGGTGATTGTCTCCTTCGGATGGGGCCTTCGGTGACCCCGTGGACGATCTGGCCTTCGGTGACCGCTTCCGACCCTATCGGGTGGCGGACGGCCGAACACCTGCAGTCTCCCGCGGTACGGACCGGTAACCTTGGAACGATCCAATCCTCGGGATGCGGGATCTCGGCCGCGTCCGGCGAGAGGTGTGCTTCGCACCCCAGTTGCGTGCTTATCGGTAGAGATCTCTACCAATGAGCAGGGCGGTCACCGGATATCCGGTGACTCCAGCAAACGCCGTCAGGCGTCCTCGGCGAGCATCTCCGGGGTCAGCGACGCCTCGGTGTCGGGGATGCCGAGCTCCTCGGCCCGCTTGTCGGCCATCGCGAGGAGGCGACGGATCCGGCCGGCGATCGCGTCCTTGGTGAGGACCGGGTCGTGCAGCTGGCCGAGCTCCTCGAGCGAGGCCTGCTTGTGCTCGAGCCGGAGGTGGCCGGCCTGGCGGAGGTGGTCGGGGATCTCCTCGCCGAGGATCTCCAGGGCCCGGTCCACCCGGGCACCGGCGGCGACGGCGGCGCGAGCCGAACGTCGCAGGTTGGCGTCGTCGAAGTTCGCGAGGCGGTTGGCCGTGGCGCGCACCTCGCGCCGCATCCGCCGCTCCTCCCACGCCATCAGGGACTCGTGGGCACCGAGGCGGGTCAGCAGCGCGCCGATCGCGTCGCCGTCACGGATCACGACCCGGTCGACGCCGCGCACCTCGCGGGCCTTCGCGGAGATGCCGAGCCGGCGCGCCACTCCGACGATGGCCAGTGCCGCCTCGGGACCGGGGCAGGTGATCTCCAGCGAGGACGACCGGCCGGGTTCGGTGAGCGAGCCGTGGGCGAGGAACGCACCGCGCCACGCGGCCACGGCGTCGCAGCCGCCGCCGCTGACGACTGCGGGCGGCAGGCCGCGTACGGGACGGCCGCGCTGGTCGAGCAGGCCAGTCTGGCGGGCCAGGGCCTCGCCGTCCTTGGTGACCCGCACGATGTAGCGGCTGCCCTTGCGGATGCCGTTGCCCTGGACCATCACCACGTCGGAGGGGTGGCCGTAGACCTCGGCGATGTCCTTGCGGAGCCGACGGGCGGCGGCACCGGTGTCGAGCTCGGCCTCCACGACGATGCGTCCGCTCACGATGTGCAGCCCGCCGGCGAAGCGGAGCATGGAGGCCACTTCGGCCTTGCGGCAGCAGGTCTTGGTGATCTGGGTGGAGGCGAGCTCTGCCTTCACCTGTGCCGTCATTGCCATGGGGCGCATCCTGCCACGTTGGTCAACAACCGAAATCCCCCTCACCCACCCCTCCGGAGGGGTCGGTCGAGCTGAGTCAGGCCTCGTCGACGATCCGCCGGAAGGCCTCGGCGAGGCGGTCGGGGTCGTGGCGCGGCTCGCCCGGCACGGCGATGTCGGCGACGACGAGGCGGGCGCCCCGGTCGGCGACGTCCTTCTCCAGCCGGGCGTGGTCGTCGGCGAGCGCCGAGGAGTCGACGAGGACGGCGTGGACGGTCAGGTCCGGAGCGTGCTCGAAGAGCGCGGCGAGGTGGTCGGCGGGCCCGAACCCCGTGGTCTCCCCCGCCTGCGCCTCCAGGTTGAGGACGACGACGAGCCGCCCCTGCGTCTCGGCCAGCGCCCGGCGCAGGCCCGGCACCATCAGGTGCGGGATCACCGAGCTGAACCACGAGCCGGGTCCGAGCACCACCCACTCCGCCGCGAGGATCGCGTCGACGGCCTCCCGGCATGCCTGCGGGTCCTCGGGGACCAGCGCGACGGAGTCGATCCGGCCCTCGGTCGTCGCCACCTCGACCTGGCCGCGCACGAGGGTGACCGCGTCCGGCGCGGTCGGGTCGGCGCCACGCACCCGGGCGGTGATGTCCATCGGCGTCGTCGCCATGGGGAGCACGCGTCCGTGCGCCCCCAGCAGCCGGCCCACCCAGTCCAGCGCCCGCACGGGGTCGCCCATCAGCTCCCAGAGCCCGACGATCAGGAGGTTGCCGACGACGTGGCCGTTCATCTCGCCCTGGCCGGCGAAGCGGTGCTGGATGACGTCTGCCCACGTGCGGCCCCACTCGTCGTCGCCGCACAGCGCGGCGAGCGCCATGCGCAGGTCGCCCGGGGGCAGTACGCCGAACTCCCCGCGCAGCCGCCCCGACGACCCGCCGTTGTCGGCGACGGTGACGACGGCGGTCAGGTCGTCGATCGTCAGGTCGTCGTGGAGCCGGCGAAGCGCCGACAGCGTGGCGAACAGGCCGTGCCCGCCACCGAGGGCCACCGCGGCCTGCGCGGTGTCGCGCGCCACGTCATTCCCTGCCGAGGTCGCGGTGGGCGGTGCTGACGTCGTAGCCCGCCTCGCGCAGCAGCCCCGCGATCGCCTCCGTCATCGCGACGCTGCGGTGCTTGCCGCCGGTGCAGCCGACGGCCACCTGCATGAAGCGCTTGCCCTCGGTGAGGTAGCCCTCGGCGACGGTGCGCAGGACCGGGAGGTACTGCTCGAGGAACTGCCCGGCACCGGGCTGGGAGAGCACGTAGGCCGACACGTCGGGGTCACGGCCGTTCTGGGGGCGCAGCTCGGGCACCCAGTGCGGGTTGGGCAGGAACCGCATGTCGGCCACCCAGTCGGCGTCCACGGGGATGCCGTACTTGAACCCGAAGCTGATCACCGTGACCTTGAGCCGCGTCGACGCCGCCGTGCCGAACAGCTCGGCGATGCGGTCCTGGAGCTGGTGGACGTTGAAGTTGGAGGTGTCGAGCAGGACGTCGGCGTCGCCGCGGAGGTCGGCCATCACCCCGCGCTCGCGCTGCAGGCCGTGCAGCAGCCGCCCGCCACCCTGCAGCGGGTGCGGTCGCCGGGCGGCCTCCTGACGGCGTACGAGCACCTCGTCGGTGGCCTCGAGGAACAGCAGCGTGGTCGGCCGGCCGGTGACCTGCTGGTGACGGTTGGCCTGGAGGGAGTCGAAGAACGAGCCCGAGCGGACGTCGACGACCACGGCGATCGGCTGGTGGATCCCGCGGCTGTCGTCGACGAGGCGCACCACGTCACGCACCAGCGTCGGCGGGAGGTTGTCGACCACGAAGTAGCCGAGGTCCTCGAGCTCCTTGGCGGCCGTGCTGCGACCGGCACCGGTCATGCCGGTGACGATCACCAGCTCGCCGGGGGTCGGCTCGTTCGTCAGGGACATGCCCTAGTCCTCCATGATCTCGCCGGTGGCGGTGTTGACCGTCGGCGCCGTGGCTGCAGTCTTGCGGGTCGCGTCGGACTTTGCGACCGCGTCCTTGATGGCCGTGGCGGTGCGTGGACCGATGCCGGGGACGAGCGCGATCTCGTCGACCTCGGCCTCCCGCAGCTTCTTGAGCGACCCGAAGTGCTTGAGGAGCGTCTTGCGGCGCACCTCGCCGAGCCCGGGGACGTCGTCGAGCGTGCTCTCGACCATCGACTTGGACCGGCGGTTGCGGTGGTGGGTGATGGCGAACCGGTGCGCCTCGTCGCGGATGCGCTGGAGCAGGTAGAGGCCCTCGCTGGTGCGGGCCATGATCACCGGGTCCTCCTCCCCCGGCAGCCACACCTCCTCGAGCCGCTTGGCCAGCCCGCAGACCGGGACGTCGTCGATGCCGAGCTCGGCGAGCGCCTGCTGCGCCGCCGCCACCTGCGGCGGTCCTCCGTCGACGACGACGAGCGAGGGGGCGTACGCGAACTTGCGGGGGCGGCCTGTCTCGGGATCGACGAGCATCGGACCGGAGTCGGTCGAGACCGTCTCGCTGCGCGCCTGCTCGTCGAGCAACCGCTTGAACCGCCGGGTGATCACCTCGTGCATCGAGGCGACGTCGTTCTGGCCGTCGACGCCGCGGATCACGAAGCGGCGGTACTCGGACTTGCGGGGCAGGCCGTCCTCGAAGACGACCATGGACGCGACCACCTCGGTGCCCTGGAGGTTGGACACGTCGTAGCACTCGATGCGCAGCGGCACCTCGTCGAGACCCAGCGACTGCTGGATCTCCTCCAGCGCACGGTTGCGGGTGGTGAGGTCGCTGGCGCGCTTGGTCTTGTGGAGCGCGAGGGCCTGTGCGGCGTTGGAGGCGACGGTCGCCTGGAGGTCGCGCTTGTCGCCGCGCTGCGGGACCCGGATCGCGACCTTGCTGCCCCGCCGCTCGGCGAGCAGGTCCTCCATCACGGTGTGGTCGGGCGGCAGCGCCGGCACGAGCACCTCCCGCGGGATGGTGTCGCCGGCGTCGGGGTCGGCGCCGCCGTAGAGCTGGAGCAGGAACTCCTGGACCAGGCCTGCGGTGTCGCTGTCGTCCGAGCGGTCGGCCACCCAGCCGCGCTGGCCGCGGATGCGCCCGCCGCGCACGTAGAAGATCTGCACGGCCACCTCGAGGGGGTCCTCGGCCAGGGCGATCACGTCGGCATCGGTGCCGTCACCGAGCACGACCGCCTGCTTCTCGAGGGCCTTGGTGAGGGCGCCGAGGTCGTCGCGCAACCGCGCGGCCCTCTCGAAGTCGAGCTCCTCGGAGGCGGCGTACATCTCGCGCTCGACGCGCTTGACGAAGGCGGTGGTGTTGCCGCCCATGAAGTCGCAGAAGTCGTCGACGATCTCGCGGTGCTGCTCGGGGGTCACGTTGCCGACGCACGGGGCGGAGCACTTGTCGATGTAGCCGAGGAGGCACGGGCGGCCGATCTGCGCCGAGCGCTTGAAGACGCCGTTGCTGCAGGAGCGCATCGGGAACACCCGCAGCAGCAGGTCGACGGTCTCCCGGATCGCCCACGCGTGGCTGTAGGGGCCGAAGTAGCGGGTGCCCTTGCGCTTGGCACCGCGCCCGACCATCACCCGCGGGAACTCGTCACCGACCGTGACGGCGAGCCAGGGATAGGACTTGTCGTCGCGGTACTTGACGTTGAAGCGTGGGTCGAACTCCTTGATCCAGCTGTACTCGAGCTGGAGCGCCTCGACCTCGGTGTCGACGACCGTCCACTCGACGCTCGCCCCGGTCGTGACCATCGTGGCCGTGCGCGGGTGCAGGTTGCCGATGTCCTGGAAGTAGGAGGACAGCCGGGGCCGGAGGCTCTTGGCCTTGCCGACGTAGATGACACGGCCCTTGGCGTCGCGGAAGCGGTAGACCCCCGGCTTGGTCGGGATCGACCCCGGCGCGGGTCGGTAGGAGCTCGGGCTGGCCACCCGCCAACCCTACGGGCGGCCACCCACAGCGCTTCAGCCGACTCGGAGGGCGCTCACGCGAGGGTGATCGAGTCCCCGTCGACGGTGATGTCCACCTCGGACAGTGGGGCGGGAGCCGGTCCGCCGACGTTCTCACCGGTCGTCATGTCGAACAGGCTCTGGTGGCAGGAGCAGTGGATCTTCCCGTCCTGGATGTCGGTCACGGGGCACTTCTGGTGGGTGCAGGTCCGGCTGAAGGCGTGGAACTCCCCCTCCTCCGGCTGGGTGATGACGATGCTGGGGTCGTCGATGAAGACCGCGCCGCCCACCTCGATGTCAGCGGTGCTGGCGACCACGGCGCCCGCGCTCCCGCCGGACGCGCTCCCGGAGTCCGAGGGGCTCGGCGTCCCGGTGTCCTGGCCCGACGCGCCGGTCGTGCCGGCCTCGTCCTCCCCGCAGGCGGCCAGGATCGGCAGTCCGGCCGCAACAGCCGCGACGCCGGTCAGGGTGCGGCGGCGGTTGATCCCCGGAATCGGCCCAGACGTCATGACGGCTTCCCTTCGCCCAGAAGTGGTTGACAAGGACACTACCGGGCGAGCACCAGCAGGGCCGTCAGGACGTCTTCCGCGCGGCAGCCCTCTTCGCCGCCGGGGCCTTCCTGGCCGCTGCCTTCTTGGCCGCAGCCTTCTTGGCCGGTGCCTTCTTGGCGGTCGTGCGGGTCGCCTTGCGGGCCGGGGCGGAGGTCGCAGCCACCGCCTTCTGGCGCCGCGGCGCTCCGGGCTGCTGCGCACCGCGACCCTCGAGGATCGGCGCGAGGAACGAGCCGGTGTGGCTCTCCGCGACGGCCGCCACCTCCTCGGGCGTCCCCTCGGCGACGACCATGCCGCCACGCGAGCCGCCCTCCGGCCCCATGTCGATGAGCCAGTCGGCGGTCTTGATGACGTCGAGGTTGTGCTCGATCACCAGGACGGTGTTTCCCTTGTCGACCAGGCCGGACAGGACGTGCAGGAGCTTGCGGATGTCCTCGAAGTGCAGGCCGGTGGTCGGCTCGTCGAGGACGTAGACGGTGCGTCCCGTGGACCGCTTCTGCAGCTCGCTGGCGAGCTTGACGCGCTGCGCCTCGCCACCGGAGAGCGTGGTGGCCGGCTGACCGAGCCGGACGTAGCCGAGACCGACCTCCTGCAGCGTGTTCATGTGGCGCGCGATCGCCGGCACCGCGGCGAAGAAGTCGGCGGCCTCCTCGATCGGCATGTCGAGGACCTCGGCGATCGTCTTGCCCTTGTAGTGGACCTCGAGCGTCTCGCGGTTGTAGCGGGCTCCGTGGCACACCTCGCACGGGACGTAGACGTCCGGCAGGAAGTTCATCTCGATCTTGATCGTGCCGTCACCGGAGCAGGCCTCGCAGCGACCGCCCTTGACATTGAACGAGAACCGGCCCTGGAGGTAGCCGCGCATCTTGGCCTCCGGGGTGGAGGCGAAGAGCTTGCGGACGTGGTCGAAGACGCCGGTGTAGGTCGCCGGGTTGGAGCGCGGGGTGCGCCCGATCGGCGACTGGTCGACGTGGATCACCTTGTCGACGTGCTCGAGACCGGTGATCTTGGTGTGCCGACCGGGCACGGTGCGGGCGTTGTAGATCTGCTTGGCCAGCGAGGTGTAGAGGATGTCGTTGACCAGCGTCGACTTGCCCGACCCGGACACGCCCGTGACCGCGGTGAAGACGCCGAGCGGGAAGCTGACGTCGACGTCCTGGAGGTTGTGCTCGCGGGCGCCGTGGACCGTGAGCTCGCGACCGACGGTGCGCGGGCGGCGTACGGCGGGGACGGGTATCTCGCGGCGGCCGCTGAGGTACTGGCCGGTCATCGAGTCGGGGTGCGTGAGCAGGTCCTCGACCGAGCCCGAGTGGACGACCTGGCCGCCGTGCTCACCGGCGCCGGGGCCGATGTCGACGACCCAGTCGGCGACCCGGACGGTGTCCTCGTCGTGCTCGACCACGATCAGGGTGTTGCCGAGGTCCTTGAGCCGCAGGAGCGTCTCGATGAGGCGCTTGTTGTCGCGCTGGTGCAGGCCGATGGACGGCTCGTCGAGGACGTAGAGGACGCCGACGAGACCTGCGCCGATCTGGGTGGCCAGCCGGATCCGCTGCGCCTCGCCGCCGGACAGGGAGCCGCTCGGGCGGTCGAGGGAGAGGTAGTCGAGGCCGACGTCGAGCAGGAACTGCAGGCGCTCCTGGATCTCCTTGAGCACCCGCTCGCCGATCTGGCGCTCACGCACCGACAGGTCGACCGTGCGGAGGTAGTGGGCGGCCTCGTTGATCGGCAGCGCGCAGACCTCGGCGATGTTCTTGCCGCCCTGGTCGCGGGCACCGAGGGTGACCGACACCGAGACCGGCTTGAGGCGGGAGCCGTGGCAGGCCGGGCACGGCACCTCGCGCATGAAGCCCTCGAACCGCTCGCGGCTCGTGTCGGACTCGGCCTCGCGGTGCCGTCGCTCGACATAGGGGCGGACGCCCTCGAACGCCGCATAGTAGGCGCGCTGGCGGCCGTAGCGGTTCTTGGTGACCACGTGGACCTTGGTCTTGTGGCCCTCGAGGAGGGACGTACGCGCCTTGGGGGTCAGCTGGTCCCACGGGGTGTTGAGGTCGAAGCCGAGCTCCTCGCCGAGCGCGTTGACCAACCGGAGGAAGTAGTCGGCGACGTGGGCGCCGCTCCACGGCGCGATCGCGCCCTCGCCGAGGGTCGCGCCGGGGTCGGGCACGACCAGCTCGGGGTCGACCTCCATCCGGGTGCCGAGGCCCGAGCAGACCGTGCACGCGCCGAAGGGCGAGTTGAAGGAGAAGGAGCGCGGCTCGAGGTCGTCGGTGTCGATGGTGTGGTCGTTGGGGCACGCCATCTTCTCCGAGAACTTCATCTCGCGCCCGGGGTCCTTGGCGTCGAGGTCGACGAAGTCGAACACCACGAGACCGCCGGCGAGACCGAGCGCGGTCTCGACGGAGTCGGTGAGCCGGCGCTTGGACGACTCCTTGACGGCGAGCCGGTCGACCACCACCTCGATGGTGTGCTTGAGCTTCTTGTCGAGCGTCGGCGGGTCGTCGAGGGTGTGCGTCTGGCCGTCGACGCGCGCCCGGCTGAACCCCTGCTGCTGCAGCTGGCGGAACAGCTCGACGTACTCGCCCTTGCGGCCGCGGATCACCGGGGCGAGGACCTGGAAGCGGCGGCCCTCCTCGAGCGCGAGGATGCGGTCGACGATCTGCTGCGGCGTCTGCCGCTCGATCGGTGCGCCGCAGGTCGGGCAGTGGGCGCGGCCGGCGCGGGCGTAGAGGAGGCGGAGGTAGTCGTAGACCTCGGTAATCGTGCCGACGGTCGAGCGAGGGTTCTTGGACGTGGACTTCTGGTCGATCGACACGGCGGGCGAGAGGCCCTCGATGAAGTCGACGTCGGGCTTGTCCATCTGCCCGAGGAACTGGCGCGCGTAGGCCGAGAGCGACTCGACGTAGCGGCGCTGGCCCTCGGCGAAGATCGTGTCGAAGGCCAGGCTGGACTTGCCGGACCCCGACAGGCCCGTGAAGACGATGAGCGAGTCACGCGGGAGGTCGAGGGAGACGTCCTTGAGGTTGTGCTCCCGGGCGCCCCGGATGATGAGCTGGTCGGCCACAGTGGTCCTCGGTGAGATGGCATCGGCGGAGTCGAACACATGTTCGCCTCGATCGTGCGCCGCGGTCAAGACGACGCACCGCTCCACACTATGACCCACCACCGACAACGGGCCCATCCGTCACCCTCGGGGGTGGAGGTCGAGGAGTGGCACGATGGGTGCCGTGAGCGATGCAGCGGGCCGCGCGCCCGACCTTCTCCCAGCCGCCGACCAGGCGCTCGTACGCACCGTGGACGGGCTCGACGACGCGGCGTGGGCCGAGCCGTCCCTGCTCCCCGGCTGGACCCGGGCACACGTCGTGGCGCACCTCACGCTCAACGCCGAGGGGCTGGCGGGGGTGCTGCACGGCGCCCACCTCGGCCGACCGCAACCGATGTACGCCTCGGCGGAGGCCCGCGACGTCGACATCGACGAGCTCGCCGGGGCGGCCCCCGCGGAGCTCCGCGAGCGGTTCCTGGCCTCGACCGCCACCTTCGCCCAGGCGCTGGAGGCGATGCACGCCGACGACTGGGCCGGCCGGTTCGAGCGGACCCCTGGCGGACCGGACTTCGCGCTGGCCAACGTCGCGCTGATGCGGGTGCGCGAGGTCGAGGTCCACCACGCCGACCTGGACGCCGGCTACACGGCCGCAGACTGGCCCGAGGGCTTCCGCATCCTCCTGCTGGACTCGATGACCAAGCGGCCCTACCCCGCGCCGTTCGTCGTACGCCCCACCGACCTCGACGGCACGTGGGCGTACGGCGAGGGTGGCGCCCAGGCGGTCGACACCGTCCCGGTGGTGACCGGGCCGTCCGCGGCCGCCGGCTGGTGGCTGACCGGCCGCGGCTCCGGCGAGGGTCTCACGTCCGACACGACCGACCTCCCGGAGGTGGAGAAATGGTGACCGACACCTACACCGGGGACGTCTCCCCCGGCGGCGACCCCGACGTACGCCGACTGGGCTGCCTGACGCTGACCAAGGTCGCCGTCGACCCGGAGATGTCCAACAACTGCTACGTGCTGCACTGCAGCGACACCGACGAGGTGGTCCTGGTCGACGCCGCCGCCGAGCCCGAGCGCCTGCTCGAGCTCATCGGCGACCGGACGCTGACCTCGATCGTCACCACGCACCAGCACTGGGACCACCACCGCGGGCTGGCGGCGGTGACGACCGCGCACCCGGACGCGGTCGTCGTGGCGGGCGCACCCGACGCCGACGCCATCGAGGAGCAGACCGGCGTGACGGTCGGCCGGCGCGTGGGCGAGGGCGACACCGTGCCGGTGGGGACGTGCGAGCTCGCGGTCATCCCGGTCGCCGGCCACACCCCGGGGTCGATCTGCCTGGTCCTCGACGACGAGAAGGTCTCGTCCACCCCGCACCTGTTCACCGGCGACTGCCTCTTCCCGGGAGGCGTCGGGGCGACCTTCGGCGATGCCGACAAGTTCTCGCAGCTGATCGGCGAGGTGGAGCAGAAGCTCTTCGGCCGGCTTCCGGGCGAGACCTGGTTCTACCCGGGCCACGGCAACGACGGCGTCCTCGGCGACGAGCGCCCTCACCTGGCGGAGTGGCGCGAGCGCGGCTGGTAGTCCGTGGCAGGCTGGGTGCATGAGCACGCGAGAGCTGACCCTGGCCGACTTCGAGCAGACCGTGAGCAGCGAGGGCATCGTCCTCGTCGACTTCTGGGCCGCCTGGTGCGGCCCATGCCGCCAGTTCGCCCCGGTATTCGAGAAGGCGTCGGAGGACAACCCCGACATCGTGTTCGGCAAGGTCGACACCGAGGCCGAGCAGCAGCTGGCCCAGATGGCGGCGATCAGCTCGATCCCGACGCTGATGCTCTTCCGCGACGGTGTCCTGCTCTTCAACCAAGCCGGCGCACTGCCTGCACAGGCCCTGGCCGGGGTGATCCAGCAGGCACGGGAGCTCGACATGGACGCCGTCCGCCAGGAGGTGCAGGCCGCGCAGGAGGCCGCCGCCAACGGCCCCCAGGACGAGGTGGAGCTCGACGACTTCGCCGCCGCGCACAGCCAGGGGGCGTACGTCGTGGACGTGCGCGAGGCCGAGGAGGTGGCCGACGGGCGCGTGCCCGGCGCCGTGCACATCCCCATGAACGACGTCCCCGGCCGCGTCGCCGAGCTGCCGAAGGACAAGCCGTTCTTCGTGATCTGCCAGGCCGGCGGCCGCAGCCGTCAGGTGGTCGACCACCTGCGCGCACAGGGGCTGCACGCCATCAACGTCGCCGGCGGGACCGGCGGCTGGGCGCAGCGCGGGTGGCCGCTCGAGTCCTGACCCGGACCCGGCTCGTCACAGCATCCGGCGCAGGATCGCCGGTCGCAGGTTGGTGGACAGGTGCGCCGCGAGGGCCACGAAGAACGCCACGTGCGCGCCGACGTGCAGCGGCACCCAGGCGTCGTCGCCGGTGCCGACGAGCACGAGCCCGGTGAGCGGCACGACCACCAGCAGCGTCATCAGCGCACGCTCGGTCCACGTCGCGAGCCGTCGCCGCCTCGCCGACAGGTGCTCCGACCACGGCGGCAGGCCCGCGACGCGGCGCCACAGCGGCCGTACGACTCCCAGCGCCAGCACCGCCAGCCCCAGGAGCAGGTGCACCTCGGCCAGGTCGAAGCCGCCCCCGAGCAGGTCGTAGCCGTCGGCGCGCGCCTCGCAGGCGTCCTCGAGGCGGTCGAGGCGCTCCTCCTCGGCGTCGCTGGTGTCGCCGCCGCTGCGGTCCTCCCCCGCCGGGTCGCAGCCGTCGTCGAGGTCGAGGTTGTAGCCGACCGCGAGCTGGGCGGCCACCGCCAGCACGGTCAGCCAGTGCAGCACCTTCTGCGAGGTGCGGTAGCCCACGCGGGGCTGGGGTGCGGCCACCCGGTGAATGCTAGGCGCAGTTCCGGACGCCGCTGAGGTCGTAGGTGCCGCCGAGGCCCGTCGTGGTCACGCCGGTCCTCTGGTTGGTCGCGGAGTAGCGCAGCGTCAGGTTGAACTGGCTCGGGCTCGACGCGGTGCAGAAGACGAAGTTGATGAGGTTCGCGGTCGCCGTCACCTCGAAGGACTGCGGGTTGGTCTGCGGCAGGAAGTTGACCCCGTCGACGGTGAGCTCCGTGAACTGGATCGTCCAGGTGTCGCTCGGCTGGACCGTGAGGTTGAGCGAGAACTTGTAGCCCTGGCAGTTGGGGCCGTTGGGCCCGCCCGGCTGCTTGCAGACCGTGAAGGCGCCGGGGCCCGGCACGACGGGCGTGTCGGTCGACGCGGCGAAGGCCGGGGCCGTCGAGGCGACGGCGACGACGGGAATGGTCCACGCGGCTCCGCGCACGATCGTCCTGCGGTTGTACTGCGACATGCTGGAACCCCCACGGTCCTCGGAAGACGCCATCCCCACGATGGCTCCGATGTCGAAAGTACGGGTCCGCAGGCTCCCCCACACACAGACACGCCTTTCTTGAGGATTCCTTCGATTTCCCTTCGCAAATCACCCGGTGCTGGTCTGGACCAGTGGACACCACGTGCCCGACCCGGCGTGCGCGGGCTGTGGGATAGCCTCGCCGCGTGCTCATCAGCGACTCGCGACAGGTGCTCTTCGTCCACGTCCCCAAGACGGGCGGCGTGTCGGTCGAGGAGACCGTCAAGGAGGCCTGCCCCGACGCCCGCAAGGCGCGCATCCCGATCGGGCGCCACGCCACGCTCGGCAAGATCATCAAGACCGAGCCCCAGGTCGTCGACTACTGGACGTTCGGCTTCGTCCGCAACCCGTGGGCGCGGATGGTCTCGTGGTACTCGATGATCTCGGCCTGGGACCGCCGGCACGGCCCGAGGAGCGGCAAGCCCCAGGACGTCAAGCACGGCTCGATGCGCGACGGCAACGCCATGTGGCGCGCCGCGGCGGCCTACTCGGGCTTCGACGAGTTCGTGATGCGCGGCACCGAGGAGCTGCCCCGCGTCGGCACCCCGCAGATCAGCTACCTCCGCGCGCCCAAGCACCACCGTGAGGTCGACTTCATCGGACGCACCGAGAACTTCGTCGAGGACCTCCAGCGGGTCCAGGTGCAGCTGGGGCTCGAGCCGTCGACGCCGGTGCACAAGAACAAGTCCAAGCACGGGACCTACCACGACTACTACACCGACGAGACCCGGCAGCGGGTCGCGGAGGTCTATGCCGAGGACATCGAGCTCTTCGGCTACACCTACGACTGAAGCGGGTTCTCCAGCGGCGTGCCCCGCGCCCCTGCCCACTCCCCCGTCGCCTCGAGCCGTCGCCAGACCTCGTACTCCGGGGCGAAGTGGGCGGCCAACGCCTCGCGCGTGGCGAAGGCGAGCTCACCCCGCTCGGCATCGGACGTGTTGCGCCGCTCGAACTCCAGCGGCGCGCCCACCCGCTCGCTGAACCAGGCCGACCAGACCTCGGGGTGCTCGACGCTGAAGATCCGGTCCACCGCGATCGCGCCCTGGGCGTGGATGAACCTCGCCGGCCTGCCCTTCGGCACCGGGGCGTCCCCGTCACCGGCGAGGTAGCGCAGCGCGAACTCCTCGAACGTCAGGTCGGCCGTCGACTGCCGGCTGTCCTCGCGCGCCCGGTAGCGCCACCACGACTCCAGCCAGGCGATCGGCTCGCGGAACATCGTCACGAGCTCGTACGACTCGCGCGGGTGTCCCTGCTCGGCCAGCCGAGGGGCCCGGGTGTGGACGAAGCCGCGCGCCGGCAGGTGCTTCTGCCCCGGCGGCGACCCGACGACCTCGGTGGCGTACGGCGCGAGCGCGCGCTCCAGGCTCGTGCTGGCGGTCTTCGGCATGGCGAGCAGCACGAAGTCGCGTCCGGGCCCGAGCTCGAGGAACGTCATCACGCGGCCGATCATCCCGCATGCGCCAGGCCGGGCCGGGCTGGGCTAGCCTCGCGCCCGTGTTGATCTCCGACTCCAGGCGCGCGCTGTTCGTGCACGTGCCCAAGACGGGCGGGGTCTCGGTGGGGGTGGCGTTCGAGCGCTGCTGCCCCGACGCGCGCAGCAAGGCGCCGGGCGTCACCCCGCCCCTCGGCCGCCACGCGCCGTACGCCCGGATCCTGCGCGCCGAGCCGCAGACGGCCGACTACTGGTCGTTCGCGTTCGTGCGGAACCCGTGGGCGCGCATGGTCTCGTGGTGGTCGATGATCCAGGACTGGGACCGGGAGTGGGGCCCGTCGAGCGGGCGGCCGCAGGGCGCCGAGGCGACGAGGATGCGCGGCAACGACATGTGGCGGGCCGCGGCGGCGTACTCGGGGTTCGAGGAGTTCGTGCTCCGCGGGACCGAGGAGCTCCCCCGGGTGGGACGCCCGCAGGTCGACTACCTGAGGGCGCCCGACCGTGAGGTCGACTTCGTCGGTCGCACCGAGAGCTTCGCCGAGGACCTCGCCGAGGTCGAGCGGCGGCTGGGCGGGGAGCCCGAGCGGGTCCCGCACCGCAACAAGTCACCGCACGGCAGCTATCGCGACTACTACACCGACGCGACGCGAGCGAAGGTCGCCGAGGTCTACGCAGCAGACCTCGACGCCTTCGGCTACACGTTCTGAGCCAATCGGGTCAGCTCGCCCGGTACTGGTTCCAGGCGTCGCTCATCCGCGCGACCTGGCCACCGGTGAACTGGTACATGCAGGAGTCCTGCGTGTAGTCCATGTAGTTGTGGATCGGGTCCACGCCCGGTGAGGCACATGAGTCGGCGCCGACGGGGCAGTTGAACTGCGGTCCGGCCTCGGCCGGGGTGTCGGCGACCTGGTCGCCCTTGCCGTTGCAGCCGCCCTGGAACGTGTGGTAGAGCGCCAGCCAGTGGCCGACCTCGTGGGTCAGCGTGTCGCCGAGCGCGTACTTGCCCGCGGTGCCGCCCGGCATCGACTCGTCGAGGATCACCACGCCGTCGTTGGTGCTGAGCTTCCTGGTCGGGAACGTGGCCCAGCCGAGGAGGTCGTCGCCGATGTTGGCGGTCCAGATGTTGAGGGTCTCCTTGCCGCCCTGGCGGGTCGCGGCCTTCATCTCCTTCTCCACGCCGCCCGGCGTCACGGTGTACCACGCGTCGTTGACGGGGTAGGTGAAGCCGGCGAGCTCGAAGCGGAACGGGGTGGCCGCCGACGCCTGGGTTCCCGTGCGGCCCGTGTACGCCTCGTTGAGGACGTCGAGCTGGGCCGTCGCCAGCTGGGTGAGACGGTCACGGTCGGCCTGGGTCGCGGTCGTCGGGGTGACGATGTGGAACCACGTCGGCACGGTCACCGACGCCGCGGCGAGGGTGGAGGCGTTGTCGAGCGTGAGGTACTGCTCGCCGGTGCCGGAGAAGGGCTTCGGCTCGTTGGCCTTGGCGCCCTTGCGCACCCGGGCGTTGGCGGCGGCCTCGTCGGAGTGGCCGTCGACGCACTCGGCGGCCTTCGGCGAGAAGGCCACGGCAGTGGCGGGGATGGCGGCGGTGGCCGAGAGCGTCGTGGCGACGAGCGCCATCGAGCCGGCCACCACGAGACCGCGCAGGGAACGGGAGTGTCGCATCCGAGATGTCCTGTCTGTGTGACGTGGGGAGGCAGCAACCTAACCGGGCGGACAGCAAGAAGAACAGGCCCTCGGCCCGATCTCGTGGACACCCTCTTCCGGTCGGCCGTCCCGGCTGTCAGATTTCCGTCTCGTGGACGCACTCGAGAGCTGGACCCGCAGCGAGCACACCGCCGACGTCGCCGGCCGCCCGACGACGCATCCCGTCTGGCGCAAGGGCACCGGTCCCGGCGTCGTGGTGATCCACGAGATGCCCGGACTCACCGCGGGCGTCATCAGGTTCGGCGAGGAGCTGGTCGCCGCCGGCCACACGGTCCTCCTGCCGCACCTGTTCGGCCCGGTCGGCCGCGAGTTCAGCAACCTCGACGTCGCCCGCGTGTTCCCGCGGATCTGTGTCAGCCGCGAGCTCACCACGCTCGCGCGAGGTGTCACCACGCCGGTCGCCGGCTGGCTGCGCTCCCTGGCGCGCGACCTCCACGCCGAGCTCGGCGGGCCCGGCGTGGGCGCTCTCGGCATGTGCTTCACCGGCGGGTTCGCGCTGGCGATGATGGTCGACGACGCCACCGTCGCCCCGGTGGTGTGCCAGCCCAGCACACCGTTCATCGGCCTTCCCAGGCGGGCCGCCGACCTCAACCTCTCCGCGGCCGACGCCGAGGTCGTACGCCGGCGCGCCGCCGACGGCTGCTCCGTCCTGGGCATCCGGTACGCCTCCGACCCGCTGGTCGGGACGCGTTTCGACACCCTGACGTCACTGATCGGCGACGCCTTCATCCGCGTGGAGCTCGACGGGCGGGGCCACTCGACCGTCACCGAGCAGCGCTCGCAGGTCGCGGTCGACGCGGTGCTGGAGTTCTTCGCGGAGCGGCTGCGGTAGGCCGGCGCCACCGCCCGGCGACCCTCAGCCCTCTAACGAGGCGATCAGCCGCTCGACGGTCTCGAGCGCTCCGCGCGAGATCTCCGGCGCGGTGTCGCGGTAGTAGGTCCACCCGCTGATCGCGGGCGCGAGCGCGTACCCGCGGGCGCGTCGGTAGGCCGCCTCGTCGAGCCCCACGGCGTCGCGGTAGACCTGCGCGGCCGACGTGGGGACGTAGCCCCACATCGCGTTGAGCTCGATGGCGGGGTCGCCCCGCCCGGCGCACCCCCAGTCGATCACGGCCGCCAGGCGCCCGTCGCGCACCAGCAGGTTGCCCTCGTGCAGGTCGCCGTGGAACCAGCGCGGCTCGCCGTCGTACGCCGGCGCGTCGAGGGCGTCCGCCCAGACGGCCAGCACCGCGTCGCGGGAGATCCCCCCGGGATCGGCGCGGCCGGTCCACTCCCGCACCCAGCCGTCGAGCGCGGTCAGCGGCCCGCCGCGGCCTTCGGTCGTCACGGGGCCGTCCATGCCGGGCACCTCGCGACAGGCCCGCACGAAGGAGCCGAGGGCGACCGCCCACTCCTCGGGGTCGAACGTCTCCTCGCTCGGGTTCTCGCCCTCGATCCACGGCACCACCGTCCACGCGAACGGATACCCCTCCCCCGGCGCGCCCAGCGCGACCGGCGCGGGGATCGGCAGCGGCAGGTGCGGCGCCAGCAGCGGCAGCCACTGGTGCTCGAAGGCCACGGTCTCCGCCGGCCCCGGCACCCGCGGCATCCTGACGAGCAGGTCGTCGCCGAGGCGGAACAGCTGGTTGTCGGTCCCGGTCGGCGGCAGCCGGCGGACCGCGAGGGCGGCCCACTCCGGGAACTGCGCGGCGAGCAACCGGCGTACGGTCGCGTCGTCGACGGTCACCTCGTCCGCGTGCATCCCACTCATCGGACAGCACCGTAGTACCCACGAGTAACGTGGGCACGTGAGTTTCCTGAGCCGTCAGTCCGTGATCGCCGCCCTCACCGCCAATGCGCTCCGGCCGCCACGCGACCAGCGGGCCGGTGTGGCGTCCTTCGCCGCTGGGTGGCTGTTCGGCGAGACGGCGCCGCAGATGCTCGCCCTGACCGCACTCGACGCGGCCGCGCACCTGACCAGGGGGCGCCGCCGGGGCGTACGCGCCAAGGCCGGTCTGGCCCTCGCCGGGGCGAGCGCGCTCGGCCTGGCCCACATGCTCCGGCAGAGCCGCCGGGCCGGGGACGTGCTCGAGGACGCCCTCGTCGACGGCCTCGGCGTCGACTACGTCGAGCAGCTCGACCGGGCGCCCGATCCCGCCGACCTGGCGGTGTCGTGGCGACGGCTGGCGCGGCCGTTCGACTTCTCCGACGACGCCGTGCGGGTGATCAGGAACCTCCCCTACTCCGAGGCCGGCCGCCGCGGCCACCTCGACATCTACCTCCCGGCCGCGGACGACGCGATCACCGATGCGCCGGTGCTCCTCCAGGTGCACGGCGGTGCCTGGACGATCGGCCAGAAGGAGCACCAGGGGCGCCCCCTGATGAACCGGATGGCCGCCCAGGGCTGGGTGTGCGTGGCGATCAACTACCGCCTGTCGCCCCGCAACCCGTGGCCGGCGCACATCGTCGACGTCAAGCGCGCCATCGCGTGGGTCAAGGACAACATCGCCGACTACGGCGGCGACCCCGGCTACGTCACCATCACCGGCGGGTCCGCGGGCGGCCACCTCGCGGCGCTGGCCGCGCTGACTCCCGGCGACGCGGAGTGGCAGCCGGGGTTCGAGGACGCCGACACCTCGGTCCAGGCCGCCGTGCCGTTCTACGGCGTCTACGACTTCGCCGGCTCGACCGGCCTCACCAACGCCATCGGGATGCGCGACGCCTTCCTCGGACCGCGCGTCATGCAGACGACCTGGCAGGACGCCCCCCACGTCTACGAGGCCGCCTCCCCCATCCTCCGGATCACGCCCGACGCCCCGGACTTCTTCGTCGTCCACGGCGAGCTCGACACGCTCGTCGCGGTGGACCAGGCGCGGCTGTTCGTCGCAGAGCTGCGGCGCACGTCGAGGAAGTCCGTGGTCTACGCCGAGCTGCCGGGAGCCCAGCACGCCTTCGACGTCTTCCACTCGATCCGCAGCACGTACGCGGTGCGGGCGGTCGACCGCTACCTCACGTGGCACTGGAACACGTGGCGCCACGGGCTCGACGCCGACAGCGGCGTCGAGCCGGAGGAGATCGACCGGATGGACGACGCCGACCGGGACGCAGGCTAGCCGTGGACCAGTCGCTGCCTGCGGACCTGCTCGAGCACGCCCGCGCCGCCAAGGGCTTCATGCCCGAGGACGAGGGCGAGCTGCTGCACCGGTGGGCCCGCGCACGCCTCCAGCACGGCCCGGCCCTCGAGGTCGGCACCTACTGCGGGAAGTCGGCGATCTGGCTCGGTGGCGCCGCGCGCGAGGTCGGCGGCACCGTCTTCACGGTCGACCACCACCGCGGCTCCGAGGAGAACCAGGCCGGGTGGGAGCACCACGACGACAGCCTGGTGGACCCCGCGCTGGGCCTGATGGACACGCTGCCGACGTTCCGGAGGACCATCGCCGCCGCCGGCCTGGAGGAGCACGTGGTCGCGGTCGTCGGCCGGTCGGAGACGGTCGGCGCGTGGTGGCGCACACCGCTCTCGCTGCTGTTCATCGACGGCGGCCACGGCGTCGAGCCCGCCCGCACTGACTTCCGCACCTGGCCCCGCTGGGTGGCCGCCCACGGCGTCCTCGTGATCCACGACGTCTTCCCCGACCCGGCCGACGGGGGTCGCCCTCCCTACGAGGACATCTACCTCCCGGCGCTGGCCAGCGGTGCCTTCACCGAGGTGGAGGCCGTCGGGTCGATGCGGGTGCTACGCCGTACGTCCGGCGACGCCGGCGACCCGCTCACCTGACCGGCACCCGCACTCCAGGCCGATCTCGGCGAAGTCGGGGGCGAGGGTCGTGCCGCGCATGATGTCGGCCCCGGGCGTGCTGTCGGTGAGCGCGTCCACGGCGAGGATGACTGCCGCCGCGGTGTAGGTCGTCTGCTCGACCGGCCAGTTGCCCCCCTGCTCGTCCCGCTCGGTCGGCCAGACGTAGCCGGTCCAGTAGGACCCCTCGTCCGTACGCAGGTGCTGCATGTCGGCGAGCAGCTGACGGGCCCGCTCGCGGTCGCCGATCGCCTCGAGCGCGAGCACCAGCTCGCACGTCTCGGCGCCGGTGACCCACGGGTTGGTGGACACGCAGCGGATCCCGAGCCCGGGCTCAACGAAGGTGTCCCAGCGCTCGGCGAGCAGCTCACGCGCCGCCTCGCCGCGGACGGCCCCACCGAGGACCGGGTAGTACCAGTCCATCGAGAAGGTCGACTTGTCCAGGAACAGGTCGCGGTGCTCGCGCAACGCGTGGCCGAGACGGCCGCCGGCCAGCTCCCACTCGACCTGCGGCTCCCCCACCAGCTCGGCCAGCGCGACGCCGGCCCGCAGCGAGTGGTAGATGCTGGACGACCCGGCCAGCAGGGCCTGCTCGTTGACGGTGGCGGGCTCGCCGTCGTGCCACTCCTGGGACCACGCGACACCGCCGAACGGCAGCTGGAGCGACACCACGAAGTCGAGCGCGCGCCGGACGGTCGGCCACATCAGCCGGACGAACGCCTCGTCGCGCGCGACCAGCCAGTGGTGCCACGTGGCGACCGCGACGTACGCAGACATGTTGGTCTCACCGGAGTGGTCCTCGACCTCGCCGACGACGATCTTCATCGGCCACGAGCCGTCGGCCCGCTGCGTCTCCCGCGCCCACGCGAAGGCGCGCTCCGCGGCGTCGCGGCGCCCGCCGACCATCAGCGCCATGGCCGCCTCGAGGTGGTTCCAGACGTCGGTGTGCTCGCCCGGGGTCCACGGGATCGCGCCCGAGGGCTCCTGCATCGCCTCGATGGTCGCGGCGGTCTGCTCGACCCGGGCGCGGGTGGGGACGTCCGTCATGCCGGCTTGCGGAAGTAGAGCACCATGCTCTTCCCGATGAGCGGGTCGAGCACCCTGCCGGCGTACTGGAGCGCCTTGGGGTTCTCCATGATCTCCCAGACCAGGAGCCGGTGGTAGGCCTTGGCGAGCGGGTGGTCGTCGTTGGTGACGCCGACCGCGCACTTGATCCACCAGTAGGGCGTGTGGAGACCGTGGGCGTGGTCCTTGCCGGTGAAGACCATCGCGTCGCCGGGGGTGCCGTCGTTGGCGCGGCCGGCCTTGGTGACCTTGTCGACGAGCTCCTCGGTCGTGTAGATCCGGACGTGGCCGCCCTCGGCGTTGTGGTAGTCGTCGGAGAGCTTCCAGTTGACGATCTCGGGCAGCCACCGCGGCACCGAGATCGCGAGCGTGCCGCCGGGGCGCAGCACCCGGACCAGCTCCTTGATCGCGTCGACGTCGCGGTGGATGTGCTCGAGGACCTCCGCGGCCACGATGCGGTCGAACTCGCCGTCGGCGAAGGGAAGCGCCAGCGCGTCGCCCTCCTTGACGTCGGCCTCGGCGCCCTCGGGCACCTCGCCCGCCTCGCGCATCGCGGTGAACCACTCGCGCACGGTCGCGAGCTCGTCGGCGTCCTGGTCGAACGCGATGACGTCGGCGCCGCGCTTGTACATCTCGAAGGCGTGCCGTCCGGCACCGCAGCCCATGTCGAGGACGCGGTCGCCGGGACGCAGTCCCAGCCGGTCGAAGTCAACGGTCAGCACGGTGGCCCTCCCTCTGGCCGGCCCTCTCGGCGTGGAAGGCGGCGATGGTCTCCTCGTAGGCGGCGGCGGTGGCCTCGGCCACGGCCCGCCAGCTGAACATCCTCTCGACGCGGGCGCGCCCGGCCGCGCCCATCGCCGTACGCCGCTCCGGATCGTCGAGCAGCGCGGCGATCGCCTGCTCGAGCTCGCCGACGTCGCCGGGCGTGACCAGGTCGGCGCACTCGCCGTCGGGGCCGACCACCTCGGGGATCGCGCCTGCGCGGGACACCACCAGCGGGGTCGCGCACGCCATCAGCTCGGCGGTCGGCAGCGAGAAGCCCTCGTAGAGCGACGGCACGCAGGCCACCTCGGCCGAGCCCATCACCTCCACGAGCTCGGCGTCGCTGACGCCGTTGACGAAGCTGACCTTGTCGGCGATGCCGAGCTGGTCGACGAGCTGCTCGGTGCGGCCGCCGGGCTCTGGGCGGGTGACGAGCACCAGCGAGACGTCGCGCTCGACGGCGAGCTTGGCGAAGGCCTCGAGCAGCGTGGCGATGCCCTTCATCGGGGCGTCGGCGCTGGCCATCGCCAGGATCCGGCCCGGCACGCGCGGGGCGGTCGGCGGGGCGAAGACGTCGTCGACGCCCAGCAGGATCGTCTGCATCCGGGCGGGGTCGACGCCGAAGTCCCGGGCGACGTCGCGTCGCGACGACTCCGAGGGCGTGAGCACCTTGCGGTAGCGCTTGGCGACCCTGGTCTGCATGCGCAGGAAGCCGTACCACCGGCGCAGCGTGAGGCGCTTGCGCCACGTCGGCGCGGTCTGGAGGTCGATCCTCCGGTCCATCGTGATCGGGTGGTGGATGGTCGCGACCACCGGCAGGCCGTAGGACTCGAGCGCCAGGATCCCGGTGCCGAGCACCTGGTTGTCGTGCGCGACGTCGAAGTCGCCGGCACGGTCCTTCATCAGCCGCGCGATGCGCGAGCTGAAGGTCTTCGGCTCGGGGAAGCCGGCCGCGCACATCGTGAGGAACTCCTCGACGTCGATGCGGTCGCGGAACTCGCGCAGGTGCGGAACCCGGAACGGGTCGGGCTCGCGGTAGAGGTCGAGGCTGGGCACCTTGGTGAGCACGACGCCGTCGTCGAGGTCCGGGTAGGGCTGGCCCGAGAACACCTCCACCTCGTGCCCGAGGCGTACGAGCTCGCGGCTCAGGTGCCGGATGTAGACGCCCTGTCCGCCGCAGTGGGGCTTGCTCCGGTAGGACAGCATGGCGATGCGCACCCGCACATTATGCCTACTCACCGGTAGGCGACCCACAGCCGGACCGGCTCCTCACCCCTCGCTGGAGTGCCCGGGGAAGACGTGCGCCGCCGGGTCGAGGACCACGGCCGCGTTGTTGACCGCCGTCGCGGCCTCACCGAAGCCGACGGCGATCAGCCGCACCTTGCCGTGGTAGTCGGTGATGTCGCCCGCGGCGAAGACGCGCGGGAGGTTGGTCCGCATCGACGAGTCGACCACCACGTGCCGCTTCTGCGTCTCCAGGCCCCACTGCTGGATCGCCCCCAGGTCGGCGATGAAGCCGAGCGCGGCGACGAGGGCCTGGGCCTTGCGCACCTGCGGCTCCTGGCCGTCGACGGTGATCTCCACCTCCTCGAGGTGCCCGTCGCCGCGCAGCTCGGTGACCTGGGCGTTGGTGATGATCTCCACGCTCGAGTCCTTGACGGCCGCCACGGTCCGCTCGTGGGCGCGGAAGGCGTCGCGGCGGTGCACCAGCGTCACGGACGCGGCGATCGGCTCGAGGTGCTGGGCCCAGTCGAAGGCGCTGTCCCCTCCGCCGACGACGACCACGTCCCGGCCGGCGTACGGTGCGAAGCTGGGCACGAAGAACTCCATGCCGCGGCCCACCCAGCCCTCGCCGGCCGGGAGTGGGCGGGGGCTGAACTTCCCGATGCCCGAGGTGATCAGCACCGCCCCGGCCGTGACCCGGGTGCCGTCGTCGAGGGTGACCACGACCTCGTCCTCGCCGTGGTCGAGCATGGTGGCCGTGCGGTCCAGCAGGTACGTCGGGTCGGCCGTCGCCGCCTGGGCGACCAGCCCCTCGACGAGGTCGCGCCCCTTGATGCTGGGGAAGCCCGCGACGTCGAGGATCGCCTTCTCGGGATACATGGCGGTGATCTGACCGCCCAGCTCGGGCAGCGAGTCGACCACGGCGACGCGCAGGCCGCGGAAGCCGGCGTAGTAGGCGGAGAACAGGCCGGTCGGGCCGGCTCCGATGATCAGCAGGTCGGTCGTGACGTCGTCCACGTCCCGGATCCTTCCGGTCGCGCGCGCTGCCGACAAGGGCCGGTCGGCCCCCGCCCGGTGTCCGTCACAGGGCGTCGAGCTCGCTGAGCTTCCACTCCCCGCCGTCACGCCGCAGTGTCACGAGGACGCGGTCGAGGTCGAGCGTCGGCTCGGCGAGGTCGTCGCCGGAGGTGCGCTGGTTGACGAACACGAGGACCCGCGCGTGGGTCGCCGAGGCGGTCACGAGGGCGGTGTCGACGACGTCGGCGGAGACCACCGTACGGTCGCGCTGGCTCGAGGTGGCGACGCCCGCCATCGTCCGGTCGTAGCGGTCCTGCATGGCGGTCGTCATCAGCGCGCGCGCCGCAGCCTTGTCGTCGGCAAGCGTCTCCCACGAGTAGCTGTACGCGGCGGCGGCACCCTCCGCGGCCCGCTCGCGCACGGCGTCCTTCACCGAGGCGGACACCACGGACACGTCAGGGTCGTCGGCGCTGCTGATCCCTGCACCCGACCCCGGTCCGGGGTCCCTCAGCACCCAGACGAGCGCGAGGACCGCCACGCACACCAGCACCGCGAGGCCCACGATCCACCGCCTGCTCGTCATCACGGGCCCGCTCACCGCACGAACTCGAGGTTGTCGGTCAGCCACCGGTCGTCCTCCCGGACGAGCTCGAGCCGCAGGCGGTAGTAGCGGACCTGCCCCTCGCCTCCGGTGCCGGTGTTGGTCACCGTGCTGTTGGCGGCGACCAGGACCGTGGCCGAGTCGGCGTCCTGGTCACCCACGCCGAGCGCGACGACCTCGGGCACCGAGGTGGCCTCGGTCCGGACGGCCTCGCGGGTCAGGGTCTCGCGCTGCGACTCGTACTGCTCGGCGAACTCGCCGGTCGCGCCCGCCAGCACGGCGTCGATCAGCGGGTCCATGTCCTCGTGGTCGACGGTGAGGAAGGCCAGCGCCTCGGCCCGGGCCGCGGCCGCGACGTCCTGCTGCGCAGCAGTCAGCTCGGCGTCGACGGCGTCGCGCGAGGTGACGACGAGCCCGATCGCGACGAGCAGGCCGACGAGCACGACGGCGAGCCCGCCTGCCGCCCAGCTCCGTGCTCGTACGCCCACGCGGCGAACCTAGCCCAACGGGGCGTCGCCGTGCGGTTGATCGGCGCGTCCCTAGACTGCGTCGTCGTGAGCCGACCGATCCAGTTCCTGAGCGCCCACCCCTCTGCGATGCTGCTGGGCGCGCAGCTGCTCCAGGTGCTCGCCTGGCCGTTCCTCGGCGGCTCCGAGCTGGGCAAGGCGTTCCTCGGCGTCATCGGGATGCTGGCCGTGGGGTCTGCGGTCCTCGCGGTCCGGCGTACGCCGCACGTGAGCCGGATCGTGTTCTTCCTCGGCGCTCCGACGATCGTCTTCACGCTGCTCGAGGCGGTGTTCCCGACGACCGAACCGATCCTGCTCGTCTCGGGCCTCCTGCACGCGCCGTTCTACTTCTACGTCTCCTACGCGATGCTGCGCTACCTGTTCCACGACGACAAGGTGACGACCGACGAGTACTTCGCGACCGGCGCCGCGTTCACCGTCGTCGCGTGGGGCTTCGCCTACCTCTTCGCGGCCGTGCAGGTGGTGTGGCCGCAGTCGTTCAGCAACGCGGGCGGCTTCGAGCACTCGTGGTTCGAGCTGCTCTACCTGTCGTTCTCCGTCCTGACCAGCGTCGGGCTCTCCGACCTGGTCGCCGTGGGCACCCAGGCGAGGTCGGTGGTCATGGTCGAGATGATGACGGGCGTGTTCTACATCGCCATGGTCGTCTCACGCATGGTCGGCCTGACCATCCTGCGTCAGCGCTGACCGCGAGGCCGGTCAGTCAGTCGTCGTCCTCGTCCTCCTCGTCGTCGAGGAGGCCCTCCTTCTCGGCCTCCTGCACGATACGGCGGACGTTGTCGATGCTGCCGCAGTCGGCGTCCAGCTGCTTGTTGCGCTCGGTCGCGAAGGCCACGCCCAGCTCGGCGCGGACCTGCTCGCCGACCTCGTCCCGTGCCGGGTTGAGGATGGTCAGCTCCTCCTCGGTGAGGTGGTGGTTGAGCGCGGTGGCGAGCTCCTCCACGGCGTCGTCGAAGGCCTGGGTGTCGGTGCCCTTGAGCTCCAGCACCTTGAGCATGGCCTCGTGGCCCTCGGCGTGCTCCTCCTCGCCGTGCTCGGCCTCGTGCTCGGTGATCGCGTCCTTGCGGCGCAGCGTGGGGTAGACGTGCTGCTCCTCCGCCTCCGCGTGGGCGACGTGGAGGGCCGCGAGGGCCTTGCGCACGGCGTCGCGGTCCGAGGAGCTGTCGCGCAGCTGGCGCAGCAGGGACTCGAAGCGGCGGTGGTCCTCGAGGATCAGGTCGATGACGTCGCCGGAGACCGGCCTGCCGAGGTCGATGGGGGTGCTCATGCCGCGACGCTAGCGACCCGCCGCGAATGCGGTCCTCACCCCTGCGGGTCCCACCTTCCGGTGAGGTTCTCGGATTCTCCTGCGGCGCCCGCCCGTCCTCCCTAGTGTCGCGCCTGACGCGCCCGCCACGGGGGTCCGGCGCACCAGCTTCCCAGGGGGAATCCAGCATGTCCTTGTTCCGACGCACAGCCCGCACGGTGGCCCTCGGCCTCGTCGCCGGCGCACTGGCCGTCACCACCGCCCAGCCGGCCCAGGCCGCCACCTTCAGCGAGGGCTTCGAGAGCGGCACCGTGCCCACCGGTTGGCAGGTCGTCAACCTCAGCTCGCCCCTCGGCACCCAGAGCTGGAGCCAAGGTGTGACCGACGGCGACTTCACCGCCCAGGCCGGCACGCCGAACTCGTTCTTCGCCGCCAACTTCCAGGACGGCGCCAACCTGGCGACGATCAGCGACTGGCTGATCACTCCGCGGCAGACCTCGCTGAGCAGCACCGACGTCTTCGAGTTCTGGACCCGCACGCTGACCGCGACCGCCTACCCGGACCGCCTCGAGGTCCGCATGTCGACCAACGGCTCCTGCAACCCGGGCTCCACCGCCGACGGCGTCGGTGACTTCACCACCGTCCTCGGCACGATCAACCCGACGCTCACCGTCGAGGGCTACCCGCGGACCTGGACGAAGTACAGCATGCCGCTCACCGGGCTCGGCACCACCAACGTGTCCGGCTGCGTCGCCTTCCGCTACTACGTCACCGAGGGCGGCCCGAGCGGCGACAACAGCGACTACATCGGCATCGACTCCGTCGCCTTCACCGACAACGCCTCCGTCGCCTGCACCACCGCCCAGACCTCGGTCGCGTCCGCGCAGGCCACGGTCACCACGGCGACCGCGACGTACGCCACCGCGGCCAAGACCCTCAAGAAGGCCAAGAAGGTCCTCAAGAAGGCTCGCAAGGCGCTCAAGAAGGCCGTGAAGGCCGACGACGAGGCCAAGATCGCGAAGGCCAAGAAGAAGGTGAAGAAGGCCAAGAAGGCGGTCAGGAAGGCCAAGAAGCGGAAGGCCGCCGCCCAGACCGCCCTCACCGCCGCGCAGGCGGCCCTGGCTGCAGCGCAGACCTCCACCACCACCAGCTGCCCCTGAGGCACTGACCGGCTGACGCACGACCGACGGCGGACGGGATCTCCCGTCCGCCGTCGGCATGCCGTGCCTATGCTGGCACCGTGCCGGAGATCGAGGTGTGGCGACAGTTCGACCACGATCCGCGCAGTCCTGCCAACCGGTCGATCCGGGCGTCCGACCGCGACCGCGCCGTGATCGAGACCGTCCTCGCCGACGCGTTCGCCGAGGGACGCATCACCCGTGCCGAGTACGACGAGCGCACCGACGCCGCGCTCGCCAGCCGTACGCTCGGCGACCTCGTGCCGCTGGTCGAGGACCTGCCGGTGGCGCGAGCACCTCGACCGGGCGCCGGCGACATCCACCAGCAGGCCGTCCGGAAGTGGCAGGCCGACCGACGTGAGGCGTTGCTGGGCCTGATCGGCCTCTCCGCCCTGCTCTGGACCATCTGGGCGGTCACGATGTGGGGCGGGTTCCCCTGGCCGCTCTTCCCCATCGGGTTCGCGCTGATGAACCTCGCGCGGGTCATCGTGAACAAGCGCGACATCATCGACGAGCACGCCCGGCGGCTGGAGAAGAAGCAGGAGAAGGAGCTCAGGCGTCGCCCGGACGAGTTCTGAGGCGGCCAAGCGCTCAGCGCGTCGCCGGCGCTCGCTGCGCTCGCGCTGCTCCTCGCTCGTCAGGGACGCTCTGAGCTCGTTCCTCGCTCAGCGCCCCTTCCTCACTTCGTCGCTTCCATCATCTGGCGCAGCTCTTTCTTCAAGTCGCTGATCTCGTCGCGCAGGCGCGCCGCCACCTCGAACTGCAGCTCGGCCGCCGCGGTCTTCATCTGGTCGGTCAGCTCCTGGATCAGCACCGCGAGGTCACTGCTCGGGATGCCGGCCGTGTCGGGCGCCTCGGCGTGGATGCGCGACAGGGCGGGCGTCGGGGACTTGCCGGCCTTCACGCCGCCGGCGCGGCCCTTCTGGCCGACGTCGGCCCAGGTCTTGAGCAGCTCCTGGGTGGTCTCGTCCTCGCGGGCGAGCATCTCGGTGATGTCGGCGATCTTCTTGCGGAGCGGCTGGGGATCGATCCCGCGCTCGGTGTTGTAGGCGACCTGGATCGCACGGCGGCGGTTGGTCTCGCCGATCGCGTTCTCCATCGAGGGCGTGATCTTGTCGGCGTACATGTGGACCTGGCCGGACACGTTGCGCGCCGCGCGGCCGATGGTCTGGATCAGCGACTTGTCGGAGCGCAGGAAGCCCTCCTTGTCGGCGTCGAGGATCGCGACCAGCGACACCTCGGGGAGGTCGAGGCCCTCGCGGAGGAGGTTGATGCCGACGAGGACGTCGTACTCGCCCATCCGCAGCTCGCGGAGCAGCTCGATGCGGCGCAGCGTGTCGACCTCGGAGTGGAGGTAGCGGGTGCGGATGCCGGCGTCGAGGAGGTAGTCGGTGAGGTCCTCGGACATCTTCTTGGTCAGCGTGGTGACCAGGACGCGCTCGTTCTTGTCGGCGCGGGTGCGGATCTCGTGGATCAGGTCGTCGATCTGACCCTTGGTCGGCTTGACGACGACCTCGGGGTCCACCAGGCCCGTCGGGCGGATGATCTGCTGGACGGCGTTGTCGACGCCTCCGACCCGGTCGATCTCGTAGTTGCCCGGTGTGGCGGAGAGGTAGATCGTCTGGCCGATCCGGTCGACGAACTCCTCCCACCGCAGCGGGCGGTTGTCCATCGCGCTGGGCAGGCGGAAGCCGTGGTCGACGAGGTTGCGCTTGCGCGACATGTCGCCCTCGTACATGCCGCCGATCTGCGGGACCGCGACGTGGGACTCGTCGATGACGAGCACGAAGTCCTCGGGGAAGTAGTCGAGGAGCGTGTTGGGGGCGCTGCCGCGGGTGCGGCCGTCCATGTGCATCGAGTAGTTCTCGATGCCCGAGCACGAGCCGACCTGGCGCATCATCTCGATGTCGTAGGTGGTGCGCATCCGCAGGCGCTGGGCCTCGAGGAGCTTGCCCTGCTTCTCGAAGGTGGCGAGCTGGTCCTCGAGCTCGAGCTCGATGCCCTTGATCGCCCGCTCCATCCGCTCGGGGCCGGCGACGTAGTGGGTGGCGGGGAAGACGTGCAGCTCGGTGTCGTCGGAGACCACCTCGCCAGTGATCGGGTGCAGCGTCATCAACCGCTCGACCTCGTCGCCGAAGAACTCGACGCGGATCGCGAGCTCCTCGTAGACCGGGAAGATCTCGAGGGTGTCGCCGCGGACGCGGAAGGTGCCGCGGGTGAAGGACATGTCGTTGCGGGTGTACTGGATCTCCACGAGCCGCCGCAGCACGGAGTCGCGGTCGTGCTCCTCGCCGACCTTGAGCCGCAGCATCCGGTCGACGTACTCCTGGGGGGTGCCGAGGCCGTAGATGCAGGACACCGTCGACACCACGATCGTGTCGCGGCGCGTGAGCAGGCTGTTGGTCGCGCTGTGGCGCAGCCGCTCGACCTCCTCGTTGATCGAGGAGTCCTTCTCGATGTAGGTGTCGGTCTGGGGGACGTAGGCCTCGGGCTGGTAGTAGTCGTAGTAGGAGACGAAGTACTCGACCGCGTTGTCGGGGAACAGCTGGCGCAGCTCGTTGGCGAACTGCGCGGCCAGGGTCTTGTTGGGCTGGAGCACGAGCACGGGCCGCTGGAGCTGCTCGGTCACCCACGCGACCGTCGCGGTCTTGCCGGTGCCGGTCGCGCCGAGGAGCACGATGTCCTGGACGCCGCCGTTGACCCGCTCGACGATCTCCTCGATCGCGGCCGGCTGGTCGCCCGAGGGCTGGTAGTCGGAGACCACCTTGAAGGGGGCCACCCGGCGCTGGAGATCGGTGACTGGACGCATGCGTCGAGCCTACGGGGAGGCACCGACAGCGGCGTCCTACGCTCGCGTCGTGCCCCACCACGCCCAGCCGCCGGACCGCGTGCTCGACCTGTTCGCGGCCGAGGGCGTGCTGGAGCCGCTGCCGGGCGGACAGGGAACGAGCTGGCGGGCCGGCGACCTGGTCCTGTCGCCCGGTCATGACGAGTCGGAGGCGTGGCTGGCGCCGATCCAGGCCAGGCTGGCCGTACGCCTCGACGAGGCGGCACCCCGGTCGCTCCGGCTCACGCTGCCGGTGCCGGCGCGCGACGGGAGCCTGACCGTGGACGGCTGGGCGGCGACCCGCTTCGAGCCGGGAACGACGCCGTGCCGCGACCTGCCGACCCTGCGAGCCGCCGCGCACCTCCTGCACGCACATCTCGCGACCTCGGTCCCCGAACGCCCCGCCGGGCTCGACGCCCGCACCGGCCGCTGGGCCGAGGCGGAGCGACAGGCGTACGACGTCGACGCCGCGCAGCATGCCGCAGCCGGGCGGCCCGAACCTGGGCTCGTCGACCTCGTGCGCGCACTGACCGCGGGCCTCGACGACACCGACCTCGGCCGCGAGCAGCTCGTCCACGCCGACCTGGCGGGCAACGTGCTGCTCGACGCGTCGGGCGTGCCGTTCGTCATCGACCTCTCGCCTGCGTGGCGCCCGCCGCTGTGGGCGGAGGCGGTCTGCGTGCTCGACGCCGTGCTCTGGCACGGAGCGCCGGCCGCGGCGCTGGACGGGTGGCGCAGCGGCGTGGAGCGGCAGGCGATGCTGCGGGCCGCTCTGTTCCGGGTGCTGTCCGACGAGCCGTGCGACGTCGACCGGTACGCCGCGCTGGGGCTCGCCGGCTAGCGCACGCGGTCGAGGGTGACGACCCCAGCCGCGTCGCGCCACACGGTCGCTGGGTCCCGTGGCTAGATTGAGCCCGTGACCGTCGCCCGCACGCTGACCGCCCTGCGGCGCACCCTGCTCGGGCTGTTCGGGCTCCAGCTCGGCGTGGCGATCGCGCTCTCGCTCGTCGACTCCTACCGCCGCCGCGGCAAGAAGCCCAAGCCCTTCCCCGTCTCCGGTCCCGACACCGTCCCGGTCGGTGACGGCGAGATCACCACGTACACCTTCGGACGCGACCTCTACGACGACATGCTGGCCGCGATCGACGGTGCCAAGAAGCAGATCCTCTTCGAGACCTACATCTGGAAGGGCGACGAGATCGGGTGGAAGTTCAAGACCGCCCTGACCGCGGCCGCGGCGCGCGGCGTCGACGTGCACTGCGTCTACGACGGCTTCGCCAACATGGTGGTCTCGCCCGCGTTCAAGCGCTTCCCCCCCTCCCTCAAGGTGCTGCGCTACCCGGTGTGGACGGCCGGCCTGCGCGTGTGGGACCTGCGGCGCTACGGCCGCAACCACCGCAAGGTGCTGGTCGTGGACGAGGAGGTCGCCTTCCTCGGCGGCTACAACATCGGCTCGGCCTACGCCACCGAGTGGCGCGACACCCACGTCCGCATCACCGGCCCCGGGGTCTGGGACATGAAGCGGGCGTTCGCCGACTTCTGGAACCTCAACCGCCACCACCGGCTGCGTCGCAACGAACGACCGCTCCTGATCGAGACGGCGTCGGACTGGGACCCCCAGATCCGGATCCACAAGAACATCCCACGGCAGTGGAACTTCCCGATCCGCAGCATGTACCTCGAGGCGATCAACCGGGCGAGCCGCAACATCTGGCTCACCACGGCGTACTTCCTGCCGGACCAGGACTTCGTGGACGCGCTCGCCGAGGCCGCACGCCGCGGCGTCGACGTACGCATCCTGCTGCCGCTGAAGTCCAACCACATCGTCGCCGACTGGATCTCGCGCGGCTACTACGGCCAGCTGCTCCGGTCCGGGGCGCGCATCCTCCGCTTCCGGGACGCGATGGTGCACGCCAAGACCGCGACCATCGACGGCAGCTGGGCGACGGTCGGCACCGCCAACATCGACCGGCTGAGCCTGCAGGGCAACTACGAGATCAACCTCGAGGTCATCGACCCCGCCTTCGCCGCGGTGATGGAGGAGGTCTTCCGCACCGACGAGTCCAACTGCCTCGAGCTGACCCTCGACGAGTGGGAGGCGCGCGACCTCAACCGGAAGTTCACCGAGAGCTTCCTCGCGCCGCTGCGCCCGCTGCTCTGAGCAGCAGGATCCACGCCGAGACGACGGCGATCCACCCCAGCCCCACGACGTACACCAGGGCCTGCCACCCCGACCAGTCGAGCGCGTCGCCGTACCTCAGCAGCGCGACCGTCTCGAGGACCACGAAGGCAGCGCCCGTGAGGCCGAGCGGACGCACGTCGTCGGTGTCGTCGATGAGGTACGCGTGCGCGGCCGCCCAGCCGAGCCCGACGAGCCAGGCGCCCACGGCCCGTCCGGTCAGTGGCGTCAGCGGCCACGCCCAGCCTGCGGCAGCCCACTCCGGGGCGAGCAGGAGGGCGACGCCCGACACCAGCAGCACCGCCGCGAGACCGCCGAGGAGGACGCGCAGGGTGCGCGGCAGCCGCCGTACGCCGTCGGCGGGCGACGGCGCCGTGCGGGGCTGACGGACCAGGCCGAGGACCATGAGCACCGGCACGCCGGCGTAGATCGCCAGCCAGCCCCACGTCACTGCACGGGCGGTGGCCGGGTGCTCGGCGCCGAGGTGGAACTTGTCGAGGTGCAGCAGCGTGACCACCAGCGTCAGCGTGGTGAAGACGAGGACCGCCCACACCGTCAGCCGGGCGCGCCCCCAACGCGCCGCGCGCGCTCCCGCCACCTCGAGAACGGCGCTGGCCCAGTAGGCCGCCCCGAGGAAGACCGCGGTCATCGGCACGTCGATGGTCCACGAGAACCAGTCGGCCGTGCGGGTGGGGAAGACCGTGAGCTGGAAGCCGGCCAGGAACACCAACACGGCCGCCACGACCAGCAGCCGACGCATCGCCCCGGTGACCGGTGCGCCCGTGACTGGCGTCATGCGGTCGGGGCCGGGTGCGCGGCGAGGTAGCCGTGGAGCAGGGCGATGACGGTGGCGCCGTCGCCCACGGCCGTCGCCACCCGCTTGACCGAGCCCGAACGGACGTCGCCGACCGCGAAGACGCCTTCCATGCTGGTCTCCAGCAGCAGCCGACCGTCCTGACCGGTGCGGATGAAGCCCGCCTCGTCGCGCGCGATCTCGTCCGGCAGCCAGGAGGTCCGCGGCACCGAGCCGATCAGCACGAACAGCCCGCCGGCCGGCACCTCCTCGCGCGAGTGCCCGTGCGGGTCGCCCAGGGTCAGCCCGGCCAGGCAGCCGTCCTCCTCGCGTCCGTCGAGCACAGCGGTGCGGTAGCGGATGGCGACGTTGCGGGTCGCCTCGAGCTGTGAGATGAGGTAGTCCGACATGCTCGCCGCGAGCGACGGCCCGCGCACCAGCAGGGTGACCTGGTGGGCGTAGCGCGCGAGGTGGACCGCGGCCTGCCCGGCCGAGTTGCCGCCTCCCACGACGTACACCTCCGTCCCGGCCATCGACGGCGCCTCGGACACCGCGGCTCCGTAGAAGACACCGCGCCCGACCAGCCGCTCGAGGGACGGCACGTCGAGCATGCGGTAGTCGACGCCGGTGGCGATCACGACGCTGCGGGCGCGGATCACGCTGCCGTCGGACATGGAGACCGTACGCAGGCCCCCGTCGGTGCCCAGCCCCTGCACCTCGCGCAGGAACGAGTACTCGCTGCCGAAGGCCCAGGCCTGCTGGAACGACCGGTAGGCGAGGTGGGCGCCGCTGACCCCTCGGGCGAACCCCGGGTAGTTGCGGATCAGCGACGACGTGCCCGCCTGGCCACCGACCGCGTGCTGCTCCACCACCATCGTCGAGAGCCCCTCGGAGGAGGCGTAGACCGCCGCCGCCAAACCACTGGGGCCGGCTCCGACCACCACGACGTCGTAGACGTGGTCGGTCGGCATCGGACCCATCAGCCCGAAGGCGTCGGCGATCTCGAGGTCGGTCGGCGCGACCAGAGTGGTGGGTGGCGAGGTGAACGCCAGCTGGAGCACCGGAAGCTCCGGGTCGGCGAGGCCGAGCCCGGCGAGCAGCCGGTTGGCCGACTCGGTGCCCACCTGGTGGAAGCCGACCGGGATGTGGTTGCGGCCGAACTGGTCGCGCAGCGCGTGGGTGCGCTCGTCGCGCTGCTCGCCGATCATCCGCACCGCCTCGAACCCGATGCCCTGGGCCAGGTGCCAGTCGTCGAGCGTGTCGGTGATGGCACCGTGGAACTCCTCGTCACGCCGTCGCTCCGGCCGCAGCAGCACGAGCTCGGCATGGCCGTGGCCGATGGCCGCGAACACCTCTCTCGTGCTGGCGAAGTCACCCCAGATGCCGGTGACGGCCCGCTTCGCCGAGGGGTGCAGCGAGTAGGCGCGGCGCAGGAAGTCCAGGCCGTCGCGGTCCTCGGGTCCGTAGCAGGCGATCACGAGGGCCACCTGCCGCTCCCACCGGCGCAGGCCCTCGAGCACTGCCCGTGCGTGGCCGTAGTCGGCGCACACGACGACCTCGTAGTCGCCTCCGTACCGGTGCCGCAGCTCTGACTCGAGGACGTCCCGAGACGTCTCGTCGGTGGTGGCCAGCAGCAGGACGGGGTCCGTGTCGCCCATGACGATCGACGCTACTCCCGGGCCGCGGCGGGCGGCGACACCATTTCTGGGGGTCTGGACCGGGGCGCCGACCTGGGCGTCAGCGGGTCGGCAGGTGTGTCGGGACGCTCATCCGCGGTCCCCTGCGCGGGCGTGACCGGCCGCCGGCGACCGCCATCGTCGCCGCCCGGCCGCGGTGCGGCCGGTAGGGCTCGAGCAGCGCGGCCATCTCCTCGTCGGTGATGTCGTGGCCGACGAGCGCCCAGCCGACCCAGTTGGCGAGGTGGTAGTCGCCGAAGCTCACGGCGTCGGCATCGCCGAGCGCGCGCTGGCGGACCTCGGCGCTGGTCCACACGCCGATCCCCCGGACCGACCGGAGCCGCCGGTCGGCCTCGTCGGCGGACACCTCCGTGACGCGCTCCAGCGACGCGGCGAGGCGGCACGCGGTCACGACGGTGCGGGACTGGGCCGGCTGGACGCCGAGGCGCAACCACTCCCACGAGGGGATCGCGGCGATCGTCTCCGGCGTCGGCTGGAGCATCAGCCGCAGCGGCGCCACCGGCCCGGGCGCGGGCTCGCCGTGGCGGCGTACGAGCTCGCGGAACGAGCCGAACGCCTGCTTGCCGGTCACCTTCTGCTCGAGGATCGAGGGCACCAGCGACTCCATCACCAGGCCGGTGCGGCCGATGCGCCAGTGCTGGTGGGCGCGCCAGCCCTCGGCGACCTCGGGGTGGTGGTGCGGCTCGAAGCCGGTCGGGTCGTCGTCGGCGCCGAGCAGCGCGGGCATCCGGTCGAGCGCCCACTCCGCGCCCGGTCCCCAGGCCCGGCCGACGACCTCGCCGGCCGACGGTCGCGGCTGCACGCACAGCGACGCCGGGCCCGCGGGCGTACGCATGGCACGCCAGATGCGACCGTCGTCGAGGTGCCGCTGCGTCGGGTCCCCCGCGCCGCGCCGCTGCGGTCGCAGCGCCTGCGCAGGCGCACACGGCCAGTCGGGCACCCAGGTGCGGGTGCGCTCGGCGGACGACTCGGGCATGGTGCGACGGTAGACGAGGCCACCGACCGCGATGACGGATAGGTTGCAGCCATGTCAGAAGGAACGGGCGGGACACCCAACAAGCGCGACCTCGAGGGCGGCATCCAGACGGACTTCTCGAGGTCCATGTCCTACGGCGACTACCTGCGTCTCGACGTGCTGCTCTCGGCGCAGCAGCCGCTGTCGGACCCGCCGCAGCACGACGAGCTGCTCTTCATCGTCCAGCACCAGACGAGCGAGCTGTGGCTCAAGCTGATGGTCCACGAGCTGCGCTCGGCCCGCGCACTCCTGCGCACCGACGACCTCTCCCCCGCGCTCAAGCGGATGGCGCGCATCAAGCACATCCAGCACACCCTCACCGACCAGTGGTCGGTGCTCGCGACGCTCACACCGAGCGAGTACGCCGAGATCCGGCCGTTCCTGGCGACCAGCTCGGGCTTCCAGTCCGCGCAGTACCGCGAGGTCGAGTTCCTGCTCGGCAACAAGAACGCCGACATGGTCGACGTCTTCTCCCACGACGAGACGGCCCGCACCACCCTCACGGAGCTGCTGCACGAGCCGTCGCTCTACGACGAGTTCCTCGCCCACCTCTCACGCCAGGGGTACGCCGTCCCGCAGCGGCTGCTCGAGCGCGACTGGTCGCAGCCGCACACCACCGACGACGAGCTCGTGGACCTCTTCGCGGCCGTGTACGCCGCGCCCGCCGAGCACTGGGGCGTCTACGAGACGTGCGAGGAACTCGTCGACATCGAGGACGCCTTCCAGCAGTGGCGCTTCCGCCACCTCCAGGTGGTGCAGCGCGTCATCGGCCACAAGGTCGGCACCGGCGGGTCGTCGGGCGTGGACTTCCTGCGACGTGCGCTGAGCCTGACCTTCTTCCCCGAGCTCTACGAGGTGCGGACGCGGGTCGGGCAGTGAAGGCGCCTGCCGTGCCCGTCCGCAGCCTTCGCCAGGAGGAGGCCGTCACCCGCGCGGCCCTGCTGGCGGTCACCTCCTACGACATCGAGGTCGACCTCACCGACCTGGTCGACGGGCCCGCCTTCCGGGCCGTCAGCACCGTGCGGTTCACGAGCACCGCCGGGGCGTCGACGTTCGTCGACTGCTGCGCGGAGGTGGAGTCGGCCACGCTCAACGGCAAGCCGCTTCCCCCGGCACACGAGGGGCGGATCGCGCTGGCCGACCTCGCCGAGGACAACGAGCTGGTCGTCGCCACCGTGCAGAGCGACACCACGCACGGGCGGGGGGTGCACCGCGCGGTCGACCCGGGCGACGACAACGTCTACGTGTGGACCAGCTTCGAGCCCGACGAGGCGCGCTACGCATGGGCCTGCTTCGACCAGCCCGACCTCAAGGCACCGCACGCGTTCACGGTCACCGCACCGGCGGCATGGACCGTGGTCAGCAACTCCGGCGACCCGCTGGTCGAGGACGTCGAGGGCGGGCGGCGCTGGACCTTCGAGCCCACGCCGCCGCTGTCGACGTACAACCCCGTCGTGGTGGCCGGGCCGTTCGTCGAGGTGCGGCAGGAGGTCGGTGGCCACGACCTCGGCCTGTACGCCCGGCAGACCCTGGCCACCGCGCTGGAGCGCGACGCCGAGCAGCTGTTCACGCTCACCGCGCAGGGCCTCGAGTTCTTCGGCGAGCGCTTCGGCATGCCGTTCCCGCAGCGCACCTACGACCAGGTGTTCCTGCCCGAGTTCGGTGGCGCGATGGAGAACTACGGCTGCGTCACCTGGGCCGACAGCGTCCTGCGCCGCCACGAGCCGACCACCGGCGAGTGGCAGGTGTTCGCCAACGTGCTGCTGCACGAGATGGCGCACATGTGGTTCGGCAACATCGTCACGATGCGCTGGTGGGACGACCTCTGGCTCAACGAGGCCTTCGCCGAGTTCGCCTGCATGTGGGCCGCTGAGCGGGCGACCGCCTACGGCGACACGGCCGCCAACAACCTCGTGGACGACAAGCTCAACGCCTACCTCGCCGACCAGGGACCCAGCTCCCACCCGATCCGCCAGCCCGTGCCCACCGTGGCCGACGCGGAGTCGATCTTCGACTCCATCACCTACCCCAAGGGCGCGGCGGTGCTCAAGCAGCTCATGCACTTCGTGGGCGAGGACACCTTCTGCGTGGGCATGAGCGCCTACTTCGCCGAGCACGCGTGGAGCAACACCACCCTGGACGACCTCGTCGGAGCGCTCGAGCAGGCCAGCGGCCGCGACCTCCAGCCGTGGCGTACGGCCTGGCTGGAGACCGCCGGCGTCGACCGGCTGGGCCTCGAGCACACCGACGAGGGCCTGGTGCTCACCGCCGTTGGCGCCCACGGCGCCCCGCACCCGCAGGTGGTGGGCGTGGGTGCCTACCGCCGCGCCGGTGAGGCGCTCGAGGAGGTGGGCTCCGTCCGCGTGGAGGTGGTCGGCGAGCGCACCGCTGTCGAGGGCCTGCCCGAGGCCGACCTCTACCTCGTCAACCACGACGACACCACGTTCGCCACCACCCGGCCCGACGCCGCCGGCCGGCAGGTGCTGGTCAGCCGCCCCTCTGGCCTGCCCACGACCCTGGCCCGGGCCGTGGCGATGGCCACCGTGTGGGACATGCTGTCCAACGCCGACGCCACGGCTGCCGACGCCGTGGGGGCGCTCACCGACGTGCTCCGGGTCGAGACCGTGGAGACGCTCGCCGAGCCCTGCCTCGAGCTCGCCCTCACCGCCGCCCAGCGGTGGGCACCGGAGTCCGAGCGGCTCGACCTCGAGGCACAGGTCGCTGCCGCGGCACGTCGCCTGGTGGAGGCAGGGGTGTCCCGGCAGGCGGCGCTGCGCACGCTGGTGCGCACCGCCACCGGCGAGGACGACCTCGCCGCCGCGCGTGAGCTGGCCGGCGACGACGTCGACCTGCAGTGGTACGCCCTGGAGCGCCGGGCCGTGCTCGGCGAGGTGGACACCGACGCCGTGCAGGCCCTGCAGGAGCGCGACCCCGACCCCGACGCCTGGGTCCGGGCGCTCGGCGTACGCGCGAGCTCACCCTCTGCCGAGGCGAAGGAGGAGGCGTGGACCGCGATGGTGGAGCGGACCGTGCCCATCCAGGCCACCCGCACCGTGGCGGCAGCCTTCTGGCGACCGGGCCAGGAGGACGTGCTGGCTCCCTACGCCGAGCGCTACCTCGAGGCGCTGCCCACCCTGCACGAGGGCGGGATGATCCCCGGTCTCGCGCTGACCGCCAGCCTCTTCCCGGTGTACACGGTCGACGAGGCGTGGGTGGCGCGCGCCCGCGAGGTCGCGGCCGCCCGGGCAGCGCCCGTGGTGGTCAGCGCGCTCACCGAGCGCTCCGAAGAGGTGCTGCGGATGGTGCGCGCCCGCACGGTGTGACGCTGCAGCCTCAGAGCAGGCGGCCGCAGGTGGGCCACGGCGAGCGGCCGCGCTGCTTGTAGAGCAGCTTCGCGCGGTAGGTCTGCTCGCCCGCCGAGGCGGCGGTCGGCAGGCCGGAGCCGCCGACGCTGCGCCACGTGCCGAGGTCGAACTGGTAGAGCCCGTAGTAGCCGGCCGGGTTGACCGCGCGCGGGTTGCCGCCCGACTCGCAGTTGGCCAGGGCACCCCAGTTGAGGCCGTCGGCACCTGCCACGGCGTACGGCTTGCGGCCCACGAGCACGCGGCGCGGGCGCGGGTCCCGGACGAGCTTCTTCTTGACCACGCGGTACTTCACCGGCTCGCCGTTGTGGAGGATCTTGACCGCGACGACCTTGCGGACGCCGGCACGGCCCTCACGCACGACCTTGCGCTTGCCGGGCTCGAGCTTCGTCGTCGGGACCTCGACGATGCCACGGCGCACCCGCTCGCGCTTGGTCTTGCGCTCCTTGACCACGTCGGTGAGGCGTACGACGTCACCCTGGCGCAGGCGCTTGCGCTTGCCGGAGACCTCGCGGCCGTCGCGGACGACGTCGACCAGGTCGTTGCCGTCGACGGGGACGCCCTGCGTCTCGAGGAGCTGCCCGGGCCACACCCGGGGCACGGTCGCCACCTCGACGGGCGGCTGGTCGGCCACCTTGACGCGTACGGCGACGGCCTCGCGGGTCTCCTCGGCGGCGGCGCTGCCGGGCACGAGGCCCAGGGTGAGGGCAGCTACGGCGAGACCGGCGGACAGGGAGCGGGCGGACAGGGCGGGTGTGGTGGTGGCACGCACGTGCTTCGGACCTCACGGGGGTTGGGGGCGACGGGCCGCGGCGTGCATCACCTCGCGACGGGAGGCACCTCGCACAACGGCGAGGACACTGCCTGCGGCACATCCACCAGAACACGATCTCGCCGGCATGTCGAATCGGGCGCACGCATACGGTTGCTCCATGGACGTTCGCAGGGTGGTCGTCGCAGTCGAGCGCGCATGGGACGGAGCCCGGCTGCGCCGGGCCCGCTCCAGGCTGCCCGAGCACTTCCGGATCGAGGCCTACATCGGCCACGGCGGCCCCGCCGGAGCGGTCGTCCGTGGACGCGTCCTCGACAACCCGCTGGCGACCGAGGCCGAGGACGGGGAGGGCGTGGGACCCGCCGTACGACGCACCGTGCGCCACTTCCTGACCAACGACCTGCCCGGGGTCCCGCTCGCGGTCCGCGTGGCCGGGGTCGTCGTCGACACCGTCACGGACGCGGAGGGCTACTTCCTGGTCCGCGTCCCCACCGAGCCTCAGGCCCTCCAGAGCCCGTGGACCCGCGGCACCGTCGAGCTCCGCGGGGACTACCGCGGCGTGGCCGAGCCGCACACGACGCCGGTGGAGGTGAGCGTGCCGCCGCCCGAGGCGAGGTTCGGGATCATCTCGGACGTCGACGACACGATCCTCCAGACCGGCGTCCAGCGGGTTGGCCGGATGATCCTGCAGACCCTCACCGGCTCCTCGCTCACCCGCACGCCGTTCCCGGGAGCGGTCGAGCTCTACCAGGATCTCACCGCGGGCGTGAACCCGGTCTTCTACGTGTCCTCCAGCCCGTGGAACCTGCACGCCTTCCTCGTGGAGTTCCTGCGCCACCGCGGCTTCCCGCTCGGCCCCGTGCTGCTGCGCGACCTCCTCGGCACCTGGGCGGGGCGCGAGCAGAAGCACGACCGCATCCGCGAGGTCCTCGACCTGCACCCGGACCTGCCCTTCGTCCTGCTGGGCGACTCCGGCGAGCACGACCCGCAGATCTACGCCGACATCGTGCGCGAGCACCCCGGCCGGGTCCTCGCGGTCTACATCCGGGAGGTACGCCTCGACCCGGGCGACGGCCGCGTGGAGAAGGTGTCGGACGCATGGGGTTCGGACGTGCCGTTCGTGCTGGCGGCCGACTCGGACGCCGTACGCCGGCACGCGCGGGGCCTCGGGCTGCTCTGAGGGGGTGCGCCTGCTCGCCGGACGGCCCACACTGAGCCATGGAGACGCGACCGCTGATCGAGATCGAGACTGGTCACGGGCTGATGCCGGCGTACACGGCGGTGCCGGTGACGCCGCCACCGTGGCCGGGGGTCGTCGTCATCCACGACTTCACCGGGATGAGCCAGGACCTGCGGAACCACGTCGACTGGCTGGCCGGGGAAGGTTTCCTGGCGATCGCACCTGACCTGTACTACTGGGGCAGCCGGCTGCGCTGCCTGCGCACGATCATGCGGGAGCTCGGTCCCCGCCGGGGTCGGACCTTCGACGACATCGAGGCAGCCCGGCAGTGGCTGCGCGACCAGGACGGTTGCACGGGAGTCGTTGGCGTGGTGGGTTTCTGCATGGGTGGCGGGTACGCCATCGCCCTGGCCGAGGGGCACGGGTTCGACGCCTCGGCGGTGAACTACGGCGGTTGTCCTTCCGACGCGAGGGACTGGTTGCCGCGGGCGTGTCCGGTCGTCGGAAGCTTCGGCGGTGCGGACAAGTCCCCGCTGGGCGCTCGGGCCGGTCAGCGGCTGGACACGCTGTTGACCGAGCTCGACGTGCCGCACGACGTGAAGATCTATCCGGGGGCGGGCCACGGCTTCATGAACGACCACGCACCGGAGGACCAGACGTTGTTCCTGCGCTTCCTCGCCCGTGTCTCGGGCACGCGGTACGACGAGGCGTCGGCGACGGATGCTCGCCGACGCATCGCGATGTTCTTCAAGGACCACCTTCGCCCGGAGGCACCCTCGTCGACGTGACAGTGAGGAGCGCAAGCCTCCCTCGACGACGAACGAGACGGGATCCACAGACGGGGGTCCCGCCCATTGACCTCGGACCGCACATGGACGATAATCGAGCACATGTTCGATCCACGACTCGGCGGGGGTGCACGACCAGGATGACGACGACCACGGACAGCCAACCCGCCGAGAACGCGTGGTCCGCCGACGAGCTGCACGGCCTGGCCGACGTGCTGGCCGAGATCAGCGCGGCCGACGTCCCGGTGCTGCTGCTGGACCAGCTCGACGCGCTCGAGCGGATCAAGTCCGCCGCTGCGGCAGCCCAAGTGGCTCTTGCGGCCGCGTTGGCCGATGCGGTCGAGTCCGCCGAGGACGCGCCTGCCGAGGGCCGGCGGCGCCCTTCCCGTGCGATGTCGATCGGGGCCGAGGTCGCACTCGCGACGCGGACCAGCCCCCACCAGGGCGAGCAGCGGGTGCTGCTCTCGCGCCGGCTGCGCGACGACCTGCCGGGCGTGCACCTCGCACTGGGGCGCGGCCACATCAGCGAGCGGCAGGCGTTCGCCGTCGCCCGGGAGGTGGCCCACCTGGAGCCCGCTCAGCGAGCCGCCGTCGACGCCGATCTCGCTGGCACTCCCGACAACGTCGCCGGTCTCGGTGACGAAAAGCTCCGCCAGGCCGTACGCCGCTCCTGCCTCGCCATCGCCGCAGACGCCGAGACCCGTCGCTACCGCCGCGCCCGGGCCGACCGGCACGTGACCACCCGGCAGCTCGACGACGGCACCGGCCGCATCACCGCGATCGTGACCGCCGAGGACCTCGCGGCCGTCCGTGCGGTTCTGGACACGGAGGCTGCTGCGGCGCGAGCCACCGGCGACGGGCGCACCGGCGGGCAGGTCCGCGCCGACACCGTCGTGCAGCGCATCACCGGCCGCGACCCCGTCGAGCCGGTCCCGGTCCGCGTCAACCTCGTCGTCTCCGCCGAGTCCTTGGTCGGCGCAGGCACCGAGCCGGCGCAGGTTCCAGGCATCGGCTGGCTGCCCGCCGCACTGTGCACCGACCTGGTCCGGGCAGCCTCGGCCGCCGCGAAGGCCACCCTGCGGCGTCTCTTCGTCCGTCCCGACGACCGCTCGCTGGTCGCGATGGAGTCGACCAGCCGGGTCTTCCCGGCCGGCATGGCCGAGTTCCTCGACCTCCGCGACGGCGGCCTGTGCCGCACGCCCGGCTGCAACGCCGCCATCCGCCACCACGACCACGTGGTCCGCGAGAGCGACGGCGGATCCACGAGCGCCCACAACGGGCAAGGTCTCTGCGAGCGCTGCAACTACGTCAAGGAGAGCCCGGGCTGGACGTCCTGGGTGGCGTCCACCGACCCCGGACCTCACGAGGTCCACGGCGTGACCGAGCACCTGCGCATCCTCCGATCGACCGCGCCGCCACTTCCAGGCGGCCGGTCCACCGACCACTCACCCGCCGAGCTCCGGCTCGCCCAGGCACTCACCCTCGCCGCCTGAGCGCTGACGACCACGCCTACCCCGACCGCTCGACCGTCGTCACCACGCCGGTCACCGACGGCCGCCTCGGCGTGCTGGAGAACCCGAACCGGCACGGCGGGTCGACGGGCGCGAGCCGACCGATGTCGGTCCCGCGCCACTCCCCCGCGACGGCCGTGACCGTACGCACCGACGTCGCGCCGTACCACTCCCGCCGGTCGTTGCCGGCCGTGCCGCGGGTGCGTACGCCGCGCATCACGACGCGCGCGACCGGGTCGACGAGCGAGCACCAGGCGGGGGCGGTGGCGACCCGGGCCGGCACGAGCCCGAGTGCGGTGCCCAGCGGCGTACGGCCTCCGACGACCAGCCGCAGCGACAGCGACGGTGTGGAGACCGCCCACCCGTCAGCGGTGTCCTCGACCGCGACCGGCTCGATGACGTGCTCGTCGAAGGTGTAGGTCGCCGCGACGAAGTCCCGCACGCGCTCGTCCGGTGCAAGCAGCACCCGGTGGCCCGCCGCGTCCTCGACCATCACGTCGGCGAACGGACCCCACGGCGAGGCGTCCCACCGGCCGACGACGATCCGCACCCCGCTGGTGCTGCCGACACCGGCGATGCGGCCGGTGAAGCGCTCGCGGACGCGCGTCACGGCGCGACGAGGCCGTCCGGGTCGCGGCCGTCCGCGACCAGCCCGGCGGAGACGCCGGCGCGGTCCTCGTCGGACCGGTTCTGGCTGAGCTTGGCCTTGGCCTCGACCGACGCGACGACGATCTCGACGCCGACGATCGGGCGGAGGTTCTTTTCGACGTAGTCGGCCGGCGCGTCCGTGACCGCCCAGGGCTCGGCACGCGGCTGCTCGTGGTGGTCGGTGAGCCGCGTGACGAGCCCGCGCACCCACTCGGGGTCGTCGTGGACGGCGACGGCACCGCGCAGGTGGACGACCGAGTAGTTCCACGTCGGCACCACCCGGCCGTGCTCGGCCTTGGTGGCGTACCAGGAGGGCGAGACGTAGGTGTCCGGCCCGGTCACGATCGCCAGCGCGGGCGAACCGTCGATGATGCGGCGCCAGTGGGCGTTGGCGCGGGCGAGGTGCCCGACGAGCCGGTCGCCCTCCCACAGCACCGGCAGGAAGGTCGCGTCGGGCGTGCCGTCCCCACCTACGGTGACGAGCTGCGCGGTGCCGATCGCGGAGACGAACGGACGTACGTCGTCGGGGTCCATCACGTTGAAGCGCGGGACGTAGAGCTGCGCGTCTGGCATGACCCCATCCTGCCCGTTCGGGCGCTGCGGCTGTCGGTGGCCCGCGGCAGGATGGACCCATGCTGCTCGCCGAGCTCGTCGCGACCTCCGCCGAGGTGTCCGCCACCAGGTCCCGCAAGGCCAAGGTCGTCCTGCTCGCCGAGCTGTTGGGCCGGGTCGAGCCCGATGAGCTCGAGGTCGTCGTGTCCTACCTCGGCGGCGCGCTGCGCCAGCGGCGTACGGGCCTGGGCTGGCGCGGCGTCAGCGACCTGCCGCCGCCGGCCGACGAGCCGTCGCTGGAGGTCCTCGAGGTGCACGAGGCGTTCGACGCCATGTCGCAGCTCTCGGGCCCCGGGTCGCAGAACGCTCGACGGGAGGCCGTGGTCGACCTGTTCGGGCGGGCCACCCCCGCCGAGCAGAAGTGGCTCCAGGCCGTCGTCACCGGCAACCTCCGCCAGGGCGCCCTCGACGCGGTCACCCAGGAGGCCGTGGCGGTGGTGACCGAGGTGCCGCTCGCCGCCGTACGCCGCGCCGCGATGCTCGCCGGGTCGACCGTCGCGGCGGCCGGGGCTGCGTTCGCGGGCGAGGAGGCGCTGGCCGCGATCGGCCTGGAAGTTGGCCGGCCGGTCATGCCGATGCTCGCCTCCAGCGCGCCCGACGTCGCGGCCGCGATGGCCGGCCTCTCCCCCGACGGCGCGACCGAGGTCGCGATCGACGCCAAGCTCGACGGCATCCGCATCCAGGTCCACCGCGAGGGCGACGACGTGCTGGTCGTGACCCGCTCGCTCGACGACATCACCGGCCGGTTGCCCGAGGTCGTGGAGGTCGCCCGCTCGCTCCCCGCCGAGCGGTTCGTCCTCGACGGCGAGGCGCTCGCGCTGACCGACGACGGGCGACCGATGGCGTTCCAGGACACCGCCAGCCGCACCGCGCAGGAGACCGGGGTCGCCGTGACCCCCCACTTCTTCGACCTGCTCCACGTCGATGGCCGCGACCTGCTCGACTCCCCCGGTCACGAGCGGCTCGCCGCCCTCGACGCGCTGGTGCCCGAGCGGCACCGCGTACGCCGCCTCGTCACCGCCGACCCGGCCGCCGCAGACGCGTTCGCGGCCGAGACGGTGGCCGCCGGCCACGAGGGCGTCGTGCTCAAGGACCTGTCGGCGCCCTACGCCGCCGGTCGCCGCGGCTCCGCGTGGGTCAAGGTCAAGCCGGTCCACACCCTCGACCTCGTCGTCCTCGCGGTCGAGTGGGGCTCGGGCCGGCGCGAGGGCTGGCTCTCCAACATCCACCTCGGCGCCCGCGACGAGACGTCGCCGAGCGGCTTCGTCATGCTCGGCAAGACCTTCAAGGGCATGACCGACGAGATGCTCACCTGGCAGACCGAACGGTTCCTCGGCCTCGAGACGCACCGCGAGGGGCACGTCGTCCACCTCCGGCCCGAGCAGGTGGTCGAGATCGCCTTCGACGGCCTCCAGCGATCGACGCGCTACCCCGGCGGGCTCGCGCTCCGGTTCGCGCGGGTCCTGCGCTACCGCGACGACAAGGCGCCCGACGAGGCCGACACGATCGAGACGGTCCGCGTCCACGCAGCGGGCTGAGGTCAGCCCCGCGGCTTCGCGAGTCGGCACCCCACCGCGTCCAGGTCGAAGGTGCGACCACCGTCGAGGCAGCCGAGCAGCCACGACGTCTGCTGCCCGTAGTTCATGTGCCGCACCATCCGCACCCGGCCGCGCCGGTCCTCCTCGCACGCGGAGTCGATGCAGCGGCGACCACCGACGTAGCCGGTGTTGGCGATACCGACGACGAGGCCCGTCGAGCGTGAGACGATCGGCGAGCCGGAGTAGCCACCGCGGATCGCGCACCCGTCCCGCGCCGGCAGCCGGATCGAGCGCCACCAGTCCCACGCCCGCTCGTGCAGCCGGTAGGCCGTGCCGCGGGTGGTGCAGGCCCGCTGCTCGGTCCAGTAGCCCGACGGGATCCGGATCCGGTCACCGCGCGACGGTCCCGCCTCGGCCAGCGCGAGCGGTGCGACACCCGCGTCTGCCAGCTCGGCGTACGTCTCGCGCAGCGTCAGCACCGCGAGGTCGGTGCGGAACATCGAGGCGTAGTCCAACCGCACGGCGCGCGCGGACCGTGCCACCTCGCCGCGACCGTCGAGCAGCTCGACGCGAGTCCACCGCTCCTGGTCGACGAGGACCTCCCGGGCGCCCAGGAACGGGAAGCGCACGCAGTGACCGTTGGTGATCACCACGGCGCGGTCGGTGTCGAGGGCGGCCGGCCAGCGCACCAGCGCGCCCGAGCAGCCGGGCAGCCGTGCCGTGCCGGTGAACCGACCCGTGTCCGTGCCCGCCGACGTGGGGACCGCTGACGTGGGGAGCGGCGACAGGACCGCGCCGAGGACCAGCAGGGCGAGCACGACCGACGATGCGGCCCGACGGGCCCGGAGAAGCGGCATGTCGGCATGGAACCACACGGCCGCACCGGAACGACGCTCCCTACACTGACCGGCATGAGCACCGACCCCACGGCCAGCGCGGCCCCCGGACGCGGCGGCTCCGCGGCCGCCCGCCGCCGGGCGCGCGAGGCGGAGATCATCTCGGCGACCCGGCAGCTGTTCGACGAGCGCGGCGTCCGCGACGCGCAGATCGAGGACATCGCGAAGTCCGTCGGCATCAACCGCGCCATCATCTACCGCCACTTCACCGGCAAGGAGGAGCTGTTCAGCCTCACGCTGGTGCAGTACCTCGACGAGCTGCGCGTGGCCCTCCAGGACGCCGCGGCGACGACCGACGACCCGCGCGAGCAGCTCGTACGCCTGGTGGACGCCTTCGTCGACTACGGCCTGGCCCACCCGGCGTTCGTCGACTGCGCGCAGTCGATCATGCGCCGCCCCGGCGGGGACCTGCTCGAGGAGGTCAGCGAGTCCGCGATGTACCGCCTCGGCCAGGCCATCAGCGGCTGCCTGTCGGTGCTCACCCGCACCATCACCTCGGGTGCCCGCAGCGGCGACTTCCACGTCGAGGACCCCGAGCTTCTCGCCAACATGCTCTACGCCAGCGGTCTCGGCACCCTCCAGCTCGGCCGGGTCGCGATGCTCGTGGCCGAGGAGGAGCCGGGCGTGCCCCGGATCAGCCGCATCACGGCAGCCCAGGTCCGCGACCACATGGTCGCCACCGCGCTGGCCCTGGCGGCCGGCGCCCCCGCAGCCGCAGCGCCTCGGCGCTAGCGTCTGCTCAGCGCGACAGGTGCTTGGCCCGCGCGAAGCAGAAGACCCCGTAGGCAGCGATGCCGAGTCCGATCGCAATCAGCAGCACCTGCCCGAACGGCTGCTCGAGCACGGTCTGCAACGCCTGGTCCAGGCCCCCGGACTTCTTCGGGTCGTGCGTGATCGCGGCGTAGCCGAAGAGGCCACCCACGAGGGCGATCGAGATGCCCTTGGCGATGTAGCCCGCCTTGCCGAGCTTGACGTAGGCCGACCCGTCCGTGCCGGACTGCCCCTGGGCGTCGAGGTGCTCGCGGAACTTCTCGGTCCACCCGCGGTAGACGAGGGAGCCGCCGTAGCCGATGATCGCGAGCCCGACCGCACCCACGATCAGCTGGCCGCCGGGGAGCTCCATGAGCTTCGCCGTGGTCGAGTCGGTGCCGCCCTTGCCTCCTCCGGAATCGGTCGCGGTCTGCACCGCGCTCCACCCGATCGCACCGTAGATGACGGCCTTGCCGAGCGACGTGGCGCGCTTGCGCCACCGCTTCGTGTCGTCCGACTCGTCGCGATAGCCGAAGGCGAACTCCAGCAGCCGCCACACCACCAGCAGGAACATGCCGATCGCGACCAGCCACACCAGCACCCCGCCGAGCGGCTGCTCGGCGAGGTACTGCATCGCGCCGCTGTTGGACGCGGAGTCCGCCTTCTCACCGAGGGCCAGCTGAATGGCCAGCCAGGCGATCAGCAGGTGCACCACGCCGTACGCCACCAGGCCGGCGCGGATCGCGTGGTCGAGCCAGTCACTCTCGTGGGCCTGCTCGGCAGTGTCGGAGGCGTTCATGGGCTCAACCTAGGACCTGGCGACCGATGCCGCGAGCCCTCCGACCCCTGAGGGTGAGCCCGGGGTCGGCATGCCCTAGACCAGGGTGGCGCGGTCGCGCTGGATCGAGCCGAGGAGGCCGTTGACGAAGGCGGGCGAGTCGTCGGTGGAGAGGTCCTGCACCAGGTGCAGGGCCTCGCTGACCGCGACCGTCTCGGGCACGTCGGCGTCGCCCCAGAGGAGCTCGTAGACGCCGATGCGGAGCACGTTGCGGTCGACCGCCGGCATCCGCGAGAGCGTCCAGCCCTTGCTGTAGGTCGTCAGCACCTCGTCGATGCGCTCGCGGTGCTCGACCACGCCGCGCACCAGCGTGCTGGTGTAGTCGTTGGTCGGGCCCTCGCCGGCCTCGATGGCACGGTCGAGCGCCGCCACCGGGTCCTCCGAGCGGAGCTCGGAGGCGAACAGGATGTCCAGCGCGCGCTTGCGGGCCTTGGAACGGGCTGCCACGTCGGCGTCAGGCCTTGACGCGGCCGAGGTAGGACGAGTCGCGCGTGTCGACCTTGACCTTCTCGCCGGTGGTGATGAACAGCGGCACCGCGATGGTGTGGCCGGTCTCCAGCGTGGCGGGCTTGGTGCCGCCGGTCGAGCGGTCGCCCTGCAGGCCCGGCTCGGTCTCGGCGATCAGCAGCTCCACCGAGGCGGGGAGCTCGATGAACAGGACGCGGCCGTCGTTGGTGGCGACGATCGCCTCCTGGTTCTCCAGCATGAAGTTCTTGGCGTCGCCGACGACCTCGGGCGAGACCTCGAGCTGCTCGTAGGTGCTGGTGTCCATGAAGACGTAGGACGAGCCGTCGTTGTAGAGGTACTGCATGGTGCGCTTGTCGACGTTGGCGGTCTCGACCTTGGTGCCGGCGTTGAAGGTCTTGTCGACGTTCTTGCCCGACTCGACGTTGCGGAGCTTGGTGCGCACGAAGGCCGGGCCCTTGCCGGGCTTGACGTGCTGGAACTCGACGACGGCCCAGAGCTGACCCTCGATCCTGAGGACCATGCCGTTCTTGAGGTCGTTGGTGCTTGCCATGTGCTCGATCTCCGCCTTCGTCGCGTGTCCAGATGTCAACAGTGCAGGTGCTGCGGCCACAGGGCCCGGCGCCGACGCGCCAGTCTAGTCGCGGGCCACGAGAGCCATGAAATGCCGGGCCTGGTCCTCGGTGGTGCCGCGCGGGTTGCGCCGCCACCCGCCGTTGCCCGGCAGGAGCATCGCCAGCCAGAACGCGGCCCACAGCGGGCGGTAGGCCTCCATCCGCTCCCGCGCGTCGTCGTCCAGGCCGACCGCGCGGGGCAGCGCCTGCACGTCGTACACGCCGGGCAGGCGGCTGCCGAGGTGCTCGACGTGGTCGGCGAGCTCGTAGGCCGGGTCGCTGAGTCCGCCGTCCTCGAAGTCGACGAGTCGCGTCGTCCGTCCGTCCCACAGGACGTTGGCCGGCGTCGCGGACCGATGCCATCCCTCCCGGACCACCTCGACTGGTACGCCGTACAGCCGGCGCAGCGACGCGCCGACGGCCTGCGTCTGCACGGTCGTCAGCGGGCGTGGGGCGAGCGGCTCGCCGGGGAGCCGCTCCATCACGATCACCGGCGTCTCGCCGTCCTCGCGGCGCAGTGGCCGCGGGGCGAGGCCGGGGACGTGCTCGGCGAGGAGCGTCAGGCACGCCCACTCCCGCTCCGCCTGGTCCTCGTGGTCAGCGACGAACTCCTTGCGCACCTCGGTCGCCCCGATGGTCAGGGCGTGGGTCGAGGTCTGCACCGGCTCACCGTAGCCGCGCTAGCGTCGCTTCCATGCGAGTCACCATCTTCGGCGGACACGGCAAGATCGCTCTCCTCCTGGCACCCATGCTGGTCGAGGCGGGTCACGAGGTCACCTCGGTCATCCGCAACCCCGACCACGTCGCGGACGTCGAGGCCACTGGCGCCTCGGCCGTCCTCTCATCGGTCGAGGACGCTGACACGGCGGCACTGGCCGACCTGCTCTCCGGGCAGGATGCGGTCGTGTGGTCGGCCGGCGCCGGCGGTGGCGACCCCGACAGGACGTACGCCGTCGACCGCGATGCGGCGATCCGGTCGATGGAGGCCGCGAAGCACGCCGGGGTCGGTCGCTACGTGATGGTGTCGTTCTCCGGCTCGACGCCAGACGCGCTCGTCCCCGAGGACAACCCGTTCCGGACCTACCAGGACGCCAAGATCGCCGCCGACGAGCACCTCCGCTCCTCCGGCCTCGACTGGACGGTCCTCGCCCCCGGCTCCCTCACGACCGAGCCGGGCACGGGATCGGTGAACCCGGACGCGGGCTTCCAGGACGGCGACACGACCTCGCGCGAGCTCGTCGCGCAGGTCGCGCTGGCCGTCCTCCCCGACCGACGCGCCCACCACAGGACCCTGGTCTTCGGCGACGGCGAGGTTGCGATCGACGACTGGCTGGCTGCCCTCTGACGGAGTGGCTCGTCGTCCGGGTCAGACGAGCTCGGTCTGCCGCGCCCGCACCTGGTCGGCGGCCACCCGCAGGTCCCGCCGGTCGGTGACGGCGAGCCGTGCTGCCGAGGCGAGCCGGCCCAGGTCGCCCTCCGCGACCCGCCACACGTCCTCGACGACCTCCGCGGGCGGCGTGAGGTCACCGCGGGTGTCGTGCCAGGCGAGCTCGAGCAGCTCCAGCAGGTCGAGCGCCGCCGAGGCCTGTCCCCCGAACTCGAGCGCAGCGCGCCCCCGTGCGGCCTCGCGGCGCTCGCGCCTGCCCGTGCCGACGACGGAGGGAGGCACGCGTCCCCCGCTGCCTGCCCCGGCCGCGCCGTCGCGGACGATCATCGGACCGACCGCCTCGGGCGTACGGTGCCGAGCCGGTGGAGCACCGCGTCGCGGCGCGCAGCACGCACCTCCCCGAGCTTGACCTGGCAGTCCCAGCACCGGTCGGTCGGCACGCAGCACATGGCGTCGCGGACCTCGGCCTCGAGCTGGTCCGCGTGCGCGCTCCTGCTGACGACGCTCCTCATGGTTCGCCTCCCCCGGCGACACGACCTCGTGACCGCCTCCCCCGAGTGTGGCCCGGCGGTCCGACAGCCGGCATCGGCATTACTACGCATGTCTGGACCGGCTGTTCCCCGGTGGGACGGTGATTGCATGCCCGCTGGGACGGGGGGAACCGTGGTGGCATGACCGACCCGCTCGACACCTACCGCCGGATGCGGGACTTCGGACGGACTCCCGAGCCCGCCGGCGAGGTCGCACCGGCAGAGGGGGCACGCCGGTTCGTCGTGCAGCGCCACCGGGCCAGTCGCCTCCACTACGACCTGCGGTTCGAGATCGACGGCGTGCTGGTGAGCTGGGCCGTGCCCAAGGGGCCCACGCTCGACCCTGCAGCGCGGCGGCTCGCGATGCACGTGGAGGACCACCCGATCGACTACCTCGACTTCGAGGGCGTCATCCCGGCGGGCGAGTACGGCGGGGGCGACGTCGTGGTCTGGGACATCGGCACGTGGGAGCCTGTGGGGACCGACGACCCCCGCGCCGCCGTCGACGGCGGCGAGCTCCACGCCGAGGTGCACGGTCGCAAGCTCCGCGGCCGGCTGGTGCTGGTCCGCCGCGATACGTCCGAGGAGTCCGGCGAGCCGTGGATGCTGCTGCACAAGAGGGACGAGCACGCGGTCGCGTGCTGGGACCCTGAGGACCATCCGCGCTCGGTGCTGAGCGGCCGCACCAACGACGAGGTGCTCGCGGACCCGCACCGGCTGTGGCGCTCGGACCTGCCGGCGGAGGTAGCGGCGGTCTCGCTCGTGCCCGATCCGCTCCCGGACGAGGCGATCGACGAGCTGGGCGCGCTCGGCACGCAGGGCACGTGGGAGGTGTTCGGACGACGGCTGAAGGTCACCAACCTCGACAAGCAGCTGTTCCCGGGCGACCCGCCCGTCACCAAGCGCGAGCTGCTGGCCTACACCGCGCGCATCGCACCGTTCGCGCTCCCCTACCTCGAGGGCCGCGCCCTCAACATGCACCGCTACCCCGACGGCGCCGGGTCGAAGGGCTTCTGGCACAAGGAGAGGCCCGACCACGCGCCCGAGTGGCTCTGTGCGTGGGACAACGAGGAGGCCGACGAGGGCGAGACCCGCACGTACGTCGTGCCGGACGAGCCGGCCGCGCTCGTGTGGGCGGCCAACTTCGGGGCGCTCGAGTGGCATCCGTGGACGTCACGGACCGTCGCGCCCCACGAGCCGACGTACGCCCTCATCGACCTCGACCCGGGCACGTCGACGAGCTGGGAGGACCTGCTCGTGCTCGCGCGCCTGCACCGCACGGCCCTCGACCACCTCGGGGTGACCGCGCGCGCCAAGGTCACCGGCCGCCGCGGGATCCAGGTGTGGGTGCCGGTGGTGCCGGGCTACGCCTTCGAGGACACCCGTGCCTGGGTCGAGAAGCTGTCGCGCACCGTCGGGAAGGTCGTGCCGGAGCTGGTGAGCTGGAAGTGGGAGGTCAGGGCTCGCAAGGGACTGGCCAGGCTGGACTACACGCAGAACGCCATCAACAAGACTCTCGTCGCCCCGTGGTCACCCCGACCGGCGCCCGGAGCGCCGGTGTCGGTGCCGATCGCGTGGGACGAGCTCGACGACCCCGAGGTGCGCCCCGACCGGTGGACCGTCCGGACGGTGCTCGACAGGCTTGCGGAGAGGGGCGATCCCTTCCGGGTCCTGCTCGGCGCCGCCCAGGAGCTCCCCGAGATCAGCTGAGCCGCGACCCGTGCGCGCAGCCCACCAGTGACGCGGTGTCGGCAACCGCGCGAGCGTGGGAGTCTGGCGCTCATGGAGGAAGCCGACTTCGACACCCTCATGGAGCTGGTCGTCCACGGATTCGAGGTCGCGGGAGTCCTCGTCCTGGTCGTCGGGGCACTCGCGGCCTTCGCATCGGCGCTGGTCACGGCGCGACGCACCGGCGTTTCGGTCGCCTACGAGCGGGTCCGGCGCGGCGTGGGCCGCGCCATCCTCCTCGGGCTGGAACTGCTGATCATCGCCGACATCGTCCTCACCATCACGGTCGACCCGACCCTGGAGAGCGCGCTCGCGCTCGGGCTCATCGTGCTCGTGCGCACGTTCCTCAGCTTCTCGCTGGAGGTGGAGCTCGAGGGCGCCCTGCCGTGGCGCCGGTCGCGTGAGAGCCGCACGGGTGACGCCGGAGCAGGCGTCTAGAGGTCCACCTCTCCCACGATCCGCGTGACCGCGTCCCCCGACACCCACACCTGTCCGTCGGCCGCCTCGAGGCGTACGCGCCCCTCCCTGCCGATCACGCTCCCCTGCCGGGACGTGTACGCCGACGGGAGCGCGCCGGTGCCGATGAGCCACTGGGCGAGCCCGGCGTTGGCCGAGCCGGTGACCGGGTCCTCGCCGAAGTCGCGGCCGTCGGCGTAGAACGCGCGCACCTCGACGTCGGCGCCGAGGTCGGCCGCGGTGGCCGGGTCCCACCGGCCGAGGATCGTCACCTTGAGGTCGGTGAAGGCGGCGACGTCGGGCTCGACGGCCACGACGGACTCGGCCGCCCCGAGGTCGACACCGACCCACCCGGGGCCGTTGTCGATCCAGGCCATGTCCTCGACCGTGTCGTCGGTGACACCGAGCGCGCGGACGATGCGGGCACGCAGGTCCGCCTCGACAGGTCCCGAGCGCCGCAGCGGCGGCGCGGCGAACCCGAGGTGGGGCGAGCTGCGTACGTCCACGAGTCCCGCGCCGCACTCCTGCACGAGGGTGTCCCCCCGCGGCACTCCCCCGGCCTCCAGCCACGCGTGCGCGCTGCCGATCGTCGGGTGCCCGGCGAACGGCAGCTCGCCGCCCGTCGTCCAGATCCGGACGCGGTAGTCCGCGGCGGGGTCGGTCGGCGTGCAGAGGAACGTCGTCTCCGACAGGTTGGTCCACCGCGCGAGCTCCGCCATCTGCGCGTCGCTGACGCCGTCGGCGTCGTGCACGACCGCGAGCGGGTTGCCGAGCCAGGGATCGGCACTGAAGACGTCGACCTGCCGGAAGGGAAGCACCCGCCGATCCAACCAGACGGCCGATCAGGCGTGCGCGGCCAGGAGCCGGCGTCATGACCTCCGACGTCATGGTCTCCATGCCCAGGCACCGCGAGCCTTGTGCCATGACCACGACACAGCAGACCTCCACCGCCACCTCCTCCACCACCCGCGTCGGCATCACCGTGCCGATCGCCGGCGCCTTCCTCCTCGCCGACGCGGCCATGACCGGCGTCAACGGACTCGCGTACGTCCTCGCCGGCGGCTGGCTCGCCGACTGGTTCGGCGCCCCGGAGACGCTCGTACGCTCCCTCGGCGTCTTCCTCCTCGTCGTCGCCGCGGGCGTGGCGCTGCTCGCCACCCGGCGCCCGATCCCCCGGCGCGGCGTCACCGCCCTCGCGACGCTCAACATCGCGTGGGTCCTCGCCAGCCTCGACTACGCGCTCCTCGGCGGGCTCACGACGATCGGCGTCGCCTGGACCGTCCTCCAGGCCGTCGTGGTGGTCGTGTTCGCGGCCGGGCAGGTGTGGCTGGCGCGCTTGGGCTGACACAGTGACGACCATGACCTTGGGGACCACCACGACCCTGGACCTCGCGGCGCCGGCCGACGTGGGCTCGCTCGTCCGGCACTGGCGGCAGCGCCGCCGCCTGTCGCAGCAGGCGCTGTCCGACCAGTGCGGCGTCTCGACGCGCCACCTGTCCTACATCGAGACGGGCAAGGCGCGGCCGAGCCCGACGATGGTCGGCCAGCTGAGCGAGGCGCTGGCCGTGCCCCTGCGCGAGCGGCGCCGGCTCTTCACCGCGGCGGGATTCGCCCCGGACACCTCCGCGCTGCCGCTCGACGCCCCGGCCCTGGCCGAGGTCAACGAGGCGCTCGAGCAGATCCTCGCCGGGCACGAGCCCTACCCCGCGCTCGTGATCGACGGCGGCTGGGACCTCGTCACCGCCAACGAGGCGGCCTACCGCCTGCTGGCAGACGTGCCGCCCGATCTCCTCGAGCCGCCCGTCAACGTGGTGCGGCTCAGCCTCGACCCGCGCGGGCTGGCCTCGCGCATCGCCAACCTCGACGAGTGGCACGCGGCGATCATGTCGCGGATCCGCCACGAGCACGACACGACGGGCGACCCGCGGCTGGCAGCCCTGGTCGCGGAGTTCCCCGTCCCGCGCCCCCACCCGACGCCAGGCATCGTGCTGACGCTGCGCCTGCGGGCCGGCGACGACGTGCTGTCCTTCCTGACGACCACCACTGTCTTCGGCACGCCCGGCGACGTGACGGTGGCCGAGCTCGCGATCGAGGCGCTCTACCCCGCGGACGCGGCGACCCGGGCCGCGCTCGCGACCACGGACTAGGTGCGGACCAGGAGCTCCAGCGCCTGCCGGTAGCCGTCGATCCCCTGCCCGGCGATCGTCGCCATCGCGTGCCGCTCCACGACGGAGGTGTGGCGGAACTCCTCGGCACGCTGCCTGGGGTCGGAGATGTGCACCTCGACCAGCGGTGCGACGAGCTGCGCGCACGCGTCCCACAGCGCGAGGGAGTAGTGGGTCCACGCGCCCGCGTTGAGCACGACAGGGTTGCCGTCGTCGGCCGCGGCGTTGAGCCAGTCGAGGAGCTCGCCCTCGTGGTTGGTCTGGCGGACCTCCACGTCGAGACCGAGGTCGCGGCCCCACTCCACGCACTGGTGGGCCAGCTCGGTGTGGGTCGTCGACCCGTAGATCTCCGGCTGCCGGCGGCCGAGCCGCCCGAGGTTGGGACCGTTGAGGACGAGGACCTTCGTCATGACGGCAGCGTAGTGGCGCGTGCGGTGCGTACGTCTGCGCTGTCCGGGAGCGGCGGCACGTCCCAGCCGGTGGGCGGTCGCCACGTCGTCCACTCCTCGTCGAGGGGCCAGTCCGCGGCCTCGACGAGGTCGGCGCGCGCCCACTCGGCCGCCGCACGCACCTCGTCCGCGAGCTCGCGCGTGTAGCGCCCGCACGACACCGCGACCTCGAGCTCGTCGGCGTCCTTGAGCCACAGCTCGCCGTCGGCGTCCCGCCAGAGGTCGAGCACCAGGTCCCGGGTCGCGGTCTCGGCGCCGTAGCGGCGATGGGGAAGCTCGAGGTTGACGTAGTGGCCGGCGAACGAGCCGTCGTCCTCCCAGAACAGCCACACCGACCACGGTCGTCCCGTCGGCGCGATCCGCAGGATCCCGCCGCCCTGCCAGCGGCTCACGGCCGTGGTGCCCTCCGCCAGGAACCGCTCGGCCAGCGGGATCTCCCGTGGCAGGCGGCCGTCGACAGGCACCCACGTGACGACCTCGGTGTGCTCCGCGAGCCACACGACGAGTCCGCGCTCGTCGTCGCGCACCACGCGCACGGGCTCGAGCCGGGGCCCGTAGCGCCACAGCAGGACGTCGCCGTGGTCGAGGAAGGGCGGCGTGCCGTCCGGGCGCCAGCCGTCGTCGGCGCCCACCGAGCGTTGCGCCTCGAGGAGCTCGAGGTCGACGGGTCGCGGCTTCGCGGGTCCGACCAGGCGCGTCATGGTGCCGCCCGAGTCGCTGATGGCGCTGTCGTGGTCCCCCGAGGTGTCCGTCACCCGGCGGAGGTTATCGCCTCGTGGGCAGCGCGCAGGTCGTCCTCGCCGGGGCCGGCCAGGATCCGGGGTGAGGCCAGGTCGTCGAGGACGACGAACCGCAGCTGCGAGCCGCGCGCCTTCTTGTCGACCTTCATCGCGGCGTGCAGGTCGTCGAAGGACGCCGCACCCATCGAGGCCGGGTCGTAGGACGTCGGCAGGCCGACCCTGCCGAACGCCGCGCGGTGCCGCTCGACGACCTCGGGGGTCAGGGAGCCCGCGCGGGCCGCGAGCTCGGCGACGAAGACGCAGCCGATCGCGACGGCCTCGCCGTGACGCACCGTGTAGTCACTCGTGCGCTCGATCGCGTGCGCCAGCGTGTGGCCGTAGTTGAGCACCTCGCGGCCGGGGTGGCCGTCGCGCCCGCCGGTCTCCTTGAGGTCGTCGACGACCACGTCGATCTTGACCTGGATCGCCCGCTCGACGAGCTCGCGCAGCTCGGCGGAGTCGTGGGTCAGCGCAGCCGGGTCGGTGCGCTCGACGAGGTCGAGGATCGCCGGGTCGGCGACGAAGCCGCACTTCACGACCTCGCCGAGCCCGGCGACGAGCTCCTCGCGCGGCAGCGACTCGAGGAGCGCGAGGTCGCACAGGACGCCGGCGGGCTCGTGGAAGGACCCGACGAGGTTCTTGCCGGCCCCGGTGTTGATGCCGGTCTTGCCGCCGACCGCCGCGTCGACCATGGCGAGCAGGGTCGTGGGCACGTGCACGACGCGTACGCCGCGCAGCCAGGTCGCGGCGACGAAGCCGCCGAGGTCGGTGGTCGCTCCCCCGCCGATGGTCACGACGGCGTCGGACCGGGTGAAGCCGGCCTCGCCGAGCGCCTCCCAGCAGTCCGCGGCGACCGGCGCGGCCTTGGCCCGCTCGCCGTCGGGCAGCCCCAGGGCGAGCACGTCGTAGTGCTCGACCAGGGCGTCGACGACCGGGTCGGCCAGCTCGCCCAGCGAGCCGGCGTAGAGCACCGCCACGCGCTCGACCGACTCGCCCAGCAGCGCCGGCAGCCGCCCTGACAGTCCGTGGCCGACGACGACGTCGTAGGGGGACGCGCCGCGCACGGGAAGGACGCTCTCCGGACGGGGGGCGCTCATCGGGGGCCCTCGCGGCGTTGTTCGGAGGAGCGAAGCGGAGGAGAAGAACGTCGTGGGGTGTTCAGCAGCTCCTGGATGTCGGCGGCCACCTCGAGGGGCAGGCGTCCGTCGGTGTCGACGACGTGGGTCGCGACCGACTCGTAGACCGGGGTCCGCTCGTCGAGCAGCGCCTTGATGCGGGACCGTACGTTGCCGAGGAGCAGCGGCCGGCCGACGCCGAGGCCGACCCGCTTCACCGCGTCGGAGAGCCCCACGCGCAGGAAGACCACAGGCACGCCGGCCAGCAGGTCGCGGGTCTCGGGACGCAGCACGGCGCCACCCCCGAGCGCGAGCACGCCGTCGTGCTCGGCGACCGCCGCCGCGACGGCCGCGGCCTCGAGCTCACGGAAGTGGTCCTCGCCGGACTCCACGAAGATGTCGGAGATCTCGCGCCCGGTGCTCGCCTCGATGTCGGCGTCGGTGTCGCGCACGGGCACGCCCCAGGCCTCGCCGAGCAGTCCGGCCACGGTCGTCTTGCCGGCGCCCATCGGGCCGACCAGCACCACGCGAGGTGACATCTCGGGGATCACCGGTACCGGAGGGTGTCGAGGTAGGACTCGGCGTTGCGGCGCGTCTCCTGCACCGAGTCGCCGCCGAACTTCTCGACGACCGCGTCGGCGAGGACCAGCGCGACCATCGCCTCGGCGACGATGCCGGCGGCCGGAACGGCGCACACGTCGGAGCGCTGGTGGTGCGCGACCGTCGCCTCCCCGGTCGCGACGTCGACGGTGCGCAGCGCCTTGGGGACGGTCGCGATCGGCTTCATCGCCGCGCGGACACGCAGCACCTCGCCGGTCGACATGCCGCCCTCGGTGCCGCCGGAACGACCCGACGTGCGCCGCAGCCCCTCGTCGGTGGACACGATCTCGTCGTGGGCCTCCGAGCCGGGGGTGTCGGCGAGCTCGAAGCCGTCGCCGACCTCGACGCCCTTGATCGCCTGGATGCCCATGAGGGCTGCCGCGAGCCTGGCGTCGAGACGCCGGTCCCAGTGGACGTGCGAGCCGAGACCCGGCGGCAGGCCGTGGACGACGACCTCGACGACGCCGCCGAGGGTGTCGCCGTCCTTGTGGGCGCGGTCGATGCGCGCGACCATCGCGGCGCTCGCCTCGGGGTCGAGGCAGCGCACCTCGTCGGCGTCGAGCCGATCGACGTCGTCGGGACCGGGCACCGAACCGGCGGGCGCCTTGACGCCGCCGAGCGACACGACGTGCGACACGATGCGCGCGCCGACGGCCTGCTCGAGGAAGTTCGACGCGACCCGGCCCAGCGCCACGCGGGCGGCGGTCTCCCGGGCGGAGGCCCGCTCGAGGATCGGGCGCGCCTCGTCGAAGGCGTACTTCTGCATGCCGACGAGGTCGGCGTGGCCGGGCCGGGGCCGGGTCAGCGGGGCGTTGCGGGCCAGGGCCTCGAGCTCCACCGGGTCGACGGGGTCGGCCGACATGACCTTCTCCCACTTGGGCCACTCGGTGTTGCCGACCTCGATGGCGACGGGGCCGCCCTGGGTCTCACCGTGGCGCACGCCGCCGAGCACCCGGACCTGGTCCTGCTCGAACTTCATCCGCGCGCCGCGGCCGTAGCCGAGCCGTCGGCGGGCCAGTGAGTCGGCGAGGTCGTCGGAGGTGACGCGGACGTGGGCGGGCAGCCCCTCGAGGATCGCCACCAGAGAGGGACCGTGGGACTCGCCTGCTGTGAGCCATCGGAGCATGGGTGAAGTCTCTCAGGGCCCGAAGGGCCACGAGAGCGCAGTCCCCCAGACGAGACCCGCGAGGGCACCGAGCACCATGAAGGGACCGAACGGGAACGACTTCTTGAGCATCGCCCGGTCGCGGCGCACGATCGCCAGGCCCAGGGCGGGAAGGGCGAAGGAGACGAAGCCGACCCACAGGCCGAGGGCGAGCTCGTTCCAGCCCGCCCAGCCGAGCACGAGGCCGACCGGCGCGGCCAGCCGGACGTCGCCGAAGCCCATCCCGGCCGAGCGGAGGAACCACAGCACCCAGAAGAACGACCGCGCCACCACCATCGCGACCAGCGCGCGCACGAGCGCCTCCCGCTGGTCCGCCGCCAGACCGACGACCGTGACGACGAGGATCGCGGCGAGCGTCGCGGGGATGACGATGACCCGCGGGAGCAGCTTGGTGTGCCAGTCGATGACCGACAGCGCGACGGCGACCGGGACCAGCGGCACCAGCCACAGCAGCGGCCAGTCGAGCCCGGCGGCCGCCCCGACGAGGGCCCCGGACACCGCCGAGACGAGGGCGCTGCGCAGGCCCAGCCCGGGCTGCGCGGCGATGGCGGCGTACGGCGTCTTCGGCGGCTCGCCGTCCGGCTCGTCATCGGGGGTCGCGTCGGCCTTCGGCGCGGGCTCCGGCACCCGCGCGATGAGCCGTGGCACCAGCAGCCCGCCCAGCCCGGCGAGCACGGCCGCGAGGAGGGCGGCGAGCAGGGTCTCGTTCACGGCAGCATTCAACCCGTACGGCGCGCCGCGAGGGCGTGTTCGCCGGCATCTCGCATCACCGCGAGCGGGGCCGGCATCCCGGTGAACAGCTCGAGCTGGAGCGCCGCCTGGTGGACGAGGAGGTCCAGCCCGCCGACGAGCGTGCGGCCGGAGTCGATGGCCGACGCCGCCAGCGGCGTGGGCCACGGGTCGTAGAGGGCCTCGAAGACCACCGGCGCGCCCGCACAGCGCTCGACCAGCTCCGGGGTCTGCGCAGCGGCCGGGATCGTCGACACCACGATGTCGGCGCTCCACCGTCCGTCGGCGAGCGACGCCACGACCACCTCCGGCGCCCCCGAGTGGGCTCGCAGCGCGTCGACGGTCTCGGCCGCACGCGCCTCGTCCCGCACCGCCACGACGATCGACCGCACGCCGAGGTCGGCCAGCGCGAGACCGACGGAGGTGGCCGTCGCGCCACCGCCCAGGACCACCGCGGACGCCAGCGGGCCGGACGTACGCTCCCGGATCGCCGCAGCCGCGCCGGGCAGGTCCGTGTTGTCGCCGACGCGGGTGCCGTCGTCCTCGAGCAGGAGCGTGTTGACGGCTCCCGCCAGCCGGGCGCGGTCGGTGAGCCGGTCCACCAGCGGCAACGCCTCCCGCTTGAGCGGCATCGTCAGCGACAGCCCGCGCCACTCAGGGCCGAGACCCGCAAGGAGCTCCTCCAGCCCTCCCGACGACACCCGGTGCGCGTCGTAGGTCCAGTCGAGGCCGAGCTCGGCGTACGCAGCCCGGTGCAGCACCGGCGACAGCGAGTGGGCGATCGGATCGCCCAGCACGCCGCAGCGTCGACTCAGCAACGGTCGGATGTCTCGCAGTAGGCCTTGTACTCGTCGCGGCCCTCGAGGAACCCGTCGTAGTCCTCGTAGAACTTCGTCTCGCCGGTGGCGAGGTCGACCGTGACGTAGTAGTACCAGTCGCCCTCGGCGGGGTTGGCCGCCGCCTCGATCGCGTCGTCACCGGGCGCCTCGATCGGGGTCGGCGGGAGCCCGGCGTTGATGCGCGTGTTGTAGGGCGTGTCCTCGGCCAGCTGCTCGGGCGTCAGCTCGGTCGAGCCGGGCGAGAGCCCCAGTCCGTAGGCGATCGAGGCGTCGATGCCGAGCGTGCCGTTGGTGCCGCCCTTGTCGCCCGGGCCGTCGAGGCGGTTGTAGATGACGCGCGAGATCTTGGGCATGTCGTCACCGCGGCCCTCGGCCTCGATGAGCGAGGCGATGATCATCAGCTCACCGGGGGTCTTGCCGAGCTCGGCGGCCTTCTCCTCCAGTCCGGCCTCGTCGGCCGCCTGCCGCCAGCGGTCGACCATCATCTTGAGGATCCGCACCGGCTTCATGCCCGGCTTGATCTCGTAGGTCGCGGGGAACAGGTAGCCCTCGGCGTTGCCCTCGGCGTAGTCGGGGAGGCCGATCCGGTCGGGCTGCTGGAGCGCACGGTTCCAGGCCTGCTCGGGGAAGTCGGTGTTCTCGGCCAGCGTCGACACGATCTCGGTGAGCCGCAGGCCCTCGGGGACGGTGACGGTCGGGAAGCCGATGAGGTTGTCGGGGTCGATGAGGACCTCGAGCGCGTCGGCGGCGCGCATCTCCTTCTGGAGCTCGTAGGCGCCGACCTGGATGCCGCTCGAGTCGGGCTCGCCTGCGGCGGCGTCGATGAACGCCTGCACGGACAGGGTGACGCCCTCGGCCTTGAGGTTGCGGCCGATCTGGGCGACGGTGTCGCCCTCGTTGACGGTGAACTCCACGGAGCCGGTGCCGGGGCCGGGGTAGTCCTCGGGCCCCTGGAACTGGTCGGCGACCCAGGAGACACCCTGGGTCAGCGCGACGTAGAAGCCACCGAGCAGCACGACCAGCGCGACCAGGACCGCGATGCAGCCCTTCGCGCCGCGACCCTTGCGTCGCCTGCCGCCGGAGACGTACTCGCGGTCGTCGAGCTCCTCGAGCTCGTCGGGACGCAGGTCCTCGTCCGTACGGGCCTCGTGCTCACTCATCGGTCACCTCGACGATCTCTCCCGGGGCTTGCCCACTCGACCGTTCGGTGTCGAGTGCGGTCTGCAGGATCAGGACAGCGGCTGCCTGGTCCACCACGGCCCGTCGCTTGGCCCCGCGCCGACCCTGCTCGCGCAGGATGGACTCGGCCGAGACCGTGGTCAGTCGTTCATCACACAGCCTGACGGGCACGGGTGCAACTCGGCGCGCCAGCCGGGCGGCGAGTGCGCGCGCCTTCTCGGCCGCGGGACCCTCCGAACCGTTCAGCGAGCGCGGCAGGCCGACCACGACCTCGACCGCCTCGAGCTCACCGACGAGCTGGGCGATCCGGCGTACGTCGCCCTTGCCGCTGCGCACCGTCTCGACGGGCGTGGCGAGGAACCCGGAGGGGTCGCTGCTGGCGACACCGATCCGGGCGTCCCCCGGGTCGATGCCCAGCCGCACCCCGAACCGCATGCTCAGGCCTGGACCTTCGCGGCGACCTCGCGGGCGACGAGCCCCAGCGCCTCGTCGATGCGCGAGGCGTCGGTGCCGCCGCCCTGCGCGACGTCGTCCTTGCCGCCGCCCTTGCCGCCGAGCAGCGGACCGACGGCGCGTACGAGCTCACCGGCCGACAGCCCGCGCGCGCGGGCCTCGTCGTTGGTGGCCGCGACGACGGACACCTTGCCGTCGGCCTGTCCGATGATCACCACGACGCCCGGCTCGCCCTGCGGGAGCCGGCCGCGCACGTCCATCGCGAGGTTGCGCACGTCGCCGCCGCCGGCGCCGTCGGCGCGGTGCGCCACGAGCCGGACCGGACCGACCTGCGTCGCACCGGCCGCCAGGTCGGCGCTGGCGCCGAGCAGCTGGGCCAGGCGCGCCTTCTCAAGCTCCTTCTCGGCAGTCCTGAGGCGCTCGGTGAGCCCCTGGACGCGGCTGACCAGGTCGTCGGGCTGGGTCTTGAGCAGGCCGGTGAGCTGGGCGACCACGTCGCGCTCGCGGGCGAGGTAGCCGAAGCCCTCGACGCCGGTGAGCGCCTCGATGCGCCGGTTGCCGGAGCCCACGCTGGTCTCGCCGGTCACCACGACCGTGCCGATCTGTGAGGAGTGGTCGACGTGGGTGCCGCCGCACAGCTCGCGCGACCAGGGGCCGCCGATCTCGACGACCCGGACCTTGGTGTTGTCGTAGGTCTCGCCGAAGAGCGCGATCGCGCCCCACTCCTTGGCCTGCTCGAGCGTCATGTAGTCCCACGCGACCGGGAGGTCGGCCCGCAGCGCCTGCTGCGAGACCAGCTCGATGTCACGGACCTGCGCCGGGCTCAGCGCCTGCGTCCACCCGAAGTCGAGGCGGAGGTAGCCGGGCCGGTTGTAGGAGCCGGACTGCAGCGCCGTCGGGCCGAGCACCTCGCGCAGCGCGGCGTGCACGACGTGGGTGCCGGAGTGGGCCTGGCGGGCGCCGGTGCGCCACTCGGGGTCGACCCGAGCGTGCACCTCGCGGCTCGCGTCCAGCTCGCCCTCGAGCACGCGCACCTGGTGCACGACCAGTCCCTTGATCGGGCGCTGGACGTCGACGACCTCGAGCATGCCGCCGTCGAACGCGATCGTGCCCGCATCTGCGACCTGGCCGCCGGACTCGGCGTAGAACGGCGTGCGGTCGAGGACCAGCTCGCCGACCTCGCCCTCGGCCAGCCGCGCGACGGGCGCGCCGCCGCTGAGCAGGGCCAGCGGCCTCGACTCGGTCTCGAGGGTCTCGTAGGCCAGCCACTCGGTCGGACCGTGCTCGTCGAGCACCCCGCGGTAGACGGCTGTGTCGCCGTGAGCGCCCTTCTTGGCACGAGCGTCGGCCTTGGCGCGCTCGCGCTGCTCGGCCATCAGGCCCCGGAAGCCCTGCTCGTCGACCTGCAGGCCCTGCTCGGCCGCCATCTCCAGGGTCAGGTCGATCGGGAAGCCGTAGGTGTCGTGGAGCGCGAAGGCGCGCTCGCCAGACAGGGTCGAGCCGCCGGTCTGCTTCACCTCGGACGCGGCGGTGTCGAAGATCTGGGTGCCCGCCTGCAGCGTCTTGCGGAAGGCGTCCTCCTCGGCGTAGGCCACCTGCGAGATCCGCGCCCAGTCGGCGATCAGGTTGTCGTAGGTCTCCCCCATCCGGTCGCGGGAGACGGGCATCAGCTCGGGCAGCACGCGGTCCTCGCAGCCCAGCAGGCGCATGGACCGTACGGCGCGCCGCAGCAGGCGGCGCAGGACGTAGCCGCGGCCGTCGTTGCCGGGGGTGACGCCGTCGCCGATGAGCATCATCGACGAGCGCACGTGGTCGGCCACCACGCGGAAGCGCACGTCGTCGCCAGCGTCGGCGCCGTAGCGCTTGCCGGTCAGCTCCTCGGCCTTCTCGATGACGGGGTACATCACGTCGATCTCGTACATGTTGTTCTTGCCCTGGAGCAGGAACGCGACGCGGTCGAGGCCCATGCCGGTGTCGATGTTCTTCTTGGGCAGGGAGCCGGCGATGTCGAAGTCGGACTTGGAGCGCACGGCGCTCAGCTCGTCCTGCATGAAGACGAGGTTCCAGATCTCCAGGAGCCGGTCCTCGAGCTCCTCCGGCATGTCCGGGCCCAGGGTAGCCGCGTCGAAGTCGGGACCCCACTCCGGGCCGCGGTCGTAGAGGATCTCCGAGCACGGGCCGCCCGGGCCGGGCACACCCATCGACCAGTAGTTCTCCTTGGGGCCGAGCTGCACGATGCGCTCGCGCGGCAGGCCGGTGATCCTGGTCCAGAGCCCGATGGCCTCCTCGTCACCCGCGAGCACCGACGGGTAGAGGCGCGCCTCGTCCAGCCCGAAGCCGCCGTCGGCGACGGGCTTGGTGATCAGGTCCCACGCCAGCTCGATGGCGCCTTCCTTGAAGTAGTCGCCGAAGGAGAAGTTGCCGCACATCTCGAAGAACGTGCCGTGCCGGGTGGTCTTGCCGACGTCCTCGATGTCGGGGGTGCGCACGCACTTCTGGACGCTGGTGGCGCGCTCGTAGGGCGGGGTCTCCTGGCCGAGGAAGAACGGCTTGAACGGCACCATGCCGGCATTGACGAACATCAGGTTGGGGTCGTCGACGAGCAGCGAGGCGGAGGGCACCACGGCGTGTCCGGCGGCCTCGAAGTGCGCGAGGAAGCGGCGGCGGATCTCGGCGGTGTCCATCAGGGCTGGTCCTTCTTGTCGGTGGTGCTCGTGGTCAGTTCGGGAAGACCATGTGGCCTCAGGCCCAGCTGCTCGCGCAACTCGGTTTCGCGCTCGACCCGGCCCAGGTGGACCTCCTCGGCGAACAGGCGGGCGCCGACCTGCCACCCGCGGACGCGGTCGCGCATCCCCTCGGCGGTGAGCGCCTCGGCGGCACGGCGGGCGCGGGCAGCGGCGTACACCCCGACCCCCGCCCCGGCGACGAACCAGAGTGGGCGACCCATCAGGCGACGTCCTCCCCGACGCGTCCGCCGAGGTCCTGGCGCTGCCGCGCACGGAACTCGCGCAGCGCCTGCTTGGTCTCCGCACGGCGCTCGCGACCCGCGCGCCGGGTCTCCTGGCGCACCTGGAAGCGGATCCGGTTGCGGTTCTCGGCCGACAGCGCGCGGCGCAGGCCGTGGGTCCACGAGGCGGCCTTGACGACCGTCTCGCGGGCGACGATGTCGGTGAACAGCCGCCCGTCGATGGGGGCGGCGACGGGGGCCTGCTCGACGGAGGCCGGCTCCGGGGGGTCGTCCGTCCCGACACCGGTGATGACGTAGGTGCCCACGCGCGCGTCGTCGACCGCGGGCGGCGGAGCGGGCGCGAGCGGCGCCTCGAGGAGGGCGACCCGCTCGGCGAGGGCGGCGACGGTCGCCTCGGCGCTCGCGGCACGGCCGCGGGCGCGCAGGGCGACGAGAAGCGCCACCACCGCCACCACCGCCACGAGCCCGGCTGCCGCCGGCCACACCTGCTCCGAAGTCACGGCGCCGAGCCTACAAGCCTCACGGGATGGCGAGATCACCCGTCGGGCGCACGCGCCACCAGCGGAAGCCGTAGCCGTCGAGGGCGACCCTGGCGACGGGCTCCCCCGTCACCACTTCCTCTGCCATCAGGTCGACCGCCTCGAGTCCTTCTCCGCGCGGGTCGACCGGTACCTCGACGGTGGCGGGCTCGGCTCCGAGGTTGTGGACGGTCACGACGGCCGTGCCGTCCAGGTCGCAGCGCTGCACCAGCACCTGCGGCTGGTCCTGCTCCACCACGCTCCAGGTGCCCCACCCGAGCTCGGAGCAGGTGCGGCGGATGCCGATCAGCTTGCGCATGAAGCTCCACAGGGAGTCCGGGTCGTGCATCTGGGCCACGACGTTGACGTGCTCGGGACCGCAGGCTCCTGGCACCACGCGTTGGACCAGGCGCCCGGGCGGCGCCGAGGAGAAGCCCCCGTTGCGTCCCGAGCTCCACTGCATGGGCGTGCGCACCGCCATCCGGCCGTCGGCCTCGAGGTCCTCCCCCATGCCGATCTCCTCGCCGTAGTAGAGCGTGGGCGTGCCGGGCAGGGAGAACATCAGGCTGTAGGCCATCCGGATCCGTCGGGGATCGCCCCCGAGCATCGTGGGCAGGCGCCGCTTGAGCCCGCGGTCGTAGAGCTGCATCTCCGGCTCGGGGCCGAAGGCCGCGAAGACCTCCTTGCGCTGGGCGTCGGTCAGCTTGTCGAGGGTCAGCTCGTCGTGGTTGCGCACGAACGTCGCCCACTGGCAGGTGTGATCGATCGCCGGGCGCTGCGAGAGCGCCTTGACGAGCGGACGGGCGTCCTCCCGGGCGAGGGCGAGGTAGGTGGCCTGCATCCCGATGAAGTCGAACTGCATCTGGAGCTCGTCGGCCGCCGCGCCGCCGAAGAACGCCCGCTGCTGGGCGTGCGGGAGGTTGACCTCGCCGAGCATCATCGCGGTGCCCGAGCGCCGGTTGAGGAAGGCCCGGATGGTCCGCATCAGCTCGTGGGGGTCGACCGCGAGCGCCGGGTCTCCCGCGTTCTTCGCGTTCTGCTCCAGGAACGGGATGCCGTCGACGCGGAACCCGTCGAACCCGAGCTCGAGCCAGAACCCCACCGTGCGCAGGATCTCGTCGACGACCTCGGGGTTGGCGAGGTTGAGGTCGGGCTGGTGCTTGTAGAAGTTGTGGAGGTACCACTCGCCGGTTCGCTCGTCGAGCTCCCAGACGGAGTCCTCCTGGTCGGGGAAGACGACCAGCTTCGAGGTGTCCGGCGGCTCGGTGTCGCGCCAGATGTAGTGGTGGCGGTAGCGGTTGGACGTGCTCCGTCGCGACGCCCGGAACCACGGGTGCTGGTCGGAGGTGTGGTTGACCACGAGGTCGGCGATGACCTTGATGCCGCGGTCGTGGGCGGTGCGGATCACCTCCACCAGCTGTCCGAGGGTGCCCAGGCGCGGGTCGACGCCGTAGAAGTCGGTCAGGTCGTAGCCGTCGTCACGGTCGGGACTGGGGTAGAACGGCATCAGCCACAGGCAGGTGATCCCGAGCTCGGCGAGGTAGTCGATGCGCTCGGAGAGTCCCCCGAGGTCGCCGATCCCGTCGCCGTCGGAGTCGTGGAAGGTCTCGATGTCGAGGCAGTAGATGACCGCGCTCTTCCACCACAGGTCGCTCGTGTCAGTGACTCTCACGGACCTACACAAGCAGACCCGGGGCCGCGGCGTCAGCCCCTCAGGGCGGGAAGCACGTGCTCGCCGAAGGCGTCGATGAAGCCGCCCTGCTCCTTCCCGACGAAGTGCAGGTAGACGTCGTCGAAGCCGACCGAGGCGAGCTCGGCGAGCCGGTCGCGGTGCCAGGAGAGGTCCTCGGACACCTCGACCGCGCGGCGTACGCCGTCCATGCCGACGTGCTCTGCCATCACGTCGAACGCCTCGGCGGTCTCGGTGTCCCAGTTGACGGGCTCGGTGAAGACGTTGCTGCGCCACTGGTCGAAGGCGACCGCCTCCGCCTCCTCGAGCGTCGGCGCCCACGACAGGTGCACCTGGAGGGCGAGCGGCCCGCGCCCACCCGCGTCGCGGTAGGCGGAGACGAGGTCGCGCAGCACCTCGACGGGCTGGTTGATGGTGACCAGGCCGTCGGCCCACGCAGCCACGCGCGCAGCCGAGGGCACCGACACGGCGGGACCGATGAGGCGCGGCGGCACCTCGGGGCGTTCCCACACCCGGGCGCGGTCGACCGTGACGAGACCGTCGTGCGTGACCTCCTCCCCTGCCAGCAGCCTGCGGATCACGTCCACGCACTCCTCCAGGCGCCGCGTGCGCTCCTCCTTCGGGGGCCAGCGGACGCCGGTGACGTGCTCGTTGCTCGCCTCACCGCTGCCCAGCGCGGTCCAGAAGCGCCCGGGGAACATCTCCGCGAGCGTCGCGATCTTCTGCGCGACCACCGCCGGGTGGTAGCGCACGCCGGGGGCGCAGACGCAGCCGAGCTCGAGGTCGGTGGTGGCGAGGGCCGCGCCGAGCCAGCTCCAGGCGTAGCCCGAGTGGCCCTGCCGCTCGCTCCACGGTGAGAGGTGGTCGGAGCACATGGCCATGTCGAACCCCGCGCGTTCGGCGTGCTGGAGGTCGGCCAGCAGCCGGGAGGGGGCGATCTGCTCGTGGGAGGCGTGGAAGCCGATGCGCATGCCCCCACCGTAGACGGCTCGGCACGCTGGGACGACGGACCGGTCAGCGCACGACGTAGAGGTCCTTGTAGTTGGGCGCGCCCCACGAGGCCTCGCCCGTGGGGTTGCCGATCCTGTCCCCGAAGGCGAACAGGCGGTTGGCGTAGGCCGTGGGAATGATCGGGAAGTAGTCGGTGAGGATCCTCTCGTCGAGCTCACCCCACGCCGCGGCCTGCTCCTCGACCGGCAGCCGCGCGATGTCGTCCATCGCCTCGTCGACCGACGGCTCGGAGAAGCGAGCCGTGTCGAACGGGGCGCCGCTCCTCAGCAGGGGTGGCAGCAACGCCGAGCCGGACGGCCACATGGGGCACCAGGTCACCCCGCGCAGGTTGAGCTGCCGGTTCACGTCGTTGTCGGGGTCGAGCCAGACGCTGTAGATCGACTGCTGCACGGGGATGGCCGTCACGTCGAAGCCGCCCTCCTCCAGACCGGTCCTCAGCTGGGCCTGGGCGGCAACGGCCTGCGGGTCCAGCTCGTTGTAGGCCATCGTGATCGGGTAGGGCTGCTCGCCGTGGCCGGCCGCGGCGAGCAGCTGCCGGGACCTCTCCGGGTCGTACGTGATCTGCTCGCCGTCGACCTGCACGTCCCTGCGTCCCGCCATCCCGGGCGGCATGATCGAGCCGGCCGGGACGCGGGTCACGCCCGGCACCTCCCCTGCCGCGATCCAGACGTCCTCGTAGGGGTAGGCGTGGGCCAGCGCCTTGCGGACGCGGATGTCGGTGATCCTGGTGTAGTCGGGCGCGATGGTGGAGACGCACTGCGTGGCCTGCTGGACGAGACGGTCCCCGAGCCGGACGGTCGCCTCGAGGTAGCGGTCCGAGCCCACTGACGTCGACACGGCGGCGCGGCTCCGTGTGCTGCCCGACAGCATGATCTCGTCGACCTTCGCCTGGTCCTGGTCGAACCGGAAGACGAACCTGTCGACGTACTGGTGGCGGGCCGGGTCGGACGCGGGCTCCCACTCGTCGTTCCTGACCAGCACCAGCTCCTCCGCCGGCTCCCAGCTCTCGACCTCGTACGGCCCGTTGGCCAGCGGTCGCTGGCCGTAGTGCGAGGGATCGGAGGCCTTGCCCAGCGGGGCCGGCCCCATCGCCATCACGGCTCCCCAGTGGTCCATGTCGGGGAACGGTCGGTCCATCGTGATCGTCACGTCCTGGCCGTGGACCGAGATGCCGGACCAGTCGTCGCAGCCGGGGTCGTCCCCGGTGTAGGGGCCCGCATGGTCCTCGGCACCGGCGAAGTAGTGCGTGGAGTACTCGGTGCCGGGCCCGGAGGGGAACGTGCCGGAGTCGAGCGAGCGGCAGATGCCGAAGGCGACCTCGTCGGCCGTGACCGGCGACCCGTCCTCCCACGTGGCGTCGCCGCGGATGGTGAAGGTCCACTCGGTGAAGTCGTCGTTGGGGCGGCCGAGGTCGGTCGCGAGGTCGGGCACCAGGACCGGTCGCCCGTCGGCGCCGCGGGCGTACTGGGTCAGCGAACGGCTGACGAGGGCCTGCTGGATGGCGTTGCCCGTGGCCGACCAACCCCCAGTGGGGTCGAGCGTGTCGGGACCGGGGGCGCCGGGGAGGAAGACCGTGATCGTGCCACCGGACGTGGCGCCGTCGACCTCGGGCGCGGGCCCGCGACGGGTCGGGTCCTTCGACACGTCAACCGGCTGCGTGTAGGCCCCGGCCCTGGATGCGTCCCACCCGTGCCCCGTTCCGCCGCCGCTGCACGCGGCGAGCAGCGCGAGGGCCGCGCCGGTCGTGACGACCAGCGGCCTGCTCCCCCTCATGGTCTCAGCTGTCCCCATCCCGCCTAGTGGCCCCGGACGATCCGGCGCACCCGCTCCCAGCGGTCCTTGACCCCGGCCTCCGCGCCCAGCGACGTCGGACGGTAGTAGGTCGCGTCCGCGAGGACGTCGGGGAGGTACTGCTGCTCGGCGACGCCGAACGGTTCGTCGTGGGGGTAGGCGTAGCCCTTCCCGTGGCCGAGGTCCCGGGCTCCACCGTAGTGGGCGTCGCGCAGGTGCGCGGGCACCTGGCCGATCTTGCCCGCCCTGACGTCGGAGATCGCCGCGTCGATGGCGGCGATGACGGCGTTGGACTTCGGTGCGACCGCGAGGTGGATGGTGGCCTGGGCGAGGTTGATCCGCGCCTCCGGCATGCCGATCAGCTGGACGGCCTGCGCAGCCGCGACAGCCGCCTGGAGGGCGCTCGGGTCAGCCAGGCCGATGTCCTCGCTGGCGTGCACGACCAGCCGACGGGCGATGAAGCGCGGGTCCTCCCCCGCCTCGATCATCCGGGCGAGGTAGTGGAGGGCAGCGTCGGGGTCCGAGCCGCGGATCGACTTGATGAAGGCCGAGATCACGTCGTAGTGCTGGTCGCCCTGACGGTCGTAGCGCACCGCGGCCTGGTCGACAGCGGTCTCGGCAGTGGCGAGGTCGATGGTGTCCAGACCGTTGCTCGCTGCGGCGCCCGCAGCCGCCTCGAGGTAGGTCAGCGCGCGGCGCGCGTCGCCGCCAGCGAGCCGTACGAGGTGGTCGCGGGCGTCGTCGGTGAGCTCCGTCGACCCGGCCAGGCCGCGCTCGTCGGCAAGCGCCTGGTCGATGACCTCGGCCACGTCGTCGTCGGTCAGCGACTGCAGGCGCAGCAGCAGGCTGCGCGAGAGCAGCGGACTGATGACCGAGAAGAACGGGTTCTCGGTCGTGGCGGCGATCAGCGTGACCCAGCGGTTCTCCACACCCGGCAGCAGGGCGTCCTGCTGGGCCTTGGTGAAGCGGTGCACCTCGTCGACGAACAGGACGGTCTCCTGCCCGCCCCGGGCGAGCTCGGCCCGCGCCCCGTCGATGGCGGCGCGGACCTCCTTGACCCCCGCGGCGACCGCGGACACCTCGACGAACCGGCGACGGGTCTGCTGGCTGACGATCGCCGCGATCGTGGTCTTGCCCGTGCCGGGCGGCCCCCACAGCAGGAGCGACATCGACTGGTCGCCCTCGATCAGGCGTCGCAGGGGCGACCCGGCTGCTCGCAGCTGCTGCTGGCCTACGAGCTCGTCGATCGTGCGCGGACGCATCCGTACGGCCAGCGGGGCCGACGCGTGGGTGTTGGCGCCCAGAGACCCCGCGCTGGGTACGCCGAGGGATCCGGGCGCGGGTTGCCCCGCGCCCGCGATCTCGAACAAGCCGTCCACGTCGCTGAGTATCCCCCGACGTCGTCGGGGGTCCGCCTCAGACCCCGGTGGTCTGCTTGGTCTTGAGGTCGTACCAGGTCTTCTCGTAGCCCGGGATCGTGAGCTGCGTGTTGCTCGGCACGGCACCGGGGACCGGGCTGCCCTGGTCGTCGACGCCCAGGAGGTCCGTCGTCACCGGGGTGGCCGGGTGGGAGCCGAGCTCGCCGGCGAAGTGGCACGCCACCTTGTGCCGCTTGCCGATCTGCAGCAGCGGCGGCTCCACCTTGGCGCAGATCTCCTGCGCGAACTGGCAGCGTGTGCGGAACCGGCAACCCGACGGCGGGTTGATCGGGCTCGGCACGTCGCCCTCGAGGCGGATGCGCTCGCGCCGACCGCCGACGGCCGCCTGCTTCACGTCGGGCACCGCGGAGAGCAGCGCCTGGGTGTAGGGGTGGTGCGGCTTGCCGTAGATCGTCTCGCGGTCGCCGATCTCCACGATCTTGCCGAGGTACATCACGGCAATCTCGGGGCAGAAGTGGCGCACGATGGCGAGGTCGTGGGCGATGAAGAGGAACGCCACGTCGAACTCGGCCTGGATGTCCTGGAGCAGGTTGATGACCTGGGCCTGGATCGACACGTCGAGCGCGGAGACCGGCTCGTCGGCCACGAGCAGCTTGGGGTTGAGGGTCAGTGCCCGGGCGATGCCGATGCGCTGGCGCTGGCCGCCGGAGAACTCGTTGGGGTAGCGGTTGTAGTGCTCGGGGTTGAGACCCACGACCTCCAGCAGCTCCTGCACGCGCGGGAGCACCTTGTTCTTCGGGACCACGTTGTGGACCTCGAGCGGCGCACCGACGATCGTGCCGACCGTGTGCCGCGGGTTGAGCGAGGTGTAGGGGTCCTGGAAGATCATCTGCACGTCGCGGCGCAGCGGCTTCATCTCCCTGTTGGAGAGCTTGGCCAGGTCCTTGCCGGCGAACATCATCGAGCCGCCGGTCGGCTTGTAGAGCCGGGTGATCAGGCGGCCGGTGGTGGACTTGCCGCAGCCGGACTCGCCGACGAGGCCGATCGACCCGCCCTGCGGCACCTCGAAGGAGATGCCGTCCACGGCCTGGACGTGGCCGATGGTGCGGCGCACGACCCCCGACGACTTCACCGGGAAGTACATCTTGAGGTTGTCGACCGTGAGCACGGAGGGAGCGTCGGGGTCGAGCTCGGACGCGGTGTGGCCCATCTCGGCGACGCTCGCGAAGTCGAGGCCGTCGACCCGTGCCTCGTGCTCGGAGACGACGTCGTGGCCGCCGCCGAGCTGGCGGTCGCCGGTCTCGGCGGCGTTGGCCCCGATGTCGGTCGGCTCGATCTCGGCTCGGGCGTTGGGGTCCTGGGTCATCGGGTCTCCTCGAGGAGCTCGGGGGCGATCTCGGGCAGCACCTCGGACTGGTAGACCCCGACCGGGTCCGCGAGGTGGCAGCGCTTGAGATGGGCCGTGCCCGAGCTGGCCGGCAGCAGCTCGGGGAGCTGGGTGCTGCACAGGTCACCGGCGACCTTGTCGGAGTGCACGCACCGCGGGTGGAAGGAACAGCCCGGCGGCGGCCGCAGCAGGCTGGGCGGGTTGCCGGGGATGGGGATCAGTCGGGCGTCGGTCGACGACGACACGTCGGGGACGCTGGACAGCAGGCCCCAGGTGTACGGCATCTCGGGCGTGGTGAGGATCTGCTTGGTGGTGCCGAACTCGACGCACCGCCCGGCGTACATCACGAGGACGTCGTCGGCCATCTCGGCGATGACGCCGAGGTCGTGGGTGATGATGATGACCGCGGAGTTGAACTCGCGCTGGAGGTCCTGGAGCAGGTCGAGGATCTGTGCCTGCACGGTCACGTCGAGCGCCGTGGTCGGCTCGTCGGCGATCAGCAACGACGGGTCGTTGATGAGGCCCATCGCGATCATCGCGCGCTGGCGCATGCCGCCGGAGAACTGGTGCGGGAAGTCGTCCACGCGCCGGTCCGGCTGCGGGATGCCGACGCGGTCCAGCATCTCGATCGCCTTGCGGCGTGCGTCGCGCTTGGACGCGCTCGAGTGGTGGACGAGGTAGGCCTCCTCGAGCTGCGCGCCGATCTTGTAGAACGGGTGGAGCGCGGCGAGGGCGTCCTGGAAGATCATCGCCATCGCGTTGCCGCGCAGGCCGCGCATCCGCGACTCGCTCAGCCCGACGACCTCGGTGCCACCCACGCGGATGGAGCCGGAGATCTGCGCCGACTTGGCGTCGTGCAGGCCCATCACGGCCATGCTCGACACGGACTTGCCGGAGCCGGACTCGCCGACGATGCCGAGGGTCTTGCCCTTCTCGACCGAGTAGGACAAGCCCTGCACCGCGGTGACGGGGCCGTCCTCGGTCGGGAAGGTGACCTTGAGGTCCTCGACCTGGAGGAAGGGTCCGTCGGTCTCTGCTGCCGCCGCGGCGGCGCTCGACTGGGTCACGGGAACGCTGGTCACGAAAGCCTCACCCTCGGGTCGAGGACGCTGTAGACAACGTCGACGAGCAGGTTGGAGATGATCAGGATGACGGCGCTGAAGAGCGCGGTGGCCTGGACGACGGGAAGGTCACGGCCCTGGACGGCCTCGAGCGCCCACCAGCCGATGCCCTGGATCTCGAAGATCCGCTCGGTGAAGATCGTGCCGGCGAGCAGGGTGCCGAAGTCGATGCCGAAGATCGTCACGACCGGCACCAGTGCGGCACGCAGGCCGTGCTTGTAGACGATGGTCCGGGCGGGCAGGCCCTTGGCCTTGGCCGTGCGGATGTAGTCCTCGCTCAGGGCCTCGACCATCGCACCGCGCGTGAAACGGGTGTACTGGGTGCAGCCGAAGATGCCGAGCGCCACCCACGCGAGGAACAACCCGCTGAACCACTTGAACGGACTGTACTCGCCTATCGGGAAGTAGCCGGTGTCACTGAACAGCGGCACCTCGAAGGTGATCGTCAGGTAGAGCCAGGTCAGCAGGGCGAAGAGGTAGTAGGGGATCGAGCTGATGAACAGGAAGCTCGAGACCAGGGCCTTGTCGGCCACGGTGCCGCGTCGTCTCGCGGCGGCGACGCCGATCGGCACGCCGAAGAGGAGGTAGAGGAACGCACCGCCGATGGCAACGGAGAAGGTCGCGGGCATGCGCGAGACCAGCTCCTCCTTGACCGGCTGCTTGGTGCGGAAGCTGACGCCGAGGCACGGCGCGGTGCACTCGTACTCGCTGGAGGCGATCGTGATCGTGCGCCCGCCGAAGACGCCCCCGACGAACTTGCCGTACTCCACGTAGACGGGGTTGTCGTAGCCGAGCGTGCGCTCGTAGACCTCGAGCCGCGCGGGGGTGCACCTGTTGCTGGTCTCACGATCACAGATCGGCTGGGCCGGGCTCGACGGTCCGTACCAGAACAGCAGGAAGATCGCCATCGAGACCAGGGCCACGACGAGGACTCCCGAGATCAGGCGCTTCACGACATAGGCAAACATCGCTGGTCACTCTCCGGGGATGGTGGATGAGTCGGACCCCCGAGGCAGGAAGCCTACTGGGTCCGGGCTGCCGAGTGGGGGCTCCCGTTGTTCGGGAGCCCCCACCCGTCAGTGTTGTGCTGCTGGGGTACTACACGGTGCTCCGGGCCCGAGCCCGGTGGGCAACCAGGATCACTGCATCACGTACAGGTCCTTGTAGTTCGGCGCACCGATCGAGCCATCGCCCGTCGGGTTGCCGATCTTGGTGCCGAAGGCGAACAGGTCGTTGCGGAACGCGGTCGGGATGATCGGGAAGTACTCCGTCATGATCTTCTCGTCCAGCGCGCCCCAGGCGTCAGCCTGCTCCTCGAGCGGGAGCTCGTTGATGGCGTCCATCTCCTCGTTGATCGACGGCTCGTCGAAGAACGCGGTGTTGTAGACGGCCCCACCCTTGAGCAGCGGCGGGAGCATCGTCGAGCCGGCCGGCCAGTCCGAGCACCAGTTGACGCCACGCAGGTTCAGCTTCTTGTTGACCTTGTTGTCGGGGTCGAGCCAGATGTTGTACGGCGAGTCCTGGACCGGGATCGCGGTGACCTTGAAGCCGGAGGCCTCGAAGCCCTTGGTGATCTGGTCCTGGGTGGCCACGGCCAGCGGGTCGACCTCGTAGTAGACCATCGTGATCTCGTAGGGCTCGTCACCGTAGCCGGCCTCGGCGAGCAGCTCCTTGGCCTTCTCCGGGTCGTAGGTGATCTGCTCACCGTCGACCTGGAACTCCTTCTTGCCCGCCATGCCGGGAGGCATGATCGAGTTGGCGGGGACACGGGTCACACCGGGCACCTCGCCGCCGGCGATCCAGACGTCCTCGTAGGGGTAGGCGTAGGCCAGGGCCTTGCGGACCTCGATCTCGGTGATCTTGGTGTAGTCAGGCGTCAGCGTCGAGACACACTGCGACGTCTGCTGCACCAGGCGGTCGCCCAGCTGCGAGTTGGCGTCGTTGTACTTGTCGGAGCCGAGGCTGGTGGAGACGGCGGTCTGGCTGTCGGCGTTGTCGGAGAGCATGATCTCGTCGACCTTGGCCTGGTCCTGGTTGAACTTGAAGACGAACTCGTCGGCGTACTGGTGACGACCCGGGTCGGACTCAGCCACCCACTGGTCGTTCTTCACCAGGCGGAGCTCCTCGTTGGGCTTGTAGCTCTCGACCTTGTAGGGGCCGTTCGACAGCGGCTTGGTGCCGTAGTTCGGCGGCTTGGAGGCGTTGCCCAGCGGAGCCGGGCCCATCGCCATGAACGCGCCCCAGTAGTCCATGTCCGGGAACGGCACGGACATCGAGATCGTGATGTCCTGACCCTCGACCGAGATGCCGTCCCAGGCCTCGCACTTGGGGTCCTTGCCGGTGTAGGGGCCCTCGTACTCCTCAGCACCAGCGAAGTAGTGCTTGGAGTACTCGGTGCCCGGACCCGACGGGAACGCCTCGGAGTCCAGCGAACGGCAGATGCCGAACGCGACCTCTTCGGCCGTGACGGGCTTGCCGTCCTCCCACGTGGCGTCCTCACGGATGGTGAAGGTCCATTCCGTGAAGTCCTCGTTGGGGGTGCCGAGGTCCGTGGCGAGGTCGGGAACCAGCACAGGCTGACCCGCCTCGTCACGCACGTACTGGGTCAGCGAGCGGCTCGTGAGCGCCTGCTGGATGGAGTTGCCGGTGACCGACCAGCCACCGGTGGGGTCCAGGGAGTCCGGACCGGGGTCGCCGGGGAGGTAGACCGTGATGGTCCCGCCCGGGGTGGCGCCCTCGACGTCGGCAGCAGGGCCCTGACGCTCAGCGTCCTTGGTGCCCCCCTCCTGGTCGCCGAACTCTCGGTCCGAACCCGAGCCGTTGGAACCACCATCGTCCGACGAACCGCCGCCACAGGCAGCGAGCGTCAGGAGGGCGGCACCAGCAACGAGTGCGAGCGGCTTGTTCCGCTTCATGCTGTCCAGCCTTTCTTTCTTGTTCTCACCGAGGACGGCGTCTCCGGCGACGTGTGTGTGTGTGTGGGACCCGGGCCCCTGCGATGGCAGGTCTGGCTCAGCGACGGGTCTTGGGGTCGAGGGCGTCGCGCACGGCGTCGCCCAGGAGGTTGAGGGAGAGCACCAGCGCGACGATGCCGAGCAGCGGCTGCCACAGGTATTGCGGGTACTCGCGGAAGTAGGTCGGGGTCGCGGCCTTGAAGATCGTCTGGCCCCACGACACACCGTCGGTGACACCGATGCCGAGGTAGGCCAGGCCCGCCTCCAGCGCGACGAACGCCGGCAGCATCAGCGAGACGCTGATGATGATCGGAGCCGCGAGGTTGGGCAGCAGCTCCTTGAACAGGACGCGGGAGGTCGGCATGCCCATCACCCGGGCCGCCTGGACGAACTCGCGCTCACGGAGCGCGAGGACCTCACCGCGGATCAGGCGGGCGGTGCCCATCCAGCCGAAGAACGCCAGCACCATGACGAGGCTGAACTTCTGGATCGTGCCGTAGTTCTCGGAGGTGTTGAAGCGGTCGTTGAGGATCGGGGCCATCGTGAGCGCCGCGAGGAGGAACGGGATCGTCAGGAACATGTCGATGAAGAACGACAGGACCTTGTCGACCGCGCCGCCCAGGAAGCCGGCCAGCAGGCCGACGATCACGCCGACGGTGCTCGCGATCACCGTCGCGACGAAGGCGATCATCAGGGAGATCCGGCACCCGTGCAGCCAGTAGGCCAGGTTGTCCTCACCGGTGCGGGGGGCGACACCCATCGGGTGGTCCCACGTGAACGGACCGGCGGGCGGGCCCATCTCCGGCTTCGGCAGACCGTTGTTGAGGCCGTCGACCCGCTCGGAGGCGAGCGGCGTCTCCAGGCTCACGCCGAACATGCTGCTGATCGTGCCGGCGAAGACGGCGCAGATGATGAAGAACAGCACGACCACCGCGCAGACGACGGCGATCTTGTCCTTGGCCAGGCGGCCCAACGCGATCCGCATCGGCGACTTGCCGGAGATCTCCTTGGCCTTCTGGCTGTTGGGATCCTGGTGCTGCGGCTCGTCACTCAACGAGCCCAGCGTCTCCGGCCCTGCGGTCTCTGCCGACATGCTCTCCCCATCTGGTTCGGGACTGTCCCGGCGCAGATCGGGGGTCCCCCGGGGCCTGCGCCGAGACGGGACTCTATGTGACCTGCACCGCGTGGACGATCACCGACGGGTAACGATCCCGTTACGACGCACGGACCCCGCAGCTGTCCCGAACCCCCGGCAAACCTGCGGGAGATCACCCCAAGGGCGGGACGTCCTTCACGGGCGCGGCGTCGACACCGGCTTCCTTGCGCTGCTCCGGGGTGATGGGTGCGGGCGCCGCCGTGAGGGGGTCGTAGCCCCCTCCGGACTTCGGGAAGGCGATCACGTCGCGGATCGAGTCGGTGCCGGCGAGCAGCGCGACGATGCGGTCCATGCCGACGGCGATGCCGCCGTGCGGGGGCGCGCCGAACTTGAAGGCGTCGAGCAGGAAGCCGAACTTCTCCTGCGCCTCCTCCTCCCCCAGGCCCATCACGGAGAACACGCGCTTCTGCACGTCCCCGCGGTGGATACGGATGGACCCGCCGCCGAGCTCGTTGCCGTTGCAGACGATGTCGTAGGCGTACGCCAGGGCGCTGCCGGGGTCGGTGTCGAAGGTGTCGACGAACTCCGGCTTCGGGCTCGTGAATGCGTGGTGCACGGCGGTCCAGGCGCCGGCGCCGACCGCCACGTCGCCGCTCGCGACCGCGTCGGAGCTCGGCTCGAACAGTGGTGCGTCGACGACCCAGGTGAAGGCGAAGGTCGATTCGTCGAGCAGGTCGAGCCGACGGCCGATCTCGAGCCGGGCGGCGCCGAGCAGCGCATGGCTGCTCTTGACCGGACCGGCGGCGAAGAAGACGCAGTCGCCGGGCTGGGCACCCACGTGGGCGGCGAGCCCGGCACGCTCGGCGTCGGTGAGGTTCTTGGCGACCGGTCCCCCGAGCTCGCCGTCGTCGGCGATGGTGACGTAGGCGAGCCCCTTGGCGCCTCGCTGCTTGGCCCAGTCCTGCCACGCGTCGAACTGGCGACGCGGCTGGCTGCCGCCGCCCGGCATGACCACGGCGCCGACGTAGTCGGCCTGGAAGACGCGGAAGGGCGTGTCCGCGAAGTAGTCCGTGCACTCCACGAGCTCGAGGCCCATCCGGAGGTCGGGCTTGTCCGAGCCGTACCTGGCCATCGCCTCGGCGTAGGTCATCCGCGGCAGCGGGCGCTCGATGGTGTGGCCGGCCTGGGCCCACATCGCCTCCAGGACGTCCTCCATCAGCTCGATGACGTCCTCCTGGTCCACGAAGCTCATCTCGATGTCGAGCTGGGTGAACTCGGGCTGGCGGTCGGCGCGGAAGTCCTCGTCGCGGTAGCAGCGCGCGATCTGGTAGTAGCGCTCCATGCCGCCGACCATGAGCAGCTGCTTGAACAGCTGCGGGCTCTGGGGAAGGGCGTACCAGCTGCCCGGCGCCAGACGGGCCGGGACCAGGAAGTCGCGGGCGCCCTCGGGCGTCGAGCGGGTGAGGGTGGGGGTCTCGACCTCGACGAAGTCACGCGCGTCCAGGACGTCGCGAGCGGCCTTGTTGATCTTGCTGCGCAGGCGCAGGGCGGCGTTGGGGCCGGATCGGCGCAGGTCGAGGTAGCGGTGCTTCAGGCGCGCCTCCTCACCGACCTCGCCACCCTTGTGGCCGGACGCGTCGTCGATCGGGAACGGCAGCGGGTCGGAGGCGGAGAGCACCTCGAGCTCCGTGGCGACGACCTCGATGTCGCCGGTCGCCAGGTTGGGGTTCTGGTTGCCGTCCTTGCGGGCCACGACCTCGCCGGTCACCTTGAGGCAGAACTCGCTGCGCAGGCTGTGGGCCACCTCCTCGTCGCGGACGACGACCTGCACCACGCCGCTGCGCTCGCGGAGGTCCAGGAACGCGACGCCGCCGTGGTCGCGCCGCCTCGCCACCCATCCGGCGAGCGTGACGGTCTGGCCGACGTGCTCGGCGCGCAGGGCGCCGGCGTCATGGGTGCGGATCACTGGTTCTCCTCGGTTTCGCTGGTTGCGGTGGTGCGGGCGGTGCTGATGACCGAAGGCCGTAGGTCGGCCTCGGGCGGTGTCCAGGTCGAGGGATCGGCCTCGGCCTGCTCGCCGCTGCGGATGTCCTTCACCTGGCTGCTCCCATCGGCCCGGACGAACCAGACGAACGGGATGCCGCGGCGCTCGGCGAAGCGGATCTGCTTGCCGAACTTCGCCGGCGACGGCGCGACCTCGCAGGCGATGTCACGTGCGCGGAGCGCCGCGGCGACGCGGGTGCTCGCCGCGCGGTCGTCCTCGCTGTTGAGGGCCACGAGGACGGCGCTCGGCACGGGCCGGCTGCCGGAGAGCACGCCGTCGGCGATGAGCGGGATGAGGGTGCGGGAGACGCCGAACGACACGCCCACGCCCGGATAGGTCGTACGGCCGTCGCTGGCCAGCGCGTCGTAGCGCCCGCCCCCACCGACGGACTTCAGGCGCTCGTAGCCGTCCATGAAGATCTCGACGACGGTGCCGGTGTAGTAGTCGAGGCCGCGGGCGATGCGGAGGTTGGCCTCGACGCCCACGCGGTCGCCGGCCACGGCCCGGCAGCCCTCCACCACGGCCGCGAGCTCCTCGAGGCCCTGCTCGAGCAGCTCGTCGGTGACCCCCAGCGCCCGGACCTGCTCCACGAAGGAGGTGTCCGTGACCCGGATGGTCGCCAGCTCGAGACAGCGCGCGGCCTGCTCCGGGGTCGTGCCGACGCGCTCGACGAGCATCGCCGCGACCTCGTCGGCCGGGAGCTTGTCGAGCTTGTCGATGACGCGGATGGCGTCGGTGACGTCGTCGATGCCGAGGCCGCGGTAGAAGCCCTGGATGAGCTTGCGGTTGTTGAACTGGAACGACACCCGCGGGATCGGCAGCCGGCCGAGGGCGTCGACCATCACCGCCATCACCTCGACGTCGTGGTGGAACGGCAGCTCGTCGCGCCCCACGATGTCGACGTCGGCCTGGGTGAACTGGCGGTAGCGGCCCTCCTGCGGCCGCTCGCCGCGCCATGCCGGCTGCACCTGGAACCGACGGAACGGGAACTCGAGGTGTCCGGCGTGCTCGAGGACGTAGCGCGCGAACGGCACGGTGAGGTCGAAGTGGAGGCCGAGGTCGGCCTTCGCGTCGGGCTCCGCCGCGATGCGCTGGAGGACGTAGATCTCCTTGTCCACCTCGCCGCCCTTGGCGAGGCGGTCGACCGGCTCGACCACGCGGGTCTCGATGTTGGTGAAGCCGTGCAGCTCGAAGGTGCGCGAGACGGACGCGATGACCTCGCGCTCGACGGCGCGCTGGGCAGGCAGCAGCTCGGGGAACCCGCTCAGCGGGCTGATCTTGCTCATCAGTGGTCCTGGATCAGGTCGTGGAGGAACGGGTTGGTGGCGCGCTCGCGCCCGATCGAGGTCTGCTCGCCGTGGCCCGGCAGCACGACGATGTCGTCGGCCAGCGGGAGCACCTTGTCGGCGAGGCTGCGCAGCATCGTCGCGTGGTCGCCGCCCGGGAGGTCGGTGCGCCCGATCGAGCCCTTGAAGAGCAGGTCGCCGGAGAACATCACCTCGGAGACGTCCTCCTGGGCGTACGGCGAGCGGAAGGTCACCGAGCCCTCGGTGTGGCCCGGCGTGTGGTCGACGACGAACCTGAGGCCGGCCAGCTCGAGCTCGGCGAGGTCCGACAGCTCGCGCACGTCGTCGGGCTCGGCCCACGAGTAGTCGCCGCCGAGCAGCATCTGGGTGGTCTCGCGGCTCATCCCCGCCATCGGGTCGCTCAGGAGGTGGCGGTCGGCGGGGTGGATCCACGCGGTCGCGTCGTAGGTGCCCGCGACGGGGGCGACGCACCACACGTGGTCGACGTGGCCGTGGGTGACCAGCACGCTGACCGGCTTGAGCCGGTGCTCGCGCACGACCTGGTCGACACCTGCGGCGGAGTCCTTGCCCGGGTCGATGACCACGCACTCGGACCCGGGACCCGTCGCCACGACGTAGCAGTTGGTCCCCCAAGGTCCGGCGGGGAAGCCGGCGATGAACACGGGCGTCAGTCCTTGCTTGTCGTCCACGGGTCGCCTGGCCGTCCGGCCAGTCGTCTGCCTGTCGGTGGGAAGCCTACCGACGGCACTCCGGGCCATGACTACGATGGGCGACCATGAGCGCCGACAAGCAGTCCCCAGACGACGCGACCCAGGCCGGCACTGCCTGGGGTCGGGTTGCCGAGGACGGCACCGTCTATGTCCGCACCGCCGATGGAGAGCGTTCCGTCGGGTCCTACGAGGCCGGTACGCCGGACGAGGCCCTGGAGTTCTTCACCAAGCGCTTCGAGGAGCTCGAGGGCAAGGTCCACCTGCTCGAGCAGCGGGTCACCTCGGGGCGGCTGGCTCCCGAGGAGGCGACCTCGTCGGTCAAGGCGCTGCGCGAGCAGGTCGTGGACGCCCACGCGGTCGGCGACCTCGTCTCCCTCGCCGCCCGGCTCGACGCGCTGGCCCCCGTCATCGCCGTGCAGCGCTCCGCCCGCAAGGAGGAGCGCGCACAGAAGGCGGCGGAGTCGAAGGCTGCCAAGGAGAAGCTGGTCGCGGAGGCCGAGCGCCTCGCCGAGGGCACCGACTGGCGCAACGGCGCCAACCGGCTGCGCGACCTGCTCGCCACGTGGAAGGAGCTCCCCCGGCTGGACCGCGCCACCGACGACACCCTGTGGCGCCGCTTCTCCACCGCGCGCACGACGTACACCCGCCACCGCAAGGCGCACTTCGCGGAGGAGCACGAGCGCCGCGACTCCGCGCGCGTGGTCAAGGAGCGGCTCGTCAAGGAGGCCGAGGCCCTCTCGTCCTCGACCGAGTGGGGCCCGACCGCCGGCAAGTACCGCGACCTGATGCGTGAGTGGAAGGCCGCCGGCCCCGCCCCGCGCGAGGTCGACGACCAGCTCTGGCAGCGCTTCCGCGGGGCGCAGGACACGTTCTTCGGTGCCCGCGACGCCGCCAACGCGGCACTCGACCAGGAGTTCGCCGCCAACGCCGAGGTCAAGGACGCGATCCTCGTCGAGGCCGAGGCCCTCCTCCCCGTCACAGACCTCGAGTCGACCAAGAAGGCCTTCCGCGAGCTGGCCGACCGCTGGGACGCCGCCGGCAAGGTCCCCCGCGACCGCATGAAGGACCTCGAGGGCCGGATGCGCAAGGTCGAGCAGGCCATCCGCGCGGTCGAGGACGAGCAGTGGAGCAGGAGCGACCCGGAGAAGTCCGCGCGCGCCGACGACATGATCGGCAAGCTCGAGGCCGGCATCGCCGAGACCCGGGCCAAGCTCGACAAGGCGAGCGCGGCCGGCGACGACCGGCGCGCGAAGGACCTCGAGTCCGAGCTGGCCAACAAGCAGGCCTTCCTCGACATGGCCCGCAAGGCGGCCGCCGAGTTCGGCTGATCAGGGCCGGGCTGGGCTGGGCTGATCAGGACGTCACCCGGTAGGCGTCGAAGACGCCCGGCACCGCGCGTACGGCCCGCAGCACGCCGTCGAGGTGGGCGGCGTCGGCCATCTCGAAGGAGAACCGGCTCTTCGCCACCCGGTCGCGGGTGGTGGAGAGGGTGGCGCTGAGGATGTTCACGTGGGCGTCGGAGAGCGCCATCGTGATGTCCGACAGCAGCCGTGCCCGGTCGAGCGCCTCGACCTGGATGTTGACGAGGAACGTCGACTGCGACGTCGGCGCCCACTCCACCTCGAGGACCCGCTCGGGCTGGCCGAGCAGGCTGGAGGCGTTGGTGCAGTCCTTGCGGTGCACCGAGACTCCCCCGCCCTTGGTGACGAAGCCCAGGATCGGGTCGGGCGGCACGGGCGTGCAGCACTTGGCGAGCTTGACCCAGAGGTCCTCCACACCCTTGACGATCACGCCGGAGTCGGTGGGTCCGCGCTTGGTGGCCGTGCGGGAGCGGCCGGTGATGGTGACGCCCTCGGAGAGGTCCTCCTGGGCACCCTCGTCGCCGCCGTGCAGGTCGATGACGCGGCGTACGACGGCCTGCGCGCTCAGGTTTCCCTCGCCGACCGCGGCGTAGAGCGCCGAGACGTCGGCGTGGTGGAAGTGCTCGGCCACCAGCGCGAGGATGTCGTGGGTCATCAACCGGGTGAGGGGCAGCCCCTCCTTGCGCATGAGCTTGGCGATCTGGTCCTTGCCGCGCTCGATCGCCTCCTCGCGCCGCTCCTTGGTGAACCACTGGCGGATCTTGGAGCGGGCCCGCGGCGACTGGACGAAGTTGAGCCAGTCGCGGGACGGACCCGAGGTCGGCGACTTGGAGGTGAACACCTCGACGACGTCGCCGTTGTCGAGCGTCGACTCCAGCGGGACGAGGCGGCCGTTGACCCGCGAGCCGATCGTGTGGTGCCCCACCTCGGTGTGCACGGCGTAGGCGAAGTCGATCGGGGTCGCGCCGCTCGGCAGCGGGATGACGTCACCGCGGGGGGTGAAGACGTAGACCTGCTGCTGGTTCATCTCGAAGCGCAGGGACTCCAGGAACTCGCCCGGGTCCTCCACCTCGCTCTGCCAGTCGAGGAGCTGGCGCAGCCAGGTGAGGTCGTCCTTGTCGCCGAGCTTGTCGGTGTCGACGCCGGCCTTGCTGTTCTCCTTGTACTTCCAGTGCGCGGCGACGCCGTACTCGGCACGACGGTGCTGGGCGAAGGTACGGATCTGCACCTCGACCGGCTTGCCCTGCGGACCGATGACCGTCGTGTGGAGCGACTGGTACATGTTGAACTTCGGCATCGCGACGTAGTCCTTGAACCGGCCCAGGACCGGGTTCCAGCGCGAGTGGATCACCCCGAGCGCGCTGTAGCAGTCGCGGTCCTCGTCGACGAGGATGCGGATCCCGACCAGGTCGTAGATGTCGGAGAAGTCGCGACCGCCGACGATCATCTTCTGGTAGATCGAGTAGTAGTGCTTGGGCCGGCCGGTGACCTTGGCGTTGATCCGCGCCGCCTTGAGGTCCTGCTCGATCTCGACGACGACCTCGGCGAGGAACTGGTCGCGCGACGGCGCCCGCTCGGCGACCATCCGCACGATCTCGTCGTAGATCTTGGGGTGGAGCGTCGCGAAGGCGAGGTCCTCCAGCTCCCACTTGAGCGTGTTCATGCCGAGCCGGTGGGCCAGCGGGGCGTAGATGTCGAGCGTCTCGCGCGAGGACCGCTCCTGCGAGGCGGCCGGGACGTAGCGGAGCGTACGCATGTTGTGCAGGCGGTCGGCGAGCTTGATGACCAGGACCCGGATGTCGCGCGACATCGCCACGATCATCTTGCGGATGGTCTCGGCCTGCGCCGAGTCGCCGTACTGGACCTTGTCGAGCTTGGTGACGCCGTCGACGAGCACCGCCACCTCGTCGCCGAAGTCCGCGCGCAACGCGTCGAGGGTGTAGGGGGTGTCCTCGACGGTGTCGTGCAGCAGCGCCGCCACGAGGGTCGGCTCGGTCATGCCGATGTCTGCGAGGATCGTGGTCACCGCGAGCGGGTGGGTGATGTAGGGGTCGCCGCTCTTGCGCATCTGGCCGGTGTGCCACTTGTCCGCGACGGCGTACGCCCGCTCCAGCAGCGCGAGGTCGGCCTTGGGGTGGTTGGCGCGGACCGCGCGGAACAGCGGCTCGAGGACCGGGTTGGAGGACGGGGGGCGGGTGCCGACGCGGGCGAGGCGGGCACGCATGCCGCGCGCGGTCAGGGGCGCCACCTTGGGCTCCTGCGCGGGCACCGTGTCCTCAGCCATTGGCCCAGTCTAGTGACGCTGCACCCACGCTGCGGGCGGACCCGGCGCCGACGTCGGTCAGAGCGTCAGCAGCGTCGAGATCGGCAGGTCGCCGGTGACGGTGCGCGGCTCGAGGAACGACAGCTCCATGAGCACCGTGGCGCCCGTGGCGACGCCCCCGCAGGCCTCGATGAGTCGCCGGGTGGCGTCCACCGTGCCGCCGGTCGCGAGCACGTCGTCGACCATGAGCACGCGCTCGCCGGCTGCGATCCCGTCGCGGTGCACCTCGAGGGTGGCCTCGCCGTACTCCAGGGCGTAGGACACCGCGTGGGCCGCACGCGGGAGCTTGCCCGCCTTGCGGACGGGGACGAACCCGATGCCGAGCGCGAGCGCCACGGGCGCGGCCAGGATGAAGCCGCGGGCCTCCATGCCGACGACCTTGTCGACGACGACGTTGCCGTGGTCGTCACGCCCGGCCGCCGCCAGTGCCGTGATGATCGCGGAGAACGCGTGGTGGTCGGCGAGGACGGGCGTGATGTCCTTGAAGGTCACGCCCTGCTCGGGCCAGTCCGGGACGTCGACGGTGAGACGCGTCAGCGCCTCCTGGGCCGTACGACGGTCAGGCATCGCCGCGCTCGTCGCGCTCGTCGACCCCGGCCTGCCCGACCGGCTCGTCGACCTTCGCGATCGCGGCGCGCGCGATCTCGATCTGGGTGCCCGGCGCGATCTCGAGGCGGGCGCGGTCCTCGGTGAGCGAGACGACCGTGCCGAAGACACCGGACGACATCATCACGCGCTGGCCGACCTGGATGCTGTTCTGGAGGGAGACGACCTCCTTCTGCCGGCGCTGCTGGGGGCGGATCACCATGAACCAGAACAGGGCAAGGATGGCCACCAGGGGCAGGAGGGCGGCAAGGTCGTTCACGGTCGTACGTCTCCTCAGGAGGTGGGGTGCGTGAGCGCGTGGAGTCTACGCGGCCCCACAGGTCCTCCTCACAGGTCCTCGAAGAGGGTGGAGTCGACGGTCGGCACCGGCGGCGGCGTGAGGCCGAGGTGGCGCCACGCCGCCGGAGTCGCGACGCGGCCGCGCGGGGTGCGGGCGAGCATGCCGAGGCGGACGAGGAACGGCTCGGCGACCTCCTCCACCGTCTCGCGCTCCTCCCCGACGGCCACGGCCAGCGTCGAGATCCCGACCGGTCCCCCGCCGAACCGGCGGCAGAGCACGTCGAGCACCGCCCGGTCGAGCCGGTCGAGACCGGACTCGTCGACCTCGAACAGCTCGAGCGCGGCCTGCGCGACCGGGAGGCTCAGCACCCCGTCGGCGCGCACCTGGGCGTAGTCACGGACGCGGCGCAGCAGCCGGTTGGCGATCCGGGGCGTGCCGCGGGAGCGGGAGGCGATCTCGCCGGACCCGTCCGCGGTCAGGTGGACCCCGAGCAGGCCGGCGGAGCGGTGCACGATCTGGTCGAGCTCGTGGGGCTCGTAGAACTCGAGATGGGCGGTGAAGCCGAAGCGGTCGCGCAGCGGACCGGGCAGCAGGCCGGCCCGGGTCGTGGCGCCGACGAGGGTGAAGGGCGGGATCTCGAGCGGGATCGCCGTGGCGCCCGGCCCCTTGCCGATGACCACGTCGACCCGGAAGTCCTCCATGGCCATGTAGAGCATCTCCTCGGCCGGGCGCGACATCCGGTGGATCTCGTCGACGAACAGCACGTCACCCTCGTTGAGACCGGACAGGATGGCGGCCAGGTCACCGGCGTGGGTGATCGCGGGGCCGCTCGTGAGTCGCAGCGGCGTGCTCATCTCGGCGGCGATGATCATGGCGAGCGTGGTCTTGCCCAGCCCGGGCGGACCGGACAGCAGCACGTGGTCGGGGGCGCGGCCACGCCGGCGGGCGGCCTCGAGGACCAGCCCCAGCTGGTCGCGTACGCGTGCCTGGCCGACGACCTCGTCGAGGGTCTTGGGACGCAGGGCCGCCTCGACCGCGCGCTCGTCGCCGTCGGCGTCTGCGTCGGTCAGGCGCTGGAGGTGGCCGAGCTCCGCCTCGGTCAGCTCGGTCTCGTAGGTGTCCTCGTCGGTGTCGTCCCAGTTCATCGTCGGGCCCGCCTCAGGCCTTGCTCAGCGTCCGGAGGGCGGCGCGCAGCAGCGCCCCGACGTCGGGGGCGTCGCCTGCCTCGGGTGCGACGGCCTCGACGGCCTTCTCCGACTCCTTGGCCGACCAGCCCAGCCCGATGAGGCCCTGCTGGACCTGGTCGCGCCACGGCGCCGCAGGGGCCGCGGACGCCGCCGGGTGGTGGACGCCGACGGGCGGGCCGACGCGGTCCTTGAGCTCGAGGATGATGCGCTGGGCGCCCTTCTGGCCGATGCCCGGGACCCGGGTGAGCGCCTTGACGTCCTCGGTCGTGATCGCGCGGCGGACCTCGTCGGGGCTCATGACGGCCACGATCGCCTGGGCGACCTTGGGACCGACGCCGGACGCGGTCTGGGCGATCTCGAAGATCTGCTTCTCGTCGTCGTCGACGAAGCCGAAGATGGTCAGGCTGTCCTCGCGCACCACCATGCTCGTCGGCAGGGTGGCGGACCTCCCGACGCGGAGGGTCGCCAGCGTGCCGGGCGTGCACATGAGCTCGAGGCCCACCCCTCCGACCTCGAGGACGGCGCTGTTGAGGGTGACGGCGGCGACCTCGCCGCGGACGAAGGCGATCATCGGGTCCTCACTGGGGTCTGCTGCTGTGACTGCTGGGTCCTGGCCCGCGCCACGGCGGCCTCGAGGCGGTTGCTGGCGGAGCCGCGCCAGAGATGGGTGATGGCCAGGGCGAGCGCGTCGGCGGCGTCGGCGGGCTTGGGCAGCTCGGTCAGCCGGAGGATGCGGACCACCATGGCGCCGACCTGGGCCTTGTCGGCCCGGCCGTTGCCGGAGACGGCCGCCTTGACCTCGCTCGGGGTGTGCATCGCGATCGGCAGGCCGCGGCGCGCGGCGACGACGAGGGCGATGCCGCTCGCCTGCGCGGTGCCCATGATCGTGCTGGAGTCGGAGCGCGCGAACACCCGCTCGACCGCGACCGCGTCGGGGCGGTGCTCCTCGATCCAGGCGTCGAGGCCCTTCTCGATGGTGACCAGTCGCTCGGCGATGGGCAGGCCGGAGCTGGTGCGGACGACGCCCACGTCGACCATCGTCAGCGGCCTGCCGACGCTCCCGTCGACCACCCCGACGCCACAGCGGGTCAGGCCGGGGTCGATGCCGAGCACCCGCACGCCGCTCCCCTTCCGTCGACCGGGCCACGCACCCGTCCGAACATGTGTTCGTGCGCCACGCTAACCCGCCGCGGGCGCGGGAGCGCGGACGACACGCGCGGCGCCGGGCTCAGGCGTCGGCGGCCTCGAGCTCGGCCATCACGTCGGAGGGGATGTCGACGTTGGTGAAGACGTCCTGCACGTCGTCGAGGTCCTCGAGGGCGTCGACGAGGCGCATGACCTTGCCGGCGCCCTCGGCGTCGACGGGGATCTCGAGGCTGGCGACCCACTCCACGTCGGCGGAGTCGTAGTCGATGCCGGCCTCCTGGAGGGCCGTACGGACGGCGACCACGTCGGTGGCCTCGCTCTCGACCTGGAAGGCCTCGTCGAGGTCGCTGACCTCCTCGGCGCCGGCGTCGAGCGTGGCCTCGAGGACGTCGTCCTCGGTGACGTCACGGACCGTGCCGTCGTGGTCCTGCGACTTCGGGACCACGATGACGCCCTTGCGGGTGAACAGGCGCGAGACCGAGCCGGGGTCGGCCATGGTGCCGCCGTTGCGGGTGACGGCGGTGCGGACCTCCATCGCGGCACGGTTCTTGTTGTCGGTGAGGCACTCGACGAGGAAGGCGACGCCCTGCGGGCCGTAGACCTCGTAGGAGATGCCCTGGTAGTCGACGCCGCCGGACTCGGCGCCGGAGCCGCGCTTGACCGCCGAGTCGATGTTCTTGTTGGGGACCGAGCTCTTCTTGGCCTTCTGGATGGCGTCGTAGAGGGTCGGGTTGCCGGCGGGGTCGCCGCCGCCCTGCTTCGCCGCGACCTCGATGTTCTTGATCAGCTTGGCGAAGAGCTTGCCGCGCTTGGCGTCGATCGCGGCCTTCTTGTGCTTGGTCGTTGCCCACTTGGAGTGGCCTGACATGGATCCCTCTATCTGTCGCGGTTCGGGTCGGTGCGTCAGCGGGCCGAGCGCACCAGGTCCACGAACATGCCGTGGATCCGGTGGTCGCTGCCGACCTCGGGGTGGAACGAGGTCGCCATCAGGGGGCCTTGACGGACCGCGACGATCCTACCCGCGGCCGGTCCGTCCTCGACCCGAGCCAGCACCTCGACGTCGTCCTCGACCGACTCGACCCACGGCGCCCGGATGAACACGGCGCGCACCGCCTCGGCCAGGCCGTCGACGTGCAGGTCCTCCTCGAACGAGTCGACCTGCCGGCCGAACGCGTTGCGGCGCACCGTGATGTGCAGCCCGCCGATCGACTCCTGCCCGGGTGCGCCGTCCTCGATCCGGTCGGCCAGCATGATCATGCCGGCGCAGGTGCCGAAGGCGGGCAGGCCACCTCGTACGGCGTCGCGCAGGGGCTCGAGGAGGTCGAAGATCCGGGCGAGCTTGATCATCGTGGTCGACTCGCCGCCGGGGATGACGAGGCCGTCGCACGCAGCGAGCTCGGCGGGACGGCGTACGGACACGGGGTCGGCACCCAGCGCGCGGAGGGCGGCGAGGTGCTCACGCACGTCGCCCTGGAGGGCGAGGACGCCGATGACGGGATTCACGGACGCCGATCCTAGGACCGGGTGCCGGTCGTAGGCTCAGTGCCCATGAGGCTCCTCCGACCTGCAGCGCTCGGCACCGCCGCGCTGGCCCTGGTGCTCGCGGCGGGGAGCACTCCCCCGGCCGGCGCGGCACCGGCCGCCGACAGGGCGGGGACCGTCGACGGCTGGACCGTGCGTACGCCCTCCGCACTGGGCCTGCGCGGCACCGCGATCCGGCGCGGTGCGGACGAGGCGGGACGCCTGGACTCCACCTGTTTCGCCGTGCTCCGCAAGGGAAGGCTCGCCCGCGACTGGAACTGGCGACTGGCGCGCGACGAGCCGCGGGAGGTCTTCTCGATCACCAAGTCGGTGACCGCCACGCTGGTCGGCATCGCGGTGCGCGACGGCGACCTGCGCCTCGACGACCGCGTCTCGCGATGGGTCCCGCAGTGGCGCGGCACCGCGTCGGAGTCGGTGACCGTCCGCAACCTGCTGTCCAACGACAGCGGCCGGTTCTGGTCGCTCGAGACCGACTACACCGGGTTGCTCTCGGCGAGGAGCCGCACGAGGTACGCCGTCTCGCTGCCGCAGCAGTACCCGCCCGGCACCGCCTGGGCGTACAACAACGCGGCGATCCAGGTGCTCGAGGCCGTGCTCGAGCGGGCGACCGGGAAGCCTGTCGCGAGGTTCGCGGAGACCCGCCTGTTCGAGCCGCTGGGCATGACCCACTCGACGTTCATCACCGACCGCGCCGACGACGCTGCCGTGTTCTACGGCATGCGGACCACGTGCCTCGACGTCGCCCGGCTCGGCCGGCTCTACCTCGCCGAGGGCACGGTCGGCGGACGCCGGCTGCTCGACAGGTCGTACGTCCGGCGCGCCGTCGGCCGCTCGTCGACGGTGCACAACGCGGCCTACGGCCACCTGTGGTGGCTCAACCGGCCGGGCCCGATCCGCGGGGCGACGGACGCGGTCGACGACCTGGGACAGCCGCTGCGGCCGGTGACCGGCCAGCTCGCGCCCGGGGCGCCCGAGGAGCTGTACGCCGCGCTGGGCTTCGGCGGCCAGGTGCTGCTGGTCGACCCGACGACCCGGACCATGGTGGTCCGTCTCGGCCTCCCCGCCCAGCCGGGCGAGGAGGCGTACGGCTTCACCGACGCCGCGCGGGTGCTGACCCGGGCGCTGCGCCGATCCTCGGGCTGACTACCAGCCGCGCTCGGCGAGGCGGTGGGGCTGCGGGATCTCGTCGACGTTGATGCCGACCATGGCCTCGCCGAGGCCGCGCGAGACCTTGGCGACCACGTCGGGGTCGTCGAAGAAGGTCGTGGCCTTGACGATCGCCTCGGCGCGCTGGGCCGGGTTGCCGGACTTGAAGATGCCCGAGCCGACGAAGACGCCCTCGGCGCCGAGCTGCATCATCATCGCCGCGTCGGCCGGGGTCGCAATGCCGCCGGCGGTGAAGAGGACGACCGGCAGCTTGCCCGCGGCCGCGACCTCCTTGACCAGCTCGTAGGGGGCCTGCAGCTCCTTGGCCGCGACGTAGAGCTCGTCCTCGGACATGCCGTGCAGGCGGCGCAGCTCGCCGCCGATGGTGCGCATGTGCATGACCGCGTTGGACACGTCGCCGGTGCCGGCCTCGCCCTTGGAGCGGATCATCGCCGCACCTTCGGTGATGCGGCGCAGGGCCTCGCCGAGGTTGGTCGCACCGCACACGAACGGGACGGTGAACTTCCACTTGTCGATGTGGTTGGCGTAGTCGGCCGGGGTGAGCACCTCGGACTCGTCGATGTAGTCGACTCCGAGGGACTGCAGGACCTGGGCCTCGGCGAAGTGGCCGATGCGGGCCTTGGCCATCACCGGGATCGACACGGCCTCGATGATCGAGTCGATCATGTCGGGGTCGCTCATGCGCGACACGCCGCCCTGGGCGCGGATGTCGGCCGGGACGCGCTCGAGCGCCATCACCGCGACGGCGCCGGCGTCCTCGGCGATCTTGGCCTGCTCGGCGGTGACGACGTCCATGATGACGCCGCCCTTGAGCATCTCGGCCATGCCGCGCTTGACGCGGCTCGTGCCGTGCTCGATGGGGGTCTCAGGGGTGTGCTCAGCCATGTCTCGATCGTAGTGCGGCCTCATCCGGAAGGATGCATCGGGCCACGACCGAAGTCGGGGCCGGTCAGCCGCGCGACGCGGCCCGGGCGAGGGCCTGGCGGCGTACGACCCAGATGCGCTGGGCCACCGTCACGGTCGCCGCGATCGCCAGCGCCCAGAGGGCGACCTCCAGCAGGATCCAGAGGTCGAGGACGTCGGCGAAGAAGGCGGGGACGAGCATGCCGACGAGCCGGTCGGGGCGCTCGGCGATGCCGACCTTGGCGTCGTAGCCGAGGTGGTCGGCCTTGGCCCGGGCGTACGACGTGACCGCCCCCATGACGAGGATGACGAGGGTCAGCGCGAGGTAGAGGTGGCTCTCGCGGTGCCAGGCGAAGAGGAGGGCCAGGCCCCCGAACAGGGCTCCGTCGGCGATCCGGTCGAGGGTGGAGTCGAGGAAGGCGCCGAAGTCGTCCTTGCGGCCGACCTTGCGGGCCATGGCGCCGTCGATCAGGTCGCTGAAGACGAAGGCGGTGATGAACAGGACGCCCTGCCAGACCCAGCCCTGGGAGAAGAAGAACAGCGCTCCGAAGCTCACCCCGAGCGTGCCGACCAGCGTCACCACGTCGGGGCTGATGCCCAGGCGGATGAACAGGTTGACGAAGGGCGCGAGCATCTTGCCCTGCCAGAAGGCCTTGAACCGATCGAGCACGGCGGCAGGTTACCGGTCGAGCAGGGCGGCGCGGACGTCAGCCACGGCGGCCGGGGCGCCGGTGACCGTCCAGGTCACCCCGGATGCCGGCACGAGGACCGAGTCGCCTCCCGCGCCGCGGATGATGGCTGCCCCCGGGAGCCGGTCCCAGTCGGCCACGGAGTGCTGGAACAGCACGTCCCACTGGCCCGAGGCGATCGCCATGACGTCCATGGTCCCCGAGCCGAACATCCGGAGCGTGCCGACCTGGCCGAGGGCGCGGGTGAACGCCTCTCCCACCTCGCTGCCGTAGTACGGCGGGTGGAGGTACGTCGCGGCGCACCGCTCCTCGCGCGCGGTCTCCGGCAGGGGGCCGAGCGGCACCCCGTCGCAGGTGCTCGGCAGGTCGGGGCCGCCGACCCACGTGCGCAGCGAGGCGGCGTGGTGGACCGCGCCGAGCAGGACGTCGTCCTCGTCGTGCAGCGCGATCGCGCTGCACCACCAGTCGCTGCCGCGGGAGAAGTTGAAGGTGCCGTCCACGGGGTCGATGACCCACGTACGGCCCGAGGTACCGGGCCGCGAGGTGCCCTCCTCCCCCACGATCGCGTCGTCGGGGCGCTCGGCCGCGAGCTGCTGGACGATGAGGCGCTCGGCGGCGGTGTCGGCCTGCGTCACGATGTCGGACCCGCTGGTCTTGCGCTCGACGTCGAGTCCCTCGGCACGGATCCGCGCGGCCAGGAGGGCGGCCTCGCGGACCAGGTCGGCGGCGAGCGCGGCGTCACGCTGCAGCCGGGTGTCGTCGTCCACGGGTCCCACGCTAGCCGGAGGCGTACTGTGGCAGGACGGAGCCACCCAGGCTTCCTATTGAGGAGCCTCCATGAGCGACAAGTCGCCGCGACAGGGCATGTCCAAGAAATCCGGGAAGTCCATCAAGGAGAAGCGTGCGGAGAAGCACGCCAAGACGGCCGCCAAGAGCGACACGCCGGACCCGGTGGTGCCCCGCAAGAAGTGAGTCCCGGGGGCTCAGGCCCCCTGCCAGGCGTCGGCCAGCAGCTTCCGGGTGTCCTGGAGGAGCTGCGGCAGGAGCTTGGCGCCGCCGACCACGGTGATGAAGTTGGCGTCACCGGTCCAGCGCGGCACCACGTGCTGGTGGAGGTGCTCCGACAGCGACCCACCGGCCGAGCGGCCGAGGTTGAGGCCCACGTTGAACGAGTGGGGCCGGCTCACCGACCGGATCGTGCGCAGGGCCTGCTGCGTCATCGCCATGACCTCGGCGGCCTCCTCGGGCGTGAGGTCGGTGAGGTCGGCGACGTGGCGGTAGGGCAGCACCATCAGGTGGCCGGGGTTGTAGGGGTGCAGGTTGAGCACGGCGTACGCCGCGTCTCCGCGCGCGACGACGAGCGCCTCCTCGTCGGGGTGGCCGGGGATGGCGCAGAACGGGCAGCCCTCGTCGTCCACCGCGGTCCTGACGTAGGCCATGCGGTGAGGAGTCCAGATCCGCTCGAGCCCGTCGTCAGCCATGCCAGCGATCCTAGGGTGGGCGCATGACGTCCATCCGACCGGCTGCTCCTGCCGACATGGCCGCGGTGGCGGAGCTGTGGCACGAGGGCTGGCACGCCGGCCACGCCGGCCACGTGCCCGACGGCCTGACCGATCTGCGCACCCTGGCCGCCTTCCATGAACGGACGCCGCCGCGCGTCGGCGACACGACCGTCGCTGTCACGGACGTCGAGCACGGGGAAGGCGCCCTGGTGGGCTTCGTGATGGTGGTGGGCGACGAGGTGGAGCAGCTCTTCGTCTCCCCCGCATGGCGGGGCACCGGCGTCGCCGCCGACCTGCTCGCCGAGGCGACGAGTCGGATCGCTGCCGCCGGGCACGACCGGGCGTGGCTCGCGGTGGTCGTGGGCAACGCCCGGGCGCGGCGGTTCTACGAGAAGCAGGGCTGGGTCGACGAGGGTGACCTGCCGTACGAGGTGACGGCGGGTGGCGAGACCTTCGTGTCGCCGTGCCGGAGGTACGTGAAGGACCTGCACGGCACCGCCTGAGCGGCTGTCAGGGGCGCAGCGTCCCGTCGTACACGTCGTTGATCCCGGTGCTCGTGGGGGTGCCGACGAGCGTCCCCGCACCGTGCAGGTCCTCGTAGCCGTCCCACCCGTCGACGATCGCCCACGTGCCGGTGGACCCTTCCTCGTTGAACTTCGCCATGAGGCGCACGACGAAGCCGCCGCCGTCCGCGCACTCGAAGACCTTGAAGCCGTTGAACTTGCCGAAGTCCGTCCCCGGGCCCCCGCCGATCCGGAAGGGCCCGTTGGAGACCGTGCCAGAGGCGCATCCCTCGATCGTGCTGGTGAAGGTGGACCCGGCGCCCTCGAACGTCTCGTCGGCGTCGATGTGGACGGGGGTCGCGGACGAGGACGGGCCGGCGGCACCGGTGACGACTGCTGCCGCGATGGCAGTCGCCAACGCTGCCCCACGTACGGCTTTGCTGCTCATGGTGGACCTCCGAATCACGGGCGCCCCCCGCTCGGTGCTGAGCCGCTCCCGACGCTACGCCGCGACGCCGGGCGCCGCATCGCCCGCTTCGGGTATCCGTACGGGACCCAGGTCCAGCTCACCGCTAGCCGCGGCGGCGGCGTACGACGATCGCACCGGCACCCACCAGCGCCAGGGCCAGGGCCGACCATCGCCACGGCCCGCGCGGGTCGGTCGTCCCACTCGGATCCACTCGGGCCCTGAGGGGTTCCTGCCACAGGGCGTTGGCGAGCACCGGCGCGTTGAGCTGGCGACCGTGGCCGGCCATGTCGATCCGCTGCGCCTCGCCGGTCTCGACGTCGACGACGTGGACCCAGGTCCGGTGGTGGCCCACCACGACGTGGGTCGCGTCCTGCCAGCCCAGCACGTGCGAGAGTGGCGCGTCGGCAGGCAGGTCGACCGGGCGGGCGGCGGCCTCGTCGGCGCTCGATCCGACGTGCAGCTGGTCGCTCGCCGCGCCGCCGGGCGTACGGCTGATGTAGGCGAAGCTCGAGTCCCCGGGTCCCCAGGACGCGGTGACGACGCGCTCAGGCAGCTGCACGGTCGTCCGGTCGCCAGTGGCCGGATCGACCCTGAACACGTCCTTCTCGCGCGCCCAGACGACGCCGGACGAAGCCGAGCCCAGGCTGGGGGCCCAGTGCTCACCGGGCTCCTCGAGCACCGTGGGGGCGCCGGACTCGACGTCCCAGGCGACGAACTGGTCGCTGCGTGGCTGGCGCGGCCGCTCGCCGGGGAGCGCGTAGCTGGTCAGCAGGTAACGGGAGTCGCCGGAGAACCGGACCTCGTTGAGGCCGGCCCAGAGCATTCCGGATGGGGAGGCGCGGTCCACGAGCTCGCGCACCTCGCCCGTGGTCGTGTCCATGAGGGCGAATCCGTCGACCCACCTCCCGCGGAGACCCAGGCCCCACGGGGCGTTGCGCGCCCAGGCGATGTGGCGACCGTCCGGCGACAGCGCGAACGCGTCGCCGGCAGGCCGGTTGATGTCGAGGTCAGGGAGGCTCAGCCAGGTGGCCCGGCCGTCCAGTGCGGACACGGCGAACATCTCCAACGACTCCACCTCGTCGAGCACACCGATGGGCTTGGTGCGGAAGGCGAGGCCGATCGCCGCGAGCGGTCCGCGTATGTCCGCTTCGGACGACCATGTCCCCGGCGCGTTGACGACCGTCGGCAGGCTCGGCTCCAGCCCGCTCTCGGGTTCGGTGTCACCGCTCGCCGCAAGCGAGCACGCTGCGACAGCCGCGCATCCCGCGAGCACCGACCAGATCCGGGCAGCGCGGGCCCACGACGTCCTCTCCCCCATGATGCGCGAGTCTCTCACCGAACCCGCCCCTCGACGTGCCGTTCGGACAGACCTCATGCCCCGCCATCACAGGTTGGCGGGGTACGGGGCGGGGTCATCGTCGGAGTGGTCGCGGGATGCCGGGTGGGTCGAGGTCGGTGGTGCCGGTGTGGTCGCGGCGGTAGCGGTGGCCGTGGGGCGAGGTCCACTCGAACACCCCGTTCTCGACCATCCGGTAGGTCCAGGCGGAATGGGTCTTGAGGCGGTGGTGGAAGCGGCACAGGCAGGCGAGGTTGTCGGTCTGTGTCGGCCCGGGCTGTGGTCGTCCCTCGGCTTCGGCGTCATGGTCGTAGGGGATGACATGGTCGACATCGCAGCCGCGGGCCGGGCGGGTGCACCGGGGGAACACGCACGTGCGATCTCGCAGCTGGACCTGCTCGCGGATGTCGGCGGGGACCTTGTAGCCCTGCGCGATGAGCTGGGAGTTGAGGTCGATGACGGGCTTGACGGTCACCTTCGTCCGGCTGTCGGCGCACCAGGACCGGAGCTCGTCGAGGAGCACGAGCCGCTGGCCGTTCTCCATCCGCCCGGTGGGGCCGAAGACGGTCTGCTCGCCGACCACGGATGCGTCGAAGTGGGCGTGGATGACGACCTCACGAGCAGCCGGCAGGTTCGGCTGGTCATCGGACTCGGTGCTCTCGTCGTTGCCATCGCCCTTGACTGCACCGTCCTGGAACGCCAGGTCGAGGGCGGTCTGCGTGCGAGCGAGGTCACCGAGTGCCTTGGCCCGGCGTGCGTCGAGCGGCAGCTGCGACCCGAGGGCCTTCTGGGTGGCTGCGTGGTGGGCGACGGCGCGGTCGAGGTCGAGGGCGTCGGCGATGTCGACCTCTGCCTCGATACGGAGGGTGCCGGCGTAGTGCACGTCGTCGGTGTTCACGGTGACATGCCTCGGGTCGACGTGTTGCCACCCGTCCTCGGGGTCCGCGGCCGGGTCGGCGGTGGCGAGGTCGTAGCGCTTGATGGTCTCGGCGACGAGCCGGTCGAGCTGCGCGGTGCCGACCCTGCCTGCGACGGCGGCGACCTGCGCGTCGACGAACCCCGCCGCCTCGGCCGTCAGGGCGGGTGAGGTGTGGATGGTGGTGTCCGCGACTACCCGGGCCCGCCACGCCGGCACCTGGCCGGCGTGGACCTGCGCCCACAGCCGCGGCAACCGGTGGCGCAGCTCGAGGGCGTGGCCGATGAGCTTCTTCGCCGCGGTCGTGGAGATGCCGAGGACTCCGCCGAGCTCGGCGACGCAGAACTCCGCGACCAGCGGGGCACCCTCACCGGCGATGGGTTCCTCGTGCTCGCACCCGGGGACGGTGAACGAGGCGGCGTCGTGGATGGACTCCGGCGGGTGGAGGTCAGCCCAGGCGGCGGCGAGGATCAGCTGGTCGGCTGCGGCCTGGTCCTCGGCGGCCTTGCGGTCGCGGATCGCGGACAGCACGTCGGCGGGAGAGAGGTCGTCCGCGACCCCTCGTGCCGGTGCTGCCAGTCCGTCGATCATGTGCACGATTTTAGTCGTCGGGTCCGACAGTGGCCATGGCTGTGGACGGTTCCTGGCCATGGTTTCTCGGGCTCTTTCGAGACTGGTTTCGTGACGGGACTTCGTCCCTCCTCAACCAGCGAGAGTGGGGCACAGAAGTGAAGCGAGCTACTCGACCACCGAGGTGGAGCCGGGTCTCAGGCCCAGGCCATGGCGAGCCGCTCCACGATCTCGCTCAGCCGCTCGGGCGAGGTGGCGATGTTGAGCCGGACCTGGCCGGTGGTGCCGGGAGCGTACGAGTGTCCCGGGCTCACCTTGACCCGGCCGCGGTCGAGCGCGACCGCAGCGGCGTCGTCGTGGCCGTAGGCGGACGCGTCGAGCCAAGCGAGGTAGGTCGCCTCGAGTGGGCGCATCCGTACGTCCGGCAGGTGGGCGGCGAGCAGCTCGGCGAGCAGGGCACGTTGCTGGTCGAGGCGCTCGACGAGGGAGGCGAGCCACGGGTCGCCCTCGGCGTACGCCGTGCGTGCGGCGATCGCGCCCAGCGGCGAGTGCGAGTCGTTGCGCGCCATCGGCTGGTCGGCGAGCAGCCGACGGGACGCGGCGTCGGGGACGACCAGCTGGGCGCAGCGCAGGCCCGCGGTGTTGAAGGCCTTGGACGCGGCGACCACCGCCACCGCGTGGTCGTGGGTGCCCTCGATGGCGAGGTAGGAGACGTGCTCGGCCCCCGGCAGGACCAGCGGGGCGTGGATCTCGTCGCTCACCACCCGCGCGCCGTGGCGCAGCACGACGTCGCGGATGCCCTCGAGCTCGACGCGGGTGAAGACGCGGCCCCACGGGTTGTGCGGCTGGGTCAGGATCAGCGTCTGCGCGCCGTCGGCGAAGAGCCGGTCGAGGCGGTCGAGGTCGATCTCGGCGCGGTCGGCCGCGGTCGGCACCTCCAGCCGCACCTCCTCGCGGCCCGTGAGCCCGGCCAGGCCGAGCTGGGCGTTGTAGCCGGGGGTCGGGAAGACCACGCCGCCCGGCCCGGAGAACACGTCGAGCGCCACCCGGACGCCGGCGGTCACGTCGACGACCGGCAGGACGGCCTCGGGCTCGGGCGCCCACCCGAAGTGCCGCGCCGACCAGCCGGCGTACGCCTCGGCGAGTGCGGGGTCGAACCCGAAGAGCGGGTAGCCGGTGACGCCGTCGGCGAGCGCCTGCTGCACCGCCCCGAGCACGACCGGATCGACCGCGTAGTCCATCTCCGCGACCCACGCGGGGATCACCCCGGGCGGGACCGTGCCCCACTTCAGTGGAAGCGCGCGCCGCGCCTCCTCGTCGGTGAGGTCGGCGATCGGGCGGCGCGGTTCCGAGGCTCGCTCCGCTGGCACCTCAACCATCGAGGAACGCTCAGACCTGCTCGCGACTCGCGACCGCCGCCGCCACCCGCTCGATCGCGTCGGCGAGCGGCACGCCGTTGTCCTGGCGGCCGTCGCGGTAGCGGAAGCTGACGGCGCCCTTCTCGACGTCGTCGTCGCCGGCGATCATCATGAACGGCACCTTCTGCAGCTGCGCGTTGCGGATCTTCTTCTGCATCCGGTCGTCGGAGTCGTCGACCTCGACCCGCAGCCCCTGCGCCTTCATCTGCCGGGCGATGTCGAAGAGGTAGTCGTTGTGGCGCTCCGCGATCGGGATGCCCTGGACCTGGACGGGCGCGAGCCAGGGCGGGAACGCGCCGGCGTAGTGCTCGACCAGCACGCCGAAGAACCGCTCGAGCGAGCCGAACTTCGCCGAGTGGATCATCACCGGCTGCTGGCGCGAGCCGTCGGCCGCGGCGAACTCGAGCTCGAAGCCCTTGGGCTGGTTGAAGTCGTACTGGATGGTCGACATCTGCCACGTACGACCGATCGCGTCCCTGGCCTGCACGGAGATCTTCGGGCCGTAGAACGCCGCACCGCCCGGGTCGGGGACCAGCTCGAGGCCCGACTCGATCGCGACGTCCTCGAGGACCTTGGTCGCGACCTGCCACTCCTCGTCGGTGCCGACGAACTTCTCGGGCTTGGAGTCGTCACGGGTCGACAGCTCGAGGTAGAAGTCGTCGATGCCGAAGTCGCGCAGCAGGCCGAGCACGAAGTCCAGCAGGTGCTTGACCTCCGCCGGCGCCTGCTCCGGGGTCACGTAGGAGTGCGAGTCGTCCTGCGTCAGGCCGCGCACGCGGGTCAGGCCGTGGACGACGCCGGACTTCTCGTAGCGGTAGACCGACCCGAACTCGAACAGCCGCAGGGGCAGCTCGCGGTAGGACCGTCCGCGCGAGCGGAAGATCAGGTTGTGCATCGGGCAGTTCATCGCCTTGAGGTAGTAGTCCGAGCCCTCGAACTCCATCGGCGGGAACATCGTGTCCTTGTAGTACGGCAGGTGCCCGGAGGTGTGGAACAGCCCCTCCTTGCTGATGTGGGGGGTGCCGACGTAGTCGAAGCCCTCCTCGATGTGCCGCTGGCGGACGTAGTCCTCCATGACGCGCTTGATCACGCCGCCCTTGGGGTGGAAGACCGCCAGGCCGGACCCGATCTCGTCGGGGAAGGAGAACAGGTCGAGGTCACGACCGAGCTTGCGGTGGTCGCGGCGCTCGGCCTCCTCGATGCGGTGGAGGTGCTCCTCGAGCGCCTCCTTGGACTCCCACGCGGTGCCGTAGATGCGCTGGAGCATCTTGTTCTTCTCGTCGCCGCGCCAGTAGGCCGCCGCGCTGCGCATCAGCTTGAAGGCGGGGATCCGCTTGGTGGTCGGCAGGTGCGGGCCGCGGCACAGGTCGGACCACTTGGCCTCGCCGGAGCGGCCGATGTTGTCGTAGATGGTGAGCTCGCCGGCACCGACCTCGACCGAGGCGCCCTCGGTGTCGGACGCACCCGAGCCGCCCTTGAGGCCGATCAGCTCGATCTTGTAGGGCTCGTCCTTGAGCTCGTCGAGCGCGTCGGCATCGGTGGTGACCCGGCGCTCGAAGCGCTGGTTCTCCTTGATGATCTTGCGCATCGCGGACTCGATCTTCACGAGGTCCTCGGGCACGAACGGGGTCTCGACGTCGAAGTCGTAGTAGAACCCGTTCTCCACCGGCGGACCGATGCCGAGCTTGGCCTCGGGCCAGATCTGCTGCACGGCCTGCGCCATCACGTGCGCGGTCGAGTGCCGCAGGATGTCGCGACCGTCGGCGCTGTCGATGGCCACGCCCTCGACCTCGTCGCCGTCGGCGAGCTCGTGGGCGAGGTCCTTGAGCTTGCCGCCCACGCGCGCGGCGATCACGTCGGCGTCGTCGCGGAAGAGCTCCCAGGCCTTGGTGCCCGTCGTGACCGTGGTCTCCGCACGCTGATCGGCGTGGATGCGGACGACCTTGATGTCGGACACGAGAGCTCCTTCGGGAGGTGAGGCTGGAGGTGGCACTGGGCGGGACGGACGTCCCCGTGCGTGTCCGGTGATGCTATCGGCCGTCGCCGGGCCGCCTCACCCCGGTTTCGCGCGGCGACCGCACGCGGCGGCGTACGAGCGCGACGACGTTGGCACCCGCGGCCAGCAGGGCGTTGCCGTGCCCGCCGCGCAGCCCGTTGTGCTCCTGGCGGGAGACGAGCACGTTGCCGGGCCCCGACTGCGGCGGCGCGGTCTGGTCCTGGGCGGCCACCGCGAAGAGCGGACCGACGAGCCGGTCGTACGCCCACGGCAGGGCGGTGAAGCCGAAGCGGATCACCTCGTTGGCGATGCCGACCTGCCCGCTCCCGCGCCTGCCGTCGGCGACCGCCATCACCCGCTCGGCGACGCGCTCGGCCGTCGTGACCGGGAACGGCGGTCGTCCGACCGCTCCCCCGTACGTCGCGGCCTGGCGGTAGATGGGCGTGTCGACGCCACCGGGGCTGACGTACGCGATGCGGACGCCCGGCCGGTCGCGGTTGTCGACCCGGAGCTGGCGGGCGAGGGCGCGTACGCCCCACTTGCTGAGGACGTAGGGCGCCATGTCCGGCACGGCGATGTGCCCGATCAGCGAGCCGACCATCACGAGGCTGCCGGCGCCCTGCGCGCGCAGCACCGGGAGGACGTGGCGTGCGAGGTTGACCGACCCGAGCAGGTTGGTGGCCACGACCTGGTCGAACACCTCGACCGGCACCTCCTCGACCCGGCCGTAGGCGACGACGCCGGCGCTCCCGACCACCGTGTCGATCCGGCCGTGGCGGGCCAGGGTCGCGGCGACCGCCGCGGAGACCTCCGCGTCGACGCTGATGTCCGTGGGCTCGACCGCGGTGGACGCGGCGCCCAGCCGGTGGCACTCCCTCGCCACCCTCTCGAGGGCACCACGACCGCGGGCGAGCAGGACGACGTGGTCGCCGCGACGCGCGGCGCGGTGGGCCGCCGCCTCGCCGATCCCGCTGGAGGCGCCGGTGACGAGGACGACGCGGGGAAACCGATCGTGGGTGGGCATGACCGCCCCGTACCCCGTACCCGCGTTCGGATGCCGGGCGAGTGACCGAGCCCTCACGTGCGTCGTCGCCACCCGAGGACGCCGACGGTCAGGCGCACGAGCACGCCCGGCACCGTGGCAGCCAGCGCCAGCGGGACCAGCCCGGACGCCTCGAGGACCGTCGTGCCGAGGAGCGTCTGCAGGGGTGGGACGACGACCGCGCCGAGCTGCAGCAGCGCGGCGACGAGCACGGCCAGCTCGAGCTGCCTGCTCCTGAGAGTGCGCCGGCCACCCGGGGCCCGCAGGGCGAGAGCCACCCCCAGCTGGGCCAGCCCCAGGGTGAGGAAGATCGACGTGCGTCGTTCCTCCACCGAACCCGTGGTGAGTGCACCGACGGTCACCGCGACCGTCGTCAGGGCGACGACGGCCACGGCGATGAGCAGCCAGGAGCGAGCCGTGAGGACGGCCTCGCTCGCCGGGCGCGGAGGCGTCGACATGTCCCGCGGAGCCGACGGCTCGTTGCCGAAGGCGACGCCCGTGATGCCGTGGGTGAGGAGGTTGATCCAGAGGATCTGGCCCGGGAGCAGCGGCAGCACGAGTCCGATCACGGGCCCGAGCAACATCACGGCGACCTCGGCCAGGCCGCCGGCCAGCGCGAACGTGAGGAAGGTGCGGATGTTGGCGAAGATCCGGCGCCCCTCCTGGACGGCCGCCACCACGGTCGAGAGGTCGTTGTCCATCAGCACCAGGTCGGCGGCCTGCTTGGCCACCTCGCTTCCCCCGTCACCCGCCGCGACCCCGATGTCGGCGTGACGCAGTGCGGGTGCGTCGTTGACGCCGTCACCGATCATGGCCACGACCTCGCCGGACCGTTGCAGGCGTTCGACCACCTCGACCTTCTGCTCGGGGCGGACCCGGGCCACGACGTCCTCCTCCTCGATGCCGACCGCGCGGGCGATGTTGGACGCGGTGCCGGGGTGGTCGCCCGTCACGAGGACGACCCGGATGCCGGCCTCCTCGAGACGCTCGACGACGAGCGCGGCGTGCGCCCGGGGTGGGTCGCCCACTGCGACGAGCCCCACGAGCTCGAGCGCTCGACCCGTGTCGGTCGACGGTGCGTCCGACACGGCGATCACCCGCAGCCCCTCGTCCGCGAAGGCTCCGGCGACGCCTCGGGCCACGCTGACCGCCGGCCCCGGTGCGACGATGTCGAGGACGGCCTCCGGAGCGCCTTTGCAGATGGTCAGCGCACTGCCGTCCGGTCCTGCGTGGCGGGTGGTCATCCGCAGCGTGCTGTGGTCGAACGGCTCCTCGGCGGTCCTGCGCCAGGCGGCGCGAGTCTCGTCGAGGTCCAGGCCCCCCTTCGCGGCCACCACGAGCAACGCCCCCTCCAGCGGGTCACCGACCACGCTCCAGCCCGGGTCCTCGTGCACCAGCCGCGCGTCGTTGCACAGTGCGGCGTCCCGCAGGAGTCGCTGGACAGACGCGGGCAGCCCGGGAGCGGAGGACGCGCCGTTGGTGAGGTGGCCCCTCGGGTCGTACCCGCTCCCGGACACGGCCCACGTGCCTTCGGGGACCCAGACGTGCCGGGCGAGCATCGTGCCCTCCGTGATGGTCCCGGTCTTGTCGGTCGCGACGACGGTGACCGATCCCAACGTCTCCACCGCGGGGAGGCTGCGGATGACGGCGTTGTGCCGGGCCATCCGTCGGGCGCCCAGGGCGAGGGCGATGGTGACGACGGCCGGCAGCGACTCGGGGACGGCTGCCACGGCGAGGCTGAGCCCGACCACCAGCATCTCCGTCAGCGGCCGCCCCTGCCACAGCCCGCTCGCCACGACGACACAGGTGAGGACCGAGATGACCGCGACGAGGTCGCGGCTGAGTCTGGTGAGTCGTCGCTGAAGGGGTGTCGGTCGCGTCGTGGCGCGGACCAGCATCTGCGCGATGGCCCCCACACCGCTGTCGGCACCGGTCCTGACGATGCGTGCCGACGCCCGACCACGGGTGACCGAGGTGCCGCCGACCAGCTCGTCCCCCTCGTCGAGGTCGACCGGCAACGCCTCGCCGGTGACGAGTGCCTGGTTGACCTGGAGGGTCACCGCCTCGAGCAGCACGCCGTCCGCCGGGACGACGTCCCCGGCCGTCAGGTGCACGAGGTCCCCGGGCACCACGTGCTCCGAGGCCACCTCCGCCACGACCCCGTCCCTCTCGACCCTGGCCGTGGGAGCAGTCAGCGCCCGCAGCGCGCTCATCGCACGTTCGGCGCGCACCTGCTGGGCCACCCCCACAGAGGTGTTGAAGACGACGACCATCGCGATGATGGCCGTGTTGCCCAGGTCGCGGAGCGCCGCGGTCAGTGCGGCAGCCCCCAGGAGCAGCAGGATCATGGGGTCGCGCAGCTGGTCGAGCACGCGGAGCGCGACCCCTCGTCGCGGCGGGTCCGGGAGGCGGTTGGGGCCGAGCTCGAGCAGTCGGCGCGATGCCTCCTCGACCGTCAGGCCGCCGGCGGTCCCGACATCGGGGTCGTGGTCCATCGGCCGGCCCTGCGTCCAGCCCTCACCCACGCGCGGTCAGCGGACGTCGCGCAGCTCGACGTCCTCGTGCGTCACGTCCGCGATGTCGCCGACCGCTGCGCCGAGGAGACGGTCGGCCAGGTCGTGCAGGGCCCGGGCGGTGGCCAGCTCGGCACCGATCTCGGGCACGTCGCGGTCCGTGGGGTTGAGCCGGGCGAGCCCGGTGCCGACCAGGGCGGTCCGGTCGTGCGTACGGAGCCGGGCCACGGCGCGAGTGCGGCCGTCGTGCTCCCCGAGCTGGATCTCCACCTGCCAGGTCGATGCGCTGACGTCGCCACTCATCGTCGTTCCTCACTCCTCGTACGGACGTGATGGGTGCCGGGGGCCTCTCGCTCCCTCCGAGAGCAGGCCCCCGGCGGTGGCCGGGACGCGCTCGCTGCGTGAGCTGAACGCGCCCGGGCCGTGTGCGCCTGTTCGGTCTCCCCTGACTGGACCAGCGCCCACCACGAACGCTAGGCGGCCGGGCCGGCGACGGGCAGGGCCATTGGTCCCTACCGGATGCGGGGGCCGTTGTTCCCGGAGGGGTGAGGACGAAGGCCCGTTCACACCTGCCCGGGAGCGGCGGAGGCTGGGGTCGTCAGCCACCGAAGGAGCGGATCGCCATGAAGCCGATCGAGGACACTGCTCGCGCACTGGTCGCCGTGGGGAAGGGCATCCTCGCCGCGGACGAGAGCACGCCCACCATGGCGAAGCGGCTCGCCTCCGTGGGCCTGACCTCGACCGAGGCGCTGCGGCGCGACTACCGCGAGATCCTGTTCACGACGCCGGGGCTGGGCGAGCACATCAGCGGGGTGATCCTCTACGACGAGACGATCCGGCAGCGCGCGAGCGACGGCCGCCCGTTCGCCGAGCTGCTCGAGGGTGCCGGTGTCATCCCGGGCATCAAGGTCGATGCGGGCACGACACCGCTGGCAGGCTTCCCGGACGAGGTCGTCACCGGCGGGCTGGACGGGCTGCGGGACAGGCTCGCCGAGTACGCCGCGCTGGGAGCCCGGTTCGCCAAGTGGCGCGCGGTGATCCGGATCGGCGCCGGACGCCCCAGCACGACGTGCGTGGCGGCCAACGCGCAGGCGCTCGGCGCCTACGCGGCCCTCTCGCAGGAGGCCGGGCTCGTACCCGTCGTCGAGCCCGAGGTGATGATGGACGGGGATCACGGCATCGAGCGCTGCGCCGAGGTGACCGTCACGGTCCTGCGCGAGGTGTACGCCGAGCTCGCCCGCCACCGCGTCACGCTCGAGGGCACGCTGCTGAAGCCCAACATGGTCCTCCCGGGCCAGCACAGCGCCCAGGTCGTGGACGACCAGACCGTCGCCGCGGCCACGTTGTCAGCCCTCAGGCAGGCCGTGCCGCCCGCCGTGCCCGGCATCGTGTTCCTCTCGGGCGGACAGACCGACGTCCAGGCGACGGCGCGGCTCGACGCCCTCAACCGCTCCGGGGTCCAGCCCTGGGAGCTCAGCTTCTCCTTCGGGCGCGCGCTCCAGGCGCCCGTGCTGCGTGCCTGGGCCGGGGAGCCGGCCCACACACAGGCCGCCCACGAGGCCCTCCGGCACCGTGCCCAGCTCAACGGGGCCGCCCGCCGCGGGCAGTACACCAGCGACCTCGAGGCGCTCGCACCGACCGACGGCTGACCCTCCGTCGCCTCAGATCTGCTCGGGCACCATCTCGATGGCTCCGCACGGGCACTCGGCGACGCAGATCCCGCACCCCTTGCAGTAGTCGAGGTCGATCGCGTAGCTGCCCGGCATGCCGAGGCTGACCACGGCGTTGTCGGGGCAGACGGCCACGCAGTTGTCGCACGAGAAGCAGGTGCCGCAGGACATGCAGCGACGCGCCTCGTAGAGCGCGTTGTCGGCGTCGAGCCCCTCGACCACCTCCTCGAAGGTCGACTGCCGACGCACGAGCTCCAGGCGCGGCCGGTGCGAGCGTGGCGCGTCCTCGTAGTACCAGGTGTTGAGCATGTCGAACGCGGCCAGCTCCGCGGGCGGCTCGGGGGCCGGCGCGAGCCCTGCGAGCCAGTCGTCGAGGTGCTGGGCGGCCGTCCGGCCGTGCCCGATCGCCACCGTCACCGAGCGCTCCCCCGGCGTCACGTCGCCCGCGGCGAAGACGCCGGGCTGCCCGGTCATCAGGGCCGGCGAGGTGTGGACGACGCCGCTGCGGAGGTCGACCTGGTCCAGGCCGGCGAGCAGGGACAGGTCCGAGTCCTGGCCCAGCGCCAGCACGACGGAGTCGGCGGCCAGCACCTCGGTGCGGCCGGTCGGCCGGGGGAAGCCGGTGTCGTCCAGCTCCATCTGCTCGACGGTGATCGCGCCCTCCTCCACGTCGCCGATGGTGGACAGCCAGCGGAAGCGGACGCCCTCCTCCTCGGCCTCGCGGACCTCGCTCTCGTGGGCGGGCATCCGGTCGCGCGTCCTGCGGTAGACGACGAGCGCGTCGGCGGCGCCGAGCCGCCTAGCGGTCCGGGCGGTGTCGATGGCGGTGTTGCCGCCCCCGTACACCGCCACGCGGCGGCCCAGCAGTGGCTGCTCCCCCTCCTCGAGCCCGTGCAGCACCGTGACCGCGTCCATCACGTGGGCCGCCGACCCCGCCGGGATGTAGGCACGCTTGCCGATCTGGGCCCCGATCGCCACCAGGGCGGCGTCGAAGTGCTCAGCCGCCAGGGTGGCGGCGAGGTCGTCGACGCGTACGCCGAGCTCGAGGCGTACGCCGAGGTCGAGGATGCGCTGCACCTCGGCGTCGAGCACCGTGCGGGGCAGTCGGTAGCGCGGGATGCCCCACCGCATCATCCCGCCGGGCCGGTCCTCGGCCTCCTTGACCGTGACCGCGTGGCCGAGCCGGGCGAGGTGGTACGCCGCGGAGAGTCCGGCGGGGCCCGCGCCCACCACCAGCACCCTCCGTCCCGACGGGGCCGCCACCGGTGGCAGCGGCCAGCCGAGCTCGAGCGCACGGTCGCCGAGGAACCGCTCCACCGAGTTGATGCCGACGGACTCGTCGAGCTGGCCGCGGTTGCAGCTCGTCTCGCACGGGTGGTAGCAGACCCGTCCCATCACGGCCGGGAACGGGTTGACCTCGACGATGCGGCGCCAGGCCCGCTCGTAGCCGGCATCGCCCTCCTCCGCGTCGTACAGCCAGTCACGCACCGCCTCCCCCGCGGGGCAGGCGTTGCCGCAGGGCGCCTGGCGGGTCACGTACGTCGCCCGCTCGGTGCGCCACGAGCCGGTGAGGTCCGCCCGGCTGGTGCCGGGCCCCAGCGTGATCGCGAACGGCAGCTCGGGCTCAGTCATGGGGGACCACCTCCGGGTCGGGCACCAGACCGTACCTGGCGATGGTGTGGTCGGCGCCGGCCTGGAGGCGCGCGACGACGTCGGGACGGCCGTGCTCGCCGAACAGGTGCGAGAAGCGGCCCTGGAGGGCGAGGTAGTCCTCCACCGGCACCCGGTGCCGGATCGGCGTGGTGGCCGTGACGACCCCGTGCTCGGCCTCGAAGACCGGGAACAGGCCGCTCTGGGTGGCCAGCCGGGCCAGGCGGATCGTGTCCTGGGACGCCGACGCCCAACCAAGCGGGCAGGGCACCAGCACGTGCAGGTAGCGCGCGCCGTGCATCGACATCGCCTTCTCGACCTTGCGCTCGAGGTCGCGCAGGTCGGCCACCGTGGCGGTGGCCACGTAGGGGATCTCGTGCGCCATGGCGATCCGGGGCAGGTCCTTGCCCTGGCCGAAGACGTTGCCCGGCTCGGCCCCGACGGGCCTGGTGGTCGCCGTACGGGCGGCCGGCGGCGTCGCCCCCGAGCGCTGCACGCCGGTGTTCATGTAGCCCTGGTTGTCATAGCAGACGAAGAGCACGTCGTCGTTGCGCTCGAACATGCCCGACAGGCAGCCGAGACCGATGTCGACGGTCCCGCCGTCGCCGGCCTGGGCCACCACCCTGATGTGCTCGCGGCCCTGGGCCTTCAGCGCGGCGGCGATGCCGCTCGCCACCGCGGCGACGTTGCCGAAGAGCGAGTGCACCCACGCCAGCTGCCACGCGGACTCGGGATAGGGGGTGGAGAACACCTCGAGGCACCCCGTCGCGTTGGCGGTGACGATGTTGCCCCCCGCGGCCCGGACCGCCGCGTCGAGCACGAACCGGGCCCCCAGCGCCTCGCCGCAGCCCTGGCAGGCCCGGTGGCCCGAGGTGATCGCGTTGGCCCGCCCCGGGTCGGCCTGGACGGAGCGTTCGTCCGGGTCGAGCAGCCGGTTGCCGGCCGCGAAGGTCCCGATCTGGTAGAGCTTGAGGTCCGAGGTCATGGCGCGTCCTTCGCCGCAGGAGTGAGGCCCTCGTCCCCCAGCAGGGACCGGTCGAGGTCGAGGAAGTGGAGCCGGTCGGGATCGACCTCCCCGCCCAGCACCGCGGCGACCAGGGCCCGGATGCTGTCGCGGGTCACGGGTCGACCGCCCAGCCCGGCGACCACGTCGTACACGGCAGTGGCCGGGGCAGAGGCAGGGGTGGTCAGGGTCAGCCGGACGTCCTGCCCGAGCATCGTGCCCGACCCGACGGAGAAGGCCCGGTTGAGCACGATGACCCGCGAGGCGCCGGCCAGCGCCTCGCGGACCTCGTCCGCGGGCCACGGCCGGAAGCACGTCACCGTGACGGCGCCGATGCGGACGCCGTCGTCCCGCAGCTCGTCCACGACGTCCTTGACCGATCCGAGCACCGATCCCATGGCGACGACCACGGTCGTGGCGTCGTCCGTGCGGTAGCCCGAGACGAGCCCGCCCGACGTACGACCGGTGGCGCGGGTGAACTCCTCGGCGATCACGGGGATCTCGTCCAGCGCGCGCAGCTGCTGCACGGCGGCGAGGTACTTCACCTCGGTGAAGGCCTCGGGACCGACCATCGCCCCGATGGTGACCGGCGCAGCCGGGTCCAGGACCTGCCGCGGCACGAAGGGTGGGAGCAGCGAGTCGACGACCTCCTGCTCCGGCACGTCGATCTCCTCGACGGCGTGGGTGAGCACGAAGCCGTCCATGCAGACCATCACCGGGAGCGAGAGGCGCTCGGCGAGGACGAAGGCCTGGACGTGGAGGTCGACGGCCTCCTGGTTGGACTCGGCGAACAGCTGGACCCAGCCGGCGTCGCGCTGCGACATCGCGTCGGAGTGGTCGTTCCAGATGTTGATCGGCGCGCCGATGGCCCGGTTGGCCACCGTCATCACCACCGGCAGCCCGAGCCCCGAGGCGTTGGGGAGGGCCTCCGCCATGAAGAGCAGGCCCTGGCTGGCGGTGGCGGTGTAGGTCCGCGCGCCGGCGGCCGATGCCCCGATGCACGCCGAGAGCGCACCGAACTCCGACTCGACCATGAGGTACTCGCACCGCGCGAGCTCGCCCGTCCGGACCAGGTCCGAGAGCGCCTCGACGATGTGGGTCTGGGGCGAGATCGGGTACGCCGCGATGACCTGCGGCCGGCAGCGCGCGACGGCGTCGGCCACCGCTCGCGAGCCCTCCACCTGCCTAAGCACGGACGCCACCCCCGACCGTCGTACGGACGTGGTCGTGGGCGAGGCGCGCGACCTCGGCGTTGGCCCGCCCGACGTCGCCGTCGAAGCGTTGGCGGATCGCGTCCTGGACCGCGTCCAGCGTGACCACTCCCGTCAGGGCGGCGAAGCCGCCGAGGAGGGCGGTGTTGGGAAGCGCCCGCCCGAGCACCCGCCGGGAGAGGTCGGTCGCCGGCACCGTCACGAGCCGGGCCGGATCGAGGCACGCGACCAGGTCGCCGACACCGAGGTCGTCGAACGGGCGGGAGCTGTTGACGAGGACGAAGCCGTCGGCCGGGAGCCCGGCCAGGACCGGGACGAGCCGCATCAGCGTGGGGTCCTGGACGATGACCGCATCGGGCTCCGACACCGGGTCGTGCGCGCGGATCGGGAGCCGGTCGATCCGGCAGAAGGCGACGACGGGTGCACCGGTGCGCTCGGAGCCGAAGCTGGGGAACGCCTGTGCGTGCATGCCTTGGTCGAAGGCCGCGACGGACAGCATCTCGGCGGAGGTGACGGCGCCCTGACCGCCCCTGCCGTGGATCCGCACGCTGAACACCGGTCTCAGCCCTCCTCGAGCAGGCCGCGGTGACGCAGCCGGTGGCGCGCCAGTGGCACCTCGGGCATCCGCCGCGACGGGTCAGCCGCCTCCATCACGATCCGCCACTCGGCCTCGGCGATGGTGCTGTGCACGGCCTCGATCGCATCCGGGTTCACCGAGATCGACGTGATCCCGCGACGCACGAGGTGCTCGGCGAAGGCGGGACGGTTGGACGGCGCCTGACCGCACAGGGAGGAGGTGATCCCGGACTCCTGGCAGGCGGCGACGATGCGGTCGATCGCATCGAGCACGGCGGGATCGGCCTCGTCGAAGACCTCGGCGCAGATCTGCGAGTCCCGGTCGACCCCGAGCACCAGCTGGGTGAGGTCGTTGCTCCCGATGGAGACCCCCTCGATGCCCATGCGGGCGTAGGTCGGGATCCAGAAGGCGACGGACGGGACCTCCGCCATCACCCACACCGGGATGCCCGACGCGGTCGGGTGGGCCTCGACGAGGGCCAGGCACGCCTCGAGCTCCCAGGCCGTGCGGACGAACGGGAGCATCAGGCGCAGGTGGGGCGTCTCGGCCCGCACCCGGCCGAGCACGTCGAGCTCGAGGTCGAACAGCTCGGGGTCCTGCACGTAGCGGTAGCAGCCCCGATAGCCGATCATCGGGTTCTCCTCGCGGGGCTCGAAGCGGTCGCCCCCCTCGAGGTTGCCGAACTCGTTGGAGCGGAAGTCGATGCTGCGGTAGACGACCGGCCGCGGGGCGAACGCCCGGGTGATGGTCAGCAGCGACTCGGCCATCGCGTCGACGAACTGCTTCTCCTCCCCCCGCTCCATCAGGAGGCGCGGATGTACGCCGCCCAGTGCGTCGGCGACCATGAACTCGGCGCGGAGCAGCCCGACGCCGTCGACGGGGAGGGCGGCCACCTCGGCGGCGTGCTCGGCGAGGGCGAGGTTGACGTACAGACGGGTCGAGGTCGGGGCCGGGGCGGCTGCTGCCACCGCTGCCGGCGGGGGCGCCGCGGGCTCGGACGGAGTCGCGTCGGCGCCCTCGAGCACCAGGCCGAGAGACCCGTCGAGCGTCACCACCTCACCGTCGCGCAGCACGGTCGTCGCGTCGCGGGCTCCCACGACGCACGGCACTCCGAGCTCGCGGGAGACGATCGCGGCGTGGCAGGTCATGCCACCTCCGTCGGTGACGAGGCCGGCGGCCCGGCGGATCGCGGACATCCAGTCCGGGCTCGTCATCGGGGCGACGAGGACCTCGCCGGCCAGCAGCTGGTCGCGCTGCGACGGGTCGGTCAGCACGCGTACGGCGCCCGTGGCGCGACCGCTCGACGCGGCCAGCCCGCGTACGAGGATCCGTTGGCCGGAGCCGGCGGTCGCCTCGTCGACGCCCTCCCCCGCCCGCGACGCCAGCGTGGTGATGGGCCGGGACTGGACCAGCCAGGTGCTCGAGTCCGCGATCGCCCACTCGATGTCCTGGGGCGACCCGTAGTGCTCCTCGACCCTGAGAGCGAGCCGGGCGAGGTCCAGGACGCGCCGGTCGTCGAGGATCCGGGCGCCACCCTCCTCGCGGGACAGGTCCACGACCTGGTCGGCTCCGTCCGGGCCGCGGACGATCTTGCTGGCCTGGTGGCCGAGGCGGACGTTGACGATGCGCGGCCCTTCCCGCTGGACGACGTAGGTGTCCGGTTCGACCATGCCGCTGACGATCGCCTCGCCCTGGCCGAGCACGGCCTCGATGATCAACCGGTCGGTCGTCGCGCGGGTCGGATCGACGGTGAAGATGACCCCGGATACCTCGGAGGCCACCATGACCTGGACGATCACGGCGATCGCCGGTTCGTCGGTGAGCCGGCCGTTGGCCCGGTAGGCCACGACCCGCTCGCCGTAGAGCGAGGCCCAGCAGTCCCGGATGCGGTCGAGCACCTGGTCGGGTCCCACCACGTTGGTGAAGGTGGCGTTCATGCCGGCGAACGAGGTGTCCCCGGCGTCCTCGGAGGTGCCCGAGGAGCGCACCGCGACGCGTACGTCGTCCCCGAGCTCGCGGTAGGCCTTCGTGACGGCCTGCGCGATCTCCTCCGGCACGGCGCTGGCCCGGACCAGCTCCTGGGCGGCGCCCGAGGCCTCGGCGAGGCTGCCGGCGTCGCCCGGGTCGGTGCGGGCCATCAGCTCGCCGAGCCGCTGGCGCGCACCGGAGTCCTCGACGGCCGCGAGGTAGGCGGAGCTCGTCACCACGAACCCGTGGGGCACCGGGAACCCGGCGCGGGTGAGCTCGCCCAGGTTGGCGCCCTTGCCGCCGACCTCGTCGACAGCGGCGAGCGAGATCTCGTCGAACCAGCGGATGGTCTGCATGGGAGCTCCTCGGACAGGTGCGAGCCGACGGCAGGTGGCCTCTTCACCTCCACGTTCGTTCCGCCGACGACGCGACCACAGGGCCGAAGGTCACCTGCCCTCCGGGCTTTCGGTGCGTACGCCCCCGGTCCGGTTGCGGCGGGACGTTCGGCCCTACTCGTGCGGGGCCGGCCGGACGGACCGTGGAGGCAACCGGCAGGCGGGTGGTCACGAGCCGCGTCCGGTCGTCCGCCGGTGACGGCCGGTGATCGAAGGTGATGAGGATGACGGTCCCCGTCGCCACTGACGCGCTCGGGCTCTCGGCCGACGAAGCGGCGCGACGGCTCGCCTCGGACGGGCCGAACGCGCTCCCGGACCGCCCCCGCACCGCAGTGTGGCGGGAGCTCGCGCGCCAGTGCACCCACCTGCTCGCCCTGCTGCTGTGGGTGGCGGCCGTCCTTGCCCTGCTCGCAGGCATGCCGTCGCTGGCGGCTGCCATCGTCGTCATCGTCCTGCTCAACGGGACGTTCGCGTTCTGGCAGGAGCACCGCGCGGACCGGTCGACCGAGCGGCTCGACGAGCTCCTGCCCGCCGGGACGCGGGTCGTGCGGGACGGCCGCCTCCAGGTGGTCGACGTCGCAGACCTGGTCAGGGGCGACCTCGTGGTCCTCCGGGCCGGTGATCGGGTGGGCGCGGACCTCCGACTCGTCCTGGCGCACGACCTGACGCAGGACGAGTCGATGGTCACCGGCGAGAGCCGCGCAGTGCCCCACGAGGTCGGAGACCGGTTGCTGGCCGGGACGTTCGTCGTGGAGGGCGAGGGCCGGGCGGTCGTCGAGGCCATCGGGGCGCGCACCAGCCTCGCGGACATCTCCCGGCTCGCGGCCACCGCCACCAGGCCGCGGAGCCCGCTGGCCGTGCAGCTGGACCGGGTGGTGCGGGTCGTGGCCGTCGTGGCTGCCCTCGCCGGGGTCGGGCTGGGCGCGACCGCCGTGCTGCTCGGCCTGCACCCGACCCAGGCGTTCCTGTTCGGGGTCGGGGTGGCGGTGGCGCTCGTGCCGGAGGGACTCCTGCCGACCATGACCCTCTCGCTGGCTCGCGGGGCACAGACGATGGCCGAGCACCGGGCCCTCGTCCGGCGTCTCGACGCCGTGGAGACCCTCGGCGCCACCACGTTCATCTGCACCGACAAGACCGGCACGCTCACCCAGAACCGCATGAACGCCGTCGACGTCGTCACGGTCGCGGGCTCCGTCACGGTGGAGGGTGCCGGGTACGAGCCGACGGCACGCCTCGTCGGGGACGACGAGGCGGTCGCCCTCGTGCCTCGCATCGCTCTCGCGGCCGTGGCGTGCGTGGCGGGCCGCGCCGTGGAGCACGACGGCCGGTGGGACGCGGACGGCGACCCGATGGAGGCCGCCCTGCACTGCCTGGCGATGAGGTCCGGCGCGCGGCACCCGTCCGGGCCGACCGCCCGGCGACGCCCGTACACAGCGGGCCGGCTGCTGAGCTCCGCGCTGACGGGTGAGGAGGTCTCCGTCCTCGGCGCACCCGAGGAGGTCTTCCGTCGCTGCACCTCGGTCCCGACGGTGGTGGTCGCCGAGCTCGCGCGGCTCACCGGGAGCGGCAGGCGCGTCCTGGCCGTCGCCCGCCGCCAGTGGCGCGGGACGGCTTCCGACGAGATGGAGCACGACCTGGAGCTGCTCGGGCTCGTCGGCCTCGAGGACCCGCCTCGTCCGGACGTCGCCCCCGCGCTGCAGGCGTGTCGCGACGCCGGGGTCCGGGTGGCCATGGTCACCGGGGACCACCCGGCGACGGCGGCGGCGATCGCGCGCGAGGTGGGCCTGCTGAGGGAGGGCGGAGTCGTCCTGGACGGGGGCGAGCTGCCCGTCGCGGACGCCGCCCTCGCCGAGCTGCTGGACAACGTGGACGGCGCGGTCGTCGCACGCGTCACGCCCGCGGACAAGCTGCGCATCGCGAAGGCCCTGCGCAGTCGTGGACACGTGGTCGCCATGACCAGCGACGGCGTCAACGACGCCCCGGCCCTGCGTGAGGCCGACGTGGGCGTGGCGATGGGAGCGAGCGGGAGCGACGTCGCGCGGGAGAGTGCCGACCTGATCCTGCTGGACGACCACTTCGGGACCATCGTCACCGCCATCGAGCTGGGGCGAGCGACCTTCGCGAACATCAGGCGGTTCCTGACCTACCACCTGACGGACAACGTCGCTGAGCTCGCGCCGTTCGCACTGTGGGCCCTGAGCGGCGGGCAGTACCCCCTCGCCCTCACGGTCCTGCAGGTGCTCGCGCTCGACATCGGGACCGACATGCTGCCGGCCCTCGCGCTGGGGGCCGAACCTCCCCGTCGCGGCCTGATGGGCAACCGCACCACCCGCTCGATCGTCGACCGTCCCCTGCTGCTGCGCTCCTTCGGCGTCCTGGGACCGACCGAGGCGGTGATGGCGATGTCGGCCTTCACCTGGGTGCTCGTTGCCGGTGGGTGGTCGTGGGACGAAGCACCCTCCGCGCCGCTGCTCGCGACGGCATCCGGCACGACCTTCGCGGCCATCGCCCTCGCGCAGATGGCCAACGCGTTCGCCTGCCGCAGCACGATCACGCCGGTCTGGAGGTTGAAGGCGATGACGAACCGCCTGGTGGTGGCCGCCGTCCTGGTCCAGCTGGTGCTGCTCGCGGTCTTCCTGGGGTTCGCCCCGCTCGCCGGCCTGCTGGGTGGGTCGTGGCCGACCAGCACCGGGTGGCTCGCAGCCGCTGCGGCCCCCGTGGCCCTCGTCACCGTCGACGGTCTCGTCAAGGAAGGACGACGATCGACATGATGACCCGGGCACAAGGTCCCGACCACGCGGGACCTCCGCCCGCGGCGCGACGACGCGGCCGCTGCCTACGCTCGGGAGATGCAGCAGTCCACGCTCGGTCGGGCCTGCCTCGTCGCCGTGGACGGCACCGCTGGCGGCGTCGACGCGCTCGTCTGGGCGCTCCGCCACGCCGCCGACAGCGACACCCGGGTGGACGTGCTGACGGTCTGGCCCGACCACCGCAGCGTGTTCGTGCACGAGGTGCCCGGCCACTTCTGCGCTGCCCGGTGGGACGCCGTCATCGCCCAGGCGGAGACGATCCGCCGCGCCGCCGACGTCGTGTCGACGGCGCCGATCGGGTCGGTCTCCCTGGAGAACGCGGACGTCGCCGAGGCGATCGTGCGTGCCTCGGCGAGCCACGACCTGGTGGTCCTGGGCTCCGGGCCACCGCACGGCCGCCACGGGCTCACCGAGCGCATCATCGCGGCAGCGACCTGTGACGTGGTGGTGATCGGGTCGCAGTCCCGGGCGCACGCCCGGGAGGCGTCGGCAGTCACCTGACGGCCGGGTCCTGCTCCCCCGTCTGCACCCGCCAGAGCGCGGCGTACGCCCCGTCACCGGCGATGAGCTCGTCGTGGGTCCCCGACTCGACGACCCGACCCGCGTCGAGCACCCAGATGCGGTGCGCGTGCCGGACGGTCGAGAGGCGGTGGGCGACGACGATCGCGGTGCGCTGGGCCGTGGCCTCGCGCAGCGAGCGCTGGATGGCCGCCTCGGTCTCGTTGTCGACGGCGCTGGTCGCCTCGTCGAGCACCAGCACGGCGGGGTCGCGGAGCAGCGCCCGGGCCAGGGCGAGGCGCTGTCGCTGACCGCCCGAGAGCGTGACGCCGCGCTCCCCGACCCAGGTGTCGAGGCCGTCGGGCATCGCGTCGACGAAGTCCAGCGCCGCCGCCCCCTCGGCCGCGGCCCGGACCTCCTCGCGGGTGGCGTCGGGTCGGCCGTACGCGATGTTGTCGGCGACCGAGCCGGCGAACATGAAGACGTCCTGGGCGACGTAGCCCATCGAGCCGCGCAGCGAGTCCCAGTCGAGGTCGCGGACGTCCTGGCCGTCGAGCAGGACCCGTCCCTCGCGGGGGTCGTCGAAGCGCAGCACGAGCCGCAGCAGGGACGACTTGCCCGACCCGGTGGCCCCGACGATGGCGTGGGTCTCCCCGGCGGGGACGACCAGGTCGATCCCGTGCAGCACGTCGGGCCCGTCTGCGTACCCGGCCCGTACGCCGCGCAGCTCGACTCGGCCCGCGACCGGGCGCGCCAGGGCAGTGACGCCGGCCGGGACGGCGACGGGCACCGCCAGCAGGCCGAGGATCCGGGCGGCGGAGGCGCGCCCGCGCTGGTAGAGGTCGAGCACCTCGGCCACCTCGGTCAGCGGCCAGAGCAGTCGTTGGGTCATGAAGACCAGCACGGAGTAGAGGCCGACCTCGAGGTCGCCGCGCAGCGTCGCCCAGCCGCCCAGCAGCAGGGTGCAGGTGAAGCCGGCGAGGATGGCCATCCGCACCAGCGGCACGAAGGCGGCCGAGGACCGGATCGCGTCGGTGTTGGCCTCGCGGTAGGCCTGCGAGACCGCGGCCACCCGGTCGCGCTCGCGGTCCTCGGCGGTGAAGGCCTTGATGGTGGCGACGCCGGAGATGTTGGACGACAGGGTGCTGGACAGGTCCGCGACCGCCACCCGGACCCGGTCGTAGAGCGGCTCGAGGCGCCGCTGGAAGACCAGCGACCCGACCACGATCACCGGGATCGGCAGGAACGCCAGGACCAGCAGCTGTCCGGACGCCGCGGCGAAGACCGCGCCGACGAGCAGCACGTTGAGTGCCGTCTGCAGGATCGCGGGGGCACCGACGTCGAGGAAGCGCTCGAGCTGGTTGACGTCGTCGTTGAGGGTCGCCAGCGTGGAGCCGGCGGGCCGGCTCTCGTGCCAGCCGAGGTCGAGGTGCTGGACGTGGTCGTACGCCTCCACGCGCAGGTCGTGCTCCACGCCCTGGGCCAGGCCGCGCCACAGGACGCTGGCGACGTACTCGCTGAGCGACTCCACCACCCACACCACGGCGTTGACGACCGCGAGCCAGCCGAGCTGGGCGAAGCGGGACTCGACGCCGAGCACCTCGCCCACGAACGACGCGTCGCCGCGGACTACGACGTCGACGGCTGCACCGATCAGCAGCTCGGGGACGACGTCGGCGACCTTGTTGACCGTGGACGCCACGACCGCGCCGACGAAGCGGCTGCGGTAGGCGCCGTAGCGGCGCCACAGGGCACGCAGGGGCTGGACGTCATCGGGGGCGACGGGCTCGAGCACCCGCACAGGCTAGGAGGCCCGGTCGAGCGTCAGCGGGCCGCGTCGATGTAGGCGACCATCCGGTCGAACAGCTCCGTGGCCCGGTGCAGGTCCTCGGACGCACCCCGCGGGTCGGGCTGGGGCGGCAGGTCGGCGACCGCCCGCCACTCCGGACGCAGCTCGTCGGCCAGGGTGGCGGCGATGCGGCTGGCGTCGCGCACCACCTGCGGGTCGACCGACCACACCGCCTCGAACGTGCGGCGTCCCGACCCGGGGTCCTGCCCGGGGCGCTCGACGGCGGTCAGGCACGCGGGCAGGTCGACGGCGTCGCACACCACGACCCACTCGCGGTTGAGCGGGGAGTCGGACGGGACCCGGACCTCGATCGGAGCACCCGTGGTCGCCGGTGCGAGGTGCTCGAAGTCGGCGAAGACCACGGCGCACTGCGCCGTACGGGCCAGCTCGCGCCAGCGGTCGTAGGCCGAGCGCAGGAACCGCTCGCGCTGGAAGGCGCCGAACAGCACCGGGTCGGCGGCGCGGGCACAGCACTCGTCCTCGATGGCGTGGCTCATCGAGACCAGGGTGCGTCGTGAGAGCACCTGGGGCCGGAGCACGGGGTGGCGGCGCCGCAGCTCGGCGTAGACCGACCCCGACCGCACCGGTGGGGTGTCGGCGCGCTGGACTGCGGCCGCGAGCGAGAGTCCGCCCCGCCGACGCGCCAGGACCTCGAGGACGGCGTCCACGTCGTCCTCGCTGTAGCGGCGGTGGCCACCGGCGCGCCGGTCGGGCTGGAGGAACCCGTAGCGCTTCTCCCAGCTGCGGAGCGTCGAAATGGGTACTCCTGTCCTGTGGGCCAGGTCGCCGATCGACAGCGGGACGCGGGAGCTGGCATCCACCGTGGTCCATCCCTTCGCATCGTGTCTAGATTTAGTTGGAAGTGTTGCATAGATTCGGTAGCGACGGTCCAGCTTGCGGGAGGCACCACATGATCGGCACGGACACCGGCACGACCAGGAGCACGGACGCGGCACTGGCGCGCCTCCTGGAGGAGGGGCGCAGGCGGGCGGCGACGATCGACGTCCACCACGCCCTGCTGTGGGAGGCGCTGTGCGCCGCGACCGAGGGGGGCAAGCGGTTCCGCCCGGCCCTGGTCGTCGCCACGCACGACGCCCTCGGCGGGGACTGCGCCGGCCCGGCGGCCGAGGTGGGCGCGGCCGTGGAGCTGCTGCACACCGCCTTCGTGGTCCACGACGACGTCATCGACGACGACCACGTCCGCCGCGGACGGCCCAACGTCAGCGGCACCTTCCGGGCCGTGGCCGGCATCGACGGCGCCGGGGCCGACGCGGCGGCCGGCTACGGGCTCACCGCGGCGATCCTGGCCGGCGACCTCGCCCTGGCCGCAGCCGTTCGCGCGGTTGCCCTGAGCGGCGCCCCGGCACCGGTCGTGGCGCACCTGCTCGACCTCTTCGACGTCGCCCTGCACCGGACCGCGTCCGGCGAGCTCGCCGACGTTCGCCTCTCGCTCGACCTCGCCGCGGCCTCCCTCGACCAGAGCCTGGAGATGGAGGCGCAGAAGACCAGCGCCTACTCCTTCTCCCTCCCCCTCCAGGCGGGCGCGGTGCTGGCCGGCGCCGACGACGCGACGACCGCCCGGCTCGGCGACGCCGGCCGCGCGATGGGTGTCGCCTTCCAGCTCGCCGACGACCTCATCGGGGTGTTCGGCGACCCGGCCCGCTCCGGCAAGAGCACCACCTGCGACCTCCGCACCCGCAAGCAGACGCCGCTCCTCGTGCACGCCCGGACGACCCCGCAGTGGGAGCAGGTCCGGGGCCACCTCGGCCGGGAGCTCGACGCCACCGAGCTGGCCGAGGTGCGCGACCTGCTCACGTCCTCCGGCTCGCGACGCTTCGTCGAGGAGCTCGCCGAGCGACACCTCGAGAAGGCCCGGGCGGTGCTCGACGGCGTCGGCATCCCGGCCGACCTGCTCGACGGCGTGGGCGTACGCCCGCGGGTGCTCGCCGACGGCAGCGAGGTGGCGGCATGACGCTCTTCGTGGGCCGGCTGGTCCAGGGCGGCGCCCCTCGCAGCCTGTACGACGCGACGTCCGAGGCCAGCTCCGCGGTGGTGATCCGCGAGTACTCCAGCTCCTTCGGCCTCGCCTCCCGCCTCCTCGCCGAGCCGGTGCGCACGCAGGTCCGCAACATCTATGCCCTCGTGCGGGTCGCCGACGAGATCGTCGACAACCCCGACCCGGCGCTCGACCGTACGGCCCGTGCCACCATGCTCGACTGGCTCGAGGACGACGTGCACCACGCGCTGCGCACCGGCTACAGCGGCAACCTCGTGGTGCACGCCTTCGCCCGTACGGCCATCGCCGTGGGGATCGGGACCGAGATCGTGTCGCCCTTCTTCGACTCGATGCGCACCGACCTCGACACCCGGACGCACACCCAGGAGAGCTTCGAGCGCTACGTCTACGGCTCGGCCGAGGTGGTCGGGCTGATGTGCCTGCGCGCCTTCCTGGCCGCTCCCGACGCGGGCCCGGACGGCCGGGCACAGTACGACCGACTGGCCCCGGGCGCCCGCAGCCTCGGCGCGGCCTTCCAGAAGCTCAACTTCGTGCGTGACCTCTCCGACGACCACGACCTGCTGCGCCGCGACTACTTCCCCGGCCTGGACGTGGAGACGTTCTGCGACGCCGACCGCGACCGGATCCTCGACGACATCGACACCGACCTGCGCGCTGCGTCCGCCGTGGTGCCCGACCTGCCGCCCAGCAGCCGGAGGGCCGTACGGGCCGCCCACGCGACGTTCGCCGAGCTGGCCAGCCGCCTGCGCGCGGCCCCGGCCAGCGAGATCCGGCGCACCCGCGTGCGGGTGCCGGCGCCGGTCAAGCTCCGCCTCGCCGTGGGCTCGCTGCGGGAGGGTCGACCGTGACCCTGCGACTCCCCGAGCGCCTCACCCGGCTCGCCCCCTCCCCGCGCCACTCCGGTGACGGCGGTCCCCGGCGGGTGGTCGTCGTCGGAGGTGGCATCGCCGGCCTGGCCACCGCCGCCCTCCTGGCCTCGCGCGGCCACTCCGTCGACCTCCTGGAGAAGAACGACGACCTGGGCGGCCGCGTCGGCAGCGTGGAGCGCGACGGCTTCCGCTTCGACACCGGTGCGTCGTGGTACCTCATGCCCGAGGTCTTCGAGCACTTCTTCGCCCTGCTCGGCACGTCCGCCGAGGCCGAGCTCGACCTCGCCGTGCTCGACCCGAGCTACCGCGTGTTCTTCGAGGGACACCCCGAGCCGGTGGACCTGCGGCCCGACCGGGACCACAACCGGGCGCTCTTCGAGTCGCTCGAGCCGGGCGCGGGCGAGGCCTTCGACGCCTACCTCCGGTCGGCCGAGAGCACCTACGACATGGCGCTGCGGCGCTTCCTCTACACGAGCTTCGACTCGCCCACGGCCTTCGTGCACCCCGACGTCGTACGTCGCACGCCGGCGCTCGGCCGGCTGCTCACGCGGTCGCTGGAGAGCCACGTGGCCGCGTCGTTCTCCGACCACCGGCTGCGCCAGGTCCTCGGCTATCCCGCCGTCTTCCTCGGCTCCTCCCCCAGCCGGGCGCCGAGCATGTACCACCTGATGAGCCGCCTCGACCTCGGCGACCGCGTGCTCTACCCGCAGGGCGGGTTCACCGAGCTCATCCGCGTCATCGCCGACCTCGCCGAGCGCCACGGCGCCCGCCTCCACACCGGTGCCGCCGTGACCCGGATCCTCACCACCGACGGTGACGGCCGGCGACCGGTGGTCACGGGTGTCGAGCACGAGGCACCGGGAGGGACGCGGACCCTTCCCGCCGACGTGGTCGTCGGCGCCGCCGACCTGCACCACCTCGAGACGGAGCTGCTGCCGCGCGAGCTCCAGACGCACCCCGAGCAGTCGTGGCGGGACCGCTCGCCGGGACCCGGCGCCGTGCTGGCGATGCTCGGTGTGGAGGGCCCGCTGCCCGAGCTGCCGCACCACACGCTCTTCTTCACCCGCGACTGGGGGCAGAACTTCGGCGACATCTTCGGCAAGGATGCACGTGTGCCCGATCCCGCGTCGATCTATGTCTGCAAGCCGTCGGAGACCGACCACACCGTCGCGCCCGAGGGCTGCGAGAACCTCTTCGTGCTCGTCCCCGTGCCCGCCGACACCGCGATCGGCAGCGGCGGCGACGACGGCGCCGGCTCGGAGACCGTCGAGCTGACCGCCGACGCCGCGATCGACCAGATCGCCTCGTGGGCCGGCGTGCCCGACCTGCGCGAGCGGATCCGCGTGCGCCACACGGTCGGGCCCCAGGACTTCGAGCGTCGCTACCACTCGTGGCGCGGCGGCGCCCTCGGCCTCGAGCACACCCTGCGCCAGAGCGCGTTCCTGCGTCCCGGCAACGCCTCGTCCAAGGTCGACGGCCTGCTCTACGCCGGCGCCAGCACCGTGCCCGGCGTCGGACTGCCGATGTGCCTGATCAGTGCCGAGCTCGTGCTCAAGCGCCTCACCGGTGACCGGTCGAGCCTGCCGGTGGGCACGTGAGGACCCCGTGAGCCTTCCCCACTGGTCCTACGTCGCCATGCTGGCGTTCTGCCTGGCCGGCACGTTGCCGCTCGTGCCGGCGTTCCGCCTGCGGGTGCTGCGCCAGCCGCGTCGGCTGCTGCTGACGATCGCCCTGGCCGGGACGCCCTTCCTGCTCTGGGACCTGTGGGCGACCGACGTCGGCCACTGGTGGTTCGACGAGGGGCAGACCCTGCCGTGGCGCGTGGCCGGTCTGCCGCTGGAGGAGATCGGCTTCTTCGTCGTGATCCCCCTCGTGTCCGTGCTGACCCTCGAGGGCGTACGCGCGGCCCGCCGCGGGGTGCGACCCGGCACGGCGAGACGCCGGCAGGAGGCCCGGTGACCTACACCGCCATCGGCGTCGCCTGCGTGGTCCTGGCCCTCGTGCTGGACCGGTGGGTGGCGCGCACCCGGGTCACCTCGACCCGGGACTGGTGGTCCGCCTACGCGATCATCGTGTTCTTCCAGCTGCTCACCAACGGCTGGCTCACCGGCCGCGGCATCGTGCGCTACTCCGGTGACGCCATCCTCGGCAGCGGTGAGATCCGCTTCATCGGCGACGGTCGGCTCGTCTTCGCCCCGGTCGAGGACCTGATGTTCGGCTTCGGGCTCGTGCTGTGCAGCTGTGTGGCGTGGACCTGGCTCGGGCGTCGACCGGCCTTCCGTGACCAGGCCGGGGACGAGGTGGGGGCATGAGCGTCGCGACCCGCCTGCAGGCGATGCAGCCGACCGACGTCGGCGTGCCCGGCCCCACGTCCTGGGACATGGCCCGGGCCTTCCGGTCGGTCCGTGCCGACCCGCTGACCTTTCTCGGCGAGGTCGCCGGGCGCTACGGCGACACCGTGTCGTTCCCGGTGCCCGGTGCGCCCGCGCTCCTGCTCAACGACCCCGCCGACGTCAGGCACGTGCTGCAGACCTCCGCCCGCAGCTGGGGCAAGGACACCGTCCAGTACGCCGCCCTCGCCCGGGTCACCGGTCCCGGCCTGCTGGCGTCGGCCGAGCCGAGCTGGATCGAGCACCGGCGGCTCGCGGCCCCTGCCTTCCACCACCAGCGCCTCCAGGCCGTCGGTGACGAGGTGCGGGCTGCTGCGCGCACGGCGATCGACGCCCGGCTCGGCGGCGGGCACCTGCACCGGGTCGGGGGTGGCGAGGTGGTCGACGTGGCCGCGCTGACGCACGCCATCGGCCTCGACGCCGTGGGGCGCGCCCTCTTCAGCACCGACCTCTCCGACCAGGCCCAGGACCTGCTCCGGGCGACCAGCGACGCCGCCGACCTCGTGGTCCGGCTCGGACGCTCGATCCTGCCGCGAGCCGGGTGGACCCCCACCCGGACCAACGTGCGGCTGCGCTCGGCGCGCCGCCGGCTCGACGCGGGCGCCGCGGCCATCATCGCGGAGCGTCGCGCGCGCGGCGCCGACCGTGGTGCCGGCCGTGGCGACGACCTCCTCGGCCTGCTCCTCGACAGCGGGATGCACGACGAGGAGGTGCGTGACGAGCTCGTCACGATGGTCATCGCCGGCCACGAGACCGTCGCCGCCGCCCTCGCCTGGACCCTCATGCTGCTCGCCGAGCACGCCGACGCCCAGGACCGGGTGCGCACGGAGCTGGACGGCCATCCCGGACCGGTCCCTCTCGTGGGCCACCGTGACCGGTTGCCGTGGACCCGCGCCGTCGTCGACGAGGCGCTGCGGCTCTACCCGCCGGCCTGGGCGATCTCGCGCCGCTCCCACCGCGACGACGTGGTGGGTGGCCGGGCGGTGCCGGCAGGCACGCTCGCGATCATCAGCCCCTGGCTGGTCCACCGTCGTCCGGACCTGTGGCCCGACCCGGAGTCCTTCCGCCCCGAACGGTTCGTCGACGGCACCACGCGCACCGGCTACCTGCCCTTCGGCCAGGGACCGCGCTTGTGCATCGGCCGCGAGTTCGCGCTGGGTGAGATGGTCGTCGTGCTGGCCGAGCTCCTGCGCGACCACCGCGTCGACGTCCCGACCGGGTGGACCCGACCGGTCGCGGAGGCCAAGGTCGCGGTGCACCCCCGCGGCGGGATGCCCCTCGTCGTACGACGCCTGGGTGCGCGATGAGCGCCGACGTCGTGGTCGACCTCGTGATCGCCGCGCTCCTGGTGGTCGCGGCGGTGTGCGCCCAGCGGCTGGTGGCCGACCTGCGCACGCTCCCGCGACCCGCGGACCGCGATCCGTCGCACCTCTCGCCGTCCGTGTCGGTCGTCGTGCCGGCCCGCGACGAGGAGCAGACGCTTCCCCTGCTGCTGCACTCCGTGCGCGCGCAGGGCCCGGCCGTCACCGAGGTCCTCGTCGTCGACGACGCCTCGCAGGACGCGACCGCCGAGGTCGCACGCGCGGGCGGCGCCCGGGTACTGCCCGCGGGCACCCCTCCCCCGGGCTGGACCGGCAAGGCGTGGGCCTGCCACGCCGGCGCCGACGCGACCACCGGTGACCTGCTCCTCTTCCTCGACGCCGACACCGTCCTCGCCCCGGGGGCGCTGGCCGGCCTCCTCAACGCCCACGCACGCCACGGCGGGCTGGTCTCGGTGCAGCCGCACCACGTCGTCGTACGCCCCTACGAGCAGCTCTCGGCCTACTTCAACGTCGTCGCGGTGATGGCCAGCGGCGCGTTCACCCGCAGCGCGGGCGCCGACCCGTCCACGCCTCCCGGCGACAGTCCTCCGATGGCCTTCGGTCCCTGCCTGCTGACCTCGCGCGCCGACCACCGCGCAGCCGGGGGCCACGCGGCCGTACGCGCCGACATCCTCGACGACGCCGCACTGGCGGCGGCCTACCACCGCGCCGGCCTCCCGGTGTGGTGCGCCGTCGGGGGCGACGCGGTGCGGATGCGCAGCTATCCCGGCGGGCTGCGCCAGCTCGCGGCCGGCTGGACCAAGAACATCGCCTCCGGGGCGTCCGCCGCCGCCCCGTCGGCGAGCGCGGCGACCGTCGCGTGGATCAGCGCGCACCACGCGGTCGCGGTCGGGGCCCTCGCGTCGCTCGTCACCGCGCTCACCGGCCGCGGCGGCTCGCTCGTGGCGGGCAGCGCGCTGCTGTGGGCGCTCGCCTACGTCGGTGTCGCCCTCCAGCTGCGCTGGGTGCTGCGCCGCACCGGGTCGTTCCGGTGGTGGGCGTGGGCGCTGTTCCCCGTCACCCTGCTCGCCTTCGACCTGGTCTTCGCCCGCTCGCTCGCGCTCACCGTCGTACGCCGCTCCGTGCCGTGGCGCGGACGCGAGGTCTCCCTCGCCGACCGCGGATCACCGGAGGGGGTGGGCTGATGCTCGGGCTCGTCATGCCCCAGACCGTCACGATCGTGGTGGACGTCCTCGCGTGGGGCGTTTTCCACGCCGCGACGGGCTACGCCGCCCACCGCCTCGGCGACGACCGCCTGGCCCGCGACGGGTGGGGACTGCGGGAGCGCCGTTTCGAGGCCGGCGGCCACTGGTACCGCCGTCGGCTGCGCATCCACCGCTGGAAGGACCGGGTGCCCGAGGCCGGCGCCCTCTTCGACGGAGGTGTCAGCAAGCGGGAGCTGCCGGCCCGCGACGCCGAGGGACTCGGGGTCTTCGTGCGCGAGACCCGCCGCGCCGAGCTCGCGCACTGGTGGGCGCTGTGGTGCAGCCCGCTCTTCCTCCTCTGGAACCCGCCCCTCGCGGCCGCGCTGCTGGTGTCCTACGGCGTGCTGGTCAACCTCCCCTTCATCGCCATCCAGCGCTACAACCGGTTCCGCACCCAGGCACTGCTCGAGCGGCTGTCACGTCGGCGGAGCAACGCATGACCAGCGTGGCGACCTCGCGGTCGCGGGCAGGCGCCCATGAGCAGGAGGACCAGGGGTCGCGACACGGTCCCGTGGCCCAGCTCCTGATCGCGTGGTCCCCGCTCAGCGCGATCCTGATCGCCTACTGGGTGGCGCAGTGGATCACCGCACCGCTGGGCCTCGGCGGCGGGTCCGAGACCAACCGCGTCGGCGCGGAGCTCCACGTGCTCGGCCCGGCGCGCGGCGACGAGGCGCTGTTCGGGGCCGTCCCCAGCGGATGGCTCCAGGCCCGCCTGGTCGACGGCTCAGCACACTGGTACGACGCCTTCGCCGCGCTGGTCTACGTCACCCACTTCGTCACCATCCCGCTCATCACGGCGGTGGTCTGGTTCCGGGTGCGCGAGCGGTTCGCCGAGTGGCTCACCGCGGTGCTGACCATGTCGCTCGTCGGGATCGCCGGCTACCTCGCCTATCCCGCCGCGCCCCCGTGGCTGGCCGCCGAGCGAGGCGCCATCGGCGCCGTCGACCGCATCTCGCACGTCGGCTGGGAGGTGCTCGGCCTCGACGCGATCGGTCGGCTCGTCGAGCTGGGCCAGGCCGGGAGCAACCCGGTCGCGGCGATGCCCTCCCTGCACGCCGGAGCCGCCTTCCTCGCGGCCGCGTTCCTCTGGCCCTCGGTGTCGCACCTCGTGCGCGGCCTGCTGGCGGCGTACGCCCTGGCGATGGCCCTCACCCTCGTCTACACCGGCGAGCACTACGTCGTCGACGTGCTCGCCGGGTGGCTGGTCGCCGCTCTCGGCGTCGCGGTCGCCCGCCCGGTCGGCCACCGGCTGCGGGCACGGGCCGAGCGACCGGGAGGTGCGACATGAGCACTCCCGGCTCCGCGCTCACCGCACGCCCCGCAGCGTCCGTCGTCCGCACCCTCGTGGCGGCCTCGCACCCCGGCCCCGCCCTGGCCGTGACGGTCCTGGCCGGCCTGCTCGCGCTCGCCCAGGGCCTGTCCCCGGCGACGGCCGTCCTGCTGGTGGCCGCGGTGCTCGCCGGGCAGCTCACCGTGGGGTGGAGCAACGACCTCGTGGACCGCTCACGCGACCGCGCGGCCGGGCGTACGGACAAGCCTCTCGCCGCGGAGGGCGCGCCCGTCGTCGTCGTACGCACCGCGTGCGCGCTGGCCGTGGCGGCCTGCGTCGGGCTGTCGCTGGCGCTCGGCACGGCTGCTGGCCTGGTCCACCTGGCCTGCGTGGCCTCCGCCTGGGCCTACAACCTCGGGCTGAAGGCGACGGTGTTGTCGTGGCTGCCCTACGCCGTCTCCTTCGGCGGCCTCACCGCCGTGGTCACCCTCGCCGACGGCCAGGCTCCGCCGTGGTGGTGGCCGGTCGGTGCCGCACTCCTGGGCGTCGGGGCCCACCTGCTCAACGTGCTGCCCGACCTCGCCGACGACGCCGCCACGGGAGTCCGCGGCCTCCCGCACCGGCTGGGTCCGCGCCGCATCGCCCCCGTCGCCGCCGTCGTCCTGGTCGCGGCCTCGGCCGTGGTGCTCATCGGCGCCGCGCCGCCGCTCGCCGTGACCATCGGCGCCGCCGTCGTGGTGCTCGGGCTCGGCGCCGTGGTCGTCGCCGCGCGGGGACGCTCACCCTTCGTCGCGGCGGTCGGCGTCGCCCTGGTCGACGCCCTGCTCCTGGTGGTGGGCCGATGAGCCGCAACCTCGAGCACTGGGACCTGGTCGTCGTCGGCGCCGGCCCGGCGGGCTCCTCGGCCGCGCTCGGAGCGCTCGCGGAGGACCCGGGCCTGCGGGTGCTGCTCCTCGACCGCAGCGAGTTCCCCCGCGACAAGTCGTGCGGGGACGGCATCGCCCCGCACGTGCTCGACGCGCTCGCGCCGGTCGGGGCCGCCGACGTCGTCGCGGACTGGACCCCGCTGCGCGACCTCGAGCTGTCCCACGGCGGCGTCACCGTCAGCGGTCCGATGCGCCGCGAGGTGCACGTCGTGCCACGTGCCGTGCTCGACGCCCGCCTGGTCGAGCGCGCGGTCGCGGCCGGCGCGGTCCTCCGCACCCACCGGGTGACGTCGCTGGCCAACCTCCACGCGCCGCGTCGTCCCGGAGTCCCGGTGGTCTCCGGTGAGGTCTCGGCGGACGTGCTCGTCGGCGCCGACGGGGCACACTCGCTCGTCCGCACCGCCCTCCTCGGCCGGCGACGCGAGCCGCGCGCGATCGCGATCCGCGGCTACGCACCCACGACGCCGGAGATCGCCGGCCGGCAGGTCATCCGCTACGGCAGCCGTCGCCAGCCGTCGTACGCCTGGGCCTTCGACCGCGGCGACGGGCTCGCCAACGTCGGCTACGGCGAGCTGCTCCCCGGCGAGCGCGGCGGGGCGGGCGCACCGAGCCGGCGGCTCCTCCTCGAGCAGCTCGAGGAGCTCGTCCCCGGCGCCGCGCGTACGGGCGGCGACTGGCGCGGCCACCACCTCCCGCTGAGCACGTGGCGCTGGGACCAGCCGGACGGGCCGGTCCTGCTCGCCGGCGACGCCGCCGGGCTGGTCAACCCGATGACCGGCGAGGGCATCTACTACGCCGTCGCCACCGGCATCGCCGCCGGCCGCACCGCGGCTCGCGCCGTGGCCGCCGGCCGGCCGGGCGACGCCGGAGCCCGGCACCGTAGGGTCGTCCGTGACCTGCTCGGGACCCACCTGCGCCACACGTGGGCGGCCTCGCGCCTGTCTCGCTCCCCCCGCATCGTCGACGCCGGCATCCGCGCGGCGGGACGCGACCGCCACGCGTTCGACGCCCTCGTCGAGCTCGGCCTCGGCGACGGACGCATCGACGCCCGCCTGGCCGCCGGACTGCTCCGCAGCCTGGCCCGACCCCACCCTCCCGAGCACGTACCCGACACCCAGACCAGAGGTGGCTGACATGAGGATCCTCGCCGTGCGAGGCGCACTGCCGTCGCACTCCTACCCCCAGGCCGAGATCACCGAGGCCTTCGCGGAGTTCATCTCCGAGCGCAGCCTCGACCGGTCGATGCTGCGCCGCTTCCACGCCAACGCGGGCGTCGAGCGACGCCACACCGTCCTGCCGCTGGCGGACTACGCCGGCCTGGGCGACTTCGGGCAGGCCAACGACCTGTTCATCGAGCACGCCGTCGAGCTGGGGTCGCGTGCGCTCGTCGACGCCCTCAAGGCCGCCGACCTCACTCCCTCCGACGTGGACCTGGTGGTCACCGCCACGGTGACCGGCCTGGCCGTGCCGTCCCTCGACGCCCGGATCGCCGCCCAGGTCGGCCTGCGGGAGGACGTACGCCGCATGCCGCTCGTCGGGCTCGGCTGCGTCGCCGGTGCCGCCGGCATCGCCCGGGTGCACGACTACCTCCTCGGCCACCCCGGGCACACGGCGGTGCTGGTCGCGGTCGAGCTGTGCTCGCTGACGGTGCAGCGCGACGACGCGTCGGTGCCCAACCTGGTGGCGAGCGGGCTGTTCGGCGACGGCGCGGCGGCCGTCGTCGCGACCGGTTCGTCCGGGCGACCCGGACCCATCGAGGTGCTCGACTCGCGCAGTCGGCTCTACCCCGACAGCGAGCGCACGATGGGCTTCGACGTGACGGGCAACGGCCTGCGCATCGTGCTCGACGCCGAGGTGCCGACGCTGGTGGGCCGCTACGTGCGCGGCGACGTCGACGCGTTCCTCGCCGACCACGGCCTGACCCGCGCCGACATCGGCTGGTGGGTCTGCCACCCCGGCGGCCCCAAGGTCATCGAGGCCCTCGAGGAGGCCCTGGAGGTGCCGCGGGAGGCGGTCCGGCTGACCTGGGAGTCGCTCGCCCGGGTCGGCAACCTCTCCTCGGTGTCGGTGCTGCACGTCCTGGAGGACACGCTGCGCGAGCGGCCACCGGTGCCGGGCAGCCACGGGGTGCTGATGGCGATGGGGCCGGGCTTCTGCTCCGAGCTCGTGCTGCTGCGGGCGGCGTCGTGACTGGGCTGGTGGCGTTCACCGTCCTCGTCGCGCTCGTCGGGCTCGAGCGGGTCGCCGAGCTCGTGGTGTCGACCCGCAACGCGCGCTGGAGCATGGAGCGCGGCGGCGTCGAGCAGGGCCTGGGCCACTTCCCCTTCATGGTCGTGCTCCACACCGCGCTGCTGGTCGGCGCACTCGCCGAGGCGTGGATCCGGCAGCCGCAGGTGCCCTCCCTGCTCGCCTGGTCGATGCTCGCGCTCGTCGTCGCCTCGCAGGCGCTGCGCTGGTGGTGCATCGCCACGCTCGGGCGGCGCTGGAACACCCGCGTGATCGTGGTGCCCGGCATGCCACCCGTCCGATCAGGGCCCTACCGCCTCCTGCGCCACCCCAACTACGTCGCGGTCGTGGTCGAGGGCGTCGCGCTCCCCCTGGTGCACGCCGCCTGGATCACCGCGCTGGTGTTCACCCTCCTCAACGCCGCGCTGCTCGTCGTACGCATCCGGGTGGAGGACGCGGCGCTGGCCACACTGCCGGCCGAGGAGCCCGCCGGTGCGTGACGGCGTGCCTGACCTGGTGGTGGCCGGCGGCGGCCCGGTCGGCCTCGCCGCGGCGCTGCACGCCCACCACGCGGGCCTGTCGGTCGTGGTGCGCGAGCCGCGGACCGGCCCGATCGACAAGGCCTGTGGTGAGGGCCTGATGCCAGGGGCCGTGGCCGAGCTGGCCGCGCTCGGCGTGCACCCGAGGGGCCGCGACCTGGCCGGGATCCGCTACCTCGACGGCTCCGACGGCGGGCGCGAGGCGACGGCCCGCTTCGCGCGCGGCCCGGGGCGGGGCGTACGCCGCACCGTGCTCCACGAGGCGCTCGCCGAGCAGGTCGACGTCGCCGGCATCCCCATCGACCCCCGGCCCGTCGCCGCCGTCGTGGACGCCGGGGACCACCTGCTCGTCGACGGCGAGCCGGCGCGCCACCTCGTCGCCGCCGACGGGTTGCACTCCCCCGTCCGGCGCCTCGTGGGGCTCGACGCCCCGGTCACCGGACGGCGCCGCTTCGGGCTGCGCTGCCACGTGCAGCAGGCGCCGTGGACGTCGTACGTCGAGGTGCACTGGTCGCGGCGCGCCGAGGCCTACGTGACCCCGGTCGACGACGACCTCGTCGGCCTGGCGGTGCTGGCCGAGGCCGGCTCGCGCTTCGAGGACCTCCTCGACGACTTCCCGCTGCTGCAGGAGCGGCTGACCGGCCCCCGCACCCGGGTGATGGGCGCCGGACCGCTGCGCCAGCGTGCCCGGTCGCGGTCGGCCGGCCGGGTGCTGCTCGTCGGGGACGCCGGTGGCTACGTGGACGCGCTGACCGGCGAGGGTCTCGCGCTCGGGCTGGCGCAGGCACGCGTCGCCGTCGAGTGCCTCGTCGCCGGTCGTGCCGACCGCTACGACCGACTCGCGCGCCGGCTCGGGCTGCGCCACGAGCTCCTCACCCACGCGCTCCTGCGCGCCACCGCGGTCGGGCCCGTGCGTCGCAGGCTCGTCCCCGCCGCAGCCCGGCTGCCGTGGGTCTTCGACACCGCCGTCAACCAGCTCGCCCGACCCGTGGGGAGGCCCGCATGACCGTCACCCGCCCGACCGATCCCTCACCAGCCGAGCTGGTGGTGCTGCTCGACGAGGACGGCAGTGCCGCTGGCACGGCCGACAAGGCCGGGGTCCACCACGCCGACACACCGCTCCACCTCGCCTTCTCCTGCTACCTCTTCGATGGCGCCGGCAACGTGCTCGTCACCCAGCGGGCCCTCCACAAGCGGACCTTCCCCGGCGTGTGGACCAACAGCTGCTGCGGCCACCCGGGTCCCGGCGAGGCGCTGGCCGACGCCGTGCGCCGCCGGGTGGAGCAGGAGCTGGGCACCACCGTGACCAACCTGCGGCTGGTGCTGCCGCGGTTCCGCTACCGCGCCGAGCAGGACGGGGTCGTCGAGAACGAGATGTGCCCGGTCTTCGTCGGCACGGCGGACGGCAACGTACGCCCCGATCCCGACGAGGTGGGCGCGACCCGGTGGGAGCCGTGGGAGGAGTTCCGCCGCGGCGTGCTGGACGGCACCCGACCGGTGTCGGTGTGGTGCCGCGAGCAGGTGGCCCAGCTCCCCGCCGACCCGGCCGCGGCGCCGGCTGCCGACGAGGGCGAGCTGCCCCCGGCGGCACGGCCGGCGAGCCGCTGACGTCAGCGGCAGGCGCTCAACGGTTCCAGAGGCGGCTGCACTCCTTGAGGTCGACGCTGACCTGCTGGCTGCGCTCGACGACGACCGGCACGGCCTGCAGGACCTGGCCGTCCTTCTCGCACGTCAGCGTCCATGCCTCGACGAGTGGCGCCGTCGTCTGCTCGGTGGCGTCGTAGAGGGCGGCGGTCAGCGTGTAGGTCGGGCTGACGGAGGCGAAGTTGATGACGCGGAGGACGTACGTGCCGGGGGTGGGCGCACTGATCGTCGCCTTCTCCTTCTCCCCGACGAAGTTGCCCGAGCTGCCGACCTGGGTGAGCGAGCCGTCCGCGTTCTTGCGGTAGACCTCGAGGTCCAGGTCATCCGGCGTCGGCCAGTCGAGGACGACCTGCAGGATCTCCTGGTCGGTCTCGGTCACGACGAGCTCGTGGTCCACCGACGAGGCGGGGGCGGCGGTGCCGCTCCAGGTCTCGCTGCGGGTCGGCTCCTCGGCGAGGAGCTTGACGAGCCGCGCCTGCACCGCCGGACGGGTCGACTGGTTGACGTCCCAGCTGAAGGTCTTGCCGCTCGTCACCATCGTGCTCTCGAGGGAGTCGGTGAAGTCGTTCTCCGGGCTCCACGTCGGGGTCGAGAACTGCTTGCGCAGCCGCAGCGTGGCGCCGGTCGGAGCCTTGCCGGAGATCACGGCGTGGCTGGCTCGGCTGACCGCCTCCTCGAAGGCCACGAGGTAGGCCTCGCGGTTGCCCTTGCCGGCGTAAGCCCCGGCACCGAGGTACTCGTCGACCACCTGGGAGAACGGCGGGTGGAACTCGTTGGGCCCGATCTCGAAGGTGTAGCCGTAGCCGCCGGTCGCGTTGTAGGACCAGTCCTCCGTGGTGCCGGTGGTGTCGTAGAGCTCCCAGCCGTGGATGTTGGCGTACCCGTTCTGCGCGGTCATCCGCGCGCCGACCTCCTTCATGGCCTCCTCGTCGGGGGCGTCGCCCACCGGCAGCCCGTCGGGACCGATCGTGGTGGGGTTCACGCCGTTGGGCCGCAGCACCAGGTTGGAGAAGGTGTGGTTGGAGATCATCATCGTGACCTGACGGGTGGAGATGAGCTCGCGCACGTTGCGCGTCTCCGGCTCGGAGAACGGCTCGGCGCCGCGGTAGGTCGGGTCCGCGAAGAGGTCGGAGGCGCCGGGACCGCCCCACAGCCCGCCGTAGTTGCGGTTGAGGTCGGTGCCGACGAGGTAGCCGCCCGGGCTGGTGAGGCTGAGGGCGGCGCAGGTGCCGTCAGGCGTGTCCTGCCCGTCGACGACGCGGCAGTTCTTGCGCTTGTAGGCGTTGCCCGGCGTCCCGAGGATCGTCGCGGTGCCGCCGCCGTCCACCTCCCGCAGGTCGATGAGCTGGCCGTCGGTGAAGGACAGGTGGAAGCCGTCGGGGTTGACCACCGGGACGACGACCATCCGGCCGCGTTCGAGCAAGCCGCTGATCCGCGGGTCGCCGGCGCGGGCACCCTTGACCAGGTCGACGGCGAACTCCATGGCGTGCTCGCCCGAGGGCCACTCGCGGGCGTGGTGCACCCCGAACATGGCGAAGGTGGGCCGGCCGTCACGGGCGGCGACGTCCTTCGCGATCTCGACGCCGTGGACGGTCCGGCCGTCCAGCGTCTTCTCGGGCAGCGTCAGCAGCTTGACCAGGCCGGGGTTGGCCTCGGCCATGGCCTTCATCTCGGCGTTGTAGTCGGCCAGGCTGCGGTAGGCGTCGCGGCCGGACGGCAGCGCGGTGCGCAGCCGGGTGGCGGCGAAGAGGTCGTCGAGGCGGTTGATCTCCGCCTCGCGCTCGAGCAGGTCGGGGATGCGTACGTCCCACGTGAAGCCGGCGGCGCGGAGGGCCTCGAGGTCGGCCACCGTGTGCAGCACGACCTCGACGTAGTCGTGACCGGCGTGCTCGGTCAGGTCGAGGCCCAGCCCCTGGAGACGGGCCTTGTCCGCCCGCGTCGGGGTGTCGACGGTGACCAGCCTGGGCGCGAACACGTCCGTGACCGTGACTGCGGTGCCCTGGGCCGGAGAGGGGACGCTGAGCGCGGCGGCGCCGAGCGCCAGCACGGACAGCGCCGCGGCAATCGCCTGTCGCTGCCAGAGGTGGTGACGTCGCATGGGGATCCTCCGGGGGTGTGGGCGGCTGTCCTCGCCGCATGCACCCTCAACGGACCAGTGGCCGGCAGGTCACGTGACGGCGTGCGCCTGCCGATGCGGACGGTGGGCCGGCCCCACGGAACGGCCCACCGCCCAGCCTGGGTCACCGGACGAGGCCGGTGTCGCCCTTCCTGCGCGGGAAGGAAGCCGCGTCGAAGTAGGGGCCGACGTAGTCGTCGGCCGGGCTGGCCTGGCCCGGAGCCGTCGAGACGGTCGCCGGGGCGCCCAGCGACGCGCTCGTCAGGAGTGGGGCGAGAGCGAGGGGCGAGAGTCGGCGCAACGTCGTTCCTTTCGAGGCGCCCGCGGGTGTCGGGCGGCTACCGGATCAACGCGACGTGGTGGCCGGCGTTACGCGGGCCCGGCAGTCGGTGCCGGTCGGATCGCACAAGAGGCCGGCTCCCGCTGGGAAACCGGCCTCTCACCTGCATGATCTCGGTGGGCGATACTGGGTTCGAACCAGTGACCTCTTCGGTGTGAACGAAGCGCGCTACCACTGCGCCAATCGCCCGAGCTCGGCAGAACGGTATCCCATGGTCGGGCCCGAACCGGAATCGGGTCAGGAATCGGCGCCGACCCCGGGGCGGTCCTCGGAGGAGCGGTCGCCCTTGATCTCGCGGCGCAGCTCCTCGGCCTTCTCGGGGTGGCCGTGGAAGCGGCGGTAGCTGTAGATGATGAGGCCGACGGCGATGAACGCCGACGCGACCTGGGTGATGCCCGTCCAGATGCCTCCGGGCAGCCACCACGTGTCCGAGACGGGCCACCACTCGGGGGCGGGCGGCTTGATGATCCACAGCACACCGCACGCGGCCAGGACCACGGCACCGAGGACCGAGGCGATGACGCGCGGCCAGGTCTCGACGCCCTCGGCGGCGCCGAGCATGGCGCGCAGCCGTACGGGCTCGACCCGCTTCTCCGCCCAGTCGTACTGCTGGGAGAGGAGCGCGAGGCCGGCGAAGATCCCGAGCAGGCCGGGGCCGGGAAGGAAGATCGCGGCCACCCCGAGGAGCAGCAGGGTCCACCCCAGGATCTCGAGACCGATGCGCTTTGCTGCCCCCGTCATGGAAAGAACCTATCGGGCCACACCAGCGACTTCCCACCGCCGAGTTCACGACCTGCGAAACCCCGGGTTACCGTCAAGATCGACATGAGTCGGCCTCAAGATCCGGTCTGGACCGGTTCGGGGGAATTTTTGCCGTTCCGCATCACGCGCGGCACCCGATGCCGTCTCATGAGCAACGCAACTCGGGGACCCACCACCCCGGGCGATGAGAAGGAGCTCTCGATGAATCTGTCCGGAAGCGGGCACACCCTGTCCGACGTGGCATTGGACATCACCGTCGAGTGCATGGACGACCGCGGGATCCGCCACGAGATCGACACCGTCCTCAGCTACGCCAGCTCCGACCCGTTCGCGGTCGCGATGACGTTCGTGACGTCCGACGGCGACCTCGTGTGGACCTTCGGGCGGGACCTGCTCATCCGCGGCACCGAGGCCCCCGCCGGCGACGGCGACGTGCACGTCTCCCCCGCCGTCGGCCTGAGCGGCCGCGCCATGGTCGCCATCGAGCTCAGCTCCCCCGACGGTCACCTGGTGCTGATGGCCCGCACCGGCGACGTCAGCGACTTCATCGCCCGCACCGCCGCAGTGGTCGCTCCCGGCGCCGAGTCGGACGCCTTCGACGCCGACCTGCTGATCAGCCGGCTCCTCGCCTCCTGACCGTCGGGTCGGCACCGCCTCAGGCGCGTGAGTGCTGGGCGATCCAGCTCGCGTGGAGGCCGGCGTAGACGGTGCCCACCTGCCCGACCAGCTCGTGGTGCGGGCCGCGCTGCACGACCCGGCCCTTGTCGACGACGATCACCTCGTCGGCGCCCTCCGCCGTCGAGAGCCGGTGGGCGATGGTCACCGACGTGCGCGACTGCATGAGCCGCTCGAGCGCGCGACCGATCTGCATCTCGAGCGCCGGGTCGACCGCGCTCGTCGCCTCGTCGAGCACCAGCAGGTCCGGGTCGGCGAGGTGGGCGCGCAGCAGCGCGACGAGCTGGCGCTCACCGGCCGAGAGCGACTCGCCGCGCTGGCCGACCTGGGTGTGCAGGCCGCGCGGGAGGCCGGCCAGCCAGTCGTCGACGCCGAGCTCGACCGCCGAGGCGCGGATCTCGTCCTCGGTGGCGTCGAGCTTGCCGTAGCGCACGTTGGCCGCGATCGTGTCGTCGAAGAGGAACCCCTCCTGCGGCACCAGCACGACGCTGCGCCGCAGTGAGCGAGAGTCGATGTGGCGTACGTCGATGCCGTCGAGCAGCACCGACCCCTCGGTCGGGTCCATCAGGCGGGTGAGCAGCTTGGCGAAGGTCGACTTGCCCGACCCGGTCTCGCCGACGATCGCGACCCGGGTGCCGGCCTCGATGGTGAGGTCGATGTCGCGCAGCACGGGGGGGCCGGCGGGGTAGGCGAAGGTGACGCGGTCGAAGCGCACGTCGATGGGGCCGCGGGGCAGCGCCTCGCCCTCGGGGCCGGGGTCGATCAGGTCGGCAGGCGTCTCGAGGATGCCGAGGACGCGCCGCCAGCTCGCGATGGCGTTCTGGGCGTCGGTGAGGATCTGGGTGCCCATCTGCACGGGGCCGACGAACAGCGTGACGAGGAACGCGAAGGCCAGCACCCGGCCCGGGGTCATGTCGGAGGTGAAGCCGAGGAGGATGCCGACGATGATGACGCCGGCGTTGGCCAGGCCGGCCGAGAGGCCGCCGAGCGAGAACGACGTGACGGTGTAGGTCTGCGCGTGGGTGTAGGCGTTCTGCCAGTTGGAGATCGCGGTGTCGATGCGGTGCTGGGTGCGGTCCTCGACGCCGTAGGTGCGGACCACGGCGGCGCCGACCACGGGCTCGGAGATGGCGCCCAGCAGCACGCCGACCTGCTGGCGTACGACGGTGTAGGCGGCCGAGAGCTTCTTCTGGAACCAGCGGATCGACAGGAAGAGCGGGGCGAAGCAGAGCCAGACGACCAGGGCGAGCTCCCAGCTGTAGACCAGCATCAGCACGGTCGCGACCAGCATCTGCCCGATGCTCACCACGAAGATCAGGCCACCGAACACCAGGAACTGGCTCACCTGGTCGACGTCGGAGGTGACGCGGGAGACCAGGGCTCCGCGACGCTCGGTGTTCTGGGTGAGCAGCGGCAGGTCGTGGACGTGGCGGAAGGCCTTGGTGCGCAGCGTGGCGAGACCGTGCTCGGAGGTGGTGAAGAGCCGGCTCGTCATGGCGTAGGACGCGACGCTGGTGACCACGATGGCGAGGGCGGCCAGCACGCCCATCCAGGCGACGTAGTCGAAGCGCGGGCCGCCGGGGCCGTTGAGGCCCTTGTCGAGGGTCTGCTGGACCGCGATCGGCACCACGATCTGCCCGCACGAGGCGATGACCGCCAGGACCAGGGTCCAGCCGAGGCCGTCGCGGAGCTCCGGGGAGTACTTCATGCCGAGCCGGATGGTCGCCCAGGCGCCGATCTGCTCGCCGGAGTCCATCTTGGTGCCGGAGGTGGGTGCGGTCGTGCTCATCTCGGGGTCCCTGCGGCGTTGTCGGACGGAGGAGCGAAGCGGAGGAGGACGAGAACGTCGTGGGGTGGGTTCATCGGTTCGTCCCCTCTGCCTCGGCGACCGGAGCCGCTGCGTCGACCTCGTAGGCGTTGACGAGCTGGGCGTAGGCGGGGCTGGTGGCCAGCAGCTCGGCGTGGGTGCCGCGACCCACGATCCGGCCCTCGTCGAGGTGCACCACCTCGTCGGCCAGGGAGATCGTGGCCTTGCGGTAGGCCACGACCACCAGCGATGCGGCGGACCCGTCGACGTCGTCGCGCAGCGAGGCCAGGATGCGGGCCTCGACCTCGGGGTCCACGGCGGACGTGGCGTCGTCGAGGATGAGCAGCCGGGGCCGCCGGACCAGCGCGCGGGCCAGGGAGAGCCGCTGCCGCTGGCCGCCGGAGAGGGACGTGCCGCGCTCGCCGAGCAGCGAGTCGAGGCCGCCGGGCAGGGCCGCGACGAAGCCGTCGGCCTGGGCGGTGCGCAGAGCCGCCCACACCTCCTCGTCGGAGACGTCGGCCCCCAGCGTGACGTTGTCGCGCACGGTGTCGTCGAACATGAAGGCGGTCTGCGGGACCAGCGAGACGCTCCTCGAGAGCTGGCCCTTGCGCAGCTGGGTCACGTCGCGACCGTCGATGCGGACCGTGCCGGAGTCGGGATCGACCAGGCGGGTCAGGAGGCTGGTCAGGGTGCTCTTGCCCGACGCGGTCGCGCCGACGAGTGCGACGGTGCGCCCGGGGCGTACGTCGAAGTCGACGCCGCGCAGGAGCGGCGCGTCGGCGTCGTAGGAGTAGTGGAGGTCCTCGACCTCGAGCAGGGCGCCCTCGTCGGTGCGGGGCAGCTCGGCGTCTCCCCACTCCATCGATCCCTGCGCGTCGAGCACGGCCCGGGCACGGCGGTAGCCCACCACCGAGCGCGGGAACTCCCCCAGCAGCCAGCCGATGGCGCGGATCGGGAAGGAGACGATCGTGAGGAGGTAGGCCACGGTGACCACGTCGCCCGCGTCTGTCGCACCGCTGGTGACGCGCGAGACACCGACCGCCAGCACGACGAGGACGCCCAGGCCCGGGAGGCTGGCCAGGGCCGGGTCGAAGACGGCGCGGATGCGACCGGCCCGGATGTTGACGTCGCGCAGCTCGCGGGCCTTGGCACCGAACCGGTCGGTCTCCTCGACCTCGCGGCCGAGGGTCTTGACGACCATGGCGCCGTCGAAGGACTCGTGGGCGATCTCGCTGACCTCGGCGCGCAGGCCCTGGGCGCGGGTCATCAGGGGCGAGGAGTAGTGCTGGTAGAGCAGGTTGGCGACGACGACGGCCGGGAAGACCAGCAGCCCGACCAGCGCCAGGACGGTGTCGGCGACGAACATCTGGACGACGGCGATGACCATCATCACGACGGTGCCGAGCGCCATCGGCAGCGGCATGATCGGCGACCACGCGGCCTCCACGTCTGAGTAGGCGTTGGAGAGCAGCTGGCCGGTCGGGTGGCGCTGGTGCCACTCCATCGGCAGGGAGAGGTATTGCCGCGTCACTGCCCGCCGGGTGTGGGACTGCATCCGGTAGTACATGATGCCGCCGCCGAGGCGCCGGGCGACGATGCCGACCGCGCGCAGGATGGCGACGGCCATGAAGAGCGCGAAGACCCAGACCAGCATGTCGGTGCCGATCTCGCCGTTGTCGAAGGCCGGGATCAGGACGTGCTCGGTGGACCAGCCGAGCACCCAGGCGTCGGCCACGGTGAGCACGCCGAACAGGACGGCGCCGAGCGTCGCGACCGTGAACACCTTGGGCTCGCGCTTGACGCCGACCCACAGGACCCGGAAGCCGTCGAGTGTGGTGGTGCCCCGCGGCTCCGCTTCCTCGCCCACAGGTGTCGCCCGCCTCCTCGTCGTACGGCGCGATCGCGCCCGGTCGGTTGCCGAGCGCAACCAACCAACCGGGTCAGGCTATTCCTCGGCACCGACAGCGGACGAATCGCATGCCTGGGAGGGCGCCTCTCGATCAGGAAACCCGGATCCGGGACAGGAAGGCGCGGGTGCGCTCCTCTTGGGGGTCGTCGATCACCTGGTCGGGAGGGCCCTGCTCGTGGATCCGGCCGTCGTGGAGGAAGCACACCTGGTCGGCGACGTCGCGCGCGAAGCCCATCTCGTGGGTGTTGAGCAGCATCGTGACGCCCTCGGCCTTGAGCTCGCCGAGCAGGTCGAGCACCTCCCCCACCAGCTCGGGGTCGAGCGCGCTGGTCACCTCGTCGAGCAGCATCAACCGCGGGTTGGCCACGAGGGCGCGGGCGATGGCGACGCGCTGCTGCTGGCCGCCGGAGAGGTCGTCGGGGCGGGCCCGGGCCCTCTCGGCGAGCCCGACGCGGTCGAGCATCGCCAGCCCCCTCGTACGCGCCTCGTCGGCCCCCACGCCGTGCACCAGCCGCAGGGCGAGCGTGACGTTGCCGATGACGTCGAGGTGCGGGAACAGGTTGTAGGCCTGGAAGACCATCCCCATCCGCGCGCGGACCTCGTCGCCGTCCACCCGCGGGTCGGTGATGTCGCGACCGTCGAAGGTGATGACGCCGTCGTCGACGACCTCGAGGAGGTTGACGCAGCGCAGCAGGGTCGACTTGCCGGAGCCCGACGCACCGATGAGCACCACGCACTGCCCGGGCTCGACGGCGAGGTCGACGTCCCGCAGGACGACGTTGTCGCCGAAGGACTTGCGGACGCCCTCGAGGCTCAGCAGCTCGCTCATAGGTGTCCTCCCGCGCCGTGGTAGCCCTTCTTGCGCGCGTAGCGGTCGGTGAGCCGCGCCATCGGGATGGTCAGGCAGCAGAAGAGCACGCCGGCGACGACGTAGGGCGTGTAGTTGAAGTCGAGGGCGGTCTCGATCTGGGCCCTGCGGATCGCGTCGCTGACCCCGAGCACCGCGATGAGGCCGGAGTCCTTCTGTAGCGAGACGAGGTCGTTCATCAGCGGCGGGATGACCCGGCGCCAGGCCTGCGGCAGCACCACGTGGCGCAGCGTCTGCCCGTAGGACAGCCCGAGGGACCGGCCGGCGAGGCGCTGGCTCGGGTGCACGGACTCGATGCCGGCGCGGAACACCTCGGCGACGTAGGCGGAATAGGACAGCACCAGCGCGGCACCGCCCCAGAACAGTGGCGACGTCGGCAGGCCCTGGAGGCTCAGCGCCGGGCCGCCGAACCCGAGCAGGAAGATCACCAGCAGCAGCGGGAGGCCGCGGAAGACGTCGACGTACGCCGTGCCGAGCATTCGCAGCGGGAAGGCGACGGGGCCCCGGAGCGTACGCACGATCGCGACGGTCAGGCTGAGCACCAGGATCAGCACCCAGCAGACCACCATGACGCGGATGTTGAGCCAGAGCCCGTCGACCACGGCGGGGAACGACGAGACGGCCTTGTCCCAGTCGAAGTAGGTCTCCCGAACCCGCTCCCAGCCCGGCGAGCTGACCACCGCGCCGGCGAGGGTGCCGAGCAGGAGCAGGGTGCTGACGGCGGCGATCGCCGCGCTGCGCACCGTACGGCGGCGTCGCCACTCGTCACGCTCGCGCTGGACGTCGGAGGGCTGCCAGTCCGCCTGTGGGGCGAGCTGGTCGGTCATCAGGACAGCTCGGGCGCGCCCTGCTGGGCCAGCCACTCCTGGCTGATCTGGTCGAGGACGCCGTCCTCGCGGAGCGTGTCGACGGCGCCGGAGACACAGTCGGTGAGCGGGCTGTCCTTGCCGAGGACGGCACCGAACTGCTCGACCTCACCCTCCGGGAGCGGCAGCTGTCCGACGATCACGCCGTCGTCGAGCTGAACGGCGGTCATGAAGTAGGCCGTCGGGAGGTCGACGACGATGCCGTCGATCTGGCCGTTCTTGAGGGCCTGGACCGCCTGGTCGTTGGTGTCGAAGACGAACGGCTCCTCCGACAGCTGGATCTGGTCGGTGATCGCGGTGTAGCTCGTGGTGCCGACCTGCGCGCCCAGCTTGGCGTCGGCGAGGTCGGCGACGCTGGTCGCTCCGTCGATCGAGCTGCCGGAGTTGGTGATGACGGTCTGGACGACGTCGTAGTAGCCGGAGGAGAAGTCGACCGCCTTGCGCCGGGCCTCGGTGATCGAGACCTGGTTGATGTCGAAGTCGAAGTCCTTGGGGCCGGGCTGGACGACCTTGTTGAAGGGCACCTTGACCCAGGTGACCTGCTCGGCGGTGTAGCCGAGCTGCTCGGCGATCGCATAGGCCACGGCGGACTCGTAGCCCTTGCCGTTGGTCGGGTCGTTGTCGACGAACCACGGCTCGTAGGCCGGGTCGTCGGTGGCGATGGTGAGCGTGCCGTCGGCTACGGTCTCCATCGTGTCGGGCGTGCACTCCTCGGCGGCGGGCGTCTCCGAGGACGCGTCGCTCGAGGTGTCGTCGGCGCTGTCGGCCTCGTCGGTCGGGGCGCAGGCGGTGAGCGCGAGCGAGGCGGCCGCGAGGGCGGCGACGGCGAGCTGGCGCTTCGCGGCGCGCCGGGAGGTCTTCAGCATGGGGGAATCGTACGGCCCCGCCCCGGCTCAGCGGACCGGGTGACCGGCCGCGGACAGACCGGCCTTGACGTCGCCGATGCTGAGGGTGCCGAAGTGGAACACGGTCGCGGCCAGCACGGCGTCGGCGCCGGCCTCCACCGCGGGCGGGAAGTGCTCGACGGCACCGGCTCCCCCGCTGGCGATGACGGGGATGCTCACCTCGCGGCGTACGGCCCGGATGAGCTCGAGGTCGAAGCCGTCGGTGGTGCCGTCGGCGTCCATCGCGTTGAGCAGGATCTCGCCGGCACCGAGCTCGGCGGCGCGTACGGCCCACTCGACAGCGTCGAGCCCGGCGCTCTTGCGGCCGCCGTGGGTGGTGACCTCAAAGCCGCTCGCGGTGCGCTGCTGGTCCGGGCGGGTGCGCCGCGCGTCGACGCTGAGCACGAGCACCTGGTTGCCGAAGCGGTCGGCGATCTCGGCGACGAGCTCGGGGCGGTGGATGGCGGCGGTGTTGACCGCGACCTTGTCGGCGCCCGCTCGCAGCAGCCGGTCGACGTCCTCGACGCTGCTGACCCCGCCGCCGACGGTGAGCGGGATGAAGACCTCCTCGGCACACCGGCTCACCACCTCCATCGTGGTCGCGCGGCCCTCGTGGGAGGCGGAGATGTCGAGGAAGGTCAGCTCGTCGGCGCCCTCGGCGTCGTAGAGCCGGGCCAGCTCCACCGGGTCACCGGCGTCGCGGAGCTCGGTGAAGTTGACGCCCTTGACGACGCGGCCGCCGTCGACGTCGAGGCACGGGATGACGCGGATGGCGAGGCTCATGCGCGCATCCCCTCGGTCCGACGGGCGGCCAGCGCGACGTCGACGATCTCCGAGCGGGGCTGACCCTCGAGGTCGGCTAGCGGCACCCACGCGGCGTGGTCCGTCGAGCCGCCCACCTCGGTCGTCCCGAGCTCTCCCCCGTTGATGGTCGCCTCGAAGACGAACCTCTGCGACCGGAACCACCCGTCGAAGGTCCGGCCGCGGGCGGTGAAGTGGTGGTCGGCGACCAGCGCGCCCGGCTGCACGTGGTAGCCGGTCTCCTCGAGGACCTCCCGCACCAGGCCGTCGGTGATCGACTCGTCGAACTCGATGCCGCCGCCGGGCAGTGACCACTCGGGGTCGCTGTGGCCCTCGCCGTTCCACCAGGCGAGGAGCACCCGCTCGTCCTCGTCGACCAGCAGGGCGTACGCCGCCAGCCGGGTGTGGTAGTCGGTGAACTCCATGATCAGCTCGACCTCGTCAGGGCGAGCGCGTCCTCGAGGGTGAAGCGGCCCTCGTAGAGCGCGGTGCCGGCGATCGCGCCCTCGACGCCCTGGTCGACGAGGGTCATCAGCGCCCGGATGTCGTCGAGGGTGGTGACGCCGCCGCTGGCGACGACGGGCTTGTCGGTGGCGGCGCAGACGTCGCGCAGGAGCTGGAGGTTCGGGCCCTGGAGCATGCCGTCCTTGTTGACGTCGGTGACGACGTAGCGCGCGCACCCCTCGGAGTCGAGGCGCGCGAGCGTCTCGTAGAGGTCGCCGCCCTCGCGGGTCCAGCCGCGCGCCGCGAGCGTCGTCCCCCGTACGTCGAGGCCGACCGCGACCCGGTCGCCGTACGTCGCGATGGCCCTGGCGCACCACTCGGGCTGCTCGAGCGCGGCCGTACCGATGTTGACGCGTCGGCAGCCGGTGGCCATCGCGGCCTCGAGCGACTCGTCGTCGCGGATGCCGCCGCTCATCTCGACCTGGATGTCGAGCGTGCCGACGATCCTCGCCTGGAGGTCGCGGTTGTGCCCGTGCCCGAAGGCCGCGTCGAGGTCGACGAGGTGGATCCACTCCGCGCCGGCGTCCTGCCACCGCAGCGCGGCCTCGACCGGGTCGCCGAAGCGCTTCTCCGACCCGTCCACGCCCTGCACCAGCTGGACGGCCTGGCCGCCCTTGATGTCGACGGCGGGCAGGAGCTCGAGGTAGGGCTGCTCGGGGGTGCTGGGCATGGGTCGATCCTAGGAGTGGCGGTCCCGACAGCCTCCACCGTGGTGCCCGCGCGAGACGCTAGTGCCGGCTCCTCCCTCGTGTGGGCAGCTCGTGGGCGGTGCCGTCCATGGATCGGGTCGGCGCGATGCCCATGGCCCTCAGGATCGTCGGCATGATGTCGACCGACCTCACCTCGGCACGCAGGTCCAGGTGCGAGGTGTCGGCTCCGGCGAACACGATCGGGACCTGCTGCGACGCGCGCTGGATGCCTCCGTGGTCGCCGAGGACGGAGTACGTCGTGTCGTCGGGCAGGGTGGCGATCAGGTCGGGGCCGTAGTCGGCGGCCTGGGTGTCGACGAGCTCCTGGGCCTTCGCGGCGAACCATCGCCTCTCCGCGCCGTGCATGCGGTCCCAGCGGACCGGGGTCACCCGGTCGTAGTGGTCGCCGTCGCGCTGCCACACCGCAGTCACGTCGGGCAGGTCCTCCATGATGGCCGCCGCGTCGGCGACCGCTCCGGACGACTGGTCCTTGAGCCACACGTTGAGCGAGGAGTCGCTGTAGGAGAGGCCGACGTTGGTGGCTCCGGTCCCGTCGTCGGTGCCCTCTATGAGCGGGAGCAGGGCCTCCTGCGGCCGCAGGTAGGGGACGTCGTTGGCCGGCGAGCCGTAGTACCAGTTGAAGTAGCCGTAGTCGTTCTCCGGCTCGAAGTCGCCGTGGAAGTGGCCCTCGGCGGCCGCGACGGAGCCGTGGTCGGCGGTGAGGACGACGAGCGTGTCGTCGAGCTGGCCGCTGTCCTCGAGCGCCTGCATGATCCGGGCGACCTGCGCGTCGGCGGTCGCCGCCGCGTACTCCATGTGCGTCATCGGGTCGTAGCCGGGCGTTGCTCCCTCGGGGTCGTTGACACCACCCCACATGTGGGCGGCCTTGTCGACGCCCGGAAGGCTGACGAAGATGCCGCTCCAGGCGTCGCCCTCCTGGCCCATGATCTCGAGCACCGCGTCGGTGGCCCACACGTCACCGCCCGCCTGGGCCGCGTCGTTGCCCACGACGTAGCGGTTGTCGGTCGCGGGGTAGAGCTGGGCCGGGAACTGTCCGGTGTCGTAGATGGTGTCGCGCCGGGCCAGCCACCGGGAGCCGCATGCGGCGGAGAAGTACGCCGGCACGTTGAAGCCGGTCGGCTGGCGGTAGCGCGTGGTGGATCCGTCGGGGTTGGGGCAGGTCGGGCCGCTCCCGAACGTGATCGTCGAGGTGTTCGCCGAGCCGGGACCGCTGAGCCCCCAGGCGGCGTACCCCTTGGGGCTGACGGTGAACACCTTGCCGGTGTCGTCGAGGTAGTCGGAGAGGTGGGGGTAGCCGGCCGCCTGCTGCAGCGGCGCCATCTGCGTGCGACCGAAGTTGCTCGTGATGTAGAGGCCTCCGGGGGCTCCCAGGAGTCCGTCGACGTCGCGGTAGCCCTCAGTGGTCCAGCCCATGTTCTTGGGCAGGGCGCCCGTCGTGACCACGTTGTGGGTGACGACGGTGACCGACCCGGTGTGGCCGAGGTAGCCGTTGGGCGTGTCGACGCCGTCCTTCATGAGCGCCTCGACGTGGCGCATGTCGTAGGTCTCGACGATCTCCTTGCTGAGCGCGTCCACGACGATGATCACGACCTTCGTCGGCCGCTCCGCATGCCCCGGCCCGTGCCGGTCGCGGTCCCCGGCCTGGGCACCCGACTGGGTCCCCGCGACGGTGATCGCGACCGCAACGGCGGTGACGACGGCGAGCAGGCGGGCATGGTGCCGGGCCATCACGACTCCCTCCACGCACGCGGCGGCGCTGCCGCGGTCGTTGAGCCGAACGTAGACCCGGCCCGCACCCGCGGCAATCCCCCGGGATGGGGAGGTCGGCTCGGCTAGCGTGGCCCCGTGATCGGGGACCAGTGGGGCGTGAGCGACGCGGAGGTGCGGCGCCACTACGGGTGCGACGACCTGGTCCTCGTCCCGACGATGGAGGCGTGGCGCGGGGTCACGGTGCACGCCCAGCCGGACGTCGTCTGGGCGCGGGTGCGGCAGGTGCGGGTGGCGCCGTACTCCTACGACCTCGTCGACAACCTCGGCAGCCGGTCGCCGCGCGAGCTCCTCGACGTGCCGGAGCCGCAGGTCGGCGACCCGTTCACCCGTGCGTTCGGCCGCGACCAGGGCCGGGTCGTGGCGGTGGACCCCGGTCGGGAGCTGACCGCGCAGATCATGGGCGCCCACATGACGTACGCCGTGCTGCCGCACCCACGCGGCTCACGGCTCGTGCTCAAGGTGGTCGCCCGTACGAACCGGTGGTTGGCGCCGCTCCTCTCCGTCGGCGACCTCGTGATGGCCCGCAAGCAGCTGCTGACCCTCAAGGAGCTCGCCGAGCGCGACGCCCGTGACGGCCTGGGGCGCTGACCCTCGAGCCACGGCGGCGACGACCGCTTTTTCGGGCCGTCGCTCAGTCGGTGACGCGCCGGCGCAGCAGCCGTCGTACGGCGACGGCGGTGAGTCCGGCCGTCGCGAGCACGGCGAGCAGCAGCCACGGTCGGCTGCTCCCCCAGAACGTCTCCACGACCGCGATGCCAACCGTCAGGTAGACCCCGGCCCACAGCAGGGCACCGAGGAACAGCGCGGACACGTAGCGGCGCAGCGGCATGCGGAGCGTCCCCGCCGCCAGGTTCACCGCGGTCTGGACACCCACGGTCAGGAAGCACAGCGTGACCGCAGGCGCTCCGAACCGGCGTACGACGTCCTCGCCCCGCCGCATCCAGGCCGCGTCGAGGCGCCAGCGTCGTCCGGCGGCACCTCGTGCCGTACGCCCCACGGCGTAGGTGGCGCCTGCCCGGCAGAACGCGACCACCACGAGGAAGGCGTAGAGCGGCAGGACCGGCCAGTCGGGCACGCGTCCATCCTCCCAGCAGGCCAGGTCAGGCCAGCGAGGACACCCAGTTGCGCAGCAGCGCGGCGCCCGCGTCGCCGGACTTCTCGGGGTGGAACTGGGTGGCCGACAGGGGGCCGTTCTCCACGGCGGCGACGAACCGGTCGCCCCCGTGCTCGGCCCAGGTCACGAGCGGCGCGGCCGTCCGGTCGTTGGTCACGAGGTCCCAGGAGCGGGCGGCGTAGGAGTGCACGAAGTAGAAGCGCTCGTCCTCGACCCCCGCGAAGAGGCGGGTCCCTTCGGGCGCCTCGACGGTGTTCCAGCCCATGTGGGGCACCACGTCGGCCTCGAGCCGGGTGACCAGGCCGGGCCACTCGGCGCACCCGTCGGTCTCCACGCCGTGCTCGACGCCGCCGGCGAACAGGATCTGCATCCCGACGCAGATGCCGAGCACCGGGCGTCCGCCGGCGAGGCGACGTCCGATGATCCGCTCGCCCTTGATCTCACGCAGGCCGGCCATGCACGCGGCGTACGCCCCGACGCCCGGCACGACGAGACCGTCGGCCGCGAGGGCGGTGTCGAAGTCGCTGGTCAGCGTCACCGACGCGCCGGCCCGCTCGACGGCGCGCACGACCGAGCGGAGGTTGCCCGAGCCGTAGTCGAGGACGACGACGTCGGGAGGGCTCGCAGGCTCGCTCACAGGCTGCCCTTGGTCGACGGCACGCCCGTCTCGCGCGGGTCGATCGCCACGGCGTCGCGGAACGCCCGGGCGAACGCCTTGTACTGGGTCTCGACGATGTGGTGCGGGTCGCGACCCGCGAGCACGCGGACGTGCAGACCGAAGTGGCCGTGCTGCGCGATCGACTCGAAGACGTGCTGCGTCAGCGAGCCCATGTAGGGCACGCCGGAGCCGCCGATGGCGACGTAGACCTGTCCCTCGGGCTCGCCCGTGTGCACGCAGTAGGGGCGACCGGAGACGTCGACGACGGCCTGGACCAGCGCCTCGTCGAGCGGGACGGTCGCGTCGCCGAACCGGCGGATCCCGGACTTGTCGCCGAGTGCCTCGCGCAGGGCCTGGCCGAGCACGATCGCGGTGTCCTCCACCGAGTGGTGCGCGTCGATGTGGGTGTCGCCCTCGGTGCGGACCACGAGGTCGACGAGCGAGTGACGGGCGAACGCGTCGAGCATGTGGTCGTAGAAGCCCACGCCGGTGGACACCTCGGAGCGGCCGGTGCCGTCGAGGTCCACCTCGACGAGGACCTTCGACTCCTTGGTGCTGCGCTCGATCTTCGCGGTGCGGCTCATGCCGGGTCCTCCGTCGTGTCGATTGTGTCCAGCAGTGCCTGCCGGAATGCTGCCATCTCGTCGGGCGTGCCCACCGAGACCCGCAACCAGCCGTCGGGCCCGGTCTCACGGATCAGCACACCGCGGTCGACCAGACCCTGCCAGACCGCGTGGCGGTCGGCGAAGCGGCCGAAGAGCACGAAGTTGGCGTCGGAGTCGGCGACCTCGAAGCCCTGCTCGCGCAGCCAGGTGACCGTCGCGTCGCGCTCGGCACGCAGGTCGTCGACCCGGCCGAGCAGCTCGGGCGCGTGCCGCAGCGCGGCCAGGGCGGTCGCCTGGGTGACGGCCGAGAGGTGGTAAGGCAGCCGTACGACCCGGATCGCGTCGCAGATCGCCGGGTCCGCGGCGAGGTAGCCCAGCCGCGCCCCGGCGAGGGCGAACGCCTTGCTCATCGTGCGGGTGACCACCAGGTTGCGGTGCCGGGGCAGCAGCTCCAGCGCGCTCGGTGTGCCGGCGCGCCGGAACTCGCCGTACGCCTCGTCGACGACGACCAGTCCGCCCGGCTCGTAGGAGGCGGCCGCCTCGCACAGCATGGTCACCGCCTCGGGCGGCAGCGCCGTGCCGGTGGGGTTGTTGGGGCTCGGCAGCAGCACCACCGAGGGCTGCCGCTCGAGCACGAGCCGTCTCGCGGCGTCGAGGTCGAGGGAGAAGTCCTCGGCCCGGTGGCCGGCCACCCACTCCGTCATGGTGTCGCGGGCGTACTCGGGATACATCGAGTAGGTCGGTGCGAACGACAGCGCGACCCGTCCCGGTCCGCCGAAGGCCTGGAGCAGCTGGAGCATGACCTCGTTGGAGCCGTTGGCGGCCCACACCATGTCCGGGGTGATGCCGGATCCGCCGGAGGTGTCGAGGTACGCCGCCAGAGCCGTGCGCAGCTCGACGAACTCGCGGTCGGGGTAGCGGTTGAGCGAGGCCGCGGCCTCGCCGACGGCGCGCGCGATGTCGGCCGCCGCCTCCGGCGAGGGGCCGTAGGGGTTCTCGTTGACGTTGAGCTGGACCGGGGCCTGCTCCAGCGAGAGCTGCGGCGCGCCATAGGGCTCGATCCCCTGCAGCTCCTCGCGCAGGGGTGGGAAGGCCGGGCTCACTGCGCCGACCGGCCCGGCTCGAAGCGCACGCTGACCGCCTGGCCGTGGCCGGGGAGGTCCTCGGCCTCCGCCAGCGTCACGACGTGGTCGGCCACCTCGGCCAGCGCCGCCTGCGAGTAGTCGACGACGTGGACCGAGCGCGTGAACGCGCGCACCGACAGCCCGCTCGAGTGGCAGGCGCAGCCCGCCGTGGGCAGCACGTGGTTGGACCCGGCGCAGTAGTCGCCCAGGGACACCGGAGCCCAGGGGCCGACGAAGATCGCCCCGGCGTTGCGGACGCGCGCGGCGTGCGCGGACGCGTCGCGGGTGAGGATCTCGAGGTGCTCGGCGGCGTAGGCGTCGACGACCGCGACACCCTGGTCCATGTCGTCGACCAGGACGATGCCGGACTGCCGCCCGCCGAGCGCGGTGCGGATCCGCTCGGTGTGGCGGGTCTCGAAGACCTGCTTCTCCAGCTCGGTCTCCACCGCGTCGGCGAGGTCCGTGGAGTCGGTGACCAGCACGGACGCGGCCATCGGGTCGTGCTCGGCCTGGCTGATCAGGTCGGCCGCCACGAACGCGGGCTCGGCGCTGTCGTCGGCCAGGATGGCGATCTCGGTCGGCCCGGCCTCGGAGTCGATGCCGACGACGCCGCGCAGCAGCCGCTTGGCGGCGGCGACGTAGATGTTGCCAGGACCGGTGACCAGGTCGACCCGCTCGCACGGGCCCGCGCCGTGGGCGAACATCGCGATCGCCTGCGCGCCACCGACGGCGTACACCTCGTCGACGCCGAGCAGCGCGCACGCGGCCAGGATGGTGGGCTCCGGCAGTCCGCCGCGGGTCTTCTGCGGCGGGCTCGCCAGGGCGATCGAGGGCACGCCGGCGACCTGGGCGGGCACGACGTTCATCACGACGCTGCTGACGAGCGGGGCGAGGCCACCGGGGACGTAGAGCCCGACCCGGCCGATCGGGACCTTGCGGTGCGTCACGGTCGCGCCCGGGGCCACCTCGCTGGTGACGTCGCGCTCGAGCTCGGCCTCGCTGGTCGCCCGCAGCCGCCGGATCGACTCCTCGAGGCCGGCGCGCACGGCGGGGTCGAGCTCGGCGAGGGCGCGGTCGAGGGCCTCCCGGGGGACCCGGATGTCCTCGACCCGCACGCCGTCGAAGCGCTCGGAGAGCTCCGTGATCGCCTCGACGCCCCGTGCGCGGACCGCGTCGATGATGGGCTGCACCTGATGCGTGGCGGCCTCGACGTCGAACTCGGCGCGAGGCACGCTCGTGCGGTAGTCGACGGACGCCGGGTCGGCGCCCCTGAGGTCGATGCGGCGGATCAGGGACATGCCGTCGATTCTAGGTTCCCCGGCGGGTCGGGCCGAAGTCGCGGGCGTGGGGTGGACAGCGGCGACTACTGTCACAGGTGTGAGCGATCCGCTGCCGATGTTCCCGTTGAGCACCGTGGTGTTCCCGGGGATGAGCGTGCCGCTCCACGTGTTCGAGGACCGCTACCGGATGCTCGTACGCCACCTGCTCGAGGTCGGCGATCCGGCGCAGCGCGTCTTCGGCACGGTCGCCATCCGCGAGGGCTACGAGGTCGGTGACCACGGCGCCCAGTCGGTCTACCGGGTGGGCTGCATGCTCCAGCTGACCGAGGTCGAGCGCCGCGGCGACGGGACCTTCGACATCGTGGCGGTGGCCCGCGAACGGCTGGTGCTCGAGGAGATGCAGCGCGGCGCCGACTTCCCCCAGGGCGTCGCCGCGGTCCTGCCCGAGCCGGACGTCGAGGTGCCGCAGGACCTGCTCGACCGTGCCCGCGCGACCTTCACCGCCTTCCGGGTCGCGATGACCGAGCTCCAGGGTGACCCCTACAGCGGGTCGCTCCCCCGCGACCCCGACTACCTCGCGTGGACGCTGTCCGCCCTCGCTCCGCTCCCGATGGCCGAGCGCCAGTCGCTGCTCGAGGCGACCGACGCGACCGAGCGGCTCATCCTCGTCACGCAGCTGCTGACCGACGAGCTGCGCGCCATCAACGTGATCCCGTCGCTGCCCGCCACCCAGGTCGCGCGTACGGCCTGGTCGCCCAACTGACGCTCCTCGATGGCGAAGAAGACCCGCGCCGCGGGAGGTACGCCCGCCACGGTCGCGCTCACGCAGGCCGGCATCGCCTACGAGGTCCGGGCCTACGAGCACGATCCCCGGGCGGAGTCGTTCGGCCTGGAGGCCGCCGAGGCGCTGGGCGTCGAGCCGGCCCGGGTCTTCAAGACCCTGCTCGCCTCGCTCGACGGCACCCTGGTCGTCGGCATCGTGCCGGTGTCGGGCCACCTCGACCTCAAGGCGCTCGCCCGCGCGCTGGACGGCAGCAAGGCCGTGATGGCCGAGGTGGGCGCGGCCGAGCGGGCCACGGGCTACGTCGCCGGCGGCATCTCCCCCATCGGCCAGAAGCGCCCGCACCGTACGGTCCTCGACGCCTCTGCGCTCGACCACGGCACCATCCTGGTCTCGGGCGGACGGCGCGGCCTCGACCTCGAGCTCGCACCGCAGGACCTGGTGGCGATCACCGGAGCGGTGACCGCCACCATCGGTCGCTGATCGGCGGCGGGTGTCCCGGCCGACCGCGGTCAGTCGGTCGTGACCTTCATGAGGCCGTGGACGACCTCGTCGTCGACCCAGGTGCTGAACCCGAACGCGGCCAGCGGCTCGAGGTTCTCGCTCACCTCGGGCATGTCCTCGGTGAGGCGCACGAGCCAGTCGTCGTCGGCGTTGAAGTTGACGAACATCACCGACTGGGCCTCGTCGGCGTCCACGACCTCGGAGTAGGTCGCGCTGTCGCCGAGGCTGCCCCCGCCCTCCAGCGCCCCGCGGTAGTCGTCCGCGAGGGCGAGCACGGCGTAGCCGTCGCCCTCGGTGACCTGGAGGTACTCGGCGGCCTCGGGCCCGGCCTGGGCGCTGATCTTGTCGAGCACGGCCTGGATCTCGTCGGCGTCACCCTTGATGCGGATGCCGGCCGGCACCTCGCCCGGCCCACCGTTGGCGACGGCGTCGGGGTCGAGCCCGCCGCCCATCGACACGGTCACGCCGTCGCCGAGCAGCGTCTCGACGTCCTCGGGGAAGGCGAGGCCGGTCTCGGACTCGAACTGGGCGAGCTGCTCGTCGATGGACGCCGACTCGTCGGGCGCGAGGGTCTTGACGTAGTCGAGCAGCCCCTGCGCCCAGCCCTCCTCGAGGGCGAAGCCGAACGCTGCGACCGTGTCCTCCGGAAGGCTGGAGATCATCTCGACGCCCTCCTCGCTCTCGATGTAGCGGGTGAGGTCCTTGTTGTAGTTGGACATGGCGTACTCGACCTCGACCGCGCCGTCGGCGAAGCGGACGGTGGCGGCCGCGCCGTCGAAGTCGTTGATCATCTGCTGGAGCTCCTCGGGGACCTCCTCGGTCTCGCTCATGGCGCCGGGCTCCGCGCCGAGGGCCCCGGGCATGCCCATCATGCCCATGCCGCCGAGGTCCTCGACGTACTTGGTGACGCCCTTGGCGACGTACACCGACATGAAGCCGTCGTCGCCCGCCTCGCCGGTCCACTGCGCGAAGGAGGAGTCGGCGGCCAGCGAGGACCCGTCCGCGGCGTCGACGACCTGCTGGGCGATCTCCTTGGTCTCGGCCACGACCATCCAGTCGCCGTCGACGACCCAGCCCCCGGCGTCCCCATCGGTCTCTGCGCCGCAGGTCTCGACCAGCCGGGCCACGCCGTCCTCGGCCTTGCCTGCATCGGTCACCTGGATCACCCCGACGGGAGCCGGCTCGTCCTCACCGAGATCGACGGCGGCCATCGCAGCCCGCGAGCCGAGCCACGGCTTGACGTCGTCGGCGTAGTCGATGCCTTCACACGCACTTGACTTGAGGACCTCCTCGAACAGCCGCTCGCGCAGGTCGTCGTCGGTCTCGAGGTCGACGTTGTCGGCGAACCCGGGGAACTTGCGCAGGGTCTTGATGGCCTCGATCTTCTGGCCGCCGCTCGGGTCGAGGTCGACGCTGAAGTAGGCGACCGTCGAGTCGGGCAGGGCCTCGGCCGGCTGTGAGCCGGTGGCGAAGAAGCTGGTGGCGGCCCAGGCACCGCCCGCGACCACGGCACCGCCGGCGACGATGGCGCCGAGCGCGATGAGGCGCTTCTTGTTGTCGTTGGACGGCGCGGCCTCGACCGGCCCCGATCCGTCGAGGTACTCGGGGCCGTTGGTCGGACCACCCGGTGTCATGCTCATTTGGTTCTGCTCCCCCGTTGCACGGTTCCCGGCGGGCGCCGGGACTGCCCTGTGCGGGCGTGCAAAGCCTACCCACGCGGACGCCGGACGAACCCTCGACTTCCCAAGAGGTAGGTGCCGACCAGACCAGTCATCGCGCCGGCCGGCAGCGCGAGCAGGGCGGTCGAGTGCCAGGGCACCCGACCCTGGTCGGGAGCGGTCAGACCGAGGTCTCCGGGCAGCGGCGTGTAGTCGGGTTGCCCGGCAGCCAGGGCCTGCGGGTCGCCCGGGCCGAGCGCGTGACCCACGGCGTACATCACGAAGGCTGCGGCGCCCGCACCGACGAGCACGCTGACCAGCGTCGCGGTCTCGTGGCCCCGCCACATCCCGGCCAGGACCGCGAGCACCAGTCCGAGCGGGAAGGCGATCACGACGAACAGCGCGATCGCCTCGAAGGAGAAGTCCGGTCCGGCCGGCTCGAGGTACCAGGTGCCCTGGTAGGCCAGGCCCGTCGGCGCCTGCCACAGCCGCTCCCACAGCACACCGCCCGCGGCGCCGCCGGCGGCGAACAGCACGAGCACGGACACCACCCGTCGCACCGGTGAGGACTGTCGCGTGGCGGGCTCGCTCATCCCGTCAGGCACCCGGGGCCGAGGAGCTGCTTGAGGTCGGCGAACAGCGCCGGGCTCGGGCTGACCCTCAGGTTGTCGTCGAGGCGCAGCACCTTGGTCGAGCTCCGGGTCAGCAGCCGCAGCTGGACCTCGGTCATGCCGGGGTGCGTGCCGAGGACGTCGCGGAGCTGGGCCACGACCGGCGGTGTGCACCGGGTCGACGGCAGGCTGATCACGACCGGGCCGGCCGGGCCCTGGGTGAGGTCGGGCGCGGTGACCTCCTGCGCGCGCAGCTCGGGCTGGTCCTTGTCGCGCGAGAGCTGGCCCTTGATCCGGACGATGTTGTCCTCGACGAGCAGGGTCGAGGCCAGCGTGTAGGCACTGGGGAACAGCAGCACGTCGATCGCGCCGTCGAGGTCCTCGAGGGTGATCGTGGCCCACGGATCGCCCCGCTTGGTGATCTTGCGCGAGACCGAGGTGATGAGGCCGCTGACGGTGAGGGTGGAGTTGTGGGCACGCTCCTCGTCGAGCAGGAGCTGGCCGATGGTGCAGTCGGTGCCCTGGGACAGCACGTGCTCGAGGCCGAGGAGCGGGTGGTCGGAGACGTAGAGCCCGAGCATCTCCCGCTCGTGGCCGAGCAGGGTCATCTTGTCCCAGTCGTCGATGTCGGGGATGGTCACGCTGACCCCGAAGCCCGCGTCGTCGTCACCGTCGCCGAGGCCGCCGAAGAGCGAGTCCTGCCCGATCGCCTCGTTCTTCTTGAGGTCGACGAACTGGTCGACGGCCGTCTCGTGGACCGCGGCGAGCGCGCGGCGCTTGTGCTTCATGTCGTCGAACGCGCCGGCCTTGATCAGCGACTCCACGACCCGCTTGTTGCAGACGAGGGCGGGGACCTTCTCCATGAAGTCGTTGAAGTCGGCGTAGCGGCCCTTCTCCTCGCGGGCGGCCACGATGCCGGCGACGACGTTGTGGCCGACGTTGCGCACGGCGGTGAGGCCGAAGCGGATGTCGTTGCCGACCGGGGTGAAGTCGGCGTGGGACTCGTTGACGTCGGGTGGCAGGACCTGGATCTTCATCCGGCGGCACTCGTTGAGGTAGATCGCCATCTTGTCCTTGTCGTCCTTCACGGACGTGAGGAGCGCCGCCATGTACTCGGTGCGGTAGTTGGCCTTGAGGTAGGCGGTCCAGTAGGTGATGACGCCGTAGGCCGCGGAGTGCGACTTGTTGAAGGCGTAGTCGGAGAACGGGAGCAGGATCTCCCACAGCTTGTCGATCGCGACCTGCGGGAAGCCCCGCTCGAGCATGCCGGCCTGGAACCCGGCGTACTGCTTGTCGAGCTCCTCCTTCTTCTTCTTGCCCATCGCGCGGCGCAGGTTGTCGGCGGCGCCCAGGGTGAAGCCGGCGAGCACCTGCGCGATCGCCATCACCTGCTCCTGGTAGACGATCAGGCCGTAGGTCTCCCCCAGCACCGGCTCGAGCGCCTCGGCGAGCGCCGGGTGGATCGGCTCGATCGCCTCGCGGCCGTTCTTGCGGCGGGCGTACTTGTTGTGCGAGTCGGCGCCCATCGGGCCGGGGCGGTAGAGCGCGCTGACGGCCGTGATGTCGGCGAACGCGTCGGGCTGCAGCGAGCGGAGCAGCGACCGCATGCCCGAGCCGTCGAGCTGGAAGACGCCGAGCGTGTCACCGCGGCCCATCAGCTCGTAGGTCGCGCGGTCCTCGAAGCCCAGCTCCTCCAGGACGACCTTCTCGCCCCGGTTGACCTCGATGTTGGCGATCGCGTCGTCGAGGATGCGGAGGTTGGACAGGCCGAGGAAGTCCATCTTGACCAGGCCGAGCGACTCGCACATCGGGTAGTCGAACTGGGTGATGACCGCGCCGTCCTGCGGCCGGGCCATGATCGGCACGATGTCGATGAGCGGCTCGCTCGACATGATCACGCCGGCGGCGTGCACGCCCCAGTTGCGGATCTGGCCCTCGAGGCCGACGGCGGTCTCGTAGATCGTCCGGACGTCGGGGTCCTGTCCGTGCAGCGCGCGGAACTCCCCGCCGTCGTTGTAGCGCTTGTGGTCGGCGTTGAAGATGTCCTTGAGCGCGACACCCTTGCCCATCACGTCGGCCGGGTAGGCCTTGGTGATCCGGTCGCCGATCGCGAAGCCGTGGTCGAGGACGCGAGCGGCGTCCTTGATCGCGGCCTTGGCCTTGAGCCGTCCGAACGTCGCGATCTGGGCGACGCGGTCGGCGCCGTACTTCTCGCTGACGTAGTGGATGACCTCGCCGCGGCGGGCGTCGTCGAAGTCGATGTCGAAGTCGGGCATCGACGGTCGCTCGGGGTTGAGGAACCGCTCGAAGAACAGGCCGTGCTCGAGCGGGCACAGGTCGGTGATGCGCAGCGCGTAGGCCGCGATCGAGCCCGCACCGGACCCGCGACCGGGACCGACGCGGATGCCGTTGTCCTTGGCCCAGTTGATGAAGTCGGCGACCACGAGGTAGTAGCCGCAGTAGCCCTTCTGGGAGATGATCGCGAGCTCCATCTCGACCCGCTCGCGGACCTCCTGGGTCGTCTGCTCGCCGGGGTAGCGGGCCTCGATGCCGCGCCAGACCTCCTTGCGGAACCACGACTCCTCGGTCTCGCCGGCCGGCACGTCGGCGCGCGCCATGTAGCCGCCGGTGGACTCGGTGAACTCGACCTCGCAGCGTTCGGCGATCGCGAGGGTGTTGTCGCACGCCTCGGGCATCCCGAAGCGGTCTGCCCACAGCTCGCGCATCTCGGCGGCCGACTTGATGTAGTAGCCGCCGCCGTCGAACTTGAGCCGGTTGGTGTCGGAGAGTCGCTTGCCCGACGCGACGCAGATGAGTGCGTCGTGGGCGGCGGCGTCCTCGGGGTTGTTGTAGTGGGAGTCGTTGGTGGCGATGGGCGGGAGGCCCATCTGCTTGCCGAGGCGCAGCAGGTCGTCGCGGACGCGCTTCTCGATGTCGATGCCGTGGTCCATCAGCTCGAGGAAGACGTTGTCGCGGCCGAAGATGTCCTGGAGCTCGGCGGCCTCGCGGACCGCCTCGTCGTACTGGCCCAGGCGCAGCCGGGTCTGGATCGCGCCGCTGGGGCAGCCGGTGCTGACGATCAGCCCCTTGCTGTGCTCGGCGAGGATCTCCTTGTCCATCCGGGGCTTGAAGTAGTAGCCCTCGAGGCTCGAGCGCGAGGACAGCCGGAACAGGTTGTGCATGCCCTCGGTGGTCTCGGCCCACATCGTCATGTGGGTGTAGGCGCCGCCGCCGGCGACGTCGTTGCCGCCCTCCTCGGCCAGGTCACCCTGCCCCCACCGGACCCGGCGGCGCTCGCCACGCTGGGTGCCGGGGGTGATGTAGGCCTCGATGCCGATGATCGGCTTCACGCCGTGCTTGCGCGCCTTGGAGTAGAAGTCGTAAGCGCCGTGCAGGTTGCCGTGGTCGGTCATCGCGATCGCCGGCATGCCGAGGTCGCTCGTGCGGCTGAACAGGCCGTCGAGCAGCGACGCCCCGTCGAGCATGGAGTACTCGGTGTGCACGTGCAGGTGCACGAAGCTGTCCGCGGAGCTGGTGGAGGAGCCGGCCGACATGGAGGTGACTTCCGCGCCTTTCGTGGGTCGCTGACAAGGGTCGTACGAGGGTGCTGACTGCTCAGCGGGGCCACGCAGTTCGGGAAGGGGGGAAGAGCAGCAAGCCTACGTCAGTCTGCCCGGCCCCACCGACAGGACACACGCCGCGTCCGAGGTGCTCACAGCCAGTCGATCGCGTGGCCGTGGCCGTGGGCGTACGCCACCGGGACGCCGTCCAACGCGGTCACGAAACGCCCCGACGGGACGTCGCGGTCGCCGGTGACCCGGGGCAGCACGCGCCTGCCCTCGTTGCTGATCCAGCGGCACCTGCCGGCGGCCACGAGCCCCGTCATGAGGTCGTGGAACCGCTCCCGATCCGACTCCTCGAGGTAGGCGACCACGGCGGAGTGGAACACCACCGGGGTGCCGTGGGGAGCCGCCTCGTCCAGCAGGCCCGGAAGGTGGTCGAACAGGTCCCCGCACCGCAACGCCGGCGGCTCGGCGCGGGCCACCTCGATCGCCGCGCGTAGCCGGTCGCGCCGCTCGTCCTGCTCGGGCCAGACGAGGGTCTCCAGCCACGCCGTCGCGTCGTGGTCGGTCACGTCGAGGGGGTTGAGGTCGACACCGCCGCGCCAGACGACGTCGACGTGGGCGGTCGGCACCGGCAGCGGGCCCGTGGCCCGCGCGGTCAGCAGCGGACCACCGCTCCCGAGCAGCGAGCCTACGGTCGGCCAGTCGTAGTCGTACCGGTCGGGGAAGAGGCACAGGCCCGCGCTGGCGCCCACCTCCACCAGTGCGAGCGGCCCCTCGACGAGGCCGAGCACGGGGGCCAGCGTGGCCAGCCGTCCCGCCTCGTTGGTCTGGGTCGCCCGCGTCATGACGGTCTCGCGGACCGCCGGCTCCTGCTCGCGCAGCACGCGGCGCAACCCCTCGTACGGGCCCGGGGCGGGCGCGCCGTGCCAGCGCGCGGCGGCGAAGACCAGGTTGGGCTGGCGCTTGATCGACGGCAGGGTGCCGAGCCACTCGAGCACCTCCTCGTCACCGACGACGCCGAGCGCCCACTCCTCGAAGCACGGCGAGTCGCCCGCGGCGTACGTCGCGAAGTCGCGGTACTCCTCGATCACGTCGTCATGGAGCAGCATGGCGCCCATCCTGCCCGGCGGCCGGCTCGAAGACCCGGACAGTGGAGCGTACGGCCGGTCCTAGCGGACGGCGGCTCCACTGTCGGCGGCGTCGAGGGACTCGGTGATGATCACGTCGACGATCCGCGCGACCCGCTCGACACCGAGGTCGGGCACCACCGCGGCCACCCGGGCGACGATCTCCGCCTCCCGGCGGGGGTCCCGCTCGCCCGAGGGCTTGACCGCCTGGATCGCGCGGGTCAGCGCCGTACGCCGGGCGAGCACGTCGCCGAGCGCCAGGTCGACGTCGTCGATCATCGAGCGGAAGCAGGCCAGGGCGTCAGCACCGGGCCACACGAGTCGGATGTCGGGCGCCCGCTCCTCGTTGGCCGAGCCGTCGGTGCGCTCCAAGGACACGAAGCCGTGCCGAGCGTAGAACTCCCGGGCGGGTCGGTTGGACTCGAACACCCACAGCCCGATGCCGTCGGGGTGCAGGGCCAGAACACGGGCCAGGAGGAGGCTGCCGACGCCGCGGCCCTGCGCGTCGGGCAGCACGTAGAGGTCGTCGAGCCACGTCGTGGTGGCGCGGGTGTAGCCCACCACCCGGCCGTCGAGGACGGCCACGCACACGTCGTACGCCGCCAGGTCCCAGTCGGCCACCCACGCCCGGGCCTCGTCGTCGCTGTGGATGCTCGGCGGGAACGCCGGGCCGGCGCCCGCGCGGGCAACGAGGTGGACGTCGGCGATCGAGGCCAGGTCCTCCTCGGAGGCCGGGCGGAGCTCGACGTCGGTGTGCATCGCGTCGGTGCTCATCTCGTCAGCGTTCGTCCCGGATGACGTCGAGCGCGTGCGCGAGGTCGTCGGGGTAGGTGGACTCGTAGCTGACCTGCTCGCCGGTCTCGGGGTGCTCGAAGCCGAGCCGCATGGCGTGCAGCCACTGCCGCTGGAGGCCGAGCCGCGCGGCGAGCGTCGGGTCGGCGCCGTAGGTCAGGTCGCCGACGCACGGGTGCTTGAGCGCACTCATGTGCACGCGGATCTGGTGGGTGCGGCCCGTCTCGAGGTGGACCTCGAGCAGGCTGGCGAAGCGGTGCGCCTCGAGCGTCTCGTAGTGGGTGATGCTGTGCCGCCCGTCGGCCATGACGGCGAACTTGTAGTCGTGGTGCGGGTGCCGGCCGATCGGGGCGTCCACCGTGCCGGAGAGCGGGTCGGGGTGCCCCTGGACGAGCGCGTGGTAGGTCTTGTCGACCGTGCGGTGGCGGAAGGCGTTCTTGAGCACGGAGTAGGCGCGCTCGGACTTGCAGATCACCATCACGCCGCTGGTGCCGACGTCGAGGCGCTGGACGATGCCCTGCCGCTCGCTCGCGCCGCTGGTCGAGATCCGGAAACCGGCGCCCGCGAGGTGGCCGACGACCGTCGGCCCGCTCCAGCCGGGCGAGGGGTGCACGGCGACACCGACGGGCTTGTCGATCACCACGATGGCGTCGTCGTCGTGGATGATCCGGATCCCCTCGACGATCTCCGGCACGACCTCGAGCGGGTCGGTCTCGGCGGGGATGGTGACATCGAGCATCGCGCCCCCGTGGACCCGGTCGCTCTTGCCGACGGCCGTGCCGTCGACGTGGACGAGGCCCTGGGAGATCAGGTCGGCCGCCTTGGTGCGCGAGAACCCGAACATGCGCGCCATCGCGGCGTCGACGCGCTCACCGGCCAGCCCGTCGGGCACGAAGACGGTGCGCTGCTCGGCTCGGGTGCTCACGCCACCGACCCGGAGCCGGGCTCGGACCCGGGCTGGGCCTCAGGCCGCTCGCGGTCCTTGCCGGCGGAGTCGTCGCGGGTGCCGTCGAGGTTGATGCCCCGGAAGGTCTGCAGGATGATCAGCCCAGCCGCGACGTTGATGCAGATGTCGGCGATGTTGAACACCGGCCAGTTGGGCAGCATCAGGAAGTCGACCACGTGCCCGTGGAACGGCTCGGGCGGGCGCACGATCCGGTCGGTGAGGTTGCCCCCCACGCCACCGAGCAGGATGCCGAGGGCGAGCGCCCAGCCCGTGCTGGCGATCCGACGGCTCAGCCACAGGACGACCACCACGGCGACCATGGCGAGCGCGGTGAAGACGATCGTGAAGTCCGTCCCGGTGCTGAAGGCCGCACCCGGGTTGAACGTCAGGTGGAAGGTGAACCAGTCGCCGAGGACCGGGATGTCACCGTCCGCCAGCGCGGACAGCGCCCACTGCTTCGTGGCGAGGTCCAGGGAGTACGCCAGCAGGGCCACGCCAGCGAAGACCAGCCGCGCGTCGACGCGCCGGCGGGCAGGGACGGAATCGGCCTGGTCGCTGGGGTTCAGCGACGCTCCTCGCGCTGCTTGCATGACATGCACAGTGTGGCATGGGGCACCGCCATCAACCGATTCTTGCCGATGGGGTTGCCGCAGGAGTCGCACACGCCGTAGGTGCCGTCGTCGATGTGCGACAGCGCACGGCTGATCTGCTCCAGCGTCTCGCGCTCCTTGGCGAGCACGGTGAGCTCGTGGTCGCGCTCGAAGCTGGTCGCCCCGACGTCGGCCTGGTCCTGACCGGCGCCGTCGCCGGCATCGCGCATCAGCCCCGCGAGCTCCTGCTCGGACTGGCCGACGATCGTCGTGAGGCGGTCCTGGTGCTCCTTGAGCTCCTTGACGACCTCGTTGAGCTCGGCGCGGGTCCAGGCGTCCTCGCCGTCGAGGACCACGAGGGTGGAGGGGGTGGCCTTGCGTGCCTTCTTCGCCGGCGCGGCCTTCTTGGCGGGCGTCGGGGCGGCCTTCGTCACGGGCGCAGCTTTCTTGGTAGGGGTGGCGGTCTTCGTTGCGGTCTTCTTGGCGGGCGCGGTCTTCTTGGCTGCGGCCTTCTTCGCGGGCGCGGTCTTCTTGGCTGCGGCCTTCTTCGCGGGCGCGGTCTTCTTGGCTGCGGCCTTCTTCGCCGGAGCGGTCGCCTTCTTGGCGGCGGCCTTCTTCGCCGGAGCGGCCTTCTTGGCTGCGGTCTTCTTCGCCGGCGTGGCCTTCTTGGCCGGCGCGGCCTTCTTGGCTGCGCCCTTCGTGGCCGGAGCGGCCTTCTTCGCTGCCGACTTCTTCGCAGGCGACGTCGCAGCCGGCGCGTCCTTGGCGGCTCCGCGGCGGCCGATCACGCGCTTCGCAGCGGCGGCGGCCGTACCGGCCAGGGACTTGCGCGTGGTGCCAGCCATCTCCGAGGGCCTCCAGCATGCGTCGGGTGTGGCAGGAACCACACGGTGGCAGGGAGGCTAGCCGCTGCCGCCTGACGAACCAACAGCGGCTCGCCGAAATGCGAGAACGACCACCCGTAGGGGCGGTCGTTCTCGCTTTTCAGAGGCCTGTTCGAAGGCCGGGGCGCACAGCGCGGAGGGATCAGCCCTCGTCGTCGCCGAGCACGGAGCGCAGGCGCTTGGGCGCGTTGCCGCTCTCGACGGGCGCCTGCGTCTCGCTGCCGTTGTTGAGCGCCTCCAGCTGCTGCGTGAAGTAGGTCTTCAGGCGGGAGCGGTACTCGCGCTCGAACTGGCGGAGGGTCTCGACGTCGCTGTTGAGCTTGTCGCGCTCCTTCTCCAGGTCGCCGAACATCTGCTGGCGGCGCTCGGCGGTCTCGGAGTCGAGCATCTGCGAGCGCTGGCGGGCGTCGGCCTCCATGCGGTCGGCCTTGGTCTTCGACTCGGACTCGAGGCGCTCGGCCTTGGTGCGCGCGGCGCCGACGATGCGGTCGGCCTCGTTCTTGGCGTCCTCGACGAGCTCGTCGGCGTTGCGGGTCGCGATCTCGAGCAGGCGGGCTGCGGCGTTGGACGCGTCGGCGACGGTCTCCACCCGCACCGTCTGCACGGGCGCGGCGGCGACCGGCGCGGCGGCGACGGGCTCCGGCTCGGGCTCGGGCTCCGGCTCGGGGGTCGGCGCGAACGACACAGGAGCAGCGGCAGGCGCCGAGGCCCCACCGGACTGAGCGGCCGACAGCTTGGACCGCAGGTCGTCGTTCTCCTTGGTCAGCCGGGCGAGCTCGGCCTCGACCTCGTCGAGGAACTGGTCCACCTCGCCCATGTCGTAGCCCTCACGGAGACGGACAGGCGTAAAGCGCTTGTTGCTCACGTCCTCAGGCGTCAGCGGCATGACCTCACCAAACTTTCACGATCGATAATCACGGTGGCTCTGCTGTCAGGAGACAATAGCGCCCGGGTAGCCGCGGGGCACAGTGACCCGTGTGGCGGATGGTTCAGAGCCCGAAGATGGTGGCGACCACGTTGAGCAGCAGCCATGCTCCCACCATCACGAGCAGGAAGCTCAGGTCGAGCGCGACCGAGCCGATGCGGAGCGGGGGCACGACCTTGCGGAGCGCCACGATGGGCGGGTCCGTGGTCGTGTAGACGCCCTCCAGAGCAACCAGGAGCGGGCCGCGCGGCTCCCACTGGCGCGCGAAGACCTGCACCCAGTCCACGATGAACCGCACCCACAGGAGCGCGATGAACAGGAAGAGGAGGACGTAGAGGATCTGGCCGATGGCTTGCACGAGTCGAGTATGGGTCAGCTCTGGTTGAAGAAGCCGTCCTCGGCGATCCGCTCCTTGTCCTCGGCCGAGACCGCGACGTTGGGCGGCGAGAGCAGGAAGACCTTGTTGGTCACGCGCTCGATGGTGCCTCGGGTGGCGAAGATCAGGCCGGCAGCGAAGTCGACGAGGCGCTTGGCATCGTTGTCGTCCATCTCACTGAGGTTCATGATCACGGGCGTGCCGTCGCGGTAGTTCTCACCGATCAGGCGTGCCTCGTTGTAGTTGCGGGGGTGCAGGGTGGTGATGCGGCTCAACTCGGCCACGACTCCCGTCTGGACCGAGGCCGGTCGACGGCGCTCGGCAAGGTCGGACACTGGGGCTGGGCGACGCTCCCGCGCGACGGGGCGCTGGTCGACAGCGTCGTGCGTCGTGGTCTCGGTGTCGCCGTCGTAGTCGTCGTAGTGGCCGGTGTCCTCGAGCAGGCCGAGGTACTCGCCGATCTTGCGCATCGCGCCGCTCATGAGACAGATCCTCCGCTAGACCTGGTGCACCGTTCGGTACACCTGTTGACTGTTGTGGACATTACTGGACCGCAGGCCTCGGACCGAGGACCGCGGAGCCGACACGCACGTGTGTCGCACCGCACGCGATGGCCGCCTCGAGGTCACCGCTCATCCCCGCGGACAGCACGGTGGCGCCGGGGTGCTCGCGCACGAGCTCCTGGTGCACGTCCGCGAGCCTCGCGAAGGCCGTACGGGGGTCCTCCCCCAGCGGCGCGACAGCCATCAGGCCGCGCAGCCGCAGCAGGTCGGCCTCGACCACCCGGCGGGCGAGGTCGGGCAGGTCGGCGGGTGCTGCGCCGGACCGGTGGTCGGACCCGGGCGGGTCGAGGCTGACCTGCAGCAGCACGTCGACCTCCGCCCCACGCTCCTGGGCGCCACGCGAGAGCGGGCCCACGAGCTTGGCGCGGTCGACCGACTCGACCACGTCGGCGTACGCCGCGACGGCGGCCGCCTTGTTGGACTGCAGGCCGCCGATGAAGTGCCACCGCAGCCCGAGGTCGGCGCACTCGGCGGCCTTGGCCTCCGCCTCCTGGTGGCGGTTCTCCCCCACGTCGGTGACGCCGAGGTCGGCGAGGATGCGCACGTCGGAGGCGGGGAAGAACTTGGTGACCACGACGAGCGCGACGTCGTCCTCCGGTCGGCCGGCCTCCGTGCAGGCGTCGCGGATGCGCCGGCGTACGGCGTCGAGGTTGGCGGCGATCTCGCCCTGGCGCCCGCTCACGGGTGGCTCCAGATGACGCCGGCGAAGCGGGTGGCGTCGGCTCCGTCACGCCGGTGGGACGGCCACGACGGGTCCTCGCGCGTGCAGGAGTCGACCGCGCGGACGTCGGTGATGCCGGCGGCGTCGAGCTGTGCACGTACGCCGGCGCCGAGGTCGAGGGCGGGAGTGCCCCAGGAGGTGGTGGAGCGTGACTCGGGGACGAGCGCCGCGACCTCGTCCTGCAGGTCGGCGGGCACCTCGTAGCAGGCTCCGCACACGTGCGGGCCGATCCACGCGACGCTCGGGTCACCACCCCGCTCGCGCACAGCCGTGATCGCTGCAGGGACGACGCCGGCCGCGAGACCGGGACGCCCACTGTGCACCGCCGCGATCCAGCCCGTGGCGGGGTCGGCCAGCAGCACCGGCACGCAGTCGGCGGCGCGCGCGAGCAGCGCGACACCGGTCTGCGCGGTGATCATCGCGTCCCCGACGAGGGCGCCGCTGGCACGGCGGTCGTCGATGAAGTCGACGCGAGCACCGTGCACCTGGCGCATCAGCACGGGCGTCGCACCCGTCTCCTCCGCGACGGCGCGCAGCGCGGCCGCCCGCACCTCGTCCTCGGCCGCGTCACCGAGGCTGAGGGAGACGTCGGTGAAGGCGACCTCGATCACGAGGTCGCCTTCGATCCGATCGCGGTGGCGGAGCAGGGTCACTTCAGGAAGTCGGGCACGTCGAGGTCGTCGTCGTCGAACTGCACCTGACGGGCAGGCCGCGACTGGGCCGGCTGCTGGGCGGGCTGGCTCGACTGCGACGGCCCAGACTGCTGCCCCGACTGCTGGGCGGGCTGCTGGGTCGGCTGGGGCGACGACGGCGCGAAGGTCGTGGTCGCCGGGCCGGACGACGCCGACTCGGAGCGTGCCGGCGCCTGCGTCGCGAGCTGCTGGGCGGCGGCGCGGGTCTGCTCCTGTGTCTGGGCCGGCTGGCCCTGGCGCAGCACGTTGCCGTCGGAGCGACGCTTGGGCATGCCGCCGTCGAAGCCGGCCGCGATCACGGTCACCCGCACCTCGTCGCCCAGCGCGTCGTCGATGGTCGCGCCGAAGATGATGTTGGCCTCGGCGTGGGCGGCCTGGGAGACCAGCGCGGCGGCCTCGTTGATCTCGAAGAGGCCGAGGTCCGAGCCGCCGGCGATGGAGAGCAGGACGCCGTGGGCACCCTCGATGCTCGCCTCGAGCAGCGGGCTGGAGACCGCCATCTCGGCGGCCGCGACCGCACGGTCCTCGCCGCGGGCCGAGCCGATGCCCATGAGGGCGGAGCCGGCATTGGCCATCACGGACTTGACGTCGGCGAAGTCGAGGTTGATCAGGCCCGGGGTGGTGATCAGGTCGGTGATGCCCGAGACACCCTGGAGCAGCACCTGGTCGGCCTGCTTGAAGGCGTCGAGGATGGACACGCTGCGGTCGGTGATCGACAGCAGCCGGTCGTTGGGGATGACGATGAGGGTGTCGACCTCCTCGCGGAGCTGGCTGATGCCCTCCTCCGCGGAGTTGGCGCGGCGCCGGCCCTCGAAGGCGAACGGCCGGGTCACGACGCCGATCGTCAGGGCGCCCAGGGAGCGGGCGATGCGGGCCACCACGGGCGCGCCGCCGGTGCCGGTGCCGCCACCCTCGCCGGCGGTCACGAACACCATGTCGGCGCCCTTGATGACCTCCTCGATCTCGTCGGCGTGGTCCTCGGCCGCCTTCGCCCCCACCTCGGGGTTGGCGCCGGCACCGAGGCCGCGGGTGAGCTCGCGACCGATGTCGAGCTTGACGTCGGCGTCGCTCATGAGGAGTGCCTGGGCGTCGGTGTTGATCGCGATGAACTCGACACCCTTGAGGCCGACCTCGATCATCCGGTTGACGGCGTTGACGCCGCCGCCACCGATGCCCACGACCTTGATGATCGCCAGGTAGTTCTGCGCTGCTGCCACGGCTCCGGGGCCTTCCTTGAGTGGGTCTGTGTGACGTAGGGGGTGCGGGTCGACTGCTGCTGTCCCTCGGGCCTGCGGAACCCTAACCGTGAACCTGAGGGTTATAGTTATGTCAACCTCGCCTTTCGCTAGACCATAGGCAGCGCTCGACCCGAAACCCGGCCGGACACGCCGCGTGTCGGTGGGTGGCGTAGGTTTCTGCGCGTGCCGCACCGCTCGCGGAGGCCGGCCGGAGGGGCGACGGCGAGTCAGGGGCGGTAGGTCGGGTTCCCCGGCACGCTGACGTCGTAGTAGGAGGCCTTCTGGGCGGCCAGCAGCCGGTCGACGACCTGGGCCTTCAGCTCGGACTCCTCCGCGCTCCCCCACAACACCTGGCGCTGGTCGCGCATCACCAGCGTGATCTGGTCGATGGTCGTGACCTCGACGTGGTCGACCCGGGCAGCGAGGTCGGCGGGGAGCGCGGAGACCACGGTCGCGGCCTCCCGCAGCGCGTCGGTGCCGGCCGCGGAGCCCGGCCGGATGCGCGGCATGCCCTGGGGCACCCGCTGGTAGTCCCGGAAGACGACGCCCTCCGCGTCCAGACCGCGGAGCCGTCCGGCCAGCTCGACCACCGCGACCGCGGTGCGTTCGGCGACCTCGATCCGCACGGTGTCGGGCCAGGTGCGGGTGACGTCGACGGACCGGACCTCGGCCAGCGCCCCGACGCGGGCGTCGGCGCGGCCGAGGTCGACCAGCGCGAGCTGCTCCCCGAGCGGCACGTCGGCGATCTCACGGACCCGGCCGTCGCTCAGCAGGGAGTTGCCGACGACCTCGACGCGCGTGACCTGCGTCGTCGCGGAGAAGAACACCAGGTGGACCGCCGTGCCGACGATCGCGAGCACCAGCAGCAGGGCCAGCACGTAGCGAAGGGAGAGCCAGCGGCGGGCCCACTGGCGTCGCGCGAAGCGGCGCCGGGTGCGGGACGCCGTACGGGTCTGCCTGGCCGACCCGGCCCGTGTGTCCGGCTCGACGCCGGAGACGGTCCCCTGCTCCACTCACGCACCCCCGAGCAGCTCGAGCACCTGGGGCCCGACGCTCGTGATGTCGCCGGCACCGAGGGTGATGACGAGGTCGCCGGGGCGCGCGCGCTCGGCGAGTGCCTGTGCGGCTGCACCCAGCCCGTCGACGTAGGTCACGTGCTGGGCCGGGAGGGGTACGGCGTCGGCGACGAGGAGCCCGGTCACGGCGGGGTCAGGGTCCTCGCGGGCGACGTAGACGTCGAGCACGACCACCTCGTCGGCGGCACCGAGCTCGACGCCCATGGCCTCGCCGAAGATGCGGGTGCGGGAGACCAGGTGCGGCTGGAACGCGGCGACGACGCGCCCGTCCCCGGCGAGCGCTCGAGCGGCCTCGAGGTCGCCGCGGATCTCGACCGGGTGGTGGGCGTAGGAGTCGTAGACGCGCACCCCCGCCGCCTCGCCCTTGAGCTCCATCCGGCGGCCGGTGCCGGTGAAGCGACCGAGCCCCTCCGCGAGCGCGTCGTAGGGGAGATCGAGGCGCAGGCCCGTCGCCAGGGCGGCGACCGCGTCGAGGACGTAGTGGCGCCCCGGGATGCGCAACCGCAGCTCGCCCAGGTGGGTGCCGTGGTGCGTGACCCGGCACGAGGAGGTGGAGCCGTCGAGCACGAGGTCGTCGATGCGGAGGTCGGCGTCGGCCGACTCCCCCACCGTGACCACGTCGAGGCCCTGGGCGCGGGCTCGGGCGGCGAGCTGGGCGGCGCCCGGGTCGTCGAGCACGCAGACCAGGAAGCCGGAGCGGTCGATCGTGTCGGCGAACTCCTCGAACGCGCGGTGGTAGGCCTCCTCGGTGCCCCAGTTGTCGAGGTGGTCGGCCTCGACGTTGGTCACGATCGCCGCGAACGGGCGGTAGTGGAGGAAGGCGCCGTCGCTCTCGTCGGCCTCGGCGACGAAGAGGTCGTCGGTGCCGGCGTCGGCGTTGCGACCCGTGGCGGTCAGCACCCCGCCCACGGCGTACGACGGGTCGACTCCGGCTGCGAGCAGCGCGGAGGTGAGCAGCCCGGTGGTCGTGGTCTTGCCGTGCGTGCCGGCCACGGCGAGGACGCGGGAGCCGGCCATGACGGCGGAGAGCCCGGCCGAGCGGGGCAGGATCCGCAGTCCGCGGCGCCGGGCCTCGAGGACCTCCGGGTTGTCGTCGCGGGCGGCCGTGGTGACGACCAGCGTGTCGGCGTCGCCGACGTGGGCGGCGTCGTAGCCGAGGTGGCAGGTCACGCCGAGCTCGCGCAGGGCGGGCAGGAACGGCGTGTCGTGGTCGTCGCTGCCGGTGACGTGCACGCCCTGCGCAGCCATGATCCGGGCGATGGCGGAGATGCCCGCACCGCCGATGCCGACGCAGTGGACCCTGCCCAGCTCGGAGGCCGGCAGCAGCTCGTCGGGGACCGGGATCCTCACGAGGCGGCCCCCTCCCGATCGGAGCCCGCGTCGAGCACCATCCGGGCGAGCTTGTCGTCGGCGTCCAGCGGGATCACGCCCGTCGCCGCGGCGCCCATCTCGGCGAGCCGGCCCGCGTCGGTGAGCAGGCCGGGCACGCTCGCGGCGACCCACTCCGGCGTGAGGGCGGCATCAGCGACCAGCAGGCCGCCGCCTGCGTCGACGACGGGGCGGGCGTTGAGCGCCTGCTCGCCGTTGCCGATAGGCAGCGGGACGTAGATCGCGGGCAGGCCGACGCCGGAGACCTCGGTGACGGTGTTGCTGCCCGATCGGCACAGCACGGCGTCGGCCGCGGCGTAGGCGAGGTCCATGCGGTCGACGTAGGGGACGACGACGTAGGGCACCTCTTCCGAGGGGACCGACAGCTCGTGCTTGGGACCGACGACGTGGAGCACCTGGACGCCGGCCTCGGCGAGCGCCGGCGCCGCACCGGACACGGCGGCGTTGATCCGCGCCGCCCCCTGGGAACCGCCCGTGACGAGGAGCGTCGGCAGGTCGTCGCGCAGGCCGAAGGTCGCCAGCGCCTCGGCACGCAGCGCGGTCCGGTCCATGGTGGAGATGAGGCGGCGGATCGGCAGGCCGGTACAGACGGCGTGCGGGAGCGCGGTGCCGGGGAAGCTCGTGGCGACGTGGGTCGTCATCCGGGCACCCAGCTTGTTGGCGATGCCTGGGATCGCGTTGCCCTCGTGCACCACGATCGGCAGCCGGCGCGTACGGGCTGCGAGGTAGGCCGGGACCGAGACGTAGCCCCCGAAGCCGACGACCACGTCGGGGCGCACGCGGTCGACCACCTCGAGCGCCGCGGCGCGCGCGGCCCGCAGCCGGGTGGGCGTACGGAGCAGGTCGGGCCCTGGCCTGCGCGGCAGGGGCACCCGCGGGACGAACTCCAGCGGCAGGCCTGCCTCCGGGACGAGCCGCGCCTCGAGGCCCTCCCGGGTGCCGAGGCAGGTGACCTCCGTCGCCGGGTCCAGGCGGCGCAGGGCGTCGGCCGTGGCGAGCAGGGGCGAGGTGTGGCCGGCGGAGCCGCCGCCGGCGAGGAGTACGCGCATCGGGATGAATCTATCGAGAGCGGTCGTAGGACGGAGCAGCGGAGAGGCCCGCGGACCGGTCGCGGCGCCGGGCGGCGAGGGCCGCGGCCGCCTCGGGCTCGCGACGGGCGAAGCCGATGAGGAGGCCGAGGGCGACCAGTGAGGGCAGCAGGGCCGAGCCGCCGTAGGACACGATCGGCAGCGGGATGCCGATGACGGGCAGCACGGCGATCACCATGCCGACGTTGATGATCATCTGGCCGAGCAGCCACACGACGATGCCGAACGTGGCGTAGCGCACGAACGGGTCCTGGGTGCTGAGCGCGACCCGGATGGCGGCGTAGGCGATCGTGAAGAAGAGCGCGACCACGAGGAGGGTGCCGACCAGGCCGAGCTCCTCGCCGAGCACCGCGAAGATGAAGTCGGTGTGGGCCTCGGGCAGGTCGCCCCACTTCTGGGTGGAGGCGCCGATGCCCTGGCCGAACCACCCGCCGCTGGACAGGGCGTAGAGGCCGTGGGCGGGCTGCCAGCCGGCGTCGGTGTAGTCCTTGAACGGGTCGGTGAAGTGCGTGATGCGGTTGAGCCGCTCGGGGTCGGTGGCGGCGAGGGCGACGGCAGCGACGCCGAGCACCGACAGGCTGAGCCCGAAGAGCCTGAGTGGCGCGCCGACCACCCACAGCATCCCGAGCAGGATCGCGGCGAGCACGAGGGCGGTGCCGAGGTCGCGACCGACCAGCACCAGCGCGATGACCGCGAACAGTCCGGGGACCACGGGCACCAGGAGGTGGTGGAGCTCGCGCAGGCGGCGCTCCTTGTGGGCGTAGATGTTGGCGGCCCACAGCACGATCGCGAGCTTGGCGATCTCGGCCGGCTGGATGTTGACCGGCCCGAGCGCGAGCCAGTTCTTGTTGCCGTTGATCACCACGCCGAAGCGGGCGACCAGCCCCAGCAGCACCAGGGCGACGAGGAAGCCGGGATAGGCCAGGCGGCGTACGTGCCGGACCGGGATGCGGGAGGCGACCCAGGCGGCGGGCAGGCCCAGGGCCACCCACATCAGCTGACGCTTCACGACCGCGTAGGAGTCGTCGTAGACGATGTAGGACCGGACGCTGGAGGCGCTGAGCACCATGATCAGGCCGATGGTGAGCAGCAGCGCGGACGCACCGAGCAGCAGGTAGTAGGAGGCGAGCGGCTTGTCGACCGCCTCGCGCAGCGCCCGCCAGCCGCCGGCGACGGTGGCGCGGAAGCCCCGCCAGCCGCCGGCGACGGTGGCGCGGAAGCCCTGCCAGGCGCCGACGACGCCGGACCCGAGCGGGGGCCGGACCTTGACGGGCGCGGCGTGGGACGCGCGCGCGTCGACGGAGGACTCGACCTTCACGTCCTCGGGGTTCGCGGTGGTCACTCCTCGCGCTCCCCTCTGGGTGACTAGTCGGTGCGGGCGATCCGGCGGTGCACGGCTGCTGCGAACGCGTCGCCGCGGGCGCCGTAGTTGGTGAACATGTCCATGGAGGCGCAGCCCGGCGCCAGCAACACCGTGTCACCGGACCTGGCGAGCCCGGCGGCCGCGTCGACCACGCGCTCCATCGGGTCCCCAGTCTCGTCGGCGCCCACATCGATGACCGGCACATCGGGCGCGTGTCGCGAAAGAGCGTCGGCCACGACGTGGCGGTCCCGGCCGAGCAGGACGACGCCGCGCAGCCGCTCGCGCACGGCGACGACCAGGTCGTCGAACCGCGCGCCCTTGGCGAGCCCGCCGGCCACCCACACCACGTCGTCGAAGGCCGAGAGCGAGGACTGGGCGGCGTGCGGGTTGGTGGCCTTGGAGTCGTCGACCCAGGTGACGCCGTCGGCCTCGGCGACGTGGGCGATGCGGTGCCCGTCGGGCCGGAAGGCGCGCAGCCCGTCGCGCACGGCCTGCTGGCTGACGCCGTGGGCACGGGCGAGCGCGGCGGCGGCGAGCGCGTTGGCGACGAAGTGGGGCGCGGGCGAGGCGAGGTCGCCCAGCGTGCAGAGCTCGGCGGCGCTGGTCGCGCGCTCCTCGACGAAGGCGCGGTCGACGAGGAGGTCCTCGACGACGCCGAGGTTGCCGGGCGCCGGCATGCCGAGGGTGAAGCCCACCGCGCGCGCCCCCTCGACGACGTCGGCCTCGCGGACCATCGCCTCCGTGGCGGGGTCGGCGAGGTTGTAGACGCACGCGCGCTGGACGCGCTCGTAGATGCGCGCCTTGTCGGAGGCGTACTTCTCCATCCCGGTCGGTCCCCCGGGGTCGTCGTCGTACCAGTCCAGGTGGTCCTCAGCGACGTTGAGCACGACGGCCGACTCCGCGGACATCGAGTGCGCGTAGTGCAGCTGGAAGCTGGACAGCTCGACGGCGAGGACGTCGTAGGGCTCGGGGTCCATGACCACCTCGACGATCGGCAGGCCGACGTTGCCGACCGCGGCGGCGCGCAGGCCGGCCGCGGTGAGGATCGACTGGAGCATCTGCACGGTCGTGGTCTTGCCGTTGGTGCCCGTGACGGCCAGCCAGGGCGCGGGCCGCTCGGGGTCGCGCAGCCGCCACGCGAGCTCGACCTCGCCCCACACGGGTACGCCGCGCTCGACCGCCTGGGCCAGCAGCGGGGCGTCGGGGCGCCACCCCGGAGAGGTGATGACGAGGTCGGTGCCGTCGGGGAGCACCGCGGTGGCGCCCGGCTCGAGCCGGATCGTGGCGCCCAGGGTCTCGAGGAGACCGGCCTTCTCGGCCTTCTCCTCGCTGGTGGCCTCGTCGAGCGCGGTCACCTGCGCGCCGAGGAAGAGCAGGTTGTCGGCGGCGGCGAAGCCGGAGACGCCGAAGCCTGCGACGACGACGCGTACGCCGGACCAGTCGCTGGTGCGACCGAGCGACTCGATGTCAGGCGTGCCCATCGCGTGGTCAGCCAATGCCTGCGACCCACTCGGCGTAGAAGATGCCGAGTCCGGTGGCGACCGCGAGGCCGGTGACGATCCAGAAGCGGATCACGATGGTGACCTGCTCCCAGCCGAGCATCTCGAAGTGGTGGTGCAGCGGCGTCATCCGGAAGACCCGGTGGCCGGCCTGGATCTTGAAGACCGACCGCACGAGCCCGCTGGCACGGCTGAGCTTGAAGACCGACACCTGGATCATCACCGACAGGGTGATGGCCACGAAGAGCCCGCCGATGACCACCAGCAGCAGCTCGGTGCGCGTCATGATCGCGAAGCCCGCCATCGCTCCGCCCAGGGCGAGGGACCCGGTGTCGCCCATCATGATCTGGGCGGGCGAGGCGTTCCACCAGAGGAAGCCGAAGCAGGCACCCGTGATCGCGGCGGCGACGACGGCGAGGTCGAGCGGGTCGCGGACCTCGTAGCACTTGGGTCCGGCCTCCAGGGCGCAGGACTGGCTGTTCTGCCAGATGTTGACCAGCGTGTAGGCGGCGAACACGAGGATCGAGGCGCCCGCGGCTAGCCCGTCGAGGCCGTCGGCGAGGTTCACCGCGTTGCTCGCACCCGTGACGATGAGCCAGATCAGCAGGATCGCCAGGACCGTGGGGAGGGCGAACCCCTCGTAGTCGCGGATGAAGGACAGGTGGTCCGACGCCGGTCGCCAGCCACGCTCGTCCTCGAGCGTCGGCGACAGCGCGAGGAAGCCGAAGACGAGTCCGACGACGGTCTGGCCGATCATCTTGGCGCGGCTGCGCAGGCCGAGGTTGTGCTGGCGGCTGACCTTGAGGAAGTCGTCGAGGAAGCCGACCGCGCCGATGCCCACGAGCAGGAAGAGCAGCAGCAGCGCGGAGGCGGTCGGAGCCGTCTGGGTGATGAGCTTGGCGGCGAAGTAGCCGATGACCGTGGCGAGGATGATGACCGCCCCGCCCATGGTCGGCGTGCCGCGCTTGACGTGGTGGGTGGTGGGGCCGTCGTCGCGGATCGGCTGGCCGAACCCCTGACGGGTGAAGAAGCGGATCGCGTAGCGGGTGCCGAGGAGAGAGATCAGCAGGGAGAGTCCTCCTCCGAACAGGATGGCTCTCATCTCGTGCTACTCCCTTCGTTGCCGCCCCGGGTGAGGAGGTCGTCGGCGATCAGTTCCAGCGCCGCCCCCCTCGATGCCTTCACGAGGACGACATCAGCAGCCGAGACATTGTGCCGCAGCCAGTCGGCGGCCTCGTCACGCCCCGCCGTGGGGATGGTCACTCGGCCCGTGCGGCCCGCACCGAAGCCCTCGGCGATCGCGGCGGCGCCGGGCCCGACCGCGACGAGGACGTCGACGCCGACCTCCGCCGCGTAGGCCCCGACACCGCTGTGGGCGGCGTCCGCCTCGTCGCCGAGCTCGAGCATCTCGCCGAGCACCGCGACCGTACGCCGACCGCTGCGCGCGCCGATGCCCGCGAGGGTCTCGAGGGCGGCGCGCATGGACTCGGGGTTGGCGTTGTAGGCGTCGTTGACCACGACCAGGCCGTCGGCACGCTCGGTGAGCTCCATCCGCCAGCGGCTGGCCGGACCGGCGTCCGCGAGCGAGTCGGCAAGGGTGTCGAGGTCGAGGCCGGCGGCGAGCGCCATCGCGGCCGCCGCGGCGGCGTTGCGCCACTGGAAGGCGCCGACCTGCGCGAGGTGCACGGTGGCGCCCGACCCGCGGTGGGACAGCTCGAACGACTGGCGGCCCATCTCGTCGGTGGTCACCTCGCTCACCGACACGTCCGGTGCGCGACCTGCCGAGCCGTCGCCGAAGGTGCTGACGGTGGCGGCCGTGCGTGCGGCCATGGCCGCGACCAGGTCGTCGTCGGCGTTGAGGACGGCCGTGCCGTCGGGCGCCAGGGCCTCCACGATCTCGCCCTTGGCGCGCGCGATCGCCTCGCGGCCGCCGAACTCGCCGATGTGGGCGGTGCCGACGTTGAGGACGGCCGCGACGTGCGGCGGCGCGATCCGGCAGAGCTCGGCGATGTGGCCCACGCCGCGCGCTCCCATCTCGACGACGAGGTAGCGGGTCTCGGGGGTGGCGCGGAGGACGGTGAGCGGCACGCCGAGCTCGTTGTTGGAGTTGCCCCGCGTCGCGACGGTGGGCCCGGCCTCGGAGAGCACGTGGGCGAGGTAGTCCTTGGTGCCGGTCTTGCCCTGGGACCCGGTCATCGCGAGGACCACGACGTCGGGGAGCCGGTCGACGACGTGGCGGGCGAGGCGGCCCAGCGCGGCGGTCACGTCGTCGACGACCACGGTCGGCAGGTCGGTGGGCCGGCTGCCCAGCACCGCGACGGCACCGGCGTCGCCGGCCGCGACGGCGAAGTCGTGGCCGTCGACCCGCTCCCCCGCGATCGCCACGAACAGCCCGCCCGGCTCGGGCGTACGGGTGTCGACGAAGGCACCACCGGTGACGGTCGCCTCGCCATGGGCCACTCCGCCCACCACCTCGGCGACCTCCGCGAGGGTCATCTCGATCATCGTGCGCCCCCGAGTCCGGATATCTCCTCGGCCGCGACGACCCGGTCGTCGAAGGGGTGCACCACCCCGTCGACCTCCTGGCCGGTCTCGTGGCCCTTGCCGGCGATCAGCACCACGTCGCCGGGGCGGGCGCGGCGTACGGCCTCGCGCACCGCCAGTCGGCGGTCGCCGATCTCGAGGACCTCGGCCGTCGCTCCGGCCGCGCCGGCCAGGACGGCGGCGCGGATCGAGGCGGCGTCCTCGGTGCGCGGGTTGTCGTCGGTCACGATCACGACGTCGGCCAGCCGGGCGGCGATCTCCCCCATGACCGGTCGCTTCGTGGTGTCGCGGTCGCCGCCCGCCCCGACCACCACGACGACCTGGCCGTCGGTGAGCGGGCGCAACGTGGCGAGCACGGCCTCGAGCGCGTCGGGCTTGTGGGCGTAGTCGACGACCACGGTGAAGTCCTGCCCGGCCGACACCTGCTCCAGGCGGCCGGGTACGCCGCCGGCCCGCGCGATCCCGTCCGCGACGCGGCGCGGGTCGAGGCCGGCCAGTGCGGCGGACGCGATGGCGGCGAGGGCGTTGGACACGTTGAACTCTCCGGGCAGGCCCACCGCCGCCGGGAGCTCGACCCCGGGGCCGCGGACCGTGAAGGTCGCGCCGCCGGGCGTGAGGTCGACGTCGACGGCCCGCCAGTCGGCGTCGGCTCCGCGCGAGGAGAAGGTCGACATCGGGATGGAGGCGACGTCGAGGAGCCGTCGGCCGAACTCGTCGTCGACGTTGGTGAGGCCGACCGCGGCACGCTCCGGCGTGAAGAGGCCGGCCTTGGCGGCGAAGTAGTCGTCGAGGTCGGCGTGGAAGTCGAGGTGGTCGCGGCCGAGGTTGAGGAAGGTGGCCACGTCGAAGACCACCCCGTCGACCCGGCCCAGCACCAGGGCGTGGCTGGAGACCTCCATCGCGCACGTGTCGACACCGCGCTCACGCATCACCGCGAAGAGGCCGTGCAGGTCGGGGGCCTCGGGCGTGGTGAGCTGGGTCTTGACGTCCTCCCCCGCGATCCTCGTGCCGACCGTGCCGATCACCGCCGACGTCACGCCGGCCGCGGTGAGGCCCTGCTCGAGCACGCGGGTGGTGGTGGTCTTGCCCTGCGTCCCGGTCACGCCGATCACGCGCAGCGCGGCGGCGGGCTCGCCGTAGAGGTGGGCGGCGAGCCGGCCCAGCACGCGGCGCGGGTCGGGCACGACGATCGCGGGCGTGCCCGTCGGCAGCCGGTCCGCGCCGACGGCGTCGGTCAGCACGCCCACGGCGCCGGCGGCGAGCGCCCGGTCAGCGAAGTCCGCGCCGTGGGCCCTGGTGCCGGGGAGGGCGGCGTACAGGTCACCGGGCCGGACGCGTGCGGTGCTCAGGGACAGTCCGGAGACGGCGACGTCGAGGTCGCCGTGGCGGACCACGCCCGTCGCGTCGGGGAGCGCATCGGGCGACTCGGCCAGCCAGTCGGCGAGCTCGGCGGCAGAGGTCGACGGGGCCACGCGCGGGCGCGTCGCGCTGGCCGGATCGGCTGGCTGGTCCACCGGCCGAGCGTATCGACTCACCACTCGACGGGGAGACGCGACGGCGTGCCGCCGGTCGGCTCCACGCCGTAGCGGCCCAGGACGTAGCCCATGATCCGCGAGAACACCGGTCCGGCGATCGAGCCGCCGCCGCCGTCCACCGACGGGGCGTGGACCACGACGTAGACGGTGAAGCGGGCGTCGTCGGCGGGTGCGAACCCGCCGAAGGAGACCGACGTGCTGCCGTCGTAGCAGCCGCAGTCACCGTCCACGCGCTGCGCGGTGCCGGTCTTTCCGGCGACGAGGTAGCCCGGCACCTGCGCCCCGGGAGCGACGCCGTCCTCGGGGTCGACGACCTTCTCCATCATCTTCGCGGTGGCGCGGGCCGCCTGCTTGCTGACGACGCGCGTACGGGTGGCGACGTCGGTGCCGACGGTGACGCCGTCGTCGGTGACGGCGGTGCCGGAGACCACGCTCGGCGAGACCCGTACGCCGCCGTTGGCGATCGTGTTGACCGCCGCGGCCATCTGCACGACGTTGACCGACAGCGACTGGCCGAAGGCCACGCGGTCCTTGGTCTGCGACGTCATCGCCTCACCAGGGGTGAGGATGCCGGGAGTCTCGCCGCGGACCCCGATGTTGGTCCTCTGGCCGAGGCCGAACCTGTTGAGGTAGTCGACCAGCTGCACCGGCGTGAACGCGTCGGCGGCGAGCACGGTGCCGATGTTGGACGACTTGGCGATGATGCCGGCCAGGGTCAGCCGGATGTTGCCGTGGTCGAACCAGTCGCCGATCACCCGGTCCTGGCGCGCGAGGTTCGGCGGCACCTTGAACCGCTGCCGCGGGAACGCCTTGCCGGCGTCGATCAGGGAGGCGGCGGTGAGCACCTTGGCGACCGAGCCCGGCTCGTAGGTGTCGCTCATCGCCCGCGACCCGAGGTCGTCGGTGGACGCGGCCTCGGTCGGCTCGTTGGCGTCGAAGGTGGGCACGTCGGCCAGGGCGAGGACCTCGCCGGTGCGGGTGTCCAGGACGACGGCGGAGCCGCTCTCGGCGCGGTACTGCCGGACCGACTGGGCCAGCACCTTCTGGGTGAACCACTGGAGGTCGCGGTCGATGGTCGTGCGCAGCGCCTCGCCGTTCTGGGCGGCCTTCAGCGTGCTCTCGCGCAGCGGGATCCGGACGCCCTTGCCGGAGTTTGACTGCCAGGTGGCCTCGCCGTCGACGCCGGCGAGCTGCTTGTCGAAGGTGCGCTCGAACCCGCCGAGCGGCTCGTCGGTGCCCATGTAGCCGAGCAGGTTGGCCGCGACGTCGCCGGCGGGATAGGCGCGGATCGGGTCGTCCTCCAGGCGGATGCCCTCGAAGCCAGCGTCCTCGACAGCGGCGAGCGTGTCGCCCGCGAGGGTGCTCGGCACCCGTCGGGCGACGTACTCGTAGCGGCTGCCCTCGTTGCGGCCCTCGAGCGCGGTGAGCGCCTTGAAGTAGTCGATGGACAGCAGCTCAGACAGCAGGCGGGCGAGCTCCGGGGCCGAGTCAGCGGTGAGGGCCGGGTCGGCGATCACCATCTTTCCCTTGACCGAGTCGGCCAGCGGGACGCCGTTGCGGTCGAGGATGTCGCCGCGCTCGGCCGGCAGCGTCACCCGGGCAGCGCCCTCGGCGGCGGCCATGGCGGCGTACGAGCGCGGGTCGACGCCCTGCAGCTGCACCAGCCGCGCGCCGAAGAAGGAGAGGACCACCGCGATGAGGACGAACCCGATCCGCAGGCGCAGCATCGGCGCGCCGCGCGAGGCGCCACGCCTGGTGCGGGTGCTCGGCACTGGTCTCCCTCTCCTCCGGCCGGCTCCGTCTCGAGTCGGCCTGCTCGTCAATCTAGGTCGGTGGGTGCGCCGATCGGCGCGACCGCGCCGTCAGCGGTTGCGGTTCTTGCGCTGCTTGTCCGTACGGGTGTCGGCCTGCGCGCCGGCCGTCTGCTCCTCCACGGTGGGGACGGCCGGCACCTCCACGACGATCGGCTCCGGAGCCAGGTTGGCCGGCATGATCGGCGCCGGCGGCTGCAGCTGGATCGCGTTCTCGCGGGTGGCGGGCGTACGCACACCGCTCGTCTTGCCCGACTCGAGGTCGAGGAAGACGGGCGCGGAGGGGATCACCATCCCCATCTGCTGGGCCTGGGTCGCGACCCGCTGCGGGTCGCGGAGCTCGTCGAGCTCCATGCGGAGCGTCTGCTCGCGGGCCGCGAGCGTGTCGGCCTGGGTCTCCAGCGACGACGCCGTGAACGACGCCTGCTGCATGGAGGTGTTGAACAGCAGCAGCCCGACGATGCCGCCCACGAGGACCAGGCTGACCAGCGTCACGAACGGCACCCGCGGCGCCCGGGTCCGCACCCGGGGCACCACCGTGAGGCGGGCCCGGTCCACGGCCTCCTGGGCGATGCGGGTGACACGCGTGCGTGGCTGGAGGGCGGGACTGCTCATCGGGCGACTCCTGGGGAAGTGGAGCGGGTGGTGGAACGGGGACGGACGCGCTCGACGGCGCGCAGGCGTACGGAGGCGGCGCGGGGGTTCTCGGCGATCTCGTGCTCGTCGGCCTGCTCGGCGCCGCGGGTGACCAGCCGGAACGCCGGCTCCGCGCCCTCCGGCACGAACGGCAGGTCCGGCGGCACGTCGAGCCGGGTGGCGTCGGCGAAGGCCCGCTTGACCAGGCGGTCCTCGAGGGAGTGGTAGGACTCCACGACCACGCGGCCGCCGACGCCGATCACCTCGAGCGAGGCGGGGACGGCCCGGCGCAGCACCGCGAGCTCGTCGTTGACCGCCATCCGCAGGGCCTGGAACGTGCGCTTGGCCGGGTGCCCGCCGGTACGCCGGGCCGGGGCGGGGATCGTCGCGTAGAGCAGCTCGACCAGGTCGGCGCTGGAGGAGAACGGCGTCGTCTCGCGGCGTCGGACCACCTCCCGGGCGATCTTGCTGGCGAACTTCTCCTCGCCGTACTCGCGCAGGATGCGGGTCAGCTCCTGGGCGGTCGCGGTGTTGAGGAGATCGGCCGCGGTCTGCCCGGTGGTGGGGTCCATCCGCATGTCGAGCGGGGCGTCCTCGGCGTAGGCGAAGCCACGCTCACGGACGTCGAGCTGCATCGAGGAGACACCGAGGTCGAAGAAGACGGCGTCGACGTGGTCGAGGCCGAGCGAGGCGATCACCTCGGGCAGCTCGTCGTAGACCGCGTGGACCGCGGTGAACCGGTCGCCGTGGGCGGCGAGCCGCTCGGTCGACCTCCGCAGCGCCTCGGGGTCGCGGTCGATCCCGACGACCCGGGCCTCGGGCAGGCGCTCCAGGACGGCCTCGCTGTGGCCGCCGAGACCGAGCGTGCAGTCGACGTAGACCGAGCCGGGTGCCTCGAGTGCAGGCGCCAGCAGGGCGACGACCCGGTCGAGGAGCACCGGGGCGTGGCGGGGAGTCGTCATCTGCTCAGCCCTGGGAGCCCAGGTGCGTCAGCAGCAGCAGCGCCAGGGCGAGTCCGCACGCCGTGGCGGCGGAGAACGCGATCAGGGCGGCCGCCTCGCGCGCCTGGTCGCGCACCCGCAGCGGCGGTGCCGCTGCGGTGCGTCCCAAGGGCTGGGTGGTGCTCATGGTCTCGACCCCACTTGTTGCTGCTGGCTGGCTGCTGCTGACGTGTGCTGCTGACGTTGGCGGTGCGGCTGACACCCCCCGTCGTGTGGCACGGGGTGAGCCGCCGCACCAGGTCCCTGCCCGCTCCCCTGCGCTGGGAAGTGCCCTCTGGTGCCGGGGAAGTGCCCCAGATGGCCACGCGAGGAGCGGGCTCGAGACCTGGTGATGCGGGTCGCGATGTCAGCTGTGGAGTTGTCGGGCGGTGCTCGGTGGTGCTGGGTGGTTCTCGGGTGGTGCTCAGATGCCGGGGAAGACCTCGTCGCTGAGCTCGGAGAACTTCTGCTCCTGCTCCTCGGAGTAGGTCGCCCACGCCGTCGGGTCCCAGATCTCGATCCGGTTCATCGACCCGATGACGACGCACTCCTTGCGGAGCGAGGCGTACTCCCGCAGCGGTGCCGGGATGTTGATGCGTCCCTGCTTGTCCGGCACCTCCTGGCTGGCGGCGGCGAACAGCATGCGGACGTAGTCGCGGGTGTTCTTCTGCGTGACCGGCGCCTCGCGGAGCCGGTCGGTGAGCTTCCCGAAGTCCTCGAGCGACCAGACAGTGAGGCAGCGCTCCTGTCCCCTCGTCACCACGAGTCCCTCCGTCAGCTCGTCCCTGAACTTCGCCGGGAGGAAGAGCCGGCCCTTCTCGTCGAGCTTGGGCGTGTAGGTGCCGAAGAACATCCGGCACCTCCCCTTGCTCGGCGGGCAGATCGACCCTGTCCCCCACTTCGCACCACAGTACTCCACTTCACTCCACCGTCAACCAGATCACGCGTGTTTCACGCACGAATTTCGGCGAGCCCGAGCTCGTGGCTGCCGCTCCTCCCCTCCTGCCGGACGCCCCGGCTGAGCGTGGACGGCCGCGACTCCACGCTCAGGTCGGCCGATTCCGAGCCCGGGTGGAGCGCCGGTGGGGAGGAACGGCCACACGTGGTGGAGCGAAGTGGGGGAAGCGCGCGAAAGGGCGGGTATGTTGCGCGCACCACATACGGTGGTGACCAGCGGTTCGAGCGCGAACGAGGGGACGGACAGACGTGACGACAGGGCTCTCCGGGCAGGCGCCCGACCTGGACACGGTTCGCCGGGTGACCGGTGCCGTACGGGGGAACATCGAGCGGGTGATCGCCGGCAAGCCCGACGTCGTCAACGCGGCCCTCGTGGTCCTGCTCGCCGAGGGCCACCTCCTCATCGAGGACGTGCCCGGGGTCGGCAAGACCCAGCTGAGCAAGGCGCTGGCCCGCAGCATCGACTGCACCGTGCGGCGCATCCAGTTCACCCCGGACCTGCTGCCCTCCGACGTCACGGGCGTCTCGGTCTTCAACCAGGACACCCGCGAGTTCGAGTTCCGCCCCGGCGGCGTCTTCGCCAACATCGTGGTCGGCGACGAGATCAACCGCGCGTCGCCCAAGACGCAGTCCGCGCTCCTCGAGGCGATGGAGGAGCGCCAGGTCACCGTCGACAACGCGACCTACATGCTCGAGAAGCCCTTCATGGTCATCGCGACCCAGAACCCCATCGAGATGGAGGGGACGTACGCCCTCCCGGAGGCCCAGCGCGACCGCTTCATGGCGCGGGTCTCGGTCGGCTACCCCGTCGAGTCCGCGGAGATCGCGATGCTCGAGGGGCACACCGCCCACAACCCGCTCGACGACCTCGAGCCGGTCACCGACGCCGGCGAGATCCGCAAGGTGATCGAGATCGTCGGCCGGGTCCACGTGTCATCGGCCGTGCAGCGCTACGCGGTGGCCCTGACCACCGCCACCCGCACCAGCAACGACCTGCACCTCGGCGCCTCGCCCCGTGCGACGCTGCACCTGGTGCGGGCGGCCAAGGCGGTCGCCGCCACCCAGGGTCGCGACTACGTCCTCCCCGACGACATCCACGGCATCACCTCGCCGGTCCTCGCACACCGGCTGCTGCCCAACGTCGAGGCGACGATGAGTGGACGCACCACCTCCGCGATCCTGTCCGGGATCGTGGAGGCCGTGCCGGTCCCCACGGCGCCCGACACCCGTGGCAGCCGTGCGTGAGGCACTCGGTGCGCTGACCGTCCGCGGACGGGCGTTCCTGGCCGCCGGCATCACGACCGTCGTCGCGGCCATCGTCGTGGGCCACTCCTCCGTCGTACGCATCGGCGTCCTCGTCGCCGTGCTGCCGCTGCTCACGGCATGGTGGGTCGGCCGCTCCCGCTACCGCCTCTCGCTCGTGCGTACGGTCTCCCCCCAGCTCGTCGTCGCCGGTCAGCCCGCGACCGTCGAGCTCACGGTGTCCAACGAGTCCCGGTCGCCGACCGGGGTGCTGCTGCTCGAGGAGCGCCTCCCCTACGTCCTCGGCACGCGACCGCGCTTCGTGCTCGAGGGCCTCGGTCACGGCTGGCGCCGCCATGCGACCTACCAGGTCCGCTCCGAGCTGCGCGGCCAGTTCGACATCGGCCCGATGTCCGTGCGGGTGACGGACCCGTTCGGGCTCGTCGAGCTCGGGCGCACGTTCCACGCGACCTCTCGCCTCACCGTCACGCCGCGCACCGTCGCGCTGCCGAGCATCCCGCTGGGCGGCGCGTGGACCGGGTCGGGCGACAACCGGCCGCGCGCGTTCGCGACCGGCAGCGCCGAGGACGTCACGGTCCGCGAGTACCGGCGCGGCGACGACCTGCGGCGCGTCCACTGGCGCAGCTCGGCGCGGGTCGGCGAGCTGATGGTGCGTCGCGAGGAGCAGCCCTGGCAGTCGCGCGCGACCGTCTTCCTCGACAACCGCGGCACCTCGCACCGCGGCCAGGGGGCGGCCAGCTCGCTGGAGGGCGCCGTGTCTGCGGCCGCGTCGATCGCCGTCCACCTCGCCCACCACGGCTACACCGTGCGCCTGGTGACCGCCTCCGGCGACAGCCGCGAGACCGAGTGGCACTCCCACGCCGCCGGCGCCGGCACCATCCCCCTCCTCGAGGCCCTCGCGGTCGTCCAGCTCGACCACTCCCCCGCGCCCGACACCCAGTGGCTCGCCGAGCCCGGGCACGGCGGCCTCACCATCGGGATCTTCGGCGGCCTCGGTGAGCCGGACCTCCCGTTCCTGCGCAGGCTCCAGCACCACGCGTCCTCGAGCCTGGCGATCGCGCTCGACGTCGACGCCTGGGCGCCGCACCTGCCCGTGCAGCCGGGTCCCGGTGCTGCCTCGCACCTGACCTCGACCGGGTGGCGATCCATCACCGTGGGTCCGCGGGACCGCCTCGACACCGCCTGGCAGGAGCTCGGGCTGCTCCAGAGCCGCGCCACCGCCTCGGCAGGAGCCGCGCGATGAGCGCCCAGTGGAGCACGCTCCCCCACCAGCTGCGGGTCGCCGGGATCGCCCTGCTCGCCGCCTGGACCACCGTCCTGTCGTGGCGCGTGCTCACCGAGGGCTTCGCCGAGGTCGGCGTCCCGCTCCTGCTCATCGGCGTGGTCGTCTCCGGGGCAGGTGCCGTGGCGCGGTGGCAGCGGCTCCCCGCCGCCGGCATCCTCGCCGCCCAGCTCGTCATCGGCAGCCTCCTGGTGCTCGGGACGACGACAGGCTCGCCCCTCCCGACGCCGGGCAATGTCGACCTCTTCACCGCTGCCCTCCAGGACGCGCTCGAGACCTCGCGGAGCTATGCCGCCCCCGTCCAGCTCGGCGTGCCGCCGGTCCACCCGCTGCTGCTCATCGGCGGCGCACTGGTCGTGCTGCTGGTCGACGTCACCGCGTGCACCCTGCGGCGCGCGCCGGTCGCGGGCCTCGTCCTGCTCGCGGCGTACACGCTGCCTGTCGCCGTCACCGGCGACGCCGTCTCGTGGTGGCTCTTCGCCGTGATCGCCGCCCTGTTCCTCACCCTGGTCTTCATCCAGCACAGCGACCACGTCACCAGCTGGGGGCGTGCGCCCGACGGCGAGAAGGGCTCCTTCTCGGTCCGCACCGGCGCCATCGCCAACACCGCCCTCGCCCTGGGCGCGACCGCCATCGCCCTGGCGGTGGTCGTGCCGGCAGCCGTGCCCACCTTGAGCATGAGCGTCTTCGAGGGCAACGGTCCCGGCACCCGCGAGGTCGAGGTCCAGGACCCGATGGTGGACCTGCGTCGCGACCTGCGCCGCGGCCAGGACGTGCCGCTGCTGTGGGTCACCACGTCCGGCCCCCGGCCGAGCTACCTCCGCTACACGGTGCTCTCCCGGTTCAGCGGCTCGGAGTGGACGCCGGGCGACCGCGAGATCCCGGAGTCGCAGTCGGCGACGGGGGCGCTGCCGCCGCTCGACGGCGTGGCACTCGAGGTCTCGCGGCGCGAGTTCAAGTACGACGTGCGCGTCGGGCCCGACTTCCGCTCCACGTGGCTGCCCATCGCCGCGCAGACGACTCGCATCGCGGCCAGCAGCGACTGGCGCTACGACATCAACACCCGCGACGTGATCGCCGCGCGCGAGGACGTCACCACCGCCGACAGCACGTACGACTACACCGGGGTCCAGCTGACCTACGACGCCGACTCGATGAACTCCTCCGTGTCGGGCGCGGGCTCGGTGGCCGGCATCTTCACCGAGGTGCCGAGCACCGTCAACAACGAGATCCGGCGACTCGCGGCGAGCGTGACCGCCGACGCGCCGACCCGCTTCCAGAAGGCCCAGGTGCTGCAGCAGTGGTTCCGCGAGGACGGCGGCTTCCGCTACGACCTCGGCCAGGTGCCGTCGGCGGGCGACGGCGGCGCCGACCTGCTGGCGTTCCTCGACGAGCGCGTCGGCTACTGCGAGCAGTTCGCGGCGTCGATGGCGATCATGGCGCGCATCATCGGCATCCCGAGCCGCGTCGCGGTGGGCTTCCTCGAGCCCGAGCGCGCCACCAACGGCTCGTGGGAGTTCTCCTCGCGCGACGCCCACGCGTGGCCCGAGCTCTACTTCCCCGGCTCGGGGTGGGTGCGCTTCGAGCCGACGCCGCAGGCCCGCGCCACCCGGCCGCCGGAGTACACCGAGGCCGAGTTCGAGGCGGTCCCCGAGACTGCCTCGCCGAGTGCCAGCAGCTCGGACGAGCTGCTGCCCGAGCGCGGCGAGGAGCCCGACGCCGCGGCCGCGGCGGCCGACGAGGACACCTCCTCGATCCCGTGGGTCCCGATCCTCGCGGCGCTGCTGGGCCTGGGGCTCGTCGCCCTGCTGCTGATGACGCCCCGGCTGGCGCGCGCGGCGCGGCGCCGGCGTCGCCTGGCCGGCGACATCGAGGACCTGTGGGTCGAGCTGCGCGACGTCACGCGCGACCTGGGGCACGCATGGCCCGATGGCCGCTCGCCGCGCCGCGCCGGCGACTGGCTCGGCCGGCTCCTGGCCACGCCGGTCCACGACGGCTCGCGGCCCGACCGCCCCCGGCGCGGCCGCGACCAGGCCCCGGAGGCCTCGGACGCACTCGACCGGCTCGTCGCTGCCCTCGAGCAGAGTCGCTACGCCCGAGACCCGGAGACGTTCACCGCCGACCGCTTCGCCGACGACCTCGCGCTCGTCGAGGACGCCCTGGCCGCCGGCGTCACGCCGCGCGACGTACGGCGCGCCGCCTGGTGGCCCGTCTCGGTCGTGGGCGGTCGACGTACGTCCTGGCGCTCGCGCACCCGCGCGGGCCAGTCCCGGAGCGACACCACCGCCGACGAGTCCGTACGGTCGGTCGACGAGCTCGTCGGCTGATCCTGCTCCGGCCGGATCCGGGCGGCTCGGGCCTGTTCTCTTGGCGTGATTTCGGCGTACCGGCGTGCGCAGAGTCCCCGCTCGAGCGGGGAGTCCGTCACTGGGAGGGGCGTACAACCCCCTCGAGGTGTCGGTCTACCCCTCCCAGTCGGTGCTCGGGTGGGCGTACGCGACGCCGAGCTCGCACCTCAGCGGGCGCAGGGGGGCGGGGCAGGGAGCAGGGAGCGAGCGGCAGTTCAGAAGCCGCGCTCGCGGCGGCGACGCCACCGCTCCTCCATGCGCTCCATGAAGGGAGCACCGGAGCGCTGGCGACCCGGCCGACCCGGCCGGTGCGGGCGACCCCCGTCGACGACACCGAATCCGGTGCGGCCCGACGACCGCACCTTGGGTGCCTGGTGGCCGGGCGAGCGTGCGGACGTGAGAGCGAGGATCGCCCCACCCAGCATGACCACGAAGCCCGTGACCCCGACGACGGTCTGGAGGACCGAGCTCAGGTTGAGCAGCACGGCCACGATGAGGAGGCCAATGCCGACGACGACGACCGCACCGCCCGCGATCATGCGGCGACGGGCCGTGCGCGCGATGGACGTGCCGCGCAGCGTGGAGGCGAGCTTGGGGTCTTCCTCGACGAGGGCGCGCTCCATCTGCTCGAGCAGTCGCAGTTCTTCCTCGGAGAGCTCCACGGTTCCTCCTCACCTTCTTGTCGCAAGTCTAGGCACGCTCTTCCAGTCACGGTAGGCGTCCCCCGAAAATTCCACCCGCACGAAGGGGGCCGCACCCTGATCTCTGAGGGCCGTGCGTCGCTGTCGGGCTAGACGAGACTGCCCGGGCGTACGGCGGCCGCCCCGAACCGCCGCGTCGCGCGGTCGACCGCGCGGTCCGCCTCCGCCCAGCCGCGCTCCGGCTCACCCAGCTCGAGCTGGTGGTGCACGGTGGCGCGCGGGACCAGGCCCTCGACGCGTACGCCGACGAGCCGCAGGCGGGCGCGTTGCAGCCCGAGCCGGTCGTAGAGGCGGGTGGCCGCGCGATGGATCTCGACCGTGACGTCGGTGGCCTCGGCGAGGGTCCGGGAGCGGGTGATGGTGGTGAAGTCGGCGAAGCGGATCTTGATGGTGACCGTCCGGCCTGAGACCCCGGCCGCCCGCATCCGCCCGGCCACGCGGGCGGAGAGGCGCAGCAGCTCGCGGACGACGACGTCCCGGTCGTCGGTGTCGCGGGCGAAGGTCTCGTCCGCGCCCATCGACTTCTCCGGCTCGTGCGGTCCGGCGCTGACGTGCAGCTCTCCGCGGTCGGTGCCCCAGGCGAGGTGGTGGAGCTCGCGGCCGAGGTGGTGGCCGACTGCGCGCTGCAGGGTGGCGAGCGGGGTGTGCGCGACGTCGCCGACGGTGAGCAGGCCGAACCGGTGCAGGAGCGCCTGGGTCTTCTCCCCCACGCCGTAGAGCTCCCCGACGTCGAGGGGGTGGAGGAACGAGGTCACCGCGGCCGGCGGCACCACCAGCACCCCGTCGGGCTTGGCCCGGCGGCTCGCGAGCTTGGCGACCGAGACGGAGGCCGCCACACCGACCGAGCACGTGATGCCCTGCTCGTCGTGGATCGTCGAGCGCAGTCGCTCGGCGATCCGTGCGGGCGGGCCGAGACGGCGCGTGGAGCCTCGGACGTCGAGGAACGCCTCGTCCAGGGACAACGCCTCGACGAGGGGCGTGACCTCGCGGAAGGTCTCCATCACCGAGGCGGAGACGCTGGTGAAGGTGGCGTAGTCGGGCGCGAGCACGACGACATGGGGACAGAGCCGGCGTACGCGGGTCATCGGCAGGGCCGAACGGACGCCGTAGCGGCGGGCGACGTAGTTGGCCGCGAGCACGACGCCCCGACCGCTGCCGCCCACCACCACCGGCTGGTCGACGAGGTCAGGACGCTCGCGCAACGCGACGGACGCATAGAAGGCGTCCATGTCGACGTGCAGGATCGGTGTCTCGGTCACGCCGCACCGCCGTCCGGGTGCGCAGAGGTGGCTGCGCCACCGGCGGGAAGGTCAGCCGCGGCGGGCGACGACGTGGACCTGCGCCGCGAGCGGGAGGTATTCGGGGCGAGTGGCGACCGCCCGCTCGAGCTCGACCAGCGCCGCGGTCGCACCGGGCTCGAGATCGAGGAGGCTGCCCGGCACCAGGTCGGAGAAGACGCGTACGGCCTGGACGGACGTGGGCTCGAGGCCGGCGGCGGCGAGGAGGCCGACCACCTCGTCGTGGGTGAAGCGGCGGCCGCCCCGACCACCGGCCGGGGTCGCCGCGTCGCCGTCGAGGAGCTCGCGGGCCGCCTGGAAGTGGCCGGCCATCGCGCGGGCCACCACGGCCGCGTGGCGCTGCGCGACGAGCAGGCTGAGGTGGCCGCCCGGACGCAGGACCCCGGCGATCGTGGCGAGCGAGGCAGCCGGGTCGTCGACCATCTCGAGGACGCCGTGGCACAGGACCAGGTCGGCCCCGTCGACCAGGCTCGGCAGGTCGTCGAGGTCACCCTGCTGGCCGGTGACGCGGTCGGCGACGCCGCGCTCGCGGGCGCGACGGTCGAGGGATGCCAGCGCGTCGGGGCTGGGGTCGATGACCTGGACGGTGTGGCCGAGCTCGGCCAGCGGCACGGCGAACCCTCCGGTGCCACCGCCCACGTCGACGATGCGGGCCTGCTCGGGGAAGGCCCCGGGAGCCTCCAGCAGCCGGCGTACGCCGTCCCACACCACGCCGGCCCGGACCGACTGACGGCGCTCGCTGGCAGAGGCGGTGGCGGGAGGCTGCATGGGTCCAACCCTAGTGCGTGGGGTGCGGTCATCCCGGACTCCCCGGACTGCGGTGCCAGAGGTGGCGCGCGACGTCCTTGGCGGGATCGCCGGCCGGCCTGGTGTCGGAGTAGGGGGACACCCGGAACCCGCTGGGGTGGACGAGCACCCGGCGCCCGACCTGCTCCTCGCCGCGCGACTCGGGCACCCGCGCGAGCTCGGCGCGCACCAGCGCGACCCCGTCCTCGCCCGAGCGGGCACGCTGCCACAGCGCGTGCAGCGCGGGCAGGTCCCACGCACCCGTGGCGCGCACCGAGACGCCTCGGCGGCCCGTGCGCCGCAGCTCGCCGCGCACCAGCAGCAGCCACGACGAGAAGACGGTGGTGGCACAGGGCCCCTGGGCGTCCTCGAAGAAGGTCGTGTCGATCGGCCCCGTGCCGTCGTCGACGGTCAGGAACACGACTCGCCGCCCGGACCTGACCGGCGGGGTCTGGGTGGCGACCTTGACCCCGGCGACCAGCAGCTCGGAGCGGCTGCGGCGCCGCAGCAGGTCGCGGCTGCGGGTCACCCCGAGCGCGTCGAGGAACGGGTCGTAGGCAGCGACCGCGTGCTGGCTGACGTCGAGGCCGAGGATCTCGAGCTCGGCGCGCATCCGCTCGAGCGTGGTCATCTCCGGGAGCCCGCTCGGCCGCTCGCCCGGATCTCCGGGCTCGTCGCCCAGCCGGAGGGTGAGCTGCACGGACTCGGCCGGGGGCGCCTGCACGGGGGCGAGGGACTGTGCGGCGGCGCGTGCCCACACCCCGCCGTCGGCGAGCGCGTGCCGCTCGGTGGACCCGGACTCCGCTCGCAGCGTGGGGTCGGAGCTGTTGCGCGCGGCCGCGGCGCCTGCGGCCACGGCGGCGGCGGGCGGCGTACGCCGGGCGGACGGCCCGCGCCCACGCGCCCGCGAGACCCGGTCGATCGAGCGGGCGTAGTGGTCGAGCTCGGCGACCTGCAGGAGCAGGTCGCGCCGCGTCACCCGGCCCCGCCTGTGCACCGCCTGCTCGCCCGAGCCGATGCCGTAGACGCCGTCGAACCCGCCGGCCAGCACGAGCCTCTCGAGGATCGGGCGCGAGACCCGCGCCCGGTGGAAGAAGTCGGACAGCGAGGCGTAGGGGGCACCGTCGCGGGCCTCGACGATGCGGGCCACCTCGGCCGAGCCGATGCCCTTGACGTCCGCGAGCGCGAGCCGGATGGCGTGCCCGTCCCCGGTCGCGCTCGGCTCGACGAGGTAGGAGGAAGCGCTGGCGTTGACGTCGAGGCCGAGCACCCCGACGCCGAACTGGCGGGCGTCGTCGAGGATCAGGCGCTTGGGGTACATCCCGGGGTCGTGGGTCAGCACCCCCGCGAGGAAGTGGGCGGGCCAGTGGGTCTTGAGCCACGCCGACTGGTAGGTCGGCAGCGCGAAGGCGGCGGCATGAGCCTTGCAGAAGCCGAAGGACGCGAACGCCTCGAGGACGGACCAGACCTGCTCGACCAGCGGGAGGGCGTAGCCCCGGGCGAGTGCGCGGGGGAAGAACCACGTCCTCGTCGCGGCCATCCCCTCGGTGCCGCCGAGGGCCCGCCGCTTCTCGTCGGCCTCCGCGAGGGAGACGCCGGCGAACCGGGCGATGATCTCGATCACCTGCTCGTGGAACACGACCACGCCGCGGGTCTGCTCGAGGATCGGGCGCAGGTCGTCGTGGAGGTAGCGAGGGGCCGCCCAGCCCTGCTTGACCTCCAGGTAGGGGGTGATCATGTCGCTCTTCACCGGCCCGGGGCGGAACAGCGAGATGTCGATGACGATGTCGTCGAAGGTCTCGATGCCGGACTTGCCGACGAGCTCGCGCTGGCCGGGCGACTCGATCTGGAAGACACCGAGGGTCCTCGCACTGCTGATCAGGGCGAAGGTCGCCGGGTCGTCGAGCGGCACCTGGCTCTCGTCGTCGAGGTCGATACGTAGGCCGTCGACCCGCTCCACCTCGGCGATCGCGTGGGCCATCGCCGACTGCATCCGGATCCCCAGCACGTCGAGCTTGAGCAGGCCGAGCTCCTCCACGTCGTCCTTGTCGAACTGGCTCATCGGGAACCCGGCCCACGACGCCTCGACCGGAGTGCGGTCGAGCAGCGTGGCGTCGGAGAGCACCACCCCGCACGGGTGCATGGCGATGTGGCGCGGCAGGCCGTCGAGCCGCTCGACGAGGCCGAAGAACCGGTCGAGGGCCCCGTCGCCGAGCCCGCTCGCCCGCAGCTCGGGCAGGTCGCGCAGCGCGCTCCTGGCCTCACGGGCGCGGACGTGCGGGAACGCCTTGGCGATCGCGTCGATCTCGCCCGGCGGCATGCCGAGCGCGGCGCCGACGTCACGCACCGCGTGACGGACCCGGTAGGTGTCCATCATCGACACCGTCGCGCACCGCTCGCCGCCGTAGCGGTCGAGGATCGCCCGGTAGACCTCCTCGCGCCGGGCGGACTCGACGTCGACGTCGATGTCGGGCAGCGAGGCGCGCAGCGGGGAGAGGAACCGCTCCATCAGCAGCCCGTGGCGCAGCGGGTCGACCCCGGAGATGCCGAGGAGGTAGGTGACCAGGCTGCCGGCACCGGACCCTCGGGCCGCGCGCCGGATGCCCATGCGGGCGACCAGGTCGGTGACGTCGGCGACGGCGAGGAAGTAGGAGGCGTAGCCGAGGGTGGCGATCGTGCGGAGCTCCTCGTCGAGCCGCGTCGAGACGCGCGTGCGGGGCGCGGTGCCGTAGCGGTGGCCGATGGCGGCCTCGCACCGGCGACGGAGCAACGTGTCGGCCGTCTGGTCGTGGGTGGCGCCGCCCGCCAGCTCGAGCTCCGGGAAGTGCACCTCACCGATGCCGAGGTCTCGGCGCGGGTCGAGCGCGCAGCGGTCGGCGACCAGACGGGTGCGGGCGAGCAGTCGCCGACCCTCGTCCCGACCGTCGCCGAGACCCGCGAGCCGGCAGATCTCCTCAGCGATCTCACCCATCTGCTTGCCGGACTTGAGGAAGCCCTCGGCGTTGCCGCGGGCGGCCGCCGGGCCGACGTCGCGGAGACCGGCCGAGCCGAGCGGAACCAGCCGCCGGGCGGCGTCGAGGACGTCGATCGTGGGCGCGTCGAGGCGGTCGGCATAGCGCACGGCATTGGTGAGCACGGTCGAGAGGCCGGCCGTGCGAGCGACGCCGGCCATCCGGGCGGCGTGCGGGGACGTGCCCGGCCCCCACTCCCCGCGGCGGCCGCCGAGGCGGTGCGAGACCAGCTCGACGACGAGGTTCTCCCGGGGCAGCAGGTCGAGCCAGGGGGCGATCGCAGCCAGACCGAGGTCGTCGCGCCGGCGGGTGGCCGCGAGGCCGAGCTCGGAGGACGGACCGAGCAGGGCCAGCACGTGCCCGCCGGCCAGGTGCGGGGCCAGCGCGTCGACGGTGGCGACCGGCCGGCCGCGCTCGCCCGCCAGGTGGACCGCGGAGACCATCCGGCACAGCGCCGCCCACCCCTCCCGGCCGCTGGCCAGGAACGTCACCCGCGAGCCGCCCGACCCGTCGGCCCGCTCGGACGGGAGCTCACGGAAAGCTCCACCGCGGGTGGGCGTACGGCGGGTGTCCTGGGACCGGGGCGGACCGGCAGGTCGCGCCGGCAGCGCCAGCGGGGCGACCTCCAGGTCGACCCCCAGCACCGGCCTGATGCCGGCGCGCCGGGCGGCGCGGACGAACCTGACCGCGCCGTAGGTGCCGTTGCGGTCGGTGAGGGCCAGGGTGTCCATCCCGTGCTCGGCGGCACGCTCGGCCAGGACGTGCGGGTGGGACGCGCCGTACTGGAGGGAGTAGCCCGAAGCGACGTGCAGGTGGACGAAGGGGTCGCGCGACACCTCGCTCCCTCAGGCGACGCTGGCGTGCGGGACCAGGCCCAGCGCCTGCTCGACGACCGCCAGGAACCGGTCTGCGTCGCGGACCAGGTCGTCCGCCTCGCGCTCCGTCACGGCTCGGGTCGAGCCCGCCTCGGCCGCCGCCCGCTTGGCGGCACCGGCGGCGAAGAAGGTCGCCCACTCCGAGAGCTCCGGTGCGACCTCGGTGAGCAGGACCCAGGCGTTCTTCTGGCGGCGCCCGCGGGGAGCCGGTCGGGCACGAGCCGCCAGCAGTGCCGCCGCGGCGCACAGCGCCGCCACGTGGGCGCACGCATAGCGGGTGGGCACGTCCCGGGCGGTGATCGCGTCGCGCAGCGACGTCGCGGATCGCTCGAGGTAGGAGTGTGCGGTGGCCGGCAGCATGTGGGGACCCATCCGTCCGCCCTCAGTCCTGGCAGCCGACGAGCTGCCAGCGCCCGTCGGTCCAGTCGAAGGAGAGGTCGAAGACGCCGTAGGTCTCCTCGTCACCGGTGACCGCCGGTGCCGCCCGCCGGGCACCCGGTCCGCGGCCCGCCTCCACCCGCCAGAGCTCCCGCTCGGCGAGGAGGTCGGTCGCGGCGACGCCCTGCGCCCCCTGCCACCACGGACCGGTCTCCACCCAGTGCGCGACCACGGTGCGCACCTTCCACAGCCTGCCCCGCCACAGGAACTGGTCGGGGCCCTCGGCCTCTCCTCGTCGCACCTCGACGGGGTCGTCGTACTGCCTCATCGCGCCTCCTCGCACATCCGTCGACCCCACGGCCGACCCGGGCGGCGGTGGGGGTCGAGGTCACCGCCACCCGGATCGCATCGAACATCTGTTCGAACACCACGGACGGTACTACCCCCCACCGACAGCCCGTCAAGAGCCGGCCGGCAGATGGTGGAGAACGAGAGGGAGGGCTCTCAGGCCCGGCGCAGGAAGTCGGTTGTCTCCCGGCGCCACAGGAAGAACGAGAGCACCAGGCCCTCGACGATCACCAGCGCCGAGAGCGCCACGAAGATCGCCGGCAGGTGGGCATCGAGGCAGACCACCCCGACCAGGACGCCGACGCCTGCGGTGGCGGCCAGCACGGGGCGGGTCCACGCGTGCCCGCCGACGAAGAACGACCCGAGCACCAGCGCCATCGCCGCGAAGCCGACGAACGCCACCACGGCCAGCGCCACGAAGCCCGGCACGATCGGGCTCTCCCGCAGCTGCTCGATGCCCCCCTGCGCCAGGATCTCCTGCGCAGACGGGTTGCCCTCGGCCCAGCCGAGGATCACCTCGTCACGCATCCACCAGATCAGCAGCGTGATCACTCCGGCGGTGGCCACGATCAGGCCCAGCACTCGCATGCTGTTGACCACGGATCCGGGCAGGTCGCGCGCCATCAAAACACCCCTGAGACTCATCGTCGTTCGTCGCTAGGCTCGCATCATGGAGATCGAGCACGCATCCATCACCTCGTTTCGAGGCGACCTGACCCGGCGCGGTGGCACCGGTGACGTGGTCATCCTGCCCGACACCGCCCACACCGCGGCACTCGCCGCGGCGGCGCTGGGCTGCGAGGTCGGCGCCATCGCCAACAGCCTGCTCTTCGACGGTGACGGCGAGCCCGTCCTCATCCTCACCTCGGGAGCGCACCGGGTGGACACGAAGGCAGTTGCGCAGCGCATCGGGGTGAGCCGGCTGCGGCGCGCCGACCCCGACTTCGTGCGCCGGCACACCGGGCAGGTGATCGGGGGCGTCTCCCCCATCGACCACCCCGCTCCCGTCCCGACGTGGATCGACCCGTGGCTGCGGCAGCACGAGGTGGTGTGGGCGGCTGCCGGGCACCCGGCGGCGGTGTTCTCCACGACCTACGACGAGCTGGTCGCGATGACCGGCGCCGTCGAGGTCAGCGTCGAGTGAGGGCGCACCCGTGGACGCACTGGCGCTGACCTTCTCGAGCGGGTGGGCGAGCGGCATCAACGCCTACCTCGTCGTGCTCGTGCTCGGCGTCTCCGACCGCGTGGGGGACCTCGCCGAGATCCCCGACGTGCTGGGCAGGTGGGACGTGCTGGCCGCGGCGGCGTTCCTGTACGCGATGGAGTTCATCGCCGACAAGATCCCCTACATCGACTCGACGTGGGACGCGATCTCCACCGCCATCCGCCCGACGGCCGGCGCGGTGATCGGCGTGCTGCTCGCCGGGGACGCGTCCTCGCTCGACCAGGCCGTGCTCGGGGCCGTGGGTGGCGGCACCGCCCTGCTGAGCCACCTCGTCAAGGCCGGCAGCCGCCTGGCGATCAACACCTCCCCCGAACCGGTGACCAATGTCGTCGCCAGCCTCACCGAGGACGCCGGGGTCCTGGTCGTGGTGTGGTTCGCGATCGAGCACCCCCGTACGGCCGCGGCCGTCGCCGGCGTCCTGCTGCTGCTCGGGCTCGTCACCGTCTTCCTCCTCGCCCGCCTGGTGCGCCGTGGGTGGCGCCGCTGGCGCAAGGAGGAGCCGCTGCACCGGGTCGCCTGACCCGTCCCACGGGCGCGGGCCCTAGGGTTCCCCCGTGGCTCGCGTGGTGGTGGTCGGCGGCGGCTTCGGCGGCATGGCTGCCGCCGCGCGCCTGGCCAAGCTCGGCCACGAGGTCACCCTGCTGGAGCGCTCCGACCACCTCGGCGGCGCCCTGTCGACGGTCGAGCAGGACGACTTCGCCTGGGACGCCGGACCCAGCAGCACGCTGCTGCCCGCAGTCGTGCGCGACCTCTTCCGCAAGTCCGGTCGCCCGCTCGAGCGCGAGGTCGACCTCCAGGCCCTGCCCCTCGTCCGTGAGCACCGCTTCGAGGACGGCACCTCGCTGCGGCTGCCGGGCGGCTCGCGGGCGGCACAGCTCGACGCCTTCGACGACCTGGGGCCCGGCCTGGGGCAGCAGTGGGTCGACCACGTGGCGTCGTACGGCGACATGTGGGAGCTGCTCCGCAAGGAGTGGTACGAGCGGCCCTTCGACGCCGACGTCGCCCCCCGCGAGCTGACCGCCCTGCTCGGGAGCCGCGAGTCGCTGCACCGGCGGCTGCGCCGCGCCCTCCGCGACGAACGGCTGCGACTGGTCGCCGGGCACCGGCTCGTCATGGACGGCCACGACCTGCGGGACGCACCGGTCCTGGCCGGCGTCGACGTCTACCTCGAGCAGCGCTTCGGCGCCTGGACCGTCCCCGGCGGGCTCGCCGCGCTCGGCACCGCGATGGCCGACCGGCTCACCCTGCGGGGAGTGACCGTCCTGACCGGCACGAGCGCCACCGACCTCGTCGTCCGCGACGGCCGCGTCGCAGCGGTGCAGGTCGCAGCGGGCGAGGTCGACGCCGACCACGTGGTCGTCGCGATCGACCCACGCCGCCTGCCCGCGCTGGCGGCGTACGTCCGGCGCACCACTCCCGCCTTCCCCCCGGTCGTGTGCCACGTCGGGATCGACGCCGCGGGCGAGGAGCTGCCCGACCTGCCGCACGAGGTCGCGCTGCACGGCGACCCGCTCCTCGTCGTCCGCACCGGCGGGCGCGCGCCGGACGGCGGCGCGGCCTGGACGGTCCTGGCGCGCGGTCGCATCGCCGAGGACGTCCTCGTCGCGCTGGCCCGGCGCGGCATCGACGTGCGCCGCCGGGTCGTGACGCGCCTCGACCGGACGCCCCGCGACCTCGTCGACGCGTGGGGCGGCTCGCCGCACGGCGTGCAGTGGCAGGGCCCGCGGACCGCCCGCACCCGGCTCGGTCCACGTACGCCGATCGCGGGCGTGCTCGCCGCCGGTGCGCACGCCACCACGGGCTCGGGGCTACCGTTCGCGGGGCTCAGCGCAGCACTGGTCGCCGAGGTCGTCGGCCGCGCGGGTCAGTAGGCCAGCTCCCAGACCACCGTCACCGAGGTGGTCACCGTCGTCTCGCCCGCCTCCAGGCCGCCGGCGGAGTCGTGCGCCATCGCCATCCTGGCCACCGGGGACGGCTCACGTCCGGCGTCGCCCTCGACCACGGTCTGCACGGCGCCGAGGCCGGCTCCCGCCAGCCGCGCGAGCTGGGCGGCCTTGTCGCGGGCGTCGTGGAAGGCCGCCTCGCGGGCCTTGTCGCCGGCGCCGTGGTCCTCGGTGACCTCCAGACCGACGCTGTCGATCGCGAGGCCGTCGCCGACCTCGGCCGCGAGGTCGGCGAGCATCGTGCCGGCACCGGCGAGGTCGGGACACCCGATCATGTAGGAGTGGCGCGCCTCGTAGCCCTGCCGCGTGCCGGAGTGGTCGTGCCAGGGCCACACCGTGATCCCGGTCGAGGCGATGCGTCGCTCGTCGGTGTGGCGCCGGGCGACCTCGACGATCGAGGCGGCGGCCGACGTCATCGCCGCATAGGCCTCGGCGACCCCGCTCCCCCGCGCGACCGCGCCCAGCCGGACGACTGCGCTGTCCGGAGCGACCCTGCTGGTGCCGGTCCCGGTGACGGTGACGGTGTGCATGCCGCTCACCGTAGTGGCGACGGACTCAGACGGTGATGCGCAGGTTGCCGAAGATCTCCCGCGTCGCCTTCGACCGGTTGAGGGTGTAGAAGTGCAGCCCGGGCGCCCCCGCGTCGAGCAGGGCCTCGCAGAGCTCGGTCGCGATCGCGATGCCCTCGGCACGCAGCCCCTGCGGGTCGTCGGCGTACGGCGTGAGGCGGGCGACGACCTCCGCGGGCAGCTGGCGGCGGGAGAGCTCGGCCATCCGCTCCATCGAGCGCAGGTTCAGGATCGGCATGATGCCCGGGATGATCGGCAGGTCGGCCCCGACGGCCTCGGCGCGCTCCACCAGGCCCACGTAGTCGGAGGCCCGCAGCACCATGTCCGTCACGGCGAACTCGGCACCGGCGTCGTACTTCGCCTTCAGCACGCGGGCGTCGTGGTCGAGGTCGGCGGCCTCGACGTGCCCCTCGGGGAACGCGGCGACACCGATGCGCAGGTCGGTCCGCTCGCGGATCAGCGCGACCAGCTCGTTGGCATAGGTGAGGCCGCCGTCGGTGGGCGTCCAGGGCGACCCCGGGCCACCCGGCGGGTCCCCGCGCAGGGCCATCACGTGGCGTACGCCGGCCTCGCCCAGGTCACGGAGGATCGCGGTGAGCTCGTCGGTGGTGTGGCCGACGCACGTGAGGTGCGCGACCGGCAGCATGCTGGTCTCGCGCGCGATCCGCGCGGTGATCGCGACGGTGCGGTCGCGCGTGGTGCCGCCGGCGCCGTACGTCACGGACACGAAGGTCGGACCGTAGGGCTCGAGCTCGGTGATCGCCTGCCAGAGCTGCTCCTCGCCGGCCGCGTCCTTGGGCGGGAAGAACTCGAACGAGAAGGAGCGCTCGCCGCTGTCGAGGCGCTCGCGCATGCTCAGGTCCCGGGCCGAGCTCCATCCGTGCGTCATGCGCAACAGCCTACGGACGACCGCGGCCGACGGGCTCCCCGTCCCACTGTTTAGGCTGGATTGGTGACGACCTGGGACCCAGCCGCCTTCCGTGACCAGGTCCAGGGGGTGCTCGACGCGTTCCTCGACGACCGCGAGGCGGAGCTCGCCCCGCTCGGCCCCGACGCCGGCCGGTTGATCGCGGAGGCCCGTACGGCGGTGCGCGGCGGCAAGCGGTTCCGCGCGGCGTTCTGCCACTGGGGGCACCGGGCGATCCGGCCCGACGTCGCCGACGAGCTGGCGCTGGCCCGGGCCTGCGCGTCGCTCGAGGTGCTCCACGCGAGCGCCCTGGTCCACGACGACTACATGGACGCCTCCGACACCCGCCGCGGCCGCCCCGCGACGCACCGCGCGTTCGAGGCCGAGCACCGCGCCGCGGGATGGCGCGGCGACCCGGCGCAGTACGGCGCCGCCGCCGCGATCCTGCTCGGCGACCTGCTCCTCGGATGGGCCGAGGACATGCTGCGCCGCAGCGGCTTCGCCCCCGACGACGTGGCGCCCGGGCTCGCACTGTTCGAGCAGTGCCGCAACGAGGTGATCGCCGGGCAGTTCCTCGACGTGTCCGTGCAGGCGCGCGGGCGTGCCGACGTCGACACCGCGATGACCGTGCTGCGCTACAAGTCGGCGAAGTACTCCATCGAGCGACCGCTCCACATCGGCGCCGGGCTGGCCGGCGCCACGCCACAGCAGATCGAGCAGCTGACCCGCTTCGGGCTCCCGCTCGGCGAGGCCTTCCAGCTGCGCGACGACCTGCTGGGCGTCTTCGGCGACCCGGCCGAGACCGGCAAGCCGGCCGGCGACGACCTCGTGGAGGGCAAGCGCACCGTCCTCGTCGCCCTCGCGCTCGACGCCGCTCCCCCGGCGGCGGCCGAGCGGCTCGACGCGGCCCTCGGCACTCCCCTGACGACGGCCGACGTCGACGGGCTGCGCGGCATCATCGAGGACTCCGGCGCACGCGCGCAGGTCGAGGCCGTGATCGGCCAGCTGGCCGACCATGCCGTGGAGGCCCTGCGGGCGGCCGACGTCGACGAGCGGGCGCGCGAGGTGCTGACCGAGCTGGCAGCCGCCGCGACCCAGCGGACCGTCTGACCGCCGACGTCCGACAGGGGCTCGGCGCTCAGTCCAGGCTGGTGATGCCCGGCACCGGAGGGCCGTCGCCGCGCAGCAGTACCGAGAACGGCACCCCGCGGTCGGCGTTGACGCGGGAGCCGAGCACGGTGAGGGCGATGCTGAAGGCCTTCTCGTCCGCCCGCGCCAGGGTGGCCCAGCCGTCCCAGAGGAGGACGACCCCGTCCCGGCCCGCGCCGATGTCGTGCAGGCAGTCGGCGAGGGCGTCGAAGTTCTGCCCGTAGTGGTCCGGGAAGTCGAGCGCCTCGCCCACGGCGGCGAGGAACGCGGCCTTGCTGTCGGCGCCCGTCCAGCCGTCGACGTGCCCGAAGCCCCACCCCGCGTGCTCGACCGAGTGGCGTACGTCGGCCACGTCGAACGCGCCGTGCCACAGGTGGATGCCGGGCGCCTCGTGTCCCGCGAGGACGGCAGCAAGTCCGCTCATCCGGGGTCCCCGAGGCGTTGTTCGGAGGAGCGAAGCGGAGGAGAAGAACGTCGTGGGGTGTTCACGGCTACCTCCTGATGCGTGAGAAGGAGCTGTAGTGGTCGGCCGTCCAGTAGAGCTCGCCGGCCCGTCCTGCCACGATACGCCGGGCGCCGCGGGTCTTGAGGCCGGGCGTGGGCACCGTGTACTCGCGGTAGTAGCCGTACGGCTCGTCGGGCAGCAGCTCCTCGCGGTTGCCGAAGGTGCCGCCGTCGTGCTCGACCTCCGGGAAGGGGCCGCCGGCGTCGATGAGCACCACGGTGCGGGCCGCCTCGGGCGGCAGGTCCGCGAGCCGTACGAGGGGGAGGCCGCTGGCGGGGTCGGTGCCCTCGCTCGCCGGCGGCGTGGAAGGGAGCGTGGTCGGCTCGGTGCTGGGGGTGTTGGTCTGGGTGAGCTCGTGCGTCGGCGACGGCGAGTCGGACGGCGTCCCGGCGCGCAAGTCGGACGAGGTCGTCGTGTCGCCGCTGCTCGAGGGCGGATCGTCCTGGTCGGCCGGGGTGAAGAACCAGACGACCAGGGCGGCCGCCGCCACGAGCAGCAGGAACACCCGGTAGCGCCTGCGCCCGGGCGAGGCGGTCATCAGTACTCCAGCACCTGCGCGCGGCGCTTGACCTCGCTGCCGCGGTTCTCGCGCAGCGCGTCGATCGGACGCCCCGGGAGGTCGTCGTCGGTGAACAGCCACGCGATGCACTCGCGGTCGTCGAAGCGGTGGTCGTGCAGCAGCGTGAGCAGTCCGGGCAGGCCCTTGACCACGAGCCCGTCCTGGATGAAGTCGGCCGGGACCTTCGGGCCGGCGCCCGGCTCGGGGACGGCGGCGGCGAGCTCGTGCTCACGGATCATGGTGCGGACCTTGCCGGGCGTCACGCCGAGCAGCTCGGCGACCTGGCTCCAGTCGAGCCACTCGGGGACGAGGGCGGCCAGGTCACGGTCGGCGAGGGGGACGTCGGTCATGCGCGAAGCCTAGGTGAGGAGCCGTACGGGCCGGGAGTCGCGGCGCATGCCAGAGGTAGGACGCAGGTCGGCGCCGGAGTTGTCGGCCCGGGGAGCGTTCCGTAGCGTGTCGCGGATGCACCCCCTGAGATCCGCACTCGCCGCTGCCCTCGCCGGCCTGCTGGCGCTCACCCTCTCCCCGTCCGTCTCCCCCGCGGCGGCCGACCACTACGACGGCGCCCCGGGCCCGGTCCACGCCGGCAACACGTTCGGCTGGTACCAGCACGGCGTGTTCCGCCAGGAGTTCATCGGCCCCAAGCCGGCGTTCTGGAAGCAGAAGGGCCGCGGCGTCGTCCGCACCCAGAACGGCATGCTGACGCTGATGAGCACCCAGCGCGGCAGCGTGTCGGCCACCCTCGACCTCAAGGGCCACACCTACGGCCGCTGGGAGATCCGGATGCGGGCCCGCACCATGTCGAAGGTCAAGGGCGGCAAGCCCTTCAAGGTCGTCACCGAGCTCGTCCCCGGCGGCACCCGCGACCAGCACTGCGGCGGCCGTGACATCGGCATCGAGAACTTCACGCTCGGCACCAACACGGTGAAGTCCTACGTCCACACGCTGCCGAACAACTCCTACCGCGGCTTCCTCGGCCGCCACCTGCGCAACGACCGGTGGCACACCTACGGCGTCGAGGTCGCCGAGGACCACGTCTCCTGGTTCGTCGACGGCCACGTCATCAACACCGAGCGCCGCGCCGAGGCCCTCGACCCCGTCGCCCGTCAGCTGAAGTTCGAGCTGCGCGCCCAGGGCGGCAAGAAGATGGACCCGGCGCGGATGCAGATGGACTGGATGCGCTACTGGTCGATGCGCGCCCCCAACGAGAAGTCCATCAAGGCTCCCCAGCTCGAGCTCAGCACGTTCAACGGCGCCTGCTGAGACCCCGCACACCTGCCAGGCACACGTGCCTGACAGGCCTGACCGCGAGGCGGCGGCCGGTCGCGCGACACGCCCGACCCGGCCGCCGCCTCGCGTCGTCGTACGCCGGTCGGTAACGTCGAACGCTCGTTCGCGCGCTTCCCCCTCGGTGGACCTCGGCCCCCGGGCGCAGCGGACGGGACGAGGAGCACGCCCGTGACCCGACCATCCCACCGACCACCGCGCCGACCGCTCGACCGCGCCGTACGCTGCACGGTCGGACTGGTGCTCGCAGCCGCCGCGACGGCCGTCCACGCCGCCCCGGCCCACGCCGACCACGAGCGGCTGCCGTCGGACCGCACGCTCGTCCCGTACGTCGTGGAGCGGGGTGACACCGCCTCGGGCCTGGCCGTGCGCTTCGGCGCGTGGACCGCCGAGGTCGTGTCACACAACCACCTCGACCGCAGCGGGGGCCTGCGGGTCGGCCAGCGGATCGAGGTCCCGGTGGTGGGCCGCGACGGCGCCACGGGCGGGAAGCAGGGCGGCAAGCAGGGCGGCAAGCGGGACGGCACGACCCGCACGAGGATGTGGCAGCACCCCGACCGCGACCGCGAGAAGGTACGCCGGGTGATCGCCGGCGCCGCGCGCAGCCACGGCGTCGACCCGCAGCTGGCCCTGGCCGTCGCCTGGCAGGAGTCCGGCTGGCAGATGGGACTGGTGTCGAGCGCCGACGCCATCGGCGCCATGCAGGTGCTGCCCTCGACCGGACGGTGGATGGAGCACTACGCCGGCCGCGACCTCGACCTGCGCCGGACCGGCGACAACGCCCAGGCCGGCGTGCTGCTGCTCCGCGTCCTCTCGCGCCACACCGAGCGGCGGGCGCACAAGATCGGTGCCTACTACCAGGGGCTGGGCGCCGTGCGGCGGCACGGGCTCTACGAGGAGACGCGGACGTACGTCGACAACGTCGAGGCCATCAAGCAGCGCCTGGAGGCGGGCCGACCCCCGGCCTGACGCCACGCCGGGACGTCGCCTGAGCGTGGCGGCAGGCGCCGCTTCCGTACGATGGGGCGGCCGGATCCTTCCCCGCCTCTCCGTGGTCCGGCGCTGGAGGTCGATCAGTGGAGCCACCCGAGCACGCCCGCGCAACCGCGCCCGGCGCTGCTGGCGACCCCTTGGTCGGACGCCTGCTCGACGGTCGCTACCGCATCGGCGCCCGGGTGGCGCGCGGCGGCATGGCCAGTGTCTACGAGGCCACCGACACCCGCCTGGACCGCCTGGTCGCGGTCAAGGTGATGCACCCGGGCCTCGGCGACGACCAGGAGTTCGCGCAGCGCTTCGTCCGCGAGGCGCGTGCCGCGGCCCGGCTCAACCATCCCCACGTCGTGAGTGTCTACGACCAGGGCGACGACGCCTCCGACGGCACGGACACCGTCTTCCTCGTCATGGAGTACGTCCCCGGGCACACCCTGCGCGACGTGGTCCGCAAGGAGGCGCCCATGCCTCCGGTGCGGGCGCTGGCGCTGCTCGAGCCGGTCGTCTCCGCTCTCGCCGCCGCCCACCGCGCCGGCCTGGTCCACCGCGACGTGAAGCCCGAGAACGTCCTCATCGCCGACGAGGCGCACGGTGGCCGGGTGAAGGTCGCCGACTTCGGCCTGGCCAAGGCCGTCAGCGCCGACACCCAGCACACCGCGACGGGCGGCGTGCTGATCGGCACCGTGTCCTACCTCGCCCCCGAGCTCGTGGTCGACGGACGCTCCGACGCACGGGCCGACGTCTACGCCGCTGGGGTCGTGCTCTACGAGCTCCTCACCGGCAAGAAGCCGCACGAGGGCGAGTCGCCCATCCAGGTCGCCTACCGCCACGTGCACCACGACGTGCCGATGCCCTCGCTCCTCGAGCCGGGCATCCCCGACTACGTCGACGCCCTCGTCGCGCGAGCGACCTCGCGCGACCGCGGCCAGCGGCCCGCCGACGCCACGGTGCTGCTGCACCACCTGCACCGCGTCGAGCAGGCGCTGCGCGAGGGGCTCGCGTCCGACCCCGAGCTGGCCGCCGACCTGCTCCCCCGGCGTACGCCCTCCGACGCGACGGACGACATCGGCGAGCCCACGACCCCCGAGCCGTTCGACGCGAGCGCGCTCGCCCTGCTGACCGAGGTCGACCCCCGCGACTCCGGCCTGGTCGACGACGGCAGCCCCGACCGCACGACCGCCCTCGAGCGCCACCCGGCGCGGGGCGACGGACCGGTCGGTGGACCGGTCGGTGGACCGATGACCGAGCCGATGCGGACCACGCCCGCGGCCGCGGCCGCGGCCGCGGCGCCGACGACCGCGACCGCGACCGCCGTACGACCCGGGCCGCCCGGTCGCGCGCCCAGCCGGGCGGCGCCCGTCGCCACGACCGCGCGCCGCCGCTCGGTGAAGGGACCCATCGCGCTGCTGCTGTCCGTCCTCCTGCTCGGGGGCGTGGCCGCCGGCGCGTGGTGGTTCGGCTGGGAGCGCTGGACGACGACCCCCGGCGTGCTGGGCCTCGACGAGGCCGCCGCTGCCGCCGAGCTCGAGGACGCGGGCCTCCAGGCCGAGGCGGGCGAGCCGGCCTACTCCGAGAACGTGGCCGCCGGGCTCGTCATCGCGACCGACCCCGGACCGGGCGGTCGGGTGCTCGACGGCGGATCCGTGACGCTCGTGCTGTCCCTCGGCCCGGAGCGCTACGACGTCCCGGACCTCGCCGGCCGGACCGAGGACCAGGCGCAGGACGCGCTCGCCGCCACCAGCCTCGCGTTCGGCGAGAGCAAGGGGCGGTGGAGCGAGACGGTGCCGGAGGGCCAGGTCATCCGCACGTCCCCCAAGGTCGGCACCACCCTCAAGCCCGGCGCGACCGTCGACCTGGTCCTGAGCCGCGGCCGCAAGCCGACCGAGGTGAAGGACTTCACCGGCCAGTCGTTCGAGGCGGCCCGCGCGGCGCTGGAGAAGCGCCGGTTCCAGGTGAGTGTCGTCGACGAGCAGTACAGCGACACGGTCGCCGAGGGCGACGTCATCTCGCAGGACCCGACCTCGGGGACCCTCTTCCGCGGCGACACGGTGTCGTTCGTGGTCTCCCTCGGACCGGAGCTCGTCGAGGTGCCGCGGGTGCGGGCGATGGGCGTCGAGGCAGCCACCGAGCTGCTCGAGGGACTCGGCTTCCAGGTCGAGACCGAGCAGTCCGACACCTACCTCGGGCTCGGGTTCGTCTCGAGCAGCGACCCTGACCAGGGCGAGGAGGTCCCGAAGGGATCCACGATCACGCTCTTCCTCGTGTGAGGCCCTAGCGTTCGTCCGTGCACACCCAGCAGACCCGGCGTACGACCCTGCTGGCAGCGGTGGTGCTGCTGGCGGTGGCCGCCAGCTGGGGGTCGACGTTCTTCATGATCAAGGACCTCCTCGACCGGGTCCCGACCCTCGACTTCCTGGCCGTGCGGTTCACGATCGCCTCGCTCGCGCTGCTGGCCGTCGCCCCGAGGGCGCTCGGCCGCCTCTCCCCCGTCGTCCGTCGCCACGCGGTGGTCCTCGGCCTCCTCTACGGCGTGGCCCAGATCCTCCAGATGGCCGGCCTCGCGCACACCCCGGCCAGCATCAGTGGCTTCGTCACCGGCCTGTACGTCGTGTGCACGCCGTTGCTCGCCGCCGCGATCCTGCGCACCCGGATCCCGCCGATCACCTGGGCCGCGGTCGCGCTCGCCACCGTCGGGCTGGGCGTGCTGGCCCTCAACGGGTTCAGCATCGGCTACGGCGAGCTGATCACCCTGGCCTCGGCCGTGCTGTACGCCCTGCACATCGTCGGGCTCGGGGCCTGGTCGAGCGCGCAGGACGCGGTCGGGATGACGATCCTGCAGATCATGGTCATCGCCGCCGTCTGCACGCTGGCGACCGTGCACGACGGGATCGTGCTGCCCGACCGGCCCGGCGACTGGGCGTCGGTGGGCTACATGGCCGTGGTCGTCGGCGCTGCCGGGCTGCTCGGCCAGACGTGGGCGCAGGCCCACCTTCCGCCGACGCGCAGCGCGATCATCATGAGCATGGAGCCGGTCTTCGCCTCCTTCTTCGCGGTCTGGCTGGGCGGTGAGGGCCTCACCACGCGGCTGCTGCTGGGCGGCGGCATGGTGCTCGTCGCGATGCTGGCCGTCGAGCTGGCCCCGCGACGTGTCGTCGAGGGAGAGGTGCCGCACATCGCCGTGTGACGCGCCACGATCGCGATTTCCTCGCGTCCGGGTGGACGCATCCCCCTATCGTGGGGCGCGTGGACAGCTGCGTGTCGTGCGGGGCCGAGCTCGGCGTGGGCCGGTTCTGCCTCAACTGCGGCCACCCGATCGGGGCCCCCGCGCCGTCCCCCGCGCCCGCGCCCGCACCCGCACCCGCACCCGCACCAGTGCCCGCACCGGTGGAGCAGCAGCCGATCGCGCCACCCGTCCAGGCGGCCGACCCGACGCCCGTCGCGCCGACCAGCCCGCCCGACGTACCGGACGAGGACCCGGCCCCGCACCCGGTCGAGCCACCGGTCGAGCGGCCGGCGCCCGCTCCCGCCGGCCCCCGCCGCCCCGAGTGGGACCCGCGTGAGGAGCTGCTGCCCTACGAGGAGGTCGACGAGGTCGACCTCCCGGCCGTCCGGGGCCACGCCTGGTTGTACTGGGTCGCCGGTGCCGTGCTGCTCGTGGCACTGGTCCTCGTGCTGCTGAAGGTCTTCGAGTCCGAGGACACCGCTGTCGACGCGACCGCCGCCGTGGACGCCGCGTCCTCCACGGAGTCCTCGGGGGACGCGGGAGCGACCGAGGGTGCCGGCACGGGACAGGATGCGGGAAGTGCGCCGCAGGGCGTGGGCAAGCGCCGCGAGCTGGCCGGGGCCGCGACCTTCGACGTGCCGGGCACCGCCCCGCCGACGCAGGACTTCGACGGCAGCCTGGTCGCCTATGAGGCCAGCCAGATGGGCGACGGCGACCCGAGCACGGCGTGGCGCATCGGCGGCGACGCCACCGGGCAGAAGATCACGATGACCCTGCCCGAGACCGCCGTGGTCCACCGCCTCGGCATCGTCAACGGCTACGCCAAGAACGTCGAGGGCGTGGCGTGGTACCCCAACAACCGCCGCATCCTCACCGTGACGTGGCAGTTCGCCGACGGCTCGGCGATCGAGCAGAGCTTCGCCCAGCGTCCCGGGCTGCAGACGATGAAGGTGCCGCCGGTGGCGACGAGGACGCTCTCGATCACCATCAACGCCGTGACGCCGCCGGGCAGCGGCGACCTCGGCCGCGACTACACCGCGATCAGCGAGGTCTCGATCATCGGGCAGCGAGCCGGCTGAGCACCGCAGCGGCCCGGTCGGCGTCGGCCGGGGTGACGTCGAGGTGGGTCACGAGGCGTACGGCGCGCGGGCCGACCGCCGCGATCCGCACCCCCTCCGCGGCCGCCCGCTCCACGAACGACGCCGCGTCCGGACGCTCCACCACGACGATGTTGGTCTCGACCGCGTCCGGGTCGAGGCCGAGCGCCTCTCCGAGCAGGCGGGCGTGCGCGTGGTCGTCGGCCAGCCGCTCCACGTGGTGGTCGAGGGCGTACGCCCCTGCCGCCGCGAGCACGCCGACCTGCCGCATCCCGCCGCCGAGCCGCTTGCGCCGTACGCGGGCCTCCGCGATCGCGTCGGCCGAGCCGACCATCAGCGACCCGACCGGGGCACCGAGCCCCTTGGACAGGCACACGGCGAGCACGTCGGCGACCCGGCCGTACTCGGCGAACGGGGTGCCGGTGGCGACGTGTGCGTTCCAGAGCCGGGCGCCGTCGAGGTGGACCCGGGTGCCGGTGCGGTCTGCCCACGCACGCAGCGCCCGCAGGTCGTCGAGGGGGAGCACCGCGCCGCCGGCGAAGTTGTGCGTGTTCTCCACCGACACCGCCGCGGTCCGGACGAAGAACGGTCCCATGTCGGGGGCGTGCATCGACTCGATCGCGGCCAGGTCGACCTGGCCGCGGGCGTGCGTCCACGTCCGCATGGTGATGCCACTGATCGCGCCGTGGGCCCCGAGCTCCGCACGGGCGATGTGCGCGGAGGACTCGCAGAGCACCTCCTCGCCCGGGGACACCACGCTCGCCACGGCGAGCACGTTGGCCATCGACCCCGTCGGCGTGAACAGCGCGGCCTCGTGGCCGAACATCCCCGCGACCCGCTCCTGCAGCGCGGTGACCGTCGGGTCCTCGCCGTAGACGTCGTCGCCCACCTCCGCGCGGGCCATCGCCTCGCGCATCTCGGCCGTCGGACGGGTCAGGGTGTCGGAGCGCAGGTCGATCACGGGGCGAACCTACCCGTCGTCAGGGGCAGACCTCGCGGGTGGTGGGCGGACCGTTGAGGGGGTTCGGCGTGACGGTGTAGGTGGTCGGGGACGCGCACGGGGGCGTCGGCGACCCGGTCTCGGGCTCGGTCTCGCCGGTCTCGGGCACGGTCTCGGGCTCGGTCTCGTCCGGCGGGTCCGGGGCGTCGACCTCCGTCACCCGTGGCGGCGAGGGCAGGTCGCGCGCCACCGCCTCGCCCAGCGTGTCGATGGTCAGGACCGTCCACGTCCCGTCGTGGTTGCGCTGCCAGATGCCTCCGCGCTGCAGCGCGACTACGACGCGGACGACGCCGTCCAGCTCCGCGGCCGCGATGTCGACCGGGCGCACCGGCAGCGGGTCACCGCACTCCTCGTCGCCCTCCTCGTCGGTGATGTCCGCGCGGTCGGCCTCCGTCAGCGTCCCCTCGCGACTCCACGGCCGGCCGTCCACCGAGCTCTCGACGGAGTCGCCCACGAGCCGCCAGCAGCGTCCCGCGACGCAGGTCTCCGTCCGCTCGCCCTGCCACGCCTCGGGGCCGTCGACCCGGAGGTCGGGCTCGGCGAACCGGCCCTCGGCGTCGATGGTGAGCCACCCGTGCTCGTCGTGGCCGCCCAGCCGCGTCTCGACCTCGTGCGGGGTTCCGGGGAAGTCACCCTCCAGCACGGCCACCCCGATGTAGCCGCGCCACTCGCCGCACGAGGTGGCGCTCGTCGCGAGCACCCCGACCGGCAGCAGCGCCGTGCCGACCGCCACGGCGACCGTACGCCGCCATCCGCCCCCGGCGGCGTCGCGCGCCGTCCGGTGGATCCACCAGGCGGTGTACAGCGCCGGCAGCGCGAGCAGGTCGGTGACGTCGGCACGGATCATCGTCGGCGTGCCGAAGAGGCTCCACGTGCTGCTCGTCACCGCGGCGCCCAGGTCCGAGGTCTTGCAGAACACGAACCCCGCTCCGGTCGCTGCGAGCGACACCGGCATGCTCCGGGGCGCACGCACGAGGGCGAGCGCCGCCGCCAGGAGCAGCGGCGCGACCACGAGGCCGGCGACGTCACTCAGCTTGCCGGTGACCCAGCCCGGCCACGTCTGCTTGAGCACGTGGTCGTTGAGCACCAGCACCACGAGTGCGAGCACGGATCCCGGGTGCGCGAGCGCGCGCAACGACGTCGACAGGTCCCCCATCGGGACAGCATCGGTGCGCGGGCGTCCCGGCGGGCCACGACCTGCTCACGATCAGGTCACGATCGAGCAGGCGGGATCACGCCTTGCGCAACATCTCCGCGACGAGGAAGGACAGCTCGAGGGACTGGACGCGGTTGAGGCGCGGGTCGCAGACGGACTCGTAGCGGTTGGCCAGGCCTGCCTCGTCGATCTCCTCGCCGCCACCGACGCACTCGGTGACGTCGTCGCCGGTGAGCTCGACGTGCACGCCGCCGGGCCAGGTGCCGAGGCTGCGGTGCACGTCGAAGAAGCCCTGCACCTCCTCGATGACGTCGTCGAAGCGGCGCGTCTTGTAGCCCGAGGAGGCCTCGAAGGTGTTGCCGTGCATCGGGTCGCAGACCCACGCCACGTTGAGGCCCTCGGCGGTGACCTTCTCGACCAGCGCGGGGAGCCCGTCGCGGATCTTGCCCGCGCCGAAGCGGGTGATGAAGGTGAGCCGGCCCGGCGTGTTGTCGGGGTTGAGCCGCGAGGCGTACGCGAGGGCGTTGTCGGGCGTCGTCGTGGGCCCGAGCTTGATGCCGATCGGGTTGCGGATCTTGGACAGCAGCTCGATGTGCGCGCCGTCGAGCTGGCGGGTGCGCTCACCGATCCACACGAAGTGGGCCGAGACGTTGTAGGGCAGGTCGGTGCGCGAGTCGATGCGGGTCAGGGCCTGCTCGTACTCGAGCAGCAGCGCCTCGTGGCTGGAGTGGAAGTCGACGCGGTGGAACTCGTCGGGGTCGGCGCCGATGGCCTTCATGAAGGTCAGCGCGCGCTCGATCTCGTCAGCCATCGCCTCGTAGCGCTGGCCGAAAGGCGAGGACTGCACGAAGTCGGTGTTCCAGGTGTGCACCTGCCGCAGGTCGGCGTAGCCGCCGGTGACGAAGGCGCGCACGAGGTTGAGCGTCGCGGCGGAGGAGTTGTAGACGTCGACCAGGCGCTGCGGGTCGGGCACGCGCGCCTCGGGGGTGAAGTCGTAGCCGTTGACCGCGTCGCCGCGGTAGGCGGGGAGCGTCACGCCGTCACGGGTCTCGAGGTCACTGCTGCGGGGCTTGGCGTACTGGCCCGCGAGGCGGCCGAGCTTCACGACCGGCACCGACGCGGCGTACGTCAGCACGACGGCCATCTGCAGCAGGACCCGCAGCTTGTTGCGGACGTTGTCGGCGGTGACGCCGGCGAAGGTCTCGGCGCAGTCGCCGCCCTGCAGCAGGAACGCCTCGCCGCGCGTGACGGCGGCGATCTTCTCGGTGAGGTCGTCGCACTCGCCCGCGAACACCAGCGGCGGCGCGGTCCTCAGTCGGGCCACGGCAGCGTCGACCGCCCCGGCGTCGGGGTAGGTGGGCTGCTGGAGGGGCCCGAGCGCGTGCAGCTGCTCGAGGGTGGGGATCGCGGTCACCCCTCAAGGGTACGGCGCGCGCGCCCGCGCGCCCGAACCCTGACCGCTCTCCGGGCGGTCGGGGTCCGGGCACGCGTGTGGCTCAGCCCTCGAAGCACGCTCCTTCGAAGGTGTGCTCGGACGCGGTCGGGCCGGCCGCGAAGTCCTCGACGATCGCCACGCCGGACGGGGCCGACGGGTCGACCTTGCTCAGCACCGACTCGCGGAAGATCGTCTCGTCGGGCTCACCGGCCCGGTTGCCGGCCTCCTCCGGGAGCATCCCCTCGTAGTCGATCGTCTCCAGCGACTGCACTGCCTCGAGCAGACCGGCACGGTCCTTGTCGTAGTCGCCCTCGAGCCACTCCTCCAGCGCCGCCTTCAACGGGTAGGACCACGCCCAGCCGGCCGTGTAGCCGTCGTTGGGCTGGGCCACGTCGCCCAGCGCGTCACGCATCGCCTGGTGGCCGGGCGTCTCGGTGCCGAAGGGCCCCCAGTAGCCGGACTGCATGTAGAGCGCCTCGAGCGCCGGGGCGGCCGGGGTCTCCAGCAGGGCGGGGTTCCAGGTCGGGCCGAGCCCGATGAACTGGCCCTGGAAGCCCTGGGCGGCTGCCTGCCCGACGATGACAGCGGTCTCGGTCGGTCCGGTGCCGAGCAGGACGAGGTCGGGCTTCTGCTTCACGATGGCACTGATCGCGCCCGCCTGCGCCTCCTGGCCGGGCGCCGTCTCGACCCCGGTGAACTCGAGCCCGTTGGCCTCGGCGGCGATCTCGGCACCCGCTGCGCCGTCACCGCCGTAGTCGCCCGGGAAGCCGACCGCCATCACCGAGGCGATGTCCTTCTCAGCGACCATGTAGTCGACGGCGTTCATGCCCTCGACGCAGTAGTTGGCGCCGGACTCGAGGATCGCGTCCTCGAAGGCCCACAGCGAGGTCCACGACGCCGGGGCGCCGATCATCTCGTCGCGGTCCATGTCGGGGATGATCGCCAGCGTGGTCGGCGAGCCCAGCGTCTGTGCGAGCGCCAGCACCTCGCCCTCGATCTCGCCGTAGACCTGCTGGTGGGTCTGCGGGTTGTAGAGGTTGTCCTTGACGTACTTGGTCACGTCGATGTCGTAGCCACCGATGCCACCGTCCTCGTTGACGCGGTTCCAGAACGCTGCCTGCGCCTCGGTGATGGGCACGCCCAGCGGCGCGAACGGACCCTGGGTCAGGTCGGAGATGGTGCCCAGGTAGATGCACCCGTTGTCGGCGTTGACCGCCTCGGGGCACGCCTCGTCGGTGACACCCGGCGCATTGACGGCCGACTCACCCTCTGCTTCCCCGCCACCGCGACAACCGGTGGCGAGCAGCGCCAGCGCGACCAGCAGCACTGCTGACTTCCTTGACTTCACGGTGCTCTCCTTTGTGTGTGTCCGGCCGCTCAGTAGCTGAAGGGCCAGCCTTTCCAGTAGTTGCGGATCCGGATCCAGATGCCGAAGAGTCCCCGCGGCTCGAACAGCAGGAAGCCGACGATGAGCAGGCCGTAGAGGACCTGCTCGAGCTGGAAGACGTTGGGGGTGTCGGTGACCTGGCCGGAGATGAAGGGCACGTACGCCGGGAGCTCGCGCGTCAGGGTGGGCAGGAGCGTGATGAACAGCGCGCCCATGATGGCTCCGCTGACGGTGCCCGCTCCCCCGATCAGGACCATCGCGATGAACTGCACCGAGAGCAGCAGACCGAAGCTGGACGGCTCGAAGAACCCGATGATGCTGTAGATCAGCGCGCCGGAGCAGCCGGCGTAGAACGAGGAGATGGCGAACGCCACCGTCTTGGCGCGAGGCAGGTTGATGGCCATCATCTCCGCGGCCATGTCACGGTCCCGGACCGCGGCGAAGGCGCGACCCGTGCGCGAGCGCGCCAGGTTGCGCGCACCCAGCGCGAACACGAGCATCAGCACCAGCATCAGCAGGTAGAACTTCTGGTCGGAGGTCAGGTAGTCGCCGTCGCTGGCGAACTCGAGGCCGAACAGCTCCGGCACGGCCGACTCGCGACCCACGCCCGCGCCACCGGTCAGGTCGCTCCACTCGCGGAACAGGTGCTCGCCGATGAAGACCAGCCCCAGGGTGACGATCGCGAGGTAGAGGCCACGGAGCCGGGTGGCCAGCGGCGCCACCACCACTCCCGCGATCCCGGCCACGAGGCCGGCTGCGGGCAGCCAGACCAGGATGTTGGTGATGCCGAAGCCGATGGTGCGTCCGTCCGGGTCGCCGGAGATCGCCGCCGCGGTGTAGGCGCCGACGCCCAGGAAGAAGGCGTGGCCGAGGGACACCTGTCCGGCCAGGCCGGTGATGATGTTGAGGCCGAGCGCACCGATCGCGAAGGCGTACGCCAGTGCGAGGGTGTTGAGGTGGTTGTCGGTCAGCATCTGCGACAACCCGAAGGCGGCCAGGACGATGATGCCGACCCAGATCCGCTTGGGTCGCGTGTTGAAGAGCGCGAGCTCCTGCGCGTACGACCGGTAGAACTGCGGCCGGCCGGACAGTCGCCCGGTGCGGCGCGCGCGGGGCGCGGCCTCCCGCGTAGCGGTCGTCGAGCCCGTCGAGCCCGTCGAGTCCGTGGACCCTGTCGAGAGGGTGGTCATACGCGCCTCACCTCCGGCGTTCCGAAGATGCCGTAGGGCTTGGCCAGCAGCACCAGCAACATCAGGACGTAGGGCGAGACGACGGCGAAGTTGTCGCCCAGCCACGGCGCGTAGTCGCGCTGGTAGGTGCCGACCAGGGACTCCACCACCCCGATCGCGAGCCCCCCGATCACGGCACCCTCGAGCGAGTCGAGGCCGCCCAGGATGATCGCGGGGAGGGCGACGAGGGCCACGATCCAGATCTGCCGGTCGACCCCGGCCGAGATGGCGAGCAGCGTTCCGGCCACGGCGGCGAGGGCCCCCGCCATCGCCCACGACAGGGCGAAGACGCTGCCGACGCTGACGCCCTGGGTGAGGGCCGCCTCCTGGTCGAACGCGGCGGCCCGCATGGCGAGGCCGTGGCGGGTGTAGCGGTAGAACCAGAAGAGGGCCGCCACGACGACGGCCAGCGTGGCCAGCGACACCAGGTGCCGCTCCTGGACCCGAAGACCGATCAGCTCCACCCGCTCGAGTCCCCACGGGTTGGGGATGTTGCGGGCGCCCAGGCCGATGAAGCCGCTGGTCACGACGCGGACCACGATGTCGATCCCGATGGTGATGATCGCGACCACGAACGCCGGGCGCCCCACCATCGGCCGGACCGCCCCTCGCTCGATCAGCAGCGCGAGGGCCGCCGTGAGCAGGGCCGCGACGGCCATCGAGACGAAGAAGGAGAAGCCGGTGAAGAGCATCACGCCGAGGGCCGGCCCGACATAGCTGGTGATCGTCGCGCCGGTCAGCATCATCGCTGGCTGGGCGAAGCTGATCACCCCGGTGGACTTGTAGATGATCACGAAGCCGAGGGCCAGCAGCGCGTAGATCGAGCCCGAGCCGAGCCCGCGCAGGACCACTTCCAGGAACTGGGTCATCGTGTGGCCCCCCCGTACATCTCGACGACGGTGTCCTCGAACATCTGGGAGATCGCGGAGCGCTTGACCTTCTGCGTGGCGGTCAGCTCACCGTCCTCGTGGTCGAGCTCCTTGGGCAGCAGCCGGAAGACCTTGATCCGCTCGACCTGGGACAGGTCGGCGTTGACGGCGTCGACCACCCCCGAGACCAGCTCCACGACCTCGGGCTTGGCGCTCAGGTCGCGGTAGGTGCTGTAGCCGAGCTGCCGACGCTGGGCCCACTCGCCGACGGTGTCGAGCTCGATGCCGATCAGCGCCGTGAGGTACTTGCGGCCGTCGCCGATCACGATCGCCTCGCGGATGAACGGCGAGGCCTTGAGCTCGTTCTCGATCATGGACGGCGAGATGTTCTTGCCTCCCGCGGTGATGATGATGTCCTTCATCCGGTCGGTGATCTTCACGTGTGTCCCCTCGACCCACTCGCCGACGTCGCCGGTGTGCAGCCACCCGTCGGGGGTCAACGCCATGCGGGTCGCCTCCTCGCGCTGCCAGTAGCCCGCGAAGGTGGCGCCGCTGCGGGTGAGGATCTCCCCCGTCTCCTCGTCGATCCGCAGCTCGGTGCCCGGGTGCACCTCGCCCACGGTGCCCAGCCGGATCCGGCCCGGACGGTTGCCGGTGGCGACCGCCGTGTTCTCGGTCATCCCGTAGACCTCGTGCATCGGCACCCCGATCCCCATGAAGAACTTCAGCACCTCGGGCGCGATCGGGGCAGCCCCGGAGGCGGCGTAGCGCACCTTCCGCATGCCCAGCCGGTCCTTCAGTGCGCGGTAGAAGAACACGTAGCCCACGGCGTACTTCAGGCGCGTCGACGTGCTGTGCACACCGCCCTGCGCGACCAGGCGCTGCCCGATGTCGTCTGCGACGCCCAGCCAGAACCGCGACACCGCCCGCTTGAACCAGGAGGCGCCGGACAGCCGGGTCTCGACGCCGGCGAGCAGCTTCTCCCAGATCCGCGGGACGCCGAACAGGATGGTGGGCTGCACCTCACGGAGGTTGGCCGGCACCGTCTCGATGGACTCGGCGAAGTTGACCTGCGTCCCCGCCGCGGCGTTGAACCAGGTGGAGAAGATCCGCTCGGCGACGTGCGCCAGTGGCAGGTAGGACAGGGTCAGGTCCTGCGGCCCGGGCGGCGGGTCGGTGAAGGCGCCCTGCTCGACGAGCACCTGGATCGCGCACTCGACGTTGCTGACCGTGAGCATCGCCCCCTTCGGGGGGCCCGTGGTGCCGGAGGTGTAGATCAGCGTCGCGAGGTCCGCGGGCTCCTGCCCGGCCATCACCTCCGCGATCGCGTCCGGGTGGGCCGTACGGTGCTCGCGGCCCAGGTCGAGGAAGTCCTCCCACGAGAGCAGCAGCTCGCTGTCGTAGCGGTGGCGGATGCCGCGCGGCTCGAGGTAGACGATCCGGGCCAGGTCCGGCGCCTGGTCGAGCACGGCGAAGGCCTTGTCGACCTGCTCCTGGTCCTCCGCGACCAGCACCTTGGATCCCGAGTCGTTGAGGAGGTAGCCCACCTCCGCGGCGGGGTTCGTGGGATAGACCCCGACGGACGCCGCGCGTGCGGCCAGCGCGCCCATGTCGCAGATCAGCCACTCGGGCCGGTTCTCGGAGTGGATGGCGACGCGGTCGCCGGGCACGACGCCCAGGGCCAGGTAGGCGTGGCCCGCCAGCTGGACGTGCTCCCAGTAGGACGCCCACGTCCACTCCCGCCAGATGCCGAAGTGCTTGTCGCGCAGCGCCACCGCGTCGGGCATCGCCGCGGCGTGGGCACGGATCCGGGTGACGGGGCTGCTCACGACCCGACCTCGCTGCCCAGGTAGGCGCGCACCACGTCGGGGTGGCGCTGCACCTCGTCGGGCGTCCCGGTGGCGATCGGGGTGCCGAAGTCGACGACCAGCACCCGGTCGGCGAGGTCCATGACCAGGCCCATGTCGTGCTCGACCATGATGATCGGCACGTCCAGCTCGTCGCGGATGTCGAGGACGTAGCGGGCGGTGTCCTCGGTCTCCTCCAGGTTCATCCCGGCCACCGGCTCGTCGAGGAGCAGGAGCTTGGGCTCCATGGCGAGCGCCCGGCCGAGCTCGACGCGCTTCTGCACGCCGTACGGCAGCAGGCCGACCGGCATGCTGCGCCACTGCTCGAGCTCGAGGAAGTCCACGATCTCCTCGACCGCGCGACGGTGCTCGATCTCCTGCCGGCGTGCCGTGCCCACCCAGGCGAACGCCTGGAGGAAGCCGTAGGTGATGTGCTGGTGACGGCCCAGCATGAGGTTGTCGAGGACGGTGAGGTGCTCGAACAGCGCGATGTTCTGGAAGGTCCGGGCCATGCCCATGGCGGCGATCTGGTGCGGTCGGCGGCCCAGGATGCTCTCCCCCATGAACTCCACCGAGCCCTGCTGCGGCCGGTAGACGCCGGAGAGCACGTTGAAGAGCGAGGTCTTGCCCGCCCCGTTGGGGCCGATGATCGCGAACAGCTCCCCCGGTCGCACCTCGAAGCTCACTCCGTTGACGGCCTTCACGCCTGCGAAGGAGAGGTGGACGTCGTCGAGCCGGGCGACGGGTGTCGGGTCGGGCGCCTGGCCTGTCATGCCGACCACCTCTTCTTGCGCCGGTAGTGCTTGGTGTCGCGGAAGGACTTGCGGCCGTCCTGGCCGGGATGGAGGCCGAGGTAGAACTCGCGCACGTCGTCGTCCTTCAGCAGGGCGTCGGCCGGCTTGTCGAGGACCACCCGGCCGGTCTCCATCACGTAGCCGTGGTGGGCGATCGAGAGGGCCATCGTCGCGTTCTGCTCGACCAGCAGCACGGCGGTGCCGCTCTTGTTGATCTCGAGCACGACGTCGCGGATGTTCTCCACCATCCGTGGCGCCAGCCCCAGGGTGGGCTCGTCGAGCAGGAGGTAGCGCGGCTCGGACATCATCGCCCGGCCGATGGCGAGCATCTGCTGCTCACCGCCGGAGAGGTATCCCGCGATCGCGGCCCGCCGGTCGCCGAGCACCGGGAACAACGCGTAGACGCGCTCGAGGTTGTCCGCCATGCGCGAGCGGGCGGTGTGGGCACCGACCTTGAGGTTCTCCTCGACGCTGAGCTCCACGAACACGCGACGTCCCTCGAGCACCTGGCGCACCCCCTGGCGCACGACCCGCTCGGGACTGGCCCGGTGGATCGGCGTGTCGTCGAGGGTGACCCGCCCCTTGGTGACCTCACCGTCGTGGATGTCCAGCAGCCCGGTGAGGGCCCGCAGGAGCGTGGTCTTGCCGGCTCCGTTGGAGCCGAGTAGGGCGACGATCCGGTCCTCGGGCACGTCGATGCTCACCCCGCGCAGGGCCAGGACGACGTCGTCGTAGACGACCTCGAGGTTGCGGGCGGAGAGCATCGTGGACCTCACTCTCCTTCCGGGAGGTGCGAGTGACGAGAGTCACATCGTGGACCCGGCACGACGCCGATGTCACTGGTCGACCGCCCAAAGCCTCGTGTGCCGGGTCATGGCCGGATCACAACCGCCGCCGGAGGGGTGGCGGAACCGCGATCGGCAGGCGACCATGGGCGATCACCTCGAGGGAGGCTGGATGACGGACACCACGGTCGCGCTCGGCGGCGAGGCGCGCAGTGCGGACAAGCTCGCCCAGTGGGTCCAGCGGCGCGAGTCCGTGATCGCCCATGACGCGACCAACTCGATCTGGCACCAGGTGCCGGCGTACGGCGACCGCGCGGACGCCGGACTGCGCCGCGAGGTCGAGGCGCACTGCCGGCAGGTCTTCGCTGCGTTCCTCGCCAGCGTCAACGACCGCCGTCACCCGCTCCGCTCGGACTTCCCCTGGAGCGGGCAGCACGCGATGCGCCGCGTCGAGCTCGGCATCACGCTGTCGGACTTCATGAAGGCCTTCCGCGTCGGCCAGCTGACCCTGTGGGACGACATCCTCGCGGGGGTCAACGAGTGGCCCTCGACCAAGGACGCCGCGCTCCTGCTGGTCAGCCAGGTGATGCGCACCATCGAGGTCGGCAGCACGGCCGCGGCCGAGGCGTACCTCGAGGCCCAGCAGTACCAGCTGGCCGACTCCGCCCGCCTGGCTCGCGACCTCCTCGAGGACCTGCTGGCCGGCAAGCCACCGACGGTCGAGGAGCGGCAGCTGGCGCTGGCCCAGATGGGCCTGGCCGACGACGTGCCCCTCGTCGCGCTCGTGGCGACCCTGCCGTCCAAGCTCGTCGGGGCGGAACAGCGGGCCAGGCTGCGGGCGGCCCTGACGGTGGCCGGACGGGGCATGGTCGTGGCGCGCCACCACGAGGTGGTCGCCCTGCTGCCGGTGGGCGCGAGCGGCCCGGCCCGCGTGGTGGAGGGCGTCCGTACGGCGGTGGTCTCCCTTCTTGCCGACGGCATCCTCACCAGCGTGGGCCTCAGCAGTGCACGCACCGGCTTCCGTGAGATCCCGTGGGCCTACGAGGACGCTCGGACCGCGATGGACTCGCTGCTCGGCCGTCCCGGCGTGCGCGCCATGGAGGAGATGTCGACCCTCGACCTGCTCATCTCGAGCCAGAAGAGCGCTCGACTGGTGCCGCCCGAGGTGCGTGCCTTCGTCGAGGAGGACCTCGCGACCGGCGGGATCCTGGTCGAGACGCTCAGCACCTATGTCTCCCACGACCTCAACGCCAAGCTCACCGCGATGCACCTCCACGTGCACGCCAACACGATCTACTACCGCCTCGACCGCATCGCCGAGCGCACCGGGTGTGACGTGCGCCGGGTCGAGGACCTCATCGACCTGCTGCTGGCCGTACGCCTGGTCCGCGCGGAGGCACGCTGACCGGCTTCCGCGAGATCATCCCCTCGGCGCGAGCACGCCCTCGGCGTCCTCGACCCGCAGCCCGCCGGCGCGCGTACGGCTGGCCACCAGCGTGCCGGTGACGATCGACCGGAGGGGGTAGGTGACCTCCCCCGGGGCGCCCTGGCGGGACGTGGTCCACAGCCGCTCGTCGTAGCCGACGGTGCCGCGGAACTGGCGGTTCTCCAGGACGAGATCGTCGCCCGTCACCTGACCCACCACGTAGGACGCCTCGCCGCGGTAGAAGAGGGAGCCGTGCGACACCTCGAGGATCCCGTCGCGCTGGCGCACCGTCTGGTCGTGCACCTCGCCGCTGAGGTAGACGTCGACCCCGCCGTCGACCATCGTGCGCCACAGGTCGGAGCGGAGGCCGCCCTCGTAGACCAGGTGGGTGGAGTTGCGGACCCGGACCGACCCCGGCATCGGCGTGTGGGCCTGCACCATCACCCAGGGCACGTCCGCCCGCCGGGCGCGCCTCAGCACGCCCTCGAGCCACCGCAGCTGCGCGGGGTCGACCGAGATGTGCACGTCTCCGTCGCGTCGCTCGAACACGTCGAGCGTCACCAGGAGCACGTCCGCGTCGAGCCGGACGGCGTAGGCGGTGCGTCGCGCCGGGCCGCGCCGCGGGCGGTCGGTGAAGCGCGGCCGGCCGTCGGCGCGGGTGAGCGCGTGGTCGGCGAAGATCTCCTTGATCTGCGGGACGTGGCGGCGCTTGAAGTCGACCCAGGGGTTGCGCCTGCGCGTCTGCCAGGGGTCGTCGCCCACCTCGTGGTCGCCGACCGCGGGGTAGGTGCGGAGGTCGTGGGCGTCGAACCGCTCGAACCAGGCCGGGTAGTAGACGTCGGCCGCGCGGCGCCAGGCGCGCATCCGCTGCGCCTCGGTGCGGACGGGCCCGAAGACGCCCGTGCGTGCGTCGTCACGGCCCCACCGGCCCTCGACGAGGTCGCCCGGCACGAGCACGTCGCGGGTGCCGTGGGAGGCCATCTCGTCGATCACCCGGTCGAGGGCGGTCTCGTAGGAGGCGTTGGTGGAGTTGGCGACCTCCCCGGTGCCCTTCACGACATGCGTACGGCGACCACCCGCCGTCAGGTCGGCGACGTCCTGGTTGAGGAAGTCGGGTGCCGAGACGAAGCGGTAGGCGTCGGCCAGCACGGGGGCGGGCGGGACCGGCGGGCGCTCCCGCGGCCCGCGCGCGTCGGGCTCGCCGTCGATCGTCGGGGCGGGGTAGTCCCCGGTCGGCGTCGCGCTCGCCGGCGGCGCGGGAGGGGTGACCGAGGAGCAGCCGAGCGCGCCGGCGACCAGCACAGCCAGCAGCGGCCCGAGAGGTCGTCGTGTCACGCGGCCAACCGTAGACGGAGGGCACGACACCACCGAGCAGCACCCGGCCGTGTCGACGACCTCAGCGGACATCGTCCTCCATGTGCTCGATGTCGCGGAAGCCGGTCTTCTTGGCGCGTACGCCGCGGTTCGTGAGCCAGGTCAGGGCCCAGAGCACGACCCCGGCGAGGAGGAGGAAGCCCGCGATGACGTACTGCTCCTGCTGCTCGTCGCTGCGCGCCCACGGCCCGGCCAGGAAGGCGCAGGTGACGGCACCGAGGTAGGGCAGGAGGGTCGGTGCCGTGAAGTGCTGGTGGTCCCGGCTGTCGGGACGGCGCCGGATCACGATCAACGCGATGTTGACGACCGTGAACACGCACAACAGCAGGAGCGCCGTCGTTCCGCCCAGGAGTGCCACTGACGTCGCTCCCTCCTCCGACGCACTCGCTCGGACGACGTAGATGATGAGGCCGAAGGAGATCGCGGTCGTGAAGAGGATCGAGACCCACGGCGTACGACGAGTCGCGTGCACCTTGCCGAGCGTGCGGGGCAGCACGTCCTGGTTGGCCATGCCGTAGAGCAGCCGGCTGGCCATCAGCATGTTGATGAGCGCCGAGTTCGCGACGGCGAACATGCCGATGAACGGGAAGATCGTGTCGAAGGGGAGGTCGGGCGCTCCGGCGGCCACGACCTGGGTGAGCGCCGATCCCTTGTCCGGGTCGGTGAGGTCGCCCACCGGGACCAGTGCCACCGCAGTGATGGACACCAGGACATAGATGAGGCCGGTGACGCCGAGCCCGGTGAGCATCATCTTCGGGAAGTCGCGGATCGGGTCCTTGCACTCCTCGGCCATGTTGACCGAGTCCTCGAAGCCGACCATCGCGAAGAACGCGAGCGACGTGGCGGCCGTGATGGCGAAGAAGGTGTTGCGATCGCTCGGGCTCTCGAACACGACGACGCGGGAGAAGTCGGCGTTGCCCTGGGTGACGGCCCAGAGGCCGATGAAGATGATCATCAGCAGGCCGGACAGCTCGACGAGGGTCAGCACGACGTTCGCCTTGACGCTCTCACCCACTCCGCGGAAGTTGACCGCCGCCACCAGGGCCATGAACGCGAGTGCGGTGAGGAGGATGCCGGTGCCGCCCACCTCGAAGCCGAGGTCGAAGCCGTCGTTGAGGAATCCGGCGAAGGCGTTGGAGGCAGTCGACGCCGAGGTGATCCCGGAACACATGACTGTGAAGGCGACGAGGAACGTGACGAAGTGGATGCCGAAGGCCTTGTGCGTGTAGAGCGCGGCCCCGGCTGCCTGGGGGTATCGCGTGACGAGCTCCAGGTAGGAGAAGGCCGTGATCGTGGCGACGGCGAACGCCACCAGGAACGGCGCCCATGCGGCTCCGCCCACCTCACCGGCCACGCTCCCGGTGAGGGCGTAGACGCCCGTGCCGAGGATGTCTCCCACGATGAACAGCAGGAGCAGCCGGGGGCCGATGACCCTCCTCAGCTCCGGCTCCGATCCGTCGACGTCCTGCTGCGTGGCTTCTGTCGCGCTCATCGAGACTCCCGTCGTCGTTCCGTGAACCGCACGGCCTCTCCTCACAATGGACTCGCCGGACGGGCGAGGCAACCACCGCCCGTCCCGACGACGCCGTGTCGGCCGGTCGTTCACTCCCGGGCGCCCTCTGGGGGCGGATTCCGCGGTGCGGGCACCCTTTCGGGCTTAGAACGTTCCAACTACCCTGCTGCCCATGCCGAAGCGTGTTGCCCTCCTGACCGCGGGCGGGTACGCCCCCTGCCTCTCCTCCGCCGTGGGCGCCCTGATCGAGACCTACGACGCCACGGACCCCGACATCGAGCTGATCGCCTACCGACACGGCTACCACGGCCTGCTCACCGGCAACAGCATCACCATCGGCGCCGACGTACGCGCCGGTGCCGCGCTGCTGCACCGCTACGGAGGCAGCCCGATCGGCAACAGCCGGGTCAAGCTCACCAACGACGAGGACTGCCGCAAGCGTGGCCTGATCGGCGCGGACGAGAGCGCGCTCGAGGTGGCGGCCGCGCGGCTGCGGGCCGACGGCGTGGACGTGCTGCACACCATCGGCGGCGACGACACCAACACGGCGGCGGCCGACCTCGCGGCGCACCTGCGCGAGCAGGGCTCCGAGCTCACCGTCGTGGGCCTGCCCAAGACGATCGACAACGACATCGTCCCGATCCGCCAGAGCCTCGGCGCCCAGACCGCGGCGCAGCAGGCGTCGCGCTTCGCCCAGAACGTGCTGGCCGAGCACGGCTCCAACCCCCGGATGCTCATCGTGCACGAGGTGATGGGGCGCGCGAGCGGCTGGCTGACGGCCGCCGCGGCCCGCGACTACATGGCCTGGCACGCCGAGCAGGAGTGGCTGCCCGGCATCGGCCTCGACGGGCGCAAGTGGGCGATCCACGCGGTCTACGTCCCCGAGCGCGCCATCGACCTCGCTGCCGAGGCGACCCGCCTGCGCGCCGTGATGGACGAGATCGGCTGCGTCAACATCTTCCTGGCCGAGGGCGCCGGCATCGACGACATCGTCGCCGACCTCGAGGCGGCCGGCGAGACGGTCGGCCGCGACCCGTTCGGCCACGTCAAGATCGACACCATCAACCCGGGCCGCTACTTCGCCAACCGGTTCTCCGAGGCGATCGGCGCGGAGAAGAAGATGGTGCAGAAGTCGGGCTACTTCTCCCGCTCCGCGCCGGCCAACGACACCGACCTCGCCCTCATCAAGGAGATGGCCGAGCTCGCCGTCGCCTCCGCCATGGCCGGCCGCCCGGGCGTGATCGGCCACGACGAGGACCGCGGCGACGAGCTCCGCGCGATCGAGTTCGAGCGGATCGCCGGGCACAAACCGTTCGACGACAGCCAGGCCTGGTTCACCGAGCTCCTCGAGGGCATCGGCCAGGCCTGAGCTCGCTGCTGGTGCTGAGCGGGTGTGCCGCCGCGAGGTGGCGGCACATCGCAGCCCCGGACGCCCTCGCCACGCAATCCGCCGCCACCCCCACCGGCCACCCGCCGTACGCCGCCGCGAGGTGGCGGCACATCGCAGCCTCGGACGGCCTCGCCACGCAATCCGCCGCCACCCTCAGGCAGGTCCCGGGGCGGACTCGGGGGCGGGCTCCTGGCCGGACCGGTCGGTCACCCGCACCCCGGCCGCGGGGAGCACCCGTGGCAGGCGCTGGAGGTACGCCCCGCTGGCGATCGCGACGAGCGCGAGCACCCACCACAGGGTTGTCTGCCCGTGGGCCAGCAGCCAGGTGAACGCCACCGGCGTCACCGCTCCCCCGATGCCCCAGCTGAGCTGGAACAGCCCGAGGTAGCGGCCGCGCAGGTGGTCGGGGGCGGCCTCGGCCGCCGTGGCGCTGAACACCGGCCCGCCGGTCAGCTCGCCGAAGGTGTAGACGGCGGCGCCGACCAGCATGACCACGACGGCCAGCCACACCGGCAGCCAGCCGGCGAGCACGAACAGCGCGTAGCTGACGACGAACACGACCTGGGCGAGCCCCATCATCCGCGCCCGGACGCGGCCGGTCATCCGGCGTACGACGAGGCCCTGGCCCAGCCCCACCATCGCGGTGTTGAGGGTGAAGATCGCTCCCACCACCCACCCGGGCAGGTCGATGGTCTCGGCGACGTAGACCGGCAGCGCGAAGTTGAGCACCATCATCCCGGCCACGAAGCCGAACTGGCCGACCACCAGCCGCAGGTAGGCCCGGTCGCGCAGGACCACGCCCCAGCCCTCCATCGGCGCGTCGTCGGCATGCGCGGCCCGGTGGTCGGGCACGTCGAGCAGCAGGACGAACGCGACGACGAAGGTCACCGCGTTGACGACCACGACCGTCTCGTAGGCGAGGTCGGTGCCGACCTGGAGCGCGACCCCCGCGAGCACGCCGCCGAGGGAGTAGCCGAGGTTGCGCACCGCCTGGAGGAAGCCGAACCAGATCTCGCGCTCCCCAGGGGCGGAGATCGCGGTGACGACGTTGCCGAAGGACCCCCAGAACGCCTGGCGGCCGATGTTGAGCAGGGTGGTCCACAGCGCGACGACGAGCAGCGAGTCGGCCCAGAGGTAGGCGATCATCCCGACCGCCTGGACGAGGTTGCCCGCGAGCATCATCTTCCGCGGGCCGAACCGGTCGACGAGGCTGCCGATGACGAAGGCGCCCGGCATGGTCAGCACGGCCGACAAAGACAGCGCGGTGCCGATCTGCACCAGCGACAGGTCGGTCATCGCGAGGAAGTAGAGCAGCGTGATCGGCATGAACAGCCCGCTGCCGACGGTGTCGGCCACGATGGCCGCGACGAACCTGCGATGCTCCCCGACGCGAGGGAATCCGAGACGGTTCAGCACGGGATCACACTAGGGTCGGCACATGACGTTCTCCATCGTTGCCCGGTCCGACGACGGCGATTCATGGGGGGTCGCCGTCGCCTCCAAGTTCCTGGCCGTCGGGTCCGCCGTGCCGGCGGCCGCGGCCGGGGTCGGGGCGATCGCCACGCAGGCCGACGCCAACATCGCCTACAAGTACCTCGGGCTGGCGCACCTCGACGAGGGCGCGACCGCGCAGGTCGCCCTCGACCGGCTGGTCGAGGAGGACGACGGCCGCGAGCACCGGCAGGCCGGGGTCGTCGACTCCGACGGCAACGCCGCCACCTGGACCGGCTCGGAGTGCTTCGCCTGGGCCGGCGGGGCGACTGGCCGCAGCGGCGAACGCGGCGGCTACGCGATCCAGGGCAACATCCTCACCGGCCCCGAGGTCGTCGAGGCCATGGAGCGGGCCTGGCAGGCCGGCGGCGACCTCAGCCTCGAACGCCGCCTCCTCGCCGCCCTCGCCGCGGGTGACGAGGCCGGGGGCGACAGCCGCGGCCGGCAGAGCGCGGCCCTGCTCGTCGTACGCGACGGGGCGGGCTATGGCGGGCACGACGACGTCGCCGTCGACCTCCGCGTCGATGACCACGCCGACCCCGTCACCGAGCTGGCGCGGCTCGTCGACCTCAACGAGCTCTACCTGACCGCGTCGACACCGGAGGAGCAGGTGCCCGTCGACGACGCGCTGATGATCGAGCTCGAGTCCCTCGCCAAGGCCGAGGGCAAGGACAGCTTCCACATGTGGGTCGGCTCGGAGAACTACGAGATGCGCGTCGGCCCGGGTGCGCGACCGCCGTGGATCGACCGCCGGATCCTCGCGATCATCCGGGGTGAGCAGGAGGCGCAGGCATGAGCGTCCTCGCGATCGACGCCGGTACGACCGGAGTGACGGCGGTCGTCGTCACGCCCGACGGCCGCATCCAGGCCAAGGGCTACCAGGAGTTCCGCCAGCACTTCCCGCAGCCCGGGTGGGTGGAGCACTCCGCCGAGGAGATCTGGCAGGCCACGCTGGAGGCCACCCGCGAGGTGCTGACCAAGGTCGACGCCGTCGAGCTCACCGCGGTCGGCATCACCAACCAGCGCGAGACGGTGGTGCTGTGGGACCGCGAGACCCTGGGCTCCCCGCGCCGCGCCATCGTGTGGCAGGACCGGCGTACGGCCGACATCTGCGAACGGCTGCGCGCCGACGGCCACGAGGAGCGCGTCGCCGAGCTCACCGGCCTGCGGCTCGACCCCTACTTCTCCGGCACCAAGCTCACCTGGCTGGCCGAGAACGAGCCGCACACGTGGGCTCTGGTCGAGTCCGGGCGGTACGCCGTGGGCACCGTCGACTCCTACCTCATCGCCCGGATGACCCGCGGCACCTGGCACGTCACCGACGTCTCCAACGCCTGCCGCACCCTGCTCTTCGACCTCGAGGCGGGCGACTGGTCCGACGAGCTGTGCGGGCTCTTCGGGGTGCCCCGCGGCGCGCTCCCCGACTTGGTGCCCAACTGGGGCGAGGTCGCTCCGACCGACCCGAAGTCGTTCCTCGGCCTGTCCCTGCCGATCGCCGGCATCGCGGGCGACCAGCAGTCGGCCCTGTTCGGCCAGACCTGCTTCGAGGAGGGCGAGTCCAAGTGCACCTACGGCACCGGCTCCTTCATCCTCACCAACACCGGCAGCCAGGTCGTGCGCAGTGACGCCGGGCTGCTCTCCACCGCCGCATGGCGCTCCCCCGACGGCGAGATGACCTACGCCCTCGAGGGGGCGATCTTCGTGACCGGCGCTGCGGTGCAGTGGCTGCGCGACGGGCTCCAGATCGTCGGCAACGCCGCCGAGACCGCGGCCATCGCCGCGACCGTCGAGGACACCGACGGCGTCGTCTTCGTGCCCGCGCTGACCGGCCTGGGCGCCCCGCACTGGGACCCCCACGCCCGCGGCACGATCATCGGCATCACCCGCGGCACCACCCGGGCCCACCTCGTACGCGCCACGCTCGAGGCCATCGCCTTCGAGGTCCGCGACGTGCTCGAGACCCTGCCCGAGCTCACCACGCTGCGCGTCGACGGCGGCGCCGCGGCCAACGACCTGCTCTGCCAGTTCCAGGCCGACCAGGTCGGACGGGCGGTCGAGCGGCCCGAGATCGTGGAGACCACCGCGCTGGGGGCGGCGTTCCTCGCCGGCCTCGGCACCGGCACGTGGTCCTCCACCGACGAGCTCCGCGACACCTGGGCGCTGGACCGCCGCTTCGAGCCCGGGGGCGACCGCGCGGCCCTCGACGCGGCGTACGCCCTCTGGAACAAGGCGGTCGAGCGCTCGAAGGGCTGGGCAGAGTAGTGCGTTCGGTGGTCGAGTAGGCCGCGAGCGCCAGCGAGCGGACGTATCGAGACCTACCGCCTCACCATCCGGGCGGCGGCTCGACGTCCTCGAGCGAGGCGTCGGGTGACCAGAAGCCGAGCTCTGCGATGTTGTCGAGCAGCTGATGGGAGTTCTCCGCGTCGAAGAGCTCCAGGCTGACACTCTCCGTGCCCGTCGGGACGTGGATGGTGCCGGTGTCCGTGCCCTGCATGGGCGCTGCCAGCGTCCGATCGCTGATGACCGTGACCTCGACCCGCATCCCGCCGTCGACGAACCAGTGCCTCGAGCCGACGCCGAACGAGCCCGACAACGGCAGGTCGAAGTTCTCGACCGGACGCGGCTCGATCTCTCCGACCAGCTGGAAGCCGGCATCTTCCAGCGCACGGAGCAGGTCCTCGCTCCCGCCCTCGTCGACCAGGTAGTCCGCTGACAGCCGGGGGCAGCCGAGAAGATGCGCAGAGTCGGCGACGCACCAGTCCCCACCCAGCTCCCAGATGGTTGGATCCACGAGACCGTCGTTGTAACCGACCCGTTCGAAGGCCTCGCGGACTTCTGCCCGGGTGGTGACCCCGGGCCAGTAGGCAGCACTCAGCGCCACCGTCCCCCAGACGAGCGCGGCAAGCCCGGCCCCCACCCGCATGCGCCGACGCGGCCACCAGAGCGCCGCGGCCGAGCACCCGGCGAGACCGGCGACCAGGACCACGCAGCCCGGCAGCCACTTCCAGGCCCCTGCCACGCCGATCTCGACCAGCCAGGTCACCGCGAGTGGAACGAGGATCAGCGCGCCGATACCGGAAACCACGATCCGGGCCGCGGCGGCTGCCACCTTCATCCCGAATCCCCCTCCCCGATCGCAGCCGCAAGTCTGCGGCATGACAGCGACCCGCCGCACCGGAATGGAGTGTCTGGTGGTGAATCGCTGCTTTCACCGCGCTCGCGAGACCTAGAGCCCGTCGCGGGCCTCGCGCGCCGACTCGACCTCGGCCCGCGCCTCGTCGACGGCCTCCTCGGCCTCGGCCTGCGCGGCCTCGGCCTCCCCGAGCTCGTCGTCGACCTCCTCGAGCGTGTCCTCCAGCGCGGCGACCCGGCTGCGCAGCTCGTCGAGCTCGGACTGCAGCTGGAGCGTGCGCGCCTGGAGCTTCTCGACCGACCGCCGGGCCGCCCGGTGCTCCTTCTCGGCCTCCTTGAGCACCCCCTTGGCCTCGGCGAGCCGCTCGTCGGCCGCGGCCCTCGCCTTGATGTCGGCGTCCGGATCGGGCACGACGTGGAGCTGGGGCCGTTGCGTCGGGTCGGGCGCCGCGACCGGGCGGGCGCGCGCGGTGAAGCCGAGGGCGTCCGGTGCCGCCACTGCGCCGGTGAGGTCGAGGTCGCCGAGGCCGGTGGCGCTCAGCGACGTCACGAGCAGCCCGCTGCGCACCGCCTTCGCCGCGTCGGGCTCGAGCATCGCGGCCGTGAGCGTGGCCTCCACCTGGTCGGCGACCGACTGCGTGGTCCGTACGCCCTCCTCGCGGGCCATCCGCCGGGCGGCGGTCGTGACCGACGCGGTCAGCTGGCGCCGCTGCTTGGTGAACTCGCGCAGCTGCGTGGCGTCGAGGTTGTCCTGCGCGTCGCGCAGCGCCTCGCCGACCGCGAGCACCTGGTCGACCTGGTCGGGGTCGCGGCGGACGAGCAGGTTCACCACCCACGCCGCGACCGACGCCTTGCGCAGCCCCTTGATCGCGGCTGCGAGCGCCTTGTCGGCCTTGTGCTCCTTGGCCAGCGCGTCGCGCGCCGGCGTGAAGTCGGCCAGCGGCAGCGCGTAGAGGTCGTCGGCGATCTCCAGCAGCGGGTCGGACCTCGAGTCGGGCATGCCCTGATCCTAGGGAGCGGCGTACTCGACCTCGGTCGGGTACGGGCGCCACGGGCACTCCTGGGTGGTGCCGCTCGGCCGCCACCCCAGCGACTCGTACAGCCGGCGTGCCCGCCCGTTGGCCTCCAGCACCCACAGCCGCCGTGCGCCCGCGGCCTCCGCGCGGGCGAAGCCCGCCCGCGCCAGCCCGGCGCCCCAGCGGTCGGGACGGACGGCCAGGTGGCGCAGGGTGGAGCCGTCGTGGGCCACCAGCGCGACGAGCCCGTGCTCGTCCTCGACCACCTCGACCGTCACCTCCGGGTCGTCGAGCAGCAGCGCCCAGCGGGCCAGCACGTCGTCGTCCGGGTAGGGCAGCTCGCCGAACACGTGGCCCAGCCCCGCGCGGCTCGCGGTGCGCTCAAGGTCGCGCAGCGCGACGGCGTCCACGGAGGTTGCCACCCGCCACTCGACCTCCATGACGAGGAAACCTACCCCCGCCTGGGTACGGCCCCGTCCGGCGTACCGCATATCGGGGTTGAGGCGCCCCCACCCCGGTGTTCTGGTGGAGAGAGCTCCCGTGCCAGGGGGCGTTCTACGGGGGGTGTAGGCAGATGCGTCGACTCGTTCTCTCGTGCCTGGCCGCACTGTTCGCGGTGCTGGGCCTGAGCGCCGCGAGCTCGGGGGCGGGCTCTGAGGCACAGGCCCTCCAGCCGGCCCGGGTCACCGTCGTCCAGGCCGCGCCCGGAACCAGCGTCGGGGTGGGTGACGTGACCGGCCCCTTGGAGCTGGCAGCCGGCTTCACGGGCGACGAAGAGCGCGAGCCGGTGTTTCTCGGCATGTTGGCCCTCGCCACCATGGCAGCAGGGATCGGCGCGAGCGCCAAGATGCACACCGCGGCGCGGCGTCGAACCGGATAGGGCCGCGCTGATCAGGCGGGTCCCTCGTCGAGGCCGTGCTCGATGGCCCAGCGGGTCAGCTGGACCCGGTTGTTCATCTGGAGCTTGCGCAGGGTGTTCTGGACGTGGTTCTGCACGGTGCGGTGCGACAGCACCAGACGGGCCGCGATCTGCTTGTAGCTCATACCGGTCGCAACCATCTTGAGGATCTCGGTCTCGCGCTCGGTGAGCTGGTCGCGCGGGTCGTCGGCGGGACCGTCGGCGATGCGGCGGAACTCGCCCAGCACCAAGCCGGCGAGGCCGGGTGTGAAGACCGTGTCACCGTCGGCCACACGCGTCACCGCGTCGATGAGCTCGGCGCTCGAGGCCGACTTGACCAGGTAGCCCGTGGCGCCGGCCTTGATCGCCTCGAGCACGTCGGCCTGCTCACCGCTGGCCGACAGGATCAGCACCCGTGCCGTCGGGTCGTGCTCGAGCATCATGCTCGTCACCTGCACCCCGCTGTGGTCCGGCAGCTGGAGGTCGAGGACGACCACCTGCGGCGCCGCCGCGGGGAAGCGTGCCATCGCCTCGCGCCCGTTGGACGCGATCGCAACGACCTCGTGACCGGCGGCCTGCAGGTCGCGCTCGACCGCGTCCCGCCACATCGGATGGTCGTCGACCACCATCACCCTGACCATGGCACCCCCTCCCAAGAGTTGGGGGAAGCGTAGACCTCTAGCCGCCGGGCGTGACGTAGCGCCCACGCCTGTGCACGAGCGGCTCGGGGTCGTCCCCGACGACCAGGTCGTCGATCGTGCAGGTCACCAGCCGTGACCAGCCCACCTCGACGTCGGTCTCGACGCTCACCAGCGCCCACGCGGCGGCCTGCGCCAGGCGGGGTCCGTGGTCGGTCGCGACCCAGTCCGCCAGCCGCCACGGACCGCCCGGAGCCGGGGTCGTGCCCGCGAAGGCGTCGGCGAGGTCGCGGTGTCCCCACGACAGCAGCTGCACGACACCGCGGCCGGTCTCCAGCAGCGCCTCGGTGAGGTCGGCGTCGGGGTCGAGCAGCGCGAGCACCCTGCCCGGCTCCCCGCCCGCCACGAGCAGCGATGACACCGTGAGGCCCGACGGCCCGGCCGGGTCGTCGGCCGAGCCGGCCGTCCAGAGCGACACCGCGCCCCCGAGGCGTCCGCGCAGACGGCGTACGGGGTCGTCGGGGGTCGGGAACGGGTGGCTGCTGTGGATCGTCACCAGGTCACGCTAGCGAGCGCGCCCTGCTCCACCACCGGGTGAGGGTCCGGCACGGGCCGCGCGAAGAAGAGCGGGTAGAGGAAGACGACGGAGATGGAGAACGAGACCAGTGGCAGCGGCTGGTACATCACGATCGGGATGGACGCGTGCAGGCCGACGCCGGCGAGGGCGACGAGCCAGCGGAGCCGCGGGATCCACAACCCCACGCAGAGGCCGACCTCGGTCACCACTGCGGCGACCGCCATCACCTGCGCCAGCGGGTCCGAGATCGCGAGGTGGGAGTTCTCCTGGATCACGCGGCCGCTCAGGAACTCCGGGTTGACCTTCAACAGGCCTGTGAACGCGTACACGACGCTGACCTGCGTCATGAGCAGCAGCTGGTCGGCGACGCGGACGTCCCGCGCTCCCTCGATCCGGCTCCGAAGGGACCACCGCGCGTCCGCGTGCGAGAAGGCCAACCAGAGCGCGCACCACATCGAGAGCGCCACGTGGTTGCTGTAGGTCTGTTGCTCCAGCAGCATCATCGTCGCCAGCGCCCCGGCCAGCACGACCCCGGCGACCCTGCTCCCCAGACCGGCCAGCACGAACACGGCTGCCACCGCGCCGACGGCCGCCATCGAGGCAGCGGCCATCGGCGACACCGCGGGAAGCCAGTCCCAGGTCCGCACCGCCATGGCGCCACGTTGCTCCACCTTCACGAAGACGACCCACGACTCGGCGCAATTCAGGAGGCCGGACAGGCCGATCCCGATGCGGGCGACGGCAAGCGCGCGCCCGTCGACGACGTCGTCCAGCCTCAGCACGACTGCGTCCGATCGCTTCCCCATTGCCGCACGGTGACGGTCGCGGCCTCGGCGACGTCCGCACAGATCAGCGGAGGCAGGCGCACGGTCCAGTCGATGTCCTCGCGGGGAACGACGATCCAGTCGGAGAGCTCGATGTCCAGCAGCGCACCGTCGTCGTCGACGACCTGCACGTCGAGCGGGTCGTAGCCGGTGAACATGTGGAAGCCGAACTTGTGCGGAACTCCCTCCCACGTCGCCCACACCGGTACGGCGACCTGGAGGCACACGATCGCGGCGAGGACCAGCCTGGGTCGGGACCACCGGGCAGACAGCACGTTGCCAGCCACTGGACCACCTCACAATCGACATCGAGCGCTCGCCGACGGTAACGCCTGGAGCGCCCTCGGGAGGTGGGATCCGAGCAGAATCTCCAGGGTCACGGCACCGGAACGACGAGCTCCCACTCCGTGCCCCACTCGCCGCTCGCGACAGTGGCGGTGCCGCCGAGCTCCTCGATCCGCCCGCGGATGGACGAGGCGACACCGAGCCGTCCCTCGGCCGCGGCCGCGTCGAGCCGGCCCGGAGGGACGCCGGGGCCGTCGTCGCGCACCGAGATCGTGACCGCCTCGGGGGCGGCCTGGGCGAGCACCCACGCGGTGGCGCCGGGTCCGACGTGGGCCAGGACGTTGTCCAGGCAGGCCCGGACCGCGGCGACGGTCTCGGCCGCGACGTGCTCGTCGACGAGCACGGCACCGCCGGGCGTGGCGACCTCGACGCGTACGGGGTGGGCCGTCGCCATCACCTCGAGGGCACCCGTCAGGTCCACCAGTCCCCTGGACTCCGTCGGCACCGCGTCCTGCTGCCGGATCAGAGAGCGCAGCCCACGCTCCTGCTCCCCCGCGAGGCGCCCGAGCTCGGCCCACTCCCCTCCGACGGCCGAGCCCTGGCGCTGGACCATCGCCAGCACCTGCAGCACGCCGTCGTGGACCGCCCGGGCGAGCCGCGTCCGTTCATCCGCCGCGGCCGCCGCGCGTTCGGCGGCATCGCGTTCGCGCGCCATCCGCTGCAGGGACTCGCACAGGTAGCCGACGATCGGTCCGCCGATGAGCACGAGAAAGGTGTTGCCGTAGTTGCCCTGGTCGACGTCGGAGCGCGGCAGGAGGTCGAACGCAGCGATCAGGACGGAGGCGACCAGGCCACCGCGCCAGTGCCAGTGGATGGCCCAGGCGAAGAACGCGCCCATCACGTAGAAGCCGGGGACGGTCGCGTTGAAGTCGGGCGACTTCACCCACGGCGTGACGGCCAGGGCCGCGAGCACCACCGCGAGGTCAGCCACCAGCAGCACGGGAGTGCGTCGCGCCCGGTCGCGGTAGAGCCAGATCGCCGCGACCGTCCAGACGGCGAGCGCGACGACGACGAGCAGGCCTACCGTCGGGTGCTCGAAGTTGTCGCGGCGGTAGGCGTTGAGGCCCACCATGTTGATGGTCACGACCACCCGGACGATCGCCAGCGCCGAGTAGAGCCGGTCCTCGACGGCGAGCGCGGAGTCGGCGCGCGGCCCGGGGACCAGCGGGCGCGGGTGGGCGTTCAGGACGCCTTCTGCTCCGGCCCGTCCGCGGCGGCCTGGTCGCGCTCGGCCTTCTCCCGCTCGGCCTTGTCACGCTCGGCCTGCCGGGCCTTCTCCTTGTCGAGCTCCTTGGCCTTGCTGGCGTAGAGGTCGACGTACTCCTGGCCCGAGAGCCGCATGATCTCGTACATGATCTCGTCGGTGATCGAGCGCAGGATGTAGCGGTCGTTCTCCATGCCGGCGTAGCGCGAGAAGTCGAGCGGCTTGCCGAAGCGCACGACCGGGCGTGTCCAGGTGCCGTAGACCTTGCCGGTGGGCGCCACGACGTCGGTGCCGACCACCGCGCACGGGATGACCGGGGCGCCGGTCTCGAGCGCCAGGCGTGCGACACCGGTCTTGCCGCGGTAGAGCTTGCCGTCGTGCGAGCGGGTGCCCTCGGGATAGATCCCGAACAGGTCGCCCTCGGCGAGGATCTTCATCGCCGACTTCATCGCGCCCTCGGCAGCGTTGGCACCGGAGCGGTCGATCGGCACCTGGCCGGCGCCGGTGAAGAACTTCTTCTGGAACCAGCCCTTGATGCCGGGAGTGGTGAAGTACTCCGCCTTGGCGACGAAGGTGACCCGACGGTTGAGGGTGAGCGGCATGAAGAGCCAGTCTGCGTACGAGAGGTGGTTGCTCGCGAGGATCGCGGGACCCTCCTCCGGCACGTGGTCGACACCGTAGGCCTTGGGCCGGAAGACGAGGCGGAGCACCGGCCCGAGGGCGATCCACTTCAGGAACCAATAGAGCACGGGCCGAGCCTATCCCCGCTCGGCCGAGGTGACCCGCTCGATGAACTCCGCGGACTCCGCGAAGATCCGCGGGGCGTCGTTGTCGATGGTCGCCACGTGATAGCTGTCCTCCAGGATCCGCTCCTCGAAGTCCTTGGAGGACAGTCCTGCGTTGATCGCGCGCGACGACGAGAAGTCGGCGACGTGGTCGACCTTCGACCGGAAGTAGAGCACCGGGATGGTGATCTTCGGCAGGTCCCGCCGGAGCTCGGCCCAACCGGCGGACATCGACGCGGCCGCCTTGAGCGGGATGTAGGGGTAGGCGATCTCGTCCATCCCGGGCTTCTTGATGTCGTTCCTGATCCCGGGGAAGGCCGGCACGACGTGCTTGAGGACGGGCAGGAGCGCCGCGTCCTTGCGCATCGTGTCGACCGCCGTGTTGACCATGACGACGCCGGCCAGCTCCTCGCCGTGGTCCGCCGCGAGCCGGAGGGACAGTGCTCCTCCCATCGACAACCCCACGGCCACGACAGCGTCGTTCTCGGAGGCGAGCTTGTCGAAGGCCCCTTCGACGGTCGCGACCCAGTCAGCCCAGGTGACCTTGTTCATGTCCGGCCACCGGGTGCCGTGGCCGGGCAGCAGCGGCATCTCGACGGCGTACCCACGGGCCGCCAGGTCCTCCGCCCACGGCCTCATGGAGGCAGGACTGCCGGTGAACCCGTGCACGACGAGGACGCCGATGCGACGCCCGCCGGTGAGCTCGGGCTGCGCCGCCGTCGACATCGGCGCGACCAGGGTGGGGTCGAGGGGCGCGGCCGGGGTGCCGCGGAACGGGATCTTCACGGGCACAGTGTGCACCAGCACGCGGGCCGGGAGTCCCATCTCGCTGGTCGAGTAGCCCGCGAGGCGGTGTCCTGAGTGCCGGTGAGGGACGAGCCGGTGTATCGAAGGGGACGAGCGGGCGTATCGAGACCCGGTCTGTTCACCTCCGGCGGGCTACCGTTGGCCGCGTGAGCCGACCGGAGGACGAGAGCCACACGGAGCTGGCGTGGCGCGAGATCGTCGAGCACTACGGCGAGCGTCCGGTGCTGGACGACCAGGCCCCCGCGGCGGACGAACCGGCCACCGCGGCGCAGGCGGACGACACTCCCGACGCACCGGACCTTCCCGAGCACCTCGAGGACGACGACCCCGTCGAGCGGCGCGAGCAGGCGATCGCCGAGGCCGAGCGCTTCCGCCCACCCCCGGCGCCGCCGCTCCCGGCACCCCGCACGTGGCAGCGCGGGGTGGCGTGGGCCGGCCTCTTCGTGGCGCCGCTGGTCGCCCTCGTGCTCGGCCTGTTCTCGTTGTACGTCACGCCGCTGCTCGGCTGGGCCCTGGTCGGCTGGTTCGTCGGCGGCTTCGTCTACCTGGTGCGCGAGATGCCGAGGTCTCCGCGCGATCCGTGGGACGACGGCTCCCGCGTCTGACGCCGCCTGGGCGTAGTGTGACCGGGGTGGGGCCACATGAGACCGTCGAGGTCACGGGGCACTTGATGGACAGCGGCATCCTGTCGCGCGTCCTCGACGACATCCGCGATTTCGGCGGCGACTACGTCATCGAGCAGCTCGACGTCGGCCACGACGCCCACGACCCCAGCAGCGCGCGGATCACGGTCGAGGCGGCAGACGACCCCTCTCTCCAGCGACTGCTCATGCGCCTCCAGACGCGCGGTGTCAACCAGGTCTCCGAGGGGGACGCGGTCATCGCCACGGCTGAGCTCGACGGCGTGCTGCCCGAGGGCTTCTACGCCACGTCCAACCTCGACACGCACGTGCAGCTCGACGGTGAGTGGCACGACGTGGAGAACCCCGAGATGGACTGCGGCCTGGTCGTGGACGCCCCCTCAGGCGTGGCGCGGGTCCGTACGGTCCCCCTGTCCGACGTGCGGGCCGGCATGCGGATCGTCGTCGGCGCGACCGGCGTACGGGTGTCGGTGCCGAGCCAGGACTCCGAGGCGGACCCGCTCGCCTTCGGCGACGGCGAGGTCGCGCGCGACCGCCCACAGGCCGTGCTCGTACGCCAGGTCGCCGACGGCATGCGGCAGGCTCGCGCGGACGGGAAGCGCCTGCTGTGGGTCGCCGGCCCCGGCGTGGTCCACGCCGGCGCCGTGCCGGCGATGGTGGCGCTCGTCCGGGCCGGGTGGGTCGACGTCCTGTTCGCCGGCAACGCGCTGGCGACCTACGACATCGAGGCCGCCCTCTACGGCAGGGGCCGTGCCGCGGACGTGTCCACACAGGGCCTCGAGCACGGGCACGAGCACCAGGTCCGCGCGGTCAACACGATCCGCCGGGCCGGCTCGATCGAGGCCGCGGCGGCCCAGGGGGTCCTGGCCAGTGGGCTGATGCACGCGCTCGCCACCTGCGGACGTCGCTTCGTGCTGGTGGGCTCCGTCCGGGACGAGGGCCCGCTGCCCGATGTCCACACCGACGTGGTCGAGGGCCAGCGGGCGATGCGCGCCGAGATCGGCGAGGTCGGCTACTGCCTGATGATGGCGACGCAGCTCTACTCGGCCGCCACCGGCAACATCCTGCCGGCGAGCGTCCCCGTGGTGTGCGTGGACATCAACCCGGCCGTGGTCACCAGGCTCCCCGACCGCGGGACCCACCTCGAGCGCGGCATCGTCTCCGACGTGGGCCTCTTCCTCGAGCAGCTCGCGCTGGAGCTGGTGGCGGACTACCGACAGGCCTGATCGCTCGAGACCAGCAGCGCCGCCCCGACCATCCCGGCCTGCGGTCCCAGCCGGGCGGCGACCAGCGGCGGCACGACCCGGTGCTCGGCGCCGACGAGCGTACGCCGCAGCGCGGTGCGCGCCGGGTCGAGCAGCCGGTCCCCCGCGGCCGAGACGCCGCCCCCGACCACCACGACCGCCGGGTCCAGTGCGGCGATCAGGTTGGCGGTGCCGACGCCGAGCCAGCCACCCACCGAGGCGAACGCCTGCCGCGCCACCAGGTCGCCCTGCTCCGCGGCCGAGGTCACCATCGGACCGGTGACCTGCTCCGGCGCCCCGTCGCTCATCTCCACGAGCACGGAGGGCTGGTCGACCATGAGGGCGCGGGCGTTGCGGACGAGCGCGTTGCCCGACGAGTACTGCTCCCAACAGCCTCGGCGCCCGCACTCGCACGCCTGGCCGTCGGGCACGACCTGCATGTGGCCGAACTCCCCCGCCATCCCGTTGGCACCGCGCACCACCTGGCCCTCGATCAGCACGGCACCCCCGATGCCGGTGCCCATGGTGATCATGAGCGCCGAGCCCACACCTCGCGCAGCGCCGTGATGTGCCTCCGCGCGCGCAGCACAGTTGGCGTCGTTGTCGAGCCCGACCGGGCATCCGAGCCGGTCGGCGAGGAGCGCGCGCAACGGCTGCCCCTGCCACGGCAGGTGCGGGGCGAACATGACCCGTTCGCCGGCCGCATCGACGAACCCGGCCGCGGCGACCCCGACCCCGGCCAGGGGACGACCGCCGGCCGCCTCGAGCACTGCCGCCACCAGCGCGTCCTCGACCTGGCTCGTCACCACCCGGCGCCCTGGGGTGGTGCGGTGGGCCGTACGCCCCACCCGCCCGTCGGCGTCGACGACGCCGGCCAGCACCTTCGTGCCGCCGATGTCGACCCCGACGACCACACCGCTGTTCGTGCCGCTGCTCGTGCCCCCACTCATGCGCGCAATCCTTGCGCACGCACGGAGACATGGGCCGATCGGACCAGCGGTCTAGTCACAACGAGCCATCTTTCGTCATGGACGGCCCCAAGTGCCGTCAAAGAAGCGACAGCCGAGGACGCCGACTCCTACGGTGACGGGTGAACATCAAGGGGCAAGGGGATCTCATGCGCTTGCGCACACGCACGAACGGTCGCACCGAACGGGGTGCGTCCGCGGTCGAGTTCGCGCTCGTCGTGATCCCGCTGCTGCTCGTGGTCGGGGGCATCATCAACTTCGGCGTGGCCTTCGCCAACCAGATCTCGCTGGACAACGCGGTCCGGCAGGCGGCCCGCGCTGCAGTGGTGGACTCCAACCGGGGGGTGACGCCGGCGACGATCGTCGCGGACGAGTACCGGCCCATCACCACGGACCCCGACCCCACCGTGACCCTGCCGCTCCGGGCGACGTGCGAGGGCACCGAGCTGGGCGAGAGCCTGCAGGTGCGCGCCGAGGTCACCACAGAGTTTCTCTTCCCGTGGCCCCTCCCGGACGCAGTGCTGCCCGGAGAGATCAGGCTCAACAGTCAGGCGGAGTTCCAGTGCGAGTTCTCATGAATCGGCGACACGGACGCGACGAGCGCGGAGCGGCCGCGGTCGTGGCCGCGGTCCTGGCAATCGTCCTGATCGGCATCTCCGGGTTCACCATCGACCTGGGGACTGCCTATGTCAGCAAGCGAAACCTGCAGAAGGCGACGGACGCCGGAGCCCTGGCGGCAGCCCAGGTGCTGACCCAGTACGCGGGCGACTGCCCGACCGTGCGGGACAACTCGGCGGCCTTCGCGGAGGCGCAGGCCGCGGCGCGACGGTTCGGCCTGCTCAACTACGAGGACACCAAGGACGCGGGCTACTACGACTCGACCGAGCTCGAGTTCGACATCGACTGCGACCGCACCCCGGGCGTGCTCATCGTCCAGTACGGACTCGCAGGTGACACCGACACCTCGTCGACACAGGTCCTCGAGATCTTCGGCGGCGACGTCCCCGACACGATCACCACGCAACGCCGCGCCGAAGCCACCGTCGACGTCGCGCCGGGCGCCGGCGAGAGCGTACGGCCGCTCGCCCTGTGCTCGGCACAGGTGCAGGTGGAGCCCCGCCCCAGCACGTACCCCTTCGTCCGGATCGACGCTCCCAAGAACGCCACCAAGCTTCCGACGACCTGCCCGGCCAAGACCGGCAGCGGCAACTGGTGGGTCGTGGACTGCCCGGACGAGGACCCCGGTGAGAGCACCGAGGACCAGATCGAGTTCGGCTGCGAGAACCCGGTCTCCGTGATCCCCGGGCAGGAGGACGCTGTCACGCCGGGCGAGCTGACCCTCGCCATCGGTGGCGAGTGCGCGCCCAAGGACGACCAGGAGGAATGCCTCAGCGGCGACACCGGCAACATCGACTCCGGTCACACCGCTGAGAAGTGGGAGCTCCTGGTCAGGAACGAGGAGACAGCCATCTTCCCCGTCTTCTGCGCCGTGCCGCAGTGCGACGCCTCCACGATCGAGGGCACCGGCACCACTGCGGTCTACCCGGTCTTCAAGATGGTCGCAGCGGTCATCTGCGGATTCCACTTCAGCAAGACCGAGCGCTACGTCTCGACCACGGGAGAGTGCGCCGGGATGCCGTCGATGTACACCAGCGCCGAGTGGGAGGACGGCAACGACACCAACTTCATGCTGCTGAAGTACGTCAACGAGCGCACGTCGGTCTCCAACGAGGACTCGGAGTGCGCGCTCGGTTCGGAGTGTGACGGCCTGCTGCGCCGCAGCCGGCTCACCGGCGGCGGCGAGTAGCTCGACCCTGCCTCAGTCTTCCGATGGCCAGTCGTCGGCGAGGTCGATGTGCTCGACACCGCCGTCCTGGGGCGTGCCCGACTGCGTGGTGGCCATGATCGCCGCCGCGGCCTGGGCCAGCGAGGTGACCGCTGTCGCGAGGTGGGCCTTGACCTCCGGGCTCAGCTGCCGCGCCGCGTGAACGGTCCGGCAGACCGGGCACACGGTGCACTCGACCGACCCGGTGGCGAGGTGCTCGTTGAGGCCGTGTGCCGACGCCGCTGCTTGTGCAGCGAGGCCCGACAGGCCCTCGCCCGCGTCGCCTGCGTGTTCGCGCGCCCAGCCGGAGAGGGCGCCGAGGAGCTTGGCCGCCTCCTCGCCCAGCGACCCGACGTCGTGCGCGTCACCCGCGTCGGTCACAGGGTCTCCTCCGGCGTCTCAGTAGTAGCGGTGGTGGTCGGGCGGTCCGGCTCGGTGAACCGGACCTGCAGCTCTCCGTCGCGCACTCGCGCTCCCGCCACGCGGTGTCGCGCCAGTCCGGACGGGAGCGTCAGGAGGCGACGATACGACGCGACGGACACCACGAGCTCGTCGCCCTTGCGCGCGAGACGTACGTCGTCCTGCGCGGCGAGCGGGAGGGGCACCGACAGCACCCTGCCGCTGCCCGTCGTACGGACCGACATCCCCGCGGTGCCAGCGCCCTTCGCCAGGGGGTCGGACCCGTCGTAGACGTCCGCTGCCAGCTCGAGCAGCGCCGCGCGTCCGACCGGCTCGGCCGGACGGTAGACCGACGTCCGGAGGTCCAGCCCGGCGAACGAGTCGGCCGCCTCCTCGAGCACCGTCCGTTGGGCCGCCACCCACGTCGTACGCCACTCATCGGCGCCGCCGTCGGGGAAGACCCGGTTCACGACGGCCGCGTCGACGCGGTAGCCGAAGAGGGTCAGGAACGTGTAGGCCCGTCGCGCCTCGGCGAGCACCACCGACTCGGGGGTGAGGACGAGCCGTACGGAGGTGTCCGGCCCGGTGAGCACGGTCCGTACGTCGTCGAGCTCGGCATGGAGTCGCTCGATCGCGTCGAAGACGGAGTCCTCGGGCATCGGCACGCCGGCGGCGCGGGTGAGGACGGGCTTCAGAGCCTTGACGACACGGCGCTCCACGGGGAGGACGCGCGTCATGTACCACCCCAGCGCCTCGGGGAGCGCGAGGAGTCTGAGTGTCTCGGCCGTTGGCGCGCAGTCGACCACGAGGACGTCCCACTCCCCCGACCGCGCCTGTGCCCGCACCTCGAGCAGGGCCAGCACCTCCTCGGCCCCGGGGATGACGGTGAGCTCCTCGGCGGCGACCGGGTCGACCCCTGCGACGTCGAGGACGCTCATCAGGTAGCCCTGGATGTCGGCCCAGGAGCGCTCGAAGCGCTGCTGGGCGTCGACGTGCTGCACCCAGAGGTTCGGTGCCGCCTCGGTCGGCTCGGCAGTGGCGGCCACATCGAGCGCGTCTGCCAGCGAGTGGGCGGCGTCGGTGGACAGCACCAGCGTCCGGTGACCGGCGGCCGCGCTCGCACAGGCCGTGGCCGCGGCCAGAGTGGACTTGCCGACACCGCCCTTGCCGGTGAACAGGAGGATTCGCATCCCGGACCGGGAAGTTAGAGCGACTCGACGCGCTTCTTGAGGCCCTTCAGCGCGGTGTCGATGAGGATCTTCTCGCCCTTGCGCTTGAGCATGCCGATCAGCGGGATGCTGACGTCGAGGGCCAGACGGTAGGTCACCTCGGTGGTGCCGTCACCCCGGTCGACCAAGGTGTAGGCGCCGTCGAGTGCCTTGAGCATGTTGCCCTCGACCAGGGTCCAGGTGACCTCGCGGTCGCCGTCCCAGTCGTAGGCGAGGGTGTACTCGTCCTTGATGGGCGAGACGTCGAGGGCGAAGTAGACCTGCTCGGCGCGGTCGCCGGTCCCGGCCGCGGTGACCTCCGCGGTCTGCACGCCCTTGGCCCACTCGGGGTAGGACTCGAAGTCCGCGATGACGGCCATCACGTCGGCCGGAGGAGCGTCGATCGTGATCGACGAGGAGGTCTGTTCGGCCATGGCCGGAGCCTAGCCCACGGCACTGCCGCGGCGAGGTCCTCGTGCCGCAAGCGGCTGTGAGGCTCGGGCTGCTCGCCCGGCAAGCCGGACGAGATCCCTCAAGCGATAGCCTGCGGACCGCACACGACGACACCCAGGAGGTTCCATCGTGCGGGAGTTCTCCACGCCGCTCTCCATCTCGATCCCGACGACCGGGAACCTCACCGACGACGTCGTCGCCAATGCGCGCGACCACGGGGACACCGCTGCCTTCAGCCGGGCCACACCCGACGGCTGGGCCGACGTCACGGCAGCGGAGTTCCACGACGAGGTCCGTGCCGTGGCCAAGGGTCTGGTCGCCGCCGGTGTCGAGGCCGGGGACCGCGTCGCGCTGCTGTCGAAGACCCGCTACGAGTGGACGCTGCTCGACTACGCCATCTGGTTCGCCGGCGCCGTGACCGTGCCGATCTACGAGACGTCCTCCGCCGAGCAGATCGGCTGGATCCTCCAGGACTCGGGCGCGCGGGCCGTGGTGGCCGAGGGGCCCGAGCACCTCGCGCGGGTCCGTGAGGCCCGCAGGGCCGGCGACCTCGCCGAGCTCCAGCACGTGTGGTCGATCCAGGACAACGCGGTCGACGTCCTCCGCCGCCTCGGGTCCGACATCTCCGACGACCTGCTCGAGGAGCGCCGCACCAGCGCCACCCCCCTCGACCTCGCCACCCTCATCTACACGAGCGGGACCACGGGCAAGCCCAAGGGCTGCATGATCACCCACGGCAACTTCATGTTCGAGCTCGGCGTGGCCGTCGACGAGCTGCACGAGCTCTTCGACGCCGACGACTCGTCCACCCTCCTCTTCCTGCCTCTGGCCCACGTCTTCGCTCGCATCATCCAGATCGGCGCCGTCAAGAGCCGCACCCGTCTGGGCCACAGCGCCGACATCAAGAACCTCGTCGCGGACCTGGGCGAGTTCAGGCCGACCTTCATCCTCGCCGTCCCCCGGGTCTTCGAGAAGGTCTTCAACACCGCCTCGCAGCGCGCGACCGCCGACGGCCGGGGCCGGATCTTCGACCGCGCCGCGGACGCCGCGATCGCCTACTCGCGGGCCCTGGACGGCAAGCGGGTCCCGCTGCGCCTGCGCGCGCAGCACGCGCTGTTCGACCGGCTCGTCTACGGCAAGCTCCGGCAGGCGCTCGGCGGCAGCTGCACGTACGCCGTGTCCGGTGGTGCACCACTGGGCGACAGGCTCGGCCACTTCTACCGCGGCATCGGCCTGACAGTGCTCGAGGGCTACGGCCTCACCGAGACGACCGCCGCGCTCTGCGTGAACCTGCCGGACGCGCAGAAGATCGGGACGGTCGGCCGACCGATCCCCGGCACGAGCGTACGGGTGGCTGACGACGGGGAGCTCCTGTTCCGTGGCGGCCAGGTCTTTTCCGGCTACTGGGGCAACGAGGCCGCCACGGCGGAGGCGCTGGACCGCAACGGCTGGTTCCACACCGGCGACGTCGGCGAGGTCGACGACGAGGGCTTCGTCCGGATCACCGGCCGCAAGAAGGAGATCATCGTGACGGCGGGCGGCAAGAACGTCGCCCCGGCGGTCCTCGAGGACCGGTTGCGTGCCCACGCGCTGGTCGACCAGTGCCTCGTGGTCGGTGACGGACAGCCCTTCATCGGCGCTCTCGTGACGATCGACCGCGAGACCTTCCCCGCCTGGGCCGAGCAGCACGGCAAGGGTGACGACCTGTCCCGTCTGGTCGAGGACCCCGACCTCGTCGCCGCGGTCCAGGAGGCCGTCGACGAGGCCAACAAGGCCGTCTCCAAGGCCGAGGCGATCCGGAAGTTCACGATCCTGCCCGGCGAGTGGACCGAGGAGGGCGGGCAGCTCACCCCCAGCCTCAAGCTGAAGCGGCGTGTCGTCATGCGGGAGTCCCGCGAGCAGATCGAGGCGCTCTACCTCGGTTGAGCAGTCCATGGCCCGTACGACGCACGAGAACCAGCGGCACCACCGGCACCAGTGACTAGGCCCACGTAGTCACTTCGGGTGGCGTCCGGACTACTTTCGGGTGGTTTGCTCGGTTTAGCCCGCAAGCCTTTTCCCGCCCCCCTAGATTCATCCCGCTGGGAGGGCTTCGGGGCCCGGTTCTCGCACCACGACCTGAGACCTCCTGCGCGCCCGGGACCCTCGCCGTGGGGATCCCACGACTCGCGAAGGACCCACCATGGCTCGCCGATCAGTTCTCCTCCTCGTCGCCGCCCTCATCGCCCTCGCCGGCACGGCCATGATCGTGCTCTACGTCCAGGGCATCGATGCCCGCGCCACGAAGGACCAGGAGCTCGTCGAGGTCCTCGTCGCGACCGAGACGATCGAGACCGGCGAGTCGGTCTCGGAGGCGCAGGAGGCCGGCAAGATCGACACGGCCGAGATCCGCCGGGCAGACGTCGTCGACGGCAGCCTCTCGTCCACGTCGTCCATCTCCGACCTCGTCGCGATCGGCACGATCTACCCCGGCGAGCAGCTGATCGCCAAGAAGTTCGGTAGCCTCGGGGACACCCAGACCCTCGTGATTCCGGACGACATGATGGCAGTCTCAGTCGAGCTGACCGACTTCGAGCGCGTTGCCGGCTTCGTCAACCCCGGCAACGAGGTCGCCGTCTTCGCCACCGCCCTCGATCCGATCCGCCTCCTGCCTGACGGCAAGGAGCAGAAGCTCGGCAGCTACACCCGCATCGTCCTCACCCGCAACCTGGTGCTCGGCGTGGGCACCACCAGCGTCACCTCGCGCACCACAGAGGCCGAGGACGGGGGGACGGAGACCGAGGAGGTCGCCCGCACGATCCTGTCCATCGCGGTGACGCAGGAGCAGGCCGAGAAGCTCTTCCAGGCCGACCGGACCTCCGAGCTCAACTTCGCCCTCCTCACCGAGGACTCCGCGTCGGCCGACAACGAAGGTGCCTACCTCCGCGACGTCTACCCCGAGCTGTTCCGGAGCCCGCAGCCGTGACCGCCATCCTCGAGCCCGACGGCGCACAACGCGCCGTCCTGCAGGCCATGCTCCACGGATCAGTGGCCTTTGCCGACCCTGAGGGCCTCGACGCGCACATCCGCACCACGACCAACGAGTTCGCCGTCGTGATCGGCCCGTCCGTCCCGAGCGACTCCGCTGCCGATCTGGCGCAGTGGGCGCGCGTCCATCGGCCAGACCTCGGCGTGATCCTGCTCCGTCACGAGGTCGACAGCAACGCCCTCGCCCTCGCCCTCCGCAGCGGCATGCGCGAGGTCGTGGCCGCACGTGACCTGGCAGGGATCACCACGGCCGTCCAGCGAGCCCGCAGCGTCGCCAACGCCATCGGGCAGACCATGATGGACGAGGCCCAGGCAGCGGCCGAGTCCGTCCGGGCCGAGGTCGCCGCCCAGGCCGCCCAGGCGGCGGCGGTCGCACAGGCCGAGGCCGACGCGCCGCGGGGACGGATCGTCACCGTGTTCTCCACCAAGGGCGGCGTGGGCAAGAGCCTCGTGGCGACCAACGTCGGCGTGGCCCTGGCCGGCAAGGGGCGCTCGGTCTGCCTGGTCGACCTCGACGTCAACAGCGGCGACGTCGCCATCATGCTGCAGCTGACCCCCAACCGGACGATCAACGACCTCGCGACCTTCAGCGGAGTGATCGATGCCGAGGGCATCGCCTCCATCCTCACGCGGCACTCCGACAACCTGTCCGTCGTCGCGGCTCCGGTGCGGCTCGACTCGCCGGACCAGGCCTCGGTGGAGGACATCGGCAAGCTCCTCGACGCGCTGCGCCGCATGGTCGACTTCGTCGTGGTCGACACCTCAGGCGTGTTCGACGACCACGCGCTCTGCGCGCTGGACCGGTCCGACCTGATCGTCCTGGTCGGCACCCTCGACATCCCCTCGCTCAAGGCTCTCAAGCTCGCCACCAGCACGCTCGAGGTCCTCAACTTCCCCAAGTCCACCTGGCGCTTCGTGCTCAACCGGGCCGACAGCAAGGTCGGTCTCACGGTGGACGAGTTCGAGAAGACCCTCGGGCTCAAGGCCGACAGCTCGCTGGTGTCGAGCCGCGAGGTCCTGGCCGCCGTGAACCGGGGCGAGGCCCTCGTGAGCGCCTACCCCAACCACCCCAACTCGAAGGCCCTCATCGCGTTCTCCGACAGCGTCGCATCAGCCGTCGCCGGTCCAGGTGACGACGACGAGGGCACCCCGACCGGCCGGAGGTCCAGTGGATCCCGGCTTCGCCTGAGGAGGGCATGACGTGAGCCTCACCGACCGTCTCGCGGCTGCGCGCGGCCGCACCACCGAGTCGACGGAGACCCCTGCCGGAGCGCCGTCGGGCGCCCCGAACGCGACGACCACCGTCGTGCGACCCGCAGCGGGCGAAGCCAGGAAGCGTGCTGCCGGCCCCAAGGGTGATCCGTTCCAGGACCTCAAGCGGATCGTCCACCAACGCCTCGTCGAGGCCTTGGGGCCCAAGCTCTACGACGCCCACATGACGCAGTCCGAGCTCGAGCAGCAGGTCCGCCTCGCGCTGCAGACGGCCATCGCGGACGCCGACATCCCGATGTCGTCGGCGGACCGCACGCGAGTCTCGCAGGAGATCGCGGACGACATCCTCGGCTACGGTCCGATCGAGCCGCTGCTGCGCGACCCGAGCCTCTCCGAGGTCATGGTCAACTCGTTCCAGGACATCTTCGTCGAGCGCAGCGGCAAGCTGGTCAAGGTCGACACGTCGTTCACCGACGAGGCACACCTGCGCCGGACCATCGACAAGATCGTGAGCAAGATCGGTCGTCGCGTCGACGAGACCAGCCCCATGGTCGACGCGCGCCTCCCTGACGGCAGCCGCGTGAATGCCATCATCCCGCCGCTGGCGCTCGACGGATCGAAGCTCACGATCCGCAAGTTCTCCGAGGACCCCTACACGGTCGACGACCTGATCAACTTCGGTACCCTCACGCCCGCTTCGGCACGGTTGCTGGAGGGCTGCGTTCGCGGCCGGCTCAACATCCTGGTGTCGGGCGGCACCGGCTCAGGCAAGACAACCACCCTGAACGTGCTCTCGGCCTTCATCCCGGAGGACGAGCGAATCGTCACCATCGAGGACGCGGCCGAGCTCCGGCTCGGCCAGGACCACGTGCTCCGACTCGAGTCGCGTCCGGCCAACATCGAGGGCAAGGGCGCCGTCACCATCCGTGACCTCGTCAAGAACTCGCTCCGCATGCGACCGGACCGCGTGGTGGTCGGTGAGATCCGTGACGCTGCGGCCCTCGACATGCTCCAGGCCATGAACACCGGCCACGACGGTTCCATCTCGACGCTGCACGCCAACACCCCGCGCGACGCCCTCGCACGACTCGAGACCATGGTGCTGATGGCCGGCATGGACCTTCCGGTCCGCGCCATCCGCGAGCAGGTGGCCAGCGCCGTCGACCTCATCATCCAGCAGACCCGGCTCAAGGACGGCACGAGGCGGATCACAGCGATCACCGAGATCGTCGGCATGGAGGGCGACATCATCACCACGCAGGACGTCTTCCTCTTCGACTACGCGGCCGGTCTCGACGAGAACGGCAGGTTCAAGGGCGGCCTGCAGTCGATGGGACTGCGACCGCGGTTCCTCGAGCGGCTCTCCGACCACGGCGTGCACGTCGATCCCGCCATCTTCGCCACGGGCGGAACCCTGCGATGAACCTGCGTCACACCTCGCGAGCACCGCGACGGGCAGCAGCGCTGCTGGCCGGCGGGCTGGTCGTCCTGTTCGCGACGGCACCGGCGCACGCGGCCGACGAGGTGAACATCGACCACGTCGAGTCCGTCGACGGGAAGGTGTCGATGGTCGTCGCCGTCGACGGCATCCCCGGCGACGCGGCCGTGGACCCCGCATCCGTCCGGGTGGAGGTGGACGGACGGGCTGTCGAGTCGTCCGCCAAGATCATCGCGGCCGGAGACGTCACCCGCACGACCGTGCTCGTGCTGGATGCGAGCAACAGCATGCGGCAGGGCGACAAGTTCGCCTCCGCCACGGCAGCCGTGGACGCCTTCCTCGCGGCCGCACCCGACGACGTACGCATCGGCCTGGTGCCGTTCGCGGGCGACCTCGGTGACGTGATCGAGCCCACGACCGACCACGAGTCGGTCCGCGCGGCGCTCGCGGACATCACCCTTCGCAAGGGCACCGGGGTCTACGACGCGATGGCCGAGGGTCTCGCCCAGGTCGGGACCGACGGGTCGCGCTCGCTGCTGGTGCTGTCCGACGGTGGTGACACCAACAGCGCCACGACGCTCGACGTGGTCGCCAAGGACGCGCAGGACGGCGGTGTCGTCGTCGACGTCGTCTCCCTGGCCAATCCCAAGAACGCCGAGACCATGTCGTCCCTCGCCGAGGGCACCGGCGGCCAGGTGATCCCTGCGGAGCAGGAGGCCCTGGAGTCTGTGTTCTCCGCCCAGGCGGACGCCCTCGCGCAGCAGCTCCTGGTGACCTTCCAGCGCCCGGACGACGCAGCCGATGAGGTGAACCTCGGCGTCACGGTCGACGCCGACGGCTCGTCGTACACCGACTCGGCCTTCATCTCGCTCGGCGCAGCTTCCTCTGCCCCGGACCTCGTCTCATCCGGACGCTCGCTCGTGGGCACGCCCGGCATGCTCGGTGGCGCCCTGGCCCTGGCACTCGGTCTGGCCGGGATCCTCGCCGTCGCCATCGCGGGCCCCAACCGTTCTTCGGCGGACCGTCGGCTGGAGGCCTACTTCGGTGAGACCGGCGGTGCCAAGCGCAAGGGCAACGCCAGCGCCGACCTGCGTGGATCCGCGGTCGCCCTGACGGACAGAGTCGTCTCGAAGGACCTGGAGGGCCGCATCTCGCAGCGACTCGCCGGAGCCGGCTCGGCGCTGACCGCGTCGGAGTGGTTGCTCCTCCATGCCGCCGTCGCAGTGGGGGCTGCCCTTGCAGGCTTCCTGCTCAGCGGCGCCGGTCTCGCGGCGATGGGCCTGGTCCTCGGGCTCGTGGGGCCGTGGCTCTACCTCAAGATCCGGCACGTCCGCAGGCTCAACGCGTTCAACGGTCAGCTCGCGGAGACGCTCGGCCTCATGGCAGGTGGCCTCCAGGCGGGGCTCTCGCTCCCCCAAGCAGTGGACAGCGTCGTCCGCGAGGGCAACGAGCCGATGGCGGGCGAGCTCCGGCGGGCACTCGTCGAGCAGCGTCTCGGCGTCGACATCACCGATGCCCTCGAGGGTGTCGGCGAACGCATGCAGAGCGAGGACTTCTCGTGGATCGTGATGGCCATCCGCATCCAGCGCGAGGTGGGCGGCAACCTGGCCGAGATCCTGCACACGGTCGCGGACACGCTGCGCGAGCGCGACTACCTGCGGCGTCAGGTGCGTGCTCTCAGCGCCGAGGGCCGGCTCTCGGGATACATCCTGACCGCGCTCCCGCCAGGACTCTTCTTCTACATGATGTTCGCCAACCCGGACTACGTGGAGGTGCTCTACACCACGGTCGTCGGCTGGATCCTCATCGTGGTCGCCGGCTTCCTTCTCGCCCTCGGCGGATTCGCCATGGCCAAGCTCGCGAAGGTGGAGGTCTGACATGGGAGCGACGATCATGCTGGCGGGTGCGGCCCTGCTGTGTGCCGGGCTCACTCTTGCCCTGTCCATCATCGGAGTGGCCACCTCCGAGCGACGAGGCGTGGCACGCTCGGTGGCCGCCATCCAGGCGATCGACAGTGCTCCCGCCGAGCTGAAGGGCGAGATCGAGCGGCCCTTCGTCGAACGCGTCATCGGGCCGTTGGGCGATCGACTGGTGGTCACGGGTCGCCGAATCGTTCGCGCCGACACTGCGAGGAAGATCCAGTACCGGCTCAACGTCGCCGGCAACCCGCCGGCGTGGGACGTCAACCGCATCATCGGGCTCAAAGTCCTCGGGCTGGGCGTCTTCGGCGTGCTGGGATTCCTCTACCTGTTGGGGCTGAACTGGCCCTTCTACCGCGTGCTGCTCGTGACAGGGATCGCGGCCGCCTTCGGCTACGTCCTGCCTAACATCCTGCTCTACAACGCCGGCACCAAGCGCGCGACCCAGATGCGCAACGGCCTCCCGGACGCGATGGACCTGCTCACGATCTCGGTCGAGGCCGGACTCGGTTTCGACGCAGCGGTGAGCCGGGTCGCCAAGAACAGCGACGGCCCGTTGGCGAGCGAGTTCGCCCGCCTGCTGCAGGAGATGCAGATCGGCAGGGGCCGGGCAGAGGCCATGCGTGCCATGGCCGAGCGAACCTCCCTGCCCGACCTCAAGTCCTTCTGCCTGGCGATGGTCCAGGCCGACAGCCTCGGCATACCGATCGCCCGGGTCCTGCGCATCCAGAGCCAGGAGATGCGGACCAAGCGCCGGCAGCGGGCAGAGGAGAAGGCCCAGCAGGTCCCCGTGCGGATGATGATCCCGCTGGTGATGTTCATCCTGCCGTGCCTGTTCCTCGTCATCCTCGGCCCCGCTGGAATCTCCATCGCCGAGAACTTCAGCTCGAACTGATGACGGCGTCGCGCGTCCGCGCACCGGGTGACACGGCGCCGACACGATCCGCCGTCAACGCGTGGCGGACGACGACCGCGGTGCGGGTCTTCGCGGTCGCCCTGGCCACGGGCGCCACCATCAGCGACGGCGTACTGGTCGAGTCGGCTCCCGTCCTGGTGGTCGTCCTGCTCGTCGCGATGGTGATGTCCCTGCTCGAGTGGAAGTCGCGCGAGCTGCCCACCCACTGGTACGCCGTGGCCGAGGCCATCGTGGTGCCCACGGTCATCGTCGCCACGGACTCCACCGTCGGCCTCGGGGCCTGCCTAGCCTTCCCCGCAGTCGTGGCCGGCGTCCGGCACGGCCTGGTGACCACGCTCAATGTGACATTGATCGCTGGTCTGGCCACGGCGGCGACCCTGGCAGCCAATCCGTCCGGGGACGCTGTCGAGCGAGCCGCCGGCGTGCTGCCGTGGCTCGCCATCGGGCTCGGGGTCGGACTGCTCGCGAGCTGGCAGTCGCGAGGCAACCGCGACCTCGCTGCCCGCGAGGCCCCGTACGCCGCTGCGCACCACCTGATGGCGCGGATCCACCAGCTCGCCGCGTCCGGGACGGTAGGTCTCGACAGCGCCTCGCTGGCCACCGAGCTCGAGGCGGCCATGCTGCGGGCCACGGCCGGCGCGCGCTGCACCGTCTTCGTCGTCGACCACGACCACTCGCTCCGGGCCATCAACCCGGGCGGCGACGTGGACCGTCTGGAGCAGGAGATCCTCGTCCCGGAGGCCGACCGCACGCCCGGCGCCGCCGTCGTTCCCCTGCGAGGCGCCCAGCAGGTGCTCGGCTACTGCGTCGTCGTGGGGGTCCCCCGCTGGACCGACGAGCTCGACGAGCGTGCTCGCGAGGTGGCTGACGACTTCGCCCTCAGGCTGGACACGGCTGTCCTCTTCGAGGACGTACGGTCCCTCGCCACGTCCGAGGAGCGCAACCGGATCGCCCGCGACATGCACGACGGGGTCGCCCAGGAGATCGTCGGGCTCGGCTACATCGTCGACGAGATCGAGTCGATCAGCGACCAGGAGCAGACGCGCGAGCTCGCGTCGACGTTGCGGGCGGAGATCACCAGGTTGGTCTCCGAGATCCGGTTCTCCATCTTCGACCTGCGCCACCAGGTCACCGACGGCCGGGTGTCCAGCTCGCTGGCCGACTACGCGCGGGAGGTGTCCCACGCCTCTGGCCTGCAGGTGCACCTCTCACTGGCGGAGTCCGGGCCCCCGCTCCCCGCGAGAACGGCGACGGAGGTGCTCCGCGTCGCCCAGGAGGCCATCGGCAACGTCAGGAAGCACGCCCGAGCCGAGAACCTGTGGGTCACCTTCGACTCCGACGGCACCACCCTGCGACTGGAGGTGGCGGACGACGGAGTCGGCAACGCCACGCCGCGCGAGCAGCACTGGGGCCTGCAGACCATGCGCGAGAGGGCCGAAGGAGTCGGCGCCCGCCTGGACGTGTCCCCCCGAAGCGACGGCGGCACCGTCGTGAGCCTGCGGTCACCCTCGACCGTCACCCCAGAAGGAGAGACCCCCCATGGGCACCACCGTGCTACTGGTTGACGACCACGAGCTGATCCGCCAAGGACTTGCGCGTGCCTTCGAACGGGACGCCGACATGACCGTCGTCGGCCAGGCAGGCACGGTCGCGGACGGTGTGTCCGCCTGGCGGGACCTGCAGCCCGACGTCGTCGTGACGGACCTCCAGCTTCCGGACGGCCACGGCCTCGACGTGGTGCGTGCGATCCGCGACACCTCCGACAGCACGGGAGTCGTGGTCCTGACCATGCACGCCGGCGACGACCACATCTTCGCCGCGATGGAGGCGGGCGCCTCTGCGTTCGTCGGCAAGGACACCCGGGCGACCGAGGTGGTGAGCGCCGCGAAGCACGCTGCCGTGGCACCGCGAACCTTCCTGTGCGCCGGTCTCAGCCAGGCAGTGATGCGTCGCGCCACCTCCCCTGCGCCGCCCCGGCTGTCCGGGCGCGAGGCCGAAGTGCTCGCCCTCCTCGCCGACGGTCTCGGCACCGGCGAGATCGCCTCGTCGCTCTACATGAGCGAGTCGACGGCCAAGACGCACATCACGCACATCTACCAGAAGCTCGGGGCTGCCAACCGCGCACAGGCCCTGGTGACGGCCATGCGACTCGGCCTGCTCGACCACGCCTCCCCTCAGCGCTTCTGACCTAGTCGCTCTGGTGACACGCAGGGCCGCGCGGGTGGCACGGAGATAGTCACAAGGGACTACCCAGCCGGAGCCGATCACCCGATTCGGCATCCTCGCGATCTTGGCAGAGTTCTCTTCGACGGGTCCTCGCGGGCTCGGAAGCCGAGACTCATCACACAGACACAAGGGGAAAACCATGCTGCAGAACTTCTTCGCCATCATGCTCGCCGGCCGCAAGGACGACGAGAAGGGCGCCACCGCCGTCGAGTACGGCCTGATGGTCGCGCTGATCGCCGCCGCCATCATCATCACCGTCGGCCTCCTCGGCGACGAGCTCGTCGCCCTCTTCAACGAGGTCACCGCGGGCATGCAGGGTCGCTGATCCTCTGGAGGCCGGCACCCGCGAATCGTCGCGGGTGCCGGCCTTCGCCCATTCACGCAGGAAGGAGCAGGATGATGGTTGGCAGCGACGAACAGCGCGACGAGGGCGGTGCGACGGCCGTGGAGTACGGCCTGATGCTCGCGCTCATCTGCGGTGCGATCATCCTCGCCGTCGGCGTCTTCGGACAAGAAGTGGTCAGCCTGTTCCAGGAGATCCCTCCGCGCCTCGGCCGGAACTAGTCGGAGGCACCAGCGACACAGCCGGACGACCTGAGGTCTGGCGGAGACGTCGCACCTGCACCTCGAAGGCGATCGCATCTGCGGTCGCCTTCAGTGCTTCTCGGTCAACCCCGGCCGAACCAGGCTGCGCAGCTCATCACGCCACGCGTCGGTCAGGGTGTCGACCGGAAGACCGGCTCGCCCGAGCTGCTGGGCCAGGGACGCGCCACTCGAGGCCCCTTCGTAGACCTCCACCAGCCCCCGCTCCCCCAGCGTCTCAGCGATGACCCGGCAGGCCAGCCATGCCTCCTCGTACCGCGCCTGCAGGTCTCGCTCGCGGGTGTCGAAGTCAGCGGCCGTCGGCAGCGCCTCGGGGACCCCGTCGCGCTGCGCCGCCGCGATGGCCCGGCCGAGGGTGACGCGGTCGGGCAGCCTGGTGCCACGCAGCGCGACGTAGTCGGCGAAGCCCTCGAGCAGCCACGGCTCGACCGGCCTGCGCACCGCGTCCGTGGCGACGTGGACCAGCTCGTGGCTCATCACGACCTGGGCGCCCGCACGGCGCAGGCCGTCGGTGATCTCGGGGTTCACGAACACGTGGACCGGTGCGTCCGGACCAGTGTCCGTGCCTGCTCCCGCAGTGACCGCTGCGATCCCGGCGTACGTCCCGGGTGCGACGCCCAGGGTCTCGTCGAGGTCGGAAGCACTGGCTGGCACCTCCACGACGACGGGCGAGCTCCACTCGGGCAGGACCTTCGTGACGACCGGGATCCCGCGGGCCACCCGCTCGGCGACGTCGTTCGCCTCGCGCTGCTCCCCGTCGACCATGACGAGGTGGCCCTCCGAGCGAGCGACTGCCAGCTCTCCCCGCAGCCAGAGCGGCACCCGGCCCTCCGAACCGCCCGACGCACCGAAGCCGGCGATGGCCAGATCGTCGCCGGCAGGCGTGAAGCGGACCACCACGTCCGCGCGCGCCGGCGCCCTGTCGAAGACCCGGAACCTCCACGTCATCTCGACGACCCCCGACCAAGAGCCGTCTGCACTCACGGTGCCGACCTGGTCGACGTACCGCGCGGTGACGTCCCGGAGGTCGAGCGACGCCGCGTTGGTGGCGATGCCCGACAGCTGTTCCTGCACCTCGGGTGAGTCCTCGGGGGCGAGTCCGGTGAGGGTGTCGATGTCACGCTCCTGCACGCCGGCGACGAACGAGGCCAGGGCAGCCGACGCCTCCGCAGGACTGGCCCGCTGCACCTCGACGGGGCGCGGCTCGACCGCGTCCCGGCCGTCGCGTGTCAGGACCACGAGGAGCGCGACGACCACGCACAGCGAAAGGCCGGCCGCCCACAGGAGTGGACGACCGGCCTTCGAGGTCTGCTGCTCAGCCAGGGCGGACCGCGCCGACGTAGGGCATCGAGTAGAGGCCTGCGACGGCGACCCCGGTGCCCGGGTTGGCCGCGTGGACGATCATGCCGTTACCGATGTAGATGCCGACGTGGCTGATCGGGCTGTAGTAGAAGACCAGGTCACCCGGCTGGAGGTCGCTCGCGGCGATGCGCGGACCCGAGCTGAACTGGGCGCTGGAGGAGTGCGGGAGGGACACGCCGGACTGGGCCCATGCGCGCATCGTGAGACCGCTGCAGTCGAAGGCGTTCTCGCCCATCGCGCCGTAGACGTAGGCGTCACCGACCTGGGCCATGGCGTACTGCACGGCGGCGGCGGCCCGTCCGGACGCGGGCACCGAGGTGGGCACCCGGGTCGTGCTGCCGCGCGAGGCGAGCACGCGCTCGCGCTCCTCGACCTCGAGGTCGGAGAGCAGGTCCTTGGCCTCGGCGAGCTTGTCGTCGACGGTGTCCTTCTCGGCGCTCAGCTGCTCGGTGAGCTGGGCGATCTCCTTGGTGCGGGCGTCGGTGGCCTCGCGCCGGATCTCGAGCGCCTCGAGCTCGGTGTCGTAGTCGGACAGCAGCGAGGCCTGCAGGTCGTTGAAGGACGACATCGTCGACAGGGAGTCCAGGAAGGCGCCCGGGTCCTCGGACACGACGATCTGGCCGACGGTCGAGATGCTCTCGCCCTCGAGCTGGCGGACCACGGCGTCGGAGACCTGCTCGCGGACGGCGTCGAGTCGCTCGTCCTGACGCGCCTGGTCGGCCTTCAGTCCGTTGAGGTCGCGACGGAGGTCGGCGAGGTCGAGCTTGGCGTCGTGCAGGCGCTCCTGCGCGGCTTCGGCCTCGTGGTAGAGCCGGTCGACACGGGCCTTGACGTCCTTGATGTCGGGCTCGGCCTGCGCGGGGGTCGCGGGCACGAAGGCAATGGCAGCGATCGCGGTGAGACCAAGAACGGTCGCGCCGACTCGCTTGCGGGTGTGAGCCACGAGCGGGGGAACTCCTCGGGGTGTCGTACGCCTACCAGGTGAGCTGACGGGTTCGGCACGACTGGCCTACTCCTGCTCCACGCACCGCTCGCGCGGTGCGCCTCACAGGGGATTCACCCCAGGGGGAATTGTGGTTCCCCGGCTCGCGGACCACGGGTGGTGCGGGGGACGTGGTCCACGACTCGGCGCGACGTCCGCGCGGGCCGGGTGACCCACTGCCACGGACGTCAGCCCACACCCTAAACCGCCCACCGACCCCTCGCCAATCTTCGGGTCATCTGGTGGGAATACGTGTCGTCGCACGCTCACGCCGACTCGATCACGGGTCCCGCCACGGGCTCCACCAGCCTCAGCGGCGGCACCAGGCCCCCCGAGGCGAGCGCGTCCAGCGCGGCCAGCTCGTCGTCGTCGATGGTCAGCTCGGGCGGAGGGCCGAGGAGCACCGTCACCACGCAGTCGTGGCAGTGCAGCCCGCGGACCACGCAGGTGTCGCAATCGATCCGTGTCGTCATGTCCCGAACGGTGACAGGGCCCACCGACAACGGCCCCTCGGCGTGTCGGGCCGGCCTGTCGGGCCGCGTGTCGACCTATCCGCCGATGACGCCGAGGAGCGCGGACGCGGGCACCGACCGCGCGCCGCTGCGCACCACGTCACGCGCCACTGCCTGGTCGTCGCTGACCACCACGACCACCCTCCCCCGCGGCTCGGCCGCGACGAGCTGGCGGATCACGTCGTCCGCGATCACGCCCTCCGGGCTGAACACCACGCGCACGCCGCGCGGCGCCGGCATCGCCGTACGCACCGTGGACTCGGCCGCGTCGAAGACGACGGTCGTCTCCGCACCGGACCGCGCCACCAGCGGTCCGAGCGCCGCGACGAGCCGGCTGCGCTGCGCCTCGAGGCTCGCGGTCGGCCACGCCTGCTTGGTGACGTTGTATCCGTCGACGATGAGGCGCGAGCGCGGCATGGCGAGCGTCTGCTCGAGGAGGGCGGGGGTGGCGGGGGCCCTGGACGCAGGTGCCGCCTCGATGCCGGCCAGCTCTGCCTCGACGGCATCGCCCGGCGCACCGCTGACCGGTGGGAGCGCCAGCTCGCGGCGCAGCCCGGTCGCCGCGTCGACGACCGCGTCGAGCAGCAGCCGCGCGCGGATGGTCGCAGAGTCACGCTCGGAGCGGGCGTCGCGGCGATTCGCCGCCAGCCCGGACTCCGCCTCCTCGAGCTGCGCCCGGAGTCGGCGTACGTCGGCCTCCGCAGCCCGCGTCGCCCGCTCGGCCGCGGCCACGGCCTCGTCACGTGCGGCGTACGCCGCGTCCCGCTCCTCCTCCGCGGCGCGCAGGACCCCGCGGGCCTCGCCCAGTCGCTGGCGCAGCACCTTGTGGTCGGCCTTCGCGCTGTCGAGCTCCTCCCGGTGCAGCGCGCGCGCGGCCACGAGCTCGGCCTGGAGAGCGGCCACCTGCGCGGTGAGCCTGGCGTGCTCAGCGGCGACCTGGTCGTCGCGCCGCTCCTCGACGCCCAGGGAATCCACGACGTCCGCGACGACCGCTTCCCAGCCCTCCTCGCGGGCCAGCCACGCACGAGCCGCCGTCTCGACAGGGTCGTCCGCGGCGCCGGGCACCGCGGCGACCTGTACGGCGGCGTGCTCCCGGAAGGCGTCCTCGGCGAGCGCGGCCCAGATCGCTGCGCCGCCGAGGCGCGCCCGGCGCGCGGGCGCGAAGCCGGCGACCTTCCGCAGCGACGGCGGCACGGGCGTGACCGACGGCAGCACCGCAGAGACCAGGGCGATGACCCGCATGCGGAGCCGCTCCGGCACGGGCGCCTGCTCGGTCACGGGCGTCCTGTCACCCGGCGGCCGGGTCGGCGGCGGTGTCGGCCGAGGCGCGGTCCACGATCTCGATCGCGTCGGCGCGACCGCACCAGCGGCAGGACACCGACTCCACGTCCTCCGATCGCACGGTCTCCTCCTCGACCTGGTGGTCGCCGGCGAGGTCGAAGTGCCAGTACTCGGTCGTACGCCGCGTACGCGTCACGTCGAACCGGGTGAGGTTCCCGCAGCCGGCGCAGCGCCACCGCTCGCCTTCGGCCGGAACGCGGAGGGCGGCGGTCTGGTTAGGCACGGGTGCTCCTCGGGGGTGCGATCTGGTCGGGCGCGGTCAGCGTAGTCCGCGTGCCGTGCCCGCCGATGTCGGATCCCACGTCTAGCGTCGTCGGACATGAGCACCATCGCCCTCCGACCCGCTCGCGGGACCTCCCGCTGGGAGGCGCAGCGCAGCTTCGACGAGCTGGGGAGGTCGCTGCGGGACCTCACCTTCTGCGTGGTGGACCTCGAGACCACCGGCGGCTCGGCGGAGGGCGGGTCGATGATCACCGAGATCGGCGCGGTCAAGGTGCGCGGCGGCGAGGTGCTCGGCGAGTTCCAGACCCTAGTCAACCCCCACACGGAGATCCCGGCCTTCATCGCGGTGCTCACCGGCATCAGCAACTCGATGGTCCACGACGCGCCGTCGATCGAGACCGCACTGCCGACGTTCCTGGACTTCGCGGCCGGGTGCGTGCTGGTCGCCCACAACGCTCCCTTCGACGTCGGCTTCCTCCAGCACTTCGCCCGGCAGCAGGGACGTCCCTGGCCCAGGTTCGACGTGCTCGACACCGCCAAGCTGGCCCGTCGGGTCATCACCCGCGACGAGGCGCCCAACTGCAAGCTGTCCTCTCTGGCCAAGGTGTTCAACGCCTCGACCACGCCCAACCACCGCGCCCTGTCCGACGCCCGCGCGACGGTGGACGTCCTGCACGGCCTGATGGAACGGCTCGGCGGTCTGGGCGTGCACACGCTGGAGGAGCTCCAGACGTTCTCCTCCCGGGTGAGCACCGCCCAGCGCCGCAAGCGCCACCTGGCCGAGGGCCTGCCGCACGCGCCCGGGGTCTACCTGTTCCGCGACGAGCGGTCCCGCGTCCTCTACATCGGCACCTCCCGCGACCTCCGCACCCGCGTCCGCACCTACTTCACCTCGTCGGAGACGCGCACGCGCATGGGCGAGATGGTCGGCCTCGCGGCGTCCGTGACCGGCATCGAGTGCGCAACGCCGCTCGAGGCCGAGGTGCGTGAGCTGCGGCTGATCGCCGAGCACAAGCCGAAGTACAACCGGCGCTCGCGGTTCCCCGAGAAGGTCCACTTCCTCAAGCTCACGCGCGAGGCCTGGCCGCGGCTGTCCCTGGTGCGCAAGGTGCTCGACGACGACGCCGACTACCTCGGCCCCTTCTCGTCGAAGAAGACGGCGGAGAAGTGCCTCGCCGCCCTGCACGAGACCTTCCCGGTGCGCCAGTGCAGCGGCCGCCTCCCCGTGGCGCCATCACGCTCGGCCTGCGTGCTGGCCGAGATGGGGCGGTGCCTGTCACCCTGCGACGGGTCGACCGACGCATCGACCTACGCCGCCGTGGTCCGCCAGTTGCGTGACACCCTGCTCCGCAGCCCGCACGAGGTGGTCGAGGCGATCAACCAGCGCATGACTGCGCTCGCCGACCGCGAGCGCTTCGAGGAGGCGGGGGTCCACCGCGACCGGCTCGCGACGTTCGTGCGCGCCGCGGCCCGCACCCAGCGTCTCTCGGCCCTCACCCGCTGTCCGGAGATCGTGGCCGCACGACGGGAGGACAGCGGCCGCTGGTCCGTGCACGTCGTCCGCCACGGCCGCCTCGCCGCGGCCGGGGTCATCCCGCCCGGAGCCGATGCGCATCAATACGTCCGCGAGCTGACCGCCAGCGCCGAGACCGTCAGCGACGCCCCCGGACCGGTCCCGGCCGCAACCGCCGAGGAGTCGGAGAAGATCCTGCGCTGGCTGGAGTCACCCGGCGTACGCCTCGTCGACGTCGACGGCGAGTGGGTGTGTCCGCTCGGTGGCGCCGCGCGACACCTCGCGATCTACGACGCGGCGAACCAGTCGCGGCTCTCGCTCGTGCCGTTCGACGAGCACCGGCTGCCGGCTTCGGTGCGCCGCCCGGTGCGGTGAGCCCTCAGTCCAGTCCGATGCTGAACGCCGACTCCAGGTCGTGCTTCGAGTACGTGCGGAACGCGATGTGGGTCTCGGTCTCGGTGACGCCCTCGACCTTGTTGAGCCGGTCGGCGACGACGGCCGCGACGTCCTCGTGCTCGCGCACCCGTACGAGCGCGATGAGGTCGATCTGGCCGGTCACCGAGTAGACCTCGCTGACACCGTCGAGGGAGGCGATCGCCTCGGCGACCTCGGGGATGCGCGCGACGTCGGCCTTCACGAACACGATGGCGGTGATCATGGCTTCACCGTAGCGCTCCCGACGACAGCGGCACCTGCGGCGACCGATCGGTCGGACCCACTAGTCCTTTGTGACTAGGGCGGGTCATTTCTCCACCACGCGCCCCACCCGCGGCCTAGCGTGAAGCGGTCTGAGTCACACCACGAGGGGACCTTCCGGGATGCCACGCACCACGCGCCGCGCCACCGTCCGTCTGCGGATCGCCACCGCGCTCACCCTGGGGCTCGTCGCTGCGACGTTCGGGCAGCTGTCCCCTGCGTCCGCTGTGCCTCCGGACATGCCGACCGGCCTGTCGGTGAACCAGCCGGACAGCACCACCACGATCCTGTCGTGGGAGCACGTGCCCAACGCGACGCGGTACGTCGTCACGGTCAACGGCACCACGACCAACACGGTCAACAACTCCTTCGTGCCCACCCAGGCACTGCCCGAGGGCAACCTCGACTGGTCGGTCACGGCGTTCACCGGGGCGGAGGCCGGCGCTCCGGCCTTCGGCACCTTCTCGAGCACCCGGCTCGCGGCCCCCGTCCTGACCTCCCCCACGTCGAACGCGATCCTGGCCCAGCCGACCAACCCGCCGCTCCTGACCTGGGCCCCCTCGGCCGGTGCCACCTCCTACAAGGTGGAGGTCGACGGCGACGCGGACTTCGTCGGTGCCTCCTCCTGGTCGACGACGAACACCTCCCTGGTCGTCCCGCTGAACCTCGGTGACGGCGACTGGTTCTGGCGCGTGACCGCCAGCAAGGGCGGCAGCCTCAACTCGCCGGTCAGCGAGGAGCGCCGCTTCGTGGTCTCCCCGCTCGCCGCCCCTTCGATCACCTCACCGCCGGACGACTCCACCCAGACGCTCCAGGACGTCGTGCTGGACTGGACCCCGGTGCCCGGTGCGGCGTCGTACGACATCCAGGTCTCGACCGAGGCCGACTTCAGCCAGGGCGGCGCCCTGATCGACGAGCAGACCGGGATCCTCGGGACGAGGTACTCCCCGGCCGTGTCCTACGACAACGCCAGCTACTTCTGGCGGGTCCGGGCCATCGACATGTCCGGCCAGGCGACGCCGTGGACCGCCGCTCGCTTCAGCTTCACCCGCAACTGGCCGCACCGCCCCACTGCGGTCTACCCCGCAGCCGAGGGCGCTGAGGACGTGCCGGCCCCGCTCTACTTCCAGTGGTCGCCGGTGCCGCACGCGTCGGAGTACGAGATCCAGGTCGGCACCCAGGCCAACTTCACCGTCGGCACGTTCGCGAGCTGCCGGGTCGCCGGCACGACGTACACGCCGGGGATGTTCGCCGTGAACACGACCGGCGTCCTGGCTCCGCCGCGGGTCAACGAGGACTGCATCCCCAAGGCAGGCGAGATCAACTACTGGCGCGTGCGCGGCCTGGACCGCCCCTTCACCAAGGGCGGAGACATCCCTGGCGTGCAAGGACTCTTCTCCGAGGCACAGGCCTTCCGCTACATGCCCCTGAGCGTCACGAACATGTCGCCCCGGCTCGGTGCGACGGTCGACGTCCCCACCCTTCGGTGGGACACCGCGATCGGGGCCGAGACCTACCAGGTCTCCATCCACAAGGCCAACGGCAACCTGGTCATCAGCAAGGAGACCTCCGCGACGTCCTACACGCCCAGCGGCGCCCGCCTGAACCCGGCCGACGGTCCGTTCACCTGGCGGATCACCGCGTTGGGTGCTGACAGGAGCCCGTCGATCACCTACGTCAACGAGTTCAACCTGTCCGGCAACGAACCCACCAGCGCGGAGCCGCCGCTCACGCCCCTGACGCCGACCTCGACCACGACCGGCATCATGACCGCTCCGTTGCTGACGTGGTCGCCCATGCCCGGCGCGCACCACTACTCCGTCAACGTGGGCAACGCGACCGACGGGGACCAGGTGTGGTTCGGCCACACCTCCGACGACCTCTTCGGCCAGCCCATGCCCTACCCCGCCATGACCGACACGTCGACGCGGCTGCTGCTGCCCGGGGACTACGACTGGGAGGTCACGGCCTACGACGCCGACAACGAACCGATGGGCACGGGTCCCGAGGGAACGTTCACCGTCGAGGAGATCCGTTCGACCACGGGGCACGCCCTCGCGCAGGGCGGGCAGCAGCTCGACGCGAACTACACCGGGGCGAAGAACCCCTGCACGCCCACGACCGGAAACTGCACCGTGCCCAGCACGCCGGTCCTCAGCTGGACGCCTGACCCGCGGGCGTCCTACTACATGGTCTACGTCGCCAGCGACCCGAGCTTCACCAACCTGCTCGAGCCCAGCAACGCGGTGCCCGCGACCCGCAACACCATGTACGCACCCGCGCTGGACAACCGGGAGCACACCTACCCGGACAGCCAGGCCGGCCAGTCCTACTACTGGCACATCCGACCCTGCCGCACGAAGCTGAACTGCGGCCCCGACCCCGTCTCCCAGACCGACGTGGCGCAGGGCACCTTCAAGAAGCGGTCCCCCGAGGTCCAGGGCCTCACGAGCACCAGCCCGGCCGGCACCGAGATCACCTTCAGCTGGACCGACTACTGGGCCACCAACCAGGAGCAGCCCTGGGCGCAGACCGGCGAGATCCCCAACCAGTCCGCCAAGCAGTACCGCATCGAGGTCGACGACGACGCCTCGTTCGCCGGGACGCTGATCGACACCGCACTCGTCGACCAGGCGACCTTCACCTCGCCGAAGGACCTCTACCCCGAGGGCACGCTCTACTGGCGGGTCCAGGCCGTGGACAGCGATGACAACGGCCTCGCCTGGTCGAACACCGGGTCGGTAGGGAACTACCACTCCTTCACCAAGCAGAGCCCACAGGTGAGCCTGACGGCACCGATCAGCAACGCCAGCGTCGCGGGCACGGTCCCGTTCCGCTGGGCGCCCCAGGCCTTCGCCAAGTCCTACGACATCGAGGTCTACGCCAACGACGACACCACCTTCTCGACCGCCAACAAGGTTGCGTACGCATCCGCCACCAACGTGCGGAACTCCGCGTTCGTCCCGACGCAGACGCTGCCGGCATCTGACGCGTACTACCTCTGGCGCGTGCGACGCACGGATGCGGACGGCAACAAGGGACCCTGGTCGGTCGCCGGCCGTTTCCGGGTCACGGCTGGCGCCGTCGAGCTCCTCGCGCCGGCGCTGGGCGGGTCGACACCGCCCAACGGTGCTGTCCTCCAGTGGGGCCAGGTCACGGGAGCAGCCACCTACGCCGTGACGTTGTCGCCCCCGACGGGCGTCCCGCAGACCTTCATCACCGCAGCGACCGCGTACGCGCCCCTGACCAACCTGGTCAGCGGCACGTACCAGTGGACCGTCACCGCCAGGGACGCGAGCGGCAACGCGATCGGCTCCGCGTCCTCGTCGTTCAGCGTGAACAACCAGCTCCAGGCCTCCCTGAAGCCGGTCATCGAGACCCCGGAGGGCACCGGGCTGGGCAAGACCCTCGGGCTCTCCGCCCCCAGCTGGTCCCCCAGCGGTGTCAATGTCACCACGACCTACCAGTGGCAGCGCGACGGCGTGGGCATCACCGGGGCCACCGGCACGACGTACACGCTCGTCAACGCCGACTTCGGCAAGTCGATCACGGTCAAGGCGACCGGCAAGGCGCCCGGATACCTCGACGGCGTCAGTACCAGCCTGCCGATCTCGCCGACGTCCGGTGACGCGATCGCCAACGTGACACCGCCCACGATCACCGGGTCCCCGGTGGCCGTCGGCAGCCGCCTCACCGGCAACAAGGGCACGTGGCCGACCACGTACGGGTCGCTGACCTACACCTACGCGTGGCTCCGCGACGGCGCACCGATCCCCGGTCAGACGACACTGAGCTACATGCCTGTGGCGGCAGACGTCGGCACCGACATCATCTTCCGCGTCACTGCCTCGGCCACCGGTTACACCGACGGCGTCGCCCAGTCCAACCCTGTCCGGGTCGAGACGCTTGCGCCCATCTCAGGTCCGCAGCTGGCGGCCCCCTCGGGGACGGGGGTGGGTGCCGGACTCGTGGGACAGGCCCCGGTGTGGAACCAGCCGGACGTGACCACGACCTACCAGTGGCTGCGCAACGGCTCGGCCATCCTCGGTGCCACCACGCTGAGCTACACGCTCACCGTCACCGACCTGGGCAAGGAGATCAGTCTTCGCGCCACCGGCAAGAAGTCAGGTTTCCAGGACAGCGTCGCGATCAGCAACGTGGTGGTGGGCACCGCGGGCGGCGCACTCCAGGCCACGGTGCAACCGGTCATCACCGGGACAGCGGCCCCCGGCAGCATCGTGAAGGTCGAGCCCGGCACGTGGTCCCAGCCCGCGCCGACCTTCAGCTACCAGTGGCTGCGCAACGGCGTACCGATCCCCGGCGCGACCAGTGCGACCTATCGGTTGACCGCCGACGACGCCGGCACGAACGTCGCCGTCACCGTGCTGGCACGGAAGACCGGTTTTGCAGACGGGTCGGCCAACACCGCGGCCGTGGCCGTCGCTCGGCTGAAGTCGACCGTCGCAGGCGCGCTCAAGGCGTCGCGCATCAAGGTCGGCAAGCGGGCCAAGCTGAGCATCACGGTCACCGTCGCCGGACTCAGCACCCCGACCGGGGTGGTCCAGGTCCTCGACAAGGGCAAGAAGATCAAGCAGTTCACCTTGGCGCCGGTCCACAAGGGCAAGAAGACCTTCAAGCTGCGCAAGCTCCCCAAGGGCAAGCACAAGCTCAAGGTGATCTACCTCGGCAACGGGCAGACCTTCGGGTCCAAGTCCAAGAGGATCATCCTCTACGTCGTGAAGTAGGGGCACGGTTCACGGCGGGAGATAGCATCCCGCCGTGAACTGGCTCGCTGACCACTGGCTCGACATCCTGGGATGGGGCGGAAGCGCCCTGCTCGTCTACTCCCTGCTGCAGGCCAGCGTGCTGCGGCTGCGGGTGCTCAACGCCGTCGCCTGCGTGATCCTGATCGTCTTCAACGCGGTCCTCGAGGTCTGGCCGATGGTCGGGATGAACACGGTCCTCGTGGCGATCAACCTCTGGTTCATCGCCCAACTCCTGCGCGACCGGCACGACGAGACGGCGTTCGACGTGCTCGAGGTCGGACCGGCCGACGAGTACCTGCGCCACACCCTGCGGGTGCACGGCGGCGACATCCTGAAGTTCAACCCCGACTTCGTCCACGACCCGTCGGCGGACCAGGAGTCCTTCCTGGTCCAGAAGGGCGACGAGACCGTCGGCGTCGTGCTCCTCCGCAAGGAGGGCGACTCGGCCAACGTGCTGCTCGACTACGTCACCCCGCGCTACCGCGACTTCTCCCCCGGCGAGTTCGTCTGGCGCCGCAGCGGCCTGCTCACCGACCGCGGCATCCGCCGGGTGGTGACGCCGCCCGGCATGGTCGGCGCCTACTACGACCGCCTCGGCTTCCGCCGCGAGGGCGAGTCGTACGTGCTCGAGCTCTGACTCGTCAGCCCTGGGCCGAGCTCGCCGCCACCCACCGGTCGAGCGCAGCCTGGGCCGCCCCGGAGTCAATCGCCTCGGCGGCCTTGCCCACGCCCGCGGCGAGCGCGGTGTCGACGTCGTCGTCCGGGGTGTCGTAGACAGCCAGCGCGGCGCCCGCGTTGAGCACGACCGCGTCGCGGACCGGACCGGCCTCGCCCGCCAGCACCCGGCGTACGACCTCGGCGTTGTGCGCGGCGTCGCCGCCGCGCAGGTCCTCCGTCGTCGCGCGTGCGATGCCGAGCGAGGCCGGATCGACGGTGTGCTCGGTGACCTTGCCGCCGCGGACGCGCCACACCGTCGAGGTGGTGGTCGTCGTCAGCTCGTCGAGGCCGTCGTCGCCGCGGAAGACCCAGGCGTCCACGCCGCGCTCGGCCAGCACGCCCGCCATCACTGGAGCCATCCGGGCGTCGGCACAGCCGATGGCCTGCGCCTGCGGGCGGGCCGGGTTGGTCAGCGGGCCGAGGATGTTGAAGGTGGTGGCGATGCCGAGCTCGCGCCGCGGCACCGCCGCGTGCCGCATCGCGGGGTGGAAGGCGGCGGAGAAGCAGAACGTGATGCCGGCCTCCTCGGCGACCTCCGCGACGCGTGCCGGAGCCAGGTCGAGGCGGATGCCCAGGGCCTCGAGGACGTCGGCGGAGCCGGACTTCGACGACGCCGAGCGGTTGCCGTGCTTGACCACGCGCGCACCGGCGCCGGCCGCGACGATCGCGGCCATCGTGGAGATGTTCACCGACATCGACCGGTCCCCGCCGGTGCCGACGATGTCGAGCAGCCGTCCCGGCACCGAGATCGGGTTGGCTGCGGCGAGCATCGCCGCCGCGATCCCGGAAACCTCCTCGACCGTCTCGCCCTTGGCGCGCAGCGCCACGACGAGCCCGGCGAGCTGGACGGGCGTCGCCGCTCCGGCGAACACCTCGTCCATGGCCCATCGCGCCTGCTCGGTCGTCAGGTCGCTCCCGGCGACCAGCGTGGAGAGGACGTCGGGCCAGGTGTGGGACATGGGGTTCAGGCTAGTGGCGACCGCGAGCTCGGCCGGCGGGCGTGTCAGGACGTGGCCGGCACCGACGGGCGCAGCAGGCCGATGACGGCCTCGGCGAGCTGGATCGGGTCGATCGGGTGCGGGACCGCGGCCTCGGCGCGCGACCACGTCGCGAGCCACGCGTCCTGGGGTCGGCCGGTGAGCACCAGGACCGGCGGGCACTCGTAGATCTCGTCCTTGAGCTGCTTGGCGATGCCCATGCCGCCGGCGGGGACGGCCTCGCCGTCGAGGATGGCGAGCGCGATGCCGCCGCGGTCCATGTTCTGCAGGACGACGGGCTCGGTGGCGACCTCGACGTACTCGAGCTCCGGCAGGTCGGGGTGCGGGCGGCGGCCCAGCGCGAGGATGACCTGCTGGCGGGTGTTCACGTCGTCGCTGTAGACGAGGACCTTGAGGGAGCGCGGTGCGGCATCAGTCACGGGGGCATCGTAACCGGGCTCTCGGCTGCGTGGTTTCGAGGCTCGCTTCGCTCGCACCTCAGCCACCGAAGAGCCGGCGTGAGCAGGTCTCGATACGCCCGCTCGTCCCTCGCGGGCTACTCGACCACCGAAGAGCCAGAGCGCCGCTCCGCGAGGTCGAGCCGCCGGTCCTCGCGCGCCGCCTCCTTCATCGACGACCGCACCCACTGGATGAACAGCACCGCGAAGAACAGCACGCCGATCAGGTCGCCGCTGGCCCAGAGGATCCCGCCGGCGAGGTGCTGGTCGTCGATCGCGGGGGGCAGCCACGCGCCCATCGGGCCCTCCCGCAGCTCGAGGTAGTGCGACCCGCCGATCAGCGTGGTCTGGCCCATGATCGTGACGCCGAGGAAGGCGTGGAAGGGCAGCGTCATCAGCGTGAGGAGCACCCGGAACGGGTGGCTGACGCGCCCCGGCACCGGGTCGACCCCCATCAGCGGCCAGAAGAACAGGGTCCCGACCAGCACGAGGTGGATGTGCATCATCTGGTGGACGTACGCCGAGCTGAGGCTGGCGTCATACCAGGGGCTGAAGTAGAGCGCCCACGGCGAGGCGACGTACAGCACGAACGCGAGCGGCGGGAATGCGAGGACCTTCGCGACCCTCGAGTGGAGCACGGCCAGCAGCCAGCGGCGCGGCCGCGGCGGGAGCGTACGGAGCGCGAGCGTCACCGGCGCGCCGAGGGCGAGGGCGAGCGGGACCACCATCGACAAGAGCATGTGCTGGACCATGTGCACGCTCAGCAGGGTGGTGTCGTAGCGGCCGAGGCCCGACATCGTCGCGCATACGAACGACCCCATCCCCAGGCCCACGAACGCCAGCGTCCGACCGACGGGCCAGCGGTCCCCGCGGCGCCGCAGCACGAGCACGCCCCAGGCGTACAGCCCGACCGCCCAGACCGTCACCACGAACGGGATCGGGTCGATCCCCCAGTCCGTGACGACCCGACCGAGGGTGAATTCCGGCAGGACTTCGGCGGCGTCCGCGGAGGCGTCGGAGAGGGCGGTCAGCACGCTGTGAACTTTATGACGTGGCTGTACAGGGGGTCGGGGTGCCCCTTGTCGCCCCCAGCGGCCATAATGTCTGCGTGGCGACAGCAACTGCGACGATTCCGGCATCCCGTCTGCACGGGCACCACGACCGACCGAGCATGGTCAGCGTGGGCACGATCATCTGGCTCTCGAGCGAGCTGATGTTCTTCGCGGCGCTGTTCGCCGCCTACTTCACCATCCGCGCGGTGAGCCCCGAGCTGTGGGCGCAGGAGACGGCGGACCTCAACGTCCCGTTCGCGACCGCCAACACCGCGATCCTGGTGGCGTCCTCGTTCGCCTGCCAGTGGGGCGTCTTCGCCGCGGAGCGGGGGCAGGTCGGGCGCACCGGCGGCCTGCTCAACTTCAGCAAGTGGGGTCTGCGTGAGTGGTTCATCCTCACCTACGTGATGGGCGCGATCTTCATCGGCGGCCAGGCCCTGGAGTACGCCGAGCTCGTGCACCACGGCATCACCATGGGCAGCTCGGCCTACGGCTCGATGTTCTACCTGACCACCGGCTTCCACGGCCTCCACGTGACCGGCGGTCTGATCGCCTTCCTGTTCGTCCTGGGTCGCACCTACCTGGCCCGACGCTTCACCCACGAGCAGGCCGTGACCGCGATCGTCGTGTCCTACTACTGGCACTTCGTCGACGTGGTCTGGATCGGCCTGTTCTTCACGATCTACGTCATCAAGTAATCCCCCTCGTCCCGCAACCGGCAAGGACTCATCGTGCGTTTGCTCAACCGAACCGCTGGTCGCCTCTCCCGGCACCGTCGGGGACCACTTGCGGGTCTCGCGGTGCTGCTGCTGGGGCTCCTGATCAGCGGCTCCCTCTACACGGCCTTCTCCCCTGCCCAGGCTGACAGCCAGCCGAGCGAGACCGAGCAGGTCGCGCAGGGCAAGGAGCTCTTCCTGGCCAGCTGCTCGTTCTGCCACGGCCAGAACGGCGAGGGCGTGCCGACCGTCCGCGACGGCTACCAGCTCGGCCCGTCGCTGGTCGGCGTGGGTGCCGCCGCCGTCGACTTCCAGGTCGGCACCGGTCGCATGCCGATGGCGAGCCCGGGTGCGCAGGCGCCGCGCAAGAAGGTCGTGTTCACCGACGAGGAGACCGCGGCGCTCGCCGCCTACGTCGCCTCGCTCGGCCCCGGCCCCGCGATCCCCGACGAGTCCGACTACTCCATCGAGGGTCTCTCGGAGGAGGAGCGCGAGGAGGCCATCTCCCGCGGCGGGCAGATCTTCCTCACCAACTGCACCGCGTGCCACAACTTCAACGGTGCCGGCGGCGCGATGCCGCGCGGCGGGTACGCCCCCTCGCTCCACGGCGTCGAGGGCAAGTACATCTACGAGGCCCTGCTCACCGGCCCGCAGCAGATGCCCAACTTCAGCAACGGCAACCTCTCCCCCGAGGAGAAGCGCGACGTCATTGCCTACCTCGGTAGTCTCGAGGAAACCCCCGAGTACGCCGGCTTCACGCTCGGCGGACTGGGCCCGGTCTCCGAGGGCCTGTTCGCCTGGGTGGTCGGCATCGGTGGACTCGTGGGTGCAGCGGTCTGGATCGCCTCGCACACGACGCGCAGCAACAAGAGCAAGGTGAACGCGTGAGCAACGACAACACCCTCGACACGTACGACTCGCACGTGCCCGCGCACCGCGAGTCCGAGCCGATCCCCGACCCCGGGCTCCCGGCGCACACGTGGCGCCCGACCGACGTCGACCCCAAGGCCGAGAAGCGTGCCGAGCGCCAGATCGCCGCGATGTTCATCGCCGCGATGGTCTTCGCCGTGCTGTTCGTGGTCGCCTACTTCTCGTTCGAGGTCGGCGACAACTGGGACACCTTCGCCGGCATGGGCGCCTCCACGGTCTCGCTCGGCGTGACGCTCGGCATGAGCCTGCTGCTCATCGGCACCGGCATCATCCACCTGGCCCGAAAGCTCATGGCCGACCACGAGATGGTCGAGATGCGGCACCCGGCCGCCTCCCCGGCCGAGGACCGCGAGGCGACCGTCCAGGCGCTCAACGACGGTCTCGAGGAGGCCGGCATCGCCCGCCGCCCGCTGGTCCGCAACACGATGCTCGGCGCCGTCGGCATCCTCGGCCTCCCCGCGGTCGTGCTGCTGCGCGACCTGGCGCCGGGCAACGCGCTCGACATCAACAAGCTCGCCCACACGATCTGGGAGCCGGGCATGCGCCTGGTCCGCGACGTCGTCGGCACGCCGATCCTCGCCAGCGAGGTCGAGACCGGCGACCTGATCAACGCCGCGCCCGAGGCGATGTTCCCCTCCGAGGAGAACGGCTACCCCGAGCTCGAGGGCGCCGAGGAGCAGGCCGAGAAGGCCAAGGGCGCCATCATCATCGTCCGGATGGACCCCGACGAGATCACCCCGCTCGAGGGCCGCGAGAAGTGGACCGTCGACGGCATCATCTGCTACTCCAAGATCTGCACCCACGTGGGCTGCCCGATCTCCCTCTACGAGCGCACCACCCACCACGTGCTGTGCCCGTGCCACCAGTCGACCTTCGACCTCGCCGACCACGCGCGGGTCGTCTTCGGACCGGCTGCCCGCCCTCTCCCCCAGCTGCCCATCGCGGTGGACGACGAGGGCTACCTGGTCGCGCAGAGCGACTTCACCGAGCCCATCGGGGCGAGCTTTTGGGAGCGTGAGAAGCTGTGAGCACCGACTCGAGGCTGGACACCAGCAAGGTGGCGACCAGCAACCGCACGGATGCGGCCACCGCCTCCAAGCCCGGCCCGGCCGGCTCGCTCGCCACGTGGGCCGACGACCGCCTCGGTCTCGCCTCGGCGATGAAGAAGAACCTGCGCAAGGTCTTCCCCGACCACTGGTCGTTCATGCTCGGCGAGATCGCCCTGTGGAGCTTCGTCGTGCTGCTCCTCACCGGCGTGTTCCTCACCCTGTGGTTCAACCCGTCGATGGGTCACGTCACCTACGAGGGCTCCTACGACCAGCTCCGCGGCGTCGGCATGTCGGAGTCGATGGCCTCGACGCTGCACATCTCCTTCGACGTGCGCGGCGGACTGCTGATGCGCCAGATGCACCACTGGGCGGCGTCGATCTTCATCGCCTCGATGATGGTCCACCTGCTGCGCGTCGCGTTCACCGGTGCCTACCGCAAGCCGCGTGAGCTCAACTGGGTCATCGGCTGCCTGCTTCTCCTCCTCGGCACCCTCGAGGGCTTCACCGGCTACTCGCTCCCCGACGACCTGCTGTCGGGCACCGGCGTCCGGGCCGCCGACGGGTTCCTCAAGGCCACCCCGGTGGTCGGCACCTACATGTCGTTCCTGCTGTTCGGCGGCGAGTTCCCCGGCGAGTCGATCATTCCGCGCCTCTACATCATCCACGTGCTCCTGATCCCGGGCATCCTGCTCGCGCTGATCGCCGCGCACATGCTGCTGCTCGTCTACCACAAGCACACGCAGTGGCCCGGCCCCGGCCGCACCGAGCAGAACGTCGTCGGCTTTCCGATGCTGCCCGTGTACGCCGCCAAGGCCGGTGGCTTCTTCTTCATGGTCTTCGGCGTCACCGCCCTCATGGGCGGCCTGATGTCGATCAACCCCGTGTGGAAGTTCGGCCCCTACGACCCGACCAAGGTGACGGCTGGCTCGCAGCCCGACTGGTACATGGGCTGGCCCGACGGCCTGCTGCGCATCATCCCCACCGGCTGGGAGTCGGTGATCTTCGGCTACACGATCTCGTGGAACGTGCTGATCCCGATCCTGCTCCTCCCGCCGCTGATGCTCGTGATCCTGATGCTGCTGCCCTTCATCGAGGGCTGGATCACCGGTGACAAGCGTGACCACCACCTGCTCCAGCGGCCCCGCAACGCGCCGACGCGCACCGCGGTGATGGTGTCCCTGATGACCTTCTATGGCCTCGCCTGGGCCGCCGGCGGCAACGACATCATCGCCATCAAGCTCGACCTGAGCATCAACCAGATCACCTACTTCATGCGAGTGGCGGTCTTCGTCGGCCCGGCGATCGCGTTCTGGGTCACTCGCCGCTGGTGCATCTCCCTGCAGCGCCACGACAACGAGAAGCTGCTCCACGGCTACGAGACGGGCGTCATCACCCGCTCGCCCGAGGGTGCCTACGCCGAACGGCACCTGCCGATCAGCGAGACGGCCGCCTACACGCTCACCGCACGTGACCGCGACGAGGTCTACACCGTGGGCAGCGACACCGACGCCTCGGGCGTGGCGGCGCCCAACTCCCGCTCGGAGAAGCTGCGCGCCAGGCTGTCGTCCTGGATGTACAGCGACAACGTGCAGAAGCCCACGCGCGAGGAGCTCGAGGCGGCGCACCACCACGCCCAGCACGAGGCGGAGCTCCAGGCGGGCCTCGACCACCCGGTCGACGGTCACCAGTTCGACGACCACCGCCTGCGCGACACGACCGACGTGCCGCTGCGCGACCACTGAGTCACCGCTCCACGCACGAGGGCCCGCCGGGATCATCCCGGCGGGCCCTTCGTCGTTCCTACCCAACGCGCCTGCGGACGGTGCGTGAGGCACCTTTTGTAGCGCGAAAACCTGCCTCACTCACCGCTCCCCCGCGCGCCGGCGTACGACACACCCGCTGGCGGTGCGTGAGGCACCTTCTGAGGCGGAAGAACGTGCCTCACTCACCGCTCCCCGCGTGCCTCCGTACGGCATGCCCCAGGGCGGTGCGTGGGCCACAGTCCACGAGTACCGGAGGTGGCTGGCGCACCGCTGCCCCGCGCGCCGGCGTACGACACACCCGCCGGCGGTGCGTGAGGCGCATTCCGTGGCGCGAGAACCCGCCTCACTCACCGCTCACGAGCGCGCGGCACAGGACGCTCAGGAGAGCGCGGAGCCCTGCTTCCACTCGGCGGCGGAGAGGTTCCAGTCGCCGAAGCCGTTCTCGAGGGTCATCTGCCGCTCCGAGCCGGTGACCTCGACGACGTCGCCCCGGCTGGTGCGGTCGTAGAGCCACTGGGCGTCGGCCAGGCTCATCCCGACGCAGCCGTGGGACACGTTGGCACTGCCCTGGGAGCCGGTCGACCAGGGTGCGGCGTGGAGGAACTCACCGGAGTAGGTGACCCGCAGCGCGTACTGCACGTTGGAGAGGTCGTAGTACTCCGGGTCGGACTCGTCGACGCCGATCGTGGCGGCGTTCATCCGCTTGCGGCGGAACTTCTCGATGATGACCTTGGTGCCGGAGCGGGTCTCCCAGCCTGCCTTGCCGGCACTGATCGGCATGGTGCGGGCGAGCTCGCCGTTGACGAACGTGCGCATCGTGTGGGTGCTGACGTCGACGCGGCTGACGACGGAGTCACCGATCTGGAAGTCGATGCTGCGCGACTCCTGGCCGTAGATCCCGTTGCCGGCCGGCAGGCTGTTGATGTCGAGGTCGACGGAGACGTCGGTGCCGGGCTTCCAGTAGCGCGCGGGCCGGTAGTGCGCCTCACGGTCGCTCAGCCAGTACCAGGAGCCCTTCTGCGCGGGCGTGCTGGTGACGCGCATGTGCTTCTCGAACAGCGCCCGGTCGGTGACCGGCAGGTCGAAGGTCACCACGACCGGCATCCCCACACCCACGGTCTCGCCGTCGAGCGGCGCGACCGCCGCGAAGGTCTGCTCGTCGAGCGTCAGGTCGACGGTGCGGAACGAGCGCGTGCGCTCGACGCTGCGACCGTCGGAACGCGTCGCGGTGGCGGTGATGGAGTAGTCGGTGCCGGGCTCGAGCAGGCTCGAGGAGGTCCACGTGCCGTCCGCGACCGTGCCCTCGACGTCTCCCGCCGCCGACGTGACGCGTACGGCGTCCAACGTCCCACCGGAGGTGGTCACGGTGACGGGCGCGTCGATCGGTACGGCGGCCGCGTCGGCGAAGCTGGTCGTCAGCCGGACCGGGGCGGGCCTGGCGTCCTCGGTGGCTCCCACGGCCCCGGAGCCGTTCGCGGCGCCGTCGTCACCGGTGCCGGACGACGTGCTGCACGCGGCGAGACCGCCCGCCAGCATCAGCACCGTCGCCGCGGCGGCCGTACGCCGGCGTGCGGTGTGCGTGGACCCGAGCGTGCGTGAGCGCATGCGACCAACCCCCGTGCAGAGCCCGCCCGGGACGGGCGGTGGAACAGAAGAACCCGTCCAGAGTACGTCCTGGACGGGTCCTTCCGAAAAGCGCGCGTGGCTCAGTGGGCGTGCTCGCCGCGGTAGTACTCGAAGACGAACCCACAGGTCACGACCGCGCCGACGGTGAAGCCGATGATGACCAGCCACCACGCCGTCATCGCCGTGCCGTAGACGATCACGCCCAGGGCGAGGGCGCACCACAGCGGCCACCACGAATAGGGCGGGAAGAAGCCCAGCTCACCGGCGCCGTCGGCGATCTCGCCGTCCTTGCGGTCCTCGGGACGCGCGTCCATGCGCGAGGCGTGGAACCCGAGGTAGAGCGTGACCATGCCGAACAGCAGCGCGGTCATGACCAGCGCCGTGGTGCCGGTCCAGTCCCCGGCGAGGAACCAGTAGGCCGGGGTGACGACCGCGATGAACAGCGCAGTGATCCCGAAGATCCATGCCTCGGCCTTCATCGGTCGTCCTCCTCGGTGGGCTTGTGGGGCTCGGCAACGCCGTCCGCACGGTTGCGCAGCATCTCCTCGCGACCGTCGACCTCCGGCGCGTCGGCGACGTCACCGTTGCGCTCGGCCTCGTTGTCGGCCAGCTCGAGCAGCGCGATCTCCGGGTGGTGCAGGTCGAAGGCCGGCGACTCGGAGCGGATCCGCGGGAGCGTGTGGAAGTTGTGGCGCGGCGGCGGGCTGCTGGTGGCCCACTCGAGGGAGCGGCCCCAGCCCCACGGGTCGTCCACCTCGACCTTCGGGCCCTTGGCGGAGACGTAGACGTTGTAGAGGAACGGCAGCGTCGAGGCGCCGAGCAGGAAGGCACCCACCGTGGAGATCTGGTTGAGCGTGGTGAAGCCGTCCTCGGGCAGGTAGTCGGCGTAGCGGCGCGGCATGCCCTCGACACCCAGCCAGTGCTGGACGAGGAAGGTGGTGTGGAAGCCGATGAACAGCAGCCAGAAGTGCAGCTTGCCGAGACGCTCGTCGAGCATCTTGCCGGTCATCTTGGGCCACCAGAAGTAGAACCCGGCGAACATCGCGAACACCACGGTGCCGAAGACCACGTAGTGGAAGTGCGCCACCACGAAGTAGGAGTCGGACACGTGGAAGTCCAGCGGCGGGCTGGCCAGGATGACACCGGTGAGACCACCGAAGAGGAAGGTCGTGAGGAAGCCGATCGACCACAGCATCGGGGTGTCGAAGGACAGGGAACCGCCCCACATCGTGCCGATCCAGTTGAAGAACTTCACGCCGGTCGGCACGGCGATGAGGAACGTCATGCCGGAGAAGAAGGGCAGGTCGACCGCACCGGTGACGAACATGTGGTGGGCCCACACGGCCACCGACAGCATCGCGATGCCGAGGGTCGCGGCGACCAGGCCGACGTAGCCGAAGATCGGCTTGCGGCTGAAGACCGGGAGGATCTCGGAGATGATGCCGAAGAACGGCAGGGCGATGATGTAGACCTCGGGGTGGCCGAAGAACCAGAACAGGTGCTGCCACAGGATCGGTCCGCCGTGCGACGGGTCGAAGACGTGGGCGCCGAGGATCCGGTCTGCCTCCAGCGAGAGCAGCGCGCCGGCGAGGATCGGGAAGACCAGGATCACGAGCATGCTGGTGATCAGCGTGTTCCACACGAAGATCGGCATCCGGAACATGGTCATGCCGGGCGCGCGCATGCAGATGATCGTGGTGATGAAGTTGACGCCACCGAGGATCGTGCCGAGACCGGCCATCCAGAGGCCCATGATCCAGAGGTCGCCACCCACCCCCGGACTGCGTACGGCGTCGGACAGCGGCGTGTAGGCGAACCAGCCGAAGTCGGCGGCGCCACCCGGGGTGAGGAAGCCGGACGCGGCGATGAGGCCGCCGAACAGGAACAGCCAGTAGCTGAACATGTTGAGGCGTGGGAACGCCACGTCGGGCGCCCCGATCTGCAGCGGCATGATCACGTTGGCGAAGCCGAAGAACAGGGGCGTCGCGAACAGCAGCAGCATGATCGTGCCGTGCATCGTGAACAGCTGGTTGTAGAGCTGGTCGTTGACGACCTGCTGCCCCGGGTAGGCCAGCTCGGACCGGATCAGCATGGCCATCAGGCCGCCGATCAGGAACCACGCGAACGAGGTGATCAGGTACATCTTGCCGATCAGCTTGTGATCGGTCGTGGTGAGGATGCGCACGGCCTGCTCACCCAAGGGCTTGCGCTCCGGCGGCGGCGCCGCGGCGTGCGGCGTGGCGGTGGTTGCGGCGCTCACTCGCTGTGTCCTTCCGACTCGTCATCGAGACCGGCCTGGTCCCGGACGTAGCTGCCGCCGAGAATGGGCGTCTCGACGGTGTTGCCGGCCTCGGCCAGCTCGGCGAGGTGGGCCTCGTACTCCGACTGGCTGACGACCTCGACGTTGAAGAGCATCCGCGAGTGCGAGACACCGCAGAGCTCGTAGCACTTGCCCGCATAGGTGCCCTCGACGGTCGGGGTGACCTGGAGCTTGTTGACCCGGCCGGGGATGACGTCCATCTTGACGAGGAACGACGGCACGCCGAAGTCGTGGATCACGTCGGGCGAGTGCAGGTTGAACTGGATGGTCTGGTCGACGGGGATCACCAGCGTCGGGATCTGGGCGCCGGTGCCCGAGGTGTAGACGTAGGAGCTGTAGGCGAAGTCGGGCTCACCGTTCTCGTCCTCGCCAGCGGTGGCGGACGGGTTCTGCTGCTCGCCCACGCCGTGGTTGAAGGTCCACGACCACTGCTGGCCGAGCACCTCGACCGTCATGTCGGGGTTGTCGTCGAGCTTGACGACCTCGTCCTGGACGCGCACGGTGTGGAAGAAGAACACCACGCACATCAGCACCGGGGCGATCGTGTAGAAGACCTCGAGCGGCAGGTTGTAGCGCGTCTGCCGCGGGACCTCGTCGTCGCTGCGGCGACGGAACTTCACCACGGCGTAGAAGATGAGGCCCCAGACGATGACGCCGGTCACCATGGCGGCGACCCAGGCCCACTTCCAGAGCTCGTAGGTGTAGGGACCTTCGGCGCTGGCACGGTCGGGCATCGCGAGGTTGCGGATCTGGTGCTGGTCGGCCTCGGAACATCCGGCCAGCACCAGCATCGTCACGCCCAGCAGCGCGACCTTCAGGGTGCGCCTCGCAGGCACGCCTGAAAGCTTGGGGACTTGCAGACCCACTGACGAGCCTCTCTCTCGGTCCTTTTCGACGTACAGAGAGTATCCCCAACGGGCCACGCCGGGCAGGGCAGGGTCGGGTGTCGGGCGATCTGTGCAGGTCAGGCTCCGTGCTTGCGCCTGCCGCAGGCGGTGCGTGGCATAAGTTGCCCCTGTGACTGCCCCTTCGACCGGGCCCGGCGACCTCGACGCCGCGTCGTCCGCGCCGCTGCACCCGGCGGCCCGCGACGTGCTGCTCGCCGCCCTCGACCGGGGGTACGCCGACCCGCGACGGCTGCACCGCGCGGGTCGCGACGCGCGGCTGCTGCTCGACAACGCGCGCGAGGCCACGGCGGACGCGCTCGGCGTACGCCCCGACGAGGTCACCTTCACGCCCAGCGGCACCCACGCGGTCCACCTGGGGCTGCTGGGGCTGGTGCGCGGCTCACGCCGTGGCGACGGGGTCGTGCACTCGGCCGTGGAGCACTCCGCGGTGCGCCACGCCGTGGCGTGGGGCGCCAGGGGCGACGAGGTGGGCGTCATGGGCGACGGCCGCGTCCACGACGGCGACCTGGTCCAGGGCGCGATCGCTCCCGGCACCGGTGTCGTCGCGCTCCAGACCGCCAACCACGAGGTGGGCACCGTCCAGGACGTCGGAGGCTTCGAGCTGCCCGACGAGGTGCCCCTCTTCACCGACGCCTGCGCCTCGATGGGCCGCCTGCCGCTGCCGGACGGCTGGGCCGCGGCCGCCGGCTCGGCGCACAAGTGGGGCGGCCCGGCCGGGGTCGGCGTGCTGCTGGTCCGCAAGCGCGCCAGGTGGCGCAACCCGTTCCCCGACGACGACAGGGTCGACGAGCGGTCCACCGGCTTCGAGAACGTCCCCGCCGTCCTTGCCGCGGCTGCCTCCCTGCAGGCAGTCGTGGCCGAGCGCGACGAGGTCAACGCCCGCCAGCACGAGCTCGTCGACGTCGTACGCCGCCGGGTCGCCGCCGAGGTGCCCGACGTCGAGGTCGTCGGCGACCCCGACCGCCGCCTCCCCCACCTCGTGACGTTCTCGTGCCTCTACGTCGACGGCGAGGCGCTGGTCACCGAGCTCGACCGCCGCGGGTTCGGGATCGCCAGCGGATCGGCCTGCACGGCGTCGACGCTGACCCCCAGCCGCGTGCTGGAGGCGATGGGCGTGCTGACCCACGGCAACGTACGACTCTCGCTCCAGCGCGGGACGACGCGGGCCGACGTGGACGCCTTCTGCGACGCGCTCCCCGGGGTCGTGGCCGAGATCCGCTCGCGGGTGGGCCTGTGAGCCCCGGAGACGAGGTCGCCCTCGAGCTCGACTGCCGCGAGATGCCGTGCCCGATGCCCGTCATCGAGCTGGCCCGGCACCTTGCCGACGTCGAGGTCGGCGAGCTGCTCGCGGTGGTCGCGCACGACCCCGCCGCCGCGGTCGACGTACCGGCCTGGTGCCGGATGAAGCAGCAGGAGTACGTCGGCGCGGACGTCGCCGCCGACGGCGCCCCGCGCTACGTCGTACGACGCGTCAGGGTCGGATCGTCTTGAGGTGCGGCTCGAAGTCGGCGACAGCGTCGTCGCCGTAGGTCGCGGCGCACCGCGCGAGGAAGGCGCTGCGGGAGATCTCGTACTCCTGGGTGCCCACCTGCTCGACGACGTGGACCGCGAGCAGGCAGCCGAGCTGGGCGGCGCGCTCGTGGCCGAGGCCCCAGCTGAGCGCGGCCAGGAAGCCGGCGCGGAAGGCGTCGCCGACACCGGTCGGCTCCACCTTCTCGATCTCGGGCACGGCGCCGACGACGATCGACTCCTCGCCCTCGCGGTCGATCCGTACGCCGGCGGGGCCGAGGGTGACCACCCAGGTGCCGACGCGCGAGAGGACCTCCTCGCGGCTCCAGCCGGTCTTCTGGGTGATCAGGCTGGCCTCGTACTCGTTGGAGAACAGGATGTCCGCGCCGTCGATGAGCGGGCGGATCAGCTCGCCGTCGCCGAACGCGAGCTGCTGGGAGGGGTCGGCCAGGAAGCGGTAGCCGCGCTGGCGGCACTCCTCGGTGTGGCGCAGCATGCCCATCGGGTCGTCGGGCCCGATGATCACGTAGTCGGGCTCGCCGACGCGGTCCACGATCGGCTTGAGCTCGATCTCGCGCGACTCGCTCATCGCGCCGGTGTAGAAGCTCGCGAACTGCGCCATCGAGGAGTCGGTGGTGCACACGAAGCGCGCGGTGTGGCGGGTCTCGGAGACGTGCACCGAGTCGCAGTCGACGTTGTGGCGCTCGAGCCAGGCGCGGTAGTCGGCGAAGTCCTCGCCGACCGCCCCGACGAGCACCGGGCGAAGGCCCAGGTTGCCGAGCCCGAAGCAGATGTTGGCCGCGCACCCGCCCCGGCGTACGTCCAGGTCCTCCACGAGGAAGGACACCGACAGCTTGTCGAGCTGGTCGACGACCAGGCTGTCGCTGAACTTGCCCGGGAAGGACATCAGGTGGTCGGTGGCGATGGATCCGGCAACGAGGAGGGACACGACTCGAAACACTACCTTTCGGTACACCTCGGGATACGCATCAGTAGCCAATACGGTCGGGGACATGACGACTTCGCGACGCCCCTCCTCCCTCGCCGGCGACGAGCTGGGGACCCTCGCCGAGATGGCCGCCGACGGTCGTGAGGCCAGCCGCAACCTCGGCCTGCAGGGCCGCCTCGAGCGTGCCGCCAAGGCGGCCGCGAGCCCGGCCCCGAGCCTCCGCTTCGACGACTACCCGGTCGAGGTCGGCAAGCGCGAGATCCGAGTCTCCGACGCCGCTGCCCGCATCGCCAACGCGCTGCACCTGCACCTGGACTGACGACTCCCGCTGCGTACGGCACCCGTACGCATGACGAAGGGCCCCAGCCGACCGGCTGGGGCCCTTCGTCGCGTCAGATCAGTGGAACGAGTCGCCGCAGGCGCACGAGCCCGTGGCGTTGGGGTTGTCGATCGTGAAGCCCTGCTTCTCGATGGTGTCGACGAAGTCGATCTCGGCACCGTTGAGGTAGGGGACGCTCATCCGGTCGACGACGACGGTCACGCCGTCGAAGTCGGTGGTGACGTCGCCGTCGAGCGTGCGCTCGTCGAAGAAGAGCTGGTAGCGCAGGCCCGAGCAGCCACCCGGCTGCACGGAGATGCGCAGGGCCAGGTCATCACGACCCTCCTGCTCGAGGAGGCTCTTCACCTTGCCGGCGGCGACAGCGGAGAGGTTGATCTGGTCGGTGCGGCGCTCGGTGGTCTCGACCTGCTCGGTCATCTCATCACTCCAGAAGTCTCGGGGTACTGCTTGCTTCAATGGTCGCACATCGAGCGATATTCCCCGCGCTCGCGCCCGCTCTCGCCCTGCCGTGCTTCGGGGGTGGCGGCACATCGCTCTCGAGCAGCCCTCGCGACCGCCATCTGCCGCCACTGACGCCCACCCCGACTCCGGGGTGGCGGCACATCGCGCCCGAACAACCCTCGGGACTGCCATCTGCCGCCACTCTCAGGCAGTTCGGCGTCGTGGCGGGACCACCGGGACCCGCCGGAGGAATGAGGCCCGACCGGCCGGCGTGAACAGGGACTCCTGCAGGAGCCGGTGCCATGCGCGTATCCGACCGGGATCGTGAGCTCGCCCGAGGGACCTGTCGGCGTCCTCGAGCACCGAGACGGCCCGGTGGATGACGTCCCCCGCTGTGTAGCCGCGACGTACGAACCCCTCCCGATCGACCCGACGATCACGACGCCGGTCGCCGACACGACGCGGGGCCTTTTCGTGCTCGTCCCCATCGAACTCGTGGAGGGCATCCGTTCCGACGACCCACAGGTCGGCCTTGGCCACCAAGACACCGTTCGCGTCGGTGAGCGTCCATTGGGGCTCCACCTCGATGTCGCAGACGACATGAAGCAGTCGGAGCAACGATTCCCACAGGGACTCGGCGCGCCCGTCGGCCAAGCTGAGGGCCGTTCTCAGCCGTCGGCTCCCCGGTCGTCGCGACTTCGCCATGGCCTCCAGCTCGTCCAGCGAGACCAGGCCCAGGTAGAGCGCAGCGTCGACAAGGGCGACGAGGTCCACCAGCCCCACCCATCGTGCCGTGGCCATGAGTGCCTCTGGCACCACGGCAACACGGAGCCCGCGGACGACGTCGTACGCCACCGGACGGACGTGCCGACTGGTGTGCACGCCGGTGCGCATCGGCCGCGGGTCGTCCTTGGCCATCGCCATGAAGACGGGACATCCGACAGGTAGCGGTGGAAGGGGCACGCCGCGCACCTCCAGCGCGGTGAGGCCGGTGAAGCACCCGACCTCCGTCATCAGCAGCTGCCAGCCAGCCAGGTCGCCCTCGTCCCAGACGGGCGGATGGTCCGTCGAGACGGGCGTGCCGATGGGCCTGTGCACGCCGTACGTCACGTTCGCCCACGTCGCGCCGCGCCGATGTCCCCTGATCGCCTCGATCTCGCCCATGGCTTGAGACTCGGGCGTCGACGTCCGGCTGTCGCTCGCGCAAGGTCTGGCCTGGGGACGAGGCCTGTAGCGGCCGACCTGTGGAGGATTTCTGGCCTCGGACATGCCAACCGTGGTGGCCGCAGATCACACGAGAACGACACCGCGAACCGCAATATGCCGCCACCCTCACCGGACCTCCAGCAAGGGTGGCGGCAGATCGCACGCCAAGGACCCCGCAAGTCGCAATGTGCCGCCACCCCGAGACGGCCCCACGTTCGCGCCGACCTCAGCGCGACCAGGTGCGCGCCACCCGGGCCGCGAGGTCCGCGAGGGCCTCGGCGGGGGCGCCGAGGGCCCGCTCCTCCCCCACCAGCTCCACGAGCGAGTACGCCGACTCGATGCCGAGGGCGCGCATCTCGCGGGAGCCGACGAGCACCTGGCCGGCGAGGGCGACGCAGGGACGCAGGGCCTCCGACGCGATCCCGGCCACGCCGTAGGGCACCTTGCCGGCGCGGCTGGAGAAGTCGAAGGCTCCCTCCCCCGTGACCACGAGGTCTGCCGCGCGCGCCCGCGGGGCCAGGGAGACGGCGTCGGCGACCAGGGCGATGCCGGGCTCGCGGGTCGCGCCGAGCGCGAGCAGGGCGTACCCGATCCCGCCGGCGGCGCCCGCCCCCTTCTCCAGGGACGTACGCCGGTCCGTGGCTGCCGCGAAGGACTCCAGCCAGCCGTCCACCTCGGCGATCCGGTCCTCGGCGAGGCCCTTCTGCGGGCCGAAGGTCTTCGTCGCGCCGAAGAGCCCGGTCAGCGGGTTGTCGACGTCGCTCGCGGCGACCAGCGTGACGCCGGCCAGGCGCGCCCGGGCCGGTGCGAGGTCGACCGACGTCACCCCGGCAAGCGCGGCGGGCCCGCCGTCGAGGACGCCGTCCGCCGTGGCGCCGAGCGCCGCCAGGACGCCGGCGCCCCCGTCGTTGGTGCCCGACCCGCCGAGGCCGACCACGACCGTCGTGGCACCCCACTCCACCGCCGCCAGGACGAGCTCGCCCACGCCCGCGCTGGTCGCGGTCTCGACGTCGCCGGAGTCAGGGCCGGACTCGGCGCCGGAGACCAGGTGCAGGCCGGCGGCCTGCGCGCTCTCGACGTACGCCGTGTCACCCACGCGGAGCACCACGGCGGGCACCGGCGACCCGTGCGGGCCGCTGACGGTGACGGCGGACAGGTCACCGCCGAGGGCCGCGTGCAGGACGTCCACGAACCCGGGGCCGCCGTCGGCCATCGGCGCGAGGTCGAGATCGTCGTCGGGCGCCTGCCGACGCCAGCCCGCGGCGATCGCCTCCGCGGCCTGGACGGCGGTGAGGGTGCCGGCGAACTTGTCGGGGGCGATCAGCACGCGCATGGCTCCCATGATCCAGCACGGCCCCGCAGCGGGTGCGTCGGGCATGCTTGGGGCATGAGCCTGGACACCGCATGATCGAACCCGTCGTCGCCGAGATCACGGTCCCGGTGAGCATCACCGAGGCCTTCGTCGGCTTCACCGCCCAGATGGGCGAGTGGTGGGACCCGATGCTGACCCCCGAGCCCGCCACCTTCACCGGGATCTCGATCGACCCCGAGGGCCCCGTCGCGTCGTTGCACGGCGACGAGGAGTTCACCTGGGGACGGGTGATGAAGTGGGACCCGATCGGCCACTACACGCAGGAGTTCTGGCTCGGGCACCCGGAGGACGAGGCGACCGTCGTCGACGTCCGCTTCACCGAGGCACCCGAGGGCACGCTGGTGCGGCTGGTGCACAGCGGCTGGGTCCCCGGCACCGAGGAGCTCCGCGAGAAGTTCACGCACTGGGGCGAGCTGCTGGAGCGGTACGCCTCCCACGTGTCGTGACCGCTCCGGTCGTCCGGCCGATGCGCGAGGAGGACCTCGAGGCGTTCGGCGAGATCACCGCGACCAGCTACTTCGAGGTCGACGCGCGCACCTACCAGCGGGCCTGGCCCGACCCCGTACGCCGGCCGCCGGGCCGTAACGCGCACTGGATGCGACGGACCGGCCGTGCGCTCGCCACCGACCCGGGCGGCTGCTGGGTCGCGGAGGTCGAGGGCGAGGTCGTCGGCGGCGCCGTGTCGCGCGTGCGCGAGCTGATGTGGATCCTCGCCTCGTTCGCGGTGCGGCCCGACCAGCAGGGCCGCGGCATCGGCACCCAGCTGATGGCGGCAGCCATGCACCACGGCAGGGGCTGCCTGCGCGGCATGTTCGCGGCCAGCGCCGACCCCGGGGCCGTCCGCCGCTACCGGCTCGCCGGGTTCGACCTGCACCCGCAGATGCTGCTCACCGGTGTCGTCGACCGCAGCGCGATCCCCGTCGTCGAACGCGTTCGCGAGGGCACCGCCGCGGACGTGGAGCTGATGAACTCCGTGGACCGCCGCACGCGCGGCGCCGCTCACCTCGACGACCACGACCTGCTGCTCGACCAGTTCCGGCTGGTCGTCACCGACCACACCACCGGCTCGGGCTACGCCTACGTCGACGACGACGGCGTCCCCGTGCTGGTCGCCGCCACCAACCGGCGTACGGCGGCGGGGCTGATGTGGGAAGCGCTGGCGTCCTCGACCCCCGGGGCGCAGGTCGAGGTCCGTCACATCACCGCGGCCAACGGGTGGGCGCTCGACGTCGGGCTGGCGGCCCGGCTGGCGATCTACACCAACGGCTACCTCTGCGTGCGCCAGATGAAGCCGCCGGCGCCGTACGTCCACCACGGCTCGCTGCTGTAGCCCGTCAGGTCGCGGACCCGGGCTCCAGGCGTGCCCCGGCTGCGATCGGGCCCGACACCCGCGAGTCGCGGCCGACCAGCACGAGGTCGTCGTCGTGGGCGAGCCTGCGCGTCGGCTCCGCACCCACCCGTGCGCCCGCGAGCACCTCGCAGCGCTCGTCCAGCACGGTCGTACGGACCACGGCGCCCGCGCGGATGACGCAGTCCTCCATCACCACGCTGTCGTGGACCTCGGCGCCCCTCTCGACCACGACACCGGGGCCGAGCACGCTGCCCGAGACGAGCCCCGCGACGTCGGCCCCCGGAGAGAGCAACGAGTCGCGACACTCCCCCGTGGCCCGTACGCGCGAGGCGGGCCGGTCCGGCCAGTGCGAGATGACGGGGCGCTCGGGGGCGTCGAACACGTCGACCTTGCCGGCCAGCAGGTCGCGGTGGGACTGCAGGTAGAGACCCGGCTGGCCGACGTCGCGCCAGTAGCCGGTGAGCGGCACGGCGACGGCCCGGCCGGTCTCGGCCAGCCGCGGGAGCAGGTGCTCGCCGAAGTCGCCGATGCCGCTGTCGCCGTCGTCGCCCTGCTCGCCGGACAGCTCGTGCCGCAGGTCGCGCAGGGTCGCCAGGAGCACCTCGGTGTCGTAGACGAAGATCTCGGTCGCGACAGTGCCCGACGAAGGGCGCGACGGCTTGTGCTCGACGCCGGTGATCGTGCCGTCCCGCTTCGCCAGCACCACGACGTTGTCGGAGGCGTCCTTCCTGGTCACCTCGCTGGTCAGGACAGTGGCGACCCGGCCGGAGGCGATGTGCTCGTCGACGACCGGCGCGAGGTCCATGTTGAAGACGTGGTCGGCACTGCACACCACGAGCGTGCGGGCGCCGAACGCCTCGATGTCGGCCGACATCCGCAGGAGCAGGTCGCCGTTGCCGAAGGCGAAGCCGCTCTCGGTCGCCGGCCCGGTGCCCGTCTGCGGGATGATCCGGCGGAAGCCGCCGCGGTTGCGGTCCAGGCTCCAGGGCCGGCCGCCGGAGAGGTAGTCGTCGATGGAGGTCACCTGGTACTCCAAGGAGACCCACACGTCGACGAGGTCGGCGTGCACGAGGCCGGACATCGCGAAGTCGATGAGCTTGTGCACCCCGCCGTAGGGCAGCGCCGGCTTGGCGCGCTCCCTCGTGAGCACGTCCATCCGGGACCCCTGTCCCCCGGCCTGCACCAGGGCCAGCACCTCACCGCGTCGTGACATGGCGAGAGCATGGCACTCCTGCGGGTGTGGCGCGCTCACCCCCTCGGGCAGAAGGTGCATGGATGACCAGGTCGGTGACTGCCCTCGCGTGGGCCGTGCTCGCCGCCGCGCTCGCGCTGCTGGGGCCGGTGGCCACGGCAGCGGCCGCGCCGGAGCAGGACGCGCGCGCCCTGCCCGCCTTCACCGACGTCTCGACCACGTCCGGGACCAGCTGCGCGACGGCTGCGGGCAGCCGCGGCTCCGCGGTCCGGGTGTGGTGCTGGGGCAGCAACGGCTCGGGGGCGCTGGGCCCTGAGGGGATGAACGGCACCGTGGCGAGCCCCCGGCCCATCGCCGGCCGCTGGGTCCAGCTGGACAACGGCGGCGGAGTCCTCTGCGGCGTGCGGAGCCGTGGTCGCGGCTACTGCTGGGGTCGCGGCGACATGGGCCAGCTCGGTGGCCCGATCTCGGGACTGCCCGAGCCGCGACCGCAACGGGTGCCGGGCCGGTGGCGCGAGATCCGCACCGACGGGGACACCTCGTGCGGTGTTCGCAGGGGCGGAGCCCTCTACTGCTGGGGCTACGACAACAACGGGCAGGCGGGTGGCGTGGACACCCTCTACGTCATCGGGCCCCAGCGGCTGGGAGTCGGTTTCGTCTCCGTCACACCCGGCGGCACGTCCTGCGGGTTGAAGCGCAACGCGTCCGCCTGGTGCTGGGGACGGGGAAACTACAACCAGCTGGCCAACGGCGACGACTACAACACCGGAGTCCCCCAGCGGATCCCAGGCCGATGGCGCGCCGTGGCAGTCGACGACGGCACGGGCTGCGGCGTACGCCCCTCGGGACGCGCGGCGTGCTGGGGCGAGAACACCTCCGGACAGGTCCGCCCCGGCGCGCCCAGCGACGTCGAGGGCGTGCGCGTCCTCCCCGGCAGGTGGCGCGACGTCGACCCCGGCGGTGCCACCACCTGCGGGGTCACCGCCTCCGGGCGTGGGGCGTGCTGGGGTTGGAACGGCGTGGGGACGGCAGGCGCCGGCGCCGGCACCGAGGTCGCCGGCCTGCACCGGCTCCCCGGCCGGTGGTCGGGGCTGGAGTCGCTGGGCTCGACGACCTGCGGCATCCGCACCGACCGCCACGCGTGGTGCTGGGGCAGCAACGAGGACGGCAACGTGGGCAACGGCACGCTGGAGCCGCGCTTCTCTCCCTACCGTCTCGACGGTCGCTGGACCTCCCTGTCCCTCGCCGACACCTACACCTGCGGGCTCCGGGGCGGCGGTACGGCGTGGTGCTGGGGCAGCGGCACCAGCGGGCAGCTCGGCTACGGCGGGCTCGACGACCGGCTGACACCGGTGCGGGTGCGGTGAGCGGGTGCCGGTCCTGCTGAGCGGCCGATCTAGGATCGGGACATGAGCCTCGTCGACCTGCCGCTCCTCCCCCTCGGCAAGGGCCGCGACCTCGACGCCGAGCGCGGCGTCGAGTGCCCCGGTGACCTGCCCGCGGCGTCCGACCCCGACCTCGTCGCCCGCGCCCGCGCGGCCAAGGAGGCGCTCGGCGAGCGGGTGTTCGTGCTGGGCCACCACTACCAGCGCGACGAGGTCATCCAGTTCGCCGACGTCACCGGCGACTCCTTCAAGCTCGCCCGCGACGCCGCGGCACGACCCGACGCCGAGTTCATCGTCTTCTGCGGCGTGCACTTCATGGCCGAGTCGGCCGACATCCTCACCGCGCCGAGCCAGCAGGTCGTGCTCCCCGACCTCGCCGCCGGCTGCTCGATGGCCGACATGGCCCGTCTGCGCCAGGTCGAGGACGCCTGGGACGCGATGGCCGACGCCGGCATCCAGGACGCGGTCGTCCCGGTCACCTACATGAACTCCAGCGCCGACATCAAGGCGTTCTGCGGACGCAACGGGGGCGTCGTCTGCACGTCCTCCAACGCGGAGGTCGCGCTCGAGTGGGCCTTCGACCAGAAGCCCGACGCCGCCGACGGCGCCAAGGTGCTCTTCCTCCCCGACCAGCACCTCGGCCGCAACACCGCCGTCCTCCAGATGGGCATCGCCCTCGACGAGTGCGTCGTGTGGGACCCGCTGCAGCCCGGCGGCGGCCTCACCGCCGATGAGCTCCGCAACGCGCGGATGATCCTCTGGAAGGGCCACTGCTCGGTGCACGGCCGGTTCTCCGAGGACGTCGTCGACGAGCTGCGGGCCCAGCACCCCGGCATCAACATCCTCGTCCACCCCGAGTGCAAGCACGAGGTGGTGCTCAAGGCGGACCTGGTCGGCTCGACGGAGTTCATCATCAAGACCATCGAGGCCGCTGAGCCCGGCACGGTCTGGGCGATAGGCACCGAGCTCAACCTCGTCAAGCGGCTGGCCGACGCCCACCCCGACAAGACGATCGTCTTCCTCGACCGCAACGTCTGCTACTGCTCCACGATGAACCGCATCGACCTGCCGCACCTGGTGTGGGCGTTGGAGAGCCTCGTCGCCGGCACGGTCGTCAACCAGGTCACCGTCGATCCCGAGACGGAGGCCGACGCGCTCGTGGCGCTGCAGCGGATGCTCGACCTGCCGGGCAAGTCGCACCGCGACTGAGTCGGACCACGGGGCCCGATGAGCGCAGCTCGCACGATCGGCGACGCCGAGCGTCGCCGCCGGATCGCGATGCGCCACGGCCTCGCGCCGGCGTACCGCCTCGACTCCGTCGTCGCTGTCACCAACGCGATGACGGTGCTGCACGCCACCGAGGCCGCCACCGTGCACCTCGCCGTCGCGGCGCGCTCGGACGGGCTCACGCCCGCGCACGTCGACCACGAGCTCTACGAGGCCCGTCGGGTGGTCAAGCAGCTCGCCATGCGCCGCACGCTCTTCGTCTTCCCCCGCGAGCTGCTGCCCGCGGCGTGGGGCAGCGCGTCGGCCCGGGTCGCGTCGTCGGAGCGCAAGCGCATCGCCAAGGCCATCGCGGGCGCCCGCATCGCCGACGACGGTGACGTCTGGCTCGACGCGGCCCGCGCGGCCGTGCTCGCGCGCCTCGCCGCCGGGCCGGCCTCCACCTCCGAGCTCCGCGCCGAGCTGCCGGAGCTGGCCGGGATGATCGGCGGCGACACCGACAAGCCCTACGACCGGCCCGTGCCGGTCGCCCCGTGGGTGCTCACCCACCTCGGTCTCGAGGGCGCGATCCTGCGGGGCCGCAACGCCGGTCACTGGCGGTTGAACAAGCCCACCTGGACGCGGACCGACGACTGGCTGGGGCCCGTGCCGGGGCCGCTCGAGGAGGCCGCAGGCTACGCCGAGCTCGTACGCCGCTGGCTGGCCACCTTCGGGCCGGGCACGGCCGCGGACCTCCAGTGGTGGCTCGGCTCCACCAAGACGGCCGTCACCCGCGCGCTCGCCGACGTCGGCGCGGTCGAGGTCGCCCTCGACGACGGCTCGACCGGCTGGGTCGGGCCCGGCGACGTCGACGACACCGGCCCGGTCGAGCCGTGGGCCGCGCTCCTGCCCAGCCTCGACCCGACCGTGATGGGGTGGAAGTCGAGGGCGTTCTACCTCGACCCGGCCCACGTGCCCCACCTCTTCGACACCAACGGCAACGCCGGCACCACCGCGTGGTGGGACGGACGCATCGTGGGCTGCTGGGTGCAGGACGACGCCGGCACCGTACGGCTGTCGCTCCTCGAGGATGTCGCGCCCGACGGCCGGGCGGCCCTCGAGCAGGAGGCGCAGCGGCTCACCGCGTGGCTCGACGGCGTCGTCGTGGGCAACGTGTACGCCTCGCGCCAGATGAAGCAGGCGAAGCTGCCCTAGCCGCTGCGGGGCGTGGGCTCAGGCCCCGACGACGGGCAGCTCGAACCAGAAGACGGACCCGCCGCCGACGCGCTCCTCGACCCCCATCGAACCGCCGTGGGCCTCGACGATCCGCCGGCACGTGGCCAACCCGATCCCGGTGCCGTCGACGGTCTTGTCGAGACGGGCGAGCGGGGCGAAGACCCGCTCGTGCTTGTCGTCGGGCACGCCTCGTCCGCGGTCGCGCACCTCGATCCGGCTGTGGCCGTCACGGAGCACCGCCTCCACCTCGATCTCGGGGTCGGTGCCGTCGACGGTGAACTTCGCCGCGTTGTCGAGCAGGTTCATCAGCACCGACCGCAGCTGGGCCGCGTCGCCGCGGGCGGGCGGGAGCGGGCCGGACCGTACGCTCCCGCGCGGCACCCGGCCGTCGAGGTCGTCGAGGGCCGAGACCAGCTCGGCGTCGAGGTCGACGACGTCGTCGCCGGGCGCCACCCCCTGGGTCGCGAACTCGAGCAGGTTGCTGATCAGGCCGCCCATCCGGTCGACGCCGCGACGGGCCCGCGCGAGCGTGTCGGTCTGGTAGGGGTCGGTGATCTCGAGCTCGAGCGCCTCGAGGGAGAGCGAGATCGCCGTCAACGGGTTCTTGAGGTCGTGGCTGACCTGCCCGGCGAAGTGGGCCAGCCGGTCGTTGGACGTGCTGAGCCGTTCGTTGACCTCGCTGAGGCGCCGGGACGCGAGCTCCAGCTCGAGCACGTCGACGACACGGTCGGCCAGCTGCTCGAGGCCCTTGGCCGCCTCCGGAGTGACCTGGTGCACCTCGTTGTCGAAGACGCACAACGTGCCGATGACGACGCCCGAGGGGGTGCGCAGCGGCTGCGAGCCGTAGTAGCGCACGTCGGCGAGCTCGCCGGTCGTCCAGGGGTTGCCCGCGAACCGCGCGTCGTGCCCGGCGTCCTCGACCATGATCGGCTCGCCCGACTCGACGACGAGGCGGCACATGGCGTCCTCCATCGGCGTGCCCTGCCCCTCGAAGCCCGAGGTGGCCACCGGGTGCTGGACGCCGCGGCTGAAGAGGTTGACGGCCGCGAAGGGCACGCCGGCCACCTGGGCGGCGAGCTCGACCAGTGCGTCGAGCTCGCGGCGGGGCGGGCGGCCCAGCACGTCGTACGCCGCCAGCACGCGCTCGCGACGCTGGTCGTCGGCCGGTCCGCTCACAGCCCCGGCGCCTTCCAGACCGCCAGCCATCGCTGCAGGTCGGGCTCCATCGGCAGCTCCTCTCCCAGCAGGTCGCGCACGGACAGCTCGAGCAGCGTGTCACGGGACCGATCGCCGGTGGGTGCGAACGGGTAGAACGTGCCCTGCTTGTAGAGGTAGGTCAGACCGAAGCGCTGCCCGGAGGCGTTGGCGAACGGCACCATCGAGCACAGCAGCCCGGAGTCGAAGCCGTTGAGCTCGAGCGTGGTGTTGACGGCGTGCAGGTCGGTGCACAGCCCCGCCATGTCCGCCTTGTCACCGGTGACGACGAGCCAGGTGAAGCCGAAGTCGTCCTGGGTGACCTCGACGTCGGGCGCCTCGGGGTCGTCGCGGATCAGCGCGAGCATGTCAGCCTGGGTCTGCGCGAAGGCGGCCCCGGCCGCGGAGCGGTAGCAGACCGACCCGGTGCCCGTCGGCTCGAAGCCGAGTGCGGTCTGCAGCGTGATCGCCGCGCTCGGCACGTGGAAGAGCGCGTCGAGGTTGTTGCGCCGGGGCTGCACCCGCCCCCGCATCGCCTCCCACAGTCCCATCGGTCCCCCTCAGCCGGTCGGCCGGCTCAGCTCGGCCTGGATCCGGGCCAGCTGCTCGAGCCGCTGCTGGAGCGGCGGATGGGTCGCCACCAGGCCGCTGAGGCCGCCGCTGAGGGCGGGGACGATGCACAGGGCGCTGGCAGCGCTGCCGGCGCGCAGGTCACGCCGGGGCGTCGCGGCCGCCTCTCCGCTGATCTTCTGCAGCGCGCGGGCCAGCGCGCCGGGCTTGAGCGTCAGGTAGGCGCCGGCCCGGTCGGCGCTGAGCTCGCGGTAGCGCGAGAGGAGCCGCAGCAGCAGGAAGCTGACGGCGTACACGACGAGGCTGATGAGCACTGCGACCAGCACGGCCGGGAGGCTGCTGCTGTTGCGGGAGCGGCCCATCCCGCCGAACTGCGCGAACCGCATCAGGAGCCCGGCCGCGATCCCGGCCGAGGAGGCGACGGTCATCACGAGCACGTCGCGGTGCGCGACGTGGCTGAGCTCGTGGGCCAGGACGGCCTCGAGCTCTTCCGCGTCAAGCGTCTGGAGGATCCCGGTGGTCACGCACACGACCGCCCGGTCGGGCGAGCGACCGGTCGCGAAGGCGTTGGGCACCGCGAGGTCCGAGATGCCGACGCGGGGCTTGGGCATGTCGGCCAGCGCGCACAGCCGGTCGATCATGCCGTGCAGCTCGGGCGCCTCGTCGGGGGTGACCTCCCGGGCGCGCATCGCGCGCATGGCGACCGAGTCGGAGGTCCACCACTGCCAGAAAGCGATGCCGATCGCGATGACCGCGACGATCGGCGCGTAGCCCGTGCCGACGACGTAGATGAGTCCTACGACGAGGCCGACGAAGAGCGCCCCGAGCAGGAACATGGTCAAGGTCATCCGGGCGGTGAGCCCGGAGTCCTTGATGAAGCGTGTGGTGGCCACCGAGGGGGCGTCTCAGCCAGGGATCAGGCCGTCGTCGCCCAAGAGCTCGCGGACCTCGTCGATCGTCGCGTCCGGTGGCGGCAGGATCAGGTCGGACTCGTCGAGCGACTCCAGCGCGTGGTGCGTGCCGCTGGAGCGCACGGCGGCGAGCAGGCCCTCCAGCGCGGTGCGGAACATCGCCTCGTCGCCGGACTCGATGGCGTGCTCGATCTGGTTGTCCAGCCCGTTGAGGGCATCGAGCGCGTGGTCGTCGAGGTCGTACTGCCCCTCGCCGAGGATCCGGACGATCATGCCCGTCCGCCCTCGGTGTTGTCGTCCTCGGTGCGCACGGCCTCGGGCTCGGCGGCCAGGATGTCCCCGCCGTCCTCGCCCGCCTCGATCGCCTGCGGCGAGCTGCCCGCCTTGAGCCGGGCGAGCTCGGCCTCGACGTCGGAGCCCGAGCTGAGGGCGTCGAGCTCACGCGTGATGTCGTCGCCGGCGTTGAGCTGCGAGGCGTCGTCGAGGGCGCCGGAGGCGATGAGCTCGTCGATGGCCTGGCCGCGCGCCTGCATCTGGGCGGTCTTGTCCTCGGCCCGCTGGATCGCGAGGCCGACGTCGCCCATCTCCTCACCGATGCCCGACATCGCCTCGCCGATGCGCGTCTGCGCCTCGGCGGCGGTGTAGGTCGCCTTGATCGTCTCCTTGCGGGTGCGGAACGCCTCGACCTTGGCCTGCAGCCGCTGCTGGGCCAGGACGAGCTTCTCCTCCTCGCCCTGGAGCGTGGCCTGCTGCTCCTTGAGGCTGGTGATCTGGGAGGCGAGCCCGGACTTGCGGGTCAGCGCCTCGCGGGCGAGGTCCTCGCGGCCGGCGCCGATCGCCTTCTCGGCCTGCCCCTGCAGCTTGGCGGCCTGCTGCTCGAGCTGGTTGACCTGGAGCTCGACCCGCTTGCGGCTGGTGGCGACGTCGGCGACGCCCCTCCGCACCTTGGAGAGCAGCTCGAGCTGGCGCTGGTAGCTGTAGTCGAGGGTCTCGCGGGGGTCCTCCGCCTTGTCCAGGGCCTTGTTGGCCTTGGAGCGGAAGATCAGGCTGATGCGCTTCATGAGACTCATCGGGGTGGAGACCCTCTCTTGGTCATGCGGGGGTGCTGGCGGTGACGTCCAGAGACGTACGGACTGTGTCCTCACCCTAGGACCAAACCCAAGCCGGAGGTAGGGCATCGGCGCGACACCGGTCCCGGCGGGTCGCGGCGATAGGCTGGCCCCCACATCCCGTCCGGCACCCGATCGGCCCCCCGATCCACGCCCGGTTCCTCCTCGAAGACCACGTGAAGGCAGCACCCGTGTTCCGTCGTTCCACCCCCGAGCCCGAGCTCCCGCCGACCCACGACAAGGTGGGCGGCAAGGGTCGCCCCACGCCGTCGCGCAAGGAGGCCGAGGCCGCCGCGCGTGCCCGCGCCAAGGTGCCGCGGACCCGCAAGGAGCAGGCGGCCGCCCAGCGCGCCGCGCGCGGCGACGCCTCCCGCAAGATGCGCGCGGCGATGAAGACCGGCGACGAGCGCTACCTGCCGAGCCGCGACCGTGGCCCCGTACGCCGCTTCATCCGCGACTTCGTCGACTCGCGCTTCTCGTTCATCGAGCTCATGGTCCCGCTGCTGATCGTGTCGATGGTGCTCGGCTACTCCGGCAACCCGAGCATGATCCAGCTCGGCAACACCGTCCTGTTCACCACGCTGCTCGTGATCGTGTTCGACATCGTGATGCTCCGCTTCCGCCTGCGCCGCGAGCTCTCCCGCCGCTTCCCCGACGAGCCGCTGAAGGGCACGACGCTCTACGCCGCCATGCGCTCGCTGCAGATGAAGTTCCTGCGCCTGCCCAAGGCACAGGTCAGGATCGGCGAGAAGCTCCCCGAGACCTATCGATGAGCCCCCTGCGATGACACACAGCCACTCCGGCGGCCCGACCGCCGACGTCTCCGTGCGCGTGGCCTGGGCCGACGACGCCGATGCGATCGCCGCCGTCCAGGTGCGGGCGTGGCCCGAGCTGTACGCCGGCCTGCTCCCCGCGGAGGCTCTCCCGAGCGACGTCGAGGCGGTCGCGGCCCAGTGGCGCCAGTCGCTGGCCAAGCCGGCCGACGCCCGCAACCGCGTGCTCGTGGCCCTCGTGCGCAACCGCGTGGTGGGCTTCGCGCTGACCCTCCCGGCCGCCGACCCCGACTGCGACCCCGTGGCCGACGGTGAGCTGGCCGAGGTCACCCTCGACCCCGCCGAGCGCGCCAAGGGCCACGGCTCCCGGCTCCTCCAGGCGGCCGTGGACACGTTGGCCGCCGACAGGTTCAGCAGGGCCGTGACCTGGGTGAACTCCGGCGACGACGCGCTGCGCACGTTCCTCACCGACGCGGGGTGGGCTCCAGACACGGCCCACCGCGAGCTCGACCTCGACGGCACCGGCGCGACGACGGTCAAGCAGGTCCGCCTCCACACCGCCATCGCCTGAGGCCGACGGATTTCACCCCTGCGGTGCTTGATTTTCCTGTGACGCGCGTCACTATGGAGTGGCCGGCTACTTCGCCGGCCGACCACGGGGGTCCCCAGATGCTCGGTCCGCTTCCCGCACTGCACAGGTTCGCACTCGTCGTCGCCGCGCTGGTCGTGTGCGTCGGCCTCGGGCTCTGGTTCGGCGCCATCCCCGAGGTCCCGCTGAACCTCCGCCTCGGCCTGCTCGCCGGCGGTGCGGCCGGTGCCGCCGCGGCCTTCGTCCTGGTCCACGACTTCCACCACCGCGAGGCACGCCCGGCCCGCGCCCGCCGCCGCGCCCACTAGGCGCCCGACCGGCCCGCCGCAGTGACGCGGTGATCACCTAGCCTCGGGGCGTGACCGAGGCCGCCCTGACCCCCACCGAGCGCTCGGCGATCGCCCGCGACAGCCTGGCGGTCGGCGTGGCCACCGGGGCGTACGGCGTCGGGTTCGGTGCGGTGTCGGTCGCCTCCGGGCTGAGCGTGGCGCAGACGTGCGTGCTGTCGCTGGTCATGTTCACCGGCGCGAGCCAGTTCGCCCTCGCCGGGGTAGTCGCCGCCGGCGGTGCGCCCCTGTCCGGCGCGGCGACCGCCCTGCTCCTCGGCACCCGCAACACGCTCTACGGGCTCCGGATGGGGCCGCAGCTCCGGTGGCGCGGGTGGCGGCGGGCGGCGGCGGCACACGTGCTGATCGACGAGTCGACGGCGATGTCGGTCAACCGTGAGACCACCGAGGCGGCACGGCTCGGGTTCCTCACGACCGGCGTCTCCGTCTTCGTCCTGTGGAACCTCGCGACCGCGATCGGCGCGGTGGCGGGCGAGGCCGTCGGCGACCCGCGGACCTACGGTCTCGACGCAGCGGTCGGCGCCGCCTTCCTGGCCCTGCTCTGGCCGCGGCTCAAGGACCGTCGCAACGTCCTCGTGGCAGCGCTGGCCGCGGCGGTCGCGCTGTCCATGGTGCCCCTGACCGCACCGGGCGTGCCGGTGCTCGCAGCCGGTGGCGTGGCCCTGCTCGTCGGGGTACTGGCGAGGCGCCAGGACCCCACGGAGATCCCGGGGCCCGGGGACGTGGCGGGAGGTCACCGCTGATGTGGACCGCCGTCCTGCTGGCGGGCGTGGGCTGCTACCTGCTCAAGCTCGCCGGGCTGTCCCTCCCGGAACGGGTGCTCAGCCACGCCACGGTCGAGCGAGTGGCCGACCTCATCCCCGTCGCGCTGCTCGCCGCCCTCGTCGCCGTGCAGGTCGGCTCGTCCGGCACCGCGCTCACCCTCGACGCCCGCGCCCTCGGGCTCGGTTTCGCCGTGGTGGCGCTGCTGCTGCGGCTGCCGTTCCTCGTCGTCGTGGTGGGGGCAGCGGTCGTGGCAGCACTGGCCCGCCTGGTGTGAGGCCGCTCCCGGGCCGGGTCAGCCGATGTCGAGGAACGCGTCCAGCCCGACCGTCAGCCCGAGGTGGTCGCCGATCGAGCGGACGCCCACGAGCACTCCCGGGGTGAAGGAGACCCGGTCGAGGGAGTCGTGCCGGATCGTGAGGGTCTCCCCCGCCGTGCCGAGGACGACCTCCTGGTGCGCCACGAGCCCGCGGATGCGCAGGCCATGGACGCGTACGCCCTCCACGTCGGCGCCGCGGGCGCCCTCGAGCCCGGTCGAGGTCGCGTCGGGCATCGGCGCGCTGCCGGCCTCACGGCGGGCAGCGGCGATCAGCTCGGCCGTACGCCGGGCAGTGCCGGACGGCGCGTCGGCCTTGTCCGGGTGGTGCAGCTCGACGACCTCGACGGACTCGAAGAACGGGGCCGCCTGCGCGGCGAAGCGCATCATGAGGATCGCGCCGATCGAGAAGTTGGGGGCGATCAGCACACCCACGCCCGGCGCGTCGGCGAGCCACGCCTCGAGCTGGTCGAGCCGCGACTGGTCGAAGCCGGTGGTGCCGACGACCGCGTGGATGCCGTGCTCGATGCAGAACCTCAGGTTGTCCATCACGACGTCGGGGTGGGTGAAGTCGACGACGACCTCGGCCCCCGACCGGACCAGCTCCTCGACGTCGTCGCCTGCGTCGACCGTCGCCACCAGCTCGGCGTCGTCGGCGGCCTCGACCGCCCGGCAGACCTCTGCGCCGACCTTGCCGCGCGCGCCCAGCACGCCGACCTTGCGGGGGGCCCCTCCTGGTGTGCTCACGCGACCCACCGTATCGGCCGGACGGCGTCACCCGAGTGGCGGTGGCTGACGGGTGGACCCGGGTCTGGCAGGCTGTGGCCCATGCCTGCCTCGACCATCCCGCCGCGCATCAAGTGGGCCGTCGACCTCATGGACGTCCAGCCGGGCGACCAGGTCCTCGAGATCGGCTGCGGCCCCGGCGCCGGCGCCGAGGCCATCTGCAGCAAGCTGGAGACCGGCAAGCTGTTCGCGATCGACCGCTCCGAGTCCGGCGTGGACCGCACCAAGCGCCGCAACCAGAAGTACGTCGACGCCGGCCGGCTCGTCGTGCGCCAGATCGACCTCGCCACGCTGCGGGTGCCGGTCAAGCGGCTCAACAAGGTCTTCGCCTTCAACGTGAACCTGTTCTGGGTGCGCGCCTGCGACGACGAGGTCGCCCTGCTCCACGAGCGGGTCGTCCCCGGCGGCGCCGTCTACCTCTTCTACGAGGCCGCGCGGCCCGAGCTGGTCCCCAACATCGTCAAGAAGGCCTCCGAGAACTTGCTGCGCGGCGGCTTCCGCGTCAGCGTCGTGGAGCAGAAGGCTCCCCCGGTCATCGGGATCATCGCGCGACGGTGACCGTGCACGACGGTCGCCGAGCATCGGTGGTCGAGTAGCGCGCACGACCGAGGAACGAGGTCGTGACCGCGCGTATCGAGACCCGCGGGTGAGTGAGGTCTCGATACGCCTCGCTCGTTCCTCGCTCGGCTACTCGACCACCGAGTGGATCCTCGGCTACTCGACCGACGAGTGGATGCTCGGCTACTCGACCACCGAGGTGGCTGGGCCCACCACGGCCAGCAGCTCGGGCTGCGTGAACAGCTCCTTCGCCAGCAGGGCCACGTCCTCGAGCGTCACGGCCTCGATGCGCGCCACCACCTCGTCGATCGTCAGCAGCTCGTCGTGGATCAGCTCGACCTTGCCGAGGCGCGACATCCGCGAGCCGGAGTCCTCGAGGCCCAGCACGAGACCACCCTTGAGCTGTCCCTTGCCGCGCTCGACCTCCTCCGCGGTCAGGCCGTCGGACGCCACCTTGGCGAGCTCGTTGCGCACGGTCTCGAGCACCGCGTCGTACTTGCCCGGCAGGCAGCCGACCGACACGCCCACGACGCCGGCGTCGGCGTGGTGGGTGGCGAAGGAGTACACGGAGTAGGCCAGGCCGCGCAGCTCGCGCACCTCCTGGAACAGCCGGGACGACGTGCCGCCGCCGAGCGCGGTGTTGAGCACGCCGAGGGCGTAGCGGCGCGGGTCGGTGCGGGTGATCCCCTTGACGCCGAGGACGAGGTTGACCTGCTCCTGGGGGCGTACGGTCCGCGACTCGCCGGGGTGCACGCGGCGGGCCTTCTCCGACTGCTCGGAGGGCGTCGGGGCGGCCTCGCCGTCGAGGAACCCCCCACGGCCGAACGCCTGCCTGACCTGGCGCACGACGGTCGCGTGGTCGACGTTGCCGGCGACCGAGACGACCATGTTGTCGGGGCGGTAGTGGCGGGCGTAGAAGCGGTGGACCTGCGCGCGCGTCATCGCGGTGATCGACGCCTCGGTGCCCGCGATGGGGCGCCCGAGGGGGGTGTCGCCCCACGCCTGGTGGGCGAAGAGGTTGTGCACCACGTCGTCGGGGTCGTCGTCGTGCATGGCGATCTCGTCGAGGATCACGTCGCGCTCGGCCTCGACGTCCGCCTCGGTGATCGTGGAGGCGGTCACCATGTCGCCGAGCACGTCGACGGCGGTGGGCAGGTCCTCGTCGAGCACCCGCGCGTGGAAGACGGTGTACTCCTTGGTGGTGAAGGCGTTGAACTCGCCACCGACCGCGTCGAGCGCGACGGAGATGTCCATCGCGCTGCGCTCGGGAGTGCCCTTGAAGAGCAGGTGCTCGAGGAAGTGCGAGCAGCCGTGCAGCGCCGGCGTCTCGTCGCGCGACCCCACTGCGACCCACACGCCGATGCTCGCCGAACGGCTGCCGGCCATCTGCTCGGTGACGACCCGCAGGCCGCTGGGCAGGATCGTGCGGCGTACGCGGGAGGTCACCGCGCCGTCGGCGTCCTTGACGGTGTGGAGGGTGCGGGTGGTGCCGTTCTTCTGCACGGGGGTCCTTCCGGGGTGGGGCGAAGCGCCACGACCGGCCGGCCTGACGGCCGACCGGTCGTGGGATGGAGCGTCAGGCGAGGGTCACTCGTCGCCGGCCTCGGGGGCCGTGTCGGAACCGGCCTCGGCCGACTCCTCCGAGCCCTCGGACTCCTCGACGACGGGGACCAGCGAGAGCTTGCCGCGGTCGTCGATCTCGGCGATCGAGACCTGGACCTTCTGGCCCACCGAGAGCACGTCCTCGACGGCCTCGACGCGCTTGCCGCCGGCCAGGGCACGGAGCTTGCTGATGTGCAGCAGGCCGTCCTTGCCGGGCATCAGCGACACGAACGCACCGAAGTTGGTCGTCTTCACGACCGTGCCGAGGTAGCGCTCGCCGACCTCGGGCATCGTCGGGTTGGCGATCGCGTTGACCGCGGCCTTGGCCGCCTCGGCGGCCTCGCCGTTGGTCGCACCGATGTAGACCGTGCCGTCGTCCTCGATGGACAGCGTCGCGCCCGTGTCGTCCTGGATCTGGTTGATGACCTTGCCCTTGGGACCGATCACCTCGCCGATCTTGTCGACGGGGACGCGGACGGTGATGATGCGCGGCGCGTGCACCGACATCTCCTCCGGCGCGTCGATGGCCTCGGCCATCACGTCGAGGATCGCCAGGCGCGCGTCGCGGGCCTGGGTCAGCGCGGCTGCCAGCACCTCGGCGGGGATGCCGTCGAGCTTGGTGTCGAGCTGGAGCGCGGTGACGAACTCACGGGTGCCGGCGACCTTGAAGTCCATGTCGCCGAACGCGTCCTCGGCACCGAGGATGTCGGTCAGCGCGACGTACCGCGTCTCGCCGTCGACCTCGTCGGAGATGAGGCCCATCGCGATGCCGGCGACGGAGGCCTTGAGCGGCACGCCCGCCTGGAGCAGCGACAGGGTGGAGGCGCAGACCGAGCCCATCGAGGTGGAGCCGTTGGAGCCCATGGCCTCGGAGAGCTGGCGGATCGCGTAGGGGAACTCCTCGCGCGAGGGCAGCACCGGCAGGAGGGCGCGGCGCGCCAGGGCGCCGTGGCCGACCTCGCGACGCTTGGGCGAGCCCACGCGGCCGGTCTCGCCGGTCGAGAACGGCGGGAAGACGTACTTGTGCATGTAGCGGCGGTGCTTCTCCGGCGACAGCGTGTCGAGCTGCTGCTCCATCTTGAGCATGTCGAGGGTGGTGACACCCAGGATCTGGGTCTCGCCGCGCTCGAACAGCGCCGAGCCGTGGACGCGCGGGATCACGTCGGTCTCGGCGTGCAGCGGACGGATGTCGGCGAGGCCGCGGCCGTCGATGCGGACCTTGTCGCGCAGCACGCGCTGGCGGACGAGCTGCTTGGTGAGCGAGCGGAACGCCGCGCCGATCTCCTTCTCGCGACCCTCGAACTGGCCGGAGAGCTTCTCGAGCAGGCCGGCCTTGATCTCGTCGACCTTGAGCTCGCGCTCCTGCTTGTCGCCGATGGTCATCGCGGCGGCGGTGTCGTCCTTGGCCGCGGCCTCGACGGCGGCGTAGACGTCGTCCTCGTAGTCGAGGAAGACCGGGAAGTCCTGGACCGGCTTGGCGGACTCGGCCGCGAGCTGGGCCTGGGCCTCGACGAGCTGCTTGATGAAGGGCTTGGCGGCGTCGAGGCCACCGGCCACGACCTCCTCGGTGGGCGCCTGGGCGCCACCCTGGACCAGCGCGATGGTGTCCTCGGGCGCCTCGGCCTCGACCATCATGATGGCGACGTCGCCGGACTCGGTCACGCGACCCGCGACGACCATGTCGAAGACCGCGTTCTCGAGCTGCGAGTGGCTCGGGAAGGCGACCCACTGGCCGTCGATGAGCGCCACGCGTACGCCGCCGACCGGGCCGGAGAACGGCAGGCCGGAGAGCTGGGTGGACAGCGACGCGGCGTTGATCGCGAGCACGTCGTAGGGCATGTCGGGGTCGAGCGCCATGACGGTGATGACGACCTGGACCTCGTTGCGCAGGCCCTTCTTGAAGGTCGGGCGCAGCGGGCGGTCGATCAGGCGGCAGGTGAGGATCGCGTCCTCGCCCGGACGACCCTCGGAACGGAAGAACGAGCCGGGGATCTGGCCCACGGCGTACATCCGCTCCTCGACGTCGATCGTGAGGGGGAAGAAGTCGAAGTGGTCCTTGGGCGTCTTGCCCGCGGTCGTCGCCGAGAGCAGCATGGTCTCGTCGTCGAGGTAGGCAGTGACGGAACCGGCAGCCTGACGGGCCAGCAGGCCGGTCTCGAACTTGACGGTGCGCTTGCCGAACTTGCCGTTGTCGAGGACGGTCTCGACAGCGGAGATGATGGGTTCACTCATGGAAGCAGGATCCTGCTTTCTCTTCGCGGAGCGATCCGCGGCGTCCACCCCTCATGTGGTGGACCATCGAAGGTCCCGCGGGGCCGGTCTTCGATCGAGGCCCGCAGCTCGCCCTAGCCGGAGGCTGGGGGTCTGAAGGCCACTACCGAGGACCGGGCGACGAGGCGGGTCGCTCCTGTTGGGTGGTTGTTCAGTTGTTCCGGGTCGACACTAGCGCGACCGATCCCGGATGTGAGAGGAGCGGCCCCCCGTGGCGGGGAGCCGCTCCTGACGCGATCAGCGACGCAGGCCGAGGCGCTCGATGATCGAGCGGTAACGCTCGATCTCGGTCTTCTGCAGGTAGTTGAGCAGACGACGGCGCTGGCCCACGAGGAGCAGCAGGCCACGACGGCTGTGGTGGTCGTGCTTGTGCGTCTTGAGGTGCTCGGTGAGGTGCGAGATGCGGTGGCTGAGCAGCGCGATCTGGACCTCGGGGGAACCGGTGTCGCCCTCGGTCAGGGCGTACTCGGCGATGATCTTCTTCTTGGTCTCCGCGTCGGTACCAATCGACATGGGGGCTCCTTCGGTTCTCGTTGCGCGGCGCGCCCGGGCCTGTTCACCGGGGCACTCTGGTTCCGCGGCCGTCGTGACGGCGTGTCACCCTTCCGGGCAACCGCAGAAGCATATCGAGGCGCCGGACCTGCGGCCCAATCCGCGCCGCGCTCGGAGGACGTACGAGACCCTCGGGTCAGTCCGCGGCGGTCCTCAGACGGCCGGCGGGGGCGGCGGGTCGGACTCGTCCGTCCGCTGCGTGGTGGCCTGGCGGCCGTGCGCGTCCGTGCTGGTGGCGGTGGTGGTGTGGCGCCGCTTGGTGTTCTGCTGGACCACGGTGAGCACCAGCCACAGCACACCTGCCAGCACGAGGATCCAGCCCAGGGTGGTCACCTCGAGGGGACCCACCTGCTGCTGGTTGAAGGCCAGCGCGAGGATGAGACCCACGACGATCAGGCCGATCGGCCCTCCGAAACCCATGACGTGCTCCATTCTGTTGGGGGATGCGGCCCGGTCTGGACCGGGCGCGGCAGAGTCTGGCCTGCCAGCCGTCTCGTGTCACCCCCCTGCGGGGTGCTCCGTGCGACGATCGCCCCATGGCGACGGAGAAGCGGATCGGCGTGTGCAACCTCTGCGAGGCCATCTGCGGCCTCGAGCTGACGATCGAGGGGCGTGAGGTCATCGGCGTGCGCGGCAACCGCGCCGATCCCCTGTCGCGCGGCCACGTCTGCCCGAAGGGCGTCGCCATCGCGGACGTGTACGCCGACCCGGACCGGCTGCGACGCCCGGTGCGTCGCGTCGGCGAGGGCGTGGACGCCCGGTGGGAGGAGATCGGCTGGGACGAGGCGTACGACCTGGTGGCCGACAACATCGCCCGGGTGGTCAACGACCACGGCGACGACGCGCTCGGCGTCTACCTCGGCAACCCCAACGCCCACAGCCTCGGCTCGATGACCCACGGCACGGCGATGTTCAAGTCGTTCCGGACCAGGAACCGCTACTCCGCGACCTCCGTCGACCAGCTCCCCCACCAGCTGGTGGCGCACCTGATGTTCGGCCACCAGCTGTTCCTGCCGATCCCCGACATCGACCGCACCTCGTGGTTCCTGGTCGTCGGCGGCAACCCGATGGCCTCCAACGGCAGCCTGATGACGGTGCCCGACTTCCCCCAGCGCGTGCGCGACCTCAAGGCGCGCGGCGGCCGGATGGTGGTCCTCGACCCGCGCCGCACCGAGACCGCGAAGGTGGCCGACGAGCACCACTTCGTGCGGCCCGGCACCGACGCGTGGGTGCTGCTCGCGATGCTGCACGTCCTCACCACGGAGACCAGCCCCACGCCGGCATCGTACGTCGACGGGGTCGACACCGTGGTGGAGCTGGTCGCGGAGTTCACGCCCGAGCGCGCCGAGGCGATGAGCGGCCTGCCAGCCACCGAGGTCCGGCGGCTGGCCCACGAGCTCGCGGCCGCGGACGCGGGCGTGGTCTACAGCCGGATCGGCGTCTCGGCCGGCCCGTGGGGGACGGTGTGCCAGTGGGCGGTCAACTGCCTCAACGTCCTCAGCGGCAACCTCGACCGACCGGGCGGCGCCATGTTCACCACGCCGGCCATCGACGCGGTCGGCACCGGGCTCATCGGCCGCGGTCACCACGACGCGTGGCGCTCGCGGGTGCGCGACCTGCCGGAGACCGCCGGCGAGCTGCCGGTCGCGGCACTGCGCGAGGAGATCGAGACGCCCGGCGAGGGCCAGGTCCGAGCACTGCTGACGGTCGCCGGCAACCCCGTGCTCTCGACGCCGGACGGCGCCCGGCTCGACGCCGCGCTGCGCGGCCTCGACTTCATGGCGGCGGTCGACATCTACGTCAACGAGACGACGCGCCACGCCGACGTGATCCTGCCGCCGACGACGGTGCTGGAGCGCGACCACTACGACCTGGTCTTCCACCTGCTCGCCGTGCGCGACACGGCCCGGTTCACCCCCGCGGTGTTCGACAAGGGGCCCGACCAGCGCCACGACTGGGAGATCTTCCGGGAGATCACGCTGCGCACGACCGCCCGGCTGGACCGCAAGGCACCGCTGAAGAAGCGGCTGGTGCAGCGCGCGCGACTGACCGCGAGCCCGACCTTCCTCGTCGGGCAGCTGCTGCGTCGCGGGTCGAGCGGGGTCACCCTCAAGAAGCTGCGCGCCCGCCCGGCGGGCATCGACCTGGGGCCGCTGCGCGGCGGGCAGCTGCCAGACCGGTTGCCGTCGAGGGGCAAGCGCCTCGACCTCGCGCCGGCGCTGGTGGTGGCGGACGTCGCGCGGCTCGCCGCCGTCCCTGCGCCGACCGGCGACGACCTGCTCCTGATCGGCCGGCGCCACCAGCGCGACTGCAACTCGTGGATGCACAACTCCGAGCGGCTCACCAAGGGCAGGCCACGACACCACCTGCTGATGAACCCCACTGACCTCGCCGCGCGCAGCATCGCCGACGGCGGGCTCGTACGCGTCACCTCACGCGTCGGCTCGGTCGAGGTCGAGGTCGCCGCCTCCGACGACCTCATGCCAGGCGTGGTGTCGCTCCCCCACGGCTACGGCCACGCCGGCGACGGTGTGCTGATGGCTCGCAGCCGCGAGGTGCCGGGCGTCTCGGTCAACGACCTCACCGACCCCGAGCTGCTCGACGTGTCGGGCAACGCGGCCCTCAACGGCGTGCCGGTCGTGGTCACCGCCTGCTGACGTCGCGCTCCCGGCGCTCGCCCTCTCGGCGGTCGCCGTCCTTCGTCCCCGTGGGAGCCGGCTCCGACTCGGCCGGCACCAGCGGGTTGGTCACTGCGGGGGTGGTCGCGCGGTCCGGGACGGGGAAGGCCGCTCCCTCGAGGTCCTCACGCTGCGCGGCACGCCGAGCCGGGAAGGCCCGCTCGCCGAGCGGGAAGACGTTCCACCGCGTGACGTCGCCGAGCATCCACGGGACCGTACGGTCCTGCTGGCCAGGGCAGCGCACCTCGAGCGGGCGTCCGGCCTGGTCGAAGAGCTGCACGCCGGTCAGCGGCTGACCGTCGGCGTCGTAGGCCGCGATGTTGCAGACCTGCCGTCCGCGGTTCACCACGCCCTCGCCCTGCACCCACGAGGTGTCGGCGAAGCCGTACTCCCGCGCCTGCGCCCACTCGGCGTCCTGGAACTTCTGCTCGACCAGCGGGACCAGGCACAGCGCCAGCACGTTGAGCGCGAGCAGCGTGACCCTGGCCGCGGGTCCCCGGGCTCCGGGCGTGGTCGCCCCGGGCCAGAGGCGGCCCATGCCGACGAGCGTGCTGAGCACGACGCAGACCGCGAGGACCGCGAGGCCGACCTCGTTGGCGACGCCCGGGAGCCAGGTGAAGCCCCAGACCTGGTAGCCCGGGACCGCGACGCAGATCGGCACGGCGGCGATCCAGCCACGCAGGACCCACCAGGCGGGACGCAGCGCGGCGACCACCGACCACACCGGTGCGACGCGCGGTCGGTCGACCTGGGTGTCCCACCAGGCGCGCACGGCGTCGAGCCGCTCCGGCAGCGGGACCCCCCTCACGGGACGCAGCCGGCGGCGCGGCGCCGGGTCGAAGCCCGCCGCGGTCCGCAGCTCCCGGGCGTACGCCTCCGGGTCGCCCAGCGCTCCCCCGCCGTCCTCGGCGACCTGGTCGGTCAGGTCTGCCTCGAGGCCCTCGGTCAGCTCGAGCCGGTCCTCCTCGGGGAGGTCGGCGAGCAGCTCGCGGACGCGGGCGACGAAGGCGGTGACGTCGGGGCGGACGGGCAGCTCGGTGGTGTTCATGCGCTGGCTCCTCGGGCGGCGGGGGCGGCGGGTCCGGCGAGGAGCCCGTCGAGGGTCGTGGCGAAGGCGTGCCAGTCGTCGCGCTGGCGGGCGAGCTGCTCGCGACCGATGGACGTGATGCCGTAGTACTTGCGGTGCGGGCCGCTCTCGGACGGCACGACGTACGACGTCAGCGCCCCGGCGCCGTAGAGGCGACGGAGGGTGCCGTACACCGAGGCGTCGCCGACCTCGGCGAGGCCGCCGTCGCGCAGGCGCCGGACGATGTCGTAGCCGTAGCCGTCCTCGTGCTGCACCACGGCGAGGACCGCGAGGTCGAGCACTCCCTTGAGGAGCTGGGTCTGATCCATGCGACGCACACTACTACGCATCCCGCAGTAGTACGCGTGGCACAGGTCCCGCGTGTCCCACCCAGCGGCGGCAACTGCCCAAAAGAGCACTCCCGCCCCCATCAGTGGGGGCGGGAGTGCGAGGACGGACCCGTTACCGGGCGTGGCGGATCGCTGTGCGACGTACGTCAGGCGCTGACGTCGCCGAGAACGGCGAGGACGTCGTCCGGGGTCTGGGCTGCGTCGAGTGCGGCGATGCTGGCGTCGTCGGTGAACGCGCCGGCGAGCGCCTGGAGCACCGTCAGGTGGTCGTCACCGGCACCGGCGATGCCGACGACGTACGTCGCGGGACTGCCCTTCCAGTCGATCGGCTCGTCGTAGCGGATGAAGGAGATCGCCGTGTGGCGGATCAGCGCCTTCGCCTCGTTGGTGCCGTGCGGGATGGCCAGCCCGTTGCCCATGAAGGTGGAGACCGACGTCTCGCGCTCGTGCATCGCGTCGACGTACGCCTCGTCGACGGCGCCGGCTGCGACCAGCAGCTGGCCCGCCTCGGTGATGGCCGCGTCGCGGTCCTTGGCCTGTCCGCCGAGCACGATCGCTTCCCGGCTCAGTACGTCGCTCATCTGGCGCCTCTTTCCTCGCAGGTGTCGTGGTGGTTGTCAGTCGGGGGTGTCAGTCAGGTGCTGCTCATCAGACCACACCGTCGAGGTGACGGATCGGGCCCGAGAACGTCGGACCCGGCCCTCCCGGGGGAGAGAGAGCCGGGCTCGACGTGAGGTGCATCCGGGTGCGGCCGTCAGGCCGGGTTGTTGCTCTCCTGGACCAGCTCCACGATCTCGTCGTACCTCGGGCTGCCCATGAAGTTGTCGACCGACACGTGGACGGCCGACGGGGTCTTCAGGCGGGCCCGGTCGGTGAGGTCCTGGTGGGTGACCACCAGGTCGACGTCGTCGGTGAGGTTGGAGATGGCCTTGTTGACCACCGTCACCTCGGTGTGACCGGAGTCGTGGATCTTCTTGCGGAGGACCGAGGCGCCCATCGCCGAGGACCCCATGCCGGCGTCGCAGGCGAACACGATGGTGCGGATCTCACGGGTCTCGGTGGCCGTGCCGCCGCCGAGCGTCGAGGAGGCGATCGACTTCTTGCCCTTCATCGACTCCATGCTCGCCGTGGCTGCGGTGAGGTCTCCCTCCTCCTCGTCCTTGTCCATCTTCAGCAGGACGGCCGCGACGGCGAACGATGCCGCAGCACCACCGATGACCGACAGGATGACGCCGACATAGCTGGCACCCGGGGTCTGGATCAGCACCGCGATGATGGATCCCGGCGCAGCCGGTGCGCGGAGCCCGGAGTCGAACACCAGGTTGATGAAGATCTGCGTCATGCCGCCGGCGATCATCGCGAGGATCAGCTTGGGCTTCATCAGCACGTAGGGGAAGTAGATCTCGTGGATGCCGCCCACGAAGTGGATCAGGAGCGCGCCGGGGGCAGACGCCTTCGCCGCACCCTTGCCGAAGAACATGAACGCCAGCAGCAGGCCGGCGCCCGCGGCCGGGTTGGCCTCGAGCAGGAACAGGATCGACTGTCCCTCGCGGGTGGCCTCGGCCGTGCCGAGCGGGGTGAGGATGCCCTGGTTGATCGCGTTGTTGAGGAACAGGACCTTGGCCGGCTCGATGAACACCGACGTCAGCGGGAGCAGGCTGTTGCTGACGAGGAAGTCGATGACCTCCTCGGCGCGGGCGCTGAACCACGTGACGAACGGTCCGGCCACCACGAAGCCGACGACGGCGAGGACCATGCCCCAGATGCCGGCGGCGAAGTTGTTGATGAGCATCTCGAAGCCGGGCCGGATCTTGTGGGACCAGATGGCGTCGAGCCTCTTCATCGACCAGCCGCCCAGCGGGCCCATGATCATCGCGCCCAGGAACATCGGCACGCCGGCGCCGGCGATGGCGCCCATGGTGGCGATCGCGCCGACCACGCCGCCGCGGATGCTGTCGTCGTACATCATCCGGCCGCCGGTGTAGCCGATGAGCAGCGGCAGCAGGTAGGTGATCATCGGGCCGACGATGCCGCCGCCGGCGAAGTCACCCCAGCCGCCGAACTCGGCCACCCAGCTGTCGGGGGCGAGCCAGGCGTTGTCGCCGCCGCCCAGGTTGAGCCACCCGTTCTCGATGAACAGGGCGGTGATCAGGCCCCAGGCGATGAAGGCGCCGATGTTGGGCAGGACCATGTTGGAGAGGAACGTGCCGAACCTCTGCACGTGGACCCGCGCGCCGGTTCGAGCCGCGGGATTCGAGGTGGTGGTCGCCATGCTTGTGTCCTCCATGAGAGCTCGACGGGGGGTGATCCCCATCACACGATCTTTGGATTAAACCGCACGAACGGGCCCGTTGCCAAGCATTCGGGCATGATTTCGTGCCCGAATCTGTGGCTTTACCCAGCGGAGGGTCCCTACCGGCTACCCAGCTGACTGTCGAAGAGCGCCTTCTCCGCCTCGTCGTTCCACGTGTCGCCGGGTCCCAGCTTCTCGGCGACGTCCGGCAGCGTCTCCTTCAGCTCGTCGAGCCCCATGAGGGGGAGGTCGTGGATCTGGGGGAAGATCAGCACCTTCCCGGAGTAGCGACCCTCGACCAATGCCTGGAGGCCGTCCTTGGCCGCCCGCATGCCGCCGACGGCGCCGACGATGGATCCCGGGGAGAGGGCACCCTGGTTGGCCAGGTCCACCACCTGCTGCTGGTCGTGGATGGTCAAACCTGACGTCCCGGTGTACTGCGCATTGTCCAGGTAGACCGCGCTCAGGTTCAGCGGCGCCAGCGTGCCGTTGGGAACGCCGGCGAAGAACACCAGCATGCCGTCGGAGTTCATCAGTGTGTCGGCCTCGGCCATCACGGCGGAGATCGGGACACTGACCACCACGTCGTCTGCCCCCCGGCCGTCGGTGATCCCCATGACGTAGTCGTGGAGGGACTGGTCCGCGGTCTGGGAGTTGAAGGTGAGCAGCTCGCAGTCGTTGCTCTCCGCCAGATGGGCGAGACGATCCTCGAGGCTCTTCAGGCGCTCGTCGCTCACCTCTGTGGCGACGATCGTGCGGGGGCCGTCGGGCTGCTGGATGGCGCGCTGGACGTGCATCAGCCCCATCGGACCACCGGCGCCCACGAAGACCGTCGTGCCCTGCGGACGCAGGTCACAGCGGTTGCGCGCCTCTCCGTAGGAAGCGGCGATGTCCGGACCCCGGCCGCCGAGATAGGCGGTGTAGTCGTAGTGCAGACGGCCCACGTCGGTGTCCACCAAGCCGTCCAGGGCGGTCTCGCCGACCATGTTGAGGGTGCCCCGCCGGGCGATGTGCTGGGCCACGGCACCCACCGTCGCGGCGGAACGAGGATCGAGGACGACGATGTCGTCGAAGCCGGCGCCGTCGGTCAGCTCGTCCACCAGCGCCTGGTAGTCATCGGTGTCGATGCCGTCGCGCACGACCGTGGTGGCCGAGGTGCGCTCCACCAGCTTCGCCACCGAGGCCGGCACGTCGGTCATCACGATGGTGGCCGGAGCGTCCAGCCCTGAGGAGAAGAGGTACTCCCGCTCGTCCCCGGGCCGGCCGACGATCCACATGGTCCCGCCGGCCTTGGGCTCCAGACGGCGACGCTGGGTGTAGGCGGCCATCACGCAACCCCACGGCTCCAGCGTGGACCCCTCGGCATAGCCCATCGTGTCGGGGAGGGGCAGCAGGCAGGCACCGTCGTCGGTGTCGAGCATCTCCGAACCCATGAGGTGGTACTGGATCAGTCCGCCGGGGATCGTGTAGCCGTAGGCGGTGCTCTTGCCGTCCTGGTAGATGTCGGGCTGCACGGCCAGCCGCTGGCCGGCGTGATAGCGGTCCTTGAGGTTGTCCCCGACCTCGATGACGGTGAGGCTCACCTCGTGCCCCAGCCGGGTGGGCTCCTGGGACAGGTCGCGGTCGTAGAGCTTCGGGTGGCTGCCGCCCTGGCGCATGATCTTCACGTCGGAGAAGCAGAGGCCCACGCTGTCGATGCGCACCAGCATGTGGTCGGCATCGGGTTCGGGGATGGGGAGCAGCTCGGGCTGGTCGTCCTTGCCCATGTTCTCCTCGCCCGCGCCCCACAGGTTCCAGGCCCAGGCAGCTTCGGGCAGCTCGAGGTCGGCCGCGCGGTACCGGTCGTACGCTGATGTCATGCTTCCTCCGTCGTGAGGTGGTTGAGGCCAGGGATGAGGGCTCAGTGCCCCAGCAGCTCGCGGACCGCGGCCCGCGCCGCCATCGGGTCGGGGGCGCCGAGGGCGGCCTCGGCGGCGGCCTCGCAGGTCTCGAGGGTGACCTTGCCCAGCTGCGCTCCGACGGGGCGTACGGCGCGCGCGGCCATCGAGAGCGACGAGATGCCCATGCCGATGAGCGCCGTCGCCAGCAGCGGGTCGGCCGCGGCCTCGCCGCAGACGCCGACGGGCTTGCCGGCCTCGGTGCCGGCGTGCGCGGTGATCGCGATCAGCTGGAGCACGGCCGGCTGCCACGGGTCGGTGAGGTGGGCGAGGTCGGTGGCCATGCGGTCGGCGGCCATCGCGTACTGGGTGAGGTCGTTGGTGCCGATCGAGAGGAAGTCGACGACCTCGAGCATCCGGTGGGCCAGGAGCGCCGCGCTGGGGATCTCCACCATGACGCCGGCCTTGAGCCCGCGCGCGTGCACCTTGGCGGCGAAGTCGGCGGCCTCGGCGACGGTGGCGACCATCGGCGCCATCACCCAGGTCTCGGTGCCGGTCCGCTCGGCAGCTGCCGCGACGGCGTCGAGCTGGCGGTCCATGAGACCGGGGTTGCCGAAGCTGAGCCGCAGGCCGCGTACGCCGAGGGCGGGGTTCTCCTCGCCCTCCTGGGTCGCGAACGCGATGGGCTTGTCGGACCCGGCGTCGAGTGTGCGTACGACGACGTAGCGACCGTCGGAGTAGGGCGAGAGGACGTCGGAGTAGATGTCGGTCTGCTCCTCCACGCTGGGCTCGTCCTTGCGGTTGAGGAAGCACAGCTCGGTGCGGAACAGGCCGACCCCCTGCACTGGCTCGGTGCCGGCGGACGCGGCGGACGGCCCGTCGGCGACGTTGGCCAGCAGCTTGATCGGCAGGCCGTCGGAGGTCGACGCCGGGCCGCTCCAGCTGGCGAGCTCCTCGCGCAGGCGGCGGCTCTCCTCGACGCGGGCGGACGCCTCGTCGGGGTCGGCGCCCTGCTCGACGACGCCGGTCTCGCCGTCGACCACGACGAACGTGCCGGCAGGGATCTCCATGACCCCAGCGGCGCCGACGACACACGGGATGCCGAGCTGGCGGGCGATGATCGCGGTGTGGCTGGTGGCGCCTCCGCGCTCGGTGACCAGCGCGGTGACCAGCGCGGGGTCGAGCCCCGAGGTGTCGCTCGGGGCGAGGTCCTCGGCGACCAGGATCGACGGCTCGCTCGGGGTCGGCACGCCCGGCGGCGGCTCACCGACGAGGTGGGCGACGACGCGGCGCTCGATGTCGCGCAGGTCGGTCACCCGCTCGGCCATCAGGCCGCCCATGTTGGTGAAGATCGTGGCGAACTGCTCCACCGCACCCTGCACGGCCGCGACCGGGCCCTGCCCGGACTTGAGGTTCTTGGCGACGGCGGAGCGCAGCCCCTTGTCGCGCGCGAGGCCGGCGCTCGCCGTCAGCACCTCCGCCGCCGCGCCCTGGGCGTCAGCGGCCTTGGCGGAGAACGTGTCCGCGACGGCCGCAGCCGCCTCGTCGTACGCCGCCAGCGCGGCATCTGCGTCGGCGAAGTCCCCGTCGCCGAAGCGGGCTATCGCGTCGGGCGACACCTCCCCCCGCACGTGGAGGACGGGCCCTGCGGCGACGCCCGGCACGACCGGGGTCCCGCTCAGGGAGTTCGCGGATGAGCTCGCGGGTGTGGTCATGGACACACCGTAGATCACCCAGTTGTTGACAAGCAACACATTCGGTACTAAAACAACACATACACAGATTCCCCGGGAGGTGGACCGATGTACGCCGAAGAGCGCCAGCAGGCGATGGCTCACCTGATCAGTCGTCGCGGCCGGCTGTCCGTCGTCCAGCTGTCCGAACAGTTCGAAGTCACCACCGAGACCGTCCGCCGCGACCTGTCCACCCTGGACCGGATGGGGCTGGTCCGTCGGGTGCACGGCGGCGCCGTGCCGGCCGGTTCCCTCACGGTCATCGAATCAGGGATCGTCGAGCGCGACCAGTCCAACACGCAGGCCAAGGAGGCGATCGCCAACGCGGCCGTCGCCCTGCTGCCGCCGCCCGACTCCATCGTGGTCATCGACGCGGGCACCACGACCGCCCGCTTCGCCGCTGCGCTCCCCCGCGACCACCGCCTCACCGTCATCACCCATGCGGTGCCGGTGGCGACGCGGCTGGCCGGCCTGCCGCAGATCGAGCTGCACCTGCTGCCGGGCAAGGTCCGGCCCACCACGCACGCGGCCGTCGGCGCGGACACCGTCGCCACCCTCGCCGACCTCCGCGCGGACGTCGCGTTCGTCGCGACCAACGGCATCACCGTGGGGCACGGGCTCACCACGCCCGACAGCGACGAGGCGGCCACCAAGCGCGCGATCATCGCGTGCGCCCGCAAGACCGTGGTGCTGGCCGACTCCACCAAGCTCGGGGTCGAGACCGCCGTACGCTTCGCGACCCTCGACAGCATCGACGTGCTGGTGACCGACAGCGACATCGACGCCGCCGACCGCAGGGCGCTCGAGGGCGCCGGCATCGAGGTGGTGGTCGCATGATCCTGACCCTCACCCCCAACCCGAGCGTCGACCGCACGGTCGCCCTCGACGGCCGGCTGAGCCGCGGCCAGGTCCACCGCGTCGCCTCGGTCACCTCGCAGGCCGGCGGCAAGGGCGTCAACATCTCCCGCGCCGCCGTCAGCGCCGACATCCCGAGCATCGCGGTCGTGCCCGCCGCCAAGGACGACCCGTTCGTCCTCGAGCTGCTCGGGGCCGGCATCGACTGCCGGCCGGTGCAGCCGGCAGGAGACGTACGCGTCAACCTCACCATCACCGAGCCCGACGGCACCACGACCAAGCTCAACTCCCCCGGTGCCGCCGTGCTCCCCCTCCACCTCGAGCTCATGGCGCAGGCCGTGCTGGTCCGCGCCTCGAGCGCGGACTGGACCGTGCTCGCGGGCTCGTTGCCCGCGGGTGCACCGCCGTCCTTCTACGCCGACCTCGTGCGCCGCCTGCGCGAGGTGGGCGGCCGGGTGGCCGTCGACACGAGCGAGGCGCCGTTGCAGGCGCTGGTCGACGCGCTGCCGCACTCGGCGCCCGACCTGATGAAGCCCAACGGCGAGGAGCTCGCCTCCTTCACCGGCGCCGACGCCGACGAGCTCGAGTCCGACCCCGCCGCCACGGCGCGGGCGGCGCGCCAGCTCATCGATCGCGGCGTGGGCGCGGTCCTGGCCACGCTGGGCGGCAATGGAGCCGTCCTCGTCACGTCCGAGGGGGCGTGGCACGCCACCCCGCCGCCCACCACTGTCGTCAGCACCGTCGGTGCCGGCGACTCCAGCCTCTTCGGCTACCTGCTCGGCGACATCCGGGGGCTGCCCGCCCCGGAGCGCCTGGCACTGGCCGTCGCCTACGGCAGCGCCGCCGCAGGTCTCCCCGGCACCACCATCCCCCAGCCGTCGCAGGTCCGCCCGGACCTCGTCGGCGTCACCGCCTTCGGAGGCACAGCATGACCGCACTCATCACCACCGAACTCGTCAGGCTGGGCGCCGACTGGGGCTCGGACAAGCACGACGTCATCCGAGCGCTCGCCGCGGTCGTCGACGACGCCGGCCGCGCCACCAGCAAGGACCAGCTGGTCGAGGACGCCTTCGCGCGCGAGTCCACCTCGGCCACCGGCCTGCCCGGCGGCATCGCCATCCCCCACTGCCGTACGGCGGGCGTCGAGGTTCCCACGCTCGCGTTCGCGCGGCTGGAGCCGCCCGTCGACTTCGGCGCCAAGGACGGCCCGGCCGACCTGGCGTTCCTCATCGCGGCGCCGGCCGGTGGCGACGCCGACCACCTCACCATCCTCACCAAGCTGGCCCGCGCACTGGTGAAGCCGGCCTTCACCGACGCGCTACGTGCCGCCGAGACCGACGAGGACGTCGTCGACCTGGTCACCCACGAGCTCGGCGAGTCCGCGCCGGCGAGGGCGGCCGCGGCTCCGGCCGCCGCAGCAGCGGCCGCCGCCCCCGCCGCCTCGCCGGCCACCCCGGCCACCCCGGCCGCCCCGGCCGCCCCGGCGACCTCCGGCACCCCGACGTCCCTCGTAGCCGTCACCGCGTGCCCCACCGGCATCGCGCACACCTACATGGCGGCCGAGGCCCTCGAGGCGGCAGCCGAGCGTGCCGGCGTCGCGCTCCAGGTCGAGACCCAGGGCTCCGCCGGCTCGACGCCACTGGCGCCGTCGACGATCGCCGCCGCGGGTGCGGTGATCTTCGCCGTCGACGTGGGCGTGCGTGACCGCTCGCGGTTCGCCGGCAAGCCGATGGTCAGCTCCGGCGTGAAGCGCCCCATCGACGACGCCGACGCGATGATCGCCGAGGCCCTGCGCTACGCCGCCGACCCGGCCAGCGCCCCCAGGGTCGAGGGCACGGCGTCGGAGGCCGGGGCCACGGACGGTGGCAAGGAGTCCTTCGGGGCCACGGCCCGCCGCGTCCTGATGACCGGTGTCTCCTACATGATCCCGTTCGTCGCCGCGGGCGGCCTCCTCATCGCCCTCGGCTTCCTCTTCGGCGGCTACGAGATCGTCAACGACGGCCAGACGATCGCGGTCGACAACACGTTCTTCAACCTGCCCGACGTCAACGAGCTCGGCCTCGACCACGCGCTCGGCGGCAGCGCCTTCTTCGCCTACCTCGGCGCACTCCTGTTCACCCTCGGTGCCGCCGCCTTCGGCTTCCTCGTCCCGGCCCTCGCCGGCTACATCGCGTACGCCATCGCCGACCGCCCGGGCATCGCGCCGGGCTTCGTGATGGGCGCCATCGCCGGCACGCTCAACTCCGGCTTCCTCGGCGGCATCGTCGGCGGCGTGCTCGCCGGCATCGTCGCCCTCTGGATCACCAGGTGGAAGGTGCCCACCTGGATGCGCGGCCTGATGCCGGTGCTGGTGATCCCCCTCCTCGCGACCCTCATCTCCGGCTTCGTCATGGTGGTCATCCTGGGCAAGCCGCTCGGTCGCCTGATGGAGGCCCTGAGCGACGGCCTCAACAACCTGCAGGGCGGATCGGCGATCATCCTCGGGGTGATCCTCGGTCTGATGATGGCCTTCGACATGGGCGGCCCCCTCAACAAGACCGCCTACGCCTTCGCCACGACCGGCCTGGGTGCCGCCGCGACCGCGACCGACGCGCCCGAGCTCAAGGTGATGGCCGCCGTCATGCTCGCCGGCATGGTCCCGCCGCTCGCCCTGGCACTGGCCACGGTCGTCCGTCCGAAGCTCTTCACCGTCCCGGAGCGCGAGAACGGCAAGGCTGCTTGGGCGATGGGGGCCTCGTTCATCACCGAGGGCGCCATCCCGTTCGCCGCGGCCGACCCCCTGCGGGTCATCCCGTCGATCATGGCCGGCAGCGCGGTCACCGGAGCCTTGTCCATGGGGCTGGACGTCGGCTTGCGGGCACCGCACGGCGGGATCTTCGTCCTCTTCGCCGTCGACGGGATCCTCGGCTTCATCATCGCCCTCGTCGCGGGGGTGCTCGTGAGCGCGGCACTGGTGGTCATCCTCAAGACCGCCAGCCACGCCGACACCGACGTCGCTACTGTCTGACCCACTCCACCCACCTGGCCCAACCAGACCCACCGAGGAGAACCATGCCCAGCAAGTCCGTCGTCGTCGGCTCCGCCGTCGGCCTCCACGCCCGTCCCGCCGCGATCATCGCCGAGAAGGCCGGTGAGCTCGGCACCGACGTCACCATCAACGGTGTCGACGCCAGCTCCTCGCTGATGATCATGACCCTCGGCGCCGGCAACGGCGACACCGTGGAGGTGGCGGGCGACGACCAGGCCGCCGTCGACACCATCGCCGCGCTGGTCGAGCAGGACCTCGACGCCTGACCCGGCTGTTCCATCATTGATCGCCCGATGGGCGGTGCGCCAGCCACATCCCGTACGTCGCGGAGGTGGCTCGTGCACCGCCCATCGGCGCGTCCGGGGGCGTACGGCAGCCGCGTGCGTCAGTCGCGAGCGCGGGAGGCCAGGTAGACGGCGCGCATCCCCACCGCGCGCTCGAGCTGGCTCTCCACGACCGAGAAGAACTGGCGGCGGTAGGTCTCGTCGGTGACGGCCGAGACCGTGAAGTAGAAGCCGCTGAACGAGGCGAGGAACAGCGAGACCTTCATCAGCGACAGCGACACGTGCGGGAGGAACGGCGCGGCCTGGATGAAGTCGCGGCCGGTCCACGACTCCTGGGTCTTGGTCTCCATCACCAGCGAGCCGAACATCATGAAGAAGACGAAGACGGTGACCGCCAGCAGCAGCACCTGCACCGCCTGGATCACCAGCAGGACCAGGATCAGGTTCCAGCGCTCGAAGCCCGAGACCTGGGCGTGGGCCTGCGGGTCGATCGAGGGGTCGGCCGCGACCTCCCGGCTGGCAGCCTCCAGCGGCGTGCCGGCGCAGGCGCGGATGACGAAGGCGTCGTCCACCTCGTCGTCGACGCGGTCGACCTCCTCAGGGAGCCGGACCAGCAGGAACAGCACCGCGAGGCCGAACATCAGCAGCACCGTGACCCACAGCAGCCCGAAGGGCAGGTTGGTGGTCATCTCCCAGGCCTCGGCGTTGACGAAGAGGAACGTCACGAAGACCAGGAGCAGCGGCAGCGCCCGCGAGGCCATCGGTGCGATGAACCGCAGGCTTCCCAGGGTGCGGGACAGGGCGAAGCCGAGGATGGGCCGCGCGTGCAGCGCCGTTGCGGCGTACCAGAGCAGCGCGAGGACGGTGACGGAGAGCCACAGGGCCGGCCCGGCCGTGTAGGTGTCCGACAGCCAGGCCAGCAGTCCGGCACCCGCAGCGAGGCCGAGGAGGACCAGGGCCAGGGACACCAGCCGCCTCGGCCGCAGCCCGGCACGGGCAGCCGCCCGCTCCTCCGCGACGAAGTAGGGCAGCCCGTGGGCGAGGAACCACGCCTCGACCGCCGCACGGTCCCCGGTCACGCCAGCAGGTCCCGCGCGCGGCGTACGTCGTCGTGCATGGTCTGCACGAGGGCCTCGATCCCCTCGAACTTCACCATCCCGCGCAGCCTCTCGACGAACGCGACCTCGACCTCGACCTCGTAGAGCTCGAGGTCGTCGCGGTCGAGGACGTAGGACTCGACTCGACGGTCGCGCTCACCGTCGAAGGTCGGGTTGGTGCCCACCGAGATGGCGGCCGGGAACCGCTCGCCGGTGTCGAGCCGGGTCAGCCACCCGGCGTAGACACCGTCGGCCGGGGCCGCGTCGACGGGCGGGAGCGGGACGTTGGCGGTCGGGTAGCCGAGCTCGCGCCCGCGCTTGTCACCCTCGACGACCGTGCCGCGCACGGTGAACGGCCGCCCCAGGGCCTCGGCCGCCCCCGCGACGTCACCGGTCGCCAGGCACTGGCGGACGTAGGTGGAGCTCCAGACCTGGGGCCCGCCGTCGAGGGCGACCCCGACGGTCTCGAAGTCGCGGCTCTTCCCCGCCTCGACGAGGGTGGCCACGTCGCCGGCGGCCTTGTTGCCGAAGCGGAAGTTGGCGCCCACGACGACTGCACCTGCGTGCAGCGAGTCGACGAGGATCCGGTCGATGAAGTCCTGCGGCGACCACGACGCGATCTCGCGGTCGAAGCCGACGACGAGGATCGCGTCGACCCCGGCGGCCTCGAGCAGCCGGGCGCGGGTCTCGATCGAGGTGAGGGTGGGCGGGGCGTGCTCGGGCCGCAGCACCGCCATGGGGTGCGGGTCGAAGGTCACCGCCACCACGGTGTCGATGCCCAGCCGCTGCGCCGTCGCCCGCGCCTCGCGGAGCACGTGGGCGTGGCCCAGGTGCACCCCGTCGAAGTTGCCGATGCTGACGACCGTGCGGCCGAGGTCGGCCGGCACGTCGTCGACGTCTTGCCAGATCTGCACCTGCGCAGCCTAGCGACGCGGGGCCCGCACCCCGCGTCGCCGGGTCTGCTTGTCGCTAGCCGACCTTGATGCCGCGGAACATGCCCATGAATGCGTGGGGCATGCCGCCCATCGAGGCATCGGGCCAGAAGCAGACGAGGACGTAGTCGCCCTTCGGCAGGCGGTAGTTCATCGCCACCGTCTGGCCGGGCGACACCACACCACCGTCGAAGCCGACGCGGAAGTTGACCGGCGGCGGACCTTCCTCGCCCTCCATGAGGCCGTCGAGCCACGCCGCGAAGTCCTTGGCCGTCCTGCCCTTCTGCAGCTTCACCAGGCCCACGAAGTGGTTCTTCGAGCTGAAGTTCTCGAAGGTCAGCATGCCCCGGCGGGGGATGGTCTTCGGGCGCTTGGACCAGCTGGCGCCGCCGACCGCCCTGACCGTGGGTCCCGACGGCATGGCTGCACCGGTGTCGGCGCCCGCGACCGTGAACGCGGTGAACGCCGACGGCCGGTTCCTCTCGATGTCGGCGGCGTAGTAGGTGCCGACCGGCAGGTTCACCGTGAGCTTGCCGATCTTCCCCCGCAGCAGGTTGACGCCGCCGAGCAGGGTCACGTTGGCCTCGAACCGCTTGAATGCCTTGAGCCTGCCCTTCTCCAGGCCAGCGTCGATGTCGGCGATGGCGGCCTCGAGGGTGTAGCCCTCAGCGAGCTGGAGCAGCTGGAAGCCCGACCGCTTGGCCTCGGTCGTCACCCGGAACTGGCTGACGCCGGGCTGGATCGTGGTGGCCATCACCACGTTGTGGGCGGCGGTGATGCTGACCGACACGGTGCCGGCTGCTGTCTCCCGTGCAGCAGCACCGGCGGCTCCGGCCGTGGTCCCTGTCAGCGCACCGGCGGTCAGCACCAGGACGCTGACGGCGGATGCGGCGATGCGATGGACGAACATGGGATGCCTCCTCGAGCGCCGGGCCGCACCCTGCGACCTCTCGGCCCTTTCACACCTTGCGCCTGCAACGCGCCGGGCACCACCGACATGTGAGGTGGTCAAGACCAGCCGCTCACCCGCAGGGGTGGAGATGGCTCGTGTCAGACGAAGACGGCGACCGGTCGGGCCTGCTCGCCGCGCCGCTCGTAGAGCGCGAGGAACTCGCCGCCCGGGGCGAAGACCGCGTGCGGTCGGTCGTCGGGGAGGACGAGGTCGAGCGCCCGGCCGAACCGCACGTGCGCCGCCTGCTCGTCGTCGAGGTCGACGGTCGGGAACGTCGCCCGCGCCGCGTCGGCGATCGGCACGACCGCGAAGTCCTCGGTCAGCTGCTCGAGCGTCTGTGCGACCGACAGGCCGAAGGACCCGACTGCCGTACGCCGCAGCGCGGTCAGGTGCCCGCCCACCCCGAGCGCGGCGCCGAGGTCGCGCGCGATGGCGCGGATGTAGGTGCCGGACGAGCACCGCACCGAGATGCGTACGTCGGGGAGCGACACGTCGTGCACCACCAGCTCGTGGATGGTGACCGGCCGCGGCTTCAGCTCGACCTGCTCACCGTCGCGCACCCGGGCGTAGGCGCGCTTGCCGTCGACCTTGATCGCGGACACCGCAGTGGGCACCTGCTCGATGTCGCCGACGAACCGCGCCAGCTCCGCGCGTACGGCCTCCGGCTCCACGCCGTCGGTCGTGCTGGTCGCGACGACCTCGCCCTCGGCGTCGTCGGTGGTCGTCGCGACGCCGAGCCGGATGGTCGCGTCGTAGGCCTTCTCGGTGAGCATGAGGTGGCCGAGCAGGCGGGTGGCGCGGTCCACGCCCAGCACCAGCACGCCGGTGGCCATCGGGTCGAGGGTGCCGGCGTGGCCGACCTTGCGGGTGCCGGCGAGCCGGCGCACCCGGGCGACGACGTCGTGCGAGGTCATGCCCGGGGCCTTGTCGACGACGACCAGACCGGGGTCGACCATCAGGAGCGGTCGTCCTCGACGTCGTCCAGCGCGTCGTCGTCCTCGTCGTCGAGGTCGTCCTCGGCCGCGCGGGGCTTCTTGTAGGGGTCGGGCTCGCCGGCGTACGCCTCGACGCGACGGGCCGCGACCTCCTCGTCCTGCTGCTTGGCGCGGGCGAGCACCTCGTCGAGAGCGCGGGCGCTCTCGGGGAGGGCGTCGGGGATGAAGGTCAGCGACGGCACGATGCGCATGCCCAGCTGCTTGGCGACCTCGGAGCGGATGACCCCCTTGGCCGACTCGAGCGCAGCGGCGGTGCTGGCCAGTTCGTCCTCGGTGCCCAGCACGGTGTAGAAGATCGAGGCCTGCTGGGAGTCGCCGGTGAGGCGGACGTCGGTGACGGTGACGAAGCCGAGGCGCGGGTCCTTGATCCGGCGCTCGAGCATCTCGGCGACGATCACCTGGATCCGGTCGGCGATCTTGCGGACGCGGGGGTTGCTCATGGGTCCAGTCTCTCCTACAGGTGACCGGGCGCTTCGTGCCCGTCACAGACGGTGACCGGGCGCTTCGTGCCCGTGAGTGGGAACGAAGCGCCCGGTCGATGACGCAGACGGGCACGAAGTGCCCGCTCGTGATCAGCTGCGCGGGATCTCGCGCATCTCGAAGGCCTCCACGACATCGCCGATCTTGATGTCCTGGAAGTTACGGAGCACCAGACCGCACTCGAAGCCCTCGCGGACCTCGGAGGCGTCGTCCTTCTCGCGGCGCAGCGAGGAGAGGTCGAGGTTGTCGGCCACCACCGCTCCGTCGCGCAGGACCCGGACCTTGGCGTTGCGCCGGATGAGGCCGGAGGTGACCATGCAGCCTGCGATGTTGCCGGCCTTGGACGAGCGGAAGATCTCGCGGATCTCCGCCTGACCGAGGGTCGACTCCTCGTAGACCGGCTTGAGCATGCCCTTGAGCGCCGCCTCGATCTCCTCGATCGCCTGGTAGATGACCGAGTAGTAGCGGATCTCGACACCTTCCTTGTCGGCCATCTGGCTCGCCTTGCCCTGCGGGCGGACGTTGAAGCCGATGATGATGGCGTCGGAGGCGGCGGCGAGGTCGACGTTGGTCTCGGTGATCGCACCGACACCGCGGTCGATCACGCGCAGGGAGACCTCGTCGCCCACGTCGATCTGGGACAGCGCGTCCTCGAGCGCCTCGACCGAACCGGACACGTCGCCCTTGAGGATGAGGTTGAGCTCCTGGCTCTCGCCCTTCTCCATGGACGCCATGAAGTCCTCGAGGCTGCGGCGCACGCGACGCTTGGCCTGCATGGCCGCCCGCTCGCGCGCCTCGCGCTTCTCGGCGATCTGGCGGGCCATGCGGTCGTCCTCGACCACGATGAAGTTCTGGCCCGCACCCGGCACCGCCGAGAGACCCAGCACCATCGCGGGACGCGACGGGTCGGCCTCGACGATCTCGTTGCCGTGCTCGTCGAGCATCGCCCGGACACGACCGTGGGCCGGACCGGCCACGATCGAGTCGCCCACGCGGAGGGTTCCGCGCTGGACCAGCACCGTGGCGACCGGACCGCGACCGCGGTCGAGGTGCGCCTCGACCACGAGGCCCTGGGCGTCCTGCGTGGGGTTGGCCCGCAGGTCGAGGGACGCGTCGGCGGTGAGCACGACGGCCTCGAGCAGCTTGTCGAGGTTGAGCCCGGCCTTGGCCGAGACGTCGACGAACATCGCGTCGCCGCCGTACTCCTCGGGGATCAGGCCGTACTCGGTGAGCTGGCCGCGGACCTTGGTGGAGTCGGCCTCGGGCTTGTCGATCTTGTTGACCGCGACCACGATCGGGACCCCGGCGGCCTTGGCGTGGTTGAGCGCCTCGACCGTCTGCGGCATCACACCGTCGTCGGCCGCGACCACGAGGATCGCGATGTCGGTGGCCTGGGCACCACGGGCACGCATGGCGGTGAACGCCTCGTGACCGGGGGTGTCGATCAGGGTGATGCGACGGTCCTCGCCCTCGACCTCGGTGTGGACCTGGTAGGCACCGATGTGCTGGGTGATGCCACCGGCCTCCTTGTCGACCACGTTGGCGTCACGCAGGGCGTCGAGGAGCTTGGTCTTTCCGTGGTCGACGTGACCCATGACGGTGACGACCGGCGGACGGACGACGAGGTCGCCCTCGTCGCCCTCGTCGGCGCCGAACTCGAGGTCGAACGTCTCGAGCAGCTCGCGGTCCTCGTCCTCCGGCGACACGATCTGGACGACGTAGTTGAGCTCCTCGCCGAGCAGCTCGAACGTCTCGTCACCGACGGACTGGGTCGAGGTGACCATCTCGCCGAGCGAGAACAGCATCTGGACCAGGGCGGCCGCGTCGACGTTGATCCTCTCGGCGAAGTCGGTCAGCGACGCACCGCGCGGCAGGCGCACGGTCTCGCCGTTGCCCTTGCGGACGCGCACCCCACCCAGGGTGGGGGCGTCCATGGCCTCGAACTCCTGACGACGCGCCCGCTTGGACTTGCGACCGCGACGCGACGGACCACCGGGACGCCCGAAGGCACCCTGGGTCTGGCCACGCTGGCCGGGACGACCGCCACCGGGACGACCGCCACCGGACGGGCCGAAGCCGCCGGGGCGTCCGGGAGCGCCGCCGGGGGCGCCGGCACCGGCGCCGGGACGACCCGGGGCACCGCGGCCGGGGGCACCCGGACGACCGGGGCCGCCACCGGGGCCGCCACCGGGGCCACCACGGGCCGGACGACCGCCCGGACCGTTGCCGAAGGCAGCCGGGGACTTGGGCATCATCGCCGGGTTGGGCCGCGGCATGCCGGGGCGAGCGTCGCCGCCACCAGCACCCGGCGGGCGCGGCGGACGGTTCTCGTCGCCACCCGTACGGGGTGCGGGGCGCTGCCCCATGCCCTGGCTGGGGGCGAACGGGTTGTTGCCGGGGCGCGGCGCGCCCGGCCGGCCGACCGGTCGCGGGGCCGGGCTCGGAGCCTTGGCCGCCGGAGCGGCGGGGGGCTCGGGCTCGGCCGCGGGGGCCTCCGGCTCGGCGGCCGGAGCCTTGGGACCGGGCCTGGGGCCGGGCCTGGCCGCAGGCGCGGCGGGCTCGGCTACGGGCTCTGCGGCGGGCTCGGCAGCAGGCTCTGCGGCGGGCTCGGCAGCAGCCGGGGCGGGAGCCTCGGCAGGTGCCTCGGTCGCGGCAGGCGCCGGCGCGGGCTTGGGGCCGGGCTTGGGCGCGGCCTTCTTGGCGGTGGGCTTGTCGGCCTCGGGCGCCTTGTCGGCGGCGGGAGCGGAGGCCGCAGCGGCCTTCAGCTCGTCGCCGTACTGCTTCTTGAAGCGCATCTCGACGGGGGGCTCGACGGTCGACGATGCCGACTTGACGAACTCACCCATCTCCTTGAGCTTCTCGAGAACGAACTTGCTCTCGACTCCGAACTCCTTGGCGAGTTCGTGGACTCGGGTCTTTGCCACGGTTGGTAACTACTCCTTCTGGTCCGTGACCCCAGAAGGACAGGGGAAACGGAACAGCTAGTGGGTGTGCACACTCATTACGAGTTACTCATCGAGTGCTCATGAGCTGCGTGCTCCAGTTTCTGGTCGGTCGTGCTGTGGATCGGGAAGGTCGTGCAACGAGGAGAGGTAGTCCTCCACCGGCGCTCCGGCGAGCGGGACTCCCGAGCGCAGGGCCCGGGGGAATGCTCGGCGTCGCACCGCGAGCTCCCAACACTCGAGCGTGGGGTGCAGGTGCGCCCCACGACCGGGTGCCCGGTGGTCCGGATCGGGCACCAGGGCTGGCGTGCCCCCGGCGTCCGAGCCTGCGACCACTCGCAGCAGCTCGCTCGCAGCGGCCCTGGTCCGGCAACCCACGCAGGTCCGGACGGGTCCGGGCGCAGGGGTGTCAGACGTGGTGGCCACTGATCGTCACTCTACTGCGTGGAGCCAGTGGTTTACGAACTGAGCGCCCTGGGGCGCCTACTCGGGAGCGGGAGCCTCATCCGAGCGGATGTCGATGCGCCACCCGGTGAGCCGGGCTGCGAGCCGGGCGTTCTGGCCCTCCTTGCCGATGGCGAGGGAGAGCTGGAAGTCCGGCACGACCACGCGGCACGAGCGCGCGGCGAGGTCGACGATCTCCACCGAGTTGACCCGGGCAGGCGACAGCGCGTGCGCGACCAGTTCGGCGGGGTCCTCGGCCCAGTCGACGATGTCGATCTTCTCGCCGTGCAGCTCGCTCATCACGTTGCGCACCCGCTGGCCCATCGGGCCGATGCACGCGCCCTTGGCGTTGACGCCGGGGACGGTGGAGTGCACCGCGATCTTGGTGCGGTGGCCGGCCTCGCGGGCGATGCCGGCGATCTCCACGGTGCCGTCGGCGATCTCGGGGACCTCGAGCGCGAAAAGCTTCTTCACGAGCGTCGGGTGGGAGCGCGAGAGCGTGATCTGCGGTCCGCGCATGCCCTTGCGCACCGAGGTCACCAGGCACTTGATCCGCTCGCCGTGGACGTACTTCTCCCCCGGCACGCGCTCGCTGATGGGCAGGATCGCCTCGAGCTTGCCCAGGTCGACCATGACGTCGTCGGGGTTGCGGCCCTGCTGGATGATGCCCGAGATGATGTCGCCCTCCTTGCCGGAGAACTCGCCGAAGGTCTTCTCGTCCTCGGCGTCGCGCAGCCGCTGGAGCATGACCTGCTTGGCGGTGGTGGCCGCGATCCGACCGAAGCCGGCGGGGGTGTCGTCGTACTCGGGTCCGGCGACGCCGTCCTCGTCGAGCTCGCGGGCCCACACGGTGACGTGGCCGGTCTTGCGGTCGAGCTCGACACGGGCGGGGTGGTGGGACTCGGTGGCGCGCTGGTAGGCGGTGAGCAGCGCCTGCTCGATCGCCTCCGCGAGCACCTCGAAGGAGATCTCCTTCTCCCGCTCCAGCATGCGCAGGATGCTCAGGTCGATGTCCATCAGTCGTCCTTCTTCTCGGTCTTGCGGTTGAACTCGATCTGCACGAGCGCCTTGGTCACGTCGGCGTAGGCGACCTCGTGCTGCGTGCCGTCCACGTCGAGCGTCGCCGCGTCGTCACTGGAGGCGACGATGCGACCCGTCAGGCTCGACCCGTCGACGAGGGTGGCCTTGACCAGCCGGTCCTCGTTGCGGCGCCAGTGCCGCGGGAGCGTCAGCGGGCGGTCGACGCCACGGGAGGTGACCTCGAGCGTGTAGGGCATCTCGCCCATCACCTCGGACTCGTCGAGCACGCGGGAGACCTCACGCGTCGCGTCGGCGACGTCGTCGAGGGTGACGCCGCCGTCCTTGTCGACGGCAACCCGCAGCACGCGGCGCTTGCCGGCGGGGGTGACCTCGACGGCCTCGACGTCGAGGCCCAACACGCGCAAGGGGTCGACCAGCTCCGCCTCGATGCGGTCCCGGGTGGCGTCCTGTCGGGGAGTGCTCATCGGGTGCGACCTCCTTGTGTAGTTGTCGAGGGATCACGATAGCGGCCCCCTCCCGGGCGTCGACATCCCCGGGCGACCGGTCCGGACCGGAGCACCGGATGGGTAGGGTTCGGGGGTGCCCGGACGCCCGCTGACCCGTCGTACGGCGGTCGTCTCGGCGGTCGGATCGGTGCTCACGGCACCCTTCGTCCTCGCTGCCTGCGACATCGATCCGCCCGCGCCCTCGGACGGATCGTCCCCGGCCACGCCGCCGCCACCGGAGGACGCCGAGCTCGTGGCGACCGTGGTGGCAGAGCTCGCACGCGCTGGGGCGGTGCTGGAGGCGGCGACCCTGTCGGTCCCCGGCCTCACTCCCCTGCTGGCGCCCGTCGCGGCGGCCCACGCCGACCACCTCGACCTGCTCAGCGGCGCGGTCGCGGACGCCGACGTACCGGCCTCGGAGCCGCCCGCGATCGCCGCCGGCCGGGCACGCGCCCTGGCCGCGGTCCGACGCTCGGAGCGACGGCTGCAGCGCGAGGTCAGGCGGGCGTGCCTGACCGCCGCCAGCGGCGACCTGGCGCGGGTGCTGGCCAGCGTGGCGGCCTCGACGGCACAGCACGGCGCGGCCCTCGCGGACCCCGCGGTTGATGCGGCGGTGGCGCCATGACCGCCCTGGACGCCCTCCAGTCCGCGCTCGCCGAGGAGCACGCCACGCTCTGGACCTACGGCGTGCTCGGTGCGCGCACGTCCCAGTCGGCCTCGCCGGCGCTGTACGACGCGGTGACGGCGGCGTACCGGCGCCACCGTTCGCGGCGCGACCAGCTGCGCCTGCTGGTCCGCGACGCCGGCGGCGAGCCGGTCGTGGCGGCGGTGGCCTACGAGCTCGACGGAGCGCTCGTACGTCCGCCGCAGGTGCAGCGGGCCGCGGTCGGCCTCGAGGCGGCAGGCGTGGAGACGCTGCTCGCCCTGGTCGCCCAGTCGAGCGGCGACGTGCGCGACTGGGCGCTCACCGAGGCGACGTGGTCGGCCGTGTGGCAGCTCGAGCTCGGCGGCACCGCACAGACCTGGCCCGGCGCGCCGGAGCTCGACTGACGGCTCGATCGAGGGAGACCGCCAGGGCGCCCGCCCCGGAAATGGGGCAAGCGGCCCGCGGCCTCAACCCTTGGGAAAGTCCCGAGATCTCTCCCAAGGGCCGAGGACGCGGACCGCCCGATGGGGTTGGTCAGCATCACCCTGAGTCGGCCGGCCCTGTGGGGTGGCCGGTTCGACATGCACAATCATGCATTCGATCCCGGGCTAACGTAAGCACATCTCACTTGCATGTTCCTGCAACGCACGAAGTTGCAGAAGTGCCGCGCTCAGGAGGGGTCGAGACGGCGTACGACTGCGGGGACCTCGGCCAGCGACGTGACGGTCGCGTCGGGATCGCCCTCGGTGTGGCCGACCTGGGCGGGCGGGATGGTGCTGTGCGGCACGTGGACGGCCCGCAGGCCGGCGTTGTGGGCGCCCCACACGTCGTCGAAGAGCCGGTCCCCCACATAGACGCACGCGGCCGGGTCGCTCACGCCGACCGCCTCCATCGCGGCGCCGAACGCCTTCGGCGAGGGCTTCGTCCAGGGGATCTCGCTGGTGTAGACGTCGCCGTCGACCAGGTCGTAGACGCCGTCGCGCTCGAAGAAGCCGACGTGCCACTCGCGCGGCCAGACGGTGTTGGACAGGACGCCGACCTTGAGCCCCATCGCGCGCAGCTCCTCCCACATCGGCCGCACCTCGGGGTCGGTCGAGGTGTGCGGCTCCCAGAAGTCGTAGTAGGCGGACAACAGGGCGGGGTCGTGGTCGAGCCCGGCCTCGGCGAAGAGGTCGGCGATGGTCGCGCTCTGCTGGTGGTCGCGGCTGCGTCCCCAGACGACGTCGCCCGCGCGGTGCAGGCGCGCGGCGTGGGCGTGGTGGTCGTCGTCCGGTGTGGGCGTGCGGCGTACGGCCTCCGCCAGGGCCAGCGACTCGGCGTGGAAGTCCACGTCGTGCCAGCGGGTCAGGGTCCCGCCCCAGTCGAAGATGACGGCCTCGATGCGCGTGGAGGTCATGGGCGACGCCGTCAGCTGCGGACGATCTCGGTGATCCGCGCGCCGGCCGACCCGACCGGGACGTCCTCGCGCTCGCCGGAGCGGCGGTCGCGGACCTCGACGTTGCCATCGGCGAGGCCGCGGCCGACCGTGACGATCGTGGGCACGCCGATGAGCTCGGCGTCCTTGAACTTCACGCCGGGGCTGACCTTGCCGCGGCGGTCGTCGTAGAGAACCTCGATGCCCTGGGCGGCGAGGTCCGCGGCGAGCCGCTCGGCGGCGTCGAAGATCGCGTCGTCCTTGCCGGCGGCCACGACGTGCACGTCGGCGGGGGCCACGTTGCGCGGCCAGCAGAGCCCGATGTCGTCGAGGGTGCCCTCGGCGATGGCGGCGACCGCACGCGACGGGCCGATGCCGTAGGAGCCCATCGTCACCGTCACCAGCTTGCCGTTCTCGTCGAGCACCTGGAGCCCGAGCGCGTCGGCGTACGAGCGGCCGAGCTGGAAGATGTGGCCCATCTCGATGCCACGTGCGGACTCGAGCGTGCCGTCGACGCAGTTGGGGCAGGCGTCCCCGTCACGGACGTCGGCGGCCTCGATCGTGCCGTCGGGCGTGAAGTCACGCCCGACCACCATGTCGATGACGTGCGATCCGGGGACGTTGGCGCCGGTGACCCAGCGGGTGCCCTCGACGATGCGGGGGTCGACGAGGAAGCGGATGCCGGACTTCGAGTCCTCGCCCAGCGCCCCCGGGCCGATGTAGCCCTTGACCAGCGCGGGGTGCTTCGCGAGCTCGGCCTCGTCCATGGGCTCGACCTCGATGGGCTCGAGCTGGCCCTCGAGGCGCTTCTGGTCGACCTCGCGGTCGCCGGGCACGCCGATGGCGAGGGGCTCGCGGGTTCCGTCGGGGTGCTTCAGCACCACGAGCACGTTCTTGAGCGTGTCGCCGGCAGCCCAGGGGCGGTCGTCGCGCGGGTAGGCCGCGTTCAGGTGGTCGACCAACGTGTCGATGGTCGGGGTGTCGGGCGTCTCCTCGGCGTGCGCGGCGGGCGCGTCGTCGTACGTGATCGCCTCGGGCGCGCGCACGGTGACGGCCTCGACGTTGGCGGCGTAGTCGCAGTGGGTGCAGCGGACGTAGGTGTCCTCGCCGACGGCGGCCTTGGCGAGGAACTCCTCGCTGGCCGAGCCGCCCATCGCGCCGGACGTCGCCTTGACGATGACGTACTCGAAGCCCAGCCGGTCGAAGATCCGGATGTAGGCGTCGCGGTGCAGCTGGTAGGACCGCGCGAGCCCGGCGTCGTCGATGTCGAAGGAGTAGGAGTCCTTCATCACGAACTCACGCCCGCGCAGCAGGCCTGCGCGCGGACGTGCCTCGTCGCGGTACTTGTTCTGGATCTGGTAGATCGAGAGCGGCAGGTCCTTGTAGGAGTTGTAGAGGTCCTTCACCACGAGGGTGAACATCTCCTCGTGGGTGGGGCCGAGGAGGTAGTCGCCGCCCTTGCGGTCCTGGAGGCGGAAGATGTTGGGGCCGTAGTCGGTCCACCGGTTCGTCGCCTCGTAGGGCTCCTTGGGCAGCAGCGCGGGGAACGACAGCTCCTGGGCGCCCATGTCGTCCATCTCCTCGCGGATGATGGCCTCGATCTTGCGCAGCACCCGCAGCCCCAGGGGCAGCCAGGTGTAGATGCCGGGCGCGTTGCGGCGGATGTAGCCGGCGCGGACCAGCAAGCGGTGGCTCGGGACCTCGGCGTCGTTGGGGTCGTCGCGCAGGGTGCGCACGAACAGGGTCGACATGCGGAGGATGCGGCCAGTCATGTGCGCAACGATAGGGGTGGGCCTTCCGGCACGGCGAACCAGATTCGTCCTCGGACGCCGCAACCCGGCGCCGTCCCGCGACGTCTCCTCCATGACGCCGCACCACGCACCGCACCGTCCCAGGGGGAACACCATGCTCCGCTCGCGCCGCACAGCCACCGTGCTGGCCGCCATCGCGACCGCCACCGCGCTCGTCACCGCGCTCGGCGCACCGGCCCAAGCGGCCGCACCGACCGTCGAGCTCCAGCCGGAGCAGCTGCCGCGTGGCGCCGACATCGCGGTCCCCCACATCGAGGACGGCGACTTCGTCGACGGCGACCGGCGCGTCGAGCTGCCGGGCACCGAGGCGCGGGTCATCGGCCGCTCCGGCGACTCGTGGCTCGTCGGCACGAACAACGTGGACCGCAAGCGCAACCGTCGCGTCGTACGGGTCGCCGCCGACGGGTCGGTCACCGACGTGCTGCGCGACGTCGATCCCTCGACCGTCATCCTGTCGGCCGACGGCGGCACGCTCGCGTGGCAGCGCTTCGTGAGCGGGGGCCGCAAGGTGATCACGTACGCCGGCTCGGCCGCAGACGGCACCGTCCTGGGCACCAAGGGCCCGGCCCGCAACATCTCCCTGCTGGACGTGGACGCCACCCGCGTCGTCCTCGCCAGCGGCACGCGGGTCTTCCAGTGGAAGCCGGCGTCCGGGAACACCCGGACGATCGTGAAGAAGCTGGCCGGGCTCGCCAGCATCGAGCACGACCTGTTGAGCATCTACAGCAGGGACCCCTACCTCGGCGGCTGCACGAAGCTCGTCCGCCTCAGTGCTCCGCGGATGAAGGTCTGGAAGTCGTGCCGTGACCGGGTGGCCGCCATCTCCCCCGACGGCGAGCAGATGCTGACCTTCCACATCCTCACCGACGGGCTCGGCCCGCGGGACCTGCGGCTGCGCGAGATCGACGGCACCCGGCTCGCGACCTACCGCACGAACTGGTTCTCCACCTGGGGCTGGGAGTCCCCCGGCACGCTGCTGCTCGACATCAACGGCACGCGCAAGTCGTCGACCGTGCGCTGCACGCTCGGCGCCTGCGAGAACGCGACCGACCCGGTGAAGGTCAGGGTTCCCTGATCCTCAGGTTCGGGCCTTCCGCCGCTGTGGCCGCCCCGGGGGTGGCGGCAGATCGCAGGTAGGACGGGCCCTCAGCGTGCAAGGTGCCGCCACCCTCGCCCCGGCCGACCCCGCCCGACCTCGAGGGTGGCGGCAGATCGCAGGCGAAGCGGCCCTCCGCGCGCAGTGTGCCGCCACCCTCGCCAGGCGGCACGCGACTCAGGTCCCCAGGACCGTGAACGAGGCTGCGGTCGCGGCCAGCACCGGGTCGCCCGCCGCCGCTTCGCGCGCGGCGAGCATCGCATCGCCCAGGCCGCCACCCTGCCGCAGCCTCGCGTGCAGCGCGACCATGACGTCGACGGTCGCGGCGTCGTCCACCTCGGCGAGGCTGGAGACCACGCCGGCGGTGCCCATCGACAGCAGCGCGGCGGCCAGGCCGAGGAGCTCCTGGTCGCCGACCGGCTGCATGACGCCGGACTCGCAGGCCGACAGCACCACCCGGTGGGGCGGACGCTCGAGCCGCTGGAGGTCGTGCACCAGCAGGGGGCCGTCGGCGAGGGTGAGCGAGGAGAAGAGCGGGCTGTCCTCGCGGAAGTGACCGTGGGCGGCGACGTGCGCCAGCGAGGCCCCGTCGAGGGCGGCGAGGGCGGCCGCCACGGTCGCGGCGTCGCCGTCGAGCACCTGGGCGGCGGGGTCCTCCGCGGCCACCGCGGGCACCTCTGCCCCGCCGCTGCCCAACCCCGGCCCGACGAGCATCACGCGACGGTCGTCCTCGGCGGGAACGGCCCCGCGAGCGCGCAGCCACAGGCGGGCCGACGGCGTACTGGTCACAGGCCGGTGCACAAGGGAGGGCAGCAGCCCCCACGGCACGCCCTGCAGCGCAGCGGTGCCGGACACGACGACGCGCGACTCCCCCACGCCGTCGAGCGCCGCGCCGAGCAGGGAGCGTTCGAGCCTGGCCCCGGCGACGTCCAGCTGGGCCCGGCGACCGCGCGCGGCCTGGCGCAGCGTGAAGAGGGCGAAGTCCACGGCTTTCGCGGCGCCCGAGGCCTCGCCGACGACGCGGTGCCGTACGCGTCCACGTCCAGCGACGAGCGCGTGGAGGACTCCGTCGATCTCGGTCAGCTCGACCAGGACGGTGTCGTCCTCGCGCAGGGCGTCGAGGAGGGCACCGACGTCGAGGGAAGAGGCGACCTGCCCCGATCCGTGCGCCTGGAAGAGCCGCTGTCGGACGGACTGCTCGAGTCGTGTGGCGCGCGCCTGGAGCCGCTCGGTCGGCATGCCGTGGACGCGAGCCTCTGCGAGGCGGCTGTGCTGGGCACGCAGCGCGGTCAGGTCGGCCGCGGTCGCCGCGTCGTGCTCGCTCGCGGATGTCGGGATCGTCAGCGCGGTGGCACGCCAGCGCTCGGACCACCGCAGCAGCCTGCGCGCGTCACCCGAGACGAGCGCCGTGCGGGTCCCGAGCTCGGCCAGGTCGGAGCCGTGGCCCGCCGAAAGCACACGGAGCTCGTGGCTGCCGAAGGTGGCCTGGTGCGCGTCGAGCGCGGCGAGCCCCCGCTCACAGGCCCTCAGCACCCCGGCGGTCTCACCCATGGTCGCGCGACGCCGCGCGAGCGCCAGCCAGCCGAGCGCACGCGTCGTACCCATCGCTGAGTCACGGAAGGACGACGCCTCCTCGAGCCACTCGTCGACCCACGCCCTGGCGCGCGCCGAGCGCACGCGACTCCCCACCTCGACGCCCACCATCAGGACCTGGGGCAGCTCGAGGGCGCCGGACTCGCGAGCCAACGCGACGAGGGTCCGGATGCGCGGCAGCAGGCGGTCCGGCCGGCACCCGGCCGCGCTCCGTGCCGAGATGGCGAAGAGCTCGGCCCGCAGCCAGTGCTGCTGGCGCCCCTGTCGCCGGAAGAGGCGACGCGCACCATCTGCCGCCGACCGGGCCCGCTCCGGGTCGTTCGCGGCCAGCGCAGCCCCCGACAGTGCCAGCAACAGGTCGGCCTGCTCGCCCTCGAGCAACGGACGCGCCACCAGCGCGCGCTCCACGACGTCGAGGGCGTCCGCGCCCAGGCCCGCAGCGAGGAACGCGCTGCACTGGTCGAAGACGAGGTCCACGTTCGTGAACCCGGCCTCGCCGTACCCGACGCTCGCTGCTGCGTAGCGCTCGAAGGCAGTCGGCAGGTCGCCGGTCAGGAAGGCGAGCCAGCCCTGGCTGTGCACGCCCGCGGCGATGTCGAACGTCAGTCCGAGCGCCGAGTGGATCTCGAGCGCCTCGGTGAAGGCACGACGAGCCGCGTCGAGGTCACCGAGCCCGGTCCGGGTCAGGCCGTCGAGGTGGAGTGCGCGCGCACGCCACACGTCGTCGTCCGAGCGGTCCAGGATCGACAGGGCTCGCCGCAGGTCGTCCGCTCCCTCCTCGAACCGCTCGAGGTTGAAGCTGAGGACCCGTGCGCGCCGGATCAGCACGCGAGCCAACGGCAGCCCGTCGAGCTCCGCGGCAGCACGGTCCAGCTGGACCAGGCCCTCGCGCGAACGTCCGACGTAGACCAAGGTGCCGCCCAACGTCGCCCTGACGTCAGCCTCACGCTCCCGATCGACGCGTCGAGCGAGGGCCAGCGCACGGCGCAGGTGCGCCAGTGCGTCGTCCGTCTCACCGGTGTCACGCAGCACGATCCCGACCACCTGGTGACCGATCGACGCGAGTGCGGCGTCCGGAGCCGGCACCAGCTCGGCCAGTGCCCTCCTCCGCGCGGCCTCGGGGTCGGCGAAGAGCGTGCGCAGCAGCTCCTCTGCCTCGCCCCTGGTCATCATGGTGGGGCCATCCTCGCCGATCGGCAGCCGGTAATTCGCGAAAGCCGCTCACACCCGTCCCTCGCGGGGCTAGCGTCGGTTCCCATGGGCGACTGGAAGATCGGCGATGACCGACGACGACGCAGCACGGACCAGCTTCAGAGCCTCCGCGAGGCCAACGACGGGCAGGTGGCCTGGGACACCGAGGCGCCTGCCGACTTCACCTTCCTCTACCACCCGGACCGGATCCTCGTCCGCGCCGCGGACGTGGAGGGGTTCGACCAGGCCGTGGCGCGCCTTGCCAAGGGTGTCCTCCTCGGCGAACCGGTGCGCGACGACACCCGGCTCCTCAACGGCGAGCTGGTCCGCTACCTCCTGCCCGACCGGGCCGAGGGTCGTACGGTGATCGAGGTGCTGGAGCTCCTCGAGGAGTCCGGCCTTCCTCTCGGAGCCGCCTCTCCCGACCACTGGGTGCACATCAGCCCCGGCGGCCCGGGCGGCAGTGCGTGCCCCGCGATCGAGCCCCAGGAGACCGGCCTGACCGAGCCGTGGCCGCCGGTCGCCCCGCAGGAGAAGGGGCACGAGGTCAGCGTGGTGGTCGTCGACACCGGCTGGCACCCGCCCGCCGCGAACGACCCCCGTACGCCGTGGCTGAAGGGCGTCGACGGCGACGACGAGCTCAACGGCCCGGACCTGCGCCCGTACGCCGGCCACGGCACGTTCATCGCCGGTGTCGTGCGGTGCGTGGCCCCGGTGACGAAGGTGTTCGTCGAGGGGTTCGCGATCGGCGGCGTCGGTGGCGGCGGCATCCTCGAGTCCGACCTCGTGGAGCAGCTGGAGGAGGCCCTCGCCCACGACCCGCAGGTCATCAACCTCTCCGCCGGCTGCCGCACCCGCCTTGACCTGCCGTCGATTGCGTTCGAGACGTTCTACCGCACCCGGCTCCAGAGGCTGGACTGCGTGCTGGTGGCAGCTGCCGGCAACGACTCGTGGGCGGCGCCCTTCTGGCCGGCCGCCTTCGACTGGTGCGTCGGGGTCGGCTCGCTCGACCGCAACGGCCGGGTCTCGGCGTACTCCAACTTCGGCGTCTCCGCCGACGTCTACGCGCTCGGGCGCAACCTGGTCAACGCATTCCCCGACGGGACCTTCACATGCAACGAGACGCCCGACAAGGGCGACGTCCGGGTCTTCGACAGCGGGATGGCCCGCTGGAGCGGCACCTCCTTCGCCGCCCCCGTCGTGGCGGGCCTGATCGCCCGCGAGATCAGCGAGACCGGGGCGTCTGCCGCGGACGCGCGCGACGTAGTGCTGGCCCGGGCTGACTACGACTCCGACCCGACGATCGGCCCGATGATGGAGCTGCGGCAGCCCTATCCCCGCCCCTGACGGTCCGGGGCGCCCGGGCTCTCACAGTGCGTCCCGGCCATCTGGGGACCTCAGCCTCTGCCGCGCCGATCGATCCCGCGATTGGCTTGAGCCAGGTCTCGGGACACCAGGAACGGACCGGTTGGCCCGGACAGGAGGAATCGAGATGTACGCCTTGCCTCGCACCCCGATGGGCCGTCTCGCGCTGTGGCTCCTGCTCCCCGTGCTGCTCTACGTGGTGCTTCCTGTATGGCTCCTGATCTCCTACTTGCCGCGGCCGCTGAGCATCGCCGTAGGCATCGCCATCATCGGGCTCGCCTTCGCCTCGCTTGTCACCTCAGGCCTGGCCATCTTCCGCAGCAAGGAGCGCTCGGTGCTCGTGGTCGTGCTCGCGTCCCTCACGTTCCTCGTCGTCGTCGCCTTCGCCGTCGGTGAGGCCCTCGGCGGACACTGAGCCGAGGGTTCTTCATCATCGGTGCCGCTGACGGAAGGCGACGAGACCTCCCAGCACAGCCATGACGAGACCCAGTGAGCCCGCCGCGATGAAGCCGACCTCGGGCACAGCAGCGTCTTGCGCGACCGCGAAACGCCCATCCTCGGCCACACCGCGGCACGTGACGGTGTACGTCGTCCCCGAGGTCACCGGGAACCCCCATGCCGACTCGAGGCCAGCTCCTTGGTGATAGTGCTGTGCGTCGCCCACGGTGACCGGGTCCCCGTTCCCGGAGGTCACCTTGCAGGACGGCGGCTGGGACATGCCTGTGGACGCGAAGATCGTGGCTGACGTGGACTCCGTTGCGCGGATCGACGTCTGCTGCCCGAAGTCCACCGGCTGCAGCTCCGGCATGCGTGTGAGCCAGACATAGCCCACCGCTGCGGAGACGATCATGGTCGCCGCACCGGCGAGGACCAGAAGGCGTGCCCAAGGGATGTGCGCCGTGCGGGTGACTCCGCGGGTGCTGCTCACCACTCCAGCATGGCGCTCGTACCACCGGGTCTGCAGAGGCGAATGACCCTCACGGTCAGAGCTCGACCCAGCGGCTGCTGATCGCCCTGCGGCGGTAGCGGACCGTGAAGCGGATCGACCCCGTCGGCTCGGCGGCGATCGCGAAGAAGCCGACCTCGTCGAGGCCGGTCGTCCAGCTCTGCTCGTCGGTGGTCTCGACCACGACCTCGACGGATCCCGGGTCGCCGTCGAAGTCGAGCAGCTGGCCGCGCACCTGTCCCTCGTCGAGCTCGGCGTCGAGCGACCAGCCCTCCGCGGCGGTGAAGTAGAGGATCCGTGACGTGCCGAGCCCCCGCACCTGGGCGGCAGGCTCGTCGGCGGAGTCGCGGACCAGGACGAGCATCTCCCACTCGGCGTCGAGGTCGGCGGCCGCCACGAAGGCGATCATCGTCGGGATCAGGTCGGGCGGCGGTGGGTCGTAGGTCGTCCACATGTCACGCAGCTCCTCGAGGAGTGCGGCGTCGTTCGAGGCAGTCATCGCTCGCCTCCTTTCATCAGGGCGGTCCGGACCTTGGCCAGGCACCGTGCCCGCGTGGGCCCGATGCTCCCGACGGGCATGTCGAGCTCCTGGCTCAGCGACTGGTAGTCGGGGCGGTCCATGAAGGCCACGACCCGCAACAGCTTGCGGCACCGCTCGTCGACGGACGCCACGGCACCCCACAGCCGTGACGCCTCGTCGTCGAGCACGGCGAGCGCCTCGGCCGACTCCGCGTCGGGAAGTGCGGCGTGCAGCGTCTCGTCCTGCACCGGGGTCGCACGGCGTGCGGTCCGGGTGTGTGCGGCTGCGCCGCGCCTGGCTGAGGTGATCAGCCAGGACGCGACCGCCTGCGGGTCCTCGATGGTCCGGTGGAGCCGTACGAAGCCGAGCCAGGTCGCCTGGACGACGTCCTCGGCGGCCTCGCGGTCGAGACCGTACGCCCTCACCACGTGCCACAGGACCGGTGTCATCGCGGAAACCAGCTCGTCCACCGCACCGGCGTCCCCCTGACGCCAGGCGATGAACGCCCCACTGGCCATGTCCCACGGTGACAGCCCGGACTGCCCCTCAGTCCTTCGGTCCTCTGACATGGCGACCATTGTCCCCATGTCAGCACAGGTGTGCGTACACCCCTGCGTGATACGGACGGGGCAGATCTTTTTTTGCCGAGCACTCCGGGACCTAGAACATGAGGGTCGCGAAGGTCGCGGTCTGCTCGAAGCCGACCCGGGCGTACGCCGCGCGCGCGGGCGCGTTCCACTCGTTGACGTAGAGCGAGACCACCGGCGCCATCCCCGATCCGAGGACGTGGGAGACGACCGCGGCCATGCCGCTGGTGGACAACCCCTCACCGCGGCGGTCCGGGCGGACCCAGACGCCCTGCACCTGGGCGGCGTACGGCGTCAGGCACGCGACCTCGGCCTTGAAGACCACGCCGTCGTCGTCGAAGCTCGCCATCGACCAGCCGCGGCCGATGAGCTGCTGGATCCGCGCCCGGTAGAGGTCTCCCCCGCCCGCGTCGTTCTCCGGCGAGACGCCGACCTCCTCGGTGTACATCGCCACGCACGCGGGGTAGAGCACGTCGAGGTCGCGCGGGGTCGTGGGACGTACGTCGGGGGCCGCCGGCACGGCAGGCGGCCGGGCAATCTCGAGGTGCGGCTGGGCGGCCCGGATCTCCCGGAGGCGGGCCCAGCGGGGCTCGATGACCTCCCACAGCGAGGTGACGACGTCGCTGGGGCCGACGATGGTCCCGACGGTGTTGCGGCGGCGCAGGGCGACGTCCGCGAAGGCGCCGACGTCGTCGGGCGTGCACTGCACCGGGACGAGGTTGGCGCCGAGGTGGCACCCGGCGACGAGCTGGTCGCCCTCGAACCGCCCCCACACCTGTCCGCCGAGCCAGCGCTCGTCGAGGTTGGTGAGGCGGGCGCGGTAGTCGGCGAAGACGTTGACGACCGGGTCCTGCTCCGCGAGCGCGATGAAGCTGTCCCGGTCACCCGGGCCCAGCACGCGCACCTGCTCGCGGGTCCTCAGCACGCTTGGAGCCTAGTGGGAACCGAGTAGGGAGACCCCGCACCGCGGGGCCGTCTCACGACACGCTGACGGAGGCCTCCGCACCCTCGACGGGCTCCATGCCCTCGGCGATGCGCATGGCCTCCTCGATGAGGGTCTCCACGATCTGCGACTCGGGCACGGTCTTGATGACCTCGCCCTTGACGAAGATCTGGCCCTTGCCGTTGCCGGAGGCGACACCGAGGTCGGCCTCGCGGGCCTCACCGGGACCGTTGACGACGCAGCCCATGACGGCGACGCGCAGCGGCACCTCCATGCCCTCGAGCCCGGCGGTGACCTCCTCGGCGAGCTTGTAGACGTCGACCTGCGCGCGGCCGCACGAGGGGCAGGACACGATCTCGAGGCGGCGCGGCTTGAGGTTGAGCGACTCCAGGATCTGGATGCCGACCTTGACCTCCTCGACCGGCGGGGCGGAGAGCGAGACGCGGATCGTGTCGCCGATGCCCTTGCTGAGCAGGTGGCCGAAGGCCACGGCTGACTTGATGGTGCCCTGGAAGGCCGGGCCCGCCTCGGTGACGCCGAGGTGCAGCGGCCAGTCGCCGGCCTCGGCGAGCAGCTCGTAGGCGCGGACCATCACGACCGGGTCGTTGTGCTTGACCGAGATCTTGAAGTCGTGGAAGTCGTGCTCCTCGAAGAGGCTGGCCTCCCACACGGCGGACTCGACGAGCGCCTCGGGCGTGGCCTTGCCGTACTTGTCGAGGATCCGCTTGTCGAGCGAGCCGGCGTTGACGCCGATCCGGATCGAGGTGCCGCGGTCCTTGGCGGCCTTGGCGATCTCCTTGACCTGGTCGTCGAACTTGCGGATGTTGCCGGGGTTGACCCGGACGGCCGCACAGCCGGCGTCGATGGCCGCGAAGACGTACTTGGGCTGGAAGTGGATGTCGGCGATGACCGGGATCTGCGACTTCTGTGCGATGGCCGGCAGCGCGTCGGCGTCGTCCTGGCTGGGGCACGCCACGCGGACGATGTCGCAGCCGGACGCGGTCAGCTCGGCGATCTGCTGGAGCGTGCTGTTGACGTCGGAGGTCAGCGTGGTCGTCATCGACTGGACCGAGATCGGCGAGTCGCTGCCGACGCCCACGGACCCCACCTTGATCTGGCGGGTCTTGCGGCGGGGGGCCAGGACGGGGGGCGGGAGGGCGGGCATGCCCAGGCCGACGGAAGTCATGGCGCCATCGTACGGGCCGGGCCGTGGGATCCCCGCGCCGCCGTGGCCCCGCCCGAGCGGTGCGTGAGGCAGGTTCTCGAGCGCCAGAACCTGCGCCACTCACCGCTGCGGCGGCGTGGGCGGGGCGGGCGTACGGCCCTCAGCTCAGGCGCAGCGGCACGACGATGTCGGCGACGATCAGCACCACGCCCATGACGAGCATCGCGAGCCCCACGACGTAGGCCACTGGCAGCAGCCGGGCGACGTCGACGTGGCCCGGGTCGGGGCGGCCGAGGAGCCGTGCGATGCCGCGCTTGAGGCCTTCGTAGAGGGCGCCGGCGATGTGGCCGCCGTCGAGCGGCAGCAGCGGCACGAAGTTGAACATGCCGATGAAGAAGTTGAAGCTCGCGACGAGGAAGAGCAGCGTCACGATCTTCTCGGTGAGCGGGAACGCCTCGCTGGCCGCGGCCTCGCCGGCGAACCGGCCGCCGCCGACGATGGAGACCGGGCTCTCGGGGTCGCGCTCCTGGAGCCCGACGACGGCCCGGCCGACCTCGTAGACCTTCACCGGCAGCTGGCCGAGCGCCTTGACCGTCTCGACGGTCATCGTCCCCATCTGCGCGGTCGTGTAGATGAGACCGCCGGTCTCGAAGCGCGTCTCGGGCTGCACGCCGAGGAAGCCGACCTCGGTGAGGGTCTCGTCCTCGATCGACGTCTGGCGCAGCGTGACCGTGGTGTTGGTGGTCAGGGTGAGCTGCTCGTCACCGCGGCGGACCTCGATGACGGCGTCGCCGTCGGCGTTGCCACGGATCAGCGACTGGAAGCTCTCCCAGTCGCGGAACGGGGTGCCGTTGAAGCTGAGGATCTCGTCGCCGGGCCGGATCCCGGCCTCCTGGGCCGGAGTCGGCGGGTCGGCTGCGGTGCACTCGCGGCCGGCCTCCTCCACGGGGATCACGCACTCGGGCACGGCGGCGACGGTGGGCTCGACGACCTGGTCGCGGGGGTTGCCGTAGGTGGCGAAGAGGATCGCGAACAGGCCGAACGCGATGGCGATGTTGACCGTCGGGCCACCGGCCATCACGATCACCTTCTTCCACCAGGCCAGGCGGTAGAAGAGCCGGTCGGTGTCGTGCTGCTTGACGTACTCCCACTCCGCGGCGCGCGCGTCGGAGATCAGCTGGGTGAACATGCCGGTGTTGGAGCGGCGCACCTTGTGCACCGGCTCGCCGTCCTCGTCGTACGTCGTCTCCTCGACGAGGTGCTCGGCGCCCGGCGGCAGCATGCCGACGATCTTGACGTAGCCACCGAGCGGGATCGCCTTGACGCCGTACTCGGTGTCACCGACCTGCTTGCTCCACACGGTGGGGCCAAAGCCGATGAACCACTGCGGCACCTTGCAGCCGAACTTCTTCGCCGGCACCAGGTGGCCGAACTCGTGGAGCCCGATCGAGACCAGGATCGCCAGGACGAAGGAGACGACACCCAGGGTGTAGAGCAGGGCGGTCATGTGCGGGGATCCTTGTCAGGTCAGGAGCGTCAGGTCAGGAGCGTCAGATGAGGGCGGCGGCCTCGGCGCGCGCCCAGGCGTCGGCGGCGAGGACGTCGTCCACCGTGAAGTGCTCCCTCGATGGTACGTCGTGGAGGTCCAGGACCCGTGCCACTGTGGCCACGATGTCGGGGAACCCCAGCCGGCCGTCGTGGAAGGCGTCGACCGCCACCTCGTTGGCCGCGTTGTAGACCGCGGGTGCGGTGCCGCCGCGCTCCCCCGCCGCCCGGGCGAGCGTGACGGCCGGGAAGACGGTGTCGTCGAGGGGCTCGAAGCGCCAGTCGGCGGCCTTCGTCCAGTCGATGGGCGTCTCGGCGTCGGGCACCCGGTCGGGCCAGCCCATGCCGAGGGCGATCGGGACGAGCATCGTCGGCAGGCCGAGCTGCGCCACCACGGCGCCGTCGACGAACTCCACCATCGAGTGGATCAGCTGCTGCGGGTGCACGACGACGTCGATGCGGTCGAACGGGATGTCGAAGAGCAGGTGCGCCTCGATCACCTCGAGGCCCTTGTTGACGAGCGTCGCGGAGTTGGTGGTGATCACGCGGCCCATCGCGAAGTTGGGGTGGGCCAGCGCCTGTTCGGGGGTGACCGCGGCGAGCTCGTCGGCCGTACGCCCCCGGAACGGGCCGCCCGAGGCGGTGAGGACGAGACGGCGCACCTCCGCGGCGGACCCGGCGCGCAGGCTCTGCGCGATTGCGCTGTGCTCGGAGTCGACAGGGACGATCTGGCCGGGCCGCGCGCGCTCCTTGACGAGGGGGCCGCCGATGATGAGGGACTCCTTGTTGGCCAGGGCCAAGGTGTTGCCGGCGTCGAGCGCGGCGAGGGTCGGTCGGAGCCCGACCGCCCCGGTGATGCCGTTGAGGACCACGTCGCACGCCTGCGAGGCGGCCTCGGTCGAGGCCTCCTCCCCCAGCCCGGCGTAGGTCGGCGCGAACTCCGCGACCTGCGCGTCGAACAGGTCCTGGTTGGAGCCGCCGGCGGTCAGCCCGACCACCCGGAAGCGGTCGGGGTTGGCGCGGACGAGGTCGAGCGCCTGGGTGCCGATCGAACCGGTCGAGCCGAGGATCACGATGTCGCGCGCAGTCACCGCGCCAGTTTGTCAGGATGGGCGGCGTGGACGGGGACTGGCAGGCGATCGCGCGCGCCGAGACGCTGCTCGACCTGCGCCGCAATGCGGAGGCCGAGCAGCGCTTCCGCGACGTGCTCGCGAGCGACCCGCAGTCCGTACGCGCGCTGCTCGGCCTCGGCCGCGCGCTGAACCGCCAGGACCGCCACGACGAGGCGGAGAGGGTCGTACGCAGCGCGCTGGCGCTGGAGCCCGCGCACGCGGGCGGCCACCAGGTGCTGGTCGACGTCCTCTGCGACCGCCGGGACGGACCCGCGGCGGTCGCCGCGGCCGAGCGCGCGCTGGCGCTCGCGCCGCACGACTTCACCTCGCACTATCAGCACGCCCGCGCCCTGCTGGGCCTGCGCCGGCCGCGGGTCCGCGACGCGTACGAGTCGGCGTTGCGCGCGGTCGACCTCGCCCCGCACAGTCCCGACGCACACAACCTCGTCGGCCTCTGCCTGGACTCGCTCGGCTACCACGACCACGCGCAGGCGGCGTTCCGCAACGCCCTCGCCATCGATCCCGGCCACACGCTCGCGCAGAACAACCTCGCGGCCACCGAGATGGGCCGCGGCCGGCTGGGCCGGGCGGCCGGGATGCTGCGCTCGGCCGTCGGCAACGACCCGCAGGAGAAGCGGCTGCACGAGAACATCGACGCGGTGCTCCTGCTGCTCGGCCGACGGGTCCTGTGGTCGCTGTTCGGCGCCGCGGTGGTCCTCGGCATCATGCTGGCTGCTGGGGCGCCGTGGTGGGCCCGCGCGCTCGGCGGCGCGGCGTACGTCGGGGTGGTTGCAGTGATGGTCCACCGCGTCCGGGCCCGGCTGCCCAGCGGCGTCAGCCAGTGGGGTCGCGGGATCTGGGGCCGCACCGGGTGGACCGGCCGCTACCTGATGGCGCTCCTGCTGCTGTTGTCGGTCGGGGTACTGCTGCTCGCGTTCGCGCCGTACGCCGTGGCGGTGGCGGCAGGCATCGCGCTGGCCTCCTCGCTGCAGGTGATCGGCTTCGTCTGCATCCTCGGCTGGCTGGGCTACGCCGCGGTGAACCTCGTGCGCGGCCGCTGACGTCGCACCTAGGGTGGGCGCCGTGGACGAGCGCCTGATCGAGAGTCTGGCCGCCGCCGTGCGCGCCGCCCCGGACGACCTGACCCTGCGGCTGCACCTGGCCGGCCTGCTCGTCGAGGCGGGCCGCGGACCCGACGCGATCGCGCACGCGGCGACGGTTCTGGCAGCCGACCCGGAGTCCGTCGAGGCGCGCGAGCTGATGGGGCGGGCGATGGGCACCGCGCCGGAGACGCCGACCCCGGACGAGGCCGCAGCACCGACGACGGCCGAGCCGACGACCTTCGACTGGCACGCCGCCGAGTCCGACCTGGGCGAGAGCGTTGGCCCGATGTTCGTCGACGGGTCCACCGAGGACCCCGGCCCGGCGGCGTACGACGCCGAGACCGCCGGCGTACGGCTCGCGGACGTCGGTGGGCTGACCGAGGTCAAGAAGCGCCTCGAGGCGAGCTTCCTCGCGCCCCTGCGCAACCCGGAGCTGCGCGCGCTCTACGGCAAGTCGCTGCGCGGCGGGCTGCTGCTCTACGGCCCGCCCGGGTGCGGCAAGACGTTCCTCGCCAAAGCGGTCGCGGGCGAGCTCGGCGCGTCCTTCCTGCACGTGTCGCTGGCCGACGTGCTCGACATGTACATCGGCCAGAGCGAGCGCAACGTCAAGGAGCTGTTCGAGGTGGCCCGCAGCTCGGCCCCGTGCGTGCTGTTCCTCGACGAGCTCGACGCGATCGGCGGCAAGCGCTCCCTCAACCGCAGCTCGGGCGCGCGGACGACCGTCAACCAGCTGCTCACCGAGCTCGACGGGGTCGGGTCGGACAACGAGGGCGTCTTCGTGCTCGCCGCCACCAACCACCCCTGGGACGTCGATCCCGCGCTGCGCCGGCCGGGACGCCTCGACCGCACCCTCCTGGTGCTGCCGCCGGACCGCGAGGCACGCGAGGCGATCCTGCGCACCCACCTGCGCGACCGGCCCGTGGAGCGCATCGACACCCGTCGCCTCGCCAAGGCCACCGAGGGGTTCAGCGGCGCCGACCTCGCGCACCTGTGCGAGTCGGCGTCGGAGAACGCGCTGATGGAGTCCGTCGGCTCCGGTCAGGTGCGGATGATCGGGATGGCCGACTTCGACCAGGCCCTCTCCGAGATCCGCCCGTCGATCGGCCCCTGGATGGAGACCGCGCGCAACGTCGCGCTCTACGCCAACGCCTCCGGGGAGTACGACGACCTCGCGAGGTGGCTGCGCAAGAAGCGCTGAGACTAGGGCTGGTCGCCCGGCGGGTCGAACGACCAGAACGTCAGTCCGCCGACCTCCACGAGCGTGGCCCCCGCGGGAGCGACGGGCTTCTGGTCGTCCGACGCGCCGAGGGCGGCCAGCACGGTCAGGGTGTCGCCGGCGTGCCTGCACAGGACGGCGTCACCGGGCACGTCGGCGCACGCGGCCGGGTCCGTACGTCCGGCGCGAATCGCGACGTCCCACGCGAGGTCCTCGCCGTCAGTCCTCAGCACCACCCCGTCCGGCGTACCGGCGAGCACGACCTTGCCCTCGGCGCCCGGCGAGTCGTCGTGCTGGACGACACCGCCGACGCGGGCGGTCGCGAGCACCGCGACCACGGCCGTCTCCTGCGGGAGCGACCCGACGGCGACCTGGTCGCCGGGCCCGACGCCGAAGGCGCGGAGCACCCCGGCGCAGGCGGCCACCTCGGTCAGCAGCCGGGCGAAGCTGCGCTGCGCGCCGTCGAGCGTCAGCGCGATGTCGTCGGCGCGGCCCCGGATGACATGGACGTCGAGGGCGTTGTAGCAGGCGTTGAGGGTGCCGGGATCGCCGTCGGAGGGCGCGCGGAACCAGGCCACGTCGGTGGACGTCATCGCGGCCTCAGGCCAGCCCGTTGTCGGCGGTGGCCGCCGGCTTGGACGGGGTACGCAGCCAGGCCGTGAAGAACGAGCCCAGGTCCTGCCCGCTCACCCGGGCGGCGACCTCCTCGAACTCGGCAGAGGAGCCGTTGCCGCCCTTCTGCTCGCGGATCCACGTGCGGACGATCTGCCAGAAGACGACGTCGCCGACGCGGTTGCGCAGCGCCTGGAGCGTCATCGCACCGCGTCCGTAGACGGCGGAGTCGAACACCCTGGCCGCGCCGGGGTCGCCGACGACGACCCTCCAGAAGTCCGAGGTGGCGGCGACGTTGTCGTAGTAGCTGCGCAGGATCGAGGCGCCCGAACGGCCACCGTGGGTCTCGGTCCACCGCCACTCCATAAACGTGGCGAAGCCCTCGTTGAGCCAGATGTCGCGCCACTGCTGCACGGCGATGTCGTCGCCGAACCACTGGTGGGCGAGCTCGTGGACGACGAGGCTGGTGTAGCCGGCGCCGACGGCCGGGTAGGTCGGGCGGGTCTGGTTCTCCAGGGCGAACCCGGGGTTGAGACCGGTCGTGATGCCGCCGACCACGGAGAACGGGTACGCGCCGAGGTCCTTCTCGAGGCCGGCGACGACGGCCGGGGTCTTCTTCATCAGGCGCATGCTCGCGGCCTGGTCGCGCTTGCTCAGCCGCTGGGAGACCGCGACGAGCCACGGCAGGCCGCGGTGCCGGCCCTTCGCGATCGTGAAGTCCCCGGCTGCGAAGAACGCGAGGTAGGGCACCATCGGCTCGTCGGCACGCCAGTGCCACTGCGTCCACCGCTTGCCGACGTCGCGCCCGCGCAGCTTGCCGTTGGAGACCACCTCGCGCCCGTTGGGCACGCGGATCTTCACGTCGACCATCGCCTTGTCGAGCGGGTGGTCGTTGGCGGGGAACCACCACGGCGCCATGTGCGGCTCGTTCATCGTGACGACCTCGCGCTTGCTGGCCAGCCAGTTGCGTCCCCCGGCGTACGCGTACTTCGACGGCCGGTCGGCGTACTTCACCACGACCGCGTGCTGGGTGCCGGCGGCCAGGGGCTGGGCCGGCGTGATGCGCAGCTCGTGGCCGCCGTCGGTCCTGACGTGCTCGGCCCTCTTGCCGTCGACGGTGACCTTCGAGACCTTCAGCAGGAAGTCGAGGGAGAAGCTGGACAGGTCCTGGGTCGCGGTCAGCCTGACCGTCGTCCTGCCGCTGAGCCGCTTGGTGTCCAGCGCGTAGCGGTTGGCGATCCGGTAGGCCGAGACGTCGATACCGCCGTTGCCGTCGAGGGGCCAGTAGGGATCGCCGATCCCGGACGCCCCCTCGACCGGTGCGGCGGCCCGCTCCTCGCCGGTGGCCGGGACGCTGGTGAACGCCACGGCCAGGGTCGCCAGCAGCGCGACGGACAGCAGGGGGCGGGAGACGGCTCGCGTGGTCACCGTCCGAACCTAGCGCGCCTAATTCCGTTGCGTTGCCCGACGTGCTCGTGGACGATGGCACCGGCGACACCAGCCCGCCGCGTGCGCCCGCACGTCGGTGCCCCGTGACCCGAGAGGAGCCGTGACATGTCCATGACTGTCCTCGGCCTGCCCGCCGACCACCTCTCGCACACACGGAGCACCCACGTTGTCCCACTTGCACACCGATCACACCTTCCCGGAGGACTTCCTCCGGCCTGACGACCGTTCGCCCCTCGAGGGCATCGACGAGTCGTTCGTCTTCACCTACGACACCTACTCCGACGACCTCGGAGAGGGTCAGCGCTGGTCCCGCTGGGAGGACCTCGAAGCCCTGATGAAGGGGCCCGAGCCGCGCCCCGACTGGGTCGTGACCTCCAGCGGAGCCATCGACACCGAGCTCGGCGTCCTCAAGACGGGCAAGGAGGCCGACGTCTACCTGCTCGAGCGCGAGGACCCGCACCGCCCGGAGACGGCGGTCGTGATGGCCGCCAAGCGCTACCGCGACACCGACCACCGCTCGTTCCACCGCGCCGCGTCCTACACCGAGGGCCGGTCGATGAAGCGCTCGCGCGACAACCGCGCCCTCAAGCGCAAGTCGACCTGGGGGCGTCAGGTCGCGGCCGGCGAGTGGGCGGTCTCGGAGTGGAACGCGCTCCGCCGCTGCTGGGAGCTCGGCCTCCCGGTGCCCTACCCGGTCCAGATCGACGAGACCGAGATCCTCATGGAGTGGATCACTGTGACCGTCGACGGGAACACCGAGACCGCCCCCCGCGTCGCCCAGGTCCGTCCGGAACGCTCGGTCGTCGAGGGCTACTACGAGCAACTGCGCGACGCGATGGCCACGTTGGCCCAGGCAGGGCTGGTGCACGGCGACCTCTCGCCCTACAACACCCTGGCCGCCGGCGACCGGCTCGTCATCATCGACCTGCCACAGATGGTGGACCTCGTCGGCAACCCGCGCGGCATGGACTTCCTGCTGCGCGACTGCGCCAACATGTGCGCCTGGTTCCGCTCGCGCGGCCTCGAGGCCGACGAGCAGGAGCTGTTCGGGGAGCTGATGGCGCACGCGTTCTGAGACGGGCAGCGACGACCGAGGCACGAGGTCGGCGCGTGGGCCCTGCCATGTCGAGTGGCCCCGCGGCTGAGGCACGAAGCCGCGTGAGGGCCGTGTCGAGACAGGCACGGCTAGGTTGGCGCGCGTGAAGCACTCCCACGGTCGCCTCGTCGACGTCACCACCCTGGCCGAGCTCGACCGACGGCTGGACACCGGCGCGACCTCGCTCACGGGGTGGCGCCTGGTCGGGCTCGACCTCACCGACCGCGGCCCGGCCCTCCTGCAGCGGACGCTGGAGCAGGCGCTGTTCCTCGGGTGCGAGTTCGCCGAGGGGGACGACGACGCCGTACGCCGCGCAGGCGCGATGGTGCTGCACGAGATCCCCGGGGTCCCGGTCGACCCCTACCGCCCGACCCTCTACTCCCCCGGCGACCTCTACGACACGCCCCGCTACGAGGACAGTGTCGACGCGCGGGCGTACGCCTGGTCGCGCCGCGGTGACGGCCCGGACGACACCCTCGCGATGGCGCTGCACGACCACCACGTCGACGCCGCGCTGACCGCCTGGGTGGCCGATCGCGATGTCGTCGGGGTCATGGGCGGCCACGCGCTCCAGCGCGGCACCCCGGCGTACGCCGACGCGGCCCGCCTCGGCCACGCGCTCGCCGACCGAATGACCGTCGCCACGGGCGGCGGGCCGGGCGCGATGGAGGCGGCCAACCTCGGGGCGTACGTCCCCGGGGACCTCGAGTCCGCCCTGACGGCCGTGGCGCCGGTTCCGTCGTACGGCCCCGACGTGGGCGCGTGGGCGCGGGTCGCGCTCGAGGTGGTGGGGGCGACGAGCGGCGGGCGGGAGTCGCTGGGCATCCCGACGTGGCACTACGGCCACGAGCCGCCGAACGTGTTCGCCACGTCGATCGCGAAGTTCTTCCACAACGCCCCGCGCGAGGCCGTGCTGCTCGAGGTCTGCAACGCCGGCATCGTCTTCCTGCCGGGTGCCGCCGGGACGGTGCAGGAGGTCTTCCAGGACGCCTGCGAGAACTACTACGCCGACGCCTCCGCCGTGGCGCCGATGGTGCTCGTCGGGCGGCACCACTGGACCGAGCAGCTGCCCGTGTGGCCGCTGCTGCAGGCCCTGGCCCGCGACCGCGCGATGGAGCCGTACGTCCACCTCGTCGACAGCGTCGAGGAGGCCGTGGAGGTGGTGGCCGGGTGAGCGCGGCCGGGTGAGGCTCAGCCGGCTCGGCGGCGCGTCCCGGCCGGGACGCTGACGTCGCGGTAGTGGCTCACCAGCAGGTCGTTGACGGCCCGCCAGGTGCGGTCGCGCACGCTGAGCCGCGCCGCGGCCGCCATCCGGCGGCGCAGCACAGGCTGCGCCACCAGCCGCGCGACGTGGGCCGCCAGCTCGTCGCCGTCCCCCGGTGCGTAGAGGTAGCCCGCGACGGTGTCGTCGACGACGTCGATCGGTCCACCCGCCCGCGGCGCGACCACCGGGACCCCGCTGGCCAGGGCTTCCTGGGCGGACTGGCAGTAGGTCTCGTGGCGACCTGTGTGCACGAAGACGTCGAGGGTGGCGTACGCCCGGGCGAGCTCGTCGCCGTGCAGCACGCCGAGGAACGCCGCGTCCGGGAGCAGCGCCCGCAGGCGGGCCTCCTCCGGCCCGCCCCCGACCAGCACGAGGCGTACGCCCGGCAGCCGGTCGACGTGGGTGAGGAGCTCGAGCTCCTTCTCGGGGGCCAGCCGCCCGACGTACCCGACGAGTGCCTCGCCGTGGGGTGCCAGCTCGGCGTGCAGCGCCTCGTCCCGCTTCGCCGGCTCGAAGAGCACCTGGTCCACCCCGCGCGGCCAGCGGGCGACGTCGTCGATGCCGAGCCGGGCGAGCTGGGCCATGCTGGCCGTCGACGGGGCCAGCGTCCGGTCGACACCGAGGTGGATCCGGCGGGTGAGCGACTCCATCGCGCGAGCGCCGCCGGGCACGCCGTACCGGTCGGCGAAGCCCACCAGGTCGGTCTGGTAGATCGCCACGGTGGGGATGCCGAGCGAGCGGGCCGCCTTGATGGCCTGGTAGCCGAGCGTGGCCGGCGAGGCGATGTGCACGACGTCGGGGCGGAACCGCTCCATCGCGGCGCGGAGGCGGCGACGGGTCTCCAGGCCGATCCGGAAGTCGGCGTAGAACGGCAGGCTCGCGCCGCGCGCGTGGGTGACCGGGAACCCGGCGTACGTCCCCGGGCCGGTCGGGGCGATCAGCTCGGCCTCGTGGCCCTCCGTCGCCAGGTGCTCCAGCACCCGGCGGACCGAGTTGGTGACGCCGTTGACCTGCGGCAGGAACGACTCGGCGACCACCAGCACGCGGAGCCGGGAGGCGGCGGTGGGACGGGCGGCCGGTGGCGGGACCGGGAGGGTGAGGAGGTTGTCGGCCGGTGCGGTGCGGCTGCGACGCCGCCTCTCGAGCAGGTCCATGCCACGGACGCTAGGAAGCGACCCGCAACGGACGCCCCGCTCCGTGCGAAGGACACGTGAACGGTCCTCGACATGCAGGGAGGACCGGGAGCCCTACTCCTTGGCGGCCAGCTGCCCGCAGGCGCCGTCGATCTCGCGGCCGCGGGTGTCGCGGACCGTCGTCGGGATGCCCTTGGCCTCGAGACGGCGGACGAACTCGCGCTCGTCGGCGGGGTCCGAGGCGGTCCACTTCGACCCCTCGATCGGGTTGAGCGGGATGAGGTTCACGTGGACCCAGCCCCAGTCGCCGTAGGAGTTGAGCACGTCGCCGAGCAGGTCGGCGCGGTGCGCCTGGTCGTTGATGCCGCGCATCATGGCGTACTCGATCGAGACCCGACGCTTGGTCTTCGCCGCATAGTTCCAGGCGGCCTCGACGGTCTCGGCGACCGAGAAGCGGGTGTTGATCGGGACCAGCTCGTTGCGCAGCTCGTCGTCGGGCGCGTGCAGGCTCAGCGCGAGGGTGACCGGGATGCCCTCGTCGGCGAGCTGGTTGATCCGCGGCACGAGGCCGACCGTGCTGACGGTGACCCCGCGGGCGCTCATCCCGAGGCCGGCCGGCGACGGGTCGGTGAGGCGGCGTACGGCCCCGATGACCGCCTTGTAGTTGGCGAGGGGCTCGCCCATGCCCATGAACACCACGTTGGACACGCGGCCGGGGCCGCCGGGGACCTCGCCGCGGGCCAGCGAACGGGCGCCGGCGACGACCTGCTCGACGATCTCGGAGGTCGACATGTTGCGCTGGAGACCTCCCATCCCGGTGGCGCAGAACGGGCACGCCATGCCGCAGCCGGCCTGGCTCGAGACGCAGATCGTGGCGCGGTCGGGATAGCGCATCAGCACCGACTCGACGAGCGCGCCGTCGAAGAGCTTCCACAGCGTCTTGCGGGTGGTGCCCTTGTCGGCCTCCATGGTGCGCAGCGGCGTCATGAGGTGCGGCAGCAGCGCGGACACGAGCTCGTCGCGCTGGCCGGCGGGCAGGTCCGTCATCTCAGCCGGGTCGTCGACGAGGCGGGAGAAGTAGTGGTGGGAGAGCTGCTTGGCACGGAAGCCCGGCAGGCCCATCTCCTCGAGCCGCGCCTTGCGGCCGGCCTCGTCGAGGTCGGCGAGGTGCGGCGGCGGCTTCTTGCGGCCGCGCGGCTCGTCGAAGACGAGGGGCAGGGTCTTGATCGGCTGCTGAGTTGAGTCGGACATCGCCCCGAGTGTCCCATCCGGAAGGCCGTGGGCGCGATTCAGCCGCCGAGCATCAGCGGACTCACGCACATCGCCGGCACCACGATGAGACCGACCGCCAGCCCGATCACCAGCCCTGCGCCTGCGCGACGGGTCCGCGGGAAGGCCAGCAGAATGGCACCGAGCACCGCCGGGGCCGCGAACACCAGGACCCCCACGACATCCGATCCCGACCCCGAAGGATCGAGGGAGTAGAGGCCGACGAAGGCGACGACCATGTAGCCGACGGCAGCTGCGAGCCCGAGCGCCACTCCCCCGATGACGTTGCCCACCTTGGGCGACTGCTGGTCCTCGGCGTTCACCGGAGCGCTCCCGGCTGCCACGGCCCGAGGCCCGTGACGAGGGCGGCCACGCCGAGCGCCGCCAGCGCGGCGAGGTAGGCCACGGAGATCCGCGGGTCGTGCCACAGGCACCGGGTCCGGGTGAGCCCGCCCCGGATGGCGACGACGTAGCCACGGATGCCGAGCGCGGCGAAGAACACGAGCGCCAGCGGACCGGCGAGCCACGCGATGGCTGCCACCGTGGCGAAGATGCACAGCCGGAGAGGGTCGTGGACCTCCTTGCGTGGTGGCGCCGACGTGTCGACGACTCGAGGGTCGGTCATGACCTGCCTCCTGTTGCGGTGGAGAGTCGGGTACGACCCAGCGGCTGCCAGGCCTGGACGGCGCAGAAGGGAGCGCACTGGTGGGCACCGGAGTCGGCGTTGACCGTCCCGACGTGCACGCAGCACTGGGTCAGGCGCTCCTCGATCATGGTGTTCATGTCCATGAAGGGCTTCACGGTGATCCGCACGACCCGCTCACCGAGCAGGGACCGCAGCCTCTCCTGACCGCCCGGCAGCCGCGATGACGCCAGGGTCGCCAGGGTCCCGATGCCGAGGTCGCAGCCCGTGCAGATGTCGCGCCAGATGGCCGCCATCGACGGGTGCGACAGCGACGACTGCTCGCTGAGCAGGTCGAGCAGGGACGACTTCACGACCTGGCGCAGACCGGACGGGATCGCGTCGTCTGCGATGCGGTTCGCCAGCAGGTCGGGCTCGAGGTCGAGCCACTGCTTGAGCCGGTCGTGGCCCACGAGGCTGGTGAGGGACTGCCAGGTCCCGGCGTCGTCGCGCAGGAGGTAGCCGACCGAGCAGCAGTGCGGGTGGCTGCACGGGAGGGCGGTCAGGTCGCGCCAGGTCACCTGGCCCGCGGTCTGCTCCTCCAGTCGGGCGAGCACCCCCGTGTGCGTCAGCCGGTCGAGCGCGTCGATGCCCGCGCCGCGTCCGCTCCCGAACACCGGCTGGATCGTCACCCCGCCGACGTACGGCGTCCCGAGCGCACGCTTGACCACCAGGCCGATCTCGTCGTCGTTGACCCCGAGGGCGGCCGTCATCGTCAGGGTCGTGAAGATCCCCGCGCGGGAGAGGCGCTCGAGCGCGCGTTCCTTGAACCGGCGGATGTCGGCGCCGCGGTGGTGGGTGGAGGCCTCGGCGGACTCGCCGTCGTACTGGAGGTAGACCTCGACCCGCTGACGGTGCCGCGTCAGGAGCGCGAGCAGGTCGTCGTCGGTCGCGACCCGCAGCCCGTTGGTGTTGACCAGCACCCGCACCACCGGACGGCGGACCACCTCGTCGAGGAGCTCGGCCAGGTGCGGGTAGAGCGTCGGCTCCCCGCCCGAGAGCATCAGCACGTCGAGCCGACCGTTCTCCCGCTCCAGCCGGGTGTCGATCGAGGCGAGCACCGCCTTCAGCGGTGCCACGGACGCCAGCGCGGGCGATGACTCGGTGAAGCAGGTCGGGCACTTCAGGTTGCAGTGGTCGAGCAGGTCCTCCAGCAGGATGCAGGTGTGCTGGGTCTGCATCTGCGGCAGGCCGTCGGCGTAGGCCGCGGGCACCGGCTCGAAGTTCCCGACGAGGTCGGGGGCGTGCACCTTCGTCGGCGCGGTCCACTGCTCGAGGTAGGACAGGATCTCCGGCGACTCGTCGTAGAGGGTGCGCACCAGGCCGTGGTCCGGGCACCCGCGCTCCAGCCACACCCGGTCGGCGCGTACGACCAGCCAGCCCGACAGCCGCCGCACGTCCTCGAGCGGGCGCAGCGGCTCGGCCTCGTGGCACAACGGGCAGAACGCATTGACGTAGCGGTGGATGCGATCACCGCGCAGTGGCATGCCACTCATGCCGTCACCTCCTCGGCGACCCGCGCCCGGCGGACCGACCATACGATCCGCGCGGCCAGCAGGGGAATGGTCGCCAGCAGCGCGAGCTGCGGGCGGGTGAGCCCGGCCCAGACCACCTCGTTGCCGCGCACGAACTCGACGAAGAAGCGGAAGACCGCGTAGGCCGCGACGTAGCGTACGAACGTCTCACCCGGGGGCAGGTCCCGGTGGCGCAGCCACGTCCAGAGGACGACGAACGCGACGAGGTGGAAGACGATCTCGTAGGCGAACGACGGGTGGAGCCCCACGCCCGCCGGAGCACCGGTGTACGCCGCCTGCTCGGCGTCGAGGGTGATCCCCCAGCCGCCTCCCGTCGGCGTGCCGGGTTGCTCGGTGAGGTAGCAGCCCACCCGCCCGATCGCCATCCCGATCGCGACCGCGGGCGCGAAGAGGTCACCGGTCCGCTGGCGGTACCCCACCAGCCTCTTCGCGACGTGCACACCGAGCCACGCGCCGAAGAGGCCGCCGAGGATCGATCGGTTGCCGTAGAGCCACTGGTCGGCGAACCCGGCGTTGCGGTCGAGGTCGAGGTGCTGGAGCCAGGTGCCCATCCGCATGAAGATCGCCCCGCCCACGAGCGCGCCCGCGACGACGTACACCATGCGCTCGTCGGTGTGCCCACGACGGCGTGCCTCGAGCACGAACACGAGCGCCGCGGCAGCGACGCCGAGGGCGACGAAGAGGCCGTGCGTGGGCAGCACACCCACGGATGGGTACATGTGCCGAGCCTCGCAGATCCTGCCGCACCGCGGGGAGGTCCCGCGTGCTCAGTCGCCGTGGCCCGATCAGGTCAGGCGTCGACCATGAAGTAGAGCACCAGCGAGGCCACTCCCAGCACCACCAGGGTCGTGACGACCATCCCGACGAACATGAACTGGGCGAAGCGCCGGGTCTTGCGCTTGACCAGCATCGCGATCGGCAGCACCAGGGCGAGCAGCACGAAGGGGAACAGCTTCTCGGCGGTCTCGTAGGTGAAGAGGAGCCGGAGGATGCCGGCGAAGGCGCCCGGCACAGCCGTGACGTAGAGCATCCCGGCGAAGAAGCCGGTGATGCCGGCGAAGGTGGGGTGGCTGTGGTGCCACCACTCGAAGTGCCGGTCCTGCGGCAGCTCGCCCTGCTGGGCCTCGTGCGTCTCCACGCCGTCAGCCTAGGTGGTCGGTGGCGCCCGACGACGCGGGGCACGCTGTGACGGGGACATCCGCCCGGGTGCTGTCGGTCACGGGTCGACGCGGATGACGTCGGGCATCGCCAGCGACTCCCAGCGCTCGAGGTCGGGCGGCTGCCCGGTCAGCTCGGCCGCCACCAGCGTCCGGGAGCAGGGTCATGGCGCCGTCATCCCGCCAGGAACTCGCGCGCCCCTCGCAGTCGGGTGGTGAGCAGCCGCGACGCCAGGGACGAGTCGAGGCGTACGTCGATGGGGCCGGGGTCGGGGAGCTCGGACCGCCGGCCCGCGCGGAGGGCGCCGGGGTCGAGACCGTCACGGCGGGCGACCAGCCGGCCGAGCTCGAGGCGGCTCATCGCGTCGGCCCCGCCGAGGTGGAGCACCCCGCGCACGTCGTTGCCCGCGAGCTCGACCAGGGCGGCCGCCAGGTCGGCGACGTGGACCGGGCAGCGTCGCTCGTCCTCGAAGAGCGCGCCGTCCGCGCCGCGGGCCAGCTCGCGGAACAGCGCCTCGTGCTGCGACTCCCCGTCGCCCAGGATCAGCGAGGACCGGCCCACGACGACGTCGGCGCCCGACGCGAGCGCAGCGCTCTCGGCCAGCACCTTGGCCTCGCCGTAGGCCGACACGGGGTCGGGCACCGCCGACTCGTCGTAGGGCCTGTCGGAGCCCCCGAACACGACGTCTGAGGAGACCAGCACCAGGCGGGCGCCGATGCGGGCGGCGGCGCGTGCGACGTGGACGGCACCGGCGCCCGTGACCTCGGGGTCGGACTGGACGTAGGCGGTGTGCACGACCGCGTCCGGCCGGTGCCGGTCGACGAGCGCGTCCACCGCGGCGGGGTCGCGTACGTCGGCGTCCGCGGAGCCGACCGCCACCACGTCGTGGCCTGCGGCAGCGCGTACGACGTGCCGGCCGAGGTATCCGGTCCGGCCGCCGGTGACCAGCAAGCGCATCGGGGAGGACCTCAGAAGACGAGGTAGTAGAGGACCAGCCAGATCGGCGCGACCGTCGCGAGCAGCGAGTCGAGGCGGTCCATCAGGCCGCCGTGGCCGGGGATCACCTGGCTCATGTCCTTGATGCCGAGGTCGCGCTTGATCACGGACTCGCACAGGTCACCCAGCGTGGCCATCACCGCGGCGATCACGCCGAGCAGGACCCCGACCCACCATTCGCCACCCAGGAACGCCGTCACCAGCCAGACGCCCACGGCGATCGTGGCGACCATGGAGCCGACGAAGCCCTCCCACGACTTCTTCGGCGAGATCACCCGGGCCATCGGGTGCTTGCCGAACAGGACGCCGGCGACGTAGCCACCGGTGTCGGAGGCGACGGTGATGGCGATGAACGTGACCACGCCGCGCATGCCCGGGTCGTCGAGGTTGAGCCCGAGGGCCGGTGCCTTGCCGCCCTCACCCAGCAGCAGCGCGACGAAGGAGGCGAGGAACGGGACGTACACGAGGGTGAAGACCGACGCGGTCGCGTTCTTGACGTAGCCGTCGACGCCGCGTCGCAGCAGCCACAGCATGATCACCAGCGCGGTGACGGCAGTGGCGGTCACCAGCGCCGGCGCACCCCACACGTAGGCGACGACCACCATCACGACGCCGCCGAGCATCAGCGGCTGCTCGGGGATGTCGATCCCCTTGGCCGACAACCCCTTCTGCAGCTCCCAGACCGCCACCACCACCGCGATGGCGACGATGCCCATGAAGGCGGGCTTCCAGAACAGCAGCGACAGCAGGATCGCCGCGACCAGGAGCACCGCCGAGGTGACGGCCGCGCGCAGGTCGCGCCCGGCGCGGCCGTGGTCCTTGGGCGCCTGCGGCTCGGGAGCCGGCGGCGCCGGAGGTTCGGGTGTGGTCATCGACGGGGGGCGCTCAGACCTCGAGCAGCTCGGCTTCCTTGTGCTTGACCAGCTCGTCGATCTTGTCGGTGTGGGTCTTGGTGAGGGCGTCGAGGCGCTTCTCCGCGCCGGTGACGTCGTCCTTGCCGACCTCGCCGTCCTTCTCGAGCTTCTCGAGGGCCTGCTTGGCCGTGCGGCGCACGTTGCGCACGGACACGCGCCCGTCCTCCGCCTTCGCCTTGGCGAGCTTGATGAACTCCTTGCGGCGCTCCTCGGTCAGCTCGGGGAAGACGCAACGCAGCACCTTGCCGTCGTTGGCGGGGTTCACGCCGAGGTCCGAGTCACGGATGGCCTTCTCGATCGCCGTCATCGCGCCGAAGTCGAAGGGCTGGATCAGGATCGTGCGCGCGTCCTGGGAGGTGAAGCTGGCCAGCTGCTGCAGGGGCGTCTGGGTGCCGTAGTAGTCGGCCGTGATCTTGGCGAACATCGCCGGGTTGGCACGACCGGCGCGGATCGCGGCGAACTCCTCGCGGGTCGCCTCGACGGACTTGCCCATCTTGGCGTCGGCATCGTTCATGACGTCGTTGATCACGGTTGCTCTCTCTCGTCGTACGTCCGTGGTGCGGGCGCGGTGAAGGGTGGTCGCCGGGCCCGATCAGGCCGAGCTGCTGACCAGCGTGCCAATCTTCTCACCCCGCACGGCGCGCACGATGGTGCCCGGCGTCGAGAGGTTGAAGAAGACCATGTCCATCTTGTTGTCGCGTGCCATCGCGATGCCCGTCGCGTCGGCGACCTTGAGGTCGCGGGCGAGGTACTCGTCGTAGGTCAGCTGGTCGAACTTGACCGCGGCGGGGTTCTGCTTGGGGTCGGAGTCGTAGACGCCGTCCACGCCCTGCTTGCCCATCAGGATCACCTCGCAGCGCGTCTCGAGCGCCCGCTGGGCGGCGACGGTGTCGGTGGAGAAGAACGGCATGCCGGCGCCCGCACCGAAGATCACGACGCGGCCCTTCTCCATGTGCCGGATCGCGCGGCGCGGGATGTAGGGCTCGGCGACCTGGCCCATCGTGATGGCGGTCTGCACGCGGGTCTCGACGCCGTGCTTCTCGATCAGGTCCTGCAGCGCGAGGCAGTTCATCACCGTGCCGAGCATGCCCATGTAGTCGGCGCGGGCACGCTCCATGCCGCGCTGCTGCAGCTCGGCGCCGCGGAAGAAGTTGCCGCCGCCCACGACGATCGCGATCTGGACGCCCGACTTGGCGACCTCGGCCACCTCGGACGCCAAGGCGTTGATGACGTCGAGGTCCAACCCCACCTCGCCTCCGCCGAACACTTCACCGGAGAGTTTGAGGAGGACTCGCTTGTACGCCACGTGCTTCCCTTCGCGCGCCTGGGTGGGTCATCCGAAACCTACCGGCCAGCAGCCCCGGGGGTCGAACCCGGACGCGACGAGGGGCCGTACGCCGTGGCGCACGACCCCTCGTCGGTGGTCAGGTGGAGCGTGGCGTCAGGCGCCGACCTCGAAGCGGGCGAACCGCTTCACGGTGGTGCCGGCCTCGTCCAGGACGGCCTTGACCGACTTCTTGGACTCGGTGACCGACTCCTGCTCGAGCAGGACGATCTCCTTGAAGAAGCCACCGAGGCGACCCTCGACGATCTTGGCGATCGCCTGCTCGGGCTTGCCCTCCTCGCGGGTCTTCTGCTCGGCGATCGAACGCTCGGACTCCACGACGTCGGCCGGGACCTCGTCGCGCGTGAGGTACTGGGCCTTCATCGCGGCGATCTGCATCGCGGCGCCGCGGGCGGCAGCCTCGTCACCCTCGAACTCGACCAGCACGCCCACGGCGGGGGGCAGGTCGGCGGCACGCTTGTGCATGTAGGTGACGGTGGTGCCCTCGAAGTAGGCGACCTCGCCCAGCTCGATCTTCTCGCCGATGGTGATGGCCAGGTCCTCGACGACCTCACCGACGGTCTTGCCGTCGAGCTCGGCGGCCTTGAGGGCCGCGGTGTCGGCGGCCTTGACCTCGTTGGCGACCTCGGCGATCTGCTGCGCCTTGGCGATGAAGTCCTCGTTCTTGGCGACGAAGTCGGTCTCGCTCTTGAGCTCGACCAGCGCGTTGCCGGCAGTGGCGACGAGGCCGGCGGCGGTCTCGCGCTCGGCGCCGCGGGCGGCGGCCTTCGCGGCACCCTTGACGCGGAGCAGCTCGACGGCCTTGTCGAAGTCGCCGTCCGTCTCGGTCAGCGCCTTCTTGCAGTCCATCATCCCGGCCTGGGTCAGCTCACGGAGCTTCTTGACGTCGGCGGCGGTGAAGTTGGCCATGGTCCTTCTTCCTTCGATCAGAGGGAGTTCTGCGTCCGGCTCCGCGAGCCGGCGCGGTGGGACGACGCGGGGCGCCGGCCGCGGACAGGAGCCCGCGGCCGGCGTGACCTGCTCAGTCCTTCTTGTCGGCCTCGGCCTCGGCGGCGGGCGCCTCGGCAGCAGCGTCCTCGGCCGGGGTCTCCGCCGGGGTCTCCGCGGCAGCGTCCTCGGCCGGGGCCTCGGTCGCAGCGGACTCGGCCGGGGCCTCGGTCGCAGCGGACTCGGCCGGGGCGTCGGTCGCAGCCTCGGCAGCAGCCTCGGCCTGCGGGGCCTCCGCAGCGGCGCCGGTGGCCTCGGAGGCCGGGGTCTCGGCGGTGGCGTCACCGGTGGCGGCGGCAGCCGTCTTCTCGGCGTCGCCCTCGAGGAGCTCGCGCTCCCACTCGGCAAGGGGCTCCTCGGCACCGACGGCCTGGTCGGCGTCGCCGGCCTTGGCACCCGAGCGGGCGATGAGGCCCTCGGCGACGGCGTCGGCGACCACGCGGGTCAGCAGGCCGACCGCGCGGATGGCGTCGTCGTTGCCCGGGATCGGGAAGTCGACGAGGTCGGGGTCGCAGTTGGAGTCCAGGATGCCGATGATCGGGATCCGGAGCTTGCGCGCCTCCTCGACGGCCAGGTGCTCCTTGTTGGTGTCGACGATCCACACCGCGGAGGGGACCTTGGACATCTCGCGGATGCCGCCCAGGGTCTTCTCGAGCTTGGCGTGCTCCCGCTTCATCTGCAGGAGCTCCTTCTTGGTGCGACCCGAGCCGGCGACGGTGTCGAAGTCGACGTCGTCGAGCTCCTTGAGGCGGTTGATCCGCTGGTGCACGGTCTGGAAGTTGGTGAGCATGCCGCCCAGCCAGCGCTGGTTGACGTAGGGCATCCCGACGCGCGTCGCCTGCTCGGCGATGGCCTCCTGGGCCTGCTTCTTGGTGCCGACGAACATGACGACGCCGCCCTTGGCGACGGTCTCCTTGACGAAAGCGTAGGAGCGGTCGATGTAGGCGAGCGACTGCTGCAGGTCGATGATGTAGATGCCGTTGCGCTCGGTCATGATGAAGCGCTTCATCTTGGGGTTCCAACGACGGGTCTGGTGACCGAAGTGGACGCCGCTCTCGAGCAGCTGGCGCATGGTGACGACTGCCATGGGTTCTCCTGTTGTTGCGGAGGCGCTCGCCGATGTGCCCGACCTTGCGGCAGGTGCGGACCGGGAGCGGACTCCTGTTGGTTTTCAGTTGCTGCGCCCGGCGGGTGCCGGGTGCCCTGACGCTCGCGCGCCGGTCCGATCCGCAGCGAGGAGCTGACGGAACTGAGGACCGACGCCCACGGGCGGTCCGGAACCAGGGATGCATTCCGACGCGGTCAGCGAGCGTGCGAAGTCAGTCCGGGTGGACTGCTCCGCACATCGTAGGCCCTCCTTTCCCCCATCCGCGAATCCGTGTGGAGCGCTCGTCTCCACCTGGGCCGAGCGTGGATCCGGCGGCCACGGACCGTCCACAACCCTCTCCGCTGACTGGTCGTCCACAGGTAGGGGCGGCACACGGCGCGGGGTTGCGCCCGACGAGGCGACGATCGGCCGATGCGTGCCCTCCTGACCACCCTCCTCACTGTCGTCCTGACGACCCTCGTCCCGCTCGGGTCCTACCCCGCCGCGTCGGCGCAGGACGGACCGGCGGGCGTCTGGCCGCTGGACCCCGAGCCCGAGGTCGTCCGGGGCTTCGAGCCGCCGCCGCACCCGTACGCCGCCGGCCACCGGGGCGCCGACCTCGCCGGCCGGCCGGGGCAGGCGGTGCGCAGCGCCCTGCCCGGGACCGTCGGCTTCGCCGGGTCGATCGGCGGCAAGCCCGTGGTGACCGTCCTGCACGGGAGCCGACGTACGACCTACGAGCCGGTCGCGGCCTCCGTCGAGCGCGGCCAGGCCGTCGCGGCGGGTGAGGTGCTCGGGCGGCTCGTCCTCACCGACAGCCATTGCTTTCCCGCCGCGTGCCTCCACTGGGGGCTGATCGCGGGCCACGGCGCGGACGAGGAGTACCTCGATCCGCTCACCCTCGTCGGCGGCGGGCCGGTGCGGCTGCTGCCACTGTGGCGCGACGAGCCGGTCACCGTCCGGCTGCCGTGGGCTCCCCCGCTCGACGCGTGGCGCCGCCCGGTCGACTGGCTGGCCTGACGCCGGCGGGCTTGCGGCGGGCCCGGGCGCCAGACCCAGCGTCATGCCGGTCGGGACCCATGGGTGCGAGAACGTATGACGCTCGAAGGCCGGCGGGGCCGGCGGGGCCGGCGGGGCCGGCGGTGGTCAGGCCCGCGGATGGGCCTGCTGGTAGGCCCGGCGCAAGCGGTCGGTGGTGACGTGCGTGTAGAGCTGGGTCGTGGCGAGCGATGCGTGGCCGAGCAGCTCCTGCACCGACCGGAGGTCGGCCCCGCCCTCGAGCAGGTGGGTCGCGGCTGTGTGCCGCAGGCCGTGCGGCCCGATGTCGGGCGCTCCGGGTACGTCGGCGATCCGCCGGTGGACCAGGTCGCGGACGGCCCGCTGGTCGATGCGTCGGCCGCGCACGCCGAGGAAGAGCGCCGCGCCCGAGCCCTCCACGCGCAGCGACGGGCGTCCGCTCGTCAGCCAGCGCTCGACCGCGCGGCCGGCCGGGGTGCCGTACGGCACCGAGCGCTCCTTGCGGCCCTTGCCGAAGACGCGTACGACACGGCGCTCGGCGTCGACGTCGTCGATGTCGAGGCCGACCAGCTCACCGACGCGGATGCCGGTCGCGTAGAGCAGCTCGAGCATGGCGACGTCGCGGACACCGACGGCCGTGCCGTCGTCGGCCCGCTCCGCCGCCGACCGGATCAGCGCCTCGGCCTCGTCGGCGCGCAGGACCGGCGGCAGGGTCTTGTGCTTCTTGGGCGAGCCGAGTGCGGCGCCCGGGTCCGTGGACACGCGGCCGGTGCGGTGCAGCCAGGCAGTGAAGACCCGCGCCGCCGTGGCGCGGCGCGCGATCGTCGTACGGCTGCGGCCCGTGGTCTGCAGCTTCGCCAGCCAGCTGCGCAACGCGCGGAGGTCGAGCTCGGCGACGTCGTCGAGGCCGAGGCGTACGCAGTGGTCGAGCAGACCGGAGATGTCGCCCAGGTAGGCGCGGACCGTGTGGGGAGCGAGGTCGCGCTCGGAGACGAGGTGGCGCTCGTAGTCGGCGAGAAGCCGGACCAGCCGCTCGGGGAGGGCCTCGTCGCCGGGCTCGGCCGCGCTGTCGCTCACCTCCGCATCGTAGGTGCGTCAGCGCCCCTCACCCCGCACCTGCGAGTCGCCAGCCGCCGTCGACCCGGTCGACGAAGCCCTTGACCTCGAGGCGGGTGAGCGCGCCCATCGTGTCGCGGACGTGGAGCAGGCTCAGGCTCGCGATGGCGTCCACGGCCAGGGGTGCTGCTGGCGGCACCTGTTCGAGCACCCGACGCTCGACGGCGCTCAGCCTGTCGCGAGGTCGCTCCGGGCCGCGCGGCACCTCGACCAGGTGCTCCCCCGATCCGCCGACCACCTCCAGCACCTCGGACCCGTGCGTCACGAGCGTGGCGCCCCCGCGTCGCAGGCACTGGTGCACGCCGGCCGAGGTGTAGCTCGTGACGGGGCCCGGCACGCCCATCACCGCACGGCTCATCTGCTCGGCCCACCCGACGGTGTTGAGGGCACCGCTGCGCAGGGCAGCCTCGACGAGCACCGTCCCGCGCGTGAGCGCGGCGATCAGGCGGTTGCGGGCCAGGAAGCGCAGCTGGGTGGGGCCGGACCCGGGCGGCTGCTCGGAGACCACGGCGAACTCGGTTGCGAGGTGGGCCAGGAGCGCGCGGTTCTTCTCCGGGTAGACCCGGTCGACGCCGCAGGCAAGCACCGCGACCGTGGCGCCGCCCGCCCGGAGCGCTGCGTCGTGGGCGACGAAGTCGATGCCGAGCGCGCCGCCCGACACCACGGGCACGCCGGACAGTGCGAGGTGACCGGAGATCGCGCGTGCGGTCTCGATGCCGTAGACCGAGGCCGCCCTCGAGCCGACCACCGCGACCGAGCGGGCGAGCTCGGTCAACGGCATCGGACCACGCACCCAGATGCCCGGCGGGGTGCCACCGAAGGTGACGGGCTCACCCTCGCTGCTCTCGCCCGGGGCACGGCACCGGTGGTCGAGCTGGTCGACCTGGTCGAGGTCGTCGAGCCCGCGTGGCCACTCGGCGTCGCCGGGCACCAGGAAGCGGATGCCTCGCTTCTCGGCCCGCTCGAGCTCGCGGGCCGGGTCGACCTCGGCCAGCCGCTCCGCGAGGCCGCTGTCCGGTTTGGGCACCAGCTGCTGGCCGAGCGCCCGCTGCGGGCCGAGGTCGCGGACCAGCCGCGAGGTGGTGATGTCACCCGGCTCGACCCCGACGCTCAGCACCACCCGGGCGAGCCGGTCGGCCTCGGTCGTCGTGCCGACGCTCCGCAGCCCGCTCACGACGCAGCCCCCACAACCACGTCGGCGGGCAGGCTCCGCGCCGGATCGCTGGAGCGCAGGGCGAGTGCTGTCGCAGCCTCTTCCCGCCCGGGGCGAGGCACGTCGGCACAGTCGGCGACCGTCCACGCGAGCCGCTGGACCCGGGTGAGGCCACGTCGGGTGAGCCGGCCTTCCGCGAGCTCGCGGTCCACGAGTCGCTGCGCCTCGGGCGTCAGCGGCCACTGCTGGTCGAGCACGGGGCCGGGAACGGCCGCGTTGAGCATCCAGTCGCACCCGCGGTAGCGGCTGGCCTGACGCTCCCGGGCAGCGGTCACCCTGGCTCGTACGTCGGAGGACGACTCCCTGTCCGGCGCGTAGGGGGCCTGCGACATCCGTGGCTGCGGGCGGACCTCCATCCAGATGTCCACCCGGTCGACGATCGGGCCGCTGAGCTTGCGCAGGTAGTGCTGGCGCTGGACGGGGCTGCACTCGCAGGCGCCGCCCGACTGCCCGTGGAACCGGCCGCAGGGACACGAGTTGGCCGCCAGGACGACCAGCGAGCGGGCCGGATAGGTCGCCGACTCCTCGCCGCGGGCGATCGTCACCTCGCCGGACTCCATCGGCTGCCGCATGGCCTCGACGACGTCCGCGCGGAAGTGCGGGAACTCGTCGAGGAACAGCACCCCGTGGTGCGCGAGGCTGACCTGGCCCGGGCGCACCCGGCCCGTACCTCCGCCGAGCACGCTGGCACCGCTGGCGGAGTGGTGCGGTGCGTACCACGGCGGGCGCCGCAGCAGGCCGGACCCGTCGGGGAGCGTGCCGGCGACCGAGTGGAGCGCCGTCACCTCCAGGGACTGCTCGGTCGTCAGGTCGGGCAGGATCGTGGGGATCCGTTCGGCGATCGAGGTCTTCCCCGAGCCGCGCGGACCGACGAGCATCAGCGGGTGCCCGCCGGCGGCCGCCACCTCGACGGCGTAGCGCACGTCCTCGAGGCCGTCGACGTCGCTGAGGTCGACGCCGGCGAGGCGGTCCTCGCCGCGCCACGTCGCCAGTGGGCTCGCGGACGGCGCGACCACAGGCGAGGCCTCCGGCACCTCGGCCCCGCGGAGCACGGCCGACACCTGCGCGAGGGACCTGACCCCGAAGACCGTCATGCCCGGCACCAGGGACGCCTCAGCCGCCTGCGGCTCCGGCACGAACACGCGCGTCAGCCCGTGCGCCGCTGCCGCGATCACCATCGGGAGCACGCCCGGGACCGGGCGCAGCCCGCCGGAGACCGAGAGCTCCCCCACGAACGCCCAGCCGTCGAGCAGGTCGGCGGTCAGGTCCTTGCAGGACGTGTCCGCCGCCAGCACCGCGACGGCGATCGCCAGGTCGTAGTGGGTGCCGCCCTTGGGGAGGTCGGCCGGCGAGAGCAGGACCGTGACCCGCTTGGTCGCCGGCCAGCGCCCGCAGTCGTTGTTGATGGCCATCCGCACCCGGTCGCGGGCCTCGGACAGGCTCTTGTCGACGCGGCCCACCAGGGTCGTGCCGACGACTCCGGGCGAGACGTCGACCTGCACGTCGATCACGTGCCCGTCGGCTCCCTTGAGGGCCAGGGAGCGGGCTGTCGCGAAGGCCATCAGCCGGCTCCCTCGACGTGCTCGATCTCGACCGGCATCCCGGGCGGCGCCAGGACCCCGACCATGTCGATGCGGACATCGTCGGGATGGCAGTCGTGGACCCGCAGCCACCGGGCGGCCAAGCGCCGCAGCCGGTCGAGCTTGCGCTGGTCGATGGCCTCGAGCGGAGCGCCGTAGGCGATCGAGGTGCGGGTCTTCACCTCGCAGACGACCAGCACCCGGCCGTCGCGCAGCACGAGGTCGATCTCGCCAGCGTCGCAGCGCCAGTTGCGGTCGATCACCTCCATGCCGAGACCGGTCAGGTGGCGCGCTGCGATGGCCTCCCCGCGCTGGCCCAGCAGGCGCTTGCGCTCGGCGGCGGGGTCGCGGGCGAAGGGGGAGGCGGCAGCGGTTAGGGCCATCGTGGATGCCTTCCGGGTCGAGCGGGATCGGGAAGGCACCAGCACACCGCGACGCACCGACCGTGGCGGGCTGCGCGGTGCGGCGGCTGTGGAGGACGGCTGCAAGGAGCCGCCTGTGGACGATTCGTGGCCACCGGCTCGCGTTGGCTCACCGCCGCTCGCGACCGTCGGTGAGCACGACCTGGAGGGGTGGTCCGACACTTCGTGGGGGCTGCAACGGCCACGAAGTGGCGGACTCCCCGCTCGAGCGGGGAGTCCCCAGTGGGCGCCGACCCGCCCCCGGATCACACGAGCGTCGTCAGTCCTTCGGCGGGTCGATCTCCTGGGCCGCCAGCTCCTCGACGTTGACGTCCTTGAAGGTCAGCACCTTCACGTTCTTGGCGAATCGCGCGGGGCGGTACATGTCCCACACCCACGCGTCGCTCATCGACACCTCGAAGAACACGTCGCCGCTCTCCGAGCGGGCCTTCACGTCGACCTGGTTGCAGAGGTAGAAGCGGCGGTCGGTCTCCACGACGTACTTGAAGATGCCGACGACGTCGCGGTACTCGCGATAGAGGGTGAGCTCCATCTCGGTCTCGTACTTCTCGAGATCCTCGGCGCTCATGCGTCCTCCTCCACGGTGTCGCCCCCCGGTGCCGGCTGGTCCTGCCCGACACTAGTGGCCGGATCCAGCGACGGGGCCGGCATGGGCTCGAGACCCGCCGCGCGGCGTACGTTGACGAACCGCATCCGGTGCACCGGCGAGGGTCCGTGCTCGGCCAGGGCGGCCTCGTGCTCGGAGGTGATGTAGCCCTTGTGCGTCCGGAAGTCGTACGCGGGCCAGTCGTCGTGCATGCCGACCATGAGCCGGTCGCGGGTCACCTTGGCGATGACGGACGCGGCGGCGATGCAGGCGGCGACCCGGTCGCCCTTCCAGACCGCCAGGCCCGGCACGCCGAGCCCGTCGACGGGGAAGCCGTCGGTGAGGACGTACGACGGGCGCGTCGACAGCCGGGCGACTGCCCGGCGGAGCGCCTCGACGTTGGCGACGTGCATGCCGAGCCGGTCACACTCCTCGTTGTCGATGACCACGACCGACCACGCCAGGGCCCGGCGTACGACCTGGGCGTAGACCCGCTCTCGCGCCGCCTCGGTCAGCAGCTTGCTGTCCGCGAGGCCCGGGACGATCCCCGCCTTCCCGGGCGGCAGGATGACCGCACCGGCGACCAACGGGCCCGCGCACGCCCCGCGACCGGCCTCGTCCACGCCCGCGATCGGCTCGAGCCCGGCCCGGCGCAGGGCGCGCTCGTAGCCGTAGATCCCGGCGTCGCGGCGTACGGTCACGCCGCCCTCACGGGGCTGGGGCGGCAAGTGCGACGAGGAGGTCACGGTGCCGGGTCCGGCACGTCCTCGAACGTGGCCGGACGGGTGTCCCAGCGGAAGCGGTCGGCGGGCCAGAGGAGGACGAAGACCTTGCCGACGACGAGGTCGACCGGGACGAACTCGTCACCGGGCACGCACTCGGTCTCGTCGGACTGGCACATCTTCTGCGAGGAGTCGGCCGAGCGGGAGCGGTTGTCGCCCATCACGAAGATGTGGCCGTCGGGGATCGGCCCGACCGACCACTTCTCGTCGCACGCGCCGTTGGTCGGCATCGGGCCGTTGCACGCCGCGCCCCCGCGCTTGACGTAGGCGGACTCCGCGAGCGGCTGCCCGTTGACGAGGAGGCGGCCCCGGTCGTCGCAGCACTCGATCGTGTCACCGGCGACGCCGACGACGCGCTTCACCAGGTGTCCGCCGGTCGGGTAGAGGCCGATCTTCGCCATCACCCGCGCGACCGGATTGGTGGGACCCGCGGAGTCGATCGGCGGGAGCCAGCCGCCCGGGTCCTTGAAGACCACGACGTCACCGCGCTCGGGTGCCTCGTCGCCCCAGTAGGAGACCTTCTCGATGAGGATCCGGTCGTTGAGGATCAGGCCGGGCTCCATCGACTCCGACGGGATGTAGAAGGCCTGCACGAAGAAGGTCTTGATGACCACGGCCAGCACGAGGGCGACCCCGAGCAGCAGGATCGTCTCCTGCCACAGCGGCAGCTGCTTGCGCTTGCTGCGGCGGGACTTCTGCTCGTCGGCACCGCTCACCACGTCATCCCCCACAGGCTCGCCAGAACGCGACGACCGCGGTTCCTCGTCCATCGAGACAGACGTGGAACCGCGGTCGTCAGAAGTCACTCGCAGAGACTAACCAGTCCCTGGTCGAACCCACGCCTCGCGGCGCGCGGTCCGAAGATCACACCTCGCGGCGCTCCTTGATCTTGGCAGCCTTGCCGCGCAGGTTGCGCAGGTAGTAGAGCTTGGCACGGCGCACGTCGCCGCGGGTCACGACCTCGATCGTCTCGAAGATCGGGGAGTTGACCGGGAAGGTCCGCTCGACGCCGACGCCGAAGGAGACCTTGCGGACGGTGAAGGTGCGGCCGATGCCGGAACCGTGGACGCGGATCACGACGCCCTGGAAGACCTGGACACGGGAGCGGCTGCCCTCGATGACCTTGACGTGGACCTTGACGGTGTCGCCGGCACGGAAGTCCGGGACGTCGTCACGCTTGATGGCGGTGCCGAGGTCGGCGATGACGTTGGTCATGACGTTGCTCCTCGCGAGTGCCACAGGTCAGCCGCGGATACGTGGGGTGGTGGGATCGGTCGGTGCCCGGTCCGGCCGGCCGGCGCGCCCCCTGTGGCAGGTGCGGTTCGGCGGATCCCCGGCGCGGTGCATCCTGCGATGCCTCCGGGCGACCCTGGCCTCGAGCAGACCAAGGGTGAAGTCTGCCAGAGCGCGCCGTCAGCGTGAAATCCGGCGGCGCACCTTCTTGGTGAGCACGACCGCGCCCGCGGGAGCCGCACGGTCGGGGCGCAGCCGGAAGCCTGCCTTCTTGTACATCCGCAGGTTGTCGGTCGAGCCCGCGCCCGTGAAGAGCACGTACGTCTCGACGTGGGCGGGGGCGAGGCCCTCCACCAGCTCCAGCAGCGCGCGCCCGAGGCCGCGGCCCTGGAGGTCGGGGGCGACCATCACCCGGCCGATGTCCCACTCGCCGGCCGGGTCGACGTGCGTGTCCACCCGGCCGCGCACGGCTCCGACCAGACGCCCGGAGGACGGCTCGCGGGCGACCATCACCGTCCACTCCCCCAGCCCGCGGCGTACGTCGTCGAGCGACTCGCGCAGCGCCGGGATCTCGACCCCGGGGTTGGCCTCCAGCTCCTGGAGCCAGCAGGCCCGCTGCAGGGTGTAGAGCTCGCCGGCATCGGCGGGGACGGCGGCGCGTACGTCGAGGTCGGCCAGGCCCGCGACCGTCGCCACCGGCGGCAGCAGGTCAGGGCGTCGCTCGGCGGTGCGCCGGGCGGCCTGCTCGCGCCGCCAGACCGCGATCCGGGCGTGGTCGCCGGACAGCAGCACGTCGGGGACGTCGCGACCCTGCCAGGAGGCCGGCTTGGTGTAGACGGGGTACTCCAGGAGCCCGTCGGCGTGCGACTCCTCCACCAGCGAGTCGGCGTTGCCCATGAAGCCCGGCAGGAGGCGTACGACGGCCTCGGTGATCGCGAGCGCGGCGACCTCGCCGCCGTTGAGGACGTAGTCGCCGAGGCTGATCTCGCGGACCGTCCCGATGGTCGCGGCGTGCTCGATGACCCGCTGGTCGATGCCCTCGTAGCGACCGCACGCGAAGACGAGGTGCTCGTGCCTGCTGAGCTCCTCGGCGAGGGCCTGCGTGAACGGCTCCCCGCTCGGCGTGGTGAAGACGATCGTGGCGCCCTGCGCGACCGCGTCGAGCGCCTGGCCCCAGGGCTCGGGCTTCATCACCATGCCGGCCCCGCCGCCGTAGGGCGTGTCGTCGACGGTGTGGTGCCGGTCGGTCGTCCACTGCCGCAGGTCGTGGACCGCGACGTCGAGCAGGCCCTTGGCGCGCGCCTTGCCGGGCAGGCTCAGCTCCAGCGGGGCGAGGTAGTCGGGGAAGATCGTGACGACGTCGATCCTCACGCCCCGGACTCCTCGTCGTCCGGCGCCTGCTCGTCGGGGCCCTGCTCGTCGGGGCCCTGCTCGTCGGGGCCCTGCTCGTCCGGGAAGGGCGAGACGAGTCCGGGGCGGTCGGCCACCACGATCCGGCCGGCGTCGAGGTCGACCTCGGGCACCAGCGCCGTCACGAACGGCACCAGGGCGTCGCGGCCGTCGGGGGTCCGTACGGTCAGCAGGTCCTGCGCCGAGCCGTGGACGAGTGCCTTCACGGTGCCGAGCGGGGTGCCGTCGAGGTCGACGACGTCGAGGCCCACGAGCTGGTGGTCGTAGTACTCGTCCGGGTCGTCGGGCACCTCGTCGTGGCCGATGGTGGCGTGCAGGACGGTGCCACGCGCCGCCTCGGCGGCGTTGCGGTCGGCGAGCTCGTCGAAGGTGACGAGCAGGGTGCTCTGGTGCCAGCGGGCGCGCGCGACGGTGAGCGTCGGGGGGCGACGGTCGGCGCCGGCCGGGGCCTCGGCGCGCAGCGTCGTGCCAGGGGCGAACCTCCGGTCGGGCTCGTCTGTGCGTACGTCGAGGGTGACCTCGCCGCGGATGCCGTGGGGCTTGCCGATGCGGCCGACCACGACCTCGATGTCGCCGGGTTCCTGGGGACTCACAGCGTCAGCGTAGAGGGGCCGGCGCTCGAGTCTCCCAGCGACTCAGGCGCCGGGGCCCGCCGACCGGGGGACGAACGGGGGCGAGCGGGGAAGGTCGTCATCGACATGTCACGACGAAGCTCCCCCGTGTCACGAAATGCCACTGACCCGGCAGAGGATCCCTGCCGGGTCAGTGGGTGGTGTCAACGTGCGGGGTGCTAGCGGCGCCGATCCGTGTCGACGAAGTCGACCCGGGCACCGCCGCGGCCGGCGAGGGCCGAGACGACGGTGCGGAAGGCGGTCGCGGTGCGGCCGTTGCGGCCGATCACCTTGCCGAGGTCGTCGGGGTGGACCCGGACCTCGAGGATCGAGCCACGACGCAGCTGCTTGTCGCGGACGATGACGTCGTCGGGGTGGTCGACGATGCCACGCACCAGGTGCTCGAGAGCCTCGGCCAGCACGTCGCTCACGCCTCGCTCTTGCCGGCGTCCTCGGCGGTCACCGTCTCGGTGGCCTCCGCGGCGTCGGCAGCGCCCTCAGGGGTCTCGGAGGCAGGCACCTCGGCCGGAGCCTCGGCAGCGGGGACCTCGGCAGCGGGCTCCTCGGTCTTCTTCTCGGTCTTCTTCTTGGCCGTGGTCGCGGAGCCCTTCGACTCGGCGGACACCTCCTTGAGGGCCTCGTTGAAGATGTCGAGCTTGGCGCGCTTGGGCTCCTTGACCTTCAGGGTGCCCTCCTCGCCCGGCAGACCCTTGAACTTCTGCCAGTCACCGGTCACCTTGAGGATCGCCTCGACGGCCTCGGAGGGCTGTGCGCCCACGCCGAGCCAGTACTGCGCCCGGTCGGAGACGACGTCGATGTAGGACGGGTCCTCCTTCGGGTGGTACTTGCCGATCTCCTCGAGGACCTTGCCGTCGCGCTTCTTGCGCGAGTCGACGACGACGATGCGGTACTGCGGCACCCGGATCTTGCCCAGGCGCTTCAAACGAATCTTGACGGCCACGTTTGTGGTGTCTCCTCAGAAATTGTCGTGGGTGAGGGACCGTTCCCAGGTGGGGTCACCGGTGCTGGTCACTCGAAGGGCGCTACGTCGTCCGGATGAGAGGGTCCGGGCGCGCAGGACACGAGCAACGATTCTGCCAGAGGGTCACCGCCCGCGACCAATCGACCGCTCAACGGGCCTCAGTCGTCGAGGCCGATGAAGGCCCGGACCGCCTCCGCACCGGTGACCTCGACCGGCTCGCCGAGGCGTACGAACGCCTCGGGCGTCAGGACGAGCCCCTGGTTGAGGGCGAGCTCCCCCTCGCGTCGCTTGATCCGGGACACGGCGGTCGGGCGGAAGCCGACCTTGCGGGAGACCCCCAGCGAGGCGGGGTTGTCGAGGAAGGCAGCAGAGGTGACCTCCTCGAAGCCGAGGTGGTCGAAGAGCAGCTCGCACATCGCGTGCCGCATGACCGTGCCGAACCCACGGCCCTGGAACTCCCGTCCCAGCCAGGACCCCGTCTCGCCGGTGCGCGTCACGGGGAAGTGCTTCGCCGCGACGCCCTGCGCTCCGATCACCCGGCCGTCGAGCAGGACGGCGAGGTCGAGGCAGAAGTCGTCGGGAGAGAAGGTGGACCGCTTGCCCCAGTGGTACGCCGCGGTGTTGCGCGAGAGCTCCCCCGCCGGGGCCGCGCTCCACGGGAAGTAGAACGGCATCTCCCCCGGATCGTGGATACCCGCCTCGGCCACGTCGCACAGCTCGGCGATGAGCTCGTCGGTCAGTCCCCGCAGCTCGAGCGGGCCGGCGACCACGCGGAGCCCGAGGGGCGGGAACAGGTCCACGAGAGCGCTCATGGGGCCCATCCTCAGGGGCCGGGCAGCAGCGCGACAAACCGGTTTCCTGTGCCGACGACCCACCCGGATGCGTCCGCGGCAATGGCTCGTAGTGACCACGCGAAATGACCGGTCCTCGAGTTGTCTGGACCACCCGCGTCGCGCAGACTCGGCCGTCGGTACTCCATCCCCCCACCTCGAGGAGCGCTCTCGATGAACCGCACCACCCGTCTGACCACCGGCCTGCTCGCGTCCGTCGCGCTCGCCACGCCGTCCGCACTGGCCGTCTCGGCGCACGCCGCCGAGCCGACGAAGCCCGTCAAGGCGCAGACCAAGCAGCTGCTCAAGGACATCGCGGGCAAGGACAAGCGCCTCACCCGCCTCTCCGGCAGCAAGGCCGTCGTCCGCCTCGCCGACGACACCGAGGCCGAGCTGGTCACCAACCTCGACGAGGCGCGTGCTGCGCTGGGCGAGGTCAAGACGCAGGTCGAGGCCGCCGACAGCACCTTCGACACCCGCGCCGCCCGCAAGGAGCTGCGCTCGTTCCGCGTGGAGAACTTCCGGATCGTCGCGAACGTCCTGGCCAAGGTCGAGCGCCTGGAGGAGGCCGCCGCGGCCGACCCGGAGGCAGTCACGCACCTCGTAGCTGCCGAGGCGGCCGCCCTCGAGATCGCGGCCACGAGCACGAAGGCCGACATCCGCGCGGTGCGCGCGCACGTCAGCGCCGCCCAAGCAGAGCTCGAGACCGAGACCGAGACGCCGACCGCCTGAGCGCGAACGACGTCCAGAGGGGCGGTCACCCGGCCGGGTGACCGCCCTTCGTCGTACGTGCCGCGCCCCGCAGCACGACCGTCGTGGGCGTACGGAGCACGGACAGGTCCTCCACCGGGTTGCGGTCGTAGACCACGAAGTCGGCAGACGCTCCCTCGGTGAGCCCGTCGACGCCGAGCCACTCGCGGGCCCGCCAGCTCGCCGCGCCGAGGGCGTCGTGGGCCGGGATCCCGATCCGCACCAGCGCATCGACCTCGCCGGCGATGTTGCCGTGGCGGCTGATGCCACCGCCGTCCGAGCCGGCGTAGATCGGCACGCCCGCCTCGTACGCCGCCATGATCGTGGCCGGCATCCGGCTGTAGAGGTCGGTCATGGTCTGCGCGTAGGCCGGGAACTTCTCCTGCCCGGCCGCCGCGTGCTCGGGGAACTTGTCGAGCTGCATCACGGTCGGGACGAGCCGGGTGCCGTGGGCGACCATCGCGTCGATGAGGTCCTCGGTGAGGCCGGTGCCGTGCTCGATGCAGTCGATTCCGGCCTCGATCAGGCCGGGGAGGACGCCGTGGCCGAAGCAGTGCGCGGTGACCTTGGCGCCTTCCGCGTGGGCGGCGTCGATCGCGTCGCGGAACGCCGCGGCCGGGAAGGAGGGCGCGAGGTCGCCGTCGTCGCGGGAGATCCAGTCGCCGACCAGCTTGATCCAGCCGTCGCCGTTGCGGGCCTCCTGCGCGGCGTACGTCGCCAGGTCGGCGGGCTCGACCTCGTGGGCGTAGTTGCGGATGTAGCGCTTCGTCGCGGCGATGTGACGGCCGCACCTGATCAGCCGGGGCAGGTCGTCGCGGTCGTGGATCCACCGGGTGTCGGCCGCCGACCCTGCGTCGCGGATGAGCAGCGCTCCGCCGTCGCGGTCGTCGATCGCCTGCTGCTCGGTCGCCGCGTCGTCGGTGGGGCCGAAGTCGTCGAGGCCGAGGTGGCAGTGCGCGTCGACCAGCCCGGGCACGATCCACCCCTCGGCGACCGTGTCGGCCCCCGCCTGCGGCTCGTAGGTGATCCGACCATCGACGACGTAGAGGTCGCGTGCCTCACCATCGGGCAGGACCGGGCCGCGGAAGCGCTGGGCACTCATGCCCCGACCCTAGCGATCCCCCGTGACGCCAGCGCCGAACCTGTCGGCTCCCACAAATGGGGTACGTGGCCGGATCCGCGGCCCTGTCGCTCCGGCACCTTGCCACCATCGACGGATGGGGAAGGCGCGTGGGTGGGTCCGCAGAGGCGGGGTCTGCGCTGCTGCGGCGGCCCTGGCCGTCGTGTCCGGGTGCGGTGGCGACGCCGACGCCCGGTGGTCCGAGGATCCTGCAGGCGCCGAGCGGCTGCCCGACTTCGTCCCCGCGCCGCCGGAGGACATCCACACCAAGAGGGTCGGCGACAGCTGGTCGGTCGAGTTCAGCTCCGCCCTCGTCAACGTCGGGGCCGGGGACTTCCACGCCACGGCGGAGAAGAACCTCGGCGGTGAGTGGACCGTGACGCAGGACATCGAGCACTCCGACGGCGGAGCCAGCCACGCGCCCAGCGCGGCGCGGCCGGTGTGGGGTGGCGACGGCCACGAGCACTGGCACGTGGAGCGCTACGTGACCTACCACCTGTTCGCCCTCGACGAGCAGGGCAAGGAGTCCGGTGAACCGCGCACCGACCACAAGGTCGGGTTCTGCATCTACGACTTCGAGCACTCGGGGCTCGACCTCGGTCCCGACGAGGCGGTCTACGAGCGCGAGGGGTGCGGCAGCGAGGACTCGAACCGTCTGGTCATGGGTCTCAGCCGGGGCTGGGTGGACTACTACCACTGGAACCTCCCGGGCCAGAGCATCCCCGTCGACGGCCTGGCCGACGGCGACTACCGCATCCATGCCGTCGCCGACGAGCAGGGCGTGTTCCGCGAGGAGACCACCGACAACAACCGGACGTGGGTCGACTTCACGCTCGGCACCGACGGTGACAACCGCACTGCGGTCGTGACGGATGTGGGCCCTGCACCCGAATGATGTCGGACGCGGCGTCCTCGATATTGACGATCATCGCCTGCATGCCCGCCCACCATGTCGCAGAGGCTGCACCGTGATTGCCTGGCCGACCCCCGACGACGGGAGCACGGCCGTCCGTGCCGGCACCTGTCGGTGCGGTGCGATCCAGGCAACCGGACGGAGACGAGCATGAGGCACAAGAAGTACATCGTGGCGGCCGCCACCATGGTCATGGTGGGTATCAGCACGCCCGCCATCGCGGCCAATTTGGACAACCTGAACGGTCAGTCGTGCGGAGAGGGTTCCGGGCTCTGGCACTTCGTCAACAACCAGACGGACGGCGCAGCACCCGGGACTCTGAACGCCGAGTTCTCGGACGGAACCGTCTACACCGGGGTCACTCCATCGGCCGTCAACAAGAACACCCAGCACTTCTACGTCTCGGCCGGCGGCGACCTGCTGAGCGCCAGCACGAACCTGCCGGGCAAGCTCGTGCTGTCGGACTTCACGTGCGAGGACGTCAAGAAGAAGTGAGCCGAGCCCGCGTGACCAGCTGGACCGTCGTGCTCGCGCGCGTCGTGCTCACAGGCGGTCGAGCAGCCACGCGGGGCTGAGCACCTGCGCCGGCGACACGTTGGCCGCGAGCGCGCGGTCGGCCGTCACCACCGTGACCCGGGCGCCCGCCTCACCGGCGCGACGAGCCTGCTCGCGGATCTCGGCGTCGCCGTCCCTTGGCGCGTGGACGGTGCGTACGTGCGCGTCCCGCCCCGCGCGTACGCCGGCCTTGGCCCCACCCTCGAGCACCAGCACGACCTCGTCGTACGCCGTGTCGGCGACCAGCAGCCGCTCGTGGAGGCGACGCGCCGCGCCGGCGCGGTCCTTCCACCAGCCGTCGGGCACGGAGCCGACGACGTTGGCGCCGTCGACGACGAGGACGGTCATTTCAAGAACTGCGAGAAGTCCTTGGGCAGGTTGAGCTGCTCGGCGGCCTTCTCGTAGTCCACCGCGGCGCCGTCGGGGTTGCCGAAGGGGTTGGCGGCCTGCTCGGCCGCCGCGGCCTTGCCGGCCGCCTTCTGCTGGGCTGCCTTGGCGGGGTTGCCGGAGACGCGCTTCTTGCCCTTCTTGCCCTTCGCCTGCTGCTTGGCACCGGACCGCTTGCCGCCGCCCATGCCCGGCATCCCGGGCATCCCGGGCATGCCCGGCACGCCGCCCCCGCGGGCCATCTGCTCCATCATCTTGCGCGCCTCGAAGAAGCGGTCGACGAGCTGGTTGACGTCGGAGACCTGGCGGCCGGAGCCGGCGGCGATGCGGGCGCGGCGCGAGCCGTCGATGATCTTGGGGTTGTCGCGCTCGGCCGGCGTCATCGACTGGATGATGGCCTGGATCCGATCGATCTCACGCTCGTCGAAGTTCTCGAGCTGGTCGCGGAACTGACCCATCCCAGGGAGCATCCCCATGATCTTGGTCATCGAGCCGAGCTTGCGGATCTGCATCATCTGCTGGAGGAAGTCCTCCAGGGTGAAGCCGCCCTTGGTGGCGAGCTTCTCGGCGGCCTTCAACGACTGCTCGGAGTCGAAGGCCTTCTCGGCCTGCTCGATCAGGGTGAGCATGTCGCCCATGTCGAGGATGCGCGAGGCCATCCGGTCGGGGTGGAAGAGGTCGAAGTCGGTCATCTTCTCGCCGCTGGAGGCGAACATGACCGGCTTGCCGGTGATCGAGCGGATCGACAGGGCGGCACCACCGCGGGCGTCGCCGTCGAGCTTGGTGAGCACCACGCCGTCGTAGCCGACGCCGTCGAGGAACGCCTGCGCGGTCGTGACCGCGTCCTGGCCGATCATCGCGTCGACGACGAAGAGCACCTCGTCGGGCTGCACGGCGTCGCGGATGTCGGCGGCCTGCTGCATCAGGGTCTCATCGACGCCGAGGCGGCCGGCGGTGTCGATGATGACGACGTCGTGGAGCTTGCGCTTGGCCTCCTCGATCGACGCGCGAGCCACCGCGACCGGGTCACCCGTGCCGTTGCCCGGCTCGGGTGCGAAGACGGGCACGCCGACGCGCTCGCCGTTGACCTGCAGCTGCTGGACGGCGTTGGGGCGCTGGAGGTCGGCGGCCACCAGCATCGGGGTCCGGTCCTGCTCCTTGAGCCACCGTGCGAGCTTGGCCGCGAGCGTCGTCTTGCCGGCACCCTGGAGGCCGGCCAGCATGATCACCGTCGGGCCGGACTTGGCGTAGCGCAGGCGGCGGGTCTCGCCGCCGAGGATCTCCACGAGCTCCTCGTGGACGATCTTGATGATCTGCTGCGCGGGGTTGAGCGCGCCGCTGACCTCCTCGGAGCGGGCCCGCTCCTTCACCGCCCCGACGAACTCCTTGACGACCGGCAGCGCGACGTCGGCCTCGAGCAGCGCGATGCGGATCTCGCGCGCGGTGGCGTCGATGTCGGCCTCGGAGAGCCGGCCCTTGCCCCGCAGGTTCTTGAAGGTGTCGGCAAGGCGGTCGGAGAGTGTGGCGAACACGGTGTGGGTCAGTCCTCGCATCGGTGGGTGGTTCGGCGCCCAAGCCTAACCGCCGGGAGGAGAATGGCCGGATTCAGTGCGTCGGGCAGGGAACCGGGTCCCGGTGGCGGGTGTCGTCATGTCAGGAGGCCCGACCCCACAGGAGATGAGCAGTGCGCGCTCCCGACCTGATCGACGAGCTGTACGACGCGTCGTACGGCCGGCTCGTCGTGCAGATGCTCGCGCTTTGCGGCAGCCAGGTCGACGCCGAGGACGCCGTGCAGGAAGCCTTCGTGCAGGCCTTGCGCCACCGCGACCGGCTCGCCTTCGTCGACCGCCCCGAGGCCTGGCTGCGGACCGTCGCGCTCAACCACCTCCGCAACCGTTGGCGGCACGCCCAGGTCGTGCGCCGCCTGCAGGTGAAGGTGCCCGGCCCCCAGCAGGGGCTCGACCTGGGGCCGGACCACGTGGCCCTGGTGGCCGCCCTGCAGCGGCTCGACCCGACGAGCCGGGAGGTGGTGGTGCTGCACCACCTCGCCGACCTGTCGGTCGAGGAGATCGCTCGTCAGCTCGACATGGCGGAGGGCACGGTGAAGTCCCGCCTGTCACGGGGACGTGCCCGGCTGTCCGAGCTGCTGACTGACACGCTGGACGACGAGGAGGCCCAGACCCGTGGCTGACATCACCGACCTCCTCGACCACGCGAGCGCCGTACGCCCGCCCGACCTCGAGCGGCTCCGGGCTGTGGCCGCGCGCCGCCGGCGCCGCGCGACGGTCGTCGTGACCGGAGGGGTGACCGCCGCCGTGGTCGGGCTCCTGCTCGCCCTGCAGCCCCTTGCGTCCCGCGACGCCCTCCCGGCACCGATCGCTCCGTCTCCGTCGCCGTCCGTACCCACTCCGCGTGAGCCCCGGGTATCCACCCCTCCACCCGATGCGACGCAGGGCCCCTTCCCGACCCTGACCCCGCAGGAGATCAGGAACCACCCCGACGCGGTCCTGGTGGAGAACAGCTTTCCGGTGACCGGCGCTCCTGGTGTCGCCGCGCGAGAGTGGGGCGTGTGCCTCGCTGACTGCTCCCGCGACACCCAGCAGCAGGCGGGTGAGTACCAGGCAGCGATCGAGGTGACCGAGGACGACTTCGCGTCCAGTGCGCTGTACCCCTTCACCGGGGACAACCTGTCGCACGCCATCGACGGGTGGTTCCTCCTCGGCAGCCAGCTGGTCGACGGCACCGGCGAGCGACGACCCGTCGACACCGGCGAGCCGCTTCCCGTCACCGAGATCCGCGGTCCGCTCGTCGGTGCGTCCGACGGGGTTGCGTGGCTGGACCTCGACGCGATGCGGCTGCACACCATCGCCGGGGACGGCTACTGGGACTGGTGGGGCGCGGAGGACACGTGGCACTGGGGGAACGTCTTCGTCACCAACGAGGCGGGCGACGTGGTCCGGCAGGGGCTCACCTGGCGCAACCCCGACGGCTCGCATGGCGTACGGATGCTGCCGATCGGCGTCACCGAGTGGTCGACGCAGATGCTGAGGTCAGGAGTTCCCGGCACCATGGGGGCGATCGAGCCCGGACCGGTCCGCCTGCTCCACGTGAGCACGGACTACGGCGCCACCTGGGAGGTGCGGGTGCTGCCGGAGCGGTGGGGCACCGACACCTACGTCCCCGACGACTGGCGGTCGTGGACCGAGGACTGGCCGTCCTGGGCGACTCCCTGAGCCCTGGTCACCCGCCGAGCGCAGTGCGTACGGCGTGGGCGGCCGCGGCGGCGCGTTCCTCGGTGGGGCGTACGCCGCCGACCTCCTGCACGTAGAACACGTCGACCGCCTGCGGGCCGAGCGTCGAGACGTGCGCGGACGCCACCGTCAGGCCGAGCCGGGCGAGCGTGGTGAGCACGCGGTGGACGACGCCGGGGCGGTCTGAGGTGCGGATCTCGAGCACGAGCGAGGCGCGCGAGGCGTCGGGGCGCACCTCGACGATCGGCGGCAGCTCGCCGTCGGGGCGCGCGGGCAGGTCGGGGAGGCGTTGGGTGCCCTCGACGACGCGACGGATGCGCTCGCGGACCACACTGGGGTCGAGGTAGGCGTCGGGCACCTCCCAGGCGCTGACCCCCCACTCGCCGTCGGCGTCCACCTGGGCCCAGGCGCGCGCGGCGTGGACCGGGACCCGTAGTGCCGCCAGTCCCCCGGCGACGTCGGCGAGCAGCCCGACGCGGTCGGCCGCGACCACCGTCACGGTGGCGCCGACCTCGTGCGGGGTGATCTCGACCGAGACCGCCCCCGGGTCGCGACGTACGACCTCCGGCACCGGCAGCGTCCCCTCCGGGCCGACGTGCGTGACCTCGGTGCCCAGGGCCTGCCCTGCGCGGGAGACGAGCCGGTCGACCAGGGAGGCCCGCCAGGTCGTCCACGCCGCGGGCGACGCGGCCTTGGCATCTGCCTCGGTGAGGGCGCGCAGGAGCTCCAGGCTCGCCGCGTCGGGGACGTGGGTCAGCAGCTCGGCGGTGGTGGCGGGATCGTCCGGGTCACGGGTGGTCGCCAGGTCGGCGAGGAGCAGGTGCCACCGCACGAGGGACGCGACGACCTCCGCATCCAGGTCGCTGAACCCCATCCGCGCGACGATCTTGCGCGCGAGCGGCTCGCCGGCCACCGAGTGGTCGTGCAGGGAGCCCTTGCCGATGTCGTGGAGCAGCGCGGCGACCAGCAGGAGGTCGGGTCGCCGGACCCGGCGGATCAACCCGCCGGCCTCGGCGCAGGTCTCCACGACGTGCCGGTCCACCGTGAAGCGGTGGATCGCCGAGGCGTGCGGCAGCAGCCGGATCTGCTCCCACTCGGGGAGGAAGGTCTCGATGCCGTCGATCTCGTCGAGCGTCTCCCACACCGGCAGCAGCCCCGGGCCACTGGCGAGCAGGCGGACGAGCGCGTCGCGGGCAGGGGCCGGCCACGGGACGGGGAGCTCGGCGCCCTCACGCACCAGCCGGGCGGCCGTCGTCGGGGCGAGCACCGCGTCGCGGCTGGCGGCCTCCGCGGCGGCACGGAGCAGGAGGGAGGGGTCGTCGCCGGGCTTCGTGCCCGCGTCGAGCACCACCTCGCCGCGCGAGAGCGCGATGCCCGGGGCGATCCGCTCGAGGGCGGGCGTACGGCGCCCCTTCTCCCCCGTCGTGCGTGCCATCACCGCGTCCGTACGCCGCCAGGCGAGGCGCGAGAGGTGGCCGATGCGGCGCCCGAGCGAGCGCACGTGGCGCTGCGCGGCCTCGGCGCCGGCGAGGTCGAGCCTCTCGGCCAGGGGCCCCCACATCTCGGGGGCGATGCGGTCGCTCGGCCGGCCGGCCAGGTCCTGCACCTCGTCACGCACGTCGAGGAGCATCTGGCGCGCCGCCTCGAGCGCGGGGGTCGAGGCGTCGACGAGCCAGCTGGCCTCGATCGCCTTGAGCACCCCGGCGTCGCGCAGGCCGCCCTCGGCCTCCTTGACGTCGGGCACCGAGGCGTGGGCGAGCTCGCCGGTGACGTCGTGCCGCTTGTGCGTCATCGCCCTGAGCTCCGGCAGGCGGGTGCGGGCCTGGCGCCGCCAGTCGGCGAGCATGGTGGTGCGCAGGCGGAGGGTCAGGCCCGGGTCGCCGGCCAGGTGGCGCGCGTCGAGCAGGCCCAGGGCGACCCGCAGGTCCGCGGCCGCCTCGAGCATCTCCCCCATGGACCGCACCGAGTGGTCGAGCCGGCGCCCGGAGTCCCAGAGGGGGTACCAGAGCGTGTGGCCGAGGTCTCCGATCTGGGCGTCGTCGTCGTGGACGAGCACGACGTCGAGGTCGGAGTGGGGGGCCAGCTCGCCGCGGCCGTAGCCCCCGACCGCGACCAGGGCCACCCCGGTGGCGGGCCCTGCTGAGGCAGCGTATGCCTCCCTGCAGAGCTCGTCGGCCGTGGTGGCCCTGGTCTGGCGTTGTGCTGCGGTCACGAGAGCCCGGTCCCCTCGAACCCGAGAAGGTCTGCCATCAGAGCGCGGACGCGTCCTGCTCGCCCGTGCGGACCCGCACGACGGTGTCGACCGGGCTGACCCAGACCTTGCCGTCGCCGATGCGACCGGTCTGCGCGGTCTTCACGATGATCCCCACGACGTCGTCGGAGTCGGCGTCGTCGACCACGATCTCGATGCGGATCTTGGGCACGAGCGCGATGTCGTACTCCGCGCCTCGGTAGACCTCGGTGTGGCCCTTCTGGCGGCCGTAGCCGCTGACCTCGGAGACCGTCATGCCGGCGACCCCGAAGGTCTCGAGCGCCTCGCGGACGTCCTCCCACTTGTGCGGCTTGATGACCGCGGTGACGAGCTTCATGCGCTGGCTCCTTCAGTCTTGGTGGTCGGGGCGGTGGCTGCGGCGAGGACGCTGTTGCCGCCGCCGCTGGTGCCGCTGTGCAGGTCGTACGCCGACTCGCCGTGAGCGGCCAGGTCGATGCCGTTGACCTCGTCCTCCTCGTCGAGGCGCAGGCCGATCGTGTACTTGATCGCCAGCGCGATGATCGCGGTGAGGACGCCGGAGTAGACGACGGCCACGACCACGCCCAGGGACTGGTCGGCCAGCGAGCCGAAGCCGCCGCCGTAGATCAGACCGTCGACGCCACCGGCGCCGTCGGCCGTGGAGAAGACACCGATCAGCACGGTGCCCACGATGCCACCCACCAGGTGCACGCCGACCACGTCGAGCGAGTCGTCGTAGCCGAGCTTGTACTTCAGGCCGACCGCCCAGGCGCAGACCGCACCGGCGACCAGGCCGATGGCCACGGCGCCGCTCACGTCGACAGCACCGGCGGCCGGGGTGATCGCGACGAGGCCCGCGACGATGCCGGAGGCGGCACCCAGCGAGGTGGCCTTGCCGTGCAGCAGGCGCTCGATCAGCAGCCAGCCCAGGATCGCGGCGAAGGTGGCGAGCGTGGTGTTGGCGAAGGTGCGCCCGGTCTCGGAGTAGAACTGGGCCAGGAAGGCGTCGGGGTCCTCGTCGAAGGTCGTGCCGAAGACGATCGAGCCCACGTTGAAGCCGTACCAGCCGAGCCACAGCATGCCCGCGCCGAGCATGGTCAGCGTCAGGTTGTGCGGACGCATCTGCTCGCGGGGCCAGCCGATCCGCTTGCCGAGCAGCAGCACCAGGACGAGGGCCGCGACGCCGGCGTTGATGTGCACGGCCGTGCCGCCCGCGTAGTCCTGCGCGCCGATGCGGCCGCAGATCAGCGAGTCGTCGGTGCAGCTGAACACCATGTGGGCCATCGGGAAGTAGACGATGAGGGCCCAGAGCGGGAGGAAGACCACCCACGCCGAGAACTTGAGCCGGTCGGCGACCGCGCCGCTGATGAGCGCGGCGGTGATGATCGCGAACGTCATCTGGAACATGACGTAGATGTAGTTGTCGGTGGTGACGCCGTCGAGCCAGAACAGCTCGAACGGGTTGGCGAAGAAGGTGCCCTCGCCGCCGAAGCCCATCGACCAGCCGACGGCGACGTACAGGATGCCGACGATGGCGGCCGCGATGAACGACATCATCATCATGTTGAGCACGGACTTCGACCGGGACATGCCGCCGTAGAACAGGGCCAGAGCGGGCACCGTCATCATCAGGACGAAGGCAGTAGCCACCAGCATGAAGGCGTAATAGCCGTCCACAGAACCTCCAGGGAACGTACGGGGTGTGGGCCCAGGCTCATGACGCCGCTGTCGTGACGGTGCCCACGCGTTGTCCCGTACCTTCCGGGGACGAGGTTTCACCCGCCCGCGACGGATGTTGCGCGCAGGCAACGGAATCAGCCCTCGTGTTACAGGTGTGTGAACGGACCGGCCCCGGAACCCGCCTTGTTAGTGTTCGGCCGTGTCCAGACTGGCCGTGATGGCGCACTACGACGTCGCCGGGGAGCTGCGGCCCCACGTGCGCGGTCAGGTGGAGGCGCTGGCCGCGTCGGTCGACACCCTGCTGGTGTGCACGACCGCCAGCCTGCAGGACTCCGCCCGCGCCTGGCTCAACGAGCGCGCGAGGGTCGTGGAGCGCGCCAACTACGGCTACGACTTCTTCAGCTACAAGGTCGGCCTCGACGCGGCGGGCGACCTGACTGCGTACGACGAGGTGGTGGTCTGCAACGACACCTATGTCTTCGCGCTCGACTCCTACGACCCGGTCTTCGCCGAGATGGCCACCCGGCCCTGCGACTTCTGGGGCCTCACCGCCGCCGAGCGCCTCGCACCGCACATCCAGTCGTTCTTCGTCGCGTTCCGCCCGTGGGTGGTCTCCTCGCACGCCTTCACCCGCTTCTGGGAGGAGATGGAGCCGATCTCCAAGCGCCGGCAGGTCATCCGGCGCTACGAGATCGGGATGTCGCGCCGCCTCTACGACGCCGGCTTCGTCTCCGACACCTACTTCGTCGAGACCCCCGAGGACCGCCGGATCGCGCGCGAGCGGATGCGCTGGTGGGCCGCGCACCGCTCGAGCTTCCCGCGTACGCGCGCGGAGGTCCGCGAGTGGCGCGAACGCGCCAACGAGCCGTGGAACCCGGCACGCAGCCTGGCCGACCGGGTGCTCGACAACGCCCGGCTGCCCTACGTCAAGATCGACACCCTGCGCTACGACCCCTACAACCTCGACGCCAAGCGCCTGCTCGAGCTGTGCGAGCGTCGCTTCCCCCAGCGCTTCGACGGCGTGCGCGAGTTCCTCGAGGAGACCGCGCAGTACTACCCCCTCCGCGACACCGAGCGGCTGCTGCCGACGCCGCTGGCCCTCGAGCCGCTGTTCCCGCGCGTGAGGTACTCCGATGCGCGGTGAGCGTCGCCGGCCGGGACCGGTGCGGTTCGACGACGCCGCAGAGGTCCTGGTGGACTCCGGCCTCGTCGACGCCGACTACGTCGCCGCACAGCTCGGCACCACCTTCGACTCCGTCGCCGAGGCCGCCCGCGCCGCGGTGGCCGCCGGGGACGTCTCCCCCCACCCGCTCTTCGAGGCCCAGTGGATCGGACGCCGCCGGTCGTGGCAGCGGCTGGGCCAGCACCCCGTGCTCTGGTACGTCTCGGAGCGCCGGCGCCGCAACCGGATCGCCCCGCACCCGCTGGTCGACCCGCGGATCATCTTCGCGGCCCACCCCGAGGCCCGGCACCACCCCTACGGCGCGTTGTCCTACTGGCTCTCGGTGTCGGGACCCGGCACGCCGCTGCCGACCCGGATCCTGCCCCGCAAGGTGTCCTGGTCCACCTATCGCGCGGCCGCCATCGACGCCGCCGCCCAGTGGCGCGACGAGGTCGTGCGCGAGCGACCCGGGCTGGTCGGCCCGACACCGGCGCTGCCCGCGACCCTCGGGACGTCCCCTGCGGTGACCGTGGTGATGGCCGCCCAGGACGCCGGCCCGCAGGTCCGCAGGACCGTCGCGTCCCTCCAGGCCCAGACCTTCACCGACTGGCACCTCGTCGCGGTCGACCGCGGATCCCTCGACGACACCGCAGCCGTCCTCCAGGGCGTCGCGGCCTTCGACGACCGGGTGACCCTCGTCCGGGAGGGGCGGTGCGGGGAGGCCCATGCGCTCAACGTCGCCCTCGAGCACGGCACGGCCGAGCACGTCGCCGTCCTCCCCCTCGGGCGCGAGTGGCTGCCGGAGATGCTCGCCGACCTGCTCGCCCACGCGCACCACACGGGCGCGGCGGCCGTCCTCGCCGGGACCGGAGCGGTGGCGCGCTCGCGCCTGGAGCTCGTGACGGGGCGCCCGGTCGACCTCACCACCGCGCTGCTGCGCCGCGACGCCGTGAAGGACGTCGGCGGGTTCGACGAGAGCCTCGGCGGGGCCGTCGAGCGCGACCTGCTGCTCCGGCTGACCCGCGACCACGACCCGCTCGCCGTCGACGTACCGGCCCTCAAGCGCCCCGACGCCCCGCAGCCGGGGTTCGCCGACGACTGGGGCTCGGTCGTCCTCGAGCGGCAGCTCGTGGACTGGGACGCCGCGGCCGCGCGGGAGACCGAGGAGGACCTGGTCAGCCACGTCATGCCGGTGGGCACCGAGCCGCGGCGCACCGTCGAGTGGCTGGGGTCGGTGCCGCGTGAGGGGTCCGAGCTGATCCTGGTCGGCGTGCGGCTGCGCCGTGCGCACCACGTCCTGGCCGCGTCGATCGCGGCGATCATCTCCGGCGCCCGCTTCGTCTCGGTGCCCACGGCCGTCTCCACCTCCGCGGCCACCAACGTCGGCATCGCGGCCGCTGCCGGAAGCACCGTGCTGCTGGTCCGCCCCGAGGCGATGCCGCCGCGACAGCCGATCGCGCACGAGCTGGCCGAGGTCGTCCGCGGCGCCGACGTCGCGGTGGCCCAGCCGCTCGTCGTGGACCTCGACGGCGTCGTGCTGAGCGCCGGTGCCCGCTTCGGTCCGGACAGCCCCCACCCGGAGCTGTTCCTCTCCGGGCTGCCCAGCAGCGACGCCGTACGGATCGGCCGGTGCGCGATCGCGGCCCCCGCGGCGCCGATGGTGGCCGTACGCACCGAGACGGCCGTCGCACTCCGCGGGCTGAGCGCGCGCTTCCACTCCGTCCTCGCCGAGACCGACCTCGGACTGCGCGCCCGGCGCGCGGGGCTGGGCGGTTCCGTGCTGGTGCCCGACACCGTGATCACCTCCCGCACGCCCTACGCGAGCGCCGAGGAGCTCATCGGCGCGCTGTCCTCGTTGCGGTCCACCGTGCACGCGGGCGCCGCGCCTCCGCCCGACGCCGCCCCCGAGCTGCTCGCCTCCGCCGGGCTCGAGGTGACCGCCCAGCGCAACCGTCGCGTCACCGCCGACCCCGAGGACCGCGGCGCCCCTGCGGTGCTGGTGCCGGAGCTGGTCGTCCGCGCGATCGAGGGGATCCACGAGACGCCCCCGCGGCTGCGGTGGGCCGTCGACATCGCCGCCCCGGCGGCGCAGCGCGGCGACCGGTGGGGCGACACCTACTTCGCGCGATCGCTCGCCGACGCCCTCGAGCGACGGGGCCAGCACGTCGCCATCGACCGGCGCGACGCGCGCGACCGCGACTCCCGCGACCACGACGACGTGCTGCTCGTGCTGCGTGGGCTCGACCGGGTGGCCCCGCGCCCGGGCCTGCTCAACGTCGAGTGGATCATCAGCCACCCCGACATGATCACGCCCGACGAGGTCGCCGACTTCGACCTCGTGTACGCCGCCAGCACCAGCTGGGCCACCCGGATGAGCCGCGAGTGGGGCACCCCGATCGAGCCGCTCCTGCAGTGCACCGACACCCGGTGGTTCCACCCCGACCGCGCCGAGCCCGACACCGGCCCCGCGCTGCTCTTCGTCGGCAACTCGCGCGGCGTCTACCGCTACGCCGTGCGCAGCGCGCTCGCCATCGGCGCCGACCTGACCCTCCACGGCAACGACTGGACGGAGTTCGTCGAGCGCGACCAGATCGCCTCCGGTGGCGTCGACAACCGTGAGGTCGGCGTGCTCTACGCGTCCGCCGGGATCGTGCTCAACGACCACCACCTCGACATGCGGCGCGACAGCTTCGCCTCCAACCGGCTCTTCGACGCGGCCGCGTGCGGCGCCCGCATCCTCAGCGACCGCATCGACGGGCTCGAGGAGATCTTCTCGGGCCTGGCGCTGCCCTTCGACAACGAGCACGAGCTCGCCCGCCTGGTGAAGCCCCCCTACGAGGCGTTCCCCGACAACGCCACGCGCCGCGAGATCGCCCACCGGATCATCGCCGAGCACAGCTTCGACAAGCGGGCCGAGACGCTCGTCGACGACGCCGTACGCCACCTGCTCGCCCGCCGCTGACCGGGCACGCTCTCCTGCGGGCCGCCAACTCACGAGTTGGCGTGCCAACCGGTCAGTTGGCACACGCCCCCACGTGAGCGCCGCGTTCGGCTCAGCCGAGGAGCGCGTCCACGAACGCCGACGCCTCGAACGGCGCCATGTCGTCGGGTCCCTCGCCGAGGCCGACGAGCTTGACCGGCACCCCGAGCTCGCGCTGCACCTGCACCACGATCCCGCCCTTGGCGGAGCCGTCGAGCTTGGTGAGGACGATGCCGGTGACGTCGACGATCTCGCTGAAGACGCGGGCCTGGATGAGGCCGTTCTGCCCGGTCGTCGCGTCCAGCACGAGCAGCACCTCGGTGACGGCGGCCTGCTTCTCGATGACGCGCTTGATCTTGCCGAGCTCGTCCATCAGCCCGGCCTTGTTCTGGAGCCGACCGGCCGTGTCGACCAGGACCGTGTCGACGCCGTTGTCGATGCCGTGCTTGACGGCCTCGAACGCCACGCTGGCGGGGTCGCCGCCCTCGGGCCCGCGGACGACCTCGACGCCGACGCGCTCGCCCCAGGTGGCCAGCTGGTCGACGGCTGCCGCGCGGAAGGTGTCGGCCGCGCCGAGGGTCACGGTGAGGTCCTCGGCGACGAGGATGCGGGCGATCTTGCCGACGGTGGTCGTCTTGCCGGCGCCGTTGACGCCCACGACCAGCACCACGCCGGGCTTGCCGTCCTCTCCGGTGACCTGGACGCGGCGGTCGAGGTCGGTGCCGACGAGCTCGATCAGCTCCTCGCGCAGCACGGTGCGGGGGTCGGGCGCCTGACCGCCCTCGACGCGCAGGCGCGTACGCAGCCTCTCGACGAGCGCCTGCGTGGGCGCGACGCCGACGTCGGCGGTGAGGAGGGTGTCCTCGATCGCCTCCCACGTGTCCTCGTCGAGCCGGTCACGGCTCAGCAGCGACAGCAGGCCCTTGCCGAGCCCGCCCTGCGACCTCGACAGGCGCTGGCGCAGGCGTACGAGCCGCGACGCCGTGCTCTCCGGCCTCTCGACGGCCGGCGGCGCCTCCACGGCCGCCTCCGTCACGACGGGCTCGGCGGTGTCGACCGCCGGCTCCGGTGGCGCCCCGGTCGCGGTGTCCGTCTCCGTCGGCGACGGGACGATCACGTCGGTCGTGCTCCTCGGAGGCACGGCCTTGCGGCGGCGCCCGGAGGTCAGCAGGCCGGCGAGCGTGAGGACACCCACGACCGCGATGGCGATGATCAGATAGAGCCAGTCACCCATGGGGCAATCCAATCAGAGGTGCACGGCGCGACGCAGGCGGGTGAGCACCGGACGCCCGGCCGAGGCCGGATCGACGACCAGCCGGGCCCGGAGGGCGTCGCGCTGCGCCGCCAGCCGGTCGACCCGCGCCCGCGCCCGGTCGAGCCGGCTCTCGGCCCGCGCGAGGTCGGCGAGCAGCGCGTCGAACGCCGCGGCCAGTCCGGATCCGCTGCCCGGCAGCATCGGTGTGGCACAGCCGTGGCCCGGTCGGGCGACCCACACCACCTCGTGCTCCATCAGGTGGAACCACGACACGGCGGCGTCGCCGACCAGCGCAGGAGGCGTGACCCGGACCGAGGCGAGCCCCGCGGTCGCGAGGCGGTCGTCGAAGTCGTCGCCGTACCACCGCACGTGGTCGGCCTGGCCGAACCGGCGGACCCGGTCCTCGGGCGCGGCGAGGGGATCCTCCTCGGTCGCCATCCCCATCCTGATCGGCACCTCGAGCAGCGCGATGCCGCGCGGGCTGAGCACGCGGGCGATCTCGCGCATGGCGGTGCAGTCGTCGGGGACGTGCTCGAGGACGTGGTAGCAGACCAGGAGGTCCACGGAGGCGTCGCGCAGCGGCAGCGCGGTGAGGCTGGCGAGGGCGTCGACGTCCCGCTTGTCGTGGCCGAGGTCGAGCCGCACCCGACGACGGGCGCCCAGCCGGTCGATCAGCGGCGTCGACTGCCGTGAGGGGGCGATCTCGACGACCGTGTCGAGGTCGCGCAGGTCAGGCCCGAGCGCACCCAGCAGGAGGGACAGGAACCGGTGCCGCTCGAGGCTCCCGCACCGCGGGCACTTCGCGCCGGGGCGCCCGTCCGGTCCCGGACGGAACTCCCGGGACACCCTCGTCCCGCAGGCCGCGCAGTAGGCCCTCTGCACGTCGTGGCGTGAGCCGGTCACGCTGGCACGCTAGCCCGTTGCGACCCCGTCGTGGGGTGCCGCGCCGATCCGCCGGTCCGGGTTCGTCAGACGCGGGACTCCGAGTCCTCCAGCGTCGGGAGGGCGTCGACGCCCTTGCGCATGGCGTTGCCCAGCTGGGGGGCGACGGGCATCTCCTCGCCACGGTGGGGGTAGGCGACATAGACGGCGACGCCGACGGCGACGAGCACGCCGAGGGTCATCATCACAACGATCGCGAGCACGGGATTCCTCCGAGGTGGGCCGGTCGGGTTCCCTCCACCGTCCCACACCGACGGTGCCGTCCGTGAACCGGCGAGGTCCTGCGGCGCGTCGCGGTGAGGACCGTCACGCAGGGTCGCGCAGGAGGGGCAGGACGGCCGCGCGGACCACGTCGGGGACGGGCGTCACCGGCCGGTCCCCCGCGCCGCGGGAGTTGTCGACGTAGACGTGGACGAAACGACCCTCGGCCGCCGCCTCGTCCGACGGTCCCTGGAAGAGCCCGATCCGGTAGACGATCGAGCTGGTGCCGACCCGGTCCACCACGAGGCCCATCTCGATCGGCTCGGGGAAGTTGATCTCGCGGAAGTAGCGGCACCCGGTCTCGGCGACGACCCCGATCTGCGGCAGCGCGCGTACGTCGAGCCCGGTCGCCTCGTAGAGGTGGGCGTTGACCGCGGTGTCGAACAGCTCGTAGTAGGTCGCGTTGTTGAGGTGGCCGTAGGCGTCGTCGTCGCGCCACCGGGTGGTGGCGGTGCGCCACGCGACGTAGTCGGCCCGCGTCGGCCGGGCGGGACGGTCGGGGGGTGCGCTCACGCCGGCTCCGCGTCACGCAGCCGCTGGCTGATCACGGCCGAGACGCCGTCGCCGCGCATGGTGACGCCGTAGAGCGCGTCGCCGACCTCCATGGTGCGCTTCTGGTGGGTGATCACGAGGAGCTGGGAGTTCTCGCGCAGCTCCTCGTAGATCTCCAGCAGGCGGCCGAGGTTGGTGTCGTCGAGCGCGGCCTCGACCTCGTCGAGGATGTAGAACGGCGAGGGCCGGGCCTTGAACAGCGCGACGAGGAAGCAGACCGCGACCAGCGACCGCTCGCCACCGGAGAGCAGCGACAGCCGCTTGACCTTCTTGCCGGCCGGTCGCGCCTCGACCTCGATGCCGGTGTTGAGCATGTCGCTCGGGTCGGTGAGCACCAGCCGGCCCTCGCCACCGGGGAAGAGCCGCGCGAACGTCTGGTCGAAGGCCTTCTCCACGTCGGCGTACGCCTCGGTGAACACCTGCTCGACGCGGGCGTCGACCTCGCGGACGATGTCGAGGAGGTCCTTGCGGGTGCGCTTGAGGTCCTCGAGCTGCTCGGTGAGGAACTTGTGCCGCTCCTCCATCGCGGAGAACTCCTCCAGCGCGAGCGGGTTGACCCGCCCGAGCATGGAAAGCGAGCGCTCCGCGGTCCGGAGCCGCTTGACCTGCTCCTCGCGCACGAAGGGGGTCGGCTCGGGTGGCTCCTCGCCGTCGGGCACCTGCCCGGTGAAGGGGACCAGCGTCTCGGGGCCGTAGTCGGCGACGAGGCCGTCCGGGTCGAGACCGAGCTCCTCGAGCGCGCGCTCCTCGAGGTGCTCGATGCGCATCTTCTGCTGGGTGCGGGCCATCTCGTCGCGGTGCACGGAGCTGACCAGCTCGTCGTGCTCGCGCCCGAGGTCGCGCAGCCGGGTGCGCACGGTCATGAGCTGCTCCTCGCTCCCCCGGCGGGACTCCTCGACGGCGGCCCGCTCGTCGGCGGCCAGCATCACCGAGCGCTCCAGCTGGTGCAGCACGACGCGTACGGCGACCGCCACCGCCTGGGCGGCGCGCCCCTCGCGGACCAGCCGCTCGCGGCGCTCGGCGGCGCGCGCCCGCGAGTCCCGCTCGGCCTGGGCGGCCCGCAGCAGGGAGTCGGCGCGCCCGTGCAGCGCGCGGGCGCGCTCCTCGGCCGTACGGAGGGCGAGCCGGGCGTCCATCTCGCCCTGACGGGCCTCGCGGGCGGCCTCGGCGAGCCGCTCGCGCTCGGAGGTGTCGGGCTCCTCGTCGGTGACGTCCTCGGCCGCCTGCAGCCGCGCCTGCAGCTCGGCCAGCCCAGCGAGGTCCTTCTCGCGCGCCTCGCGAGCGGTGGCGATGGCGCGTTCGAGCCGATCGGCCTCGCCCTTGGCGGCGCGGGCCGCGGAGCCGTACTGGCCGAGCTCCTCGGCCACCGCTGCCAGCGTGGCGTCGGACTCGTGCAGCTTGGCCAGGGCGACGTCGACGCGCTTGAGCGCGTCGTGGCGGGCGGCCTCGAGCCGCGAGATCTCGAACCCGAGCCGCTCCGACACCGCCGTGGCCTCGGCCAGCTTGCTGGTGGCCTCGTCGACGGCAGCCTGGATCTCGATGAGGCTGGGCTGGCTGGTGGACCCACCGGCCGCGAAGTGGGCGCCGAGCAGGTCGCCCTCGCGCGTCACCGCCACCACGTCGGGGAGCTCCTCGACGAGTCGGCGGGCGGCGTCGAGGTCGTCGACGACCGCGACCTTGTGCAGCAGGCGCACCAGCGCGGGGCGTACGTCCTCGGGTGCGGAGACCACGTCGACGGCATAGGGCACGCCCGCGGGCAGCCCGGGCCAGTCGCGGTCGGCGGCGGGCGCCCCGCCGAGCACCAGCCCGGCGCGACCCAGGTCGTCGTCCTTGAGGTGGCCGATGGCCTCGATCGCGGCGTGGGGGTCGGCGACCACGACCGCGTCGGCGGCGGTGCCGAGGGCGGCCGCCACGGCCGTCTCGTAGCCGTGGTCCACGTCGAGGAGCGCGGCGACCGAGCCGAGCAGGCCGCCGACCTTGTCGGTGGCGGCGAGCAGGGCGCCTGCACCGTCCTTGCGGTTGAGGCCGAGCTCGAGGGCGTCGCGCCGGGCGACGAGCCCGGCACGGTCGCGATCGGCCTGCTGGGAGTCCTCCCGGGCCCTGGCGAGCTGTTCGTCGACGTCGTCGAGGACGGCCACGGCCTCCTCGTGCTCGGAGTCCAGGCCCTCCTCGCCGGCGTCGAGGCCGGCGACCCTGGTCTCGAGCGCGGTGAAGTCGCGCTGCGCCCGCTCGGCGCGCGTCACGGCCTCCTCGCGGGCCTCGGTGAGCCGCTGGATCTCGGCGTCGGCGGCCTCGGAGCGCGAGGTCAGGGCGTTGACCTGGCCGGTGAGGCGGGCCAGTCCCTCGCGACGGTCGGCGGCGGCGCGCTGGAGCCCGGCGATCCGCTTGTCCTCCTCCGCGGCGGCCTCCTCGGCCGCGCGCTTGGCCACGACCGCGGCGTCGAGCGCGGCGCGGTGGGCCTCCACCTGCTCCGCGATCTCCGCCTCCTGCCGCCGCACGCGCTCGGCCTGCGCCTCGAGGTCGTCGGGGTCGCGTCCCGAGTCGACGGTGTCACCCTCGGACGCACCGGCCGCGTTGCGGATCCGCTCGTCGGCGAGCGACGCGGTGCCGCGCAACCGCTCCTTGAGCCCGGACAGCGCGAACCACGTCTCCTGCGCAGCCGCCAGCCGGGGCAGGTCGTCACGCAGCGTCGCCTCGAGCCGGGCCTCCTGCTCGCGCCCGGCGGCGATCTCGGCCTCGACCTGCTCGCGCCGCTCCAGGAGCACCGACTCGTCGGCCAGCTCGGACTCGAGGGCCGTACGGGCGGTGACCAGGTCGTCGGCCAGGAGCCGGGCCCGCGCGTCGCGCACGTCGGCCTGCACCGTCTGGGCCTGCCTCGCCACCTCGGCCTGGCGCCCGAGCGGCTTGAGCTGGCGGCGGATCTCGGACAGCAGGTCGGCGAGCCGGGTGAGGTTGCCGTCGGTGGCGTCGAGCTTGCGGAGCGCCTTCTCCTTGCGCTTGCGGTGCTTGAGGACTCCTGCGGCCTCCTCGATGAAGCCGCGGCGGTCCTCCGGGGTCGCGTGCAGGATCGAGTCGAGCTGGCCCTGCCCGACGATCACGTGCATCTCGCGCCCGATGCCGGAGTCGCTGAGCAGCTCCTGCACGTCGAGCAGACGGCAGCCGCTGCCGTTGATGGCGTACTCCGAGCCGCCGTTGCGGAACATCGTGCGGCTGATCGTGACCTCGGCGTAGTCGATCGGGAGCGCGCCGTCGGAGTTGTCGATGGTCAGCTGCACCTCCGCGCGGCCCAGCGGCGGCCGGCCGGACGTACCGGCGAAGATGACGTCCTCCATCTTGCCGCCGCGCAGGCTCTTGGCGCCCTGCTCACCCATCACCCACGCGAGCGCGTCGACGACGTTGGACTTGCCCGACCCGTTGGGGCCGACGATGCAGGTGATGCCCGGCTCGAGCTGCATGGTCGTCGAGGAGGCGAAGGACTTGAACCCCTTCAGGGTCAGGCTCTTCAGGTACAACGCGGGCTCCTCACCGGAAGGGAGACTGACGACTGGGGAAGCTCAGCGCCGCTCACCCTACGACACCAGCCGCCTCCGGAGGCCGTTGCGCACGGGCGTGGCACGCCGCCATGCTGGGGCATGCGCCTGACCGCCCTCGCCCCGGTGTCCGTCCTGGTCTTCGTCCTGGCCCTGCTCGCCCCCGCGCCGGCGCTGTCGGCGTCCGCTCCCGTCAGCCGCGACCACCTGCTCACCCTGGCCGAGCACCAGACCGTCTATCCCGACATGCGCGACCCGTCGCGCATCGTGCTGCGCTCACCGCTCTTCGCCCCGCGGGGCTGCGACGACCAGGACCTGCTGGTCCGCGGCACCAGCCGGATCCTGGGCAGCGTGTCGCCCGAGGTCCGCCGCCGGTCCGTGACGCTCATCGACCAGAACGTCGTCCGCTTCGCCTCCGCGCGTGAGGCGAAGGACCTCGTCCGGCGCTACCGCCACTTCAGCACGCGGTGCGTGGGTGACGTGGACACCGACGACGGGGAGGGCGGCGACGTACGGCTCAAGAACCGCGCCTGGCTTCCCCCGCGCGTCGGGGACCAGTCCGCAGGGATGCTCATCGGCTGGTTCCAGGGCGGCTCCGTCGACTGGCGTCGGGTGCTGGCGGTCCGTGTCGGTCGCACGGTCTCGGTCCTGGACGTGGGCTTCACCGACGTACGTCCCCCGAAGGACGACGTCGTCGCCCTCGGCCGGCTGGCGGCCGATCGCCTCGGCTGAGCGGGGCGGGCGCGTTCAGGCGTGGGCGAGGTGCCGGCGCCGCTTGTGCAGCAGCAGCGCCATCATCACGCTGCCGCCGAGGACGGTCCCGGGCACCATCGCCGCACCCGTGACACCGGCCGGCGGCTCCACGGACGGCAGCGTGCCGATGCCGTCACCCGGCACGTCGACGACGTAGACGTCGAGGCCGCGCACGAGGTCGACCGAGTAGACCAGGTTGGTCCTCTGGGACGTGGCGACGCCCTTGCGGTTGTAGACCGGCACCCACATCGAGTCCCACACCTCCGAGGCGCCCCAGGTGGCGAAGCCGTGGCTGACGGGCTTCGTCGGGTCCGTGACGTCGATCAGCTGCGTGCCGCCGCCGTAGAAGCCGACGGCGGCGATGCCGCTGGGGTGGAAGTCGAACCAGTGCGAGGAGCAGAAGGCACCCACCGGCACCGGGTAGGTGCCGAGGTCGGCGAGCTCGACCTTGGCGAGCGGCACGATCGACCCGTCCGAGCCGTCGAGGCGCTTGACGTGCCACGTCTGGAACGAGCCGGCCGTCGAGCAGTCGGGGTCCTCGTAGTCCTCCTCGGTGACGATCAGGACGTTGCCGTTGGCCAGCGACGGGGGTGTGTCGGGCCGGAAGGCGTTCGCGTTGGGCCGGTGGCTGTTGTGGTGGATGAAGTCGTTGAAGTGGTTGACCGCGCCGTCGCGGGCCGAGTCGCCGGCAGCACCGGTGTTGGCGACCTCGACCGGGCGGAGGGGGTCGCGCACGTCGAAGACGTACGACCCACCGGCACCGGTGTGGGTCGCGAAGCCGGCCTCGTCCAGGTTCCACTTGTGCCCGCCCCACCCGACGGCGTCCGAGCGGAACGGCTGGGTGCCGGGCGTGGCGGGGTCGCTGTCGACCTCGACCGGCCGGTCGAGATCGGTGAGGTCGAAGATCGAGAAGCTGCCCTGTCCGGCGACCTCCGAGTCGTCGCCGGCGGAGTAGGCGTAGCGGCAGTCGGTGCCGTCGATGCAGGTGACCGTGTGGGTGCTGGTCGTCGACGCGACCCGCGAGCGCACGTGCGGGTTCGTGGGGTCGCTGACGTCGACGACGACCAGCTCGTAGTCGCCGGTGACCGGGTCGTTGACGTGCTCGAGGTCGTCCGGGGACGCCTGGTAGAGATCCACCCCGATCATCGCGAACCGGTCGGTGCGGGTGCGGGAGACCTTGCGCTCGCCGCAGTTCATCGCCTCGTTCTCGAACTGCGCGCTCGGCATCGAGCCGACCTCCCGCGGCGAGACCGGATCACTCACGTCGTAGACCGTGACGTCGTCGAGCCCTGACATCACGAAGTAGGGCGCGGAGTGCAGGAAGCACCCCGAGATCCCGGCGCTGCCCGGCCGCGTGGCCGCGAGCCGGACGTTGGGCGAGGCGACGAACGGCACGGTGAGCCCCGCGTCGTAGGTCTGCGCCATCCGCTCGGCCCGCTCACGGTCGCTGTGGGCGTGGGCGGACGTGCTGCTCAGGACGGGCGCGAGGACCAGGACGCCGACGACGGCCAGGCGTACGGGGGTGGCGGGGCGCATGCGCGTCCAACGACCCGCGAGGCGCGCGGGTTATGCCCGGGCCACCGGCCACGCCTCAGGCACGATCCAGCACGTCCTTCAGCGCGGCGAGCACGAGCAGCACCGCGTCGGGCCGCGCGTTGGGCCCCATCAGGCCGATGCGCCACACGCTCGTGGCGTACGCTCCCGCGCCGGCACCGATCTCGATGCCGTGCCGCTCGAGGAGCTCCTTGCGGACCGCTGCGGAGTCGACGCCCTCGGGCACCTTCACCGTGGTGAGGTCGGGCAGGCGGTGGCCCTCGGCCGCGAACAGCTCGAGGCCCATGTCCTGCAGCCCGGCCTGGAGCGCGTCGCCCGCGGCCTGGTGGCGGGCCCAGACGGCCTCGAGGCCCTCCTCGAGGATGCGGGTGAGGCCCGCGTGGAGGCTGGCGACCATCGCCGTCGGCGCGGTGTGGTGGTAGGTGCGCTGGCCGCCCTTGACGCCCGCCTCGCCGACATAGCCGCCGAGCATGCCGAGGTCGAGGTACCACGAGCGCGGCTTCTCCACCCGGCGGTCGAACGCCCGGTCGCCGATGGTGAAGGGCGCGAGGCCGGGGGCGACACCGAGGCACTTCTGGGTGCCGGCGTAGCCAACGTCGATGCCCCAGTCGTCGGCGCGCAGCTCGATGCCGCCGATCGAGGTGACCGCGTCGACGAGCAGCAGGGCGTCGCTCCCCTGCGAGCGGAGCCCGGCGCCGAGCGCGGCGATGTCGGAGCGGACGCCGGTGGACGTCTCGGCGTGCACGGCGGCGATGATCGCCGGCGAGGGGTGGGCGGCCAGGACGCGGTCGACGTCGACCGGCTGGCCCCAGTCGTGCTCGACCGCGACGACCTCGGCGCCGCACCGGGCGGCGACATCGGTCATCCGCTGGCCGAAGAGGCCGTTGACCGCGACCACGACGACGTCACCGGGGTGCACCGTGTTGACGAAGGCCGCCTCCATGCCGGCGGAGCCGGTGGCGCTCAGAGGGAGCGTACGGGCGTTGTCCGTGCCCCAGACGGTGCGCAGCATGTCGCAGGTCTCGTCCATGATCCGGAGGAACTCCGGGTCGAGGTGGCCGAGCAGGGGCTCGGCGAGGGCCCGGGTGGCCTCGGGGTAGGGGTTGGACGGACCGGGACCGAAGAGGTGGCGCTCGCGGATCATGGCAGCGACCGTAGCGAATGGACCGTCGTCACAGCACCGCTCCCGGGTTGAGGATGCCGTCCGGGTCGAGCGCGTCCTTGATCCGCCGGGTCAGCGCCATCACGTCCTCGCCGAGCTGCTCGGGGAGGGCTGCCTTCTTCGTACGGCCCACGCCGTGCTCGCCGGTGATGGTGCCGCCGAGCCGGATCGCGGCGCTCAGGATGTCGTCGAACGCCGCGCGCGCGCGACGCTCCGAGTCGGGGTCGGCTGCGTCGTAGACGATGATCGGGTGGGTGTTGCCGTCACCGGCGTGGGCGACGGTGGGGATCTCCACGTCGTGGCGGGCGGCGACCTCGGCGACGGCGGCGAGCAGGTCCGGGAGCAGGGGTACGGGCGCCCCGACGTCCTCGAGCAGGAGTGCGCCGCGCGCCTCCACCGCGGGGAAGGCCGCTCGTCTGGCCGCGACGAACATCTCTCCCTCGTCGGGGTCGTCGGTCACCGCTACCTCGGTGGCGCCGGCGGCGATGCAGGCGGCCTCGACCGTCGCGATCTCGGCGGTGCGCGCGTCACCGGGTGCGTCGGACTGCACCACCAGCAACGCGCCCGCGTCCCGGTCGAGGCCGCGCGGCGAGTAGTCCTCGACCGCGTTGATGGAGGCCCGGTCCATCAGCTCCATCATCGAGGGCCGCAGCGTCCGGCGTACGGCGACGACGGCCTCCGCGGCGTCGACCACGGAGGCGAAGGACGCCACGAGGGTCGCCGCCGGGAGCGGCAGGGGGACGAGGCGGAGGACGGCGCGGGTGACGATCCCGAGGGTTCCCTCGGACCCGACGAAGAGCTTGACCAGCGACAGTCCGGCGACGTCCTTGATCCGGTTGCCCCCGAGCGTGACGAGGGTGCCGTCCGCGAGGACGACGTCGAGGCCGAGGACGTAGTCGGTGGTCACGCCGTACTTCACGCAGCACAGCCCACCGGCGTTGGTGGCGACGTTGCCGCCGATGGAGCAGATCTCGTACGACGAGGGGTCCGGGGGGTACCAGAGGCCGTGCTCGCGGGAGGCCGCCTTGACCTCGGCGTTGAACGCGCCGGGCTCGACCACCGCGACCTGGCAGTCGGGGTCGATCTCGATCGCCCGCATCCGCTCGAGGCTCAGCACGATGCCGCCGTCGACCGCGCTGGCCCCGCCGGACAGCCCGGAGCCCGCTCCTCGCGGGACGACCGGCACCCGGTGCTTCGCGGCCCATCGGACGGCCACCTGCACCTGGCCGGCGTCCTCCGCGCGGACCACCGCGACCGGGGTGCCGGCACCGGTGTCGCGCGACCAGTCGTAGCGGTAGCCCTCGACCGTGGCGGGGTCCGTGGCGACGACGCCGGGAGGCAGGGACTCGACGAGCTCGGCGAGGGCTTCCATCCCGCCATCGAACCACCTCGCCCGCAGGCAGGGGTCTCAGGACGACGCCGTGGCCGCCTCGTCGGCGTGGGCGATGTGTGCCAGCGAGCGCCACACCAGAGCCAGCGTGAGTCCCGATCCGACGAAGGCGAACCACCACGGCGCGGTGAGCCCCCACACCTGCGCGATCACGCCGCCGAGCAGCGAGCCGGCCAGCATGCCGCCCATCACGCAGATCATGTAGACCGAGCCGACCCGTCCCTGCAGCTCGCTCGGCACCGCGCGTTGGCGCACGGCCTGCGACAGCGTGCCCCACACGAAGGCGTACGCACCGAAGAAGAACATCAGCGGGTACGCCGCCCACGGCGAGGTCGTGAACGCCATCGCGAGGTGGAACAGCACCTCGGCGAGGAGCACGGCCCGCATCAGCGTGGCCAGCGGTACGCGCCGCTCGAGGCGGCCGTAGGAGAAGGTCGCCAGCAGGCCGCCCAGTGCGGCCGCGGTGGTGAGCAGGCCGAAGCCCGCCTCGTCGATCCCGACCCGGTCGAGGGCCCACACCACGAGCACCGACCACGGCGCCGCCCAGGTGACGTTGAAGACGACGATGATGAGCGCCAGCGTGCGGACGGGCGGGTTGCCCATCAGCCACCGCACACCGCCCGCGATGTCCTGGCGGATGTGGGTGTCGACGTCCGCACGCACCGCCCCGCGCGGGGTCCCGATGCGCGCGACGAGCACCACTCCGGCCGCGATGCAGGCCACGGTGAGGACGAACGGCCACACCATGCCGACCGAGAAGAGCAGCGCCCCGACCGCGGGGCCCACGAGCTGGTTGCCGGTGATCATGCCGGCCATCAGTCGGGAGTTGGCGATGCCGAGGTCGCGCTTCTCGACCAGCATCGGGGTGAGGGTGCCGGCCGTGGCGTCGACGAACGTCTCGGCCGTGCCGAGGGCGAGCATGGCCGCGAGCACGATCGCGATGTTGACGTGACCGGTCGCGATCACGGCGCACAGCCCGGCGAGCACGAGGCCTCGCACGGAGTTGGCGACCATGATGACCACCCGCCGGTCCAGCCGGTCCGCCAGTGCGCCGGCGAACAGCCCGACGACCAGCCACGGCGCCTGCAGCGCCACCATCGCGGACGCGACGAGGATCGGGTTGCGGGTCTGGGAGGCGACGAGCAGGGGGCCTGCCGCGATGAGCATCCCGTCGCCGAGGTTGGTCACCCACGACGACCCGACCAGCCAGCGGAACCCCGGGCCGAGACGTGCGGGGAGGACGGTCTCGACGAGGCGGCTCACAAGCACCGGAGCGTACGCACGCGGCCGGGGTGCCCGCACCGCGACATCCGGCCCGGCGCGGGAGTCCCTGCCGCCCGGGGACTCCCCGCTCGAGCGGGGAGTCCGTCACTTCGGGGGGTGTACAACGGCCTCCAGGCGTCGGACTTCCCCACCCAGTGGACCGTAGGCCGCGACGTCCGGCCCGGGCGGGGCTCAGACGGGCTGGAGCTCCTCGACCGTCAGCTGCTCGTCGCGTGCGGCGGCAGCGAGCCGGTCGTTGTCGGCCTGGAGGCGCAGGACCAGCGCCTCGAGGTCGTCGACGCGACGCCGGAGCCGGCGGTTTTCGACGGCGAGAGCCGTCGTGGTCCGCGCATCGCTGTTCAGATGACCCAACAGCGCCTTGGCCATGGGGAACCTTTCGACAAAGACGGATCGACCGGCCGGCGAACCGGCCGTCTACAAGAGTCCCACCGCGTGGGGCCGCGGTCAATGCGGGGCGGAGGTCAGCGCGAGCGCGGCCGGCGCTGGCAACGCGGGCAGAAGTAGGACGAGCGGTTCATGAAGGCGACGCGACGGATGGGGGTGCCGCAGCGCCGGCACGGCTCGCCCTCCTGGCCGTACGCGTCGAGCGAGCGGTCGAAGTAGCCGGACTCGCCGTTGACGTTGACGTAGAGCGCGTCGAAGGACGTCCCGCCCTGGGCGAGTGCCTCGCCCATGACGTCGCGGACGTGGCCGAGCAGTCCGCGCAGGACGGGGCCGGTCAGCCGGTCCCCCGGCCGCTCGCCGTGCAGCCGCGCGCGCCACAGCGCCTCGTCGGCATAGATGTTGCCGACGCCGGAGATGAGCCCCTGGTCGAGCAGCAGTCGCTTGATGGCGGACGTACGCCGCCGCGCGCGCCGCACGAACTCGTCGTCGTCGAACTCCGGATCGATCGGGTCGCGGGCGATGTGCGCGATCTCGGTCGGCAGGTCGGCCCCGCCTGCCGAGACGACCAGGCCCCCGAACATCCGCTGGTCGACGAAGCGCATCCCGAGGGGGGCGCCGGCGGGCGTACGGAGCGTGAACCGGACGCGCAGGTGCCGCTCGTCGGGGGCTCCGGGCTCGTGGAGGAGCATCTGCCCGCTCATCCCGAGGTGGCCGAGGAGGGCGTCGCCGCTCGCGAGGGCGAGCCAGAAGTACTTGCCGCGGCGGCGCACGGCCACGATGCGCTGGCCGACGAGGGCCGCGACGAAGCCGGTCGAGCCGCGGTGGTCGCGGCGTACGGGGCGGGGGTGCAGCACCTCGACGGACTCGATGATGCTGTCGACCACGTGGCGCTCGAGGCCGGCGCGGACGACCTCGACCTCGGGGAGCTCGGGCACGGGTCAGGCGTCGGCCGGGGCCTGCTCCGCCGCGGGCTGCTCGGCGGCGGGCTCCGTGGCGGACTTCACCGCGGACTGCGCGGCCTTGATCTCGCGGTAGGCGGTCTCGGCGGCGCCCTGCTCGGCCTCCTTCTTGGAGCGGCCGGTGCCGTTGCCGAGGACCTGCTCGCCGACGCGCACGCGGGCGACGAAGGTCTTCATGTGGTCCGGGCCGTCGTCCTCGAGGAGGTACTCGGGGACCCCCAGGCCGAGGTCGGCGGAGAGCTCCTGGAGGGAGGTCTTCCAGTCGAGGCCGGCACCCATCGACGCAGCGGCCTGCATCACCGGGTCGAAGAGCCGGTGGACCACCTTGGCGGCCTCGTCGATGCCGCCGCTGAGGTGGATGGCGCCGATGACCGCCTCGACCGTGTCGGAGAGGATCGAGGCCTTGTCGCGGCCACCGGTGGTCTCCTCGCCGCGACCCAGCATGATGTGCTGGCCGAGCTCGATCTCGCGGGCGACGTCGGCCAGGGCGCGGGCGTTGACGACCGCGGCCCTCAGCTTGGCCAGCCGGCCCTCGGAGAAGTCCGGGTGGGCGCGGTAGAGCGTCTCGGTGACCACGACCCCGAGCACCGAGTCGCCGAGGAACTCCAGGCGCTCGTTGGTCGGGATCTGCCCGTTCTCGTAGGCGAACGAGCGGTGCGTCAGGGCACGCTGCAGCAGCTCGGGATCCAGGACCGGATCACCGAGCGCTGCGCGGAGCTCGTCGGTGGTCAGAGGACCTGGCGGCGGTCGGCCTTGGCGCCGTACTGGCCGCACTGGCCGCACGCACGGTGCGGGAGGTGCTTGGAGCCGCAGGCGGGGTTGGCGCACGTCACGAGGGTCGGCGCGACGGCCTTCCACTGCGAACGGCGGTGGCGCGTGTTGCTGCGCGACATCTTCCGCTTGGGAACAGCCATGGTTGTCTCCTGTTGCTTGCTCCACCGGGGGCTCCCGGCGAGGTGGTCAGTCGTGTGGGTCCTGCTCGGTTTCTGCCTGCAGCTGCTGGAGTCCTGACCAGCGCGGATCGATCGGTGCGTCGTGCGCGTGGTCCGGGTCGTCCGCGAGTCGCGCACCGCACTCGGTGCACAATCCGGGGCAATCGTCCATGCACAGCGGCTGGAACGGTAGTGCGAGCACCACCGCGTCCCGCAGCAGGGGTTCGAGGTCGAGCAGGTCGTCCTCGAGCAGGCTGGTCTCGTCGTCGAGGTCGCGGTCGTCGTGCTCCGCGGCCTTGTCGTGCTGGTCGGGGTAGACGTAGAGCTCCTGGAGCGTGACGTGGATCTCGTCCTCGATCGGCTCCAGGCACCGTACGCACTCCCCCGCGAGCACGGCCGTGGCCGTGCCCGTGAGCAGCACTCCCTCCATGACCGCCTCGAGCCGCAGGTCGAGCTCGACCGGCGATCCTTCGGGGACAGAGAGGACTTCGATGCCAAGTTCTGCTGGTGCCGGAACGGAGAGCTCGAGCTCACGCTGGGACCCCGGGCGGCGGCCGAGCTCGCGAGTGTCAAGCACGAGCGGCGCCCTCGGGTCCAGGCTGTTCACGTCGAACTCCCACGTCTGGACACCAACACAACCTCGGAATCGTATCCGCCGCCCGGGCACCGGGGCAAAACGAGTGGCGGGCGGGGCCGCCCGGTCATCGCGACGAGCGCTCCGCGAGCCGTGCCACGAGCTGCTCGCGGACCGCCTCGGGGACCAGGCCGCGTACGTCGCCGCCGAGGGCCGCGACCTCCTTGATCAGGCTGGAGGAGACGAAGGCGTTGCCGACGGCGCCGGGCAGGAACACGGTCTCGACGTCGGTGAGGTGGGAGTTCATCTGCGCCATCGGCAGCTCGTACTCGTAGTCGCCGGCCCCGCGCAGCCCCTTGACGATGGCCACCGCCCCGATCTCGCGGCAGAAGTCGACGATCAGGCCGTCGAAGCCGGAGACGCGCACGTTGGCGAGCTCGCCCGTGGCCTCCTCGAGCATCGTGATGCGCTCCTCGGGGGTGAAGAGGCGGTTCTTGCTCATGTTGACGCCGACGGCGACGACGACCTCGTCGAACAGCTTGGCGGCCCGGCCGACGATGTCGAGGTGGCCGTTGGTCACCGGGTCGAACGACCCGGGGCAGACAGCGCGACGCACGCTGGACTCCCTTCGATCAGGGGCTCCCGAGGGTGGAGGTCAGGGTGCCGGGGTGGCGTGACCGTACCAAAGCGCGGTCTCGCCGTAGCGCTTCGTCCGGTCCTCCTCGATCCCGCCGGGCCACGTGACGACGGTGCGCTTGGCGGCTCGCTCGACCACCACGAGCGCCCCCGGCACGAGCCACCCGTGGGCGACCAGCGCGACGAGGTCGGCGTCGACGTCCGCGTCGGACATCGGGTAGGGCGGGTCGGAGAAGACGACGTCGTAGGGCGCCGCGGGGGGCGAGGCGAGGAAGGCGCCCACCGAGCCAGCCACGACCCGGGCGCGCGAGAAGCCCAGTGCTGCGGCGTTGCGGGTGATCAGAGCAGCCGTACGCCGGTCCTGCTCGACCATCGTCACGACACCGGCGCCGCGCGACCACGCCTCGAGGCCGACGGCGCCCGAGCCGGCGTACAGGTCGAGGAACCGCAGGCCGTCGAGCGAGCCGGTCCTCGACTCGATCGCCGAGAAGAGCGCCTCGCGCACGCGGTCGCTCGTGGGCCGGGTCGTCTGGCCGCGCGGCGTCTCCAGCCGACGCCCGCCGGCCGTTCCCCCGATGATCCGAGTCATGTCCCCGTGCTCAGCCCTTCTCCGTTCATTCCTCGCCTCAGCCCTTGTCCATGTAGGCCGACGCCGCCGAGCGCTCGACCTCGGCGACGGCTGCGGCGAGGGCGGGCGCCTGCGCGAGCGCAGGATCCTCGGAGAGTAGCGCCTCGGCGGCCTCGCGGGCACGGACGATCGTCTTCTCGTCGCGCAACACCCGAAGTGTGACGAGCCCGGACCTGAACCCGGACTGGCTGGCCCCGAGCACGTCGCCCTCGCGCCGCTGCTCGAGGTCGACACGGCTCAGCTCGAAGCCGTCGGTGGTCGCGGCGACCGCGTCGAGGCGGTCGCGTGCGGGCGACCCGAGCTCCGCGTGGGAGACCAGCAGGCACAGGCCGGGGAGCCCGCCACGGCCCACGCGCCCGCGCAGCTGGTGGAGCTGGGAGACGCCGAACCGGTCCGCGTCGAGCAGCACCATCGTGGTCGCGTTGTGCACGTCGACGCCGACCTCGATGACGGTGGTGGACACGAGCACGTCGACCTCGCCGGCCGCGAAGGCGCGCATGGTGCGGTCCTTGTCGTCGGGCGGCATCCGGCCGTGCAGGGTCGCGGTGCGCAGCCCGGCGAGCGGACCGGACGAGAGCTCGGCGTGCACCTCCTCGACCGCGGCGAGGGACCGCTTGGGCGCGATCTCCCTGCCGTCGTCGTCGACGTCGACCTGGTCGGTCTCGCCCTCCTCCCCTGCGTCTCCGGAGATGCGGGGGCACACGACGTAGACCTGGTGCCCCTTCTCGACCTCCTCGCGGACCCGCTGCCACACCCGCTCGAGCCACGAGGGCTGGTCGGCGAGCGGGACGACGTTGGTCTGGATCGGCGCCCGGCCGGCCGGGAGCTCGGCGAGCACGGAGGTCTCGAGGTCGCCGAACACGGTCATCGCGACCGTGCGCGGGATCGGGGTCGCCGTCATCACGAGGACGTGCGGCGGGGTACCGGCCTTGTCGGTCAGCGCGGCGCGCTGCTCCACTCCGAAGCGGTGCTGCTCGTCGACGACGACGAGGCCGAGGTCGGCGAACTCGATCCTGTCCTCGAGCAGGGCGTGGGTGCCGATGACGATGCCGGCCTCGCCCGTGACGATCCGGAGCATCGCCTCCTGGCGGGCGGCCTTGCCCATCGACCCGGTCAGCAGCACGACCTGGGTCGCGTCGGCGTCGCCGCCGAGCATGCCGCCCTGGGCGAGGTCGCCCAGCAGGCCTGAGATCGAACGATGGTGCTGCTGGGCGAGGACCTCGGTCGGGGCGAGCAGCGCGGCCTGTCCTCCGGCGTCGACGACCTGGAGCATGGCGCGCAGGGCGACGAGGGTCTTGCCGGAGCCGACCTCGCCCTGGAGGAGACGGTTCATCGGGTGGTCGCGGCCGAGCTCGTCGGCGACGAGGTCGCCGATCTCGCGCTGGCCGCCGGTGAGCTCGAACGGCAGCCGCGCGTCGAACGCGGCGAGCAGCCCGTCGTCGCGGCGTACGCGCGCCCGGGCGCCCTGGGCACGGTGGGCCGCGCGGCGCCGGGCGAGCACCAGCTGGAGCACCAGCGCCTCCTCGAACCGGAAGCGCTTCTGCGCCGCGCCGAGCTGGCTCCACTCGTCGGGGGCGTGGATCCAGCGCAGGGCCTGCATGACGTCGAGCACACCGAACCGCTCGCGGAGCTCGGGCGTGAAGACGTCGGGCACCCCGGTGACCAGGTCGAGGGTGGCGGCGATGACCTTCTGGAGGTCCCACGTGTAGAGCTTCGCGGTGAGCGGGTAGACCGGGATCAGCTTGCTGAGCATCGCCCCCTCGTCGCCGTCGAGGGCGAAGCCGTGGGCCTGCTCGAGCTGCCAGCTGCCCCGGAACTGCTTGGCCTTGCCGGTGAACAGCGCCCGGCTCCCCCACCCGAACTCGGCCTCGTGCCGGTCCGCGAGGTTCTTGTAGGGGCTGAACAGCGTCACGGAGAAGTCGGGGCCGTCGGTGCGCAGGCGGATCGTCGTACGCCACTGGCGGCGGTTGCCGGCGCTGAACGGGGCGCTGGAGCACGAGCGCACCTCCCCCACGATCGTGAGCTGCTCGCCGACGACCGGGGTGGCGACCTCGGAGAGCTCGGTGGCGGCGACGTAGCGGCGCGGGAAGTGGCGCAGCAGGTCACCCACCGTGGCGAGCCCGAGGCCCTCCTCGGCGAGCTTGCGCTTCTTGTGGTGGTTGCCGAAGACCGACCCGATCGGGCTGTCCGGCGTGATCGCGACCATGGGTGACTTCCTAGCCGTTCACTCCACGCTGACCAGCAGCGGGTAGCGCGGCTGGCCGCCGTCGTGGACGGCGACGTCCACCGTGGGGTGGCGCTCCTCGACGTGGGCGGCGACCCGGTCTGCGAGCTCGGCTCCGCCCTCACCCGCCACGATCGTCACGAGCTCACCGCCGCCGGCGAGCAGCCGCTCGAGGACGTCATTGGCGACGACCTCGAGGTCGGAACCCACGACGGCGAAGTCGCCGGCGACGACACCGAGCGCGTCGCCGGGCTCGCACGGACCGGCCATCGTGATGGCCTGGCGGGAAGCCACGGTGACGGCGCCGTGGCGGGCGTGGCGCGCGGTCGCGGTCATCTCGCGGACGTCTGCGTCGAAGGCGCGGCCCGGCTCGTGCACCGAGATCGCGGCCAGCCCCTGCACCTGGGCCTGCGTGGGGATGACCTCGACCGAGACGTCGTCCTCGGCCTCGGCGGTGCGGGCGGCGATCTCGGCCGCGCGGACGGTGTCGCCGTCGTTGGGCAGCACGACCACCTCGGCGGCGCCGCAGGAGGTGATGGCCTCGAGGAGCTGGCCGGTCGAGGGACGCTGGCCCGGCCCTCCCGCCACGACGACGGCGCCCGCCGACTCGAACAGAGCGGCGAGCCCGGGCCCGGCAGCGACCGCGACGACCCGGCGACCCGTACGGGTCGAGCTCCGCTGCCGGGTGGCGGCGACCTGCTCGGCGAAGTGCGTCACCCGGATGCGGTGCGGACGGCCCGCGGTGATGCCGGCCTCGATCGCGGCACCGACGTCGTCGACGTGGACGTGGACGTTCCACAGGCCGTCGCCGCCGACCACCACGAGGCTGTCACCGAGGCCGGCGAGGGTCTCGCGGAGCACGGCGATCGCGTCGTCCTCGACGTCGGGGCCGGCGTCGAGGAGGTACATCACCTCGTAGCCCGGCCCGTCCTCGGTGAGGTCGTCGCTCGGCACCGCCGCCGCCACCGGGATGTGGTGGGTGCCGATCGGGGGCGACCACGGGGTGGGCCGGCGTCCGGTGGCCGTCGTCTCGACGGCGTCGAGCACCACGCACAGCCCCCGGCCGCCGGCGTCGACCACACCCGCCTGGGCCAGCACCTCGAGCTGCTCGGGCGTACGGGCGAGCGCCTCGCGTGCGGCCGCTGCCGCCGCCGTGAAGACGTCGCGGGTGCGGACCCCGCGCCCGGCCGCCTCCAGCGCCGCGTCGGACGCGGCCCGCGAGACCGTGAGCATCGTGCCCTCGACCGGCGTTCCGACCGCGGCGTAGCTCGCCTCGGTGGCCTCACCCATCGCCGCGGCGATCGTCTCGGCCGGCCGGTCCTCGATCGCGGCGCCGGCGAGGTGGCGCACGTAGGCGCGCAGCATCTGGCTCAGGATCACCCCCGAGTTGCCGCGGGCGCCCATCAGCGCGGCGCGGGCCAGCACCGCCATGCCGTCGCCGAGCGCGAGGTCGGGCGTGGCCGCCCGGGCCTCGCGCAGCGCGTCGCGAGCGGCGGAGACGGTGAGGAACATGTTGGTGCCGGTGTCGCCGTCGGGCACGGGATAGACGTTGAGCGCGTCGATCTCCTCGCGGGCCGAGGACAGGGCGTCGGTCGCGATCTCGACGAAGCGCGCGACGCCGTCCAGCGTGATGCCGTGGGTGACGTGCTCCATCGCGTCGGTGCTCTCCCGGTGTCTGCGGTCGGACGTGTGCTGCGTCGTACGATGTGGTGCGCGCCACAGGGTAGTGCCCTGCTCCGACGCGACCGACCACGACGCGGCTTCCGATTTCATCCTCGCGCCGGTCCTCGGCTACTGTTGCCCGGTTGCCTCGTGCCGCTTCGTGCGGCGTGCAGGCCTCTCGAACCTCAATCAACCTCGAACGGATCGGAGTGCACGGTGGCTGCCGTCTGCGACATCTGCGCCAAGAAGCCGGGCTTCGGAAACAACCGTCCCTGGTCGCGCAAGATCACGAAGCGTCGCTTCAACCCCAACATCCAGCGCGTCCGGGCGACCGTGAACGGCACGCCCAAGCGCCTCAACGTCTGCACCGGCTGCCTCAAGGCCGGCAAGGTCTCCCGCTGACCTGACCAGACCCGTACGTGAGCCCCCGTCGCTGATGCGGCGGGGGCTTCGTCGTTCCTCGAACCGGATCCCGGGGCGGCCCCGCTCGGGGGAGTCCCCGCTCGAGCGGGGACTCCGTCACCTGGAGGCCTTCACAACCCCCTCCAGGTGTCGGACTCCCCCACCAGGTCCGCAGCCAATCCCGCGGGACGCGCTCAGAAGTGCGTCCAGCCGGTCGGGCCCTCGTAGGCCCCGCCGTCGACGGTCACCCCCTCGCCCTCGGTCACCTCGCCGACGACCTGCCAGCCGGACGGCACCGAGGCGAGGTCGGGGAAGGTCGCCAGCAGCGCGTGGTCGTCTCCCCCGCCGAGGATGAACTGGAGGGGGTCGGCCCCGAGCGCGGCGCCGACGGCCTGGAGCGGCTCGGGGATCTCGAAGGCGCCCGTGCGCACGTCGATGGCGACACCGCTCGCCTCCGCGAGGTGCCCGGCCTCGGCGAGGAGGCCGTCGGAGACGTCGATGAGCGAGGTCGCGCCGGCCTCGGCAGCCTGCTTGCCCGCGGCGTACGGGGGCTCCGGGCGGCGGTAGGCCTCGACGAGCACCCGCGGCGAGCGGAAGCCGCGGCCCAGGACCGCCAGCCCTCCGGCCGCCCAACCCTGGCGGCCGGTGAGCGCGAGCACGTCGCCGGGCCGGGCGCCCGAGCGGAGCACCGGCGCCTGCGTGCACTGGCCCAGCACGGTCACCGCGACCATCACCTGGTCGGCCCGGGTCACGTCGCCGCCGACGACGGTCGCGCCGATGCTCGCGCACTCCTCCGCGAACCCACGGGCGAAGTCGAGCGCCCACGCCACCGGGAGGTCCGCGGGAGCGGCCAGGCCGATCGTGAGGTGACGGGCGGTGCCGCCCATGGCGTTGATGTCGGAGAGGTTCTGGGCGGCCGCTCGGTGGCCCACGTCGGCGGCGCTGGCCCAGTCGCGGCGGAAGTGGCGACCCTCGACCATGAGATCGGTGGAGACGACGACGTGGCCGTGCTTGATGCGCAGGACAGCGGCGTCGTCGCCGGGTCCGACGAGCACGTGCTCGTCGCCCTCGAAGATCTCCACGAGCTGCGAGATCAGGCCGAACTCTCCTGCATCGCCGAGGGTTGCGTCCGCGTCGAGTGCCATGCCCCCATCCCACCAGACGGCGACTGTGACCACAGGCACCCATCCCCTGTCCGCCCGCCCGCGCGGCGCGGTAGGTTGTGCCGGTCACACCCGTTGAACGAGACCGAGGAGTCCACGATGGTCGTCCAGGCCTACATCCTGATCCAGACCGACGTCGGCAAGGCCGCCGAGGTCGCCCGCGAGATCGCGCAGATCAGCGGCGTCACCCTCGCCGAGGACGTGACCGGTCCCTACGACGTGATCGTCCGCGCCGAGGCCAAGAACGTCGACGAGCTCGGCAAGCTCGTCGTCTCCAAGGTGCAGAACCTCGACGGCATCACGCGCACGCTGACGTGCCCGGTCGTCCACATCTGATCCGAGTGCCACCCGCACGACGCCTCGGCTCCACCCGGAGCCGGGGCGTCGTCGCGTCCGCTGCTGCCTGCCTGGCGCTGGCCGGGTGCAGCAGCACGATCACCATCGACGACCAGGACCTCTCCGGTGCCGATCGCGCCGCGTGCGAGGCCCTCGTCGCCGACCTGCCCGAGACGCTGGCCGGGGAGGACCGCGTGGCAGTCGAGCCCGAGGGCGCGCTGGGCGCCGCGTGGGGCGACCCGGCGTACGTCCTCACGTGCGGGGTCCCGCAGCCTGCGGACTACGAGCCGACCGCCGAGTGCAGCGTGATCGGGGGCGTCGGGTGGTACGTCCCCGACGACCAGCTGACCGACCAGGACGAGGACGCGACACCGATCGCCCTCAGCCGTACACCCTACGTCGAGGTGCTGGTGCCGGCCGACTACCGCACCCTGGGCATCGACCGCGCGCTCGCGGAGCTCGCACCGGCGCTCGAGGAGCACCTCGGCGAGGGGTTGTCCTGCCTGTAGGACCTCGGGCGAGCGTTCAGCGCAGGCCGGTGTCGCGGCGCAGCGCCAGCTGGACGAGGCGGTCGACGAGCTCGGGGTAGGTCATGCCGGTGGACGCCCACAGCTGGGGGTACATCGACGTGGGCGTGAAGCCCGGCATCGTGTTGAGCTCGTTGATGACCAGCGTGCCGTCGGGCATGACGAAGAAGTCGACGCGTGCCAGGCCCTCGCACGCCAGTGCCTCGAAGGCGCGCACCGCCATGGCCCGCAGCTGCTGCTCGACCTCGGCGGGCAGCTCGGCGGGGATGTCGATCTCGGTGTGCTGGTCGGCGAGGTACTTGGCCTCGAAGTCGTAGAACTCGTGGTCGCCACCCGTGCGGACCTCGCCGGGCCGCGACGTCTCGGGCGGTCCCTCGAGGGTGCCGAGGACGCCGCACTCGATCTCGCGGGCCCCCTCCATCGACTGCTCCACCAGCACCTTGGGGTCGTGGCGGAAGGCCTCCTCGAGGGCGTCCTCGATCTCGGAGGCGTCGTGGACCTTGCTGATGCCCATGCTCGACCCGGCGCGGGCCGGCTTGGCGAAGGAGGGGAAGCCGAGCTCCTCGACGCGGGCGCGCACGCCGACCGGGTCCTGCTCGAGCTCGGAGCGGGTCACGACGATGCCGGGCGTCACCGGCAGGCCGGCGGACTGGAGGACGACCTTCATGAAGGCCTTGTCCATGCCGACCGCCGAGGCCAGGACGCCGGAACCGACGTAGCGCACGCCTGCCATCTCGAGCATCCCCTGCAGGGTGCCGTCCTCGCCCCACGGCCCGTGGAGCAGCGGGAAGACCACGTCGACCTCGCCGATCACCGAGGGGACGCTCGACGGCTCGGTGACCACGAGGTCGGTGCCGGTGGTCGCGCCCATCAGGGCGACCGGCGAGCGGTCGGGATCGACCTCGGGGAGGTCGTTGCCGCGGATGGCGAGCCGGCCGGGCTCGTCGGCCTCGAGCACCCAGCGGCCGTCGGTGGCGATGCCGACCGGCACCACGTCGTACGCCTCGCGGTCGATCGCGGCCAGCACGCTCCCCGCGGTGACGCACGAGATGCCGTGCTCGGAGGAGCGGCCGCCGAACACCACGGCGACGCGTGGCTTGCGGGCGTCCCCGTTCGGGGAGGTCTCGTTCATCGCCGTGTTCATCCCGGTGACCCTATCCACCTACGCTGGCGAGCATGGCTGCAGACCCGTCCTCGACCTCGTCCCTCCGGCCCAGCACGATCGCCGTCACGGCCGGACGCCCGGACCGGGTGCCGGACGCCCCGCTCAACACCCCGATCACGATGGCCGCGACCTACGTCGCCGGCGGCGAGGTGGAGTACGGCCGTTACGGCAACCCCACGTGGACGGCGCTGGAGGACGCGCTCGGCGCGCTCGAGGGGGGACGGTGCCTGACCTTCGCCTCCGGCCTCGCGGCCGTCGCCACCGTCCTCGACCTGGTCGGCAAGGAGGGCAGGGTCGTGGTGCCCAGGCACGCCTACACCGGCACGATCATGCAGCTCGCCGACCTCGAGTCCCGCGGCCGCCTGACGGCCGAGATGGTCGACATCACCGACACCGACGCCGTCGTCAAGGCGTGCGACGGCGCGGCCCTGGTGTGGCTCGAGTCGCCGACGAACCCCGCGCTGGAGATCGCCGACATCCCCACGATCACCGCCGCGGCGCACGAGGCCGGGGCGTACGTCGTCGTCGACAACACCTTCGCCACTCCCCTGCTGCAGAGGCCGCTCGAGGACGACGTGGACCTCGTCGTGCACTCCGCGACGAAGTACCTCGCCGGCCACTCCGACGTGCAGCTGGGCGCCATCGTGACCCGCGACGACGAGCTCTGGACCGTGCTCAAGGGGCGGCGCGACCTCGTCGGAGCGATCCCCGGCCCGTTCGAGGCGTGGCTGACGTTGCGCGGCCTGCGAACCCTCCACCTGCGCGTCGAGCGCGCGCAGGCCAACGCCCAGGAGCTCGTGCGCCGGCTCGGCGATCACCCGGCCCTCTCCGAGGTGCGCTACCCCGGCTTCGGCGGGATCGTCAGCATCGTGCTCGCCCAGGGCGAGATGGCCGCCGACCTGCTCAGCCGCAAGACCCGGCTCTGGATCCACGCCACCTCCCTCGGCGGCGTGGAGTCGAGCCTCGAGCGCCGGCGTCGCTGGAAGGCGGAGGCTGCGACCATCCCCGAGGGGCTGGTCCGGTTGTCGGTCGGGATCGAGGACGTCGAGGACCTCTGGGAGGACCTCCGGACGGCGCTCGACGGGTGCGTCGGCTGATCCGACGCTGGTTGAGCAGGTCGCGCAGCGACCGTGTCGAAACCACGTGGTTGCGGCTGCTCCTCAACTGACCGGGTCTCGATACAGCTCCGTCGAGGCTTCGTTCCTCAGCCTCGGGAGCCACTCGACCACCGATGAGATGGGCTGAGCTCGTTCCTCGCTCAACCCATCTCGGCCTTGGTGTCGCGGGCGATGAAGGAGTTCATCATGTCGAGCGCGGTCATCTTGCCGTCCACGACGGCGTCCACCGCCTCGGCGATCGGTGCGTCGACGCCCGTACGCCGGGCCAGCTCGAGCAGCGACTTGCAGGACTTCGCGCCCTCGGCGACCTGGCGGGTCGAGGCGTAGATCTCCTCGGTGGTCATCCCCTGGCCGAGCCGCTCGCCGAAGGTGCGGTTGCGCGAGAGCGGCGAGGAGCAGGTGGCGACGAGGTCACCGAGGCCGGCGAGGCCCATGAGCGTCAGCGGGTTCGCGCCCTGCGCCGTCGCGAGCCGGGCGGTCTCGGCGAGTCCGCGGGTGATGACCGAGGCCGTCGTGTTGTCGCCGAAGCCCAGCCCGACGGCCATGCCGACGGCGAGGCCGACGACGTTCTTGTAGGCCCCGCCGATCTCGCAGCCGAGGACGTCCACCGACGTGTAGGGCCGCCACGACGGTCCGTGGGTGATGGCCTGGATGTGCTTGGCGCGCTCCTCGTCGAGGCAGGCGACGACGGAGGCGGCCGGCTCGCGGCGGGCGATCTCGCGCGCCAGGTTGGGTCCGCTGACGACGGCGATCCGGTCGGCGGAGGCGTCGGTGACCTCCTGGATGACCTCGCTCATCCGCATCAGGGTGCCGAGCTCGACGCCCTTCATCAGCGACACCAGGGTCGCCTTCTCCGGCAGGACCGGGGCCCACGCGGTGAGGTTCTCGCGGAGGCTCTGCGACGGCACCGTGAGCACCACGACGTCGGCGTCGGCGGCGACCTGCTCGGGATCGGTGGACGCCGTGATCGACGGCGGCAGCTCGATGCCGGGGAGGTAGTCGGTGTTCTCCCGGCGGTGGTTGATCGCCTCCACGACCTCGTCGCGCCGGGCCCACAGCGACACGTCGTTGCCGGCGTCGGCGAGCACGAGCGAGAACGCGGTGCCCCACGATCCGGCACTGAAGACTGCGATCTTGGTCATCGGCTGCGCTTCCTCTTCGTTCGGTGGGGTTCGTCGTAGGGGTTGCCGATCTCGCGCACCCCGCTGGCACGCGGGTCGTAGCGCCGGTCAGGAGCCGGTTCGTCGCGGATGTCCGCGACGAGCGCGGTGATGGCCGACATGATCCGTTCGGTGGCCTGCGCCGTCGTCTCGGCCGAGTGCGGCTGGGCGACCAGGTCGTCGAGCGGCACCGGGTCGCCCGCCTTCATCACGATGTTCTTGCGCGGGACGAGGTGCGGCCGCTTCGTGTAGGGCGGCAGCACCTGCTGCGCGCCCCACTGGCCCACCGGGATCACCGGACAGCCCGTGGCGAGGGCGATCCGGGCGGCACCCGTCTTGCCCTTCATCGGCCAGAGGTCCGGGTCGCGGGTCAGGGTGCCCTCGGGATAGATCACGATGCACTCGCCGTCGCCGATCGCGCGCACCGCCGCGTCGTACGCTCCGATCGCGTTGCGGCTCAGCCGCTCGACGGGGATCTGACCGGCGGAGGTCAGGAACCCGCCGAGGTACTTGTTGGTGAACAGGCTCGACTTCGCGAGGTAGCGCGGGAGCCGGCCGTGGTCGTAGACGAAGTGTGCCGACAGCAGCGGGTCGACGTGGGAGATGTGGTTGATCGCGACGATGCACCCACCCGTGGCCGGGATCTTCTCCCCGTCGATCCAGGTGCGCGACGTGGCCGGGAGCAAGGTGGGCTTGAGGATGGCCGCAGCAACGGTCATCGCCCAGCCGCGCGGCTGCTCCAGCTTCCTGACGCGCACCGTCTCCCTCTCGACCAGATCTCCCGCGGGCCGTGCCCGGACGCTCCCTGCGTCGCGAGCAGGCTACTCGGTCACCCCGGTGCGCGGACCCCACCGGCGCGCTGGTCCGGGGTGGGAGGATCGTCGCGATGCCCGCTCCGATGTCCGCTCCCTCGCCGGCCCCGTCCGTCCCGGACAGGTGCGTGGTCGTCGTGCCCGTCAAGCCGCCTGCCGTCGGCAAGTCCCGACTGACCGGGCTGGGTGATCAGGCACGCCGCGACGTTGCCGAGGCGTTCGCTCTCGACACCGCCCAGGCGGCCGCGTCGACGCCCGGCGTGGAGGCCGTGCTGGTCGTCACCGACGACTTCCGGCTGGCGTCCTCGATGCGCGCGCTCGGCTGCGAGGTGATGCCGGACGGGACGAGCGAGGACCTCAACGCGACGCTCGTCCAGGCCGTCGCCGAGGTCGTACGCCGCTGGCCGGGGGCGGTGCCGGTCGCCCTGTGCGCCGACCTGCCCGGTCTGCGACCGGTCGAGCTCGCGGCGGTGCTCCTCGAGGTGGCCGAGCACGTCGCTGCCGGGCGCTCCGCGTTCGTGCCCGACCGCGCCGGGACCGGCACGACCCTGTACGCCGCGGCCGCTGAGCACTTCGAGCCTCGGTTCGGCCCGGAGTCGGCCGCGCGGCACCGCAGCGCCGGCGCCGTCGAGGCGGGCACCACCGCCACCAGCGTGCGTACGGACGTCGACCACCTCGCCGACCTCGACGCTGCGCTGCTCGCGGGCGTCGGGCCGCACACCTCGCGTGCATGCGAAGGGCGGGCCACCCCGCTGGGGTGACCCGCCCTCTGCTCGGAGCCCGCGGCTCAGGACTTCTTGGCGGCCTTCTTGGCAGGTGCCTTCTTGGCGGGCGCCTTCTTCGCGGCAGCCGTCTTGGCGGGTGCGGTCTTCTTGGCCGTGGTCTTCTTGGCGGTGGTGGACGAGGCCGACGTCGACTTCTTGGCGGCGGCCTTCTTGGCCGGCGCCTTGGCGGCCGTGGTCTTCTTGGCCGGCGCCGACTTCTTGGCGGCGGCCTTCTTGGCGGGGGCCGCCTTCTTCGCAGGAGCGGACTTCGTGGCGGTCGCCTTCTTGGCCGGGGCGGCCGACTTCGACGCCGTCGACCTGGCCGGGGCGGCCTTCTTGCCGGTGGCGCTGGCGACGACGGCCGCTGCGACGCGTACGCCGGGCGGCTTCGGCATGGTGGCCGCGGTCAGCTTCGGGAGCTTCTTCGCACCGGAGATGACGTCCTTGAGCTCCTTGCCGGCGGAGAACTTCGGCACGGCCTTCTTCTTGGACTTCATCCGCTCGCCGGTCTGCGGGTTGCGCACCCACCGCGCGTTGCGGACGGCCTTCTCGAAGGAGCCGAAGCCCGTGATCGCGACCTTCTCGCCCTTGGCGACCTCGCGGGTGATGGTGTCGAGCACCGACTCCAGTGCGTGGGCCGCCTGCTTGCGGTTCCCCTCGTAACGCGCGGCGAGCGCGTCGATGAGCTCTGACTTGTTCACTAGCTTCCCTTCCCAATGAACCTGGCGCCGAGCTCGTGCTCGACTCTCCAAGGCACGCTAGGCACATGGAAGGGTGAGAACAATCACCAAAGCCCCTGTTTGTAGGGGTTTTTCAGGCAGTGACGGGCTTCCAGACCGGCCGTCCCACCTCGAAGGCGGTGATCGTGTCGTCGTGCGAGAGCGTGATCCCGATGTCGTCGAGGCCCTCGAGGAGCCGCCAGCGCGTGTAGTCGTCGATGTCGAAGGAGTCCTCGACGGCGTCCTCGCCGGCACCGGCGCGGACCGTACGGCTCTCCAGGTCCACGGTGATCTCGCCGCCCGGGTTGTCCTCGAGCCAGTCCCACAACCGCTGCACGACCTTCTCGTCGACCTGCGCCGCGAGCAGCCCGGCCTTGCCGGAGTTGCCGCGGAAGATGTCGGCGAAGCGCGAGGAGATGACGACCTTGAAGCCGTAGTTCTGCAGCGCCCACACGGCGTGCTCACGCGAGCTGCCCGTGCCGAAGTCGGGACCCGCGACGAGCACGGAACCGCTGGTGTAGGTCGGGTTGTTGAGCACGAAGTCGGGGTCGTTGCGCCAGGCGGCGAACAGCCCGTCCTCGAAGCCGGTGCGCGTCACGCGCTTGAGGTAGACCGCCGGGATGATCTGGTCGGTGTCGACGTTGCTGCGCTTGAGCGGGACGCCGACGCCGGTGTGGGTGGTGAACTTGTCCATGGTCAGGCTCCGATCGGCGTGAGGTCGGCTGGGCTGGAGAGGGTGCCGCGCACGGCGGTTGCCGCGGCGACGGGGACGGACACGAGGTGCGTACGACCGCCCTTGCCCTGCCGGCCCTCGAAGTTGCGGTTGGACGTCGACGCGCTGCGCTCGCCGGGTGCGAGCTGGTCGGGGTTCATGCCCAGGCACATCGAGCACCCCGCGCCGCGCCACTCGGCACCGGCGGCGACGAAGACCTTGTCCAGTCCCTCCGCCTCGGCCTGGAGGCGTACGCGCACCGAGCCGGGCACCACGAGCAGGCGCGTGTCGGCGGCGACCGTACGGCCCTCGAGGATCGACGCCGCCAGGCGCAGGTCCTCGATGCGGCCGTTGGTGCAGGAGCCGACGAAGACGGTGTCGACCTTGACCTCGCGCAGCGGGGTGCCGGCCTCGAGGCCCATGTACTGGAGGGCCTTCTCGGTCGCGATCTTGTCGTTGGGCTCGTCGAAGTCGTCCGGGCTCGGCACGCTGGCGCCGAGGGGCGCACCCTGGCCGGGGTTGGTGCCCCAGGTGACGAACGGCGTCATCGTCGACGCGTCGAGCTCGATCTCCTTGTCGAAGACGGCGTCGTCGTCGGTGCGCAGCGTCCTCCAGTGTGCGACGGCGGCGTCCCAGTCGGCGCCCTTCGGCGCCTCGGGCTTGCCCTCGATGTAGTCGAAGGTCGTCTGGTCGGGGGCGATGAGTCCGGCCTTGGCGCCCCACTCGATCGACATGTTGCACACGGTCATCCGGCCCTCCATCGAGAGCTCCTCGATGGCCTGGCCGCGGTACTCGACGATGTAGCCCTGGCCGCCGCCGGTGCCGGTGTGGGTGATCAGGGTGAGGACGAGGTCCTTGGCGGTGACGCCCTCGGGCAGGCTGCCGTTGACGGTGACCGCCATGGTCTTGGGCTTGGCCTGCGTCAGCGTCTGCGTGGCGAGGACGTGCTCGACCTCGGAGGTGCCGATGCCGAATGCGATCGCGCCGAAGGCGCCGTGCGTGGAGGTGTGCGAGTCGCCGCACACGATGGTCATGCCCGGCTGGGTCAGACCGAGCTGCGGGCCGACGACGTGGACGATGCCCTGCTCGATGTCGCCGAGCGGGTGGAGGCGTACGCCGAAGTCGGCGCAGTTCTTGCGCAGCGTCTCGACCTGCGTGCGGCTCACCGGGTCGGCGATCGGCTTGTCCCAGTCGAGGGTCGGGACGTTGTGGTCCTCGGTCGCCAGCGTGAGGTCGGGGCGGCGCACCGTACGGTTGGCGAGGCGCAGGCCGTCGAAGGCCTGCGGCGAGGTCACCTCGTGGAGGAGGTGGAGGTCGATGTAGAGCAGGTCGGGCTCTCCTGCGGCGCTCCGGACGACGTGCTCGTCCCAGACCTTCTCGGACAGGGTCTTGCCCATGACACAAACTCCTTCTGCTGCATTGCGGTGGGACGACGCTACATCTTGCATCCCACTCTCTGAGATGAGAATATCGGCATATGGACAACGGATCTGGTGTCGGAGTGCTGGACAAGGCCGCGCTCGTGCTCGCGGCCCTCGAGGCCGGACCGGCCACCCTGGCCGGGCTGGTGGCCGGCACCGGGCTGGCCCGACCGACCGCGCACCGCCTCGCGGTCGCGCTCGAGCACCACCGTCTCGTGGCCCGCGACATGCAGGGCCGCTTCGTGCTCGGCCCGCGGCTCGCGGAGCTGTCCGCCGCTGCCGGCGAGGACCGCCTGCTGGCGGCCGCCGGCCCGGTCCTGGCGCGACTGCGCGACATCACCGGCGAGTCGGCACAGCTCTGGCGCAGGCAGGGCGAGCACCGCGTGTGCGTCGCTGCCGCAGAGCGCCCGTCGGGCCTGCGCGACACGATCCCGGTCGGCTCGCAGCTCACCATGAACGCCGGGTCCGCCGCACAGATCCTGCTCGCCTGGGAGGACCCGGAGCGGATGCACCGCGGCCTCCAGAACGCCGCGTTCTCCGCGACCGCGCTGTCCGGCATCCGCCGCCGCGGGTGGTCGCAGTCCGTCGGCGAGCGCGAGCAGGGCGTCGCCTCGGTGTCGGCCCCGGTCCGCTCCCCCGGCGGCAAGGTCATCGCCGCCGTGTCTGTCTCCGGCCCCCTCGAGCGCCTCTCGCGCCAGCCCGGCCGGATGCACGCGCCCGCGGTCCTCGCCGCGGCCGACCGGCTCTCGGAGTCGCTGCGCCGCGCCGCGTCGGAGTAGCCCTCGCGGCCCGTACGCCGAAGGTGGCGGCACCTCGCACGCCCCGGCCCCGTCGACCCGCGATCTGCCGCCACCCTTCTCAGGGTCGGCGGTCTCGGGCAGGGTGGGCCCATGAGCGATCTCGTGGACCTCGGCCCCGCCTGCGAGCGCCTGCTGGACGTCGCCGCCCACGTCGGCGACGACCAGCTCGCTGCGCCGACCCCGTGCGAGGGGCGGCGCGTCGGCCAGCTCGTACAGCACATCGCCGGACTGGCCGTGGCTTTCCGGGCCGCGGCCGACAAGGACTTCGGCCCCCTCACCGACACCAACCCGGGCGACGGCGGCTGGCCGGACGTCGAACCCGGGTGGCGCGAGGCGCTCGGGCAGCGCATTCCCGCACTCGCCGCGGCCTGGCGCAACCCGGACGCGTGGGAGGGGATGACCCGCGCCGGCGGCGTCGACCTGCCCGGCGAGGTCGCCGGCCTGGTGGCCCTCGACGAGCTCGTGCTCCACGGGTGGGACCTGGCGCGCGCCACGGGACAGACCTACGACTGCGACGACGCCACCGCGCAGGCGTGCATGGCATTCGTCGGCAGCTTCGACGAAGGTGGCACGCCGGGGCTCTTCGGGCCCTCGAGGACCGTCAGTCCCGATGCTCCCGTCTTCGACCACCTGCTGGCTCGCTCAGGTCGCGACCCGCACTGGGCGCCCGCCTGAGTACGTCGGCGGTGTCGAGTCGCAACTGCGAGGCGCAGGCTGGGGACATGGGACACCACGCCATCGCCACCCTCGTCCGCGTTCTCGTGCGCCTCGTCGTGATGGGCGCCGCACTGGCCGGCTACTACGCCGCCCTGCCCTTCCTGTTCCCCGACGACGGCGGCGGCGCCAACATCGGCGCGGGCCTGATCGCGTTCGGCGTCGTGGTGGCCGTCAGCTTCGGCTGGGCGTACGTCGACGGACGTCGGCGGGGTGCGGCGTCGACCACGGCGACCTGGGCGATCGTCGCCGTTGCGTTCGGGCTCCTGTGGCTGCTCGGTCTGGCCGCGGTCGAGGTCGACGACAGCATGAACATCGCCGAGCGGCTCCGGCTCGACGCCTTCCTCGCCGTCTTCACTGCCGGCCTGGTCTTCCTGCCTGCCGGGGTCGGTGCGGCCATCGGCGGCAGCATGCCTCCCTCGGACGACTGAGCCGCCGCACACCTGCAGGCTCTGCTGGAGAAGCTGCGACGTTTGCCTGACGGAGCCGGTCCGCGGTGGCAGGATCCCGGCAGGGACGCGGCCCGACGGCCTGCTGCAGTGCTCGCGGTCCTGGTCGCATCGCACCTCGGAGGTCGCCATGTCCCACACCCACCCCGCGCCTGCTCGACGCCTTGCCCTGGCGTGCGTCGCGGCCGTCGCTCTCCTCGTCCCAGCCGCGACGGCGGGCCCCGTCCTCGCCGACGGTCCGGCGCACGCGCGCGCCTCGGGCGACGCACGCCTCGGCACCCTGAAGGTCAAGGTGGCTTCGCTCCCCGGACAGCGCCGGGTCGTCGTCCGCGGGCCCCAGCGCTTCAAGCGCGTGCTGACGAGCACGACGGTCCTGCGCAACCTCGCTCCGGGCCGCTACCGGGTGAGGGCCGCCCGGGTGCGCACCGAGGACTGGACCGCGCACCCGGCGGTCAGCAAGCCACGCGTCCGGGTGCGGGCGGGGCGTCGCGCCGTCTCCCGCGTCAGCTTCCCGACGGTGGTGTCGTCGGCTGCCAAGGTGCTGAAGGCGCGGGACATCAAGGCCTTCACCGCGCCGAGCGCGGCCGACCGCACCGGCGTGATCACGCTGGCGAGGCGCGCCGCGGACGGGACCGTCCTCGCAGCCGGCGTCACGCCCCGGACGCCGTACGGCGCGCTCGTCGCGGTCCTGTCCGCGAGGAAGACGTCTGCCGGCTGGGAGCACGAGGTCCGGATCGCCGGCATCCAGGAGGCGGTGCTGCGGGGCGAGTACGACGTGCCGATCGACACGACCGTCCCGATCCAGGGCCGTCTCGGCGCGGGCACGCCCCGGCGCGGCAGCGGCTCCACGTCGGCCGGCTGCTCAGGGTCGATGGAGGCGGGTGCAGAGCTCACCGGGGACGCGAACCTCAACGGGTCCTTCAGTGGCGGCGTCGCGGACTGGAAGTGGTACAAGCCGTGGAAGGCGAATCCCTACGTGCAGATGGGGATGTCGATCGACGCGACCGTCAACGCGCGTGCCTGGGCGAAGGCGAAGGGCACGTGCACCACGGGCGAGAAGACGCTCTACAACCAGAACCTCACGGTCATCGCGTTCGCGATCGGGCCGATCCCGGTGGTCCTGGTGCCGCACCTGGGGATCGACGCGGGAGCCAGCATCACCGCCAGCGGCAAGATCGAGCTCGGGGGCGGCGTGCGCGCCGACGCCGGGGCCACCATCAGGGTCAGCCTCAGGAAGGCGCCGGAGATCAACGGCTCCGGTCCGACCTTCGACGGCTCGAGCTACTTCGACATGAAGGCCAGCGCAGCCGCCGAGGCCCATGTCCGGGGTCGGCTGACGATCCTCGCCTACGGCGTGGCAGGTCCCTATGCGCAGGCCCGCGTCGGGGTCATCGGCACGGCCGACTCGGCCGCCAACCCGTGGTGGCACATCGACGCCGAGGGGTCGGCCGGCGCCGGTGTCCGGGTGGGCAACCTGTGCTTCTCCTTCCTCGGCTGCCTCAAGCTCGAGGCGGGCAACAACGAGCTCGTGAAGAAGACGTGGCGTCTGGCACAGGCAGACGGTCCTCGTCCGAAGGCCGTCGAACAAGCGCACGTGCTCGAGGGACTCAACGCGCAGGTCAACACCAACATCCGGGCCCCCTTCCCCGACGCGATCGCGACGAACTGGTTCATCCCGGGCTACACGATGACCACCGGAGTGGCCGTCGAGCTGCCCGGTGGCGTGAACGAGGTGGCGAGCTTCGTCCGGGACGACCCGCCGGACAGCTACGGCAACTACGTCCACGACGTGGTCCGCACCGACCTCGAGGTCACACCGGCGTTCAACCGGCTGCGCATCCCGTGGATCTTCGGGACCGAGGAATCGGAGGACTACAGGGACGTGGGGGCGATCTGGGTCAACGGCGAGCTGTGCGGCGAGGTCACGTCCCATGACGCCACGGTCGTCAACACCGGCCAGCTCGCGACGCGCTACGGGCGTGTCACGCCGCAGATGTACTGCGACCGCCCAGTCGTTCCCGGCGTCCCGGTGAAGGTCCAGCTGGTGGTCGCCGAGAGCCCGGTCGGCGAGTTCGACAGCGCGATCGTCATCGGGGAGGGCGGCATCTCCAGCTACGCCGGGTGAGCGGCGCCCGGAGGAGTCAGAAGAGGGCGTCCTGCTCCAGCTCGAGCAGCTGCTGCTTGCGCTCGATCCCGCCTGCGTACCCGGTGAGCGTGCCGTTGGCGCCGATGACGCGGTGGCACGGCACGACGATGGGGATGGGGTTGCGGCCGTTGGCCAGTCCCACCGCACGCGAGGCGGCGTTGGTCATGCCGAGCCGTCCCGCGATCTCGCCGTAGGACGCGGTCTCGCCGTAGCCGATCTGCTCCAGCTGGCTCCACACGCGCCGCTGGAAGTCGGTCCCGGTGGGCGCGAGCGGGAGGTCGAAGTCGGTCAGCTCGCGGTCGAAGTAGGCCGTGAGCTGGCGTACGGCCTCGGCGAGCACGGGCTCGTCGTCGGACCGAGCGCCGAGCGGACGGCCGTCGGCCGGGGGCAGGAACGGCGAGAACTCGATCGCCACGATCGAGCCGTCCCGCTCGACGACGCGCAGGTCGCCGACGGGCGAGGGCATCACGGTCCACATGTCAGTTCTCCTCCGGTGAGCCGGTGGGCGAGGGGGTGTCGGGCATCAGGGTGTTCCACAGGTGCATCAGGGCGTACGAGCGCCACGGCCGCCAGGTCGCGGGGTCGGGGTCGCCGCCTCCCGACGTCGCCAGCCCGGCGAGGACCCGGCGCACCGCGAGGTCCGTGGGCAGGAAGACGTCGGGGTGCCCGAGCGCACGCATGGCCACGTAGTCGGCCGTCCAGGGACCGATCCCGGACAGCTCCAGCAGCGCACGGCGGACGTCGCCGCGATCGGGACCACGGTCGAGCAGGACCCGGCCGTCCGCCAGCGCCGCGGCGAGACCGACGAGGGCACGGCCCCGGGCGCGCGGCATGGGCAGCGTCGCCGGGTCGACCGTGGCGAGCGTCGCGGCGTCGGGGAAGAGCTTCGTCAGGCCCGGCACGGTCGTCGAGACGGTCCTGCCGTGCTGCGACACGATCCGGCCCGCAACGGTGCGCGCGCCACTGACGCTGACCTGCTGGCCGATGACCGTACGGATCGCGGTCTCGTCGCCGTCGACCTGACCCGGCACGCGCAGGCCCGGCGTGGCACGCACGAGTGCGCCGAGGACGGGGTCGGCTCCGAGGTGCTCGTCCACCGCCCGCGGGTCGCAGTCGGCGTCGAGCAGGCGGCGTACGCGCTCACTGGCGGCGGCGGTGTCGCGCAGGTCGTCGAGGTGGAACTCCGCCGTGACGAAGCCGGTGCCGCCCTCGGCGAGGTCGGCGAGCTCGAGCCGGACGGTGCCGGCCCCGTGGGGCAGGTCGAGGGTGCGGGCGTACCACCCCGGTCCGGCGACCTCGACGCCCGGGACGAGGTGGAAGGCGAGGAAGTCGAGCAGCCGCCGACCTGCGAAGGGGGTGCGGACGGGCAGGCGCATGGTGACGGCGCCGGCGCTCGGGGCACCCGTACGCCGTCCGCGCAGCTCGCTCGGCGAGGCGGCGTAGATCTCGCGCAACGTCTCGTTGAACTGGCGCACGCTCGCGAAGCCCGCAGCGAACGCGACGTCCGTCAGCGGGAGGTCCGTGGTCTCGATGAGGACCCGGGCGCTCTGGGCGCGACGGGCCCGCGCCAGTGCGAGCGGCGCGGCACCGAGCTCCTGGGTGAGCAGCCGCCCGAGGTGGCGCGGCGTGTAGCCGATGCGGCGCGCGAGCCCCTCGACGCCCTCACGGTCCACGAGGCCGTCGGCGATGAGCCGCATCGCCCGGCCCGCGGCATCGGCGGCGACGTCCCACTCCGGGCTGCCGGGTGTCGCGTCGGGCAGGCAGCGCTTGCAGGCGCGGTAGCCGGCGGCGTGCGCACTGGCCGCGGTCGGGTGGAAGGTCACGTTGCCAGCGGCGGGGGTCCGCGCCGGGCAGGACGGCCGGCAGTAGATGCCGGTCGTGCGCACCGCGGTGTAGAACACCCCGTCGAAGCGGCGGTCCCGGCTCCGCACCGCGCGGTAGCACGCGTCGGTGTCGAGGTGTCCGGTCGGCGTCATGCCCCGAGCCTGTCAGCCCGGGGCACGCCGCACCAGCGGAAAACGGACACCGCCGTGACTGACCTCAGGAGCCGCCTGCGCGGTATCGGCGCTCGGGTCGGCCCGCCCCGCCGTACTGCAGTCGTACGGACGCGGCACCGCGGGCGACGAAGTGCTCGAGGTAGCGCCGCGCCGAGACCCGCGAGATCCCGACCCGGTCGGCGCACTCCGCCGCCGAGAGCTCACCCGCACCGCGCAGGGACGCCAGGACCGCCTCGGCCGTCTCGGGACTCAGGCCCTTGGGCAGGATCGCAGCCGGAGCAGGTGCGACCGCCGCGCCGAAGACCGCGTCGATGTCCTGCTGGCCGGGTGCGCCCGCACCTGACAGCGCGAGCCGCGCGGCCCGGAACGCCTCCAGCCGCACGCGCAGGTCCTCGTAGTCGAACGGCTTGACGAGGTAGTGCACCGCTCCCCCGGACGCCGCGGCGCGGACGGTGTCGGCCTCGCGGGCAGCGGTGACCACGAGGACGCCGACGTCGTCGCCGCCGGCGCGGAGCCGGCGCAGCACGTCGATGCCCGTCATGTCGGGCAGGTGCACGTCGAGCAGGACCAGGTCGGGCCGCAGCCGCGCGACGTCGTCGAGCGCGGCCTGGCCGCTGCTGGCGACCCCGACGACGACGAACCCCTCGGTCCGCTCGACGAACTGCGTGTGGATGCGCGCCACCATGAAGTCGTCGTCGACCACCAGCACCGTCACCGCCTCGGCCGGTCCCGTCATCCCGCCTCCACTCCCGCTCCCACTCCGGGCAGCCGCGCCGCGAACACCGCGCCCGTGCCGTCCGGCCCGGGGTGGACGGTCACGGCGCCGCCCCGACGCTCGCAGACCACCTGCACCAGCGCCAGTCCGACACCCCGGCCCTCCGCGGTGGCCGCCTTGGAGCTCCACCCCCGCCGGAAGATCTGCCCGACCAGCTCAGGCGGCACGCCCGGTCCGGTGTCGGCGACCGACAGGTGCACCACGTCGTCGTCGAGCCGCAGGTCGACCTCGACGCTCGCGCCGCCGACGGCCACCGACGCATCGACGGCGTTGTCGACGAGGTTGCCGAGCACCGTGCCGACGTCGGTGGACGCCTCGGGGTCCAGGCGCGGCAGGTGGCTGTCCTCGGACACCCGGAGGTCGACGCCGCGCTCGGCGGCCAGGCTGGTCTTGGCGATCAGCAGCGCCGCCACGGCCGGGTCCGCGACCCTGGCCAGCACAGCGTCGGAGATCCGGGCTCGTCGACGGCTCAACGTGCCGACCAGCCGCGACACCTCGTCGTACTCCCCGAGCTGCACCAGGCCGGAGATCGTGTGCAGCTGGTTGTGGAACTCGTGGGTCTGGGCGCGCAGGGTGTTGGTGATGGACTCGCGGGCGCTGAGCTCGCTCTGGAGGGAGAGCAGCTCGGTGCGGTCGCGCAGCGTGGTCACGGACGCGACCCGGCGGCCGCGCTCGAGGACCGGGTTGCGGTTGACGACGAGCACCCGGTCGCCGACGACGACCACGTGGTCGCGGATCTCGGCGTCGTCGACCAGCAGGTCGTGCACGGCGGGATCGAGGTCGAGCTCGTCGACGCGGCGGCCCTCGACCTCGATCCCGTCGAGCCCGATCAGCTCGCGGGCGCTGTCGCTGAGCACGGTGATGGTCCCGTCGTCGGCCACCGCGACCACGCCCTCGCGGATCGAGTGCAGCAGCGCCTCACGCTGGTCGGCGAGCGCAGCGATGGCCGCAGGTTCCAGCCCGCGCGTACGCCGTCGGATCAGGCGTGACAGCAGGAACGACCCGGCCACCCCGAGGCCGAGGCCGAGGCCCAGCACGGGCGCCAGGTCCGGCAGCACCGAACCGGCCCGCTCGCGCCACGACGGGTACTCCTCCGCCACCATCGCGATCCCGACGAGGTCGCCCGCGCGGTTGATGATCGGCACCTGCGCCGCGATGGACCGGGTGCCGAAGTCGTCGACGTCCCCGGTCCACGGGCGCAGCTGCTGGACGGTGCTGCCGGAGAGGTCGATGCGGTCGTCGCGACCGGCGAAGTCGCTGCTGACCAGCACCACTCCCTCGGGGTCGGTGAGGTAGACGCCGCTCGCCTGCTCGTTGGTGCGTACCTGCTGCGTGTAGGACGTCAGAAAGGCCCGCAGCTGCTCGACCTCGCCGCGCAGGAACGGTCGTCGCACCGGCTTGATGTTGGCCAGCGACTCGGCCGCCGCACGCATCTCCGCGCCGCGCGTGTCACGGAAGTCGGCGTCGCTCTGCTGCACCGACACCACACTGGCCACGACGACGACGACCAGGAGGACGGTGAGCTGCAGCACCAGGAACTGGCCGGCGAGCGTCGCCGGCCACAGGCGCGAGCGTGACCACAAGTTCCACAACCTCCATTGCTTTCCCAAGCGTGACGAGCACCACACGCAGTCTCCACCATCGTGGGAGACGCCCCTCACAGCGAGGGGGCGACGCTCGAACAGATCGGAGACCACATGATGCGCCCACGCATGAGGCGGACCGTCGCGGTGGCGATGTCGCTCGGCGCCGCCCTGGTGCTGGCCACGGGCTGCGGGGTGACCCGCGGCGAGCAGAGCCGGGACCTGACGATGCTGATCCCCAACAGCGCAGGAGGCGGCTACGACCAGACCGGTCGCGCCGCAGTCGCGGTCATGGAGAACGGCGACATCACCGGCGGCTCCTTCGAGGTCACCAACGTGATCGGCGCCGGCGGCTCGGTCGCGATGACGCGACTGATGAACGCCGAGGGCGACGAGCGCACCATGATGACCGCCGGGCTGGGCGTGGTCGGGTCGCTCTACTCGTTCGGCGTGCCCTACAAGCTCCAGGACGCGACGCCGCTGGCCCAGCTGATCGAGGACCAGGAGGGCGTCCTGGTCCCGGCCGACTCGCCCTTCGAGACCATCGACGACCTGGTGAAGGCCTGGCAGGACGACCCGGACTCGATCGTCGCCGGCGGCGGCTCCTCGCCCGGCGGCCCCGACCACCTCTTCCCGATGCAGCTCGCGAGCGCGGTCGACATCGACGCCCGCGACGTGCGCTACGTGCCGTACGACGGCGGCGGCCCGCTGACGAGCGCCCTGCTCGGCAACAAGATCGACGTCGGCTTCTCCGGCGTCGGCGAGTTCGCCGGCGCGCTCTCCTCCGGCGAGCTCCGCCTGCTCGCGGTCTCCGGTGAGGAGCGGCTGAAGGGCGAGGGCATCAGCGACGCCCCCACCCTCACGGAGGCCGGCATCGACCTGGTCTTCACCAACTGGCGCGGCGTCTTCGCGCCCCCCGGCATCAGCGACGAGCGCCGCGACGAGCTGATCGCGCTGCTCGAGGAGATGCACGACACCCCCGAGTGGCACCAGGCCCTCGAGGACTACGGCTGGATCGACGAGTTCAAGACCGGCGACGAGTTCACGACGTTCCTGCAGGAGCAGGACGAGCGCGTCGCCACCACCCTCGAGGAGCTGGACCTGCTGTGAGCACATCACTCGACACCCCCGACGCGCCGCCGACGGCGGCGCCCGCACCCGAGCGGGACCTCCCCCAGCTCGGCCTCGCCGCGATGCTCGTCGTCGTCGGCGCCTACACCTTCTACGACGCGACGACCCTGCGGGTCGGGTTCGGCGACCCGGTCGGCCCGCGCCTGTTCCCCTACGTGGTCGGTGCCGTCACCGTCGTGCTCGGGCTGCTGCTCGTGCTCGCCACGCTGCGCGGCGACGTCCCGCAGGCAGAGGGCGGCGAGGACGTCGACCTGCGCCAGCGCGCCGACTGGGTGACCGTCCTCAAGCTGGTCGGCGTCCTGCTCTTCACGGTGCTGACCATCTCGTTCATCGGCTGGGCCGTCAGCGGCGCGCTGCTGTTCGTGGGGTCCGCGTGGGCCCTCGGCAGCCGCACGCTGGTGCGTGACGTCATCGTCGGCTTCGTGCTGTCGGTCCTCAGCTGGTACTTCTTCCACGAGGGCCTCGGCGTCATCCTGCCCGCCGGGATCCTGGACGGGGTGCTGTGATGGACAACCTCGGACTCCTCATGGACGGCTTCGGTGCCGTCCTCACCCCGCAGAACCTGCTCTTCGCCGCGATCGGCGTGCTGCTCGGCACGTTCGTCGGCGTGCTGCCGGGCATCGGACCGGCGATGGCGGTGGCGCTGCTGCTGCCGGTGACCTACGGCCTGGACCCGATCCCGGCCTTCATCATGTTCGCGGGGATCTACTACGGCGGGATGTACGGCGGCTCCACCACCGCCATCCTGCTCAACACACCGGGCGAGTCGGCGTCGGTGATGACCGCGCTCGAGGGCAACCTGATGGCCAAGGCCGGACGGGCCTCGCAAGCCCTGGCCACCGCCGCGATCGGCTCCTTCATCGCCGGCACGATCGGCACCATGCTGGTGGTGTTCTTCGCCCCGGCGCTGGCGTCGGTGGCCAACGAGATCGGCGCCCCGTCCTACTTCGCCCTGATGGTGCTCACCATGGTGATGGTCACCAGCGTGCTCGGCGCATCGTGGCTGCGCGGCTTCATCGCCCTCTTCCTCGGCCTCACCATCGGCCTGGTCGGCCTCGACCTCAACACCGGCCAGACGCGACTGAGCTTCGACCAGCCGCTGCTCGCCGAGCGCATCGACGTCGTGGTCGTCGCGGTCGCCATCTTCGCCCTCGGCGAGGCCTTCTGGGTCGCCGCCCACCTGCGCCGCAGCCCGCTGCAGGTCATCCCTGTCGGTCAGCCGTGGCTGAGCGGCACCGACCTCAAGCGGTCCTGGGGTCCGTGGCTGCGCGGCACGGCGTACGGCTTCCCGTTCGGCGCACTGCCCGCCGGCGGCGCGGAGATCCCCACCTTCCTCTCCTACGTCACCGAGAAGCGGATCGCCGTCCGCCGTGGCACCGACGAGTTCGGACGCGGTGCGATCGAGGGTGTGGCGGGACCGGAGGCGGCCAACAACGCGTCGGCGGCCGGCACCTTCGTGCCCCTGCTCGCGCTGGGGCTGCCGGTGACCGCCACCTCGGCCGTGATGCTCGCCGCCCTCACCGGCTACGGCATCGAGCCGGGCCCCGGGCTGATGACCGACCAGCCCGAGCTGGTGTGGGCGCTGCTGGCCAGCCTGCTGATCGGCAACGCGCTGCTGCTGGTGCTCAACCTGCCGCTCGCCCCGGTGTGGGCCAAGCTGCTGCGGATCCCGCGGCCGCAGCTCTACGCGGGGATCCTGTTCTTCGCCACGCTCGGCGCCTACGCCACGAACCTGCAGGCGTTCGACCTCTTCCTGCTGCTCGTGCTCGGACTGCTGGGCCTGCTCATGCGGCGGTTCGCCCTGCCCGTGCTGCCGCTGATCCTCGGCGTGATCCTCGGTCCCCTGATGGAGTTCCGCCTGCGTGAGGCGATGGCGATCTCCGGTGGCGACGTCTCGGCGCTGTGGAGCGAGCCGCTCGCCGTGATCATCTACGTGGTCGTGGCCCTCGCCGTGATCGCCCCGCTCGTGCTCCGCCGCGTACGACCGGCCCCGGCCGCCGTGTCCGCGGAGCTCGACACCCCCGTCGACGAAGAGGAGAAGGTGCGATGAGCCGGACGACGATCGTGGTGGGCTGGTCCCCCGACCTGTACGGCGAGGCGGCCCTGGCCCGGGCCGTCGAGGAGGCCCGGCTGAGGTCGGGGCGCGTCGTGGTGGTCAACGCCACGCGCGGCGACGCCCTCGTCGACGAGCGGTACGCCGACGAGGAGCAGCTCGCCCGGCTGACGGCCGGCCTGGCCGACAGCGGTCTCGAGGTGGACGTACGCCGCTCGATCGGCTCGGACGTCGGCGACCAGGTCCTCCGGGTGGCGGCCGACGTCTCCGCAGACCTGGTGGTGATCGGCCTGCGCCGTCGCTCCCCCGTCGGCAAGCTGCTCATGGGCAGCGTGGCCCAGCGGATCCTGCTCGGCGCGGACTGCGCGGTGCTGGCGGTGAAGCCCCCGCACTGAGCGGTCCTGCCCCGCGGCGAGCGGTGCCCCAGCCACATCCCGACCATCGGGAAGGTCGCTGGGGCACCGCTCGTCCGATCCATCGAGACAGAACGACGAAGGGCCCGGTCTGCTGACCGGGCCCTTCGTGTGCTGTACCCCCGACCGGATTCGAACCGGCGCTACCGCCTTGAGAGGGCGACGTGCTAGGCCGCTACACAACGGGGGCTTGCGAGTGCTGCTCCGAGGAGCAACGGAGCTGAACTCTAGCGGTGCCGGAGTGTCGCTCCAAATCCTGACCCTGGGGCCTGGACCTTGCTGGGGTACTAGGACTCGAACCTAGAACAACTGAACCAGAATCAGCCGTGTTGCCAATTACACCATACCCCATGGGGGTATCGGATCATCTCCGGACACCCACGCGGTCGGCAGCGGTGACCTCTGCCGAACCGATCCCGAACGTTACACGCGCGGTGGCGGCACGGCCAAAACGGGGTCTCCCGTCGGCGGCGGGAGCGACGGTCCGCCCACGGGCGGCCCGACGTTGATCAGCCCCATCGCGCGCGCGACCCACGTCGCGAGCCCGAGGTAGACCAGCGACTGCGTGAGCGTGGACAGGATCGTCCACCAGCTGCCGCCGCCCTCGGCGTTGAGCGCCGAGGTCAGGTCGCCGAAGGCGAGCGCGAGACCGAAGGCGAGGAAGTTGTTCAGCACGTGCATCGCGATGGGTGCCTCGAGCCCGCCCGTGCGGATGACGAGGATGCCGGCGACCACGCCGAAGGCGAACCGGTCGAAGAACACCGGCCAGTCCTGGGAGAGGCCGTGGAACACCGCGAAGACCAGCGCGGGCACGAGCACCGCCAGCGCCTGCGAGGCCCGTCGGCCCCACACCAGCGAGCCGAACGCCTGGGTCAGGTAGCCGCGGAAGAGGTACTCCTCGCCGGCCGCCTGCAGCGGCGTGAGCAGCAGGATCACGATGATGAAGTCACGGGTCTGCGTCGTGAAGTCGTTGACCTCGGCGACCGGTAGGTCGCCGGCCTCGAGGGGCAGCAGCAGGCCGACCCCCAGGGACGCGAGGAGCGCCACCACCGACAGCCCCACGCAGGCGAAGAGGTAGCCCCAGCGCAGCCGCGGGGCGACCGAGGAGACCCAGCGCGGCTTGAGCCGGTGGAGCCACCACGTGACCAGGAAGGTCAACGGGATCGCGGTCGCGATGATCGCGTTGAGGAGTGCGAGCCCGGCGGGCGTCGCCTCGGCGGTGACGTCCAGGATCCCACCTGCCTCCTCCATGGTGCTGCCCGTCAGCAGGAGGACGGCGAACGCGACTCCCCCCGCGACGAGCGGGACGACGCCGAAGACCAGGACCAGCAGGAGCAGCGCGCCCACGATCGAGCGCCATTCGCCGGGGCGACCGACCCGGTGCAGCTGGTGGTACTGCGGCTGGAAGCCGGGCGGCAGGGGTCTGGCCATGGGCGGGTCAGGCCAAGGCCGACTGGAGCCGCGCGAGACTGCGCTCGCGGCCCAGCAGCTCCATCGACTCGAACAGCGGCGGGCTCACGCGCCGCCCGGTGACGGCCACGCGTACGGGACCGAAAGCCACCCGCGGCTTGAGCTCCATGCCCTCGATCAGCGCCACGCGCAGCGCCTCCTCGATCGCGGCGGTCGACCACTCGCGGAGCCCGGAGAGGGCGTCGTACGACGCCTGGACCACGCTGCGACCGGTCTCGTCGAGCACCTTGGCGACGTCGTCGGGGTCGCGCTCGAACTCGGCCTCGTCGACGAAGAGGAAGCCGAGCATCGGGGCCGCCTCGGTGAGCTTGTTGATCCGCTCGGCCACCAGCGGCATCGCCAGCTCGAGCATCTGCGCGTCGGCGTCGTTGACCGGGTCGCTGACGACGCCGGCCTCCTTGAGGAACGGCAGCACGCGGTGGGTGACGTCGTCGAGCGGGAGCAGCCGCATCTGGGAGGTGTTGATCGCCTCGGCCTTCTTGAGGTCGAAGCGCGCCGGGTTGGGGTTGACGTCCTTGATGTCGAACGCCTCGACCATCTCCGCCACCGAGAACACGTCGCGGTCCGCAGCGATCGACCAGCCGAGCAGCGCGAGGTAGTTGAGCAGGCCCTCGGGCAGGAACCCCTGCTCGCGGTAGGCCAGCGCGTGGGCCTCGGGGTCGCGCTTGGAGAGCTTCTTGTTGCCCTGGCCCATCACGTAGGGAAGGTGGCCGTAGGAAGGCACCTCCTTGGCGATGTCCAGGGCGACCAGCGCCTCGAAGAGCGCCAGCTGGCGCGGCGTGCTGGAGAGCAGGTCCTCCCCGCGCAGGACGTGGGTGATCTCCATGAGCGCGTCGTCGACGGGGTTGACCAGCGTGTAGAGCGGGTCGCCGTTGGCGCGCGAGAGGGCGTAGTCGGGGACGTTCTCGGTCTCGAAGGTGATGTCGCCGCGGACCAGGTCGGTCCAGGTGATCGAGCCGTCCGGCATCCGGAAGCGCACGATGGGCGTGCGGCCGTCGGCCTCGAAGGCCGCCCGCTGCTCGTCCGACAGGTCGCGGCAGAAGCCGTCGTAGCCCTGCATCTTGGAGCCCGAGGCCTTACGGCGCGCGTCGACCTCCTCGTTGCGGCAGTAGCAGTCGTAGGTGTAGGACGACTCGCGCAGGCGGGCAAGGACGTCGCGGTAGATCTCGCCGCGCTCGCTCTGCTTGTAGGGGCCGTGCGGACCGCCGACCTCGATGCCTTCGTCCCAGTCGAGACCGAGCCAGCGCCACAGCTCGAGGATCGCGTCGTACGACTCCCGGGTGCTGCGCTCCTTGTCGGTGTCCTCCATGCGGAAGACGATCTGCCCGCCGTGGTGGCGCGCGAACGCCCAGTTGAACAGGGCCGTGCGGACCAGGCCGACGTGCGGCGAGCCGGTGGGCGAGGGGCAGAAGCGGACGCGTACGGGGGTGCTCATGGCGATGGTCGGAACTCTCTAGTCAGCTGCGCTGGGCGACGGGGTTGGTCAGGGAGCCGATGCCGGCGATCGAGATCTCGACCTCGTCGCCGACCTGCATCGGGCCGACACCCTCGGGGGTGCCGGTGAGGATGACGTCGCCGGGCAGCAGCGTCATCACGGAGGAGACGTGGGCGACCAGGGTCGGCACGTCGAAGATCATGTCGGCGGTCGTCCCGTCCTGGACGACGTCACCGTTGAGGTAGGTCTGCACGACGCGGCCCTCGACGAAGTCCTGCGGGTCGAGGTCGGTCTCGATCCACGGCCCGAGGGGGCAGAACGAGTCGAAGCCCTTGGCCCGGGTGAACTGCACGTCGGACCTCTGGAGGTCGCGGGCCGTGACGTCGTTGGCGATCGTGTAGCCGAAGATCACGTCGGTCGCCTGCTCGACCGGCACGTCCCGGCAGATCCGGCCGATGACGACCGCGAGCTCACCCTCGTAGTGCAGGTTGCTGGTCTGCGGCGGGTAGAAGATCGGGTCGCCCGGCCCGACGACCGTGGTGTTGGGCTTGAGGAACATCAGCGGCTCGGCGGGGATGTCGTTGCCCATCTCGGCTGCGTGCGCGGCGTAGTTGCGGCCGATGCCGACGACCTTGCTGCGCGGGATGATCGGCGCGAGGAGGCGTACGTCGCCGAGCCGGTGCTGCTCCTCGAGCGGCTTGACCCCGACGTAGAGGGGGTCGCCTGCGAGGGCCACGACGACGGAGTCCTCGGCGGGCTGGCCGAACTCGTCGACCTCACCGGTGACGACGCCGAAGCGGGGCTCCTCGCCCGTGCTGAACCGACAGATGCGCATGCGCCGACCCTATCCAGCGGACCTACCTGCCGGCCGCCCGGTGCAGGGCCGCGATGCTGTGGGCGACGTCGTCGACGGTCGTCGACCAGTTGCTCACGCTCACGCGCAGGACCGCCCGGTCGTGCCAGCGCGAGCCGGTCGTCCACGCCGTGCCCTCGGCGAGCATCGCCTCGACCACGCCCCGGGTGCGGGCGTCGTCGCCGAACGACGCGCACACCTGGGTGAAGACGACGTCGTTGAGCACCTCCGCCCCGTCGATGGCGGCGATGCCCTCCGCGAAGGCGGCCGCGTGGTCGCAGAAGCCGTCGACGAGGTCGACGACCCCGTCGCGCCCCAGCGCGCGCAGCACCGCCCAGACCGGGAACGCCCGGCCGCGCCGGCTGATCTCCGGCACCTTGTCGAACGGCTCCCCCGCTGCGTCGTGGATGAGGTAGTCGCCGTGCATGCCCATCGCTGCCCGCAGCGCAGCCCGGTCACGCACGATCGCGAGCCCGCAGTCGTACGGCACGTTGAGCGTCTTGTGGGCGTCCGTCGCCCAGGAGTCCGCCCGCTCGGCCCCGGCGAGGAGGTGCCGGTGGCGCGGGGAGGCGCCGGCGAACAGGCCGAACGCGCCGTCGACGTGCACCCAGGCGCCGGCGTCGTGGGCCGCGGTCACCGCCTCGTCGAAGGGGTCGAACGCGCCGGAGTGCACGTTGCCGGCCTGGAGGCACACGATCGTGGGACGACCGTCCCCGGCGTCCAGGGCCGCCGCCAGCGCCGCCGCCTCGACCCGACCCTGGTCGTCCACCGCGACCGGCTCGGGGGCGCCGAGGCCGAGGTAGCGCAGGCTCAGGTCGATCGTGTCGTGCCGCTCGGCGCCGACGAGCACGCGTACGCCCGGGGAGCCGACGAGCCCGCGCTCGGCCACGTCCCACCCCGCGCGCCGCAGCACCTCGTCGCGGCCGGCGGCCAGGCAGGTGAAGTTGGCCATCGTCCCGCCGGTCACGAAGCCGACGGCGCTGCCGGCGGGCAGGCCGAGCAGGTCGACGACCCACGCCTCGGCCACGTCCTCCACCGCCGAGTGGGCGGGAGTCAGCATCCGCAGCCCGGCGTTCTGGTCCCACGCGCTGACCAGCCAGTCGACGGCCAGCGCCGCCGGGTGCGCACCGCCGATGACGAAGCCGAAGAAGCGGCCGCCGGGCATCGCGGTCAGGCCGGGCTCGCAGGCCGCGGCGAGCTCGTCGACGACGGCGGCCGGCTCGGTCGGACCGTCCTGCAGGTGCCGGTCGAGGCGGGCGAGCATCTCGTCGGCGGTGAGGCGCGGCGGCACCTTCCGGTCGGCGAGCGACCCCAGCCACCCCACGGCGTGCTCGTGGGCGCGGTCGAGTCCCGAGGTGCGGTCCATGCGGGCAGTGTCCTCCGCGGACGTGCCCGGGTCGAGGGTTCGTCGAAGCGGTACGGACCGCTCGGTCGCCGTACCGTTGCCGCGTGCACGTGATGTCCGGACCCGAGTGGCGGGCGCGGGCCGAGGCCCACGCCGCCCGCGTCGACGCCTTCGTCGAGCCGCACCTCGCGCGCCGGGCCGAGAAGGTCAAGCACCCGGTCCACGACTTCCTCTTCACCTACTACTCCCAGCGACCGGCCCAGCTGCGCCGGTGGCACGCGGGGTACGGGATCGCACTCGAGGACGCTGAGGCGTACGCCGGGCTCAAGGGGTACGGCGGCGATCCGCCGACGGTCACCGAGGCGTACGTCGTCTCGCAGCGCCCGCTGCTCACCCAGCTGCACACGTTGTTGTCCGCGACCGCCAGGCGTACGCCGCAGTTCGGCTGCTTCGGCCTGCACGAGTGGGCGATGGTGCACCGGTCGGCCGAGCACGGGACGCGCCACGACTGGCCGCTGCGCCTCGGCCAGGAGGGCACCGACGAGGTCGTCGAGTCGCACCGCATCGGCTGCTCGCACTTCGACGCGTTCCGCTTCTTCACCCCGACTGCCCGCCCGCTCAACACCCTCCAGCCCGGGCGTGACGACCGCGCCGACTTCGAGCAGCCCGGCTGCCTGCACGCAGGGATGGACCTCTACAAGCACGCCTTCCGGCTCTCGCCGATGGTCTCCAGCGACCTGGTGGCCGACTGCTTCGAGCTCGCCCGCGACATCCGGGTGCTCGACATGCGCGCGGCGCCGTACGACCTCAGCGACCTCGGCTTCGACCCCGTGCGGATCGAGACGCCGGAGGGCAAGGCGGCGTACGTCGAGGCTCAGCGCGGGTTCGCCGAGCGCGGCGCGCCGCTGCGGGCGCGGCTCGTCGCCGAGTGCGAGCGCCTGCTGGAGGCGGCGGCTCAGAACTCGTAGCCGAAGGCCTCGATGGTGTCGGCGAAGACGTCGGCGACCCGCTGCTTCGAGGTCGGCGTGTAGAGCTCGCGGTAGTGACCGGCCGGGCGGGCGTTGCCCTTGGCGCGCGGCAGGTCGGGCCTGCCGGGCAGGCCGAGGTGGTCCCAGACCTCCTGGAGCTCGGCGTCGAGGTTCTCGTAGCGCAGCACGCGGTCGAGCACCATCGTGCCGCGGATCCGGTAGAGCCGGCGGTTGTTGGCGAGCTGCTCGATCCAGATCTCCTGGACGTAGGTCTCGAAGTCGGGCAGCTCGTCGCGGTCCTTGTACTTCCAGAAGTAGAGCGAGACGACCGCGTCCCACGGGTTCCGCTCGATCGCGAAGGTGAAGTAGGAATCGAAGACCTCGGCGCCCAGCAGGTCGCGGGTGGCCTTGGCCCCCATGTGGTTGTAGGCCTTGCGCGGCTGCGGCGGCGACTGGAAGTTCTGCGGCGCACGGCCGCCGGCGGCCTGGCGCAGCTTCTCGTCCTCCGGGCTGATCTCGGTGATGACGTCGTCGGGCCCGCACACCTTCGACAGCGCGATCTCCACGCTCGTGCCCGCGGTCTTGCGGGTCTTGAGGAAGACGAAGCGGTGCTGGTGGGACGCGATCACGGGCACGACCCTATCCGTCGCGCCACCGTGGTGGGCCCGACCTACCCGCGGTCCTCCTCGGCCAGCAGCTCGTCCTCGACCGCGCCGCCGTAGCCCTCCGCCTCGGGGTCGCCGTGCATGCCGTGGCTCACGGCGTACTCCTCCTCCGGCGAGAGGATCAGCCGGTGCCGGCCCACGGCCCCGAAGAGCGCGAGGCCGATCGCGTACACCACCGCGATGGCCACGATGGCCGGGCGGAAGTCGGGGTTGATGAAGACGCCGATGAAGGTGATGCCCGCGATGACACCGGCGACCACGGCGCCCGGGACGCCGACCGGGCTGACGTAGGGACGCTTGGCGTTCGGGAACTTCTGGCGCAGCAGCACGTAGGACACCATCTGCAGGACGTAGGCCAGGACCGCGCCCCACACCGCGATGTTCAGCACGATCGCGGTCGCCTGCTCGCCGGCCTCGCCGCCGCGGCGAGCCAGGATGTCGACGATGAGGAGCACCACGAACCCGAAGGCGGCGCCGGCCACCAGGGACACCCACGGGGTGCGGCGGGCGCCGGTGATCGAGAGGAACTTCGGGTAGTAGCCGGCCCTGCTCAGCGAGTACATGTTGCGGCCGTAGGCGAACATGATCCCCTGCAGGCTGGCGAGCAGCCCGATCAGCGCGAAGAGCGACAGCAGCGCGGCGAGGTCGTCGGACAGGAAGGCCCGGAAGCCGTCGAGAAGCGGCTCGCCCGACGCACCGAGTGCCTCGGAGCCGACGACGGCCGGGTTGAGGACGAAGACCAACGCGCCCGTCGCGCACAGCGTGATCAGGCCGATGATGCCGGCGCGCGGGATGTCGGTCTGCGGCGAGTGCGCCTCCTCCGCGGCCAGCGGGAGCTCCTCGATGCCGAGGAAGAACCACATCGCGAACGGCATCGCGTAGAGCACGCCGAGCCAGCCGAACGGGAGGAAGTCGCTGTTGCCGGGCTCGGGCTCGATGTCCAGGAGGCGGCCGAAGTCGACCGCGCCGTTGGCGATCGCGAGCACCGCGAACAGGACCAGGACGCCGATCGAGATGATGGCGACGACGATGGCGAACTTGAACGAGATCTCGGCACCCGCCGAGTTCAGCCCGACGAAGACGGCATAGAGCACGATCCACCAGATCCACTGGTCGTCACCGACGCTGAGGCCGAAGAGCTCGTCGGTGATCGAGTCGAGGTAGAGCGCGGAGAACAGCACGATCACGCCGGTGGTGAAGACGTACTCGATCGTCTCGGCGAGCCCGGTCACGAACCCGCCCCACGGACCCATGGCGGAGCGGGCGAACGAGTAGGCCCCGCCCGTGTGCGGCATCGCGGCCGACATCTCACCGATGGAGAACAGCATCCCGAAGTACATGATCACGATGACGATGCTGGCGATGGCCAGGCCGCCCCACCCGGCCTCGCCGATGCCGAAGTTCCAGCCGGAGAAGTCACCGGAGATGACCGCGGCGACACCGATGCCCCACAGTCCCCAGAACCCGGCGGACCGATGGAGCTGGCGCTTGTCGAAGTAGCCCTCCTCGGCGTGGTGATAGCTCACACCGGAGACGTTGAGGCTCTCTTTGCTCATGTCGGACGCTCCTCGAGGGACTGGGTCGCATGACGGCTCTGGCCGGATGCTAGACCCGCCAATGGCAGGGCCGCTATACCTTTGGACCGCAGATTCCCCTGACACGACGACGCGGGGCTCCGCCGTCTCGGGCCGCAATGGTTGACTGCTCTCGTCAATGAGCGGATAACTGGTCGCACACCGCAGCCCGTCCCACCCTTGTCGCAGCCCCCACCCCAGGAGGTCCCATGGCACGTGATCGGCACACCTCAGGCCTCCTCTCCCTCGACGACCTGGCCGGCCTGGTCGATGCCGGGGAGGTGGACACCGTCGTCGTCGGCTTCGCCGACATGCAGGGCAGGCTGGTCGGCAAGCGGGTCTCCTCGCGCCTGTTCATGGAGGAGGTCGAGCCGCACGGCGCCGAGTGCTGCAACTACCTGCTGGCCGTCGACGTGGAGATGAACACCGTCGCCGGCTACGCCATGTCGGGCTGGGAGCGCGGCTACGGCGACATGGTGATGCGCCCCGACCTGTCGACCCTGCGCCTCACCCCGTGGCTGCCCGGCGGGGCCCTGGTGATGGCCGACCTCGAGTGGTTCGACGGCTCCCCCGTCGCGGCCGCGCCGCGCAGCATCCTCCAGCGCCAGGTCGATCGGCTGGCCGAGCGCTCGCTCGTCCCGTACGCCGGCACCGAGCTGGAGTTCATGGTCTTCGACGACACCTTCCGTGACGCCTTCGCCCGCCGGTACACCGACCTGCGCCCCGGCAGTGACTACAACATCGACTACGCCATGCTCGGCTCGACGCGGATGGAGCCGCTGCTGCGCGACATCCGCCGCGGCATGGAGGGCGCGGGGATGTACTGCGAGGGCTCCAAGGGCGAGTGCAACCTGGGCCAGCAGGAGATCGCGTTCCGCTACGACCACGGCCTGGTCACCTGCGACAACCACACGATCTACAAGAACGGTGCCAAGGAGATCGCCGACCTCCACGGCAAGAGCCTGACCTTCATGGCGAAGTACGACGAGCGCGAGGGCAACAGCTGCCACGTGCACCTCTCGGTGCGTGGCGAGGACGGCTCGGCGGTCATGGCGGACGAGTCGCGGCCGCACGGGATGTCGCAGCTCTTCGAGCACTGGGTCGCCGGACAGCTCGCGTGCATGCGTGAGCTGACGCTGTTCCTCGCGCCCAACATCAACTCCTACAAGCGCTTCGTCGAGGGCAGCTTCGCCCCGACCGCCGTCGCGTGGGGCATGGACAACCGGACCTGCGCCCTGCGGGTCGTCGGCCACGGCCTCGGCATGCGCCTGGAGAACCGGGTGCCGGGCGGCGACGTGAACCCCTACCTCGCGGTCTCCGCGATCATCGCCGCCGGCCTGCACGGCATCGAGAACGAGCTGCCGCTGGAGCCGGCGTTCGAGGGCAACGCCTACACCAGCGACGTCGACCGGCTGCCGACGACGCTGCGCGAGGCGGCCGACCTGTTCGAGGGGTCCGCCGTCGCGCGTGCCGCCTTCGGCGACGAGGTCGTGGAGCACTACCTCAACAACGCCCGCGTCGAGCAGCGGGCGTACGACGCGGCGGTCACCGACTGGGAGCGGGTGCGGTGCTTTGAGCGGATGTGACACCACCCCTCCCCACGCCGGTCTGCGCCGCCCCGTCATCGGGGTGACGACGTACGTCGAGCGCGCCCGGCAGGGCGTCTGGGACGTCCCGGCGGCCTACCTGCAGTACGACTACGTCGAGCTCGTGACACGAGCGGGCGGCGTGCCGGTGCTGCTCCCGCCGCTGGGCAGCGGGACCACCCCTGCCGACGAGGTCCTCGACCGGGTCGACGCGCTCGTCCTGGCGGGCGGTCGCGACGTCGACGCCCGGCGCTACGGCGCCGACCCGCACGAGACGGCCGACCCGCCGGCCACCGACCGCGACGAGTGGGAGATCGCCCTCACCCGGGTCGCGCTCGACCGGGGGGTGCCGTTGCTGGGCATCTGCCGCGGCGCGCAGGTCCTGACGGTCGCGCTGGGCGGGACCCTCGTGCAGCACGTGCCCGACCTGCCCGCGGCCGGGGCGCACAAGCACGGCCCCGGCGAATTCGCCTCGCACACGGTGCGGACGGTCGCGGGCAGCCGCGTCGCCGCCGCCCTGGGCAGTGACGTGCAGGTGTCCTGCTACCACCACCAGGCCGTGGAGCGGCTGCCCGACGGCCTGCGCGCCACGGCCCATGCCGAGGACGGCGTCGTCGAGGGCGTCGAGCTCGACGGCACCGGCTTCGCGGTGGGCGTGCAGTGGCACCCCGAGCAGACGCTGGACGACCTGCGGCTGATGGAGTCGCTGGTGCAGGCAGCACGCGAGCAGACGGACCAGCGATCAAGGGAGATGGTGTGACCACCGCGATGTTCGACATCGTCAACCCGGCCGACGAGTCGGTCGTGACGAGCGTCCCCGAGCTGGAGGCCGGCGACGTCGACGACGCCGTCGACCGGGCGAGGACCGCCCAGCGGACGTGGGCCGCCCTCGCCCCGGCGGACCGCGCGGCGGCGCTGCGCTCCTTCGCCGCGGTGGTGGACGCCCACGTCGACGAGCTGGCCGACCTCGAGGTGCGCAACTCCGGCCACCCGCTCGGCCAGGCCGAGTGGGAGGCCGGACACGTCCGCGACGTGCTCACCTACTACTCCGCCGCGCCGGAGCGCCTCTTCGGTCGCCAGATCCCGGTCGCCGGCGGCCTCGACCTCACCTTCGCCGAGCCGATCGGGGTCGTCGGCGTGATCACCCCGTGGAACTTCCCGATGACGATCGCGTCGTGGGGGTTCGCTCCCGCGCTCGCCGCCGGGAACGCCGTCGTCCTCAAGCCGGCCGAGTGGACGCCGCTGACGTCGCTGCGCCTGGCCGAGCTCGCGCTCGAGGCCGGTCTGCCGGAGGGGCTCCTGCAGGTCGTGACGGGCAAGGGCTCCGTGGTCGGCGAGCGCCTCGTCGACCACCCGGACGTGCGCAAGGTCGTCTTCACCGGGTCGACGGACACCGGCACGCGGGTGATGGCGCGGGCCGCGGCCCAGGTCAAGCAGGTCACCCTCGAGCTCGGTGGCAAGAGCGCCAACATCGTCTTCGCGGACAGCGACCTGGAGAAGGCCGCGGCGACCGCGCCGTACGGCGTCTTCGACAACGCCGGCCAGGACTGCTGCGCCCGCAGCCGGATCCTCGTCCAGCGCAGCGTCCTCGACCGCTTCATGGAGCTGCTCGAGCCCGCCGTCGCCGGCGTACGGGTGGGCGACCCGCGCGACCGCGAGACCGAGATGGGCCCGCTCGTCTCCCGCGCGCACTGGGAGAAGGTCGCCTCCTACGTCCCTGACGACGCGCCCGTGGCGTTCCGCGGCACCGCGCCCGAGGGCCCGGGCTTCTGGTTCCCGCCGACCGTGCTGACGCCCTCGCGCGAGGACCGGACGGCGCGCGAGGAGATCTTCGGCCCCGTCGTGGCGGTCCTGCCGTTCGAGGACGAGGCCGACGCGATCGCGCTGGCCAACGACTCCGCCTACGGCCTGTCCGGGTCGATCTGGACCCGCGACGTGTCCCGGGCCGTACGGGTGAGCCGGGCCGTCGAGGCCGGCAACCTGTCGGTCAACTCCCACTCCTCGGTGCGCTACTCCACGCCGTTCGGCGGGTTCAAGCAGTCGGGCGTCGGCCGTGAGCTCGGCCCGGACGCGCCCCTGTCGTTCACCGAGACCAAGAACGTCTTCATCGCCGTCGAGCCAGCCGAGGAGCTGTCATGAGCCCCACCCCCGTCGACCTCACCCAGCGGCTGCGCGACCGCGTCGCCGTCGTCACCGGCGGTGCCTCGGGCATCGGCCTGGCATCCGCGCGGCGGCTCGCCGCGGAAGGCGCGCGCGTCGTGGTCGCGGACCTCGACCCCGAGACCGGCGGTGCGGCCGCCGAGGAGGTCGGCGGCACGTTCGTCGCGGTCGACGTCTCCGACCGCGAGCAGGTCGACGCGCTCTTCGACTCGGTCGCCGCCTCGCACGGGTCGGTCGACATCGCCTTCAACAACGCCGGCATCTCGCCGCCCGAGGACGACCTCATCGAGTCGACCGACCTAGACGCGTGGGACCGCGTCCAGCTGGTCAACCTCACCTCGGTCTACCTCTGCTGCCGCGCGGCGCTGCGCCACATGGCGCCGCAGCAGCGCGGGTCGATCATCAACACCGCGTCGTTCGTCGCGGTGATGGGCTCGGCCACCTCGCAGATCTCCTACACCGCGTCCAAGGGCGGCGTCCTCGCGATGTCGCGCGAGCTCGGCGTGCAGTACGCCCGGCAGGGCATCCGGGTCAACGCGCTGTGCCCGGGACCGGTCAACACCCCGCTCCTCCAGGAGCTCTTCGCCAAGGACCCCGAGCGGGCGGCACGCCGCCTCGTCCACGTCCCGGTCGGGCGGTTCGCCGAGCCCGAGGAGCTGGCGGCGGCGGTCGCGTTCCTGGCCAGCGACGACGCCTCGTTCATCACCGCGAGCAGCTTCCTCGTCGACGGCGGCATCCACGCGGCGTACGTCACGCCGCTCTGATCCCATGACCGAGTCCCGCCTCGCCGAGGAGACGTTCTTCCGACCCGTCCGGCCGGGCAACGCCTTCGAGGACACCGTGCAGCGGCTGCTGCAGACGATCCGGCTGGGCGTGGTCGCGCCGGGCGAGTCGCTGCCGTCGGAGCGCGACCTCGCGGTGCGACTCGGGGTGAGCCGCGACACCGTGCGCGAGGCGCTGCGCTCGCTGGGCGAGGCGGGGTACGTCGTGGCGCGCCGTGGCCGCTACGGCGGGACCTTCGTCGCCGACGAGCTGCCGCACGCCGAGCCGCACGAGTCCTCCGGTCCCGACGCGGCCGGTCCCGACGACGCCGACCTCGAGGAGGTGCTCGCCCTCCGCGAGGTCCTGGAGGTGGGGGCCGCCCGGCTGGCGGCGTCGCGCACGCTGTCGGCGCCCGAGCGCGACCTGGTGTGGCGTGCGCTCGAGGAGGTGACCGGCGCCGATCCCGCCGACTACCGGCGGCTGGACTCGCGCCTGCACCTCGTCGTCGCCGAGATCACCGGCGTGCGATCGCTGGTCACCCTCGTCGCCGACAACCGCATGCGGGTCAACCGGTTCCTCGACGGGATCCCTCTGCTGGAGCGCAACATCGCGCACTCCGACGAGCAGCACCGGACGCTCGTGACCGCGATCCTGGCGGGCCAGCCGGACGCCGCGGCCGCCGCCGCCGAGGAGCACCTCGCCGGGTCCGCCGCGCTGCTGCGGGGGTTCCTGGCCTGACCCTCCCCAGTCCCTCGTCCTGTCCGTGGGGCTCGCTAGCGTGGCCGCCATGGAGCCGATGGACGAGACCGGGCAGCCCCACCGCAACCGGCACTTCCGCGGCGACGACTGGTACGGCGACGACCTGGGCGCGGCGCGCTTCGTCGAGTGCACCTTCACCGACGTCGACCTCTCCGAGGCCACCACGTCCGGTGCGACCTTCGAGCTGTGCACGTTCCACGGCGGCCGCTTCAACGCCTCGACCCACACGGCGACCGCGTTCGTCGGGTGCGACTTCCGGCGCACCTCGTTCTTCGACGCGACGCTCGACGGCTGCAAGCTGGTCGGCTCGGTCTTCTCCGACTGCACCCTGCGGCCGCTCACGGTGACCGGTGGCTCGTGGCTGGGGGTGACGATCCGCGGCACCAACCTCTCGCGCCTCGACCTCACCGGCGTCGACCTGCGCGAGGCCGACCTGTCGATGTCCGACCTCACCCTCACCACCCTCGCCCGCGCCCGTCTCGACCGCGCGGTGCTGCGCCAGACCAGGCTCGACCGCACCGACCTGCGCGGGGCGAGCCTCGACGGCGTCGACCTCGCTGCCGCCGAGCTGAAGCGGACCCGGCTCGACCTCGCCGGTGCGGTCCTGCTAGCGGAGCTGCAGGGTGCGGAGGTCGACGCCTCCGCCTGAGCGATGTATCTAGGGACGAAACGGGGGTCCTCGGCCGGGATTCCCTACCAGAACATCCCTAGATACCCGGGGGGGGAAGGCAGGCGTCAGCCCAGGCGGGCGCGCAGGCCGTCGATCACGAGGTCGAGCCCGAGGTCGAAGTCGGGCAGCGAGTCGAGCGACCGCTCGACGGCTCCGAGGCTGACGGCCTGGCGAGCGGTCTGCTCCTCGAAGGTGTGGCCAAAGACGTAGTGCACGAGCGTCCGGGAGGCGACCGCGACGAGCTCGTCGGGCGCGTCGGCGTCGGTCAGCACCTTCTCCAGGTCCGCGACCGGGGCAGCCGCCCCGAGGCCGAACGCCCACACCGTGGCGACGACGTCCGCACCGTCGGTGCAGGCCAGCATCGCGTCGCGGAGCTCGGAGCAGATCTCGCGCAGCTGGTCGGGCCACTCAGAGGCCGTACGGGGGCGCGCGCCGCGGGCGAGGATCTCGTCGGCCACCGCCGCGAGCAGCGCCTGCTTGCTGGCGAAGTGGTGGTAGATCGCGCTCGGCTGCACATCGAGCTCCGCGCCGAGGCGACGCATCGTCAGCGCGGAGAGGCCGTGGGTGTCGAGCAGCGCGACCGCGTGGGCCAGCACGTCGCTGCGCTTGTGGGCCACCACACACTCCTCGGATCGCGATCAGGGGCTGGACGTCGTTGACGTCGCTCTGGCGGCCACCCTAACCTGAACACCGTTCAGCCTGAACACCGTTCAGGTCGACTCCCCCATCTCCCCGTAGAAAGTCCCGAGCCCGATGTCTGCCACCACCCAGCCCGACACCACGCACCCGGACGCCCCCGCGAGTGACTCGTCCCCGTCGCGCGACATCGCGCTGATCGCCGCCTTCGCCGCCCTCATCAGCGCCAGCGCGTACGTCGGCGCCATCCCGGTCGGGAGCGCCGGCGTACCCATCACCCTGCAGACCCTGACGGTCATGCTGGCCGGCTGCATCCTCGGCCCCGTCCGCGGCTTCTCGGCCGTGACCCTCTACCTCGCACTCGGCGCGGTCGGCCTGCCCGTCTTCGCCGAGCACTCCTCCGGCATCGGCGTCTTCACGGGCCCGAGCGGCGGGTACCTCCTCTCGTTCCCGATCGCCGCGGCCTTCGGTGGCTTCCTCGTGAAGCACGTCGCCCGCGACCGCCGTACGCGAGCGATGGTCGTCTTCGCCTGCTCGATCGCCGCCAGCATCCTGGTCATCCACCCGCTCGGCATCCTCGGGATGATGCTCCACTTCGACGTCTCGTTCCTCGAGGCCGCCGCCTGGGACATGCCGTTCTGGCTGGGCGACGTGGTGAAGACCTCCCTCGTGGCGATGATCGCGGCCGAGGTGCACCGCGCCTTCCCCCAACTGCTGCAGCGCGACTGACCCCTTGTCCGCGATCCAGCTCGACGCCGCTGCGGTCCGGGTCCCCCTGCCCGGACGCGGCGAGCGCGAGATCCTCGCGCCCACCACGCTCACCCTGACCGAGCGCCGGATCGGCATCATCGGCGCCAACGGGTCGGGCAAGTCGACCCTGGCCCGGATGCTCAACGGCCTGGTCCGGCCGACGTCGGGTCGCGTCGTCGTCGAGGGTCACGACGTGGTCCGCGACGGAGCAGCCGTACGACGTCTCGTGGGCTTCTGCTTCACCGACCCGGCCGCACAGCTGGTCATGCCCACCTGCGTCGAGGACATCGAGCTCTCGCTGCGTCGCAGGTTCAAGGACGGCACCACGCGTCGCCAGCGGGCACTCGACGTGCTCGCCGCCAACGGGCTCGTCGAGCACGCCCACGACTCGGTGCACTCGCTGTCAGGGGGCCAGCGACAGCTGCTGGCGCTCGCCGGCGTGCTGGCCCTCGAGCCGATGGTGGTGGTCGCCGACGAGCCGACCACGCTCCTCGACCGGGCCAACACCCGTCGCGTCGCCGACACGCTCTTCGGCCTCGACCAGCAGCTGGTGCTGGTCACCCACGACCTCGACCTGGCCGCGCGCTGCGACCGGGTGGTCGTCGTCGACTCGGCCCGGGTGGTCGCCGACGGGCCGCCCTCGGAGGCCGTCGCCCACTACACCTCCCTCGTCGACGGCCTGAGCACCGCATGAGCGACCTGATGGCCGGGCTGCACCAGCCCGGCGACACGGTCCTCCACCGACTGCCGGTCGGGACGAAGGTGCTCGGGCTCGCGGCGCTCAGCCTGGCCATCGTGATGGTCCGCGACGTCCGTGCCGCACCGGTCTTCCTGGCCGTGACGCTGCTGCTCGCCGCCGTGGCGCGGGTGCCGCTGCGCTCGGTGTGGCGCGCGGCCCGAGGAGTGCTCCTCATCGCGGTCGTGGCCAGCCTGTTCCAGTGGTGGTGGTACGGCGGCGAGAAGGCCGTGGAGACCTTCCTCGACCTGCTCAGCCTCGGCCTGGCCGCCCTGTCGTTGACCGCCACCACGGAGGTCAACGAGATGGTCGACGCCCTCGCCCGGTGGGCGCGACCACTGAAGGTGCTCGGCGTCGACCCCGACCGCGTGGCACTCACCGTCGCGCTCACCATCGGCGCGCTGCCGGGCACCATCGCCCTCGCCCGGGAGACCCGTGACGCTGCCCGTGCGCGTGGGCTCGACCGCAACCCCAGGGCGTACCTCTCCCCGTTCGTCATCCGCGTCGTCGCCCGCGCCCACGAGTCGGGCGACGCCCTGCACGCGCGCGGGATCGGCGACGACTGATCAGTCGAGCGGCTCGTCGAGGAACCAGCGGTGCCCGAACGGGTCCCGGAACACCGCCACCCGCCCTGCGGGCGGGCTGTCCTCGGGACCGCGGTCGAGGGTGACCCCGGCCGCCACCACCCGCTCGCACAGGGCATCGACGTCGTCGACCTCGAGGTGCAGCGAGACCGCGGCACCTCGCGAGGGTCGGGCGCGGCCACCCCGGCGGACTCGGCCTCACCTCACCAGCCGGGCGGGCGCCTGTCCACCCACGCGGGGCCCGCGTCGGCCTGCGCCTGCTCGACCTGGGCGGCCAGCGAGAGCAGCAGCTCCTCCTCAGCCGGTCGGGCGGCGAGCATGACCCCGACCGGCAGTCCGTCGTCCGTCCAGTGCAGCGGCAGCGACATCGCCGGCATCCCGGTGACGTTCCACGCAGACGTCCACGGCGTGAACGCCTTCTGGAGGGCGAAGTCGCGCGCCGGGCCGGCGTCGTCGCGCAGCTCGCCGACGAAGGTCGGGGGCCGGGCGAGGGTCGGGGTGAGCACGACGTCGTACGCCGCCAGCGCCGCGAGTGCCTCGGCGGCGTGCTGGCGGAGCTGGCCGATCGCGAGCCCGAACTCCGGACCGCTGACCGCGTGGCCCCGCTCCGCGAGCCACCGGGTGAGGGGTCTGAGCCGCCCCTCGCGTCCGGGCGGCGCGGTCGAGAGGGCGGTGAGGACGGCCCAGCAGGTCTCGAAGTCGGCGACCGCCTCCGGCGGGATCGGCACCGGCACGTCCTCGACCTCGTGTCCGAGGGACGCGAGCAGGTCGGAGGCCTCGCGCCAGGCCGCGGCCGAGGAGGGGTGGACCTCGACCTCCGTGATCACCGGGGCGATGAAGCGGGCGACGCGCAGCCGCCCCGGGTCGCGGTCGCAGGCGTCGAGGAACGGACCGCTCGGCGCGGGTGCCCAGAACGGGTCGCCCACCCGCCGCCCGGCCAGGACGTCCAGGAGCGCGGCGGCGTCGCGGACCGTACGGGCGAGGGTGCCGGCGGTCGCGAGCCCGACCGGGTCGCCGTACCGAGGGGCGCCGCTGATCCGCCCGCGGCTCGGCTTGAGGCCGACGAGGCCGCAGCACGACGCCGGGATCCGGATCGACCCGCCGCCGTCCGAGCCGGGCGCGACCGGGAGCAGGCCCGCGGCCACGGCCGCTGCCGCTCCGCCCGAGGACCCGCCCGCCGTACGCCTCGGGTCCCACGGCGTCACGGCCGGCGGTGCCACGTCGGGCTCGGTGTAGCAGGGCGAGCCGAACTCCGGGGTGTTGGTCTTGCCCAGGCTCGGCATCCCGGCCGCCTCGACGGTCAGCACCAGGTCGTCGGAGGCGTCCGGCACGAAATCGTCGTACGCCGCCGAGCCGAAGGTGGTCCGCACCCCGGCGGTGGGGTGCAGGTCCTTGATACCGGTCGGGACGCCCCAGAGCGGACCTGCGTCCTCGGGGCGTCCCGCCTCGGTCAAGCGGCGCGCGTGCTCGCGCGCCTGCTCGTGGGTGGTCGTGATGAACGCACCCACGCGATCGGCACGGCCGGTGTAGTGCTCGACCAGCTCGAGCGGCGACACCTCGCCGCGGCGTACGGCGTCGCCCTGCTCGAGCGCGGTCAGGTCGTGGAGCACACGCCGACCGTACTGGTCAGGCCGCGATTTCGACCTCGTGCGCGACGAGGGCGTCCAGCGCGCCGAGGAACCGCTGCACGGCGGCCTCGTTCTCCAGCGGGTCACCGTCGACGGCGGGCTCGTCGACGACGATGCCCTCGACCACGACGGCGCCGGCGATGGTGGCGGAGTGGCGGGCGTGCTCGTGCGACCACTTGCCGCCGTACGGCGTGGGCGTGGCGCCGATGGCGGCGAAGGGCTTGCCGACGATGGCGCCCTGGCCGTAGGGCCGCGAGAGCCAGTCGATGGCGTTGTTGAGCACGGCCGGCATGGTGCCGTTGTACTCCGGGGTGACGGCGAGGACGCGGTCGGCGGCGGCGACGGACTGGCGGAGCGCGGTGGCGGCGGCGGGAGCGGTCTCGCCGTCGAGCTCCTCGTTGTAGAACGGGACGGCGTCGATGCCCTCGACGACGTCGACGGTCACGCCGGCCGGGGCGTGGTCGCGCAGGTGCTCGGCGATGCGGCGGTTGAGGGAGCCGGCGCGGTAGGAACCGAGGAGCACAGCGACGCGGGTCTGCTTGGGAGTGGTCATGCAGGTCAAAACGGACCGCGGTCCGCTTCTATTCCGATGCGGCGGAACTTTTCTCGCGCCTAGGCTTGCCGCCGTGACCCACCTGCTGCCGCTCGCGGACGCGCCCGCGCCGGAGCGGGCCGACGCCGCGCGCAACCGCGAGGCGATCCTCGCGGCGGCACTGCGTCTGGTGCAGACCCGGGGGGTCGGGTGCGTGACCATGGAGACGGTCGCGACGGAGGCCGGGGTCGGCAAGGGCACGCTGTTCCGTCGGTTCGAGAACCGCGAAGGGCTCATGGCTGCCGTGCTCAACGAGTCGGAGACGGCCTGGCAGGCGAGCGTCATCTCCGGTCCCCCGCCCCTCGGACCGGGCGCGCCGCCGATGGAGCGGTTGCTGGCCTTCGGGCACTCCCGGCTGCGGACGAACCTGACCCACGCCGAGCTCATCGCGGCGGCCGGCCGCCCCGGCGCCCGGTCCGCGGCGGCACTGTCCTTCACCAACATGCACGTCCGCTACCTCCTCGGCGAGCTCGGCGTCACCGGTGACCTGCTGATGCTGGCCACCGCGCTCCTCGCACCCCTGGAGATGGTCGTGCTGGACCAGCAGGTCAACGCCGAGCACATCTCGCTCGAGCGGATCGAGGCCGGGTGGGACGACCTCGTGCGGCGCGTGGTCGGTCGCTGACCCCGGCGGCCCCGTGGGGTCAGCTCAGCCCGCGAGCGCGCCGAGCTTGCGCTTCATCGCCGCGATCTCGACCTGCTGGTCGGTCCCGATGTGGCTGGCGAGCTGGAACACCTCGGACTCCTGCCCGCCCTCGCCCTCGGTCAGCAGCGACTCCACCATCACCACGGCGCCCTCGTGGTGGCGGATCATCCCCAGCAGGAACAGCCGGTCGAAGCGCGGTCCCGATGCCCGCTCGAGCCGCGCCATCTCCCGCGGGGTGAGCATCCCCGGCATGCCGTGCTCACCGTCGGCGTGGCCTGCGTGCATTCCGGACAGGCTCTCGCCGCGTCCGGTCAGCCATCCCTCGAGCTGCTCGATCTCGGCGACCTGCGTCACCTCGATCCGCTCGGCCATCGCCGCCAGGCCGAGGTCCTCGGCACGGTCGTCGACGAGCGCCGTCATCTCCAGCGCCTGCTGGTGGTGCGGGATCATCCCCTGGACGAAGGCGACGTCCGCATCGGTGTAGGCCGGTTCGTCGACGCTCTCGGCCTCCTCAGGCGACAGCGTGGTGCCGGACTCCCCCGGCGCACCGAGCTGCACCACCGGAGCAGTTGCCTCCTCCGGCTCGGCCTCGGAGGTGCACGCCGCCAGGCCGACGAGCAGCACGACGAGCGCGGCGGTGGTCCGGCCGGGACGGCAGTCGCGGGTCGTCGGCATGGGGTCTCCATTCACCAGGTCTTGTCACATTCTGGGGCTGGCGGTGGCGACCTGTCATCGATACGTTGGCAGGTCATAGAAGGTCGACCACACCGCGGACCTCCCGGCCCGAGCACGAGGCGCCGACCTGGGTGAAAGAGGGTCACCGCGATGTCTCGTCAACCCCGCCGAAACCGGACCACGATGCGCGCGGCGGGGGTGCTCACCCTGGCGGCCGCGCTCCTGCCCGCGACGGCGTACGCCGCGGACGACCCGCGCGAGGACCTCGCGCCGGGCTACATCCCGTGGTCGGAGGCCAGCAGCAACATCGAGCTGCTCGACAACGACCCGCGCAGCGGGGCCTTCGACTCGGACGTGACCGGCTTCAGCGGCATCGGGTTCGCCAACTCCGACCTCGCGTTCAGCGGTGACAACGCGATCGTCGGCAACTTCAACGGCTTCCAGGTCTACGACCTGTCCGACCCCACCGACCCGGCGCTGCGCGCGTCCTTCGTGTGCCCGGGTGGCCAGGGCGACCCGTCGGTCTACGGTGACCTGCTGTTCATCTCCGTGGAGGAGACGCGCGGCCGCATCGACTGCGGCACCCAGGGCGCCGCCGGCGCCGTGAACCCCGAGCGGTTCCGCGGCGTACGGATCTTCGACATCTCCGACCTCGACAACCCCGTGCAGCTTCCGGGGGTGCAGACCTGTCGCGGGTCCCACACGCACACGATCGTCACCGACCCCGACGACCCGGCCAACATCTACATCTACAACTCCGGCACCTCCGGGGTCCGCTCGCCGCTCGAGCTCGCCGGCTGCGAGAACGCCGCGCTCACGCAGAGCCCGGTCACCACCGGCAACCCGACCCAGTGGCGCATCGACGTCATCAAGGTGCCGCTGGCGGCCCCCGCGACGGCAGCCATCGTCAGCCAGCCGCGGATCTTCACCGACCCCGACACCGGTGCGTTCAACGGCCTCCAGAACACGCTGCCCGGCACCCTGCACCCGTCCGGCACCCCGTACTCGCCCCTGCCCAACACCAACACGTGCCACGACGTCACGGCCTTCCCGGCCCGCGAGCTGGTGGCCGGCGCCTGCCAGGGCAACGGCATCCTGTTGGACGTCGAGGACCCGGTGAACCCGGTACGCCTCGACGCGGTCAGCGACCCGAACTTCTCCTACTGGCACTCCGCGTCGTTCAACAACGACGGCACCAAGGTGATCTTCACCGACGAGTGGGGCGGCGGCACGAGCGCGCGCTGCCGGGTCACCGACAAGCCGGAGTGGGGCGCCGACGCGCTCTTCGACATCGCGGGTGACCAGATGGAGTTCGCGAGCTACTACAAGATGCCCGCCGCACAGACCACGCAGGAGAACTGCGTGGCCCACAACTCCTCACTCGTCCCGGTTCCCGGTCGCGACATCCTCGTCCAGGCGTGGTACCAGGGCGGACTGTCCGTGATCGACTTCAGCGACACCGCCAACCCGGTCGAGATCGCCTACTTCGACCGCGGCCCGATCACCACACCGGCGAACCCGACCGGTCTCAACCTCGGCGGACTCTGGTCGACCTACTGGTACAACGGCCAGGTCTACGGCACCGAGATAGCCCGCGGTTTCGACACCTTCGGCCTGACCACCAGCGACCTGCTCAGCGAGAACGAGCTCGACGCGGCCCGCGAGGTGCGGGTCGAGGAGTTCAACGCCCAGCACCAGCGGAAGATCGTCTGGGAGCCGAGCTTCAACGTCGCCGGCGCCTACTACGACCAAGCGGTGCGGTCCGGCGAGCTGGCGGGCAAGACGCTGGCGACCGTGACCAAGCACCTCGACAAGGCCGAGGAGCTCGCCGGCAAGGGCGAGGTGGCCTCCGCGAAGGAGCAGCTGACCAACGCCATCCGGGCGCTCGGTGACAGCGGCGACCAGGGCGAGCTCACGCAGGCCCTCCGGGGCAGGCCCTCCGGGAGCTGCGCGACAGCCTGTGACCCCCGTACGGCGCCGCCCAGCCGCAGCGGTGGCGGCGCCCGTACGGGTCAGCGGTGGTGCCGCCGCAGGCCGAAGGTGAGGCCGTCGACCAGCGCGCCCCATGACGCCTCGATGACGTTGGCGCCGACACCGACGGTGACCCACGACGACTCCCCGTCGGTGGTCTCGATGAGCACGCGGGTGGTGGCGTCGGTGCCGTGGCCCTGGTCGAGGATGCGCACCTTGTAGTCGATGAGCTCGAACTTCGCGACCTCGGGGAACGCCTGTCCGATCGCCTCGCGCAGCGCCGCGTCGAGGGCGTTGACCGGGCCGTTGCCCTCGCCGGTGACGACGTAGCGCACGCCCTCCGAGCGCAGCTTGACCGTCGCCTCGGAGATCGCCTCGCCGTCGGTGCGGGTCTCGGTGATGACCCGCCACGACTCCACGTCGAAGTACGACGGCCGCGTGCCCTCGACCTCCTCGGCGAGAAGCAGCTCGAAGGACGCGTCGGCGGCCTCGAAGGTGTGGCCGCGCTGCTCCATCTCCTTGACGCGGGCCGTGACGCGGGTGACGAGCTCGCGGTCGTCGGAGAGGTCGTAGCCGAGCTCCTTGCCCTTGAGCTCGATCGAGGCGCGGCCGGCCATGTCGGAGACCAGCAGGCGCATGTCGTTGCCGACGACCAGCGGGTCGAGGTGCTGGTAGAGGTTGGGGTCGACCTTGATCGCGCTGGCGTGCAGGCCGGCCTTGTGCGCGAAGGCCGACGTGCCGACGTAGGGCTGGCGCGAGGCAGGCGGGACGTTGGTGACCTCGGCGACGGCGTGGGCGATGCGGGTCGCCTCGCGGAGCAGGCCCTGCGGCAGGACGGTGCGGTCCAGCTTGAGCTCGAGGTTGGCCACGACGGTGACGAGGTCGGCGTTGCCGGTGCGCTCGCCGTAGCCGTTGATGCAGCCCTGCACGTGGGTGGCCCCGGCCGCCACCGCGGCGAGGGAGTTGGCGACCGCGCAGCCGCTGTCGTTGTGGGCGTGGATGCCGACGCGGGCGCCGGTGGACTCGATCACGTCGAGCACCACGTCGGAGACCCAGTCGGGCAGCATGCCGCCGTTGGTGTCGCAGAGCGCGACGACCTCCGCGCCGGCCTCGGCGGCCGTGCGCAGCACCTCGAGCGCGTACGCCCGGTTCTCGCGGTAGCCGTCGAAGAAGTGCTCGGCGTCGAGGAAGACCGTCTGCCCCTCCGCGCGGAGGTGGCTGACGGTGTCGCGCACCATCGCGAGGTTCTCCTCCAGCGTCGTGCGCAGCGCGAGCTCGACGTGCCGGTCGTGCGACTTCGCGACGAGCGTGACCACCCCGGCACCTGAGTCGCGCAGCGCCGCGACGAGCGGGTCGTCGGCGGCCCGTACGCCGGCGCGGCGGGTGGCGCCGAACGCCGCGAGCCGCGCGTGGCGCAGGTCGAGCTCCGCAGCTGCGCGCCGGAAGAACTCGGTGTCCTTGGGGTTGGCCCCGGGCCAGCCGCCCTCGATGTAGCCCACGCCGAGGCCGTCGAGCTGACGGGCGATGCTGAGCTTGTCGGCGACGGAGAGGTTGAGCCCCTCCTGCTGGGCGCCGTCGCGCAGGGTGGTGTCGTAGACGTGGAACGAGCCGTGCAGGTCCATCGGTGGTCTCTCGGTCGGGGCGGGGGTACAAAAAAACCTCCTGGGGTGCAGGAGGTCGGCGCGGCGGGGAGTCCCGTCGCGCTAGGCAATGATGGTGCTGGTGCTCACAGGTCCGATCGTGCCACGCCAGGCCCGGCCGTGAGACGCCCGTCTCGGGATCCGGTCGGCCACGCGCGCGACTGCGTCCCGGGTGCCGCCCCCACGACGGCTCCCGGGACGCAGTGTTCCCCCCACTTCAGCAGCCGGTCAGCAGGCGTACGCCTCCGCGCCGGCGATGTAGGTGGTGACCATCTGCTCCGGCAGCGGCGAACCGTCGGCGAAGTACTCCAGGCCGATGCCGTCGGCCCCGTTGGGGTTCGTCCGGCCGGTGTGCTTCGGGTCGCCGATCGTCATCTTCTCGAAGACCTTGAGGCCGACCGGGAGGCCCGCCTCGCGCAGCGCGGCGTACCCCGCCTCCTCGGCTCCCTCGCACTCGGCGGCGTAGCCCTCGAACTCCGCCCCCATCGCGGCCGAGACCACGAACCAGTTGGCCGAGGTCGGCCCGGACAGGGAGTACATCGGGACGAAGCAGTGGTAGGCGCTGGCACTCGTCGCGCTCAGGGCGACGGCCGCCGTGGCCGCGCCGGCGACGACGCCGAGGCGCCGGACGGTGGTGATGCTCATGTGGTGTTCCCCTCGTGATGGGACCCCCTGCGGATCCCGGCACCACACAGTCCAGCGGTGGTGCGGGCCACCGACCACGGTCAGTGACCCGCACACTTCCCGCACAGTTCGTGCTGGAAGTCCGTGCTGGAAGTCCGTGCTGGGGACCTCAGGAGAGCGCGCGGTACTCCGTCCACGCCATCTGCATCCGCGCGGCCTGGCCGGCGGTGAACTCGGTCATGCAGGAGTCGTAGGTGTAGTCCATGAAGTTGGTGATGGGGTCGACTCCCCCGCCCTCGCAGGTGTCACGCCCGGTCGGGCACCGGAAGGCCGGCGACGCCTCGGGAGCGGTGTCGGCGACGTAGTCGCCCGGCTCGGAGCAGCCGCCCTGGAACGTGTGGTAGAGCTCGAGCCAGTGGCCGACCTCGTGGGTGGCGGTGTCGCCCTCGCCGTAGACGGTGTAGACCGACGAGTCGCCCGTGTCGCCCTCGACGGTGGGCAGGCTGCGGTAGTCGACGACGACGCCGTCGCGGTACTGCGGCAGCGGGTCACCGAGGGTGGTCTCCGAGGTGAAGTCGGAGGGGAAGTAGGCCCAGCCGAGCAACGACTGCGCCAGCGAGGCGGAGTAGATGTTGAGCGTCTCGGAGGTGCTGTCGTCGTAGAAGTACTGCTTCATCTTCACCTCCTTGCCGCTGCCGCGGTAGAAGCGGGGCAGCCCGCCGTTGGAGGAGACCAGGTTGAACCACTCGGGCTGGTTCACGCGGTCGATCTCCTCGAGCACGAAGGTGAACCCGGTGCCGGCGAAGCCCTCGTTGAGCACGTTGATCTGCTCCTGGATCCGCTCGTCGGAGAGCCAGCCGCCGCCCTTGCCCATGTCCTTGTAGACGACGTTGAAGCGGACCGGGATCTCGACCGGCTCGAACGCCGCGGCCGTGCTGGCGCCCGGCTTGCCCTTGGCGGACGTACGCGCCGCGCGGGCCGCCGCCCTGGCCAGCGGGTCCTTGTGGACGACGTGGAGGTCGTCGCGCGGGATCGTGCCGGCCGGACCCTCGGCGACGTCGCCGTAGTCGATGCAGTCGGTCGACGTGTCCTTGGCCGGTGCGCCGAACGTCGGCGTCGACATGCCCATCCCGAGGGCGAGCGCGGTGGCCGCGACGCCGAGGCGTTGCAGGGTGCGGGTGTTGGTGAGCTTCATGTGGTCCCCTCCGAAGTCGGTTGAGGGGACCGTATGCCCCTTCGGGTGCTGACGAGAAGACCCACCTTGGGGTGGGTTTCCCGGAGGCCCTCAGAGCCAGCCCGGCACCCGTACGTCGGAGAACGGCGCACCGTCGTACGGCGTCCAGCTGGTGCCCTGCGCCGACGCGGCCGCACCCAGCCCCGAGCCGGCGGCCGCGACGAGCAGCGTGACCAGCAGCCACGGCACGCCACGACGGGCCAGCGGGTCGACCAGCCGGTGCACCGGCGAGCGGACGCGCTCGGCTCCGGGTCCCCACCAGGCCGAGACCGCGAAGGCGCCGCCGATGGCCGCGAGCGAGGTGGTCATCGAGAGCGACGCGGCGAAGCAGAGCAGCGCGACGGCACACGCGATCCCGGCGCTCCAGAGGAGGAGGACGAGAGACCCGCCGAGTCCTGCGACGACGTGCCACGGAGCGGCCAGCAGGACCTGGATCCCGTCGTACCACCTCACGCCGCGCCGGTCGCGGCGGTTGCCGGCGGACGCGGCGGCGAGCGATCCGCTGCGCAGGAGCCAGATGGCGACGAAAAGGACGGCGAGGCTCACGTAGGGCGCGAGGACGATGCCGCCGGTCACGACGCCGCCGAGGGCGAGGAGGGTCAGTGACCTGCGCAGGCGCTGGCCGGTGGGCAGCCTCTCCCGCGCGGGGGGGCCGTAGTCGGTGACGTACTCGGTCGAGCCGTCCGACCGGTCGTGGAAGGGGTCCCTGCTCGGAGCCGTCCAGTCGTCGGACCAGTGCACGGGCTCGTCGGGCGGTGCCGGCGGCGCGCCCGCGGTGCCCACGCGCGTCGGCGCGTCGTACGCCTCCTGGGCGACCGCCGCGTAGGGCAGGGTGGCCGGCGCCGAGCCGCGGTGTTCTCGGGAGGCACCTCGCTCGTCGTGCTCCACCGGCTCCGAGGCCAGGTCCTCGAGCCAGTCGCGGACCTCGTCGAGCGACGGCCGGTCCTCGGGCGACGGCGCGAGCGCGTCCTCCACGAGCTCGAGCACGTCGGGGTCGAGCCCGGTGAGGTCGTGCTCACCGCGGCGGACGCGGTCCATGATCGCCATCGACGGCCCACGGCCGTAGGGCGCGCGGCCGGTGCCGGCGTACGCCACCGTGGCGGCCCAGGCATGCACGTCGGAGGCCGCGGTCGCGTCGTCGCCGTAGAGGATCTCGGGGGCGAGGTAGCCCGGCGTCCCGAGCAGCCAGCCGTTCATGGTGATGCGCGAGTCGTCTGCGACGCGGGCCAGGCCGAAGTCGATGAGGATGGGCGTACGCCCCTCCATGATCACGTTGGAGGGCTTGATGTCGCGGTGCAGCACCCCGACGTCGTGCACCGCTTCCAGCGCCTCCGCGAGGCAGTCGGCGAACCAGAGCAGGTCGTCGCCGGCCAGCGGCCCCTCCTCCTGCACGTGGTCGTGCAGCGACAGGCCCGGGACGTAGCGGGTCGCGACGAAGGGGATGTCGCCGAACGGGTCGGCGTCGACGATCTCCGCGATGCGGCGGCTGCGGACCCGGCTCAGCGAGCTGACCTCGCGGGCGAGCCGGCGACGGGCCTCGTCGTCACCGACGACGTGCGGGCGCAGGACCTTGATCGCCACCGGCCGCTCCCCCGGCTTCTGGCCGAGGTGGACCACGCCCATGCCGCCCTCGCCGAGGCGGGCACGCAGCGCGTAGCCGCCGACGGTGAGACCGGGCGGCGGCGCCTTCGGGGACGTCGTCACGGCACGAGGATACGGGCGCCGACCCGTGATCACGCCGATCCGCGCGCCGCGCCGGGAGCGCTGTCGGACGGGTGGGTCACCATGGGGTGGTGGACGAGGTGATGCACGAGACCCGCCGACGCCTCGCCGTCGAGCGGGAGCAGGCCGTCGCGCGGCTGGCGAGCCTGTCCGGCGACTACGACTCCGTGGTGGCGGCCTCCCTCGACACCAACGCCGACGACGAGCACGACCCGGAGGGCGCGACGATCGCCTTCGAGCGCTCGCAGATCGGGGCGCTGGTCCGGCAGGTGCGCCACCACCTCACCGAGATCGACGCCGCGCTCGAGCGGGTCGATGCCGGCTCGTACGGCGTGTGCGAGCGCTGCGGGAAGGCGATCGGGGACGCGCGGCTCGAGGCCGTGCCGGCCGCCCGGACGTGCATCGGGTGCGCCTCGGTGCGTGGCTGAGACGCGAGCGTAGCGAGCCTCGAAACCCCTTCCGACATCGCTGGCCAACAACCATTCCAGCTAGGCGAACTCAATCGGTTGTTGCAACTCGATCGTGAGGTGAGAGGTTGCGGCGCATGCCGGGAGTGAGGTTGACCGCGAATCAGCGGTTGGTGATTGAGCGGGCGTATCTGGCGGGGCTGGACCAGGCCACGATTGCGGCGTTGGTGGACAAGCACCCGTCGACGATCTCGAGGGAGCTGCGTCGGGCGGGGTCGTTCGGGACCAGGTCCCCGCGTGCTCGTACGGCCCGCGATCGAGGTCGGGGGTATCGGGTGAAGTACAGCGCGAAGTGGTCCCAGCGGGAGGCCGCGCGCAAGGCCCGCCGCCCGAAGGCCCGCCGGCTGGATCATGCGCCGCTGCGGGAGAAGGTGTGGGAGCTGTTGCGGGACAACTGGTCGCCGGAACAGATCGCGGCGATGCTGCCGGTGTTGTTCCCACGCGATCTGAGGATGCGGGTGTCGCACGAGACGATCTACCAGTCGCTGTTCGTCCAGACCAAGGGCGAGCTCAAGCGCGAGCTGACCGCCCACCTACGCAGCCGGCGGCAGCGCCGCAAGACCCAGACCGGCGGCGCCAAGCGCCCCACACTCGGCATCACCGACGACATCCGGATCTCCGCGCGCCCAGCCGAGGCCGAGGACCGGGCCGTGCCCGGGCACTGGGAGGGCGACCTTCTGCTCGGCGGCACGGGCAAGGGCGCGGTGATCACACTCGTGGAGCGGTCCTCGCGGTTCGTGCTCCTCGCGCCGCTGCCGGGCCGTCACACCGCGGAGATCGCCCGGATGAAGCTGAGCGAGATGATCGCGACCCTGCCGCTGGAACTCAGGAAGTCGATCACCTGGGACCGGGGATCGGAGATGGCCCAGCACGCCCGGTTCAAGACCGAGACCGGGCTCCCGATCTACTTCTGCGATCCCCAGTCGCCGTGGCAGCGCGGCACCAACGAGAACACCAACGGGCTGCTGCGCCAGTACTGGCCCAAGGGCGCGGACCTGCGCCAGCTCACCGACACCGACTGCGACGCCGTCGCCCTGCAGCTCAACACCCGACCCCGCAAGACCCTCGAATGGCAGACTCCAGGTCAGGCCCTCAACAAGAGGCTCGTTGCAACAGCCGTTTGAACTCGCGCTACGGCCATTGTCGGTGGGCTTCCGTAGACTCGAACACATGATCGACGGACTGGCAGCCGGGGCACGAGAGCTCGCAGACGACCTCTCGGCCGCCGAGCTGCTCGCCTCGATCAAGGCTTCCCGCGAGCTCGAGAACGCCGAGGCCGCCCACCAGCTGGTCCTCGCTGCCCGGTGGGCGGACCTGCACCCACCCGAGTCGATCCACGACGCCGCCTCGTTCACGGTCCCCGGCTGTGAGCACGAGGAGCCCATCGCCGGCGAAGGCGCACCGCTGGTGGCGGAGTTCTGCGTTGCCGAGCTCGGCACCACCCTCGGGATCTCGAGCACGGCGGCGAAGAAGCTCGTCGGCCACGCCCTCGAGCTGCGCCACCGCCTCCCCCGGCTGTGGGACCAGGTCCACGCCGGACGGGTGCCCGCCTGGCGCGCCCGCGCCGTCGCCGACACGACCATTCACTCCTCACCAGCACTCACGGCCGAGGCGGCGGGGTTCGTCGACTCCCAGGTCGCCGCCGTCGCCGGACGCATCGGGCAAGCACAACTCGACCGGCTCGTCGCCGAGACCATCAAGCGCTACGACCTCGCCACCGCCGACCCGACGAAGGACCCCGAGGACGGCCACCTCGCCGTCGACCCTCGCCACGTCACCGTCAACAAGGACGACGTCCACTACGCCGGCACCATGCGCATCGAGGCCGAGGTCGACATCGCCGACGCCCTCGACCTCGACCGTGCCGTCGCCCACGGTGCGGCGGTCCAGAAGGCTCTCGGGTCCCAGCTGTCACTCGACGCACGACGCGCCAAGGCGCTCGGTGAGCTCGCCCGCACGCAGACCGCGCTCGACCTCGCCTTCCAGGACGGTGCAGTCAAGGGCGATGGCGACGACGAGAGCACCGACAATCTGCCGGCCGCTCGCGAGGTTGTGATCCACGCCCATTTCGACGCCAGCTTCTCCGGCGACACCACGGTCTTCGGGCCCACCGGGCGGATGGAGAACGGCCAGCGCCTCGTCCTGCTCGACCAGATCAAGTCGTGGTGCGCCGACTCGCGCACCGAGGTCACCATCAAGCCCGTCATCGACCTCAACGCCCAGCTCACCGCGCAGGGCTACGAGATCCCCGCCCGGATCCGCGAGCAGATCCAGCTCCGGGACCGGACGTGCGTCTTCCCGCGATGCACCCGCCCCGCGCGGGCCTGCGACGTCGACCACATCATCGAGTACGACCACGACGCCGAGGCCGAGGGCAGACCCCAACCCGGACCGACACGCACCGACAACCTCGCCTGCCTGTGCCGCTTCCACCACCGCCTGAAGACCCACTCCGCCTGGCGCTATCTCATGATCGAGAACGGGGTGTTCGAGTGGACCTCACCCCACGGCCACCGCTACCGCCGCGACCACACCGGAACCACCGACCTCGACCCACTCGATTCGCCCGGCATCCCGCGACCACGCCGACCATGACCCCGCCCCACACCCCGCTGACCTGAGGTCGACGGGGTCATCGGCACGCCTCAGACACGCGCCTGCCGCCGGATCGCGGTGACAACGGCGAGGGCGATGCCCCCGACCAAGAGCAGCATGCCGAGGAGCGGCAGCCCGTACTGCATCGCGTCGTAGTAGATGCGCGGGTGCATGGGCGCGAGGTGGAGCTCCTGAATCGGGGTGGCGTCGACGGCCTCGCAGGTCGCGACGACCACGCCGTCCGAGGGTGCCGTGAAGGTGAACGACGCCTCGGGCTCTCCGACCCACGGCTCGTCGAGGAACACGCGCTCGTCGCGCGGTACCGAGGTGACCTCGATCGGCGCTCCGTCGTCGCCGGTGAGGGTGCAGTCGGGATCGCCGAGACTGCGGTCGCTCCAGATCGCGTAGGACTCGGCGGCCCCTTCCACCGAGACGCGGTGTGGTGCTCCGTCCCTGGCGACCGCCGCGTCCGGCGACCACCACCATTGCTGCCCCACGGACAAGGTCACGGCGAAGACGGCCAGCACCAGCCCGAGCCCCACCACCGCTATCGCCGCGGCCGCCACGACCGCCGTACGCCGCTTCCGGACGGCCCCGCCTCCGCGGCTCCGACCCGTGCCCCCGTGCATGCGCTGAGCCTACGGTCCGCTCCGCGGACCGACCGAGGAACACCCCCCGCAACCGGGTCGCAGTCACCCTCGGGGCGATCAGCCCCGGCGCCTGGACTTACCCGACTGTGTCTGGCTGCGCCGCACCAGCCACTCCGCCACCGCCAGGTTGTTGAGCCACGCGACCGTCATGCCGGCGGCCTTGAGGTTGCCACCCGGCGGGCCCACGCTGGGCCCGTCCATGAGCAGGACCATCGGCCCGAGGACGATCGCCTGCGTGCCCGCGCCCTGCGCGACGGCGTACGCCCGTGCCATCCACCGCTGGTGGGTGCGGACGTCCCGGCGCCGGATCGCGAGGACGCCGAGCACCAGGCCGGCGACCATCAGCGAGCCGAACACCAGCCGGGACAGCATCAGGGCGTCGTTGTCGTGGGCCGGGAGCGGGTACCAGACCGCCATCCACAGCCCGCTCAGCGCCGCGGCGAGGCCGGCGGGCACGAGGACCCGTCCGCTCCAGCGGTGCCACCGCGGGCGCCGGGACCGGAAGGACGGCATGAACTGGAACGCCCCGAGCACGGTGTAGAGGCAGGCACCGAAGACGTGCACCACGACCGCCAGCGGCGAGTCGAAGAAGCGCTGGTTGCCCGCGTCGGCCTCCCCCGCCGCCAGCTCCGCGACGCGGAAGACCCCGGCGGCGACGGGTACGAGAGTGAGCGCCAGCAGGCTCGCCGGGATCCACCACTCGCGGCGGGGTCGGGTCGTGGCGTCGGGCCGGTCCGGGGCGATGGTCGTCATGGCGACGAGCCTCGCCGCGACCGGCGTACGGGCGCATCGGCCAGCAGGCCGGAGCGCCTCAGCCGATCGTCCGAGGCGCGCGCCCGGAGGCCTCGAGCGCGCCGATGAGGGTCCTCGCGTCGTGCGGCCCGATGTGCCGGTCCTCGCCGATGAAGAACGTCGGCGTGCCGCGTACGCCGCTCTCCTCCGCCGACGCGACGTCGTGCGCGACGTGGCGCGCGAGCTCGTCGTCGTCGAGGTCGCGCATGAACTGCTCGACGTCGAGGTCCAGCTCCGCGGCGTAGCCGACGAGGTCCTCGAGCTCGAGCTCGTCCTGGTGGGCGAAGAGCACGACGTGCATCTCCCAGAACCGGTCCTGGCGCGCCGCCGCCTCGGACGCGAGGGCGGCCAGCTCTGCGTGCGGGTGGACCGGGAGCGGGAGGTGGCGGACGACGTAGCGCAGCCGGTCGCCGAAGTGGGCGCGGAGCTCGTCGCCGACGCCGCTGACGCGGGCGCAGAACGGGCACTCGTAGTCGAGGTACTCCACGAGCGTCAGCTCGGCGTCGGCCGGGCCGAGGACGTGGTCGCGCGCCGGGTCGACCGCACGGCTGAGGAGCGTCGGCAGGGCCGCGTCGCGCTGGCCGAGGAACCGCGCGGCGAAGCGGAAGGCCAGCCACCCGGCCAGGCTGGCCAGCACGGCCGCGAGGAGGACGCCGACCCGGGCCTGGTCCTGCAGCCGCGGCGACTCGAAGGCGAGGCTGATGATGAGCAGCGAGACGGTGAAGCCGATGCCGGACAGCGCGCCGCCGGCCAGGGTGTGGCCCAGCCCGACGCCCTGAGGCAACCGGCCCCAGCCCAGCCGTACGCTCGCGAACGCGCCGAGGAAGATGCCGACCGCCTTGCCCACGACCAGGCCGAGCACGATGCCCCACATCAACCGTGAGCCGAGGGCGTCGCCCAGCACGCCGTCGCGCAGGTCGACCCCGGCGTTGGCCAGCGCGAACACCGGTACGACGACGTGGCTGGTCGGGGTGTGCAGGGCCTCCTGGAGCCGCTCGTTGACCGAGATCGCGCGGGTCAGCGAGCGGCGGGCGGCCCGCTGCACGCCCGGCATCGGCGACTGCCGGAAGGCGCGGAAGCTGCGCGCGGCGTCCTCCACGTCGGACCGGCGCGGGTCCAGGGCGGGCACCAGGAGTCCGCTGAGCATGCCCGCGATGGAGGCGTGCACGCCGGACTCGACGGTGGCGATCCAGAGGACGAGCACGACGAGCACGTAGGGCGCGGCCTGCCACACGCCGGCGCGGTCGAGGCCGACCAGCACCGCCAGGCAGGCGGCCGCCACGAGCAGGGCGCCGACCGAGAGGTCGTCGGAGTAGACGACGCCGATCACGCTGACGGCGACGATGTCGTCGATGACGGTCAGCGTGAGCAGGAAGATCCGCAGCTGGGTCGAGACGGCCGGCCCCACGAGCGCCATCACGCCGAGCAGGAACGCGGTGTCCGTGCCGATGACCGCGCCCCACCCGGCCGCCGCCTCGCCGGACGGGTTGAGGGTGAGGAAGATGCCGGCCGGCACCAGCATGCCGGTGACGCCGGCGACCAGCGGGACCACGACCCGGCTGCGGTCGGTGAGCTCGCCGATGGCGAACTCCTTGCGCACCTCGAGGCCGATGACGAAGAAGAACACGACCATCAGGCCGTCGTTGACCCAGTGGTGCAGGTCCATCGACAGCCCGCCGTCGCCCAGCCGGACCGACAGCTCGGTGTGCCACAGGTCGACGTAGGACTGCGACCACGGCGAGTTCGCCCACACCAGCGCGACCAGCGCCGCGACGACGAGCAACCCGGCGGAGCCGGACTCGGTGCGGATGAAGTCGCGCAGCGAGCGCGGGCTCTGCGCCTCGAACGCCGCGGATCCGGTGCAGGCGGACTGCTCGGTGCTCACACGACGCGGTGCATCCAGCCGAAGGTGTCATCGGCACGGCCGAACTGCATGCCCACGAGCGCCTCACGGATCCGCATGGTCAGCTCGGTGCTGGCCGGCGCCGGGGTCACGCCGTGGGGCGAGCGCAGCTCACCGACCGGAGTGACCACCGCCGCGGTGCCGCAGGCGAAGATCTCGGTGATCTCTCCGGAGGCGACGCCGTCGCGCCACTCGTCGATGCTGAACTTGCGCTCCTCGACCGCGTGGCCGAGCTTGCCGGCGAGCTCGATGATCGACGCGCGGGTGATGCCCTCGAGGATCGTGCCGGTCTCGGGGGTGACGATGGAGCCGTCGGCGTGGACGAAGAACAGGTTCATCCCGCCGAGCTCCTCGATGTAGCGGAATTCCTGGTCGTCGAGGAAGACGACCTGGTCGCAGCCCTTCTCGATCGCCTCGCGCTGGGCGGCCAGCGACGCGGCGTAGTTGCCGCCCGTCTTGGCCGCTCCCATGCCGCCGCGACCGGCGCGGGTGAAGGTCTCCGAGAGCCACAGGTTGACCGGCTTGATGCCGCCCTTGAAGTAGGCGCCGGCTGGCGAGGCGATCACCATGAAGGTCACGTGCTGCGCCGGACGCACGCCGAGGAACGTCTCGGAGGCGAACATGAACGGGCGCAGGTAGAGCGACTTCTCGCCCTCTCCACCACCGGAGGCGTTGTCGGGCACCCAGCGCTGGTCGGTCTCGACGAGTGCGTCCACGCACGCCACGAAGTCCTCGACCGGCAGCTCGGGGAAGGCCAGGCGCGCGGACGAGCGCACCATGCGCGCGGCGTTCTGCTCGGGCCGGAAGGTCCAGATCGAGCCGTCGTCGTGCCGGTAGGCCTTCATGCCCTCGAAGGTCTCCTGCGCGTAGTGCAGCACCGCGGTCGCCGGGTCGAGCGTCAGCGGACCGTAGGGCTCGATGCGGGCCGCGTGCCAGCCCTCGTCGGGCGTCCACTCGACCGTGAGCATGTGGTCGGTGAAGTAGGTGCCGAAGCCGGGGTTGGCGAGGATCTCGGCCAGCCGGGCGTCGTCGACGGGCGTGGGGTTGGCGGTGGTGCTGATCTGCATGGGGTCAACCTACTCAGGTTCGGCTCAGAGGCGGGCGGCGATGGCGTCCCCGACCTCGCTCGTACGACGGCTCGTCCCGGGCTCACGTGCGGTGAGGTCGGCCAGCACGGCGGCCTCGATCGCGGCGGCGGCGTCGGGGTGGCCGAGGTGGTCGAGCAGCAGCGCTCCGGAGAGGATCGCGGCGGTCGGGTCGGCCTTCTGCTGGCCGGCGATGTCGGGGGCCGAGCCGTGGACGGGCTCGAACATGGACGGCGCGGTCCGGTCGGGGTTCACGTTGCCGGAGGCGGCCAGCCCGATGCCGCCGGTGATGGCGGCGGCGAGGTCGGTGATGATGTCGCCGAAGAGGTTGTCGGTGACGACCACGTCGAAGCGCGCGGGGTCGGTGACCATGAAGATCATGGCGGCGTCGATGTGGATGTAGTCGGTCGTGACGTCGGGGTGCTCGGCCGCGACCTGCTCGAACAGCCGCCACCACAGCGAGCCGGCGTTGACGAGGACGTTGGTCTTGTGGACCAGCGTGACCTTCTTGCGCGGGCGCTTCTCGGCGCGGGCGAACGCGTCGCGGATCACCCGCTCCACGCCGTACGCGGTGTTGACCGACACCTCGGTCGCGATCTCGGCGGGGGTGCCGACCCGGAGGGCACCGCCGTTGCCCGTGTAGGGGCCTTCGGTGCCCTCGCGGACCACCACGAAGTCGATCTCACCCTTCTGCAGGACCGGCTCGGCCAGGGGTGAGGCCGTCCCGGGGAAGAGACGCGACGGACGCAGGTTGACGTAGTGGTCGAGCTCGAAGCGCAGCTTGAGCAGCAGGCCGCGCTCGAGGATGCCGGGGGGCAGGTTCGGGTCGTTTGGCTTGCCGCCGACGGCTCCCAGCAGGATCGCGTCGTGCTCGCGGATCTCCGCGAGCACCGAGTCGGGCAGCACCTCGCCGGTCGCGAGGTAGCGCTCGGCGCCGAGGTCGTAGCGCGTCGACTCGAACTTCACCGGGGACGCGACCTCGAGGACCTTGAGGGCCTCGGCGGTCACCTCCGGGCCGATGCCGTCGCCGGGGATGACGGCGAGGGTGGGCGTGCCGGTGGGAGCGGTCTGCTGGGTGTCTGGCATGCGGCTGACGTTAGTTGTCGTCGGGCCGCTGGCCGCCGCCGTCTCGCAGGTCAAGCGCCGTCTGCAGCGCCAGTGCGACGTTCTCCGCGCTGCGCGGGTTCTCGGGGTCGTGGGCCGCGGGGCCCCAGGTGTCGGGGTACAGGTCGTACATCGTTCTCACTCCTGGTCACATCTCGGTGGAAGGTGTGAGTCCGAAGCTGCCGACACCGCGGCGGGTGACGGAGCAGGGATGCGGGGATCGCCCGGGCCCGGCTGCCGGCCGACGAGCGTGCGGATCGCGCAGTGACTGCGTGGGACCCGCCACGGAGGCGGCGGCTTCGAACTCGGCTGGGCTGGTGCCCAGCTGAGGGGGCGAAAGGCCGGGTGGCGGAACCTCGTCAACGCCGAACACCGCGACGAGGTGGCCTCTCTGTCAGGCCCCGCCGCGGCGATCGATAAGTACGAAGACGCTCCGCATGGTGAGCCGACTGTACGACCGCCCGCTGGCCCGGCGCACCGCATTTCCGCAAACGTGTCAGATCGTGAGATGTCGGCCCGCCCACTGGGATCGGGAGCGAGGGGTGACAGACTCGACGGCCTCATGTCTGCTCCCCCTGATCTCCCCGACATCGTCCAGCGCGCCTTCGACGTGTGCCGCCAGGCCGGCTACGTCGCGTTCTGCCGCAACGAGACCGGACGGCTGCTCGCGACCCTCGCCGCCACGCGCGGCGGCACCATGGCGGAGTTCGGCACCGGCTGCGGCGTGGGCACCGCGTGGCTGCGCAGCGGCGTACGCAACGGTGCGAGGATCCTCACCGCCGAGCTCGACGAGTCGCTGGCCGGCGCGGCCTCGAAGATCTTCGACGACGACCACAAGGTCGAGGTGCTCGCCGCCGACTGGAACGTGCTGCGCGAGCACGGCCCGTTCTCCCTGCTGTTCCTCGACTCGGGCAGTCCGTCGGAGGTCGGCGTCGACGCGGTCATCGACCTCGTCGAGCCCGGCGGCATCGTGGTGCTCGACGACTTCGCGCCCTGCGAGTCCTGGCCGCCGATCACCTACGGGCGGGTCGACACACTGCGCGAGCAGTGGCTCACCGACGACCGGTTCACCGCGGTCGAGGTGATGGTGGCGGCCGACGCCTCCGCGGTCATCGCCACGCGTCGCTGACGGTCGCGTGACTAGTTGTCAATACCGAACTGACCAGATTTTGCCGAACAGCAGATTTCTTTACCTTTCGTTCCTACGGTGTGGCTGCACTCAGTGCCGGGTGTCCTGACCGGGCGCCCCGACCATCTGCACGTTCTCGGTTGGAGAGACACACACCATGATCAAGCCGTCCCGTCGCGCCCAGAAGCTCCTGGCCGCGGCCACCACTCCCGTCGCCGTGGTCGCGGCGGGCGCCCTCGTCTACCAGGCGTCCTACGCCGCCTTCACCGGCCAGACGCGCAACTCCGGCAACGAGTGGGCGACCGGCTCGGTCCGGCTGACCGACGACGACAACGGGCAGGCCCGCTTCCGGGTGGCCAACATGCTCCCCGGCGACACCGAGACCAAGTGCATCAAGGTGACCGCCGACGCGAGCGTGCCGAGCACGGTGAGGGGCTTCACCATCAACCCGGTCACCTCCGTGCAGGGCCTGGAGAACCGGATCATGATCACGATCATCGCGGGCAACGGCGGCGGCTTCGCCGACTGCGCCGGGTTCGCGCCGCTCGAGGACGCGACCAGCGGCGTCATCGTCGCCGACGCACCGCTGTCGATGGTCTCGCAGAAGAACACCTTCGAGACCGCGATGGGCGGCTGGGACGTGCCGTCCGGTGTCAGCAGCCGGACCTACAAGATCACCTGGGAGTTCGACACCACCGGCATGACCCAGGCGCAGATCGACCAGATGCAGGGCTCCAAGACCGGCGTGGACATCCAGTGGGAGATGCGGACCGCGGAGTCCACCCCCTGATCCCTGCCCGGCGGCACCCCTCTTCTCGGAGCAACACGCGTGCAGACGTCACCACACGACACAGCAGCCGGGTCCGGATGGACCCGGCTGCTGCTCGTGCTCGCGTCACGCGCCTACCGGGCGATGCTGCTGACCCTGGCGGCGATCGCCGCAGCACCCCTCGTGGCCGGCTGGGGCTCGTACGTCGTGGCGTCCGCGTCGATGCAGCCCTCGATCGCCCCCGGCGACGTGGTCCTGGGGCGGCCGACCGCGACCGATCACCGGGTGCGCGTGGGCCGGGTCTACGTCTTCGACGACCCCGCGCGCCCCGGACGGCTGCTGGTGCACCGCGTGGTGGAGCGGCGCGACGACGGCGACTACACCACCGCGGGAGACGCCAACGACGTCACCGACATCGCCCCTCTGGAGCCCGCGGCCATCCGGGCCCAGGCGGTCCTGCTCGTCCCCCTGGTGGGACTGCCCGTGCACTGGGCGCGCAGCCGTGACTGGGTGCCGCTCCTCGTGTGGATCCTCGCCAGCAGTGCCACCTTCGTGCTCGCCGCGCAGCGGCTCGACACCCAGCGGCCCTCACGCCCGCGCGGCTCCCGTACGGCCGCCGTGACGGCCGTGGCCGTGGGAGCCGTCACTGCGGGGACCGCCGGGTCTGCCGGTGCCACCTTCACCGATCGGACGACGGCTTCGGGCAGCGAGTGGACGGCCGGAGCCTGGGCGCAGCCGTACGTGGGCGCGGTCCTCGCCGACTCGCCCCGGTTCTTGTGGCTCCTCGACGAGCCGGCAGGGACGACCACCGCCCAGGACAGGTCCGGCAACGCGTTCCTCGGCGACTACGAGCCCCCCGCGGTCCTCGGCCAGCCGGGCGGCCTGCCTGACAACCCCGGCACCTCGATGGGCACCAGCGGCGGCCTGGCCCTCACCAGTGCGTACACCGCCGGATCACCCAGCACGCACTCGATGGAGCTCTGGTTCAGGGCCGGCCCCCGGAGCGTCGGCCCCCTGATCGGCTTCGGGTCCAGCACCACGGCGGGTGCACCTCCGCAGGAGGACCGCGTCGTGCGGCTCACGCCGTCCGGGCAGATTACCTACGGCGACTGGGACTCCAACCCGAGGAGCCTCATCGCCACCCCGGGCGCCTACGACGACGACGCCTGGCACCACCTCGTGGTGGTCTCCACCGCCGCGAACGGCGGGCGCCAGAGCACGGTCGTCTACGTCGACGGGGTGGCACGCGCCAGCGGACTGACCTCGAAGGTGGACGACTACACCAGCTACGTGCGCATCGGCGGCGGGTCCGGGACCGCCACGTTCACCGGCTCCATCGACAACGTCGCGGTCTATCACTCCGCGCTGTCAGCGAGTCGTGTCGCGGCCCACCGGGCCGCCCGGTAGCGCCACGGTGAACCACGGGAGCATCAGCTGGGTCAGCGGCCCGATCGCCAGGGCGTACGCCACGGTGCCGATGCCGAGCACGCCGCCGAGCAGGAGCCCGATGACCACCACGGTCACCTCGAGCCCGGTGCGGACCAGGCGCAGCGACAGCCCGGTGCGGCGGGACAGGCCGGTCATCAGCCCGTCTCGCGGCCCGCGCCCGAGCTGGGCGCCGATGTAGAGAGCGCTGGCCAGCCCGCAGAGCACCACGCCGCCGACCATCAGTCCGACCCGGCCCGCCATGGCGTCGGGGCGCTCGAGGACCGCGAGGGTGGCGTCGGCGGACAGCCCGACCACGACCGCGTTGCTGATCGTGCCGAGCCCGGGCATCTCCCGCAGCGGGATCCAGAGCACCAGCACGACGAAGCTGAACAGCACGACGGCCTGGCCGAGGGTCATCGGCACGTGGCGGATGAAGCCGGAGTGCAGCACGTCCCACGGGGCGAGCCCGAGAGCGCCGCGCACCATCAGCGCGAGCGAGACGCCGTAGAGGAACAGGCCCACGTAGAGCTGGGGCAGGCGGCGCGCAAGCCTGCCGGCGCGGAGCTGGGCGATCGGACCGAGGTCGACGAGGACCCCGCGGGAGGCGTGGACGGTGCCGGCAGGTGCGCCGCCGAGCTCAGGGGTGGTGCTGGCCATGGCGACCATGGTTCCCGCGATTGGCCTTGTTGCCCATAGCCAATCGTGCGACAGTGGCCTGCATGAGCCACGTGATCAGCGCCCAGCGCATAGCCACTCTCGTCGGCGACTTCCCCCGCTCCCCCGCCTACGTCGGCCTCGCCGACAGCCTGCGCGTGCTGGTCGGCGACGGACGCGTCGGCATCGGGGTCCGGCTGCCGAGCGAGCGTGACCTCACCGCTGCGCTCGACGTCTCGCGCACCACGGTGACGCGGGCGTACGAGGTGCTGCGCGAGTCGGGCTACGCCGAGTCCCGCCGCGGCGCGGGCACCTTTACCACGGTCCCCGGCGGGCGGCTCCGCGCGCACGACCGGTCCCTGCTGCCGGGCGTCGGCGGCGAGGACGTGATCGATCTCAACTGCGCCGCCCACTCCGCGCCACCGGGCCTGGTCGAGGCCTACCAGCGCGCCACCGAGCAGCTGCCGGCCTACCTCAGCGGGCCGGGCTACTTCCCGCTCGGCGTCCCGGCCCTCCAGGCGCGGATCGCCGCGGCGTACGAGGCGCGCGGCCTGCCGACCGTGCCCGAGCAGGTCATGGTGACGGCGGGGGCGCTGGCGGCCGCCTCCATCGTCGCGCAGGCGTTCACCGCCCCGGGCGAACGGGTCGTGGTCGAGTCGCCGACCTACCCCAACGCCACCCAGGCCGTCCGTCACGCCGGTGCGCGCCTCGTCCCGGCCGCCGTCGACCCCGACGGCTGGGACCTCGACGCCCTGGCCGCCACGCTGCGGCAGACGTCGCCGCGCCTGGCCTACCTGATCCCAGACTTCCAGAACCCGACCGGGCACCTGATGTCCGACGAGCAGCGCGAGGAGCTCGCCGCCGCGCTCGCCCGCACGCGGACGGTCGTGGTGGCCGACGAGGCCCACCAGGCGCTGGCCCTGCGCCCGGGGCTCGCCGCCGCGATGCCGCGCCCGCTGGCGGCGTACGCCAAGGACGCGATCACGATCGGCAGCGCGAGCAAGTCGTTCTGGGGCGGCCTGCGCTTGGGCTGGGTGCGGGCGCCGCTCGCCGAGATGGACCGGCTCGTCCACGCCCGGATCGGCCTCGACCTCGGCGCACCGGTCTTCGAGCAGCTGGTGCTGGCCGACCTCATGGACCACGCCCACGAGGTGCTGCCGCTGCACCGTGAGCGGCTGCTGGTCAGCCGCGACGCGCTGGTGACGGCCGTGCGCGAGCACCTGCCCTCGTGGCGGTTCCGGGTGCCGGACGGCGGCCTGGCGCTGTGGTGCGAGCTGCCCGAGGCGCTCGGCACCGCGACGTCGGCGGAGGCCGAGCGGCGCGGTGTGATCGTAGCGCCGGGACCGGTGTTCGCCGTCGAGGGCGGTCTCGACCGCCACGTCCGCATCCCGTGGACCGCGTCGCCCGAGACCCTCACCGAGGCCGTACGCCGGCTGGCCGCAGCGTGGGACCACGTCAGCTCCGACGCGACCAGGGCAGCGACGCGGCCATCAGGCTCGCGTAGGACTGCCGGCCGGGTGATGGTCGCCTAGGAGGGCCTCGGTCAGGACAGGTCGACCGCGCGCACGGTGGTGGCCTGCATGGCCGTCGCGATCTCCGCGAGCGTGTCGGCGGGGATGGCCGAGTCGACGCTCAGCGCGACCAGCGCCTCGCCGCCGCGGTCCTGGCGCGAGACCTGCATGCCGGCGATGTTCACCGCGGCGTCGCCGAGGATGCCGCCGACCACGCCGACCATGCCGGGGCGGTCCTCGTAGGTCACGAAGGCGAGGTGCGTGGTGGGCTCGATGTCGACGTCGAAGCCGTTGACCTCGACCAGGCGCTCCTTCTGCGAGAGGCCGACCAGCGTGCCGCTGACCGAGACCTGCGTGCCGTCGGCGAGGGTGCCGCGCAGCGTGATGAGGTTGCGGTGGTCGGGGCTCTCGGGGTCGGTCACGAGGCGGACCTCGGTGCCGCGCTCGGCCGCGAGGAGCGGGGCGTTGACGTAGGAGACCTGCTCCTCGACGATGTCGGCGAACACACCCTTGAGGGCCGCGAGCTCGAGCACCTTGACGTCGAACTCGGTGATCTCGCCGCGGACCTCGACGTCGAGCTGCTGGGCCACCTCGCCGGCGAGGGCGGTGAACACGCGGCCGAGCTTCTCGGTGAGCGGGATCCCGGGACGGACGTCCTCGGCGATGACCCCGCCCTGGACGTTGACGGCGTCGGGGACGAGCTCGCCGCTGAGCGCGAGCCGGACCGAGCGGGCCACGGCGATGCCGGCCTTCTCCTGCGCCTCGTCGGTCGAGGCGCCGAGGTGCGGCGTCGCGACGACGTTCTCGAGCTCGAAGAGCGGGCTGTCGGTGCACGGCTCGCTGGCGAACACGTCGAGGCCGGCGGCCGCGATCTGCCCGGTCTTGAGGGCGTCGAACAGGGCGGCCTCGTCGACGATCCCGCCGCGGGCGGCGTTGACCAGGACGAGGCTGCGCTTGGCCTGCGCGAGCTGGTCGGCGCCGATGAGGCCGACGGTCTCGGGGGTCTTGGGCAGGTGGACGCTCATGAAGTCGGACTCGGCGAGCAGCGTGTCGAGGTCGACGAGGCGCACGCCCATCTGCGCGGCCCGGCCGGCCTGCACGTAGGGGTCGTACGCGATCACCTTCATGCCGAACGCGCTCAGGCGTTGCGCGACGAGGACGCCGATGCGGCCGAGGCCGACGATGCCGACGGTCTTCTCGTAGAGCTCGATGCCGGTGTACTTCGAGCGCTTCCACTCGCCGCCACGAAGCGCGGCGTGGGCGGGGCTGAGGTGGCGGGCGGCGGCGAGCATCAGCGCGACGGCGAGCTCGGCGGCGCTGACGATGTTGCTGGTCGGCGCGTTGACGACCATCACGCCGGCCTGGGTGGCGGCCTTCACGTCGACGTTGTCGAGCCCGACCCCGGCGCGGGCGATGACCTTGAGCCGTGCGGCAGCAGCGAGCGCCTCCGCGTCGACCTTGGTGGCGGAGCGGACCAGGATCGCGTCCACGTCGGCGATCGCGGGGATCAGCTCGGCGCGGTCGGCCCCGTTGCAGCTGCGGATCTCGAAGTCCGGCCCGAGCGCCTCGATCGTGGCGGGGCTCAGCTCTTCGGCGATGAGTACGACTGGCTTGGCGGGTGCGTTCACAGCGGGGTCCTCGTGATGATCAAGGGTGGTCCGGGACTGCACGACGCTGTGCCCGACCCACACTACCCGTGAGTCGGACGTACGCTCCATCGCCCCACATGGCGGGACGCCGGCCTGCCGCGGCGCGACCCCGACCCGATGTCCCCGGCCGCGCCTACGCTGGGGGGATGGGTGCGATGGACGATGCCGAGCGGCTCGAGCTCGCGACCGTCGAGGAGTGGGGCGCGTGGCTGCGGGAGCACCACACCCGGCCCGTCGGGGTGTGGCTGGTGATGCCGCGCAAGGCGGCGGACAGGCCGTTCTCCTACGAGGAGTCCGTGCTCGAGGCGCTGCGCTACGGCTGGGTCGACTCGACCGTGCGGCCGCTCGACGAGCTCCGCTCGATGCAGTGGTTCGCCCCACGCCGTCGCGGCAGCATGTGGACCCGCATCAACAAGGGTCGCGTCGCACGACTCGAGGCGTCCGGACTCATGGAGCCCGCCGGTGCCGCGGCGATCGCCGTCGCCAAGGACACCGGCATGTGGACCCTGATGGACGACGTCGAGGACTGCATCGTGCCCGACGACCTCGCCGCCGCCTTCGACCGCCACCCCGGCGCGCGCGAGCACTGGGAGTCCTGGTCACCGTCCGCGCACAGGATGATCCTGGCGTGGATCGTGCTCGCGAAGAGACCGGAGACCCGCGCCACCCGGGTCGAGGCGACGGCCGAACAGGCCGCCCGCGGCGAGAAGTCGCGCTGACACGTCAGATCGCGCAGCCGTCGGGGCCGCACGCCTCGCCGGCGTCGCCCGTCGCGAGCACCTCGATCCTCGGGTGCGACTCCGACCAGGCCCGCTCGAGCACCTGGCTGAAGACCTCGCTCGGCTGCGCGCCGGAGACGCCGTACTTCTCGTCGACGACGAAGAACGGGACGCCGCTCGCCCCGTATGCCTGCGCCTGCTCGATGTCGGCGTGGACGTCCGCGGTGAACTCGGTGCCCGCGAGCACCTCGTCGACGCGTACGGCATCGAGCCCGGCCGTCACGGCGACCTCACGCAGCACGTCGTGGTCGGCGACGTTGCGAGCCTCGGTGAAGTACGCCTGCAGCAGCGCCTCCTTCACCTGCCCCTGGAGCTCGTTGCCACCCTGCTGGTGCGCGAGGTGGATGAGCCGGTGGGCGTCCACGGTGTTGAGGTGCATGGTCTCGGAGAGCCGGTAGACCAGCCCGTCCTCGGCGGCGACGGCCTCGACCCGGTCCTGCATCTGCTGCGCCCCCGCGGTCGACTGGCCGTACTTGCGGGCCAGCATCGTCGCCGTCTTCTCCTTCGGGGCGGTCGGGGCGCCGGGGTCCAGCTGGTACGACCGCCAGTGCACCTCCACCTCGTCGGCGTGCTCGAACTCCGCGAGGGCCTTCTCGATGCGGCGCTTGCCGATGTAGCACCACGGGCAGACGACGTCGGACCAGATCTCGATCTTCACGTCCGGCCCAACACCCGCCCTGACCCGCGTGTTCCCGCGTCAGGCCTCCTGGCGGCGCACCGTGCCCCGGCGGGCGACGTACGTCACCGCGAACCCCAGGACCAGGGCGAGCAGCACGCCGAGGTTGGCATAGGGCCAGTTGCCGTCCCAGTAGGGGCCGGCCGGGTCGTCGACGTAGGTCCCGAGGCCGAGTGGCCCGATGAAGTAGCCCTGCCAGTTGTTCCACGCGGCGTCGACGGCGAAGTTGTTGACCACCAGGCCCCAGCCGACGACCGAGGCGCCCACCATCGTGGCGACCGAGGTCCAGTCGACGGCGCCGTAGCGACCGCGGCTGTCGAAGAGCGCCTCGTCGTCGTAGTCGCGTCGGCGCAGCGCGATGTCGGCGATCATGATCCCCGCCCAGGCGGCCAGGGGCACGCCGAGCGTGATCAGGAAGCTCTGGAACGGGCTGAGGAAGTCCTCGGCGAAGAAGACCACCCACACGGTGCCGAGGGTGAGGATCACCCCGTCGATGAAGGCCGCGACGGGGCGCGCGACGCGTACGCCCAGGGAGAGCAGCGTCAGGCCCGAGGAGTAGATGCCGAGCACGGCACCGCTGACGAGGGCGAGGATCGCCGCCAGGAGGAAGGGCACGAGGAACCACGTGGGCAGCAGGATGCCGAGTGTGCCGATCGGGTCGGCGACGATGCCGGCGCTCAGCTGGTCCGACGAGGCCGCGAGCAGCAGGCCGAACACCACCAGGAGCACCGGCGCGACCGCCCCGCCGAAGGTGTTCCACCCGACGATCGCCGCGCCCTTCGCGTCGCGGTGCTGGTAGCGCGACCAGTCGGCCGCGATGTTGATCCAGCCGAGCCCGAAGCCGGTCATCACCATCACGAGCGCGCCGACCATCTGCTGGGTGCTGCCGGAGGGAACGGCCTGCACGGCCGACCAGTCGATCTCGTCGAGCGTCAGGCCGACGTAGACGATCGTGGCGATGCCGGTCAGCCAGGTCAGGATCGACTGCATGCGCATGATGACGTGGTAGCCCGCCACGCTGGCGGAGACGATGAGGGCGGCCACGACGACGGTGGCCACCACCTGGGTGGTCGTGCCGGCCGCCCACCCGAGCTGGTCGAAGATCGTGGCCGTCGCCAGCACGGCGAGGATCGCGAGGAACGTCTCCCAGCCGATCGAGACCAGCCACGAGACCACTCCCGGGAGCTTCTGCCCCTGCACGCCGAACGCCGCTCGGCTGAGGACCATGGTCGGCGCCGAGCCGCGCTTGCCCGCGATCGCGATGATCCCGCACAGCGCGAAGGAGACGACGACACCGACCACTGCGACGACCAGGGCCTGCACGAACGAGATCCCGAACCCCAGCACGAACGACCCGTAGCTGATGCCGAAGACCGAGACGTTGGCCGCGAACCACGGCCAGAACAGGTCGCGCGGGCGCGCGGTCCGCGCGGACTCCTCGATGATCTCGATGCCGGTGGTCTCGACGCCGAGGCGTCTGGTCCGCTCGAGCCCGGACGCGGGCGTGGTCGTGTTGCTCATGACGGCATCCTGACACGCGGACGGCGCGCCGGATCGACCCCTCAGGTGATCCGACGCGCCGTACGCGTCACGGGTGCGCCGCGGTCAGCGGGCGGCGGTGCCCTCGGTGTAGTCGGAGTCGTGCGACTTCACCCAGGCCATGAGCTTGCGCAGCTCGCGGCCGGTCTGCTCGATGGGGTGCGACTCACCCTTCTTGCGGAACTCGGTGAACTCCGGCGAGCCGTTGTCCATGTCGGTGATGAAGCGGTCGGCGAACGCGCCGCTCTTGATGTCGGCGAGCACGTCCTGCATGTTCTTCTTCACGTCCGGGGTGATCACCCGCGGGCCGGAGACGTAGTCGCCGAACTCGGCGGTGTCCGAGACCGACCAGCGCTGCTTGGCGATGCCACCCTCGTACATGAGGTCGACGATGAGCTTGAGCTCGTGGAGGCACTCGAAGTAGGCGACCTCGGGCTGGTAGCCGGCCTCGATGAGCGTCTCGAAGCCGTACATCACCAGCTGCGAGGCGCCACCGCACAGGACGGCCTGCTCGCCGAACAGGTCGGTCTCGGTCTCCTCGGTGAACGTGGTCTTGATGCCGCCGGCACGCAGGCCGCCGATGGCCTTGGCGTACGACAGGGCGAGCGGCCAGGCGTTGCCGGAGGCGTCCTTCTCGACCGCGACGAGGACCGGGACGCCGCGCCCGTCGACGTACTCGCGGCGCACGAGGTGGCCGGGGCCCTTGGGGGCGACCATGAAGACGTCGACGCCCTCGGGCGGGGTGATGTAGCCGAAGCGGATGTTGAAGCCGTGACCGAAGACCAGGGTGTCGCCCGGGGTCAGGGCAGGCTCGATCTCCTCGGCGTACAGCTTGCGCTGGTGCTGGTCGGGGGCGAGGATCACGATCAGGTCGGACTCCTCCGCCGCCTCGCGGGGGGTGAGGACGCGCAGGCCCTCGGCCTCGGCCTTGTCGCGGCTCTTCGAGCCGGGCTGCAGGCCGATGCGGACGTCGACGCCGGAGTCGCGCAGGGACAGCGCGTGGGCGTGACCCTGGCTGCCGTAGCCGATCACGGCGACGTTCTTGGCCTGGATCAGGCTCAGGTCGGCGTCGTCGTCGTAGAACATCTCAGCCACTGGGGGCTCTCCTTCATGGGTTGGTGTGTCACTCGTTGATCGAGTAGCCGCGAGAGCGGCTTGTCGAGATCTGGGTCAGGTGGCGATGGCGGACACGGGAGCGGGCACGGCGACGGGGCGCTGCGGGCGCTCGCTGATGGAGCGCGAGCCGCGACCGATCGCGACCATGCCGGACTGCACGAGCTCACGGATGCCGAAGGGCTCCAGCACACGCAGCAGGTCGGCGAGCTTGGCGGCGTTGCCGACGGCCTGGATGGTGACGGCGTCCGGTGCCACGTCGACGACCTTCGCGCGGAAGAGCTGCACGGCGTCGAGCACCGCACCACGGCTGGCCGCGTCGGCACGGACCTTGACCAGCAGCAGCTCCCGGTTGACCGAGCCGGGCCCGTCGAGCTCGACGATCTTGATGACCTCGACCAGCTTGTTGAGCTGCTTGGTGACCTGCTCGAGCGGCGACTCGTCGACGTTGACGACGATGGTCATCCGCGAGATCTCCGGGTGCTCGGTCGGGCCCACGGCAAGGCTGTCGATGTTGAACCCGCGCCGCGAGAACAGGCTGGCGATCCGGGCGAGGACGCCCGGCTTGTTCTCCACCAGCACGGACAGGGTGTGCTTGTTCATCAGATGTCGTCCTCGTCGAACTGGGGCGCGAGGTCCCGTGCGTACTTGATCTCGTCGTTGCTCGTGCCGGCGGCCACCATCGGCCACACCATCGCGTCACGGTGGACGCGGAAGTCCACCACGACCGGCTGGTCGTCGATCGCCATCGCCTTCTCGATCGTGGCGTCCACGTCGCCGGGCGACTCGCACGCCAGGCCCACGCAGCCGTAGGCGTCGGCGAGCTTGACGAAGTCGGGGATGCGCTTGGAGTGCAGGTCGGTGTTGGAGTAGCGCTCGTTGTAGAAGAGCGTCTGCCACTGCCGCACCATGCCGAGCGACTCGTTGTTGATGATCGCGACCTTGATCGGGATGTCGTTGATCGCGCAGGTGGCCAGCTCCTGGTTGGTCATCTGGAAGCAGCCGTCGCCGTCGACGGCCCAGACGGTGGTGTCGGGCATGCCGACCTTGGCGCCCATGGCGGCCGGCACGGCGTAGCCCATCGTGCCGAGGCCGCCGGAGTTGATCCAGGTGTTGGGCTTCTCGTAGCCGACGAACTGGGCGGCCCACATCTGGTGCTGGCCCACGCCCGCGACGTAGATCGAGTCGGGGCCGGCGATGTCGCTGAGCCGCTCGAGGACGTACTGCGGCGCCAGCGAGCCGTCGGACGGCGCGTCGTAGCCGAGCGCGTACTGCTTCTTGACGCCCGCCAGGAACGCGATCCAGGCCTCGTAGTCGCCGTCGGCGCCCTCGGCCTGCAGGAGCGCGACGAGCTGCGCGATGACCTCCTTGCAGTCGCCGACGATCGGCACGTCCGCGTGGCGGTTCTTGCCGATCTCGGCCGGGTCGATGTCGGCGTGGATGACGAGGGCCCCGGGCGCGAACGAGTCGAGGTTGCCGGTGACGCGGTCGTCGAAGCGGGCGCCGAGGCTGATGATCAGGTCGCTCTTCTGCAGGCCGGCGACCGCGGCGACGGTGCCGTGCATGCCCGGCATGCCGAGGTGCTGGGCATTGCTGTCGGGGAACGCCCCGCGCGCCATCAGCGTGGTCACGACCGGGATGCCCGTCAGGGCGGCCAGCTGCGCGAGCTCACGGTCGGCGCGGGCGCGGATCACGCCGCCGCCGACGTAGAGGACGGGCCGCTTCGCCTCGCGGATCAGGCGCACGGCCTCCTTGATCTGCTTGGCGTGGGGCGTCGTCACGGGCCGGTAGCCGGGCAGGTGGAGCTCGCTCGGCCAGGCGTACGTGGTCTGCGCCTGCAGGGCCGACTTGGCCACGTCGACGAGCACCGGACCGGGGCGACCGGTCGAGGCGATGTGGAAGGCCTCGGCGATCGTGCGCGGGATGTCGGCGGGGTCGGTGACGAGGAAGTTGTGCTTGGTGATCGGCATCGTGATGCCGCGGATGTCGGCCTCCTGGAAGGCGTCGGTGCCGATCATCGAGGCGCCGACCTGTCCGGTCACGGCCACCAGGGGCACCGAGTCCATGTGCGCGTCGGCCAGCGGCGTGACCAGGTTGGTCGCCCCCGGCCCCGACGTCGCCATGCACACGCCCACCCGCCCGGTCGCCGCGGCGTACCCCTGCGCGGCGTGGCCGGCCCCCTGCTCGTGGCGGACCAGGATGTGCCGGATCCGCGTCGAGTCCATGAGGGGGTCGTACGCCGGGAGGATCGCGCCGCCCGGGATGCCGAAGATGTCCGTGACGCCGGCCGCCTCGAGGGACGTCACCAGGCTCTGCGCGCCCGTGACCGATCCGCTGCCCTGTCCGCCCTGCTCCGTCATGTCCTTCTCTCCTGCGTCTGGCTGTCCACCAACTGAGCCCATAAAAAAGCCCCTCGGCCCGGTGGGCGACGAGGGGTGACGCGCGTGCATTCGGCCGGGGGCCTCAGCTCACGCGTCGCGTGCGTACAAGAATCTCGGTGCGCATGCGACAACCGTCGCCGCCGGGACGGTCCGGCGTCAAGCGAGTGTGACAGGCGTCCCAGGATGTGGAACAGCCGTCTCGGAATGTGGCAGTTCGGTGGCTTTGTCACCCGCGGTCGAGCGGGGTGCAGATGCAGGAGCGGTTGCCGTCGGCGTCCTCGACGACCCAGTAGGACGGCGCCTCCGCGTCGCTGACGAGTCGCCCGCCGGCGTCGAGGACGGCCTGCAGCCGCCGCTCCGCCTCGTCGTGCGGCACCCACACGTCGAGGTGCCAGCGCTGCTCGTGGTCCTGCTCGGGCAGCACCGGTCCGACGTCGTCCTCGCTCGCGGCGGGCTGCTGGAACCACAGCGTGGACACCTGGCCGCTGGGGTCGACGGGCTCGCCGCCCTGCACCTCGCCGCCGATCAGGGCGGCGTAGAACGGAGCCAGCCTCGCGCCGTCCGCGGTGTCGAGCCCGGGCTCGACCTGCGTCAGCCCGGACACGTCCGCCGTCGCGCCCAGCTCGGCTGCGAAGCCGCTGATCTGCCGGGCCAGGTCGACGTCGCGGCTGGTGATGCCGCCGACGTCGTGGCTCGACAGCGTCACGATCACCTCGGGGTAGGTCAGCGAGACGTCCGGGTGGTGGTCGGCCTCGTCGGCCGCCGCGCCGATCCTGTCCACGAGGGCGACGCCGGTGGCGAAGTCGCCCGTGCGGAAGCGGGCACGCAGCCCGTTGAGGACCTTGCGCCAGTCGTCGAGGCCCGCCGCGAGGATCTGGTCGTGGGTGAGCCTGGTCTTCGGGTCCGGATCGCTCATGAGGACGACACTGCCACGGCCCACCGACAGCGGCTACCCGTCAGGCCAGGGTCTGGGTGACCTGCCGGGTGTCGCCGTCGACGAGGACCCTGGCCAGCGCCCCGTTGACGAGCGGCAGGTGGGGAGGCACGTGCCCGATCTCGAGGTCCCACACGATCGGCAGGTCGAGGCGACCGAGCGCGTCGAGCACCGCCTCGCGCTGCGTCAGCTCCGGGTGGTCGGGGGCGTTCGTCCGGCCGACCAGCACGGCCGCGGCGCGGTCGAACCACCCGGCGAGCCGCATGCCGTGGAGGTAGCGGCAGATGTCGACCGCATGGTCCTCGCACGCCTCGACGTAGACGATGGTCGGCTCGCCCAGCCAGTCGGCCCACGCCCGCACGTCGCCGTACGGCGTGCCGGCGAGGTGGGCGATGGTCTCGATGCAACCGCCGATGAGCCGGCCGGTGGCGTCGAGGCTGCCGCCGCCGTGGACCTCCCAGGCTCCCGCGCCCACGTGCTTCCACGTCGTCGCACGCGGGTCCTCCTCGAAGCGCCACCAGTCGGCGACGACGCCGGACCCGCGCTGGACGAACGGGCCGGCACCGCTCACCAGCTCGAGCCAGTGCAGCAGCCCGTCGGGGACGGCGTACGGCGTGTCGGCGAGGTTGTCACCGTGCAGGGTCGCCCACCCCAGGCGGGTGGTGATGGGCAGCATCACGGTCGTGAGGTCGGAGAAGCCGACGAGCCACGTCGGCTCGGCAGCGGCGAGGGCGTCCCAGTCCAGCAGGTCCACCAGGTCGATCGCCGTCTCGCCGCCCCACGGCGGCACCACGCAGGCGATGGCCGGATCGGCCAGCATCCGGGTCAGCTCGGCCGCCCGCTCCTCGGCAGGGGCCGAGGTCAGGCCGGTGCCGTCCATGCACTCCCCCACCTCCACGTCGTACCCGCGTCCGCGCAGCCACTCGACGCAGAAGTCGATCCGCGCCTCGGCGGCGCCGGACACGCCCGCCGACGGCGACGTCACGCCGATGCGATCACCCGGACGGAGGGGGCGTGGGAAGCGGAGTGGTGGAGCCATGGACTGATTCTGACAGTCTGTGTCCATGGGTTTCGGTGACGTGGTCCAGCAGGCCATCCATGCAGGCACCGGCGTGCCGCGGCTCTACGCTGCGGCCATCCGGGTCGGCCTCGGACCGGCCGGCGCGGTCGAGGTCCTGCGGATCTCGCAGGCCGCCCTCTCCGCCGCCGCCACCCACGGGCGTGGCGTGCCCGGGCGCAGCAACGCCCTGCGGCACTTCCTGTGGCAGGCCGCGCTCACCGCGCGCTTCGGGGTCGACGCGGCGCGCTCGATCGCGGCGGCGCAGGAGTCCTCGAGCCCCCGCCTTCGCGACTCGCGCGTCGACGAGCACAACAACGCGGCCGGCCAGGCGTACGGCTCCGAGCACGCCGACGACCTGGCGGGGCTCTCGCCGTCCGAGGCGATGACGAGCCTGGTGCCCGTGGCCCTGGCGATGTGGGAGGCCGGCGAGCTGGTCTGGGTCAGGCCCAGGAGGTGAGGCCCTCGCGGTCGTGCTCGCCCCCGGGCCAGACCGCGCGCACCACGCCGGCCGCCGCCAGCGCCTTGCGGCACCCCGGACAGGGCGGGTCGGTGATGTACGCCGTCGCGTCCTTGGTGTCGCGGGTCGCGAAGAGCAGCGCGTTGACCTCCGCGTGGATCGCGATGCAGAACCCCGGAGTGCCCGGCCGGTCGTAGTCGCCGAGCCCGGGCACGTCGTCGTACCCGAGCTGGCCGCGCGGGCACGCTCCCGCCAGGCAGTCGTCCTCGCCAGGGGCGGCCCCGTTGTAGCCGGTCGCGATGATCCGGTGGTCGATGGTGAGGACCGCGCCGACGCGCCGGCGCGTGCACTTGGCCCGCGCGGCGACGGCGACGGCGATGCCGAGGAAGTAGTCGTCCCAGCTGGGGACCTGCCCAGGGACCTGGGTCGTGTCGGGGGTGCTCACGGGAGTACGGACTGCCCGATCTCGCCGGGGTTGTAGGCGACTTCCCAGCGGAATCCGTCGGGGTCGGCGAAGTAGCCGGAGTAGCCGCCCCAGTCGCGCTCGCTCGCCTCGCCGACGTGCGAGGCACCCGCCGCGCGGGCCTGCTCGAGGACGGTGTCGACGCCCTGCGTTGTAGCGACGTTGTGCGACAGGGTGACGGGTGGCGTGCCGCCGCGGGCCGGTGCGTGGCCGACCTCGGCCGCGAAGCCCGTCTCGACCCACAGGCTCAGCACGACCTTCTCGGCGACCCGGAACATCAGCACCTCCCCCGGCACGTCGACCTCGGGCTCCCACCCCAGCCCGTCGACGTAGAAGCGGCGGGTCAGGTCGAGGTCGGTCACCACGAGGGTGATGAAGCTGACGCGCTGGTCCATCTCAGGCCTCCTGCTGGTCGACGTGCTGGTCAGGTGCGGGCGGGCGGGCTGCGAGGCGTACGCGCTGGCGCCCCATGTCGTCGAAGTTGCGCTCGTCGAGCCAGTCGTCGAGGGCCTTGCGGACCCGGGGCCACTCGCTGTCGGTGATCGAGAACCAGTCGGTGTCGCGGTTGCGTCCCTTGTGGACGAGGGCGTTGCGGAAGCGGCCTTCCCAGATGAAGCCGAGCCGGATCGCCGCCCGGCGCGACGCCGCGTTGAGGCTGTCGCACTTCCACTCGTAACGGCGGTTGCCGAGGTCGTCGAAGACGTGGCGCGCCAGCAGCGCCATCGCCTCGGTCGCGGCGCGGCTGCGCTGGAGCTGGCGGCCGTAGGCGATCTGGCCGACCTCGATCGAGCCCATCGCCGGGTCGATGCGCATCAGCGAGCAGAAGCCGACCGCGCGGCCGGTCTCCCGGGCCACGATCGCGAACATCACCCGGTCGGGGGCGTCCGCAGCGGCGTCGACGATCGCGGCCATCTCGTCGCGGGCGCGCGGCCGCTCCCACGACAGGTAGGTCCAGATCGGCTCGTCGTCCTCGCCGCACAGCGCGGTGAACAGGTCGTCGACGTGCTGCGGGCCGATCGGCTCGAGGCGTACGCCGACGCCCTCCAGGACGGTCGTCCGGCCGGGCGCGGTGGCGGGCGTCCAGTCGACCGGGCGTCCGATCCGCTGGCCGTGCTCGTTGGTGCGGGGCGTCGCGGCGCTCATCGCAGCGCCTCCGCCACGGCGGCGATGCCGCGCTCGACCTCGTCGAACGACGTGGACAACGGTGAGAGCCCGATGCGGAGGCCGCCCGGGTCGCGGTAGTCGGGGATCACGTCGCGCTGCCACAGCCGGGCGGTGACCTCGCGCATCCGGTCGTGGTGGAGCGTCACGTGGCCACCGCGGAGCGCCGGGTCACGGGGCGAGGCGAGGGTGACCTCGGGCAGCGTCGCGTCTGCGAGCTCGACCGCGTACGACGTGAGCGCGACGGACTTGGCGCGGATCGCGTCGATGCCGGCCTCCTCGACGAGCTCCAGCATGCTCTGCATCGCGACCATGCCGAGGATCGGCGGCGTGCCGGAGATGAACCTCCGCATCCCCGGCGCGGGCGTGTAGCCCGGCCCCATGAGGAACGGGTCGGCGTGGCCCATCCAGCCCTGGATCGGCTGCGTGAGCTGGCCCTGGAGGCGGGCGTTGACGTAGCCGAAGGCCGGCGAGCCGGGACCGCCGTTGAGGTACTTGTAGGTGCAGCCGACGGCCAGGTCGACGTCCCACTCGTCGAGCGCGACCGGGACCGCCCCGGCGGAGTGGCACAGGTCCCAGAGGACGAGCGCGCCCGCGGCGTGCGCGATGCGGGTGAGCTCCGGGACGTCGGCGAGCCACGCGGACCGGTAGGCGACGTGGTTGAGCACGACGAGCGCGGTGCGCTCGCCGACGGCGTCGGTGAGCTGGTCGGCGGTGACTCCCGCGGACGTGTCGACCTCGATCCACCTGAGGGTCAGGCCGCGCTCGGCGGCGATCCCCTCCGCGACGTAGCGGTCGGTCGGGAAGTTGTCGGTGTCGATCACGATCTCGGTACGGCCCGGGTCGGTGCGTACGGCGTGGTCGACGGCGGCGCGCATCAGCTTGTAGAGCCAGACGGTGGTCGAGTCGCCGACGGCGGTCTGGCCGGCCGCCGCACCGAGGGTGACCCGGCCGAGGTCGTCGCCCAGGCGGGTCGGCAGCTCCATCCAGCTCTCGTCCCAGCCCCGGATCAGCCGGCCGCCCCAGTCCTGCCGGACGAACTCGCCGAGGCGGTCGGCGGCGGCCGCGACGGGACGCCCCAGCGAGTTGCCGTCGAAGTACACGAGGTCGGTGCCGGCGCCGACGAACCGCTCCCGGAACCGGGCGAGGGGGTCGGCGGCGTCGAGCTGCTCGGCGCCGGACTGGATCGGGCCGGACTGGATCGGGCCGGACTGGATCGGGTTGGTCACCACGGCAACCTATCCGCCGACCGTTCCCCCACCTGACCAGGACCGGGCGTACGTCAGTAGCAGACCGCGCCGTGGGCCGCCGACTGCACGACCTTGCGGTACTTGCCGAGGACGCCGCGGGTGTACTTCGGCGGCAGCGGCTCCCAGCCCTCCGCGCGGGCGGCCAGCTCGGCCTCGTCGACGTGGACGTCGAGGGTCATGTTGGCCACGTCGAGGGTGATCTGGTCACCGTCGCGGAGGAACGCGATCGGACCGCCGTCGCTCGCCTCGGGCGCGATGTGGCCGACGCAGAGTCCGGTCGTGCCTCCCGAGAACCGGCCGTCGGTGATGAGCAGGACGTCCTTGCCCAGGCCGGCGCCCTTGATCGCGCCGGTGATCGCCAGCATCTCGCGCATGCCGGGGCCGCCCTTGGGGCCCTCGTAGCGGATCACCACGACGTCACCTGCCTGGATCGCGCCTTCGCCCAGGGCGTCGAGGGCCTTGCGCTCGCCGTCGAAGACGCGGGCGGTGCCGGTGAACGTCGAGTCGTCGAACCCGGCGCTCTTGACGACCGCGCCCTCGGGGGCCAGCGAGCCCTTGAGGATCGTCAGCCCGCCCGTGGCGTGGATCGGCCGGTCGAGCTGGCGCAGGATCTCGCCGTCGAGGGGCTTCGGGTCGAGGGCGGCGAGGTTCTCCGCCATCGTCTTGCCCGTGCAGGTGAGGACGTCGCCGTGCAGGTGCCCGGCGTCGAGCAGTGCGCGCAGCAGCACCGGGATGCCCCCCACCCGGTCGAAGTCGGTCCAGACGAACCGGCCGAACGGCTTCATGTCCGCCAGGTGCGGGACCTTCCGGCCGATGCGGGTGAAGTCGTCGAGCGTGAGGTCGACCTCGGCCTCACGCGCGATCGCGAGCAGGTGCAGGACGGCGTTGGTCGAGCCGCCGAGAGCCATCGCCATCGCGATGGCGTTCTCGAAGGCGGGCCGGGTCATGATCTGGCGCGCGGTGATGCCCTGGCGCAGCATCCCGACGACAGCCTCGCCCGACTTGTGGGCGAAGCCGTCGCGGCGGCGGTCCACCGCCGGCGGCGACGACGAGCCGGGCAGCGACATGCCGAGCGCCTCGGCGACGCTGGCCATCGTGTTGGCGGTGTACGCCCCGCCGCAGGCACCCTCGCCGGGACAGATCGCCCGCTCGATCTCGTCGACCTTCTCGCGCGTGATCTTGCCGGCCAGGCAGGCGCCGACAGCCTCGAACGCGTCGATGATCGTGACGTCCTTGCCGTCGACCTGACCGGGCATGATCGTCCCCGCGTAGAGGAAGACGCTCGCCAGGTCGAGGCGGGCCGCGGCCATGAGCATGCCGGGGAGCGACTTGTCACAGCCTGCGAGAAGAACGGACCCGTCGAGCCGCTCGGCCATCATCACCGTCTCCACCGAGTCGGCGATCACCTCACGGCTGACCAGCGAGAAGTGCATGCCCTCGTGGCCCATGGAGATGCCGTCGGAGACCGAGATCGTGCCGAACTCCAGCGGGAACCCGCCCGCCGCGTGCACGCCGTTCTTCACGGCCTTCGCGAGCCGGTCCAGCGAGAGGTTGCACGGCGTGATCTCGTTCCAGCTGGAAGCAACGCCGATCTGCGGCTTCTCCCAGTCGTCGTCACCCATGCCCACCGCGCGGAGCATCCCGCGCGCGGCGGCCTTCTCGAGACCGTCGGTGACGTCGCGGCTGCGGGGCTTGATGTCGGGTCCGTCGGCTGCGTGGGTCATGGCGTCAGGCTAGTGGCCGCTCCCCCGGATGGTCCCCTGCGTCTCACCCGCTCGCCACGTCCGGTCGGTCAGCCGGTGCGGCGGCGTCGGATCTCCTGGCGTCGTATCTCCTGGCGTCGTCGTTCGCGCTGTTCGTCGCGCCACTCGACCTCGGCGGCGAACTGGTGCACGGCCGGATGGTCGACCGGGACACCCCACCGCTGCCGCTCGTGGTGCTTGTCGTGCGGTGACAGGCAGAACCCGATCGCGGGATCACGCAGCTCACGTGAGCGATCCAGCCACTGCCACGCCTCGATCGAGGTCATCGCCCGCAACCGGCGCGGCAACCACCACCCCCGCGCCCGCAGGTCCACGTGCGCGGGGAACCGGCTCCCCGCATGCGTACGCGCCCCATCGGCACGCATCGGCTCCACCCGCTGCCCGGTCTCCGCATCACTGAACCCCACCCGCAGCCCCGCCAGCTGCAGCATCTCCTGCACCACCCGAGCCCGCGGACTCGTCCGACCGGTCTCCCACCGCGCCACCACCGACTGCGAGACCCCCAACAACGCCGCCAGCCCCCGCTGCGAGACATCCAGGATCCGTCTGACCCGACGCACCAGCCCCGGCACCCGGCCCGCGAACGGCCCCATCCACCACCACTCCCGCTCGGCCTCGGACCAGTTCACCATCGCATCCCGCTCCGGCCCACCCACCGGCGCGCCGACCGGCTCGGCCCCACGCTCGTCCCCACGCTCGTCCCCACGCTCGTCCCGGCGCTTGTCGTCCCCGTTCTCCTCGCTCACGCTCGCTCCACCCTCTCGGTGCACGGCCCCCGCCCGTCGGGGCGCCTCGTACCCCCATCCCACGCCCCACGACCGACACCCCGCACCCGTCATCCACACCCACCCCGCACACGCCGCCCGGGCAGCGCCTGTGGACACTTCACGGCCCCCTCTCGGCACCGCCAGCCCCTCCCGCGCGCGAAGGCGCCAGCCACCCTTGCCCATGAGTCGCCCACAGACTCGCCGGCAAGGGGCCACGGCAGAGGCCCGCGCGGACCGTGAGTCCCTCAGAGACTCACGGGCAAGGGAGCGTCAAGGACGCTGGCCAGCAGACCGCTCTGCCTCCTGCTTCAGCGCAGCCAGCCCCTTCTCGAAGTCGCTGCCGATCGCCTTGTCGAAGAAGAGCTTGCCTGCGAGGGACATGATCGCGCTGCGTGTGCCGGTCATCGTCCAGGTGACCTCGGTGGCTTCTCCCACCTCAGTGAGGGTGAAGGTCGTGATGTTGGTGGCCTTGAAGGGCTTCAGGAACTCGAGGTCGACCACGACGGCGGCCGGTGTCGACGTGGTGATCCGCATCTCGCCCTCGCCGGCCTTCTTGTTGCCCGACCAGCGGTACGTCGACCCGACCCCGTGGTCCGGACCGGAGTACTCGCGTCGGAGGTCGGGGTCCAGGCCCTCCCATGGCGACCACTTCTGCCACTCCCGGAAGTCGTCGACGAGCGCGTGCACGGTTGCAGGATCCGCGTGGATGCGCGTGGTGCGGGAGAGCGAGAAGTCGACCATGTGCGCGCGCTAGACCCTGGCCGCCCGGACGACGAGCACGTCCGGCAGGTCCTTGTGGATCTCACGCCAGGTCGCGCCCTCGTCCGGCGACGCCCAGACTCCGCCGTTGCGGCCACCGAAGTACAGGCCGACCTCGTCGTGGTCGTCGACGCACATCGCGTCGCGCATGACCGCGGTGTAGTAGCCGTCGGGGAGCACCCCTTCACCCAGGGGCTCCCAGGAGGACCCGGCGTCCGTCGTGCGGTACACACGGGCCTTGCCGTCCACCGGCCACCGGGCCTCCGCACCGGTGATGGGGAAGTTGTACGCCGTGTCGGCGCGGTGCGGGTGGGCCACCATGGCGAACCCGAACTCGGTCGGGAGGCCGGGGGCGATGTCCTGCCACGATGCGCCGCCGTCGTCGGAGCGGTAGACCCCGCCGTGGTTCTGCAGGTAGAGCCGTTCGGGGTCGACAGCGTCACGAGCCACCTTGTGCACGCACTGGCCGAACTCGGGGTAGTTGCGCTCGCCGGGGAAGAACTCGGCCTTCACGCCGGTGTTCGACGGCGACCAGCTCTCTCCGCCGTCGCTGGTGACGTAGACACCGCCCGTCGAGAGCGCCGCGAGCACCCGCGAGGGGTCTGAGGGGTGGGGCAGGATCGTGTGGAACGCCTGACCGCCGAAGCCCTCGTTCCACTCCTCCCGGTGCGGGTGGTCCCAGAGCCCCCGCACGAGCGAGAAGGTCTCGCCCCGGTCCGTCGAGCGGAAGACTGCGCCGGGCTCGGTCCCGGCCCACACCACGTCGCTGCCGCCGTCGTCGGAGAGCCCGGGCTGGAGCTGCCAGACCCGGGCAAGCGTGGCGCCGGTGTCCTCGGGGAAGCGTGCCGCGCCGTTGGGGGTCTCGTCCCACGAGGCGCCGAGGTCGTCTGACCGCCAGACCTGAGGGCCGAGCCAGCTCGACGACGCACCGGCGAGCAGGCGAGGAGTCGTGCCGCGGGTGTCGATCATGGCGGAGTAGACCTCCTCCATCGGGAAGTGCGGCCCGGTCCACTCCCACGACGAGCGAGTCTCGTCCGAGGTCCCGAGCCACATGCCCTTGCGGGTGCCGACCATGAGCAGAGTGCGCGACATCGGGCCTCCCGGCGCTGGAGAAACGAGACTATTCCGATTAGGAACACTACTCTCGGACCGAGATGAGTCAAGACATCCCGGTCACCGGTTACGCGATCCTCGGCCTCCTCACCTTCGGCGACGAGCTGACGGGGTACGAGATCAAGCAGCGCGCCGATGTCACGCTCCGCTTCTACTGGGTGTCGCCCGCGATGAGCCAGATCTACACCGAGCTGCGCCGCCTCGCCGACCACGGGCTGGTGCGGGCCGACTCCCGCGCCGACGGCGGACGGGACGTCACGACGTACGCCATCACCGCGGCCGGCCAGGACGCCCTGCGGAACTGGATGGACGAGACCCCGGCGGGCTTCCCGGTCCTCAAGCACACCGTCCTGCTCCGCCTGCTGGTCGGGCACGCGACAGAGCCGGAGCAGTCACGGCGGATGCTGCACGACTACCTCACCGAGCTCGACCAGGCCCTCCACGACCTCGCCGAGGTCCGCGAGTCGCTGCGCGGCGCAGACGGACTCGGCGAGCCGTTCCGCTTTCCCTCGCTGGTCGCGGACTGGGGGCTGGACTACTTCGCCGCGGAGGCACGGCACGCCCGCCGTGCGCTGGAGAGCCTCGCCGAGACCGGCGGCGAGACCGGCGACGAGACCGGCGGCGGGGGCAGACGCGCGGCTGAATAGGGTGAGGCGGTGACCACGCGAGCCAGCCGGGACGTGCTCGGCCCCGTCGGCCTGGTCCTCGTCGGCATCCTGTCGGTCCAGATCGGTGCCGCGATCGCCAAGGGGCTCTTCGGCGAGATCTCCCCCACCGCGATGGTCTGGTTGCGCCTGGCCACCAGTGCCCTCGTGCTGGCTGCCGTCGTCCGGCCGCGGCTGCGCGGACGGACCCGTCACGACTGGCTGGTCGTCCTCGGCTTCGGCGCCAGCCTCGCCACCATGAACTGGGCCATCTACCAGTCCTTCTCCCGCATCCCGCTCGGCATCGCGGTCACCATCGAGTTCATCGGCCCTCTCACGCTGGCCGTGCTGGGCTCGCGACGCGCCCGCGACCTGGTCTGGGTGCTGCTGGCGGGCATCGGCGTCGCACTCCTCGGATTCCAGCGCACCGGACTCGATCCGCTCGGCGTCCTGTACGCCCTGCTGGCCGGTGCGGCCTGGGCGGCGTACATCCTGCTCAGCGCGAGCACCGGTCGACGATGGGAGGGCTTCGACGGGCTCGCGGTGGCGAGCATCGTCGCCGCGTTCGCGATGACGACGCCGGCACTGCTGAGCGCCGGTACGTCGCTGTGGGACGGTCGCATCCTCCTCATCGGTGCGCTCGTCGGCCTGCTCAGCTCGGTCATCCCCTACAGCTGCGAGCTCGTCGCCCTGCGCAGCCTGCGACCCGCGGTGTTCGGGATCCTGATGAGCCTCGAGCCGGCTGCCGCGGCGCTGGCCGCCATCGTCGTGCTCCAGGAGCACCTCTCACCGGTGCAGTGGCTGGCCATCGCGTGCGTCGTCGCGGCGTCGATCGGGGCGACCCGGTCCGGCTCGACGCCCGGCGAGCCGCCCGGCCGTCACGGCGACGAGGACCGTTCGGCCGCACCGGGCACACTGGCGACATGAGACTGGTCCTCGGGTCGCTGGCCCTGGCGCTCGCCGTCTCCGGCTGCGCGGGCGACACCGCCGAACCGATCCCGCGGGTGACCCAGCCGACCGACCTGCCCAGCCAGCCCACACCCAGCGAGACCTCTTCCAGCGAGACCACGCCCGCCGAGACGACGCCCAGCCAACCCACGAGCAACCGCGACCCGCAGGCGGTCGGCACGCTCGTCGACCGCCTCGAGGTGCCGTGGGGCGTCGACTTCCTCCCCGACGGCGCAGCCGTGGTCACCGAACGCAACTCCGGGCGCGTCCTGCGCGTCACCGCCGACGGCCGGGTGAGCCTCCTCGGCGCGATCACCGCCGCGGTCCCGCAGGGCGAGGCGGGCCTGCTCGGCGTCGCCGTGTCCCCTGACTTCGCGACTGACCGGACGGTGTTCCTCTACCTCACCACCGACACCGACAACCGCGTCGTCAGGGCCCGGCTCGAGGGCTCGCGGCTCGGCGCGGCCAGCGTCGTCCTCGACGGCATCCCGGCGGGCTTCATCCACGACGGCGGACGCATCGCCTTCGGCCCGGACGGCCACCTCTACGTGACCACGGGCGAGACCGGCGACCCCGAGCTGGCCCAGGACCCGGACAGCCTGGCCGGGAAGATCCTCCGGATCACCGCTGACGGCGACCCCGCTCCCGGCAACCCCGACCCCGACTCCCCCGTCTGGTCGCTCGGCCACCGCAACGTGCAGGGCCTCGCCTGGGACGACGAGGACCGGCTCTGGGCCTCCGAGTTCGGCGCCTCCGAGTGGGACGAGCTCAACCTCATCGAGAAGGGCGGCAACTACGGCTGGCCCCGCGTCGAGGGCACGGGCGGCGGCCCGGAGCTCATCGACCCCCAGCTCGTCTGGCCGGTCGAACAGGCCTCACCGAGCGGGCTGGCGTACGCCGACGGGCACCTCTGGATGGCCGGGCTCCGCGGCCAGCGGCTGTGGCGGATCCGGGTCTCGGGCGACGGCAAGGCGTCCCGGCCGACGGCGTACTTCACCGAGGACTACGGCCGGCTGCGCACCGTGGCCACCGCGCCCGACGGGCTGCTCTGGCTCACCACCTCGAACCAGGACGGCCGCGGCGCCCTCACTCCGGTGGACGACCGGATCATCCTGGTCCGGCCGTGACCGGTGAGCCGGGGCGTACGACCGCGCGCCGCGCCGCGCGGCGCAGGGTCGTGAGGATCGCCGGGCCCAGGACCACGATCGCGACGGCGGTCGTGATCGCGCGGCCGGTGTCCCAGCCGCCGGTCGAGGTCAGCAGGGTGTAGACGAGGAAGCGGTGCGCGTTCTCGAGCACCGGCGCACCCGCGACGTACGCCAGCGAGCCCTCGTGCCCGGGCACCACGATGCCGAGGGCGAACGGCCAGGAGCTGAGGTTCATCAGCAGGCCGTAGAGGTAGGAGGCGACGACCGCGTAGGCGGCCAGCATCGCGATCTCGGCGCGGCCGCCGACCCGGCGCGGCAGCAGGCCGGCGCCCATCCCCACCCACGCCGCGCAGATCATCTGGAAGGGGAGCCACGGCCCGACCCCCGCCGTGAGCAGGGCGGAGGCAAACAGGGACGTGCAGCCCAGCACGAAGCCGAACCCGGCCCCGAAGACGCGGCCGCCCAGGACCAGCAGGAAGAACACCAGCTCGATGCCGGCCGTGCCCGCACCGAGGCCACGCATCACCGCGTTGATCGCGGACAGCACCCCGAGGACGGCCAGGACCCGGGAGTCCATGCCCCCCTCGCCCATCTCGGCGAGGACGACGACCATCACGAGCGGCAGCAGGGCGAGGAAGACGAAGGGGGGCTCCACACGCTGGCCCGGCTCGGCCTCGAGCAGCAGCGGCCAGCACAGCATCATCAGCCCGGCCGCCGAGGCCAGGACGAGCACCGCGGCGGTGCGCGGGCCGACGGGGAGGGCGGCGTTCACCGGGCGACCCCGCCCATGGCCGCGGCGACTTCCTCGACGACCAGCCAGGGCGCGCCGAGCACCTTGGTGACCTGCGGCGCGAAGGACGGCGACTCCGCCAGCACGCGACGCGGCGGTCCGCTGGAGACGACCTCCCCCTCGGCCATGACCACGACCTCGTCCGCGACGTGCGCGGCGAACTCGACGTCGTGCGTGGCGACCAGGACCGCGTGGTGGTCGGCCGTGAGGTCGCCGACGATCCGGGCCAGCTCGGCCTTGCCGGCATAGTCCAGTCCGCGGGTCGGCTCGTCGAGGAGCACCACGGGGGGCCGCGCCGTGAGCACGACGGAGAGCGCGAGCGCCAGGCGCTGGCCCTCGGAGAGGTCGCGCGGGTGGATCGCGTCGTCGATGCCCGGAGCGAGCCGGTCGAGGAGGTCGCGGCAGGTGCCGGGTGCCGCCTCCGCGCCGCGGTCGGCTGCGGCGCACTCGTCGGCGACCGTCTCGAGGTAGAGCAGGTCCGCGGCGGTCTGCGGGACCAGTCCGACGTGCGTACGCCGCTGGGCGGGCGCGAGCTCCGCGGGGTCGCTCCCCGCGACGTCGATCGAGCCGGAGCGTCGCCGCCCGGAGCCCTGGAGCGCCCAGATCAGGCTCGACTTGCCCGACCCGTTGCGGCCCATCAGCACGGTGGTGCGCCCCGACGTCAGGGTCAGGTCGACGTCGCGGACGGCGACGTGGCGACCGTGCACGACGGTGACGCCGCGGGCCACGACCAACGGGTCCGCCCCGGGTGCTGCAGCTTGGTCCGGGGCCGGGTCCGGGGCCGGGTCCGGGGCCGGCAGGTCCGGGAGCGTACGTGCGTGCCGGCGGGCGTCGCGCACCGTGAGCGGGAGGGGGTGCCACCCGGCGAGGCGACCGAGCTCGACCAGAGGAGGCGCGACGGGTGAGTCGGCGAGGACCGACCGCGGATCGCCGACGCGGACACCGCCGTCGCCCGTGACGAGGCAGATCCGGTCGGCGAAGGGCACGACCCGCTCCAGGCGATGCTCGGCCAGCAGGACGGTCAGGCCCAGGTCGTGCACGAGGCGGGTGATCGTCGCGAGGACGTCCTCCGCGGCCGTCGGGTCGAGCGCGGAGGTCGGCTCGTCGAGCACGAGCACCCGCGGGTGGGTGGTGAGCACCGCCCCGATCGCGACCCGCTGCTGCTGGCCGCCGGAGAGCGTACGCAGGTCACGCGCGCGCAGGTCGGCGATGCCGAGCAGGTCGAGGGTCTCCTCCACGCGCCGGCGCATCGTCTCGGGAGCGGTGCCGAGCTGCTCCATCCCGTAGGCGAGCTCCTCCTCGACGGTGTCGGCGACGAACCCCGCCAGCGGGTCCTGGCCGACGTAGCCGACGAGGTGGGCGCGCTCGCGCGGCGGCTGCTCCACGATGCTCCGCCCCTCGAGCAGCACCTCACCGGTCAGCACGCCGCCGGTGAAGCGGGGCACGAGCCCGGTGACCACGCCGAGGAGGGTCGACTTGCCCACGCCCGTACGGCCGGACACGAGCACCAGCTCACCCTCCTCGAGGGTGAGGTCGACCCCGCTGAGCACGACCTCCCGGTCGTAGTGGAAGCCGATCCCGCGCAGCTCGATCATGCGATCGCCTCCCGCCGGACCGGGGCGCTCGCCGGGACCGGCGTCGCCACGGCGGGCAGGGTGCCGATCACGCCGACCAGGAGCGCGAGGGGCGAGAGGTACGGGGCGACGTCGACGCCCGGGTAGGCGACGACGACCTGGGTGTGGGCGACCCACCAGCCGAGCACCGCCACGACCAGACCGGTGCCGACGGTGACCAGCTCCGGCGCGCGCCACGGGTCGGGCCGGTAGCGGGTGCGCTGCACCCGGCGTCCCGCGCTGACGAGGCCGAGCACCGCGACCAACACGCCCGCGCCCAGCATGGGGACGGCCAGGACCCGGGGCGCGGTGGGGTCGAGCCAGGCGTACGTGCCGACGCAGATGCCGGTGAGGGCGAGGAGGAGCAGGGACCCGGTCACCCACCGCTCCCGAGGGGACGCGCCGCCGGAGCGGCCGTAGCCGCGGGTGTCCATGCCTGCCGCGAGCGCCAGGGACCGCTCGAGCGCGTCCTCCAGCACCGGCACCAGGAACCGTCGGAGCCGACCGACGCCCGTCGTGCTCCCGCCCCTGAGCGCCTGCGCGGCCCGTACGCGGCGGGCGCTGTCGGCCAGCTGGGGGAAGATCGTCACGGCGACCACGAGCGCCGTGCCGATCTCGTAGAGCGCCGGCGGCACCGAGGCCAGCAGGCGCTTGGGGTTGGCGAGCGAGTTGGCGGCACCGACGCACAGGATGACCGCCGCGAGCCGCAGCCCGTCGTACAGACCGGCCAGCAGGGCCTCGCTGGTCACCGGTCCGAGCAGCCGGACCCCGGCCGCCCACGTGGGGAGCGGGATCTCGGGGAGGTCGAGGAGCACGTGGCCGACCTCCTGCCCGCCGAAGAGGATGCGGAACACCACCCGCAGCACGACGGTGAGCGCAGCGAGCAGGGCGTACAGGCGGAACGAGCGGCCGAACGGGTGTCCGGACCGGCGAGCCATGACCACCAGCGTCGCCGACCCCATCACCAGCACGAGCAGCAGCGGGTTGGTGGTCAGCGACGCAGCCGTGGCCAGACCGACCGCCCAGGCCCACCAGGCCAGGGGGTGCAGGTCACGAGCCAGCCCGGGACGGGTCAGCGCCGAAGCCGTCACGACGCGCCGGGCTCCCGTCGACGACGGGCCACGAGAGCGCTCGCCGCGACACCTGCGCCCAGCAGGCCGACCGCTCCCCAGGTGACGGCTGCCGGGACCTTCGTCGGTCCGTCGGCGTCCGGCTGGGCCGTGGCCGGCGCGTCGCTTGCCGTTGAGTCTCCTGGAGACTCAAGGGGCTCGGCGGTGGGGTCGTCCTCGTCGCTGGGCCGTGAGTCTCCAGGAGACTCACGGTCGCCGGGCCTCTTCTTCCCGCGCTCGCCCGAGCCCGCGGGTGACCTTGAGTCTCCAGGAGACTCACTGGCAAGGGGCGACTCGGACGGGGCGTCGGACGCCGACGCCGAGGGGCTCGACGACGGGGACGACGACGGGCTGCTGCCGCTCGACGGCGACGGGCTCGTCTGGGAGCCACCGCCCGAACCACTGCCCGAACCACTGCCCGAACCACTGCCGGAACCACTGCCCGAACCACTGCCCGAACCACTGCCGGACCCACCGCCGCCCGAGGGGGAGGACGTGGGCGAGGAGGACGGCGAGCTGGTCGGCGAGGAGGACGGCGACGACGTCGGCGACGGCGAGGCCGCGATCACCGGCGGAGCGACGCTGGGGGGTGCGGCGTTGCCGCTGCCCTGCTTCCAGGCCCATCCGACCGAGCCGCCGGCCGGGACGGTCAGGGAGCCCGAGCTGTACGACGAGTACGTCCACGATCCCGACGTGCCGTCGGACCACCACAGGCCCCAGTACGCGTCGGCGGGCGAGGTGGTGACGCAGGGGTCGGTGGTCGGGACGCCGTTGACCCGGCAGACGAACCCGGGCTGGCGCTGTGCGTACGTGAGGCTCACGCCGACGGACCCGACGATCGCCGTGGCGCTCTTGCCTCCGCCGTCCGCCGCGCAGGCCGTCGTCACTCCCCCGCCGAGCTCGCGATAGTCGACGACGACGCTGACGCCCCCGGCCGAGGTGCAGGTGGCCGCGGCGGCCGCGGGCAGGACGGCGGCCGGGCCGAGGCCGAGCACCACGCCGCCGCCGACCAGGCTCACGGCCAGGGCGGCGAAGGTGGCGGCAGCCGACGTGGCGAACCGCCGGGTCCGGGCTCCCATGGAGGTCACTTCCGCCGCAGCCAGAACTTCGTGACGCCGGATTCGGCACCGGGGGCTGTCTGCGTTGCCACCACACGGATCCGCTTCGTACCGAGGACTGCGCGCGCGGGCTTGGTGAGCCGCAGCGTGATCCGGGAGGACCGGCCGGGCTCGACCTCGTACGTCGACTTCGCCACCACCAGCCTGGCCGTGGTGCCGTCGGCGCGCTCGACCTTGCCAGCCGTCCGGACCTTGAGCTTGCCCGTGCAGGCCACCGTTGCGTCGCAGGAGACCGCGACCTTGAAGCGGTTGTTCGTGCCGACCTTCTCGACCTTCGCCACCCTCAGGTCGCCGACGACGGGCGCCGGCACCGGCGGGGCCGCGACGGTCGTGGTGGCCGACTGGGCGCCGGACAGGGTGGTGACCGTGAAGGTGTGCCCGGCGGGCACGGTGGCGGGCAGGGCGAAGGACACCGTGAGGTCACTGCCGGTGCCTGTGACCAGGCGCTTGGCGGTCCCGAAGGTCACGCAGCCCTGCTCCCCGGCGGCGAGGCCGCGCACGACCACGTCGACCTTGCTGCTCGCCGCGGCGAAGGCCGGAGCCGTGAGGCCGAGAGCGCCCGAGGCCGCAGGTGCCCACCGCAGGACGGGCGCCGCCTGGAAGGTGGCACGGCGCCACACGCCGGTCTTCGCGCCGAGGCCGCTGGTGCGGCCGCTCGCGAGGTCCTCGGCGTTGTAGGCGATCGCTCCCGTCGGGGCCTGGGCCGCGCACGCGCCCGGGTCGGCGGCCTGGAGCCCGCGGGTCCACGCGGCCGCCTTCGTAGCGGCGGCCGTACGGCCGGACTCGCCGAGCGCCCAGCCCGCGAGGCCGGTGCTGTTGGCGTTGCTGCCCGGGGCGGAGGCATCGCCGGCGAAGGAGCCGTCGGGCAGCTGGACGGACTCGAGCCACTGCGTCGCGAGGCTGATGGCGCCGGCCACCCTGGCCGTGCCGAGGCCGGACTCGCGCAGGGCGATCACGGCCAGCGCGGTGGTGTCGGCGCTGGGCACGTCGGTGCACGCGGTGGAGCCGAGGGTGAAGAGGAAGTAGCCGGCAGGGCACTGCTGGGCCAGGAGCGCATCGGTGGCGGCCGCCGCCTCGTCCGAGCCCGCCCGGACGAGCGCCTCGACGGCGAAGGCCTGGCCGATGGTGTTGGCGTAGTCGCCGAAGCTGGAGTCGTCTGCGATGACGCCGGTGGCGTCGTCGGTCAGATCCTCGAGCTGCGCGAGGAGGTCGATGCTGGCGTACGCCGTGCCGGCGTCGCGACCGATGCGCCCGGTGAACGCTGCCGCCTTGGCCGTGGCGTTCGCGTAGCGGCCGACCTGCACGAAGTCGTAGGGGGACTGCCAGTCGTACTCGTCGGACGCGGCGTAGCCGTAGGGGAAGTCCTCGGAGGTGACGAGGGTGCCCGCGATGCTGTCGCCGATGAGCTCGGCCCGGGCGGTGTCACCCATCGCGTCGAAGGCGAGACCCGCGTCGATGGTCAGGCCGATGTCGGCGAAGTCGCCGACGGCGATGCCGTTGGTGAGCTGCGTGGCGATCCAGTCCCCCGCGAGCCGGGTGGGAGACGCGGAGGTGGCGGCACCGGCCGGCTGGGCGGCAAGGGTGGCGGTGACGAGGCTGGCGGTGAGCGTGACGGCCGCGAACCCTGGGATGAGCTTCATGATTTCCTCCCTCGCTGCGACAGCGAGGGAATCGGCACGTGCCGGTCCGCCCCGCTGCATTCCTCGACAGCGATGGTGATCAAGACGCGTCGAGGCGGGTGTTCCGGCTCGCACGGGATGGCTCCCGTGCCCACGGTTGCGGGTCAGCGCCGGTTTCGGACCGGCTTTCCCCAGCTCGGGCGTGTGTGGTGCCGACCCGGTCGGGTGCGGCCTGCGAAGCGTAACCCTCGCGCGCCCCCGGACGCACTCCGGCCCGGCGTCGTGGGACGCCGGGCCGGAGCGGTGTGGCTGGTGGAGCTGGTGGATCAGTTGCGGACCCGGAGCGACGTACGCGCCTCGTCGTCCGAGGTCTTCACCAGGCCGACGCGGCGCTGGTTGCCCGCCGGCAGCTGGAGCTTGCGCACGATCTTGCCGCCGGACTTCTTGCCCTTCACGCGTCGGAAGTCGCCCTTGACCTGCATGCAGGCGCTCTCGCTCGGCGCGAGGCCGAAGACGCGGAACTGGACGCGGTCACCCGCGCGGGCCTCCTTGCGCACCGACACGATGCGCAGCTCGTCCTTGCTCGCCGGGGCGAACTGGAGGCCGAGCACCGCCTGGGCGGTGGCGCGGCGCCACTCGTCACGGGCCGACGCCGGGATCCCGGTCGTCGAGGAGGCCTTCACCCGGTCCTTGCGGTAGGCGACGGCACCCATGTCCTTGGTCAGCGCCGTGCGGCACTTGTACTTGTCGACGGGCTGGTTCTTGCGCACCCACAGCGCGGCCTTCAGCGCCGCGTCGCGCTTCTTCAGCAGGCCGAGGGCGAAGCCGCCGACCGCGGTCGAGTTGGTGTTGATCTGGCTGATCGGCGCGGCGGCGCGGAACGCCCCGCTCCCCCGCTGCCGGTCGACGAGCCAGGCGCCGGCCTTGTCGAGCGCCGCCTGGACGGCCGGGGTCTTGTCGTCCGACTCGACCAGGTTGATCACCGCCAGCGCAGTGGCGTCCGGGTCGGCCTCGCTGCCCGGAGCGCCCTCGGTGCACGACTGGTTGGGCACGTTGGCCTTCTCGAAGCTCGCGCGGAAGTAGCCCGACGCGCACTGCTGCTTGAGCAGGAAGTCACGCGCCGCGGCCGCCTCGGTGGACCGGGCCTGCGACAGGGCTCGTACGGCGTAGGACTGGCCCACGACGTTGGCGTGGTTGCCGTACTCCGACTTGTCGAAGATCCGCCCGGCGATCGCCGCGGCCTGCGGCTCTGCCGCCGCGTCGGCGGGCACGTCGGCGGTGCGCTCCTCGAGGCGGGTGATGAGGTTGACCCCGCCGTAGCTGGTCGGGTTCCGCTTCGCCACCTTGGCGTAGGCGGCAGCCTTGGCCAGCGGTCCGGCGTAGGACTCCTTGGTGCCGTCGCCGACGTACTCGCCGATGCGGGCCTCGAGGGCCGTGGTGATCGCCGCGTTGGTGGCACCCTGGTCGACGACCGTCGACAGGGCCATGCCGGTGTCGATGGTGAGACCGAAGTCGGGGCCGTTGTCGCCGACCATGAGGCCGTTGGTGAGCTCGTCGGCGAGCCACTCCGCGGCGATGGTGGACGGCGTGCTGTCCGTGGGCATCGCGGCCTTGGCGGCACGCAGTGCGGGCGTCGGCTCCGCGGAGGCGGGCGGAGCGGCGAGAACGCCGACCCCCAGCGCCGCGGTCGACAGGGCGACGGCAGCCGTTCGGATGGGTCGAATGCGATGGTGCATGACTTCCTTCCCGCTCGCCGGGGCGGTCATGACCGCATGCCGCGGCCGACCCCCTTCCCCCGATGGTGCGAGCGTTGGTTGGTGATGTGACCAATGTGACGCGCTTGCACCCTAACAAGTTGTCTAGACAACCGGCTTTCTAGGAGAGCTTCTCCAAGATCAGCTCCCGGACCCGGCCGGCGTCGGCCTGCCCGCGCATCTCCTTCATCACCGCACCGATGAGCGCTCCAGCGGCGGCGACCTTGCCGTCGCGGATCTTGTCGGCGACGTCGGGGTTCGCAGCGATCGCGTTGTCGACGGCGGCGCCGAGCGCGCCGTCGTCGGAGACGACCGCGAGTCCGCGCTTCTCCACGACCTCGTCGGGGGTGCCCTCACCGGCCAGCACGCCCTCGAAGACCTGCCGGGCGAGCTTGTCGTTGACGACCTTCTCGTCGACCAGCGCCTGGATGCGGGCGACCTGGGCAGGCGTGATCGGGAGGTCGACGATGTCGACGCCGTCCTCGTTGCTGCGCCGGGCCAGCTCGCCGAGCCACCACTTGCGGGCGGCCTGCGGAGCAGCGCCCTCGGCGATGGTCTGCTCGACCAGCCCGAGCGCCCCGGCACCGACGGTGTCGCGCATCTCCATGTCACTGAAGCCCCACTCGGCCTGCAGGCGCGCCCGACGGACCGTCGGGTTCTCCGGCAGCGTGCCGCGCAGCTCCTCGACCCACTCGCGGCTCGGCGCGACCGGCACCAGGTCCGGCTCGGGGAAGTAGCGGTAGTCCTCCGCGTCGGACTTCACGCGGCCGCTCGTGGTGATGCCGGTGTCCTCGTGCCAGTGGCGCGTCTCCTGCAGGATCGAGCCGCCACCGCTCAGGATCGCGGCGTGCCGCTGCATCTCGTAGCGCACGGCGCGCTCGACGGAGCGGAACGAGTTGACGTTCTTGGTCTCGGTGCGGGTGCCGAGGGTGCCGCTGCCCTTGGGCGAGAGCGACAGGTTGACGTCGGCGCGCAGGTTGCCCTGGTCCATCCGGGCCTCGGAGACGCCGAGCGCGACGATCAGCTCGCGCAGCTGGGCGACGTACGCCTTCGCGACCTCGGGCGCCTTCTCCCCCGCGCCGAGGATCGGGCGGGTGACGATCTCGATGAGCGGGATGCCGGCGCGGTTGTAGTCGACCAGCGAGTGGTCGGCGCCGTGGATGCGACCGGTCGAGCCGCCGACGTGCAGAGACTTGCCGGTGTCCTCCTCCATGTGGGCGCGCTCGATCTCGACGCGGAAGGTCTCGGTCTCACCCGCGTCGTTCTGGATGTCGACGTCCATCCAGCCGTCGAAGCAGATCGGCTCGTCGTACTGGGACGTCTGGAAGTTCTTCGGCATGTCCGGGTAGAAGTAGTTCTTCCGGGCGAACCGGCACCACTCGGCGATGTCGCAGTTGAGCGCGAGGCCGATGCGGATGGCCGACTCGACGGCCTTGCCGTTGACGACGGGCATCGCGCCGGGCAGGCCCAGGCAGGTCGGGCAGACGCCGGCGTTGGGCTCGCCGCCGAACACGGCCGGGCAGCCGCAGAACATCTTCGAGGCGGTGTTGAGCTCGACGTGGACCTCGAGGCCGAGGGCGGGGTCGTACGCCGCCAGCACGTCGTCGAAGGGCATCAGGGCCAGGTCGGTCGCGGGGGCGGTCATCGGGTTTCCTCGTCGGTCGAGTAGCGAGCGCCAGCGAGCGTATCGAGACCCAGTCCGGGGGCGCGGTCGAGCAGCGGGCCGCCCCACTGCTCGGCGTACATGGCCTCGAGAGCGGCGCCGACGCGGTAGACGCGGTCGTCGGCGAGCGCGGGTGCGAGCACCTGGAAGCCGCTGGGCAGGCCGTCCTCGTCGGCGAGACCGTTGGGGACCGAGATCCCGGGGACGCCGGCGAGGTTGGCGGGGATGGTGGCGAGGTCGTTGAGGTACATCGCCATCGGGTCGTCGAGCTTCTCGCCCAGCCTGAACGCCGTGGTGGGGGCGGTGGGCGACACGAGGACGTCGACGCTGGCGAACGCGGCGTCGAAGTCGCGGCTGATCAGCGTGCGGATCTTCTGCGCCTGGCCGTAGTAGGCGTCGTAGTAGCCGCTGGAGAGGGCGTAGGTGCCGAGGATGATGCGGCGCTTGACCTCGTCGCCGAAGCCGGCGTCGCGGGTGGCGCGCATGACGTCCTCGGCGCTCGGGTCACCTTCGGGCGTGACCCGCAGGCCGAAGCGCATGGCGTCGAACTTGGCGAGGTTGCTGGACGCCTCCGCCGGGAGGATCAGGTAGTAGGCGGCGAGCGCGTGCACGAAGGACGGGCACGACACCTCGACGACCTCGGCGCCGGCCTTGACCAGCAGGTCCACCGACTCCTGGAAGCGGGCCATGACGCCGGGCTGCCAGCCGTCGCCGGCGAGCTCGGTGATGACACCGACCTTCACGCCGGTCATGTCGCCGGTCGAGCCGGCCCTCGCGGCCTCGGTGAACGAGGGCCAGTCCTGGGCGATGGACGTGGAGTCGCGCGGGTCGTGGCCGCCGATGACGTCGTGCAGCATCGCCGCGTCGAGCACGGTGCGGGTGACCGGGCCGGCCTGGTCGAGGCTGTTGGCGAGGGCGACGAGGCCGTAGCGGGACACGCCGCCGTAGGTCGGCTTGACCCCGACCGTGCCGGTGACGGCGCCGGGCTGGCGGATCGAGCCGCCGGTGTCGGTGCCGATCGCGAGCGGGGCCTCGAAGGCCGCGACCGCGGCCGCGGAGCCGCCGCCGGACCCGCCGGGGATCCGGTCGAGGTCCCACGGGTTGCGGGTCGGCCCGTAGGCGGAGTGCTCGGTGGAGGAGCCCATCGCGAACTCGTCCATGTTGGTCTTGCCGAGGATCGGCAGGCCGGCCTCGCGCAGGCGGGTCACGACGGTCGCGTCGTAGGGCGGGATCCAGCCCTCGAGGATCTTCGAGCCGCAGGTGGTCGGCAGCCCGCGGGTGGTGAGCACGTCCTTGACCGCGACCGGTACGCCGTCGAGCGGGCCGCGGGCCTCGCCCCGGGCGCGACGGGCGTCGGACTCGGCCGCGTCGGCGAGGGCGCCGTCGCGGTCGACGTGGAGGAAGGCGTGGACCGCGCCGTCGACCGCGTCGATGCGGTCGAGGTGGGCCTCGGTGAGCTGGGTGGAGGTGACCTCGCCGGCGGCGAGGCGCTCGGCGAGCGCAGCGGCGGTGCTGCGGATGATCTCGGTCATCAGGCCTCCTCACCCAGGATCCGCGGGACGGAGAAGCGCTGCTCCTCCACCTCGGGGGCGCCCGCGAGCGCCTCATCGGCCGTCAGGCCGGGCACCACGACGTCCTCGCGGAAGACGTTGGTCAGCGGGATCGCGTGCGACGTGGGCGGCACGTCGTCGCCGGCGACACCGGTGATGGAGGCGACGGATTCGAGGATGACGCTCAGCTGGGGCGCCAGGTGGTCGAGCTCGGCGTCGGAGAGGTCGATGCGGGCGAGGGTGGCCAGGTGGGCCACCTCGTCGCGGGTGATCTCGGGCATGCGGGCAATCCTAGGTCCACGCCAGGTCGGGGCCCGACGCCGGTCGGGAGCCGGTCGGGAGCCGGTCGGGACCAAGGTCCGGATCCTCCCGGGCGGCCGGGATCACCGCCTCGTGTGCCGGGACCGGCGCCGGCCGGATCGTCGGCCCCATGGAGATCATGAGGGCGGGGACGGCCGTCGTCGGGGTGCTGCTGGCGCTGGGGGGCGTGGGGTGCGGGTCGCCGGTGGCGCGCACGGTGCCTTCCGTGGGCACGAGCGCCGCGCTCCCCCACGCGGCGGGGTCCGAGGCCGTCGATCCCGACAGGGAGGGGGCCCCCGGTCCGCGCGGGTCCGAGGACTGGCGCTCGCGCAACCCGTCGCTCGACGGCGAGCTGGCGGCGTACACGACCCGTGCCAGCGGGATCCCGGGGACCCGGGTGGGGCTCAAGGTCTCCACGACCGAGGGCGGGTGGGAGGCGTCCGCCTTCCGCATCGGCGCCTACACAGGGGGCAGCGGCGCGTTCGTCTGGGAGTCGGGCTTCCGGCTCGGGCGCGCCCAGCCCGCTCCTCGCCTGGAGCCGTACGCCACCCGCACGGTCGTCGCTCCCTGGACGCGCGACCTCACCGTCGACACGGCCGGGTGGGAGCCGGGGTTCTACGTCTTCCTGCTGCGCACCGACACCGGCTGGGACGTCCAGGTGCCCTACGTGGTGACGTCGCCGTCGGCGGAAGGAACCGTGGCACTGGTGGCGCCCGTGACGACCTGGCAGGCCTACAACCGGTGGGGTGGCCACAGCCTGTACGCCGGCCCGCCCGGCGACTCCCGCAGCCACGCCGTGAGCTTCGACCGGCCGTACGCCGCGACGACCGGCGCCAACGACTACCGCACCGCGGCGATCCCGGTCGTGGTGCGCGCCGAGCGGTCCGGCGTCGCCCTGTCCTACTTCACCAACCTCGACCTCCACACCAGCGTCGGCGCGCTCGACGGTGCGCACGGCTACGTGTCGATGGGCCACGACGAGTACTGGACGAACGCCATGCGCGACGCGGTGCTGGCGGCGCGCGAGGCCGGCACGAACCTCGCGTTCCTCGGCGCCAACACCATGTACTGGCGGGTGCGCCTGGAGGACACCGCCGGCGGTCGCGCCCGCCGGATGGTCGGCTACCGCCACGACGCCCACCTCGACCCGCTGTACGCCGAGGGCTCCGTGGACGCGACCGCGCTGTTCCGGCAGTCGCCGGTGCCCCGGCCCGAGCACGACCTGCTGGGGATGCAGTACGAGTGCTACCCCGTCGACACCGACTACGTCATCGCGAGCCCGCGCTGGTGGGGCTTCCGCGGCACCGGCGTGCGTCGCGGTCACCGGGTGCTCGGCCTGGTGGGGCCGGAGGCCGACCGGGTCTACCCCGACGCGCGGCTGCCCCGTCCGCTCCAGGTGCTGGCCCACTCGCCGTACTCGTGCCGCGGGGTCACGACGTCCTCGCAGTCGGTCTACTACACGACGGGCTCGGGCGCCGGGGTGTTCAACGCCGGCACGCTCCGCTGGGGCTGCGCCATGGCCGAGCGGTGCGAGCGCCCGCTCGGTGCCGGGACGGCGGCCTTCGTCCGGACCGTCACCACGACGCTCCTCACCGAGTTCGCCCGCGGGCCGGTCGGCGAGCGACACCCGGCCCGCGACAACGTCGACGACTTCGGCCTCTCCGCCACCAACAGCGTGTCGGCGAGTTGAGGCACGGCGCCCCCGGTTCGGCCATGATGAAGCGCATGGGCCACTGTCGAGACCTCGCGGCGATCGCCGCGGCGGTCGCCGTGCTGGCGGCGGCCGGGTGCTCCGCGGGCGGCCCGCCCGACGAACCGGAGCCGCCGCAGGCCCAGCAGGTCGCCCTGCGGGTGGAGACCGTGGCGGGGGCCGACCGCCTCGACGAGGGCACCCGCGCCGAGGTCGAGGCGGCGGTCGGGGAGACGCTGTCGGCCTATGTCGTGGAGGCCTTCCTCGGCACGTTCCCGCGCCAGGAGTTCGTCCGCTCCTTCGAGTCGTTCACCAGCATCGCCGCGCGCGACGGTGCCGGCGACATCGACGTGCTCACCGCAGCGAGCGCGCGCGAGGCGACCGCCGTGCGCGCGACCGACCTCGAGGCCCGCCTGTCCTTCCTGGCCCGCGCCGGCACGGTCCACGGCGGCACGGCGACGGTGCACTTCGCGTTCGATGCGACGATGGAGGACGGCTCGACCCGACCGCTCGTGCTCGACGGCCGCTTCCTGCTCGTCCCCGACCGTGAGGGCTGGTCGATCTTCGGCTACGACGTGGCCCTCGACGACGGAGCCCCGGTCGACGCCGAGCTCGAGGACGAGGCCGGGGACTCAGCGACGGAGGGCTCGTCGTGAGCGCCGTACGACGCCTTGCGGCGCGCCTGCTGCTGCTGGCCGGCGTGGCCCTGCTGGTCCCGACCGCCTCCGTGCACCCGACGACCCTCAGCCTCACCACGGTCACGGCGGCCAAGTCGGTGGACGCCGGCGACGGCGAGCTCTGGGTGCTCGCCCTCGGCTCCGAGGCAGGGCCCGGCCAGGACGTGACGGCGGGGCGCACCGACGCCATCCAGCTGATCGGGGTGAGCTGGGACACCGGTCGGGCGGTGGCGATCGGCCTGCCCCGCGACCTGTGGGTCGAGCTGCCCAGCGGGCGCGCGCGGATCAACGAGGCACTCTCCGAGGGTGGCCCCGAGGGCGCGGCGCGCGAGGTGGACGACCTCCTGGGGATCACTCCCGACGTCGTGATGGTGACCGCCGCCGACGGCTTCCTGTCGATGATGGGCGCCGTGGGCGACGTCCGCGTCGAGTCGCCCATCGGCTTCACCACCGAGGAGGGCGGCGTAGAGGTGCGACGCGGCACCAACACGTTCGACGCCCGCCAGGCGCTGGCGTACGCCTCCACCCGGGAGGGCCTGCCGGCGGGCGACTTCGACCGCGCCGCCAACCACCAGCGACTCCTGCTCGCCGCGCTCGAGCGGCTGCGGGGCGCGGAGGACGAGGTCGGCTTCATGGAGCAGGTCGCGCTCGCCGCGCTCGAGGGGCTCGAGACGGACCTGTCGCCGTCGGCTGCCTACCGCCTGCTCCAGGCGCTGACCACCATCGACCCCGCGCGCACCGACGCGTGCATCATCCGCGGCGAGTTCGGCGTCGAGTTCGGCGCCGACGTCGTCTACCCGGACGCGGCGCAGGCCCGGGCAGTCGGCGCGGACGCACGCGACGACGTACGCCTCCAGGGCGGGTGCCGCGACGGGAACGGCTGAGGCGCTATCCCAGCCCGGCCTCGCGGGCCTTGACGATCGCCTGGGCGCGGTGGGCGACCTGGAGCTTGGTGAAGATGTTGCTGGCGTGGTTGCGCACGGTCTTGACCGACAGCCCGAGCTGCCGTGCGATCTCGCCGTTCTCCCGGCCCTCGGCGATGAGCCCCAGCACGACCCGCTCCCGGTCGGTGAGGTCCGGGAAGGCGTTGGCGACGGGGCGGTTCCGCACGCCGGAGAAGTAGGCCATCACCCGGTCCGCGATCCCCGGACCGAAGATCACCTCGCCTGCCCCGACGGCCTGCACCGCGCGGGTGATCTCGGCGCGACGCGCGCCCTTGAGCAGGAAGCCGCGGGCGCCCGCCCGCACGGCCGCGAACACCGACTCCTCGTCCTCCATCATGGTCAGCACCAGGACCCCGATGTGGGGCGAGGACGCCACGATCTGCGCGGTCGCGTCGATGCCGTTGACCCGGGGCATGTGCAGGTCCATCAGGACGACGTCGGGTTGCAGGTCGAGCGCCAGCGCGACCGCCATCGCGCCGTCGGACGCGGAGCCCACGACCTCCACCGCCGGCGTGGCCGCCAGCAGCGCCGCGAGGCCCTTGCGGAAGTCCTCGTGGTCGTCGGCGATCAGCACGCGCTGCGTGTCCATGCCTTCCCCCTCTCCATGCCGGCCCCTCAGCTCGTCGGGAGCCCGCCGTCACCGCCCGACGGTCCCGTGACCGGCAGCCGCGCCCGGACGACGGTTCCACCGCCCGGACGGTCCACCGCCTCGAAGGAACCGCCGAGCTCCTCCGCGCGCTCACGCATCGAGGACAGGCCTACACCCGGCGACCGGTCCGCGGCCAGCCCCGAGCCCGTGTCGGACACCTCGATCTCGAGGTCGTCACCCGCGCGGCTCAGCCGCACGGAGCAGCGGGACGCCCCGCTGTGGCGGCGCGCGTTGGTCACGGCCTCGACGACGATCCGGTACGCCGCGACCTCCACCGCTGCGGGCAGCGGCTCCAGGCCGTCCTCGGCCTCCACCGACCACCGCACCGCGACCGGGCCCGATCCGTCGGCGTGGTCCGCGGCCAGGTGCCGCAGCGCCGAGACCAGGCCGAGCTGGTCGAGCGCGGGCGGCCGCAGCCCCTCGACCAGGCGCCGCACCTCGCCGATGTCGGCCCGCGCCCGGTCCGAGAGTCGGGCGACGAGGTCGGCGGCCCGGTCGGGGTCGTCGCGGATCAGGTCCGTGGCCGCCTCCAGCTCCATCGCGAAGGTCGCCAGCGACGGTCCCAGTCCGTCGTGCAGGTCGCGACGCAGGCGCCGCCGCTCCTCCTCGCGGGCAGCAACCAGCCGACGGCGCGACAGCTGGAGCTCGCGGTTCGCGGTGACGGCCTGGACGAGGGCCCCGACCTGGGCACCGACGTCCTCCAGCAGGCGCCGGTCGCCGGGACCGAAGGGGTCGTGCCCGGGGTCGACCTCGACGCGCAGACGACCCAGCGTCGTCCCGCCGACGGCGAGGTCGACGGTCGACGGGACTCCGGCGGAGTCCCCGATGGAGGCGGCGATCGGGCCGGAGGTCGAGGTGGCGAACACGTCGACCGCGGCGAAGGACAGGTGGAGCCGCCGGGCGAGCAGCTCGAGCGCCTCGCGCAGCGTCTCCTCCGGGGCCGTGAGCGCGTCGAGCCGCCGCAGCTCGGAGACGACCCGCTCGGGGAAGTCGCGGTCGCCGTAGACCCAGCGCCGCACCGTCCGCTGCACGGCCACACCGACGGGGAGGAGCAGGAGCGCGAGCAGCCCGCCCGCGAGCATCGACTCGACGGCGACGTCGGCCGCGAGGTCCACCGCGCGCACCACGACGCCGAAGGCGGCCCCGACCACCACCAGCACCAGCGCCTGGACGAGGCCCCGCCGCACACGCGGCTCGATCTCCTCGAGCCGGAAGCGGCCGGCCGCTGCGGCCACGCAGGCCAGGACCAGTCCACCGGCGAGCAGCACGAGCAGGTCCGCCCGCACGAGTGCCCGATCGGTCAGGAGCACCGGGGAGGGACCAAGGACGAACCAGGCGCCCACGCCGGCACCGCTGCCGAGCAGCGCCAGCCGGGTGGCCAGCACGTCGTCGCGTCGGCTCGCACGCAGGTGGGCGAGCGTCGCTGCGACGAGCAGGACGGGGATCGAGGCCCATAGGGTCGGAGCGGCGACGCTCGACAGCACCTGGAGGCGGGCGGCAGGCGAGCCGGCCGCGCCGAGGCGCAGGTCCAGGGTCGCGGCGTACGCGAGGAGCGGGATCGCGACCAGCGCGGCCGTCACCCAGCGTTCGCGCCCCGACGGACGGGTCGCCAGGGCGACGGCGGTCACCAGCGCCACCAGCCCGAGCGCGGAGATCGCCTCGCCGGCCAACCTGGGCCAGGCCCCGTCCCCGAGGTCGACGACGTCCGGCCCCCAGGGGGTCGAGGTCACGGAGGCCGGAAGGAGCGCAGCCGCGACCAGGAACGCGCGCGCCGACGCGGCCGCGGGCCGCGACCAGAACACCGCCGACCCGACGAGCAGGACGAGCACGGCGAGGAGCGGTACGAGAGGTGCCGCCCGCAGCGCACCCAGCACCGGGTAGGTGCCGAGCCTGACGTCGACCTGCTGGATCAGGTCGAGCCCGGCGCCGGCGCGGCGCACCTCGTAGCGCACCACGTCCCCGGTCTCGAGCGTCGCCGCCCCGCGGCCCTGGACCCAGTCGGACAACGACCGGCCGTCGACCGCCTGCACCTCGTCGCCGGGTCGCAGCGGCGTGTCACCGTACGTCGCGGCGACGCGGACCGTCTCGCCCCACTGCACGGCCCCCGACGGCACCAGCCGCGAGGACAGGCTGGTGCCGTCGGAGGGTGTCGCCAGGAGCGCGAGGAGGGTCCAGCAGACCGGCACCGCCCACGCGGCTGCCAGCACGAGCAGCCTGCCTCTGCGCGACATGCAGGCATCGTGCCCCTCGCGCCGGGCACGGGGGAAGCGGGCGCGCGCGGCGGGCCCTCAGCAGCTCGAGCGCTTCTCCGCGTTCTTGCAGGTGTCGTTGCCGCCGCGACCGCGGGCGATGTCGAAGCCGTTGCCGCCGTCGAGGCGGTCCGGCTGGCGCGAGCCGGTCATCACGTCGGCGCCGCCGCGGCCGTAGATCATCGCGCGGTAGTCGGGGTGGGCGGTGATGACCTCGGAGTCGTTGCTGCCCTTGAAGATCGACAGGGCCCGGGCCGGCAGGACGATGTCGCTGAACCCGTTGATCCTGCCCTCGAGCGTGTACGGCTGGAGGTCGCGGATGGTGGACTTCTTGAGCTGGTCGATGCGCACGGTCGGCTTCGCCAAGGGGTTGGCGTTGGGCAGCAGGCGGAGCTTGTCCTGGCCGCCGTGGCCCTTGGCCACGAAGCCGGACTCGAGCGGGATCGGGAAGGTGATCGTGTCGACCCCGCTGCCGCCGCGGAAGCTCTGGTGGCTCTCCGAGGTCGAGGTGAGCACGTCGCTGCCGCTGCCGCCGACGAAGGTGTCGATGCCGACCGAGCCGGTGATGGCGTCGTCGCCCGCGTCGCCGTAGAGGCGGTCGTTGCCGGCCACGCCGTCGTTGTCGCCGACGATGGTGTCGTCGCCGCCCTGGCCGTAGAGCAGGTCGTCGCCGCCGCGGCCGTGGATCACGTCGTCGGAGTTGGTGCCCTTGATCATGTCGCCCTGCGGCGAGCCGATGACCCGGATGCCCTGGCCGTAGCCACTGATGGTGTCGCTGCCCTCGGCCGTGATCACCGACGTCGCCGCGGCGCGGAAGTCCACGACGACGGCCGCGGGCGCGCCGGCGTAGGACAGCCCGTCCCCGACGACCCGGGTGCCCTCGGTGGCCGGGCGGGGATCGAGGCCGAGGTCGATCGTGTCGTCACCGGCCCCACCCGAGATGGTGTCGCCCTTCTTCACCACCCGCCCGAACGGGTCGATCCGGACCAGGTCGGCGTCGCCCCAGATCCGGTCGTTGCCGTCTCCGCCGAGGATGGTGTCGGCGCCGTCGCCGCCGCAGATCACGTCGTTGCCACCGATGCCGCGGATGGTGTCGTTGCCACCGCGCGCCGCGATGACGTCGCGCTGCGGCGTGCCGGTGATGGTGTTGGCCTTGTTGTTGCCCACGATCGTGGCCTTCAGCCCTCCGCAGCTCGGGGCGGCGGCGTGGGCCGTCGGCGCGAGCACGACCGGGGCGGCGAGGCCGGCGGCCGCGACGAGCGCGGGGACGAGTGAACGGGCGAGACGCATGCTGACTCCCAGGGATTGGTCTGTCCCGGTCTCCTAACCGGATCCTCCGCCTCCCAAACCCCGGGGGCACATCCGGCACTCCCTCAGGCGTCCAGCCCGTCCGGCCCCTTCTCCAACAGGACCGTGAACTGCTCCTCGTCGAGCACCGGGACGCCGAGCTGCTCGGCCTTGTCGGCCTTGGAGCCGGCGTTCTCGCCCACGACGACGTAGTCGGTCTTCTTCGACACCGAGCCGGACGCCTTGCCGCCGCGGCTGATGATGGCCTCCTTGACCGAGTCGCGGGTGTAGCCCTGCAGCGAGCCCGTGGCCACGATCGTGAGGCCCTCGAGCGTCCGCGCGACCGACTCGTCGCGCGCGTCGGCCATCGTCACGCCGGCTGCCGCCCACTTGTCGAGGATCGCGGTGTGCCAGCCCGACTCCTCGCCGTCGAGCCACTCGCGGACCGACGCCGCGATCGTGGGCCCGACCCCCTCGGCCGCCGCGAGCTCCTCCTCGGAGGCGGCACGGATCGCCTCGACCGACCCGAACTCGGTGGCGAGCGCCCGTGCCGCCGTCGGGCCGACGTGGCGGATCGACAGCGCGACGAGCACCCGCCACAGCGGCACGTCGAGGCGCGTGGCGAGGTTGGCCAGGAGCCGCTCCCCGTTGGCCGAGAGGACCCGGCCCTCGCCCTCCTGCTTCTTCGCGGCGCGGGTGAAGAGCTCGGTGCGCAGCAGCTTGTCGGCGTCGAGGTCGAACAGGTCGCCCTCGTTGTCGATCACCCCGGCGTCGAGCAGCGCGACCGCCGCCTCCGAGCCCAGACCCTCGATGTCGAAGGCACCGCGGCCCGCCACGTGGAAGACGCGGTCGAGCACCTGGAGGCGGCACTTCTCGTGGTTGGGGCAGCGCAGGTCCTTGTCGCCCTCCTTCTGCTCGACCAGCTCGGTGCCGCAGCCGCCGATCTCGGTCGGGCACACCGTGGGCATCACCCACTCCGGCAGGCCCTCGGGGCGCAGCGCCAGCACCGGTCCGAGGATCTCGGGGATCACGTCGCCCGCCTTGCGCAGGATGACCGTGTCGCCGGGACGCACGTCCTTGCGGCGTACCTCGTGGGCGTTGTGCAGCGTGGCGCGCTCGACCGTCGACCCGGCCACCTTGGTCGGACGCATCACGCCGTAGGGGGTGACCCGGCCGGTGCGGCCGACGTTGACCCGGATGTCGAGGAGCTCGGTGTTGACCTCCTCGGGCGGGTACTTGAAGGCGATCGCCCAGCGCGGCGCGCGCGAGGTCGAGCCGAGCTGGCGCTGCTCGGCCACGGAGTCGACCTTGACCACGACCCCGTCGATCTCGTAGGGGACGATCGAGTGCCGGTGCTCGCCGACGTGGCCGATCCACTCCTCGACGTCCGTCAGCGTCGGCACGACCCGCACCTGCTCGGAGACCGGCAGCCCCCACGCGCGAAGGGCGTCGTACGCCGCGCTCTGGGCGGGCGGCTCGAAGCCCTCGCGCGCCCCGATGCCGTGGCAGACCATCCCGAGGTCGCGCGTCGCGGTCACGCGGGGGTCCTTCTGCCGCAGGGAGCCCGCGGCCGCGTTGCGGGGGTTGGCGAACATCGGCTTGCCCGCCTCGACCATCGAGGCGTTGAGCCGCTCGAACGCGTCGCTCGGGAGGAAGACCTCGCCGCGCACCTCGACCAGCGCGGGCACCGGGTGCTCGCCGGTGCCGGTGAGGCGGTGCGGGACGGAGGCGATCGTCTTGACGTTGGGCGTGACGTCCTCGCCCGTGCGGCCGTCGCCGCGGGTCAGCGCGCGCACCAGGCGCCCGTCCTCGTAGAGCAGGTTGATGGCGAGGCCGTCGACCTTGAGCTCGCAGAGCAGGGCAGGGGCCGCGATGCCCTCGCGCACGATGCGGGCGTGCCAGGCCTCGAGCTCCTCGAGGTCGAAGGCGTTGTCGAGGCTCTCCATGCGCTGGAGGTGGTCGACCGCGGTGAAGTCGGTCGAGACGGCGCCGCCGACCTTCTGCGTCGGTGAGTCCGGGGTGCGCAGCTCGGGGAACTGCTCCTCGAGCGCCTCGAGCTCGCGCAGCCGGGTGTCGAAGTCGGCGTCGGACAGCGTCGGGTCGTCGAGGACGTAGTAGCGCCAGCGGGCGTCCTCGACCTGCTCGCTCAGCTCCTGGTGGCGCTCGCGCGCCTCGGTCGGAGCAGTCGCGACGGCAGGCGCGACAGGCTCGGCGGCGGTCCGGTCGGGCGTGCTCATGGGCACAGTCTGCCGGTCCGCACCGACAGGGTCTGCGAGGACCGGTCTGGACCGGATGGAACACATCTGTTCCATCGGAATGAACCGGACGGGTAGGGCGTTGGTCGAAACGAAACCGTTCCGTTCCATTCCATCCGACCACCCCCAGGAAGGACGCCGTGACCCCGACCGAGACCGGCACCCGCCCCCGCGTGGAGGGCGAGCGCGAGCTGCAGATCCTCGAGGCGACCCTCGAGGTCCTCGACGAGGTGGGCTACGACCTGCTCACCATGGACGCCGTGGCGAGCCGCGCCAAGGCCTCGAAGGCCACGCTCTACCGCCGGTGGAAGGGCAAGCCGGAGCTCGTGGTGGCCGCGATCATGGCCCACAAGGGCGAGTCCGTCGTCCCCGACACCGGCACCCTGCGCGGCGACCTGATCGCGGCGTACTGCGGCCACGGCGGGCTCAACGACCCGATGACGCGGTCCGTGCTCAGCGCGGTCGTCACGGCCATGGGTCGCGACCCGGAGTTCGCCGAGGTCTACCGGCGCGACTTCATCGGCCCCAAGATCGCCTCCTCACGGACCATCTACGAGCGCGCCCGCGCGCGCGGCGAGGTCCACCCCGACGCCGACCTGGAGATGCTCGCGCCGTCGCTCGCCGGGATCGTCCTGCACCGCGCGTTCCTGCTCGGCGAGGCCGTCACGCCCGACCTCGTCGCACGCGTCCTCGACGAGGTCGTCCTCCCCGCAGCCCTGCACGGCCCGACCCACGAACACCGACCCACCACGACCGAAGGAACCCCATGACCGACCTCGCTCCGGCCGCCGCAGAGGTGACCCCCGAGCAGCACAAGCGCCTGCGCTGGGCGCTGGTGCTCATCTCCCTCGCGCAGCTGATGGTGGTGCTCGACAGCACCATCGCCAACATCGCCCTCCCCTACATCGGCACCGACCTCGACATCGACCAGGCCAACCTGTCCTGGATCGTCACCGGCTACGCCCTCACCTTCGGCGGCTTCCTGCTGCTGGGAGGTCGGCTGGCCGACCTCTACGGCCGGCGGCTGGTCTTCATCATCGGCGTCCTCGTGTTCGCCGTCGCCTCGCTGGTGGGCGGCTTCGCCCAGAACGAGTTCATGCTCCTGTCCGCCCGTGGCCTGCAGGGCCTCGGCGCCGCGATGGCCTCGCCTGCCGCCCTTGCGCTGATCACGACCACCTTCCCGGCCGGCCGCGAGCGCAACCGCGCGTTCGCGGTGTACGCCGCGATGGCGGGCGTGGGCGCCGCCGTCGGCCTGATCCTCGGCGGCTGGCTCACCGGCCTCGACCCGATCCTGGGCCTGGAGGGCTGGCGCTACACCTTCCTCATCGTCGTGCCGATCGGCCTCGCCGCGGCCTTCTTCGCCCCGCGCTTCTTCGACGAGTCCGAGCGCCACACCGGCTGGCTCGACGTCCCCGGTGCCATCACCGGCACGGGCAGCCTGCTCGCCATCGTCTACGGCCTGTCCCGCGCCGGCGACGAGCGCTACGGCTGGGACGACACGACCACGATCGCGAGCCTGGTCGTCGGCGTCGCCCTGCTCGGGCTCTTCCTGCTGCTGGAGTCCCGCGTCGAGCACCCCCTGATGCCGTTCCGGATCTTCCGCAGCAAGAACCGCGCCGCAGCGTTCGCCGTGATGATGATCGTCCCGGCGGCGATGTTCGCGATGTTCTTCTTCCTCTCGCTGTTCATCCAGCTCGTCGTCGGCTACTCCCCGCTGCAGACCGGCGTGGCGTTCCTGCCCTTCTCGATCGCGATGATCATCTCGGCCACCACGGCGTCCAGGCTGATCAGCTCGGTCGACCCGCGCCTCCTCTCCGGCGTCGGCACCCTGCTGTCGGCGATCGCCCTCTACGGCTTCAGCCGGATCACGGTTCCCGAGGACCCGTCCTCGATCCTGGCCTCCCTCCCGGAGGCGCTCGGCGGCCAGGGCGTCGCGCTCGGCGACGGCGTCAGCTACTGGACGCAGATCCTGCCGTTCGTCGTGCTGATGGCCTTCGGCATGGGGCTCAACTTCGTGCCGTTGACCCTCGTCGCGGTGCACCACCTGCGTGCCCAGGACACCGGCATCGGGTCCGGCGTGCTCAACACCATGCAGCAGGTCGGCGGTGCGCTGGGCCTCGCCACCCTCAGCACGGTGTCGCTCCACTTCGCGCAGACGCGGGCCGACGAGATCGCCCCGTCCATCGCCGGCGCGGCGCCCCAGCTCGACCCGGGAACCGTGGGGCAGCTCGCCTCGCTCGGCTCGTTCACCGAGGGCGCCACCATGGCGTTCTTCGTGGGCTCGCTGATGATGATCGCGGCGTCCGCCATCGTGTGGATCTTCCTCGACGTCAAGCACGAGGAGCTCGCCACCGAGTCCGCACCCGAGGGCGCCGGGGCCCACTGACACCCGACCCGACGCCCGATCCGTTCCAGCCGCCGCTCCGAAGGAGAGTCGTGACCGACCCGCACCTCACCCGCCACGACACCGTCGACGGATCCGCCCGCGCGATCATCCTCGTGCTCCACGGCGGCAAGCCGCGTTCCACACAGTCCGTCGACGGGCGCAGCGCCTCGTGGCGTCGCGTCCTGTGGCTGCAGCGCGAGATCACCGACCGGGCCCACGCGGCGGGCGTGGGCGTGTGGTCGGCGCGCTACCGCACCCGCGGCTGGAACGGCGGGCGCGAGCCCCAGGCCGACGCCCGCTGGGCGCTGGAGCAGGTACGCGCCGAGCTGGGCGAGGTGCCCGTCGTGCTGCTGGGGCACTCGATGGGCGCGCGGGTGGCGGTGCACGTCGCGGACGACCCGTCGGTGGTCGGCGTGGTCGGGCTCGCGCCCTGGTGGTCGGCCGAGGACCCGGTGCACACCCTCGCCGGCCGCCGGCTCCGCGCGGCGCACGGCCGTCGCGACCGCATCACGTCCTTCCGCGAGACCGCCCGCTACGTCGAGCGGGCCCGCGCGGTGGCCGAGAGCGCCGAGCTCAGCGAAATGGGCGCGCTGGGCCACTACATGCTCGCCGGCTCGCGGCGCTGGCACGACGTGGCGATCGAGTCGTGCCTCTCCGTGCTGGAGGCGCAGGTCCCGCACCTTCGCAGGTGAGTCGTCTCAGAGGTTGCGCGCGACCGTCGCCGACAACCGGACCGCCCGTGCCGCCCACTGCGGAGTGGCACCCGCCAGCCCGCAGGTCGGGCTGACGACCAGCCTCTCCCCCAGGACCGCCGGGTCGAGGCCGAGCATGTCGAGCCACCGCTGGACCCGCTCGGTCAGGCGGGCGTCGGAGGGGTCGGTGGCCGGGTCGGTGGACGGCACGACGCCCAGCACCGCCGTACGTCCCGCCTCCAGCACCTCGGCGAACGTGTCCAGGTCGCCCGGTCCGAGGAGGTCGAGGTCGGCCGAGAGACCGAGCACGCCGGTCCCGGCGACGAGCGACCAGGGCGTGCGGGGCGCGCACGAGTGCACCCACGCCTCTCCCCCGGCCTCGGCGACCGCGGCCGCCACCCACTCCAGGTGGGCCGCGGCCTCGGGCAGGTCGACGCTGCGGTGCCGGCCGTAGCCGCTCGCGGTGGGCACCTGTCCGTCGACGACCGCGGCGAGGGCGGGTTCGTCGACCTGGACGATCCAGCGGTCGACACCGCGGAGCCGGCGCTGCAGGTCGGCGAGGTGGAGCCGTACGCCCTCGGCCAGGGCCTGCGCCAGCTCCCGGCGCGCGCCGTGGTCGCTGAGGACCTTGTCGCCGCGGGGCTTCTCCACCGTGGCGGCCAGCGTCCACGGCCCCGCGACCTGGGTCTTGAACGCACCCGCGTAGTCCTGGGCCAGCTCCTCCACCGTGTCGAGGTCCTGCGCGAGCAGGGACCGCGCCCTGCGGAGGTCGACGCCGCTGACGTCGGTGAGCCGCCAGCCGGCCGGCTGCAGGTCCGCCGCGAGCCCGTCGAGCACAGCGAGGCCGCGTCCGGTCATCGCGGCCCAGACCCCGCGCCCGGGCACCTCCGGCACGTGCGGCAGGTCAGGCAGCTCGCCGACGACGAGCCGCACCGACTCGGCGTACGCCGCATCCGTCGCGCCGGGCATCGATCCGACGCCGGTGGCGGCGCTCACGCGGCCACCACGGGGCGGGTGGCCGAGATCGTGGCCGAGCCGACGACGCGGGTGCCGTCGTAGATCACCGCCGCCTGGCCGGGCGCGATGCCTTCGGCGGGGTCGAGCAGGTCGATCTCGACGCGGTCGCCGGAGACCTCCACGACGGCACGGTGCTCGGCACCGTGGGCGCGCAGCTGCACGGTGCCGTCGACGCGCTCGGGCACGGTGCCGCACCAGCGCGGCCGGATGCCCGACACGTGGTCGACCGCGAGCCGCTCGCGCGGGCCGACGGTGACGGTGCCGCTGACCGGCTCGATGTCGAGGACGAAGCGCGGCTTGCCGTCGGCGGCCGGGACGCCGAGCCGCAGCCCGCGGCGCTGGCCGATGGTGAAGCCGTAGGTGCCGCTGTGGCTGCCGACCCTCTCCCCCGTCGTGACGTCGACGATGTCGCCGCCGTGGTTGGGGGCGCGGTCGCCGAGCTTCTCCCGGAGCCAGCCGGCGTTGTCGCCGTCGGCGACGAAGCAGATGTCGTGCGAGTCGGGCTTGTCGGCGACCAGCAGCCCGCGGGCCCCGGCCTCGCGGCGCACCGCCGGCTTGTCGGTGTCGCCCAACGGGAACAGCGAGTGGCGCAGCTGCTCCTGGTCGAGCACCCCGAGGACGTAGGACTGGTCCTTGGCGTGGTCGGTCGCCCGGTGCATCTCGATCAGCCCGTCGGCGCCCGTGCGCAGCTGCGCGTAGTGGCCCGTCGCGACGGCGTCGAAGCCCAGCGCCAGCGCGCGGTCGAGGACGGCCGCGAACTTGATCTTCTCGTTGCAGCGCAGGCACGGGTTGGGCGTGCGCCCGGCGGCGTACTCGTCCATGAAGTCCTCCACCACGTCCTCGTGGAAGCGGTCGGAGAGGTCCCAGACGTAGAACGGGATGCCGATGACGTCGGCGGCGCGACGCGCGTCGTTGCTGTCCTCGATGGTGCAGCAGCCGCGTGCCCCGGAGCGGTAGGACGCCGGGTTGCGGCTCAGCGCGAGGTGCACGCCGGTCACCTCGTGCCCCGCCTCGACGGCGCGGGCAGCGGCGACCGCGGAGTCCACCCCGCCGGACATCGCGGCGACGACCCTCATGCCGCCACCTCAGCGCGCCCGGGCGGCCCGGGCGCGCTCGACGACCGGGCCGATCGCCTCGACGAGCCGGTCGACGTCGCCGGACGTGGTGGTGTGGCCCAGCGAGAAGCGCAGCGAGTGGCGGGCCTGGTCGTCGTCGCAGCCCATGGCGAGCAGGACGTGGGAGGGCTGGGGCACACCCGCGGAACAGGCCGAGCCGGTGGAGCACTCGATGCCGCGGGCGTCGAGCAGCATGAGCAGGGAGTCGCCCTCGCAGCCGGGGAAGCCGATGTGCGCGTTGCCGGGCAGCCGCAGCGGACCGGACGGCGTGCCGTGGAGGTGGGCGTCCGGGACGACCTCGATGACGCGGCGCACCAGGTCGTCGCGCAGCGCGGCGACGCGCACGGCGTGCTCGTGCTGTTGCTTGACCGACTCCTCGACCGCGGCGGCGAGGCTGGCGATGGCCGGCACGTCAAGGGTGCCGCTGCGGATGTCGCGCTCCTGCCCGCCGCCGTGCACGAGGGCGCTCACGGCGACGTCGCGGCGCACGACGAGGGCGCCCACGCCGTACGGGCCACCGACCTTGTGGCCGGTGAAGGTCAGGGCGTCGACGCCCGAGGCGGCGAAGTCGACGGGCACCTGGCCGAGCGCCTGCACCGCGTCGGTGTGCACCGGGATCGCGTGCTCGGCGGCGAGGGCGACGACCTCGTCGATCGGCTGCAGCGACCCGACCTCGTTGTTGGCCCACATCACCGAGATGAGGGCCACCGAGCCGGGGTCGCGCGCCACTGAGTCCCTGAGGGACTCGACGTCCAGCACGCCCTCGGACGTGACCGGGAGGAGCTCGACGTCGGCACCGTCGCTCTCCGCGAGCCAGTGCAGCGGGTCGAGCACCGCGTGGTGCTCGATCGCGGTCGACAGGATGCGCGTACGACGCGGGTCCTGCGCGCGTCGCGACCAGAAGATGCCCTTGATGGCGAGGTTGTCGGACTCCGTGCCGCCGGAGGTGAAGACCACGTCCCCCGGGCGGGCGCCGATGACGCCGGCGATCGTCTCGCGCGACTCCTCGACCACCCGGCGAGCGCCGCGGCCCGAGGCGTGCAACGAGCTCGCGTTGCCCACGCCCGTGAGCAGCCGGGTCATCGCCTCGACCGCGACCGGCAACATGGGCGTGGTCGCGGCGTGGTCGAGGTAGACGAGCGGCTGCTTCATGACCTGCCAAGCCTACGGGGCGGCCCTCGCGAACCCGGCCCGAGTGTCGTGCTGACCACCTAGGCTTCCCCCGTGCGCGCATCCCGGGCCTGGCTCGCCTGCCTCCTCCTGCTGCCGACGGCCGCCTGCCAGGGCGGTACGCCGGCTCCTGACGAGCCCAGCCACCCGGGCCTGCCGGAGCGTTCCGGACCGCCCGCGGGCATGGACGAGTCCCTCCGCGACGCCGCGCTGGAGCTCGTGGAGACACGTGAACAGGCCCTGGTCGACGGTGACCGCGACGCGTTCCTGGCCACCATCGACCCCTCGGCCGGGGAGTTCGCGAGGACGCAGGCCCGGTGGTGGGACAACATCGCCCGCCTGCCGGCCACCGACATGTCCCTCGAGCTCGGCGACGAGGGCGTCATGACGCGGGTCCACGGCGAGGGAGACCTCCAGCTACCGGTCGACTTCACGATGCGCCTCGACGGCTACGACGAGCACGCGGTGACCCAGCCGCTGATCTACACGTTCGTGGGCGACGAGGACGAGGTGCTGCTCACCAGCGACCGCAACCTCCAGAACGACGCACTCACCGGCTGGCTCCCCGCGCCGTGGGACGTCGCCGCGATCACCGTCGAGGAGTCCGACGGCGTGCTCGGGGTCTTCGACGACGAGACGAAGGACGAGGCCGCCGAGCTGCAGGACGCCATCGTCGCGGCCCGCGACGCCATCGAGCCGCTCGTGCCCCCGTGGTCCGGGCGGGTCGTCGCCTACGACATCAGCGACGTCGACGCCATCGACAAGATGAGCTCGATGTCGATCGACCGGACGGCCGGCATCGCGTTCCCGGTCATGGCGCGGCCGGGGGGCAAGAAGGTCGCGGCCCACCGCTTCGCGGTCAATCCCGTCCACACCGACGGCGAGGAGTGGCGGGGCATCCTCTTCCGCCACGAGCTCGTGCACGTCGCGCTCGGGTCCTCCGACAACGGCAGCCCGCGGTGGTTGAGCGAGGGCGTGGCGGACTACGTCGCCTACTCGGCGGTCTACGACGTCTACCAGCGCCGCCGCGGCCTGGCCCAGCAGGTCGGGTCGATGGCGCCGCGGAGCCTGCCGACGGGGCGCGACTTCTACCAGGGTCGCTCCCGGCTCAACTACGCGCTCGCCCACCTCGCCTGCGACTACCTCGCCAGCACGCGCGGCGACGACGTGCTGTGGGACCTGATGGACAGCTTCCGTCGCAAGGGCGCCCCGTTCCCCGCCGACGTCGAGGCCCGCGTCCGGGCGGAGCTCGGCATGTCCACGGAGGAGATCGTGGCCGACGCGCTCGCCTGGGCGCGGTCTGCCTGAGTCAGGTCATCCGCTCGAGCCAGTCGTGGTCCGGGTACAGCCGGCGTACGGCCTCGCGCAACCAGGCCTGCTGCTCCTCGCCGAGCAGCGGCCACGTCACGGCCAGGTCCCTGTCGTCCTTGGGGCGGTGCAGCACGGCCTTGTAGAGCAGCGTGATCTCGGGTCGCAGGTACCGGACACCGTCGTCGGCCACCCACGTGACGTCGTCGAGCGGGGCGACGTGGTCGGGGTCGCGCTTGCTCGTCCAGAGACCGCCGCGGTCCGGTGTGATCGGGAGGTCGATCACCCACGGGTCGGCGGCACTGCGCCGCACCCAGACCTGGCTGCGCACGTCGAGCACCTCGGGGTGGCGGTCGTCGAACGGGCGCAGCGTGCCCCCGTGGATGCTCCAGAGGTTCCACTCCTCGCCGACGTGCTCGCGGAAGGCGTCGAGGTCACAGGCCAGGATCGAGAGGTCGACGTCCTCGTGCTCGCGCGGCACCCCGGTGAACGCCTCGATCGACCAGCCGCCGACGATCCACCACGGCCGGGTGAAGCCGGCCATGAAGGCCGCCAGACCTGCGGGGTCGAGCGGTGCCCAGTCGCCGTACCACCGGAAGAACACCTCGTCCTCCGCGATCTCCTCCGCGGTCCGGTGAAGTGGCTCCCGCTCGTCGGTCATGTGGCGACGCTAGCGCTCCGCACCGTGGCAGGGTGTCCGCGTGCACGAACCCCTCGGCTACGACTGCCCCTTCTGCCGGCTCGAGCAAGGCGTCCACGACGAGCACAACCAGCCCACGGACGTCGTCGCGGTCACCGACCTCGCCTACGCCCGCATCTCACCGAAGTGGTGGCCGGCCAACGACGGCGCCGTCCTCGTGATCCCCCGCGGGCACCACGAGAACCTCTACGCCATCCCGTCCGAGGCCGGCCACGCCGTCTGGGACCTGACGCAGCAGGTCGCAGTGGCCATGCGCGCGACGTACGACTGCGACGGCATCTCCACCCGCCAGCACAACGAGCCGGCGGGCAACCAGGACGTGTGGCACCTCCACGTCCACGTCTTCCCCCGCCACGCCGACGACCGGCTCTACGAGCAGCACCGCAGCACCCGCTGGGTGCCGGCCGTGGAGCGCAGGCCGTACGCCGACCGGCTCGCCACCGAGCTCGGCCTCGCGCGCACCTTCAGCTGAGGCAGGATCGACCCATGGACTTCCAGCAGATGCAGGAGCGCGCCCGCTCGGTCCGGGCGCGCTACGCCGAGGTCGAGGCCTCGGCCTACGGCCGGTCGTGGACGACCGAGGAGATCATGCTCGGCTTCCTCGGCGACGTCGGCGACCTCGCCAAGCTCGTGCAGGGCAAGGCCGGCGTACGCCCCCGGGAGGACCTCGACGAGGCGCTCGCCCACGAGCTGGCCGACTGCCTGTGGTCCGTCCTGACCCTCGCCGACGCCTACGACGTCGACCTGGCGGGCGCGTTCACGAGCACGATGGACGAGCTCGACACGGTGCTCGCGGAGGACTGAGCCCGACCCGAGGATTACCGGGCGGGCGAGTGGGCAGGATGGCGATCATGACGACGCCTGCCCGTCCCGGACTCCGCTCCCTGCTCGCCCTGCTGCTCGCCACGCTGCTGCTCGCCGGCTGCAGCGGCGGATCGTCCGACCCCTCGGACGGCGAGGGCGAGCCGACGGCCGGGACGTCGGAGTCCACCGACACCGACGATCCCGAGGCATCGACAGAGCCCGACGAGCCCGAGCCGACCGCCGACGCCGCGGCGGTCGAGAACATCAATCCGTGCGAGAGCCTCGCCCCGGAGGAGTGGCGCCTCTTCGTCCCCCGGGCCCAGCGCGAGTCGGTCCGGCTGCACACCGAGCTGACCGGCGCCATCACCCTGCTCGACGCGATCGGCGCCTTCGTCGTGGACGACACGCCCAAGTACGGCTGCGTCGTGAGCCACCCCGGCAAGGACGGCGACGAGGTCGACGTCGCGGCGTGGGGCTGGTTCCTCGGCAAGTTCGGGCCCACCGACGTCAACGAGATCCTCGCCACGGCTGGCGGGACGGCGACCGACCGCGGCTACGCCGCCATCACCACGTCGGACTTCGCCACCGTCAACGGCTACGGCTACCACGCCGCCGAGGAGGTGGGCTTCTGGGTGCTGGTCAAGGACAGCGCCGCCCGCCGCTTCGACGAGCTCGACCCAGCCGCACGACAGAGGACCACCGACAGGCTGCTCGCCGTCCTCGACTCGCTGTCGCTCGAACGCGACGTCCAGCCGCGGGTGCTGCTGCCCGAGGCGTGCCCCCGCCAGGACGACCCCCAGGTCCGGGCAGTGATCGGCGAGGCGACCACGGCACGCGGCTCCGACAACGGGGCGGGCAAGATCCAGTGCCTCTACCGCAACCCCGAGCGCGACCGCCAGCTCCGGCTGACCGCCGGCCCGATCCCGCAGGAGCAGGCCGATGCGCTGGTGGCGGACGCCGCCCGGCCGGCGCAGCGCGAGAGCCGTTTCCCGGTGGAGGAGGGCGACGCCGGCATCGCCATCGTGACCTCCGGCGGTACGGCCAGCAGCGCGCTCGTCCACTCCGACGAGCTGCTGGCGACCTTCGCCGCCGTCGAGTTCGGGAACCTGGGGGTCGAGGCTCCGAACGTCCCCCGGCAGGCGGTGATCGACCTGCTGCAGGCGTTCGACGACACCCTGGTGGCTGCCCGCAGCGGCGACTGAGCCGGCGCGAGGGCTGGCTACAGCAGGACCAGGTCGTCGCGGTGGATGATCTCGCGCTCGTACGCCGCGCCGAGGGCCACCTTGAGCTCTCGGGTCGAGCGACCGAGCAGCGCCGGCAGCTCGTCGGCGTCGAAGTTCACCAGGCCGCGCGCCACGGCGACGCCGGCCGGGTCGAGGAGGTCGACGGCGTCGCCGGCCACGAAGCTGCCGTCGACGGCGGTCACGCCCGCGGCGAGCAGCGAGGCCCGGCGCTCGACCACGGCCCGTACGGCTCCGGCGTCCAGGGTCAGCGTGCCCTGCCCCGACGTCGCGTGGGCCAGCCACAGCAGCCGCGTCGGGCGGCGCTTGCCGGTCGCCTCGAACAGCGTCCCGACCTCCGCACCCGCGAGCGCCGCCGCGGCCTGCTCCGCGGACGTCAGCACCACGTCGATCCCGGCGCCGGTCGCGATGCGGGCGGCCTCGACCTTCGTCGTCATGCCGCCGGTGCCGACCCCGGCCGCGCCGGCGGACCCGATGGTCACCGACGCGAGGTCCTCCTCGGAGCGTACGAGCGGGACGAGGCTCGAACCGGCCCGCGACGGCGGTCCGTCGTAGAGGCCGTCGACGTCGGAGAGCAGCACGAGCAGGTCCGCGTGCACCAGGTGGGCGACGAGTGCGGCGAGGCGGTCGTTGTCACCGAAGCGGATCTCGGAGGTCGCCACGGTGTCGTTCTCGTTGACGATCGGCACGACGCCGAGCTCGAGCAGCTTGGCGAAGGTCTGGTGGGCGTTGCGGTAGTGGGCACGCCGGGTGACGTCGTCGAGGGTGAGCAGCACCTGACCGGTGACGATGCCGTGCCGGGCGAACTCCTCCTGGTAGCGGTGCGCCAGCAGCCCCTGCCCCACGGACGCCGCGGCCTGCTGGGCGGCGAGGCCCCGCGGTCGGGCGGTGAGCCCGAGCGGCGCGAGACCGGCGGCGATGGCCCCGGACGACACGAGGACGACCTCGGCCCCTCCGTCACGGGCGGCCGCCAGGACCTCGACGAGCTGCCGCACACGTGCGGGGTCGATGCCGCCGGCGGCCGTGGTCAGCGACGACGAGCCGACCTTGACCACGACGCGTCGGGCGGCCTCCACCAGGGCCGAGCGGTCAGTCGTCACTGCCGTCCCAGTCGGGGTCGTCCTTGGTGCCGATCTCGTAGGCCATCGGCCCGACACCCGAGCTGCCGGAGCTGCGGTTGGGACCCTTCTTGCGGCGCTCCTCGTCGAGGCGGCGGGCCACGTCGGCGCGGGCCTCCTCCTCGGCCTTGGTCTCCATCGCCTCGGCGATGTCGCGGCGGCGCTCGCGGGCCGGGCGGGTCTCGCGGAGCCGCTCGTCCTCGCCGCGGCGACCGAGCATCTCGGCGCCGGCCTCGATGCTGGGCTTGAAGTCGAAGACGACCGAGTTGTTCTCGGGGCCGATGATGACGGCGTCGCCCTCCTGCGCACCCATCTGCGCGAGCTTGATCTCCACACCGAGCCGGTTGAGGCGGTCGGCGAGGAAGCCCACCGCCTCCTCGTTGCTGAAGTCGGTCTGGCGCACCCAGCGCTCGGGCTTGGTGCCGCGCACCCGCCAGCCGTCGTCGGTGGCGACGACCTCGAAGTCGTCCCCGCCGTCGACCGCCTTCGGACGCAGCACGATCCGCTCGGGCTCGGCGGTGGGCGCGACCTCGCGGGACGCGACGACGATCTCGGCCATGGCGAACGTGAGCTCGCGCAGGCCCGCGCCGGACGCAGCGCTGACCTCGAAGACCCGCAGCCCGCGGCCGCGCAGCTCCTCGACCACCATGTCGGCGATCTCCTGGCCGTCCGGCACGTCGACCTTGTTGAGGGCCACCAACCGGGGCCGGTCCTCCAGTCCGCCGTAGCGGGCGAGCTCGCCCTCGATGACGTCGAGGTCGTCGAGCGGGTTGCGACCGGGCTCGATGGACGCGGTGTCGATGACGTGGACCAGCGCCGCACAGCGCTCGATGTGGCGCAGGAAGTCGTGTCCGAGACCGCGGCCCTCCGCGGCGCCCTCGATCAGGCCGGGCACGTCGGCGACCACGAAGGTCGTCTCGCCCGCGGTGACCACGCCGAGGTTGGGGATCAGGGTGGTGAACGGGTAGTCGGCGATCTTGGGCCGAGCCCGCGAGATCGCGGCGATCAGCGAGGACTTGCCGGCGCTCGGGAACCCGACCAGGCCGATGTCGGCGACGACCTTGAGCTCGAGGCGTACGACGAGCTCGTCGCCGGGCTCGCCCAGCAGCGCGAAGCCGGGCGCCTTGCGCTTGGAGGATGCCAGCGCCGCGTTGCCGAGCCCCCCGCGCCCGCCCTGGGCGATGACCATCGTGGTGCCCTGGCCGACCAGGTCGGCCAACGCGTTGCCGTCGGCGTCCTTGACCACGGTGCCGTCGGGGACGGTCAGGACGAGGTCCTTGCCGTTGCCGCCGTTCTTGTGGTCACCGGCCCCCTGGCCGCCGTTGTCGGCACGCCGCTTGGGGCTGTGGTGGTAGTCCACGAGCGTGGTCACGCTGGTGTCGACCTGCAGGATGATCGACCCACCCTGGCCGCCGTTGCCACCGTCGGGCCCGCCGAGCGGCTTGAACTTCTCCCGCTTGACGGAGGCCACGCCGTTGCCACCTCGTCCGGCCGCGAGGTGCAGCGTGACCTGGTCGACGAACGTGGGGATGGCCATCAGATTCCTTGCATCGGTGGGTGAAAGCACGAAGGGCGCCCCCAGACAGGGACGCCCTTCGCAGAAGTGCTCAGTGTCGCGGTGACGTCACTCGCCGGGGACGATGTTGACGACCTTGCGACCGCGGCGGGTGCCGAACTCGACGGCGCCGGCCTGCAGGGCGAACAGGGTGTCGTCGCCGCCGCGACCCACGCCGGTGCCCGGGTGGAAGTGCGTGCCCCGCTGGCGGACGATGATCTCGCCCGCGCCGACGACCTGGCCGCCGAAGCGCTTCACACCGAGGCGCTGGGAGTTGGAGTCACGGCCGTTCTTGGTGCTCGCAGCACCCTTCTTGTGAGCCATTGTTCAGTCCTTCTGAAGAGACTTGGTCGACCTCGAGCGAACGCTCAGAGGGAGATGTCGGTGACCTTGACCTGGGTGTACTTCTGGCGGTGACCCTGGCGCTTCTTGTAGCCGGTCTTGTTCTTGTACTTCTGGATGATGATCTTCGGGCCCTTGGTGCGGCCGGTGACCTCGACGGTCACGCTCGCCTTGTCGAGGCCGGTCGCGGTCACCTTGTCACCGTCGACGACCATCACCACGGGAAGGGTGAGGGTGTCACCGGCGGCGGCCATCGCGTCGATCTCGATGACGTCGCCCACGGCAACCTTCTGCTGCTTGCTGCCACTGCGCACGACTGCGTACACGGCGAGTCACTCTCCTCGATACGGACTACAGATAAGAAAACTTGCGGGACTGCGCACGACACCGCCTGGTGGGGCGAGTACGCCGCGTGGCGGGCGCGCAGAATCGGTGTGTCGAACACCGAGGGTCAAGACTACGGGATCGGGTGCCGACCGGGCAAAACGAGGTCGGCCACCCGCTCCCCCGCGCTCAGCGCTTGCGCGAGCCCCTCTTCTTGATCGGGACGTGCTCGACCACCGGCGCGTCCGCCGCGGGCTGTCCGGCAGGCTCGGTGGAGAGGTCGGCTGCGGGCTCGCCCGACGGCTGGACGCCCTGCTCGACGCCGGCTGCGCCCGGCTCGACCAGGCCTGAGTCGGGCACGGTGCCGACACCGGCCGGCGGGCCGGCTGGGCGGCTGGCGGACCGACGGCGCGTACGCGTCACGACCCGCGGCTTCTCAGGCTCGGCGAGAGCCTCGGCAGCAGCCTCCTCGGGAGCCTCGGCAGGCGTCTCGACAGGCGTCTCGGCAGGCGTCTCGGCAGGAGCGTCGGCAGCCTCGGTCGCGGACTCCTCGGCAGGCGCCTCCACGCCGGGCGCCTCCGGCTCGGGAGCACCCTCGTCGACCGTCGGCTCGTCGGCCGCCGGTTCGTCTGCCGGCTCGTCTGCCGGCTCGTCGGCGGGCTTCTCGTGGCGAGCCATGGCGGCCACGTCCTTCGGCGACGGAGCGTGGTGGGGCTCGGTGGCCTTCCCGTTGCCCCCGCCGTTGGAGCCGCCGCCGTTGGAGCCGCTGCCGTTGGGGCTGCCGTCGTCGGCGCCGCGACGGCCGCGCCTGCGGCTGCCGCGGCGGCCCTCCCCGCCGTCGTCGGAGGACTTGGCGTTCGGGTCGACCGGCTGGTCCTTGATCACGACGCCGCGACCGTGGCAGTGCTCGCAGTTCTCGCTGAACGACTCGACCAGACCCGTGCCGATGCGCTTGCGCGTCATCTGCACCAGCCCGAGCGAGGTGACCTCGGCGACCTGGTGGCGGGTGCGGTCGCGGCCCAGGCACTCGACGAGGCGCCGCACGACGAGATCGCGGTTGGACTCCAGGACCATGTCGATGAAGTCCACGACGATGATGCCGCCGATGTCGCGCAGCCGGAGCTGGCGCACGATCTCCTCGGCCGCCTCGAGGTTGTTCTTGGTGACCGTCTCCTCCAGGTTGCCGCCGGAGCCGGTGAACTTGCCGGTGTTGACGTCGACGACGGTCATCGCCTCGGTGCGGTCGATGATGAGCGAACCGCCGGAGGGCAGCCAGACCTTGCGGTCGAGGCCCTTCTGGATCTGCTCGTCGATCCGGTACGTCGCGAAGACGTCGCCGCCGGTCGCGCCGCGCTCGAACTTCTCGACGCGCTCGGCGAGGTCGGGGGCCACGGACTCGACGTAGCCGAAGACGGTGCTCCAGGCGTCGTCCCCCTCGATGACGAGCTTGGAGAAGTCCTCGGTGAAGAGGTCGCGGACCACCTTGAGGGTCAGGTCCGGCTCCCCGTAGAGCAGCTGCGGGCCGGAACCCTTGTTGGTGGCCTTCTTCTCGATGTCCTCCCAGCGCGACTTGAGTCGCTCGACGTCGCGCGTCAGCTCCTCCTCGCTGGCGCCCTCGGCGGCCGTACGCACGATGACGCCGGCGGTGTCGGGGACGATCTCCTTGAGGAGGGTCTTGAGGCGGCTGCGCTCGGTGTCGGGCAGCTTGCGCGAGATGCCGGAGGTGGTGCCGTCCGGGACGTAGACGAGGAAGCGACCGGCGAGGCTGACCTGGCTGGTCAGGCGGGCGCCCTTGTGCCCGACGGGGTCCTTGGTGACCTGCACCAGGATCATCTGCCCGCTCGAGAGGACCGACTCGATCTTGCGGGGCTGGCCCTCCTTGTGGCCCAGCGACTGCCAGTTGACCTCACCGGCGTAGAGCACGGCGTTGCGGCCCTTGCCGATGTCGATGAAGGCCGCCTCCATGGACGGCAGCACGTTCTGGACCCGGCCGAGGTAGACGTTGCCGATGAGCGAGGTCTGCGACTCGCGGGCCACGTAGTGCTCGACGAGCACCTTGTCCTCGAGCACGCCGATCTGGATGAGGTCCTCGCGCTGGCGGATCACCATGACCCGCTCGACGGACTCGCGGCGGGCCAGGAACTCGGCCTCGCTCACGATCGGGGCGCGGCGACGACCGGCCTCGCGGCCCTCGCGGCGGCGCTGCTTCTTGGCCTCGAGACGCGTCGACCCGGCCACGGCCGTGATCTGGTCCTCCGCGGAGCGCCCCTTGCGCACGCGGGTCACGGTGTTGGGGTCGTCGGCGTCGGACGAGCTGTCATCGCCCGCGCGCCGGCGGCGCCGGCGACGTCGGGAGGTCCCTTCGCCGTTCGCCTCGCCATTGCCGTCGGAGGAGCTGCCGTCGGAGGAGCTGCCGTCGGACCCGTCGGCCGTGCCGGACTCGCCCTCGGACTCGGACTCCTCCCCGGAGTCCGACGAGGCGCTCTCGGCGCCGGGCTCGGAGCCGTCGGCACCGGACTCGGCCTTGCGGCGGCGTCGGCCGCCGCGACGACGGCGACGCCGCGCGGGGCCGCCCTCGCCGTCAGTGTCGTCGTCCGCGGAGTCGGTGTCGGCCTCGGTGCCGGCGTCCGCGGCGGCGGTCTGCTCGGCGGGCTCTTCCCTGGCCTCCTCGGTGACCTCGTCCTCGGCGAGCTCCTCAGCCGCCAGGTCGTCGGCGTCCGGCGCGTCCTGCGCCGCCGCACCGCGACCAGCGGTCTTCTTGGCGGCCGTCTTCTTGCCGGCGGTCTTCTTGGCGGCCTTCTTGCTCGCGCCACCCCTCGTCCTCGCGGACGTCGTGGCGGGCACGACCTCGTCACCGGCCACGTCGACCGCAGCCGACTCGGGCGCAGCCGCCTCGTCCCCGGCCGCCTCGTCCCCGGCCGGCGCGGACTCGACCGGCACCGGCGCCGGCTTCTTGCGTGTCCGGCGGGTGGTCGTGGTCACGACCGGAGCCTGGAACAGCACGGCGTGCCCGGCTGCGTCGGCAGCGGGACCCGGGTCCTCGGCGGTGGGCTCGGCGGTGGGCTCGCTGGCGGCCTTCATGCCCGTGGTCTTCTTCGCCGGAGCCTTCTTCGCGGCGGTCTTGCGCGCGGCGGCCTTCTTGGCCGGGGCGGGCTCGACGGCGACGTCGACGGCGGGCTCGACAGCGGCATCGGCCGTGGCGCCGGCCTCGGGCGCGGCGGCGGCCTTCTTGGCGGTGGACTTGCGGGGGGCGGCCTTCCTGGCCGCGGCCTTCTTGGCGGTCGCCTTCGCAGACGCGGCGGGCTCCCCGGCCGTCTCGGCAGCTGCCTCAGCGGGCGCCTCCGCCGCGGGGGCCGCCTTCTTGGCGGGTGCCTTGCGCGTACGTCGCGTCACGACGGGAGCGGCGGGCGCCGTCTCCGGGAGTGCCGCCGAGGTGTCGGCCCCCGACTCGCTGCGCTCGGGCTGGTCGTCGATCTGGTCTTCACTGAGCATGTGGTGCTCCTCGGGCACCGTGGCGGTGCCGATACGGCGTCCGCCGCTCTCGAGTGACGATCCCGGGGACGCAAAGCTTCTGTGGCGGCGACACCCTCCGCGTGTGCGTCTCCGGGCCGCTGATCCGTCACCTGCCGCGGTCGCCGGGCCACCGTCGAGTCGCTGTCACCGACTCATGTGGCCGCGTCGCGGTCCGGTGACGTCCACCCACCCGGGGTGCCGGACACTGGTGTGGCCGGCGAGAACGTCGTCGGCTCGACGGGATCCCGGCGGGAGCCGGGGCGTCGAACGTGGCGAGTATCGCACACCCTCGCGGCGCGGGCCCTATGCGTGAGACGCCAGCGGGTCGCCCACCTCACCCGCGGCGCTGAGCGGCCCCTGGGCCGTACGGGTCATGAGGGGGGCCTCACCGGCCGACAGTCCCGCGACGGCCTCGAGCCCGCGCAGCACGTCGTCGGGGCGTACGGCCGGGGTCCCGTGCCGCACCACCACGTCGAGCGACGTACGCCCTCCGGTCGCCGTGTCGGCGGGCAGGACCACCAGCGAGACGACGGCGCCACGGGCGTCGAACTCGCGCAGGCCCTTCTTGGTCATCCGCTCCACCAGCGCCTCGTCGGCGGCGAGGAAGCGCGCGACGGCGTCGGTCGTGGCGTCCCGGTCGGCCGCGAGGTCGATGCGCCACCGGCTGCCCTCGAGGAGGTCGGCCAGCGACCCGCCCGGGGACTCGACGACCTCGAGCACGTCGAGGCCGGGCGGCAGCGCCTCGTCGAGCATCGCGTGGACGTCGACCGGGACGACGACCTCGGCGAGCGCCAGCTCGAGGTACTCCGCCTCGCTGGCAGAGCCCGTCGGCGCGGCGCCGGCGTAGGAGATGCGGGGGTGGGGGTTGAAGCCCGAGGAGTAGGCCATCGGGATGCGCGCGCGGAAGACGGCGCGCTCGAAGGCCCGGCTGAAGTCGCGGTGGCTGGTGAAGCGGAGCCGGCCGCGCTTGGCGTAGCGCACCCGCAGGCGCTGGACGGGCGGGGCCTGCTGCTCGGGCTGCTGCTGGGGCACGGGCGTCAAGGGTAGTCGCCGGACGGGTTAGCCTGCGGCCGGGCAGGACCGGCGGCGCAGCGGCGTCGCCCACACGACGCACGACAGGAGCGGGGGCGCAGTGCGCAGGACGACGAGGCACGCCCGGACGCGGCCGGACCGCGGGAGCAGGGGGGCGACCGTGCTGCTCGCGCTGGTGCTGGGCGCGCTGGCCATCGGACTCTTCGTGCGGGCCGGCGAGGGCATGCCGATGAGCGCGGTCGACGAGCACGTGCACCTCGACACGCACGTCCGGGTCCACGACGGCGAGTACCCGCACCGCGGGTCGCTCATGACCATGGACCTGGTGCGCGAGTGGGCGTGCGGCGTCGGCCACGAGGCCGGGGCCGCGATGGCGCCCTGCGACCACCCCGACCTCGGCCCGATCTCCCTGCCGTCGGGCGTCCACACGACGGGCTACATCCACTACCCGACCTACTTCGTCGTCGGCGAGGCCTACCGCGCCGTCGAGGAGAGCGTGGCGGACCCGGACTCGTGGGTCGACACCTACCGGCGCTACGCGGCGCTCGTGACGGTCGCCGGACTGCTCGCCTGCCTCGCCGCCGCGTGGGCGCTGGGGCTTCGCGGCGCCGGTCTCGTCGCCGGGACGCTGCTGCCCTCGGCCTCGGCCGGCATCCTCCTCTTCGGCACGATCGCCAACCCGCAGGCCGCCGCGGTCCTGGCGGGTGCCCTGATCGGCTGGGCCGGCATCCGCTGGATGCGTACGGGCCGCGGGTTCTGGTGGCTCGCGGCGGCGACCGTGCTGGCGTCCGCGGTCGCGGTGACCCACACGCTGCCGGCCGGTGCGTTCATGCTCGCGATCATCGTCGCGCTGCTGCTGCACCGCGCCGGGTGGAGCGTGGCCGGCGACTGGCGCCCGCGGTGGTGGCAGCTCGGCGTGCTCACGGTCGTCGTCGTGGCGCCCGTCGTCGCGTACGGACGGTGGATCTCGTCCCGCGCGACCATCTCCAACGCCGAGCTCTACTCCTTCGTGGCGCTCGACTCCTGGCGGACCGTGGTGTCCGGAGCCCTGGAGGAGCTGTTCATCGTCCACAGCCCGTGGTACGCCACCGGCTCCCTCGGCATCGGCGAGGACGGACTGCTGCTGCAGCGCTTCCTGCGGGCGAGCGTCAACGGCCTGCCCCTGTGGGTGACCATCGCCGTCTTCGCCGTCCTGGCGGTCGCGTCGGTGCGCCTGGTCACGCGGGTGGCCGCCACCCGGGCCGAGGAGGAGCGCATCCTGCAGCCGATGCAGCTGCTCACCGCCTGCACGCTCGCGGGCGTCCTCGTCTACCCGGTCCTGCTGCGCACGAGCAACGCCCTCAACGTCGGCTTCGACTTCCCCGTCGTGGCCCGCTACTCGATCGGCTTCGCGCCGCTGCTGGTGTGGCTCGTGCTGGTCGCCGTGCAGGACCGGCCGCTCCTCACGCGGGGGCTCGCCGTCGTCGCGACCGCCACCTGCCTCGGCCTCGGACTGGCGACCTGGTGAGGCCCGTGACCCGCGAGTCCTCCCTCCGCAGCCGCGCGGCGTCATGGTTCGGCGTCGGCGTGCTCGTCGCCGGCCTGCTCCTCACCCTGGTGACGACCTGGCGCCTGGCCGGGGAGGGCAAGCCGCTCTCCCCCGTCGACGAGATCGCCCACGCCGACACGGCCTTCAAGGTGCACCGGGGCACCTTCCCCTACCGCGGTGCCGACGTCGGCCAGCCGCTCGTCGACACGTGGACCTGCTACTCCGGGCACCAGACCATCGCGTGGCAGGCCCGGTGCGGCTCCGCGAGGGCCGTGCCGAGCCGCCTACCGCAGCCCACCGGCTCCCGCACCACGGGATACATCCACTACCCGACCTACTTCGTCGCCGGCGAGGGCTTCCGCCGTGCCCACGACGCGGTCGCCGGCGAGGCCAGGTGGGACATCGACACCTACCGGCGGTTCGCCGCCGTCGTCGCCGTCCTCGGCATGGCGCTCTGCGCGTACGTCGCGAGGCGGCTGGGACTGGGATCGGCGGAGCAGGTGGCGGCCGCCTTCACCCCGGTCGCGGCCCCGTCGGTGCTCGTCTACTCCACGATGGTCAACCCGATGTCCGCAGCCGTGGTGTGCGGGGCGCTGGTCGCCGGCGCGGGGCTCCGGTGGCTGCTCACGGGGCGGGGATTCGGCTGGGTCGCGGCCGCCACGGCGGTCAGCGCCGCCGTCGCGGTGACGGCGTCGTTGCCCGCCGGGGTGCTGCTCGTCGCGGTCCTGCTCGGGCTCGTGCTCCGGCTGCGGGGCCGGCGGTTCAACACGCCGTGGGACCCCCGCTGGTGGCACGCCGCCGTGCTCGCCGGTCTGCTCGTCGTCCCGATCCTCGCCTTCGGCGCCCTCATCGACGCCCGCGCGACGATCGACGACGCCACGCTCTACGCCCCGTACGCCCGGGCGGGCTGGGACCAGGTCGCGCTCGGCGTGTGGGCGGAGATCTTCGCCTCCCACCTGCCGTGGGTGGAGGACGGCAGCCTGGTGCGCCCCGAGCTGGGGACGGTGCGCACCTACGTCCGGGCGGCCGGGATCGGGATGCCGCTGCTCGTCACCGCGATGGTCGCCGGCGGACTGATCGCCGGGGCGACGGGGGTCCTGCGCCGGTTCGACCCGCCGCGACCTCCCGCGGACGAGCCCGTACGGGTCCTCCAGCTGGCCGCCGTGTCCGCGCTGCTCGGCCTGCTGGCCTACCCGCCGCTGCTCCGCCTGCTCAACGCGGTCAACGTGGGCATCGACTACCCGGTCGTCTCCCGCTACTCCATCTCCCTGGCCCCGTTCTTCGTGCTGGTGATCCTCCTGCTCGCGCGCGACCACCCCTGGTTCGCCCGGGTCCTCGCCTCGGTCAGCGCGATCGCCGTCGTGGCCTGGTGCGTCAGCGCCTGGTGAGCGCGGTGGTCGACGCCGGTGGTTTCCGTCTTGCCCGGGGCGGCGTCTAGGTTGTGACGGTCACAACCCACGATGCGCAGGCCCTCTCGGGCCAAGATCCGGAAGGTCCTCCATGCTCGCCACCCGTCAGGTCGCCCTCGGTCAGCCCACTGTCGGCGAGGAGGAGATCGAGGCGCTCCGCGAGGTGTTCGCCAGCGGCTGGCTGTCCGGCGCGGGCCCGACGTGCGTCGCCTTCGAGGGTGAGCTGGCCGCCGTGTCCGGCACCTCCCACGCGCTCGCGACCTCCAACTGCGGCTCGGCGCTGCACCTGGCGCTCCAGGTGCTCGGCGCGGGCCCCGGCGACGAGGTGATCGTCGCCGACTACACCTTCCCGGCCACCGGCCACTCGGTCATGTGGACCGGCGCCACGCCGCGCTTCGCGGACGTCCGCCCCGACATCGGGACCATCGACGTCGACGCCGCGGCCGCCCTGGTCAACGAGCGCACCGTGGGCATCATCGCCGTCGACATGGTCGGCCAGCCGGCCGACTACGACGAGCTCGCCGCGCTCTGCAGCAGCCGTGGGCTGTGGCTGATGGAGGACGCCGCCTGCTCGGCCGGGGCGACCTACAAGGGCCGCCCGGCGGGCAGCCTGGCCGACCTGGCCGCGTTCAGCTTCCACGGCCGCAAGGGCATCACGGCCGGTGAGGGCGGCGCGCTGGTCGGCGACGACGCCACACGCATGGACCTGGCCCGCAAGCTGCACACCTACGGCATCGCTCCCGCCGTCAGCCGCGAGGGGTCCTCGGCACTCGCGGTGCCGTCCTTCGACATGGCGGGCTACAACTACCGGATGTCCGACGTGCAGGCGGCCATGATGCGGGTCCAGCTCACCCGGCTCCCGGCCCTCCTCGCCGCGCGCACCGCCGCCGCCGACGGCTACGCCGAGCGCCTCGGCGACGTCGAGGGCATCACCCTGCCGGTCGTCGCGGAGGACCGCACCCACCCCTACCAGTCCTACCTCGTGACCACCGACGACTCGGTGGACCGCGACGCCGTCGTCATGGCCCTGCGTGAGCGCGGGGTCGGCAGCAACTTCGGCACGTACGCCTCCCACGTCCAGCCCGTCTACGGCACCCAGGACGTGTGCCCGGTGTCGGCGCGCCTGTTCACCACGCAGTTCGCGCTGCCGATGCACGCCAACCTGGTGGCCGACGACCTCGACTACGTCGCCGAGCAGCTGCGCGCCGTGCTCGCCGACCCGGCCGTACGCCGCTGAGGCGCAGGAGCAGCACGCACGTGGGCACCAGCAACCGGATCCACCCCACCGCGGTCGTCGGCCCGGAGGTCACCCTCGGCGACAACAACGTCGTCGGTCCCTTCTGCGTCCTCCAGGGCAGGGTCAGCCTGGGCGACGACAACTACCTCGCCTCGCACGTCGTGGTCGGCGGCGCCGCGGAGGTGCGCGGCCACGACATGACCGCGTCGTGGGAGGAGCCGTTCGACGGCAACCCCGTCGTCATCGGCTCGCGCAACGTCTTCAAGGAGATGGTGACGATCAGCGGCGGCTGGGCCCACGAGACGGCGGTGGGCGACGACGGCTTCTTCATGACCAAGGCCCACGTCAACCACGACGGCCGGATCGGCGACGAGGTCACCGTGTCGGCCATGGTCGTGACCGCCGGCCACGTCACCGTCGGCGACGGCGCCAACCTCGGCCTCGGCACCGTCGTGCACCAGCGCCTGACCGTGCCCGAGGGGTCGATGATCGGCATGCAGTCGGCCGTGACGCGGCAGCTGCCGCCCTTCGTCGTGAGCATGGGCGTCCCCGCCCGCGCCGCACGGCTCAACACCTATCGGCTCGACCGCCTCGGCGTCTCCGCCGACCAGCACGAACCGCTCGCGGCCGTCGTCCTGCACGGCTCGCGCGACACCGGCGGCCTCCAGGACCCGCTGCGGGCCCCCGTCGAGGCGTGGCTGTCGCGCCTCGAGGCCCACTGACCACTCCTGACCAGACCTCACCAGCCCCGCCCAGACCTTGACTGCACCGACTGCACCGTCCGCACCCGAAAGGCCCCACATGTCCGCCGAGTCACTCCCGTTCATCCCGCCCGCCAAGCCGATCGTCGGCGACGACGAGCGCGCCGCCGTGGACCGCGTGATGCGCTCCGGCATGATCGCGCAGGGCCCCGAGGTCGCTGCGTTCGAGCAGGAGTTCGGCGCCGCGGTGGCGGGCGGGCGTACGACCGTGGCCGTCAACTCCGGCACCTCGGCCCTCCACCTCGGCCTGCTGGCTGCCGGCATCGGCCCGGGCGACGAGGTCATCGTGCCGTCCTTCACATTCGCCGCGACCGCCAACTCGGTCGCGCTGACCGGCGCGACGCCGGTCTTCGCCGACGTCGAGCCCGACTACTTCTGCCTCGACGCCGACAGCGTCCGCGCGGCCGTCACGGACCGCACCGCGGCGATCATGCCGGTGCACCTCTACGGCCACCCGGCCGACGTCGACGCGCTGCGCGCCGTCGCCGACGAGCACGGCCTGCGCCTGTTCGAGGACGCCGCCCAGGCGCACCTCGCCACGTGGAAGGGCGCCCAGGTCGGCAGCTTCGGCGACTTCGCGATGTTCAGCCTCTATCCGACCAAGAACATGACCTCGGGCGAGGGCGGCATGGTCTCCTGCGCCACCGAGGAGATCGCGCGCATGGTGCGCCTGCTGCGCAACCAGGGCATGGAGCGCCAGTACGCCAACGAGGTCGTCGGCTTCAACGCCCGCATGACCGACATCCACGCCGCCATCGGCCGCGTGCAGCTCACCAAGGTCGAGGGCTGGACCAAGGTCCGCCAGGAGAACGCCGCCTACCTCGACGCCCACCTCGAGGGCGTCGTGGTGCCGCCGGTCGCCGACGACGCGACGCACGTCTACCACCAGTACACGATCAAGGTCGACGGCGACGAGCGCGACCGCATCGTCACCGCCATGCGCGAGGAGCACCAGGTCGGCTCGGGCGTCTACTACCCGATCCCCAACCACCAGCTCGCCTCGCTCACCCGCTACGCCGAGGGCCTCGAGCTGCCCGTGACGCAGCAGGTGGCGCGCGAGGTCATCTCGCTGCCGGTCCACCCCTCGCTCGACGAGGCCGCCCTCGAGCGCATCGTCACGGCGGTCAACACGACCGTGCGCGCCGGCGCCTGAGCGCCCCCGCCCGACGAGATCGGGGAGTGACGGCTCGCCCTGGGCAAGCCGGCACTCCCCGATCCCTGCTCACCGCCGGTCGCGCAAGGCGTAGACGTACTGGGTGCCGCCGTACCAGGTGAAGGTGCGCAGTGGCCGCACGCACGGGCCGGGGATCTCCAGCGTCGCGACGACGTAGCCGACGTCGAGGTCGCTCTCGGCCAGCCAGCACGGGTGGACGTGGATGACGATGACGTCGGGGGCCGCCTCCTCCACCCACGGGGCGTCGCGCTCGCCGTCGAAGGCGACGTAGAGATAGCTCGCCCCCCGGTTCCACACGTTCTCGTACTCGTGGTCGGGGTCGACCTTCTCCCACTCGGACACGATCGGGCCGGTGACCTGGTTGCCGGTGAGGGTCGGCGCGCCGTTGGCGATGAAGAGCGCGTTGGCCGCCATCGAGTTGGTCGCGATGAGCGTGCCGTCGGCCTCGGCGCGCCGGGTGAGTGCCCGGGCCGCGTCGGCCGCCGGGCTGCTGCGCAGGTCGCCCACCCCGCGTACGACGGGGTTGGCGTCGATGCCCGCGGCGAGGCACACCACGAGCGTGCCGACGACCGGCCACGAGCGCGACGGCCAGCGGGTCACGGCATAGGCGACGGCCGACACCGCCAGGACGGCCGCCCAGACCTGCCAGGTGGCCAGGTCGGGCAGGGCGCGGCGCGCGTCGGAGGCGCCGTAGGCCGTGACGAGACCGGTCGTGACGGCCGCGGCCACGGCGAGGCGCGAGGAGTCCCCGGTGAGGCGGGAGACCAGCAGGACCAGCAGCAGCGTCGCCGGGAAGCCGACGGTCTGCGCCGCGCGCACCGGCAGCACCGCGCTGAGCAGCGGGATGCTCTCGCCGAGCGGCCCCCAGTCGAACATCGCCCAGGCGCTCCACAGGGCGGTGGCCGCGGCGAGGGTGGCGATCGCGCCCCGCTGGGCGGTGGTGGCACCGGCCCAGGCGCGTCGCCACACCACCAGCGCCCAGAAGGCGCACACGAGGAAGCCGGAGGAGATCTCGCTCTGGTTGAGGAGCATCGGCGCCGCGCCGTCCTCCATCTCGAACAGCGCCGGCCCACCGAAGAGCTGGGAGGGCATCTGGGCCGCGCCGGTGACCCGCCGCAGTCCCGGGTAGACGGTGTTGAGCTCGGCCGACAGCGACGCGGCGTTCTCGAGCAGCGTGCCGGCGAGCACGGCCAGCGAGACGAGCGCGCCGGCCCCGACGGTCAGCAGCGCCTGTCGGCGGGTGACCCGGTCCGCGACGAGGTAGACCCCCGTGGCGATCACGAGGGGCACGCCCAGGGTGAGCGACCACGGCACGTAGTAGGTCACCAGCCGGGCGAGCAGGACGCCGGCCACCGCGGCCTGGAGCACGGCGACCAGCCGGTGCCCCGCGACCATCCGGTCGCGCGCGAGCCACAGCACGTAGCTGCCGGCTGCGGCGAAGGCCATGATCCGCACCGGCATGAACGACCACCACACGGAGGCCGGGGCCAGGAAGACGAGCACCACGCCCAGCCACGACATCGGCCTCGAGGCACCCATGCGGCGCAGCAGCGGTGGCAGCGCGAGCACGAGGAGGAGCCAGGGCCACGCCCGGAACGCCGAGAACAGCATCTCGTCGGGCAGCCAGGGCCCCAGGCGAAGGAAGTTGCCCTCGTGGAAGAGGACCGACTCCACGACCTGCCCGGAGGAGATCTGGTAGATCAGGTCGGGGTCCTGCGACAGCGACGGCGCCGTCGACGTGCCGTGGGCGAGCACCGAGAGGTCGATCGGTGCCTGCGTGAGCCACTCGTCGCTGCGGATGGGGAGCGACGAGCCCCATTGGTCGGCACCGTCGCCACCTCCGTCGACCGAGAGCAGGCCGAGCGAGGACGTGGACAGGCTGCCGAGCGCGATCGCGGCGTAGGCGAGCAGCGGCAGCAGCACCTCGAGGCGGTCGGGCCAGCTGCCGAGGATCCGCCACGTCCGCCGCTGGTCGTCGGGGACCGGGGATTCCGGCGACTCCGACGACTCCGGGGATTCCGGGGGTTCCGGTGACTCCGACACCGCTGGTTCCGGCGACGTGGTGTCGATGACGGCCTCCCCCGTGTCTGGTTCCGAGCGGCGGTCAGGCTACTCCATGCCGTACGGCACACCTCCCGCGCGGGCCGCGCCCGGGCCGCGGCCGGATTGGGAGCACGCCGCCGCAGATCGTTATGGTGGACCGGTTTGTCGGCGCAATCGATCGGGGTCCCTACGTGCGCATCGTCGTGGTGAACAACTTCTACCCGCCGCGGGTGGGAGGCAGCGCGCACCTCAGTGACGCCCTGGCGCGCGGCTATGCCGCCCGGGGCCACGAGGTGCTGGTGGTGACGGCGGCCTACGAGGACGCCCCCGCCGAGGAGTGGCGCGACGGCGTGCGGGTGGTGCGCTTCCCCGCCTTCGTGCTCCCCGAGAGCCGGCTGGCGGTCTCCTTCGACATCTCCTTCGCCACGCGACCCTCGCTGCGCCGCCGCCTCGCCGCGCTCCTCGACGAGTTCAGGCCCGACGTGATCCACCAGCACGGGCAGTTCATGGACCTCACCTGGGCCACGGGCGCCTACGCGCGGCGCCGTGACATCCCGGTGCTGCTGAGCATCCACACGCGCCTGGAGAACCCGGCGGCCGCCTACCGGCACGCGTTCCGCTTCCTCGACGCCACCCTCGTGGCGCCGCGCCTGCGGCGCTCGCGACCCTCGCTCGTGGTGATGGACTCCTACATGGACGACTACATCAAGGAGCGCTACCGCGGCCGCTACCGCGACCTCGTCGCGATCCCCGTCGGCGTGGACCCGGCCTGGGTCCGCTCGGGCGACGCGGCACGCGGTCGCGAGCTCGCCGGGGTCGGTCCCGACGCGCCGATCATCCTGTCCGTCGGGCACGTCATCCCCGTGCGCGACCGGCTCGGCCTGGTCGAGGCGCTGCCGGCGGTCCTCGCCCGGCACCCCGACGCCCGCCTCGTGGTGGTGGGTCGCGTCTACTACGACCTGTTCCAGAAGCGTGCCGAGGAGCTCGGCGTGGCCCATGCCGTGCACAGCCTGGGCGCGGTCCCGAAGGCCGACATCCCGCACCTGCTGGCCGCTGCCACCGTCGAGAGCCACGAGCAGGGCCTCGGCCTGGGCACCGCGACCCTCGAGTCGATGGCCGCGGGCACCCCGGTGGTGGCGTGGGGCCGCATCGACAACTTCCCCGGCATCCCGATGATCGACGGCGACGACATCTTCATGTGCGAGGTCGGCGACGTCGACGGTCTCGCCGAGCGCCTCAACCTCGCCCTCGACGACCCCGAGGCGACCCGCCTCGTCGGCGAGAGCGCCCGGACGATCGTCGACCAGCACTTCGCCCTCGACCGGGTGACCGAGCGGCACCTCGAGGTCCTCGGCGACCTCGTGGCGGCCCCCGCACCGCAGCGCACCCGCTGACCCCGGCACCCCGTCCGGTCCCACCCACCCGTACGCCCCCGAACCCCGAACCACACCCATGAGGAGATCCATCAGATGAGCTCGAAGGAAACCGTCTTCTTCACCGGCGGTGCCGGCTTCATCGGCATGCACGTCGTTCCCATGCTGCTCGAGAAGGACTACAAGGTCCGCATCTTCGACAACATGTTCCGCGGTGACCGCGAGGCGGTGGCCGCCCTCGGCGACGACGTCGAGCTGATCGACCAGGACGTGCGCTACGGCGGTGCCGTCCACGCGGCGATGAAGGGGTGCTCCAAGGTCATCCACGCCGCTGCGGTGTCGATCAACAAGAGCCAGGCCGACCCCTTTGAGTCGATGGACATCAACATGATCGGCAACCACAACGTGTTCGCGGCCGCCGCCGACCACGGCGTGGACCGCCTGGTCTACTGCTCGTCCGCGTCGGTCTACGGCGACCCCGAGCGGCTGCCGATGCACGAGGACGACCGGCTCTCCCCGCAGACCCCCTACTGCATCTCCAAGCGCGCGGGCGAGGACCTCCTCGACTTCTACCACCGCCGCAGCGGGCTGTCGTGGGTCGGCCTGCGGTTCTTCAACGTCTACGGCCCCGGCCAGAAGACCACCGCCTACTACACCTCGGTGATCAACCACTTCGTCAACCGGATCAAGAACGGCGAGCCCCCGGTCATCGACGGCAAGGGCGAGCAGTCGATGGACTTCATCCACGTCCACGACATCGCGCGCTCCGTCGTGCTGGCGCTCGAGTCCGAGCAGGACAACAAGCCGGTCAACATCGGCACCGGGATCGACACCACCATCGCCGAGCTGGCCGACATCCTCATCGAGGCCGTCAACGCCGACGTGACGCCGATCTTCAACGAGCGCGACGTCATCGCCAGCCGCCGCGCGGCCGACATCACCCGCGCCAAGGAGATGCTCGGCTTCGAGCCGACCATCGAGGTGCGGCAGGGCATGATCGACCTGATCCGGGCCCAGTGAGCCTCCGGTGAGCGCCTCCCTGCCGCCCAACCCGTGGAACGAGCACGCCTGGGTGGTCGGCGAGCCGACGGTCGGCGAGGGCACCTGGATCGGTGCCTTCACGGTCATCGACGCCTCGGGCGGGCTCACCATCGGCCGGGGGTGCGACATCTCCTCCGGCGTGCACATCTACACCCACTCCTCGGCGAGGCGGTGCGTCTCCGGACGCCGCTTCGCCGAGGTGGAGCGCCGACCGGTCACCATCGGGGACCACGTCTTCGTGGGCGCCGGCGCCATCATCAACATGGGCGTCACCATCGGTGACGAGGCCGTCGTGGGGGCCGGGGCGGTCGTGACCGCGGACGTCCCGGCCCGCGCGATCGTCGGGGGCGTGCCGGCGCGTCAGATCGGTCGGGTCGACCTCGCCGCCCCGACCGACCCGAAGTTGGTCACCGGGTCCTGAGGACCTCGTCCACGACGCTGTGAGCGGGCAGGATGCTCGCACGCTCGGCGTCGACGTCGACCTTGCCGTCGACCAGGTCGACGAAGTGGGCGAGCTGGGAGACCAGCGGCTCGGCTCCCCCGATCTCGGGGACCTCGATCTCGGTGAACTGGCGGAAGCCGACGAAGTCGTCGTCGGCCTCGATGCTGGAGTGGCGGTAGCTGGTCAGACCGCGCCGGAGCAGGTCGATCTCGATCATCCGGTCGAGCTCCTGGATGACCATCGAGCGCACCTTGACCTGGCCGAGCCGGCTCGCCGACACCGACGCGATGCCGCCGCCGGAGAAGCGCACGCCGGCCTCGACGATGTCCTCCGCGCCCTCGACGCTCTGGGGGTGGAACTGGCCGACCTTGACGTCGAACGACTCCGGCTGCTCGCCGCCGAAGGCGCGCACCACGAGGTCCACGTCGTGCACGAGCAGGTCCCAGGCGACGCCGGTCTTGATGCGGGGGGCGTACGGGGAGTGGCGCTGGGCGCGCACGTAGAGCGGGGCCTCCACCATCCTCATCGCGGTCATGACGGCCGGGTTGAAGCGCTCAAGGAAGCCGCACATGAGCGGGGTGCCGGCCGCCGCGGAGGCGTCGACGAGCTCCTGGGACTGCTCGAGCGAGGGGCACAGCGGCTTCTCGACGAGCAGCGGCAGGCCGGCGTCGATGACCTGGGCGGCGAGGCCGTGGTGGGCCTCGGTCGCCGCGGCGATCACGACCGCGTCGAAGGAACCGATCCCGTCGAGGTCGGCCTGCCACGCGGAGCCGTACTGGCCGGCGACGGCGCGGCCACTCTCCTCGTGGGGGTCGATCACGGCAGCCAGCTCGGTCCGCGGACCGGTGGCGATGACACGTGCGTGGTTGCGGCCCATGGACCCGGATCCGACGAGTGCGATGCGCAGTGGTTCAGCCATGCCCGAACCCTATATACGGGCCGCGTTTTGGCCGCATCGCGCCCCGGTGGGGCAAGATGGCTGTCCAGACGCCGCAGCACGGCGTCGCCTCACCAGGTGCCGCTCCGGCGGCCGCCCGACGAAGGGATCCGTCACGTCCACCGAAGTGCAGCCCGCGCACACCATGCGCGGCCGGCTCATCCACTGGGCGCGCATCCTCCTGGTCGTCGCGGTGGTCCTGGCCGCCGGCTACGCCCTCTGGTCCAACCACGAGGTCGTGCAGGAGACCCTGGCCGAGCTGTCCTGGCGTGACTGGCTGCCGTCGTTCCTGGCGCTGCCCGTCGCGATCCTGCTGTCGACCTGGAGCTGGCAGCTGCTCGTCGACGAGCTCGGCAAGCCGATCGGCGTGGCCCGCGGTGCGCAGATCTTCCTGGTCGGCCAGCTCGGCAAGTACCTCCCCGGCTCGGTGTGGGCCTACCTCCTGCAGATCGAGCTCGGGCGACGCGCCGGCCTGGCGCGGGCGCGGATCTTCACCGCCACCCTGTTCTCCCTCGCCGTCGCCGTCGTGGCAGCCCTCCTCGCCGGCTCGCTGGTGCTCCCCGGCTTCATCCGGGACTACGAGGACCTCCGCAACCTGGTCTGGCTCTACCTGCTGCTCCCGATCGGTGTCGTGTGCCTGCACCCGCGCATCCTCGAGCGGCTCGTGGCCCTCGGCTTCAAGATCCTGCGCCGCCCGCAGCGCGACCACCCCGTCCGGGCGCGCGCCGTGGCCCTCTCCCTCGCAGCGGCCGTGGCGTCGTACGGCTTCTTCGGCCTCCACCTGTGGCTGCTGGTGCGCGGCGTCTCGGACGTCGACGGCAGCGCGTCGTTCCTGCTGGTGTGCATCGGCACCATGGCGATCGCGATGATCTCGGGCCTGTTCTTCTTCCTGCTGCCCTCCGGCGCCGGCGTGCGCGAGGTCATCATCGTCACGGCGCTCGCACCGACGATCGGGGCCGGCGAAGCGATCGCCCTCGCCGCCGTCTCGCGCGTGCTGATCGTCATCGCCGACCTGCTCACCGCCGCCTGCGCCGCCGGGCTCGGCTGGTGGGAGCGGCGGCACTACGGACCGATCCCCCACGACCAGGGCGTCGGCGACGACGAGGTCTGACCGTCCCCCGACCTGGCCCCTCTGGTCAGCCCTGGACGCCGTCCACCCGGTCGACGATCAGGGACGCGATCGGGAGCGCCGAGGTGGCAGCCGGTGACGGTGCGTTGACCACGTGGAGCGAGCGCGGCGTGTCGCGCATCAGGAAGTCGTGCACGAACGACCCGTCGCGCATCACCGCCTGTGCGCGGATGCCGGCCTCCCGGGGCGTCAGGTCCTCGAGGCGCAGGTCGGGGCAGTACTTCTGGCACAGCCGGAGGTAGCCGCGCTTGGAGAGCGAGTTGCGCATCTCGCGCGCCCCGGTGCGGACGTTGGCGCGCGCGACGTGCCACATGCCGGGGAAGGTGACGATGTCGCGGAAGTCGCGGCGGTCGAAGGAGAACTTCGGGTAGCCCTCGCGGGCGAGGCCCAGGACGGCGTTGGGTCCGACGTTGAGGCCCCCGTCCACCGTGGGCGTCAGGTGGACGCCGAGGAAGGGCAGCTCCGGGTCGGGGATCGGGTAGACCAGCGTGTCGACGAGGTCGGCCCGCTCGGGGCGTACGTCGTAGTACTCGCCGCGGAAGGGCACCATCGCGAAGTCGACGTCGAGGCCGGCCATCGCCGCCACCCGGTCGGCCTGCACGCCCGCGCAGAAGACGACGTGCGACCCGCGTACGTCCCCGCGGCTCGTCGTCAGGACGACCTCCTGCGCGGTCTCGCGGATCCCCAGCACCCGCGTGTCGCGCATGAGCGTCCCGCCGGCGTCCTCGACCAGGGTCGCGAGGCGGCGGTTGATCATGCCGTAGTCGGTGATCCCGGTGGCGGCGACGTGCAGCGCACCCAGGCCCGCCACGTGCGGCTCGCGCTCGCGCAGCTCGGCGCCGGAGAGGACGGTGGCCTCGATCTGGTTGACCGCGGCCCGCTCGGCCAGGGCCTGCATCGCGGCGAGCTCGCGCTCGTCGGTCGCGACCAGGAGCTTGCCGATGCGCCGCCACGGGATCCCGTGCTCCTCGGCGAACTGCTCGGTCGCGGTCGCGCCGGCTCGGCACAGGTCGGCCTTGAGGCTGCCGGGCGTGTAGTAGATGCCGGAGTGGATGACGCCGCTGTTGTGGCCCGTCTGGTGGCGCCCGAACTCGGGCTCCTTGTCGAGCAGCAGCACCCGCCGGTCGGGGTGGCGTCGGCTGAGGGTCCACGCGGTCGCGGCTCCCACGATGCCGCCGCCCACGACGACGTGGTCAAAGGTGTCGGCCACTGGGGTCCTCCAAGGTGCTGGTGCGAGGTCGGGCGACAGCATAGGTACTGCGCGCCGAGGGTAGGGTGCTGCCCCGTGGAGAACCGGGGAGACGAGACCGACGCGACCACCAGGCTCGCCCGCGCGGAGAAGGCGCTGCGGCAGTCCGGGCGCGAGCTGAAGTGGTGGCAGATCGAGCTCGAGCACACCAAGGAGGCCCTGCAGCGGGCGCGGCGCCAGCGGGCGCGGCTGCGCGACCAGGTCGACACGCTCTCCGACGTCCTCGCGACCACGCTGTCGGAGGCCTACTGGACCGCCCAGGAGTCGCGCGGCTCCGGCGTGGGCCGCCTCGTCGGACGACGCTCGTCGGCCGACCCCGAGGCCGACCTGGTGCGCGAGGTCGAGGCGAGCACCGCCTTCGACGGCGGGTGGTACCTGCGCACCCACCCCAAGGCCGTCGGCACGGGCCTGAGCCCCGCCCTGCACTACGTACGCCACGGCAACGCCAAGCGGCTCGACCCGGGGCCGTCGTTCAGCACCGCCGGCTACCTCGAACGCCATCCCGACGCGGCCGGCGCGGGCCTGCCCGCCCTGATCCACGCGATCCGCCACGACCGGCTCGGCGAGACGCGCGACGACGACGCCACCGCGTCCCCGGCCAGCGACCTTCACCTGTGACGGGCATGCTGGACCTCGCCGAGTTCACCTCGCGCTGGCGCGCGTTCGTCCCCCGCTGGGCCGCCGCGTCTCCCGAGGAGCGCACCCGGCTCGTCGAGGACGCGATGGCGCACGGCCTCCCCGAGGGTGAGCCGACCGACACCCCGGACCGGGACGCCGTCCTCGCCGCCGAGGTGGCCGTCATCCGCGCGAGCGGGGAGTTCGACGAGTTCGGCTACATGTGGCACAACCCGGACCTGCGCTGGCACCTGTGCACCGGTCCCGAGCAGGCGATCCACTTCGCCGAGCGCGGCTGGCACGAGATGCGGCACCCCTCCCCCGGCTTCGACCTCTGGCACTACACCAACGCCCACCTCGACCCCGAGGACGACGAGGTCAACCCCGTCGTCCACTACGCGCTCGAGGGGCGGCGCCACGGGCTCGCCACGCTCCCGGAGGTGCGGGTGCTGCCGGCCCCGAGCACGCCCCCGGACTCACCGCGACGGGTCTGCCTGTACGCCGCCTTCGACGTCGACGGCATCGTCGACCCGACCGTGGTGTCCTACCTCGCCGACCTCAGCCGGTTCGCCGACATCTACTACCTCGCCGACTGCGAGCTCGAGGACGGCGAGCTCGACAAGCTCGCGCCCTACACCAAGGGCGCGTGGGCCGTGCGCCACGGCCGCTACGACTTCGGCTCCTACTCGATGCTCGCCACCGACCTCGTCGGCTGGGACGTCATCGACCAGTACGACGAGATGATGCTGGCCAACGACTCGTGCTGGCTCGTGCAGCCGCTCGACACCGTCTTCGCCAAGATGGACGCCACCGCGTGCGACTGGTGGGGTCTGCAGGCCACCTACGAGGACTTCGGCATCAAGGACTACGAGGCGCTCGGCCGGCCCCTCTCGCTCGACGACGTCGAGGAGCAGATGCGCCAGCAGGACCTCTGGCGCTACTCCGACTTCATCCACGTCGGCTCCTACTTCCTCGTCTACCGCCGACGCGTGCTCGAGGACCCGGAGTTCCGCCGCCGGCTGGAGACCGTCGCCAAGCAGCGCGACAAGACCGCGATCATCCTCAAGTACGAGATCGGGTTCTCCCGCCACCTCATCCTCAGCGGCTACCACCTCGCCACCTTCGTCGACGGGATCCTGCCCTACCACCCGGTCTACCGGGCGTCGGCCTTCGACCTGATGGCCGAGGGCTTCCCGCTGCTCAAGCGGCAGTTCCTCTACGAGAACCCCTTCTCCGCCCCCGACCTGCGGCTGTGGAAGCAGCGGGTGCTCGAGCACGTCCCCGACGCCGACGTCGACGCGATGGAGTCGAACCTGCGCCGCATCGCGCCCGCCTGGAGCCTGCACCGCAGCTTCGCCATCCGGTCCGGACCCGACGGCGCCGCCGTGCTGCCCGAGCCCCTCGGCTCGGAGACCTTCCCCGACGAGGACCGGTGGGTCCCCTCCTTCGACCACTGGTGGGGCTTCCCCGTCGACCCGCGCACGGGCCTGCTCAGTGGCGCGGTGCGTGCCGTCTTCGACGCCGTGCGCGACGACCCCTCGGTGAAGAAGATCGTGCTGGAGGGCTCGCGCCCGCTGGACGTCTCCGGCCAGAACGTCGTCCGGGTGGCCACCGAGAGCCCGCCGGGCCAGATGTACGGCCTGCGGATGGGCACCATCCTCACCTCGGTCGGCCCCCGCAGCGACGTCAACCACCCACTGTCGCCGCGCCACCACCGCTTCCTCCAGCTCGGTCGGCCCACGGGCCTGGCGTCCCCGGACGTCGGGCTCGACGGCAGCGGCGACACCTGGGGGCTGCGCGACGCCGGCGCCGTCGAGCTCGACGACGCCCTCACGCGGGTGGTCGTGGTCTCCGGCACGCCCGGCGCCGAGGCGGCCGCACAGCTCCCCAGGCTCGACCCCGACGGCGTCTGGGAGGTCGGCTCGCCGCGCATCGACCTGCTCGTGGCGGACGAGGCCGCGCTCGCCCCGGCCCATCGCGGCGAGCTCGAGCGGCTGCGCTGGGTCCTCTCCGGCCGCCGGCTGGTGGTCGTCGAGCCGTGGGACCGCATGCTCGACCTCCCCGTGCTGGTCGCCTGGGCGAACGCACACCCGGACGTCGCGGTGGCCGTACGCCCCGGGACCGGCGCCGGCGCCACCTTGCCCGAGCCCCTGCTCGACCTGTCGGACGAGACCCTCGTCTCCGACCCGGCGAAGACGCCGCTCCCGGTGCACCCGGAGACCGCGTGGCGCGTCGCCGACGTGCTCGTCTCCGGCTCCGCGGCCGACCTCGCCGACTGGGCGGTGCTCGGGCGCCCCGCCGTCAGCATCGTCCCGACGGAGCAGGCGCAGGCAGCCGGTCTGCCGCTGGCGTCCATCGCGGGGCGCGACCTCGGGGTGGCCCTGGACGCCGCTCTCGCCCACGGCCCCGACGAGGGCTACGTCGCCTGGGGGCAGGCCCTGCACCCCGCGAGCGACGGGCACGCCGCCGAGCGCGTCGTCCTCGCGCTCAAGCGGACCTACCTGCCGGTCGACGAGTGGGCGGCCGAGGAAGCCTCGCTCGGGACGGACTGAGGCGGCTCAGAGCCGCTCGAGCTCGCGCTCGCGCACCCGGCGTACGAAGCGTCGCGTCGCACCGCCGTCGAGCCGCACGACGTCGTCGGACGAGCCCGGCGGGGCCTGCCAGCCCGCGGCGGCCGCGGCGGACAGGTCCTCGAGGAGTCGTGCGACCGGGTCGCCCGGACGGTGCACGACGTGGGCGTGCCCGGCCGCGCGGGCGTCGAGCAGGCCAGCCGGGGAGCCACCGACGACCGCCGAAGCGGCCCGCAGCACGACCGCCGCGCTCAGGACGCTGCGGTCACTGAGGCCGATCGGGGCCAGCGGCCCGAGCGCCCGGGTCAGCCCTGTCGGGGTGTCCGGGCGCTCCTCGCGCACACCGAGGACCACCCCGGCGCTGCGCGCCCAGTCGCCCAGCAGCGCCACGTCGTCCGGTGACCAGGTCGCGGGCCGGTCGCCGCTGAGCACGACCAGCCGGCGACCCTCGAGCCGCGCCCGCAGCCGCGCCTCGACCTTCGCCAGGTCGTCGGGCAGCACCTCGGCGAGAAGCAGGTCGTGGCGAGGGAGACCGGTCAGCCACACGTCGTCCCCGCCCAGGTGCGGGTCGGCGACCCGGCGAGATGCGGCCTCGTGGTCGGAGGTCACCGCGACCGCGTCGACGGCGCCGAGGCCCGGCGCTGCTCGACCGGGCGCCCACGGCGCGCCGACGTGGACGATGCGGTGCCGGGCGGGCAGCGGCGCGTGCGGCAGCGCGGCGTCGAGCGGGTCGGCGACGACGATCACGCCGCACCGCACCACGGCCTCCTGGCCGTCGAGGGTGGCGATCGGGACCACGGTCACGTTGCTGCCGGTCACGTCGTCGCGCAGGGCCCGGGTGCGGGTCAGGACGACCTTGCGCACGGTCGGGTCGTGCCTGACCTCCTCGAACACGGCCCGCACGCCGGGGTCCAGCCGGCCGGACGGACCGGCCGCGAAGGCCCACCAGTGGCCGAACGACGGCGTCTCGCGGTCCATCCGTCGGAAGGGGTGGCCGGCCAGTGCGGAGGTGCGTACGGTCCGGCGCCCCGTCGCGGGATCCTGGACGACGTCGTACGCGTCGTGCAGCCGCGCGGGATCGGTGACCCGGTCGATGTTGGCCGCCATCTCCTCGACCCTCGCCCCGGGGGCGAGCTCGCGCAGGTGCTCGCGCCACCGGCCGACGTCGGGCGCGCGGCGCGGGTTCTCCCCGAGGAAGTTGCGCTTGGCCAACGGGAAGCCTCGCCCGATGAGGTCGAACACGTGCCGGGAGTAGAGCGGGTGGAACGGCTGGAGGTCCGGCAGCCACGTGTCGAAGTCGTAGCCGGCGTCGGTGAGGTGGCGGCTGATGCCGATCTCGTACTTGTGCACCACGAGGCCCTTGGCCTCCTGCGGGACGACCGTGTCGAGGCGCCAGCGGAACCCCTCGTCGGCCACCACGGGCCGACGGAACACCAGGAAGTAGGAACTGAGGTGCAGGTAGCGCACGTCGCTGAAGTGCCGCGGACCGATGAACCGCCGCTTGGCCTCGGCCAGCGGGATGGGCGAGTCGTCGCGGAAGTAGTTCTCGTCGTGCTCCATCGACGTGGCCTGGAGGCTCCACCAGTCGCAGGCACGGGCGTCCATCGTGGTGAACACGTCGTCGAGCGGGTGCAGCAGGAAGCACGAGTCGTTGGCGAGGAGCAGCTCGTCGTAGGAGTCGACGACGTCCCAGCCGACCAGGTCGCGGGCGAGCATCGAGAACGAGCCGAAGTCGTAGGCGCCGTGCGGGACGCTCCACGCCCCGGCCGTGACGTCGGCCAGCTTGTCGAGCTCGCCGGGCTCGAGGACGCCGTCGGCGAGGTAGTAGACGTCGGCGTGCCGGGAGAGCTCGCGGAGGTAGGTCACGACGTAGTCGTCGACGACCCCGTCCGCGTCGTAGGCCGCGAAGAGGCAGAGACGGCGGGGGGTCGTGCCGGCAGGCGGCCGCGTCGGGGTCCGCTCGGGCGCCGGCTCGGGGACCGGGCCCCAGCCGAGGTGGCGACCGACCACGAGCCAGTGCAGGAGCGGGTCGGCACCGTCGGTGGTCGGGTCGAGGTGGTCGACCCAGTAGGACCAGAGGTCGAAGCGCGGGCTGGGGTTCTGCAGCAGGCGCCAGCCGGTCTCGACGTGGTGGCGGTAGGGGTCGGTGCCGCGTCGCAGGCGGTGGCGCACGGCGTACGCGTCGGCGTCGAGGAAGCCGCTCGCGGCCACCACGGCACGGGCGGCGGCGACGCGGACCCGCTCGGGTGGTTGCGCACCAACGGCACCGCCCTCCGGCAGCCCGTCGCGCAGCACCTCCTCGACGAGTGCCTGCGCCGCCTCGGGGCCGTCGGCGGCGGCGCGACGCCAGCGCCGGACGAAGCCCGCCCAGCGGTCGTCGAAGTCCGCGACGACGGCGCGCCGCTCGGCCAGGCGATCCTCGAGCCGACCCTTGCCCTCCGGCTGCACGCCGCCCGTCACCGGCTCGCCGGGGGGTAGGCGTCGGCGCCGTCGGACTCGGCCGAGGCGAGGAAGTGCACCAGCGGGTTCACCCGCTCGACGAGGACCTCGGGGTGGTCGAGGACGTACTGGGCGATGTCGAAGGCCTCGCTGGGCTTGCGGAACGGGTGGTCCCAGTGGCGCAGGAAGTGGACACCGGGGTCCTCTCCGCGCCGGGCCACGTCGAGGTGGCTGCGCAGGTAGTAGGCGGCGTCGAAGAGCGGCGACTGGCGGATGAGCTCCAGCTGCCCGGCCTCCTCGGCCGTCACGCTCGTCGAGCCACGCTTCCACCACGACCGCTCGCCAGCGCCCGCCACGGCCGTCTCGCCGCGCAACCGCTCCGCGAGCAGCGCCGACAGGGTCTCGGCGGCCTTGGCGGCGCGGTCGCGGGACTTGCGCAGGCGGGCCTCGCGCTCGCCCCACTTCTCCTGCTCCGCGCGCACGGCTGCCAGCTCGCGTCGCAGCAGGTCGACCTCGTCGCGCAGGGTCTCCAGGTCCGGCTCGCTCACGCGCCGCACTCTAGCGACCCCCTACCGGGCCGGCACGATGCCGCTGCGTCCCTGCCACGCGCCGTGCTCCGACAGTGGCCGGAACCGGTAGGTCGCGAACTCGTGGTGGAAGTCGCGGCGCTCCCGCTCGGCCATCGCGGTGGCGTGGCGCGCGGGGTCCGGCACGTCCGAGCGCCCGTGCACCATCTCCTCCATCTCGCGCACGCTGCGCCACACGGAGAAGGTCGAGATCGTGCGGGGCGGTCGTACGGCGGCCAGCGCGAGCGTGGCGCCCGGGTGGTCGCGCACGAGCCGCTCGACGGGCTTGCCGTGACGGAGGAACCGCGGCACCTCCGGGAGTCTCATCCGCGCCAGGGTGACGGCGACGACCGGCTCGTCCTGGTCCCACATGCCCGCCCGCACCGGCAGGCCAGAGAGCGCGGCGAGCGTCGACCACCGGCGCAGGAACTCCAGCCGCACGTGCCAGCCCCCGGCGAGCGAGCGGCCGAGCGGGTCGTCGGCGAGGAAGCGCTCCAGCGCCGCCTCGTCGCGCCACTGCGCGAAGACGGCCAGCCGGCGCAGCTGCAGGCGCTCGGGTGACACGGTCGGGGCGCCGAGCCGCATCAGGGACAGGCACTCGGCGTGGTCGAGCCCGTCGACCGTGCGCCCGGGCGGGCGCAGCAGCGCACGCGCGCCGACCACGCGCGGGACCTCGGCGAGGTGGAAGGAGTGCAGGCTCACCCGGCACGGTCCAGCTTGTAGTGCAGCCGGACGGCGGAGGCGCCCCAGAGCCGGAGCGCGTGGTCGGTGCGCAGGACGCCGTGCTCGTCGACGTACATGTGGAACGTCTCGTGCAGCGGCACCCGGGCTGCGTACGTGCCACCGCCGTCGCGGACCACGACGTACGCCCCGTCCTCGCCGAAGCGACCGGCCGGGGACTCGAGCAGCAGTCCGCAGTCGCCGACGACGGAGGGCCGGAGGAACACCTGCACGTTGCCGGACTCGAGGGGGAAGGCGACGTGGACGCTCGGACCGGCCGCGCCGGGGAGCGTACGAGCGGAGTAGGCGCCGCTGAAGACCGGCCGACCGCTGCCGCGGAGCGTACGGGTCCACGCCGCCGCGACCTGGGTGCCGGTGCCGTCGCGGATCGGCGTCACCCGGCTGTCCATCCCGCGCGCGACGTCGAGCGGCCGCATCGGCAGCGCGAGCTGCTCGACGCGCCGTCCCCACAGCCGCGAGACGAGCTCGCCGCCGGGCCAGAACAGCGGCGACCAGCCGGTCCACACCTCCATCTGCCAGGCGGACGTGCGCTCGTAGAAGTCGCGGACCTCCGGGCGGAGCCGTCGCGAGTCGAACCCCGGACCGTCGAGCGCGCCCATCGACGGCAGCAGTCCGGCCTCGTCGTCCTGCGGGCCGATCGCTCCCCCGTGCCGGGCGGCCTCGGCCTCGAGCCACGCGGTGGTGACGCGTGACGACCCGCTCATCGGCGCGTCCAGCCAGCGCTCCGGACCGTCGAGGTCGACCTCACGGCCGGTGAGCCGCCAGAACTTCCGGGTCCCGAGGTCGAGGAGGTGCAGCACGAGCGGGGATTGTGCCACGGCGACCCGGAGGGGTTGGGGAACCAACCGCACCTGTTTCGGTTCCCTCAGGGTGCCGACCGTTCCCCAGCCCGGCGGGACACCGGTCGGCGCCCGTCCCGGAGGTCAGACGACGCTGAGGGGCAGCAGCTTCTGGCCCGTCGGCCCGACCTGGATCTCGGTGCCCATCTCGGGGCACACGCCGCAGTCGTAGCACGGCGTCCAGCGGCAGTCCTCGATCTCGATGTCGGCGCCGTCGGCGGCCGCGAGCGCGTCCTCCCAGTCGCCCCACAGCCAGTCCTTGTCGAGGCCGGAGTCGAGGTGCTCCCAGGGCAGCACCTCGTCGTAGTCGCGCTCGCGGGTGGTGTACCAGTCGACGTCGACGCCGGTGCCGGCCAGCGCGGTCGCCGCCGACTCCATCCAGCGGTCGTAGGAGAAGTGCTCGCTCCAGCCGTCGAATCGGCCACCCTCGCGCCACACCTGCTCGATGACGCGGCCGACGCGACGGTCGCCGCGCGAGAGCAGGCCCTCGACGATGCCGGGCTTGCCGTCGTGGTAGCGGAAACCGATCGCGCGGGCGAACTTCTTGTCCTCGCGGACGACCTCGCGCAGCAGCCGCAGCCGCTCGTCGGTGGCCTCGTGGTCGAGCTGGGCGGCCCACTGGAAAGGCGTGTGGGGCTTGGGCACGAAGCCGCCGATCGAGACGGTGCAGCGGATGTCGTTGCGGCCCGAGACCTCACGTCCGGTCGCGATCACGCGCTTGGCGAGGTCGGCGACCTGGAGCACGTCCTCGTCGGTCTCGGTCGGGAGGCCGACCATGAAGTAGAGCTTCACCTGGCGCCAGCCGTGGGAGTACGCCGCCGCGACCGTGCGGATCAGGTCCTCCTCGCTGACCATCTTGTTGATGACCTTGCGCATCCGCTCCGAGCCGCCCTCGGGCGCGAAGGTGAGGCCCGAGCGCCGGCCGTTGCGGGAGAACTCGTTGGCGAGGGTGATGTTGAAGGCGTCGACGCGGGTGCTCGGCAGCGACAGGGAGACGTTGGAGCCCTCGTAGCGGTCGGCGAGGCCCTTGGCGACCTCACCGATCTCGGTGTGGTCGGCGCTCGACAGCGAGAGCAGGCCGACCTCCTCGAAGCCGGACTTGCGGATGCCGTTCTCGACCATGTCGCCGATGGTCTTGATCGACCGCTCGCGCACCGGGCGGGTGATCATGCCGGCCTGGCAGAAGCGGCAGCCGCGGGTGCACCCGCGGAAGATCTCCACGGAGAAGCGCTCGTGCACGGTCTCGGCCAGCGGCACCAGCGGGTTGGCCGGGTAGGGCCACTGGTCGAGGTCCATCAGGGTGTGCTTGCGGACGCGGAAGGGGATGCCGGGACGGTTGGGCACGACCGCCTCGATGGCGCCGTCGGCGGCGTAGGCCACGTCGTAGAAGCGCGGGACGTAGATGTTGCCGGTCACCGCGAGGCGGCGCAGCAGCTCGTCCCGGCCGCCGGGCCGGTCCTCGAGCTTCCACTCGCGCACGATGTCGGAGATCGCGAGCACGACCTCCTCGCCGTCGCCGAGGACCGCGGCGTCGATGAAGTCGGCGATCGGCTCGGGGTTGAACGCCGCGTGGCCGCCGGCGATCACGACCGGGTCGTCCTCGCCGCGGTCAGCCGCGTGCAGCGGGATCCCGGCGAGGTCGAGGGCGTTGAGCATGTTGGTGTAGCCGAGCTCCGTGGAGAAGCTCAGGCCGAAGAGGTCGAACGCCCCGACCGGACGGTGGCTGTCGACGGTGAACTGCGGGATCGGGCCGTGCTCGTCGCCCTCGCGCATCACCTTCTCCATGTCAGGCCACACCGAGTAGGTGCGCTCAGCGAGGATCCAGTCACGCTCGTTGAGGACCTCGTAGAGGATCTGGACACCCTGGTTGGGCAGGCCGACCTCGTAGGCGTCGGGGTACATCAGCGCCCAGCGGACGGTGGGGCCGCCCGTCTCCGAAGCCGCGGCGCAGTCCCAGTCCTTGACGACGGAGTTGAGCTCGCCGCCGACGTACTGGATGGGCTTCTGCACCGACGGCAGACGTGCCTCCAGGCGCGGGAAGACCGACGCGACGGACATGAACAGCTCACCTCGACAGGGCTAGGGGCATGGTGTGGACCGGAGAAGCCAGGCGCAACGACAGCACCGGCCCTCAAGGTTACGTCCCGGGCGGTGGTGCGGCCTACTCAGCGACGGACCTGGCCGGCCGAGCGGAGGTGGATGTTCTGGAGCAGGCCGAGGGCGAGCATGCCGGCGAAGAGCGAGCTGCCGCCGTAGGAGACGAAGGGCAGCGGCACGCCGGTGACGGGCATGATGCCGAGGCACATGCCGATGTTCTGGAAGGCCTGGAAGCCCCACCAGCAGGCGATGCCCGCGGCGGCCACCCGGCCGAACAGGTCGTCGGCCTGCGCCGAGATCGCCAGCGCGCGCCAGATCACGACCGCGAGGAGCAGGATCAGCAGGCCCGCGCCGACGAGGCCGAGCTCCTCGCCCGCGACGGTGAAGATGAAGTCGGTGTGCTGCTCGGGGACGAACCCCGAGCGGGTCTGCGAGCCGTCGAACAGCCCCTGGCCGAACAGGCCGCCGTTGCCGACGGCGATGCGGGCCTGCTCGGTGTTGTAGCCGGCCCCGCGCGGGTCGAGGCCCGGGTTGGTGAACGCGAGGAACCGGTCGACCTGGTAGGGCTTGAGGACACCCATGGTCACCGCGCCGGCAGCCCCCGCGATGCCGGCCAGGGTGAGACCGGCGAGCCACACGCGCCCGGCCCCGGCGATCGCCAGCACCCCGAAGACGGTCGCGGTGAGCACCAGCATGGTGCCGAGGTCGGGCTGGAGCAGGATCAGGACCGCGGGCACGGCGGCGATCGCCAGCATCGCGACCACCTCGAGGCTGCCCACCCCCCGGCCCCAGCGGCGCTCGGTGCGCTCCGCCACGACCAGCGCCATGCCGACCACCACGGCCAGCTTGGCGAACTCGGCCGGTTGGATCGACATCCCGCCGAGCTGGAGCCACGAGCGCGACCCGTTGATCGTGCTGCCGGCGACGAGCACCATCACCAGGCCCGCCACGCTCGCGACGTACGCCAGCGGGGCGAGGATGCGGACCCAGCGGTGGTCGGTGGCGAGCACCGCGACCATCAGCACCAGGCCGATCGCGACGTTGACCAGCTCCTTGCGGAGGTAGGCGTGGGGGTCGCCGCCGGTGAGGTCGGCGCGGGTCGAGGTCGCCGACCAGACGAGCAGCGTCCCGATCGTGACGAGCGCGAGCGTGGCAGCCATCAGGACCCAGTCGAGGCCGGGGGCGCGCAAGGTCGACGCCCGACCCACGGGACGGCTCGCAGGACGGCTGGCGGGACGGTTCGACAGGACGGTCATCGTGTTCACTCCCCCGCCTTGTCGGGCACGGGCGGCATGATCGACCCGTCCTCGAGGAACTGCGGCAGCCGGACGGGCGGGACGGTCCCGGGGATCGCGGCCCGCGCGGGGCGTACGGTCTCGCCCTCGACGCCGTAGAGCGCCTCCCAGATCGCGCGGATGCCCTCGCCGGTGGAGCCCGAGCCGGTGCCGCCCTGGCTGATCATCATCACGACCACGTAGTCCTCGGAGTAGGACGCCACCCAGCCCGTGGACTGCTTGCCGTAGACCTCCGCGGAGCCGGTCTTGGCGCGGATGGTCACGTCGTCGATCGGGAAGCCGACGAGCTTCCAGGCCATCGTGCCGACCCGCGACACGTTCTCGAGTGCGCCGTCGATGTAGTCCAGGTATTTCTTCGGCACGTCGACCTTGCCGACCTTGCGCGGCGCGATGCGGCGCAGGACCTCGCCCTCGGGGCTCACGATCGCCTTGGCGACGGTGGGCGCCCAGAGCGTGCCGCCGTTGCCGAGCGCGGCGTAGCCGCGGGCGAGCTGGAGCGGGGTGACGATCGTGTCGCCCTGCCCGATCGAGAAGTTCACGGCGTCGCCGGCGCGGTAGAGGTTGCCCTCGAGGCAGAACTCGCGGGCGAACTTGTAGACGAAGTCGCTGGTGTCCGCGGTCTGGGGCTTCTCGCTGAGCTCGCAGTAGTAGTCCTTCTGCGACTCGTAGTAGTCCTGCTTCCACTGCCGGTCGGCGATGCGGCCGGGTGCCTCGCCGGGCAGGTCGATGCCCGTGCGGGAGCCGAAGCCGAACTCCTTCGCCTCCTCCACGAGCGGGTCGCGGGCGTCGATGTCGGCCGGGTCGCTGCCGAAGCGCTGCCAGAAGTCATAGCCGATGCGGTAGAAGAACGTGTTGCACGAGACCTCGAGCGCCTTGGCGAAGCCGATGCTGCCGTAGGCGCCGGACTCGTAGTTCTTGAAGACCCGGTTGCCGACCTGGAAGCCCGACGAGCACGGCAGCGCGGTGTCGAGCGAGTAGCCGTTGGTGAGGGCACCCGCGGTCATGAACGGCTTCCACGTGGAGCCCGGCGCGAACTGGCCCTGGGTGGCGCGCGAGAGCAGGGGCGTGCCGGCCTTCTCGGAGTAGAGCCGGGTCAGCTGCGCCTCGCTGATGCCGCCGGTCCACACGTCAGGGTCGTACGTCGGCTGGCTGGCCATGGCGATGACGCGACCGGTCTTCGCGTCGAGCACGACGGCCGCGCCGGAGTCCGCGGCGTACTTCCGGCCGGTGACCGTGTCGAGCTGCGTGCGCTGGTAGGCGATCCGCTCGGCGAGCTGGCGCTCGACCACGGACTGGACCTTGGCGTCGATCGACGTGACGAGGGTGTCACCGGGAGTGCTCTCGACCATCGAGTCGTCGCCCAGCACGCGGCCCATCGAGTCCACGGCGACGCGGTGGTAGCCGGGCAGGCCGCGCAGCCACTCGTCGTACTCCTTCTCGACGCCGGCCCGGCCGACGACCGAGGCGCCGTTGAGCGAGCGGTCGTCGCGCTCGGCCGCCAGGTCGTACTCGTCCTCGGTGACCGGGCTGAGGTAGCCCAGCACGTGCGCGAGGTTGATGCCGAAGGGGCGCGGGTAGGAGCGGACGCTCTGCTGCTCGGCGAGCACCCCGGGGTAGTCCTCCGGCTGCTCGAGGATGCGCAGCGCGACGTCCTTGCGCACGTCGGTGGCCACGGGTACGGGCTGGTAGGGCGAGCCGTTCCAGCAGACGTCGGGGACGCTACCGGGGTCGCCGCAGGTCACCAGGCGGGCCTCGACGTCCTCGGGCGTCGCGTCGACGACGACCGCGACCCGGCGTACGAGCTCGGCGCGCTGGCCGTCCTCGAGCTTGCCGAGGAGGGTGCGGTCGACCGAGATCACCCACGACGTGCGGTTGGCCACGAGCGGGCGGCCCTGGCTGTCGACGATCAGCCCGCGCTGGGGCTGCACGACGATGTCGCGCACCGACTGGTCGGCGGCCTGGGCCTGGTAGGACTCCCCGCCGATCACCTGGAGGTAGTAGAGCCGGACGAAGAGAGTCGCGAACAGCGAGAACACGAGCGCCTGCACGACCACGAGGCGCAGTCGGCTCCTGCCGGCCGACCGGCTGGTGGAGGAGCTCACGCCGTCGCCCACTGCGGGCTGAGGCGGGTGAAGAGCTTCATCAGCGGCGGCAGCACGAACGGCGTGAGCAGCACGTCCCACACGACGGCGACGAGGACGACCTCGAGGAGGCCGGCGACCGACATCGCCGGGTCCCGGAGCAGGACCCCCGAGAGCGCGAAGAGCGAGGACGCGACGAAGGAGGCGGCGGCGACGGTGCCGACCACGGCCAGCGCGCTGGGCCTCTGGTCCTGGCGCACCCGGGCCGCGAGGAAGGCGGCGACGGTGAGCGCCAGCGCCCAGCGCCCGGCGACGTGGTCGGCGGGCGGCGCGAGGTCGAGGGTGAGGCCGGCGGCGAACCCGAGGAGGAGCGCGAACGGCGCCTCGACGGTCAGCGCGGCGGCGACCACGACGAGCAGGCAGAGGTTGGGCACGACGCCGTGCCAGGCCACGTGCGGGAGGAGCGAGACCTGGACGACGAGGGCGACGACGACCGCAGCGAGGGCGGCGAGCCAGCGGAGCTGGGTCATCGCAGCGTGCCGTCCGCCTCGATGATCGCGCGATCGCTCTCCATGCCGCTCGGGACCATCACGCCCACCACGTCGAGGGCGGAGAAGTCGACGAACGGCTTCACGACCGCGCGCTGGGAGGCCTCGCGCAGCGAGCTGTAGACCTCGGTGATCGTGCCGATCGGGACGCCGGGGGCGTAGGGGCCGGTCGTGCTGCCCCACGTCACGACGGTGTCGTCGCGCGACGGCACCGAGGCGTCGTCGACCAGGCGCAGGTCGAGGCCCGACTCCTGCCGCAGCGAGCCGCTGCCCGTCACGAAGCCGATCTCCATGCTGGACCCCACGCGTCCGCCGACGGTCGAGTCGGGGTCGATGACGAGCAGCACGGTGGCCGTGCTGCGGGTGACTCGCAGGACCCGACCGACGAGCCCGTCGTTGTTGACGACCGTCATGTCGGGGCCGATGCCGGCCTCGGAGCCGGCGTCGATGGTCACGGTGAAGCTCTGCGACTGGCGGGACCCGAGCGCGACCACGCGGGCCGGGACGAGCGCGGACCCGAGGTCCTCGGCAGCGGTGGTGAGCCCGTCGTACTGCTCGAGCCGGTTGCGGTCGAAGCCGGCCAGCTCCACCTGGCCGCGGAGCTCGGCGTTGCTCGCCTCGAGGTCTCGGACCTGGTCGGCGAGGTCGCCCTTGCTGCGGAACCACGCCGGGACGGTCGTGAAGGGGCGTACGGCTGCCGCCACGCCTGCCTCGGCGGGCCCGAGCGCCTCTCCGACGACGCGGCGGGCCGGCTCGAGCGGCGAGGCGCCGTCGCCGGACACGTCGAGCGTGATGAGGGTGATGCTCGCGAGCACCAGCGCGACGAGCAGCGACCGGGGCGGGCGGTTGCGTGACTCGAGACGGTCGAGACCGGTCCAGCGCCGCTCCCGCCCGTCGTGTCCCCCGAAGGCGCCCATCAGAAGCGCCTCGGATCGGAGACGAGGACCTGCTGGAGCGCCTCGAACTCCTCCACGCACTTGCCGGCGCCGTAGGCCACCGAGGACAGCGGGTCCTCGGCGACGTGGACCGGCATGCCTGTCTCGTGGCGCAACCGCTCGTCGAGCCCGCGCAGCATCGCGCCGCCGCCGGTGAGGACGATGCCGCGGTCCATGATGTCGCCGGCCAGCTCGGGCGGCGTCTGGTCGAGGGTGGTGCGCACGGCGTCGACGATGTTGTGGAGCGGCTCCTCGAGCGCCTGGCGGAGCTCGGAGCTCGACACCACGACGGTGCGGGGCAGGCCGGAGACCATGTCGCGGCCGCGGATCTCCGCATCGGGCTCGGTGGGGAGCGGGAAGGCCGACCCGAGGGTCATCTTCATCTCCTCGGCGGTGCGCTCCCCCAGCATGAGGGAGTACTCCTTCTTCATCCACGCGATGATCGCCTGGTCGAGGTCGTCGCCCGCGGTGCGCACCGAGATGCTCGTCACGATGCCACCGAGGCTGATGACGGCGACCTCGGTGGTGCCCCCGCCGACGTCGACGACCATGTTGCCGGTGGCCTCGTGGACCGGCAGCCCGGCACCGATCGCGGCGGCCATCGGCTCCTCGACGATGTAGACGCGGCGCGCGCCGGCCTGGTAGCCGGCCTCCTTGACCGCGCGCTGCTCGACGGCGGTGATGCCGCTCGGCACGCAGATCACCATGCGGGGCTTGGCGAAGTAGCGGCGGCGGTGGACCTGGTGGATGAAGTAGCGCAGCATCTGCTCGGTCGCCTCGAAGTCGGCGATGACGCCGTCCTTGAGCGGCCGGATCGCGGCGATGTTGTCCGGGGTGCGCCCGATCATCCGCTTGGCCTCGTGGCCGACGGCGAGGACCTCGCCGGTCGTGGTGTTCATCGCGACGACGGACGGCTCGTCGAGCACGACGCCCTTGCCGCGGACATAGACCAGCGTGTTGGCGGTGCCGAGGTCGACGGCCATGTCCCGGCCGATGATGTTGTGTGCCATTGCCGCTGCTGCCCCTGCAGGTCGGGTCGTACGTGGGAAGGGGGCCGACCGCTGCAGCCGACCCGTGACTCAGGGTAGGTAGCGGTCGCGCCCGTTCCCGGCAGGACACGCGCGGGTGTGTGTGGCTGGTGTGACGGAGGTGGCGTCGCGCGCCGGGGTAGTCCAGTGGGAACTGGTTCGATCTCGCCGCCCGCCGGGGTAGTCCAGCGGAGACTGGTTCCCGAAACGGAACATCGGCAGCCAGTTCCCACTGGACTACCGCACCAGGCAGCCACTTCCCACTGGACTACCCCCGGGTGGCGGCGGGTCAGCCGCGATCCCGAGGTGGCGGCACGTCGCGGGCCACACCCCCGTACGGACGCAATCCGCCGCCACCCCACCAACGGGCGGCGTGCGGGGTGTGCCGGAAGGTGTCGGCCTCAGGCCAGGTCGGCGAACCAGATCCCGATCTCGCGGGCGGCGGACTCCTCGGAGTCCGAGCCGTGCACGATGTTCTGCTGGACGGCGACTCCCCAGTCACGGCCGAGGTCGCCGCGGATGGTGCCGGGCGCCGCGACGGTGGGGTCGGTAGCGCCGGCGAGCGAGCGGAAGCCCTCGATGCAGCGCTCACCCTCGATGACGACGGCGAGCACCGGGCCGGAGAGCATGAACTCCACGAGCGGGCCGTAGAACGGCTTGCCCTCGTGCTCGGCGTAGTGGGCGGCGAGGATCTCCGGGGTCGCGGTGCGCAGCTCGACGGCCGCGAGCGTGTAGCCCTTGGCCTCGATCCGGCACAGGACCTCGCCCGAGAGGCCGCGGCGCACGCCGTCGGGCTTGACGAGGACGAGGGAACGCTGCACGTCGGTCATGGGCGCAGCCTAGCGAGGACGCTCAGCCCTGCTCTGCGTGGTACGCCGCCCACGCCGCGGCGCGCTCGCGCTCGATCTTGCGACCGAGCTGGTCCGCGGCCGTCCACAGCATCGCGAAGACCACGCCGAGGACGAACATCACCGGCACGACGAAGCCCAGCGCGACGGCCGCGACCTGGACGACGTAGCCGGCCAGGTAGGCCCACTCGGCACGCAGCATGCCGGCGAGGAGCAGGCACACGACGGCCAGGCCGAGGCCCACGGAGAGCGCCAGCGAGGTGTCGACGTCGGCGATCGTGATCATCACGGGGGTCGTCAGGCCGAGCGTGACGGCCTCGAGGCTCAGCACCGCCGCGGCCATCCCGCGACGCGGCGAGCGCTCGGTGTTGGTGGGCACGTCCTCGGGTGCGGCCTCAGGTGCCGGGTCGGTCATCGGCGCCCCTTCAGCAGGCCACGCGCCTCGCCGACGGTCACCACGGACCCGGTGACCAGCACGGCGCCGGACCCGATCGAGACGTTGATCGCCTCGCCGGCCTCGGCGAGGGTGGCTGCCCGGTCGATGGCCTCGGCGAGGTCGGGGACGACGCTGACCCGGTCCTCCCCGAACACCTCGGCCGCGGCGCGGCCGAGGGCCGCGGCGGACATCGACCGCGGCGTCGAGTTCTGGGTGCAGACCACGTGCTCGAGGTAGGGCTCGAAGGCGGCCAGCACGCCCTCGGCGTCCTTGTCCTCCATCACGGCCATCACCCCGATGAGCGGACTGAAGGAGAACGAGTCGTCGAGAGCGGCGGCGACCGCCTCCGCGCCGTGGGGGTTGTGCGCGGCGTCGAGCACGATCGTGGGGCTGCGGCGGATGATCTCCAGCCGCCCCGGCGAGGTGACCTCCGCGAAGGCGGCGCGCACCAGGTCGTCGTCGAGCTCGCCGGTGCCGAACGACTCGACCGCGGCGAGCGCGACGGCGGCGTTCTGCGCCTGGTGGGCGCCGTAGAGCGGCAGGAACACGTCGTCGTAGCGGGCGCGCAGGCCCTGCAGCGAGACGACCTGTCCACCGACGGCGGGGGTGCGGGAGACCACGCCGAACTCCATCCCCTCGCGGGCGATGGTGGCGCCGACCTCGGCGGCGCGCGCGAGCAGCACGGCGGCCGCCTCCGGGGTCTGCTCGGCCAGGACAGCGACGGACCCGGGCTTGATGATGCCTGCCTTCTCGGCGGCGATGGTGGCGGGATCCTCGCCGAGGTACTTGGCGTGGTCGACCGCGATCGGCAGCACGACCGCGACGTCGGCGTCGATGACGTTGGTGGCGTCCCAGCTGCCGCCCATGCCGACCTCGACCACGGCCACGTCGACGGGCGCGTCGGCGAATGCGGCGTACGCCATGCCGACGATGGTCTCGAAGAAGCTGAGCGGGTGCTCCTGCTCGGAGTCGACGAGGTGGGTGTAGGGGGCCACGTCGTTGAAGGCCCGCACGAACGCCTCGTCGTCCAGCGGCTCGCCGTCGATGCTGATCCGCTCGCTCATCCGCTCCAGGTGGGGCGAGCTGAACCGGCCGGTGCGCAGGTCGAGGGCCTGCAGGAGCGTCTCGATCATCCGGCTGGTGCTCGTCTTGCCGTTGGTGCCCGTCAGGTGCACCGACCGGAACGAGCGCTGGGGCTCCCCGAGGAGCTCGGTGAACGCCTCGATCCGGTCCAGGCTGGGCTCGAGCCTGGTCTCGGGCCAGCGGGACAGCAGGGCGTCCTCGACCTCCTCGAAGGTCTCGGCGAGCCGGGGGGCGTCCTGCTGGTCAGGGAAGGCGTCAGTCATGGCTCCTCGAGTCTAGGGACTGTCGCCAGCAGGTGACGATCCACTGGGGCTAGGACGTGGTCGACCGCCTGACGAGGTGCTCGGCCATGTCGACCACCGGCTCGTAGCCGAGGCCGGCGTAGATCTTGTTGGACGTCGGGTTGGCCCGGTCGGTGAACAGGCACATCCGGTGCCCGGCCTCGAGCCCGCGTCGGGTCAGCTCGCCCACGACGTACGACGCGATGCCGCGCCCACGGTGCTCGCGGGGCGTGTAGACGGGACCGATCCGGGAGACGCCGTACGACGGGAGGCCGGCGCCGGTCAGGTGGGCCACCGTGCCGTCGGGCAGCTCCCAGAGCCACTCGACGCCCTCGCGGATCCGGACCAGCACGCTGTCGAGCGTGTTGTGCTCCCCGGAGGTCGGGTCGGGCTCGCGCCCGGCCTGCTCGTCGGCCTCCTCGTGGAACGCGGTGAACCACGCGAGCACGAGGGCGGCGTCGTCCTCCGTCGCGAGCCGCAGGCGACCCTCCGGCGCCGGGGGCACCTCGACCGAGGTGGCCTCCCACAGTCGCGTGCCCTTGTCGACGAGCAGCTCACCGCCGGTCAGCTCGGCGGTGGCGCGGGCCAGCACCTCCGCGCCCGGCAGCGCACCGTTGGCCCCGCCGAGGAACTCCCCCCGCTCGTGCAGCACCACGGCGAGCGCGCGGGCGGCGGCGTCCGGCATCGGCATCGCGAACGTCGGGTGGGGCTTGAACGGCGCGGTCCGCATGACGGCGCTGACCGCCTCGCCGGCGGGGTCGCGCACGACGAGCCACCAGCGCTCGAACGGCGCGCCGACCCCGGTCCAGGAGTCGTGGCCGTCGGCGAGCTCCCGGGCGGTCCGCTCGCTCACGCTCGCGATGACGCTCCCGAGCACGGGGTCGGTCCCGAGGAGCTGCCCAGCCGCGTCGAGGAAGGATCGCGGGTCGTCGAAGAACTCCAGTGCGTACGCGCCGCCGAGGTCGTGGTCCATACCGGGACGCTAGGGCGCGGACGGCCTGCGTCGATACTCGTTTTCGCGGGCCGGAGGCCCGTCAATAGACTCAGAGCATGACTGAGAACCCCAGCACCCAGGCCCCGGACACTGGTCCGACGACAGCGAGCACCGACCAGCGTGCCGTCGTCGTACCGGAGCGTCCGGCGCTCGAGGGTCTGGAGGACAAGTGGTCCCGCGCGTGGGCCGACAACGACACCTACGCCTTCGACCGCACCCAGCCGCGGGAGAACGTCTACTCGATCGACACTCCCCCGCCGACCGTCAGCGGATCACTGCACGTCGGCCACGTCTACTCCTACAGCCACACGGACCTGATCGCGCGCTACCAGCGGATGCAGGGCAAGGCCGTCTTCTACCCGATCGGCTGGGACGACAACGGCCTGCCGACCGAGCGGCGCGTGCAGAACTACTTCGGCGTCCGCTGCGACCCGACGCTGCCCTACGACCCCGACTTCACCCCGCCCGAGAAGCCTGACCCCAAGAAGCAGGTCGCGATCAGCCGGCCCAACTTCATCGAGCTGTGCGAGCAGCTCGTCGTCGAGGACGAGAAGGCCTTCGAGGCACTGTGGCGCCAGCTCGGCCTGTCGGTCCAGTGGAACCCGACCTACACCACGATCGGCGACCACTCCCGCACCGTCAGCCAGCGGGCCTTCCTGCGCAACTACGCGCGCGGCGAGGCGTACCTCTCCGAGGCGCCGACGCTCTGGGACGTCACCTTCCAGACCGCGGTCGCGCAGGCCGAGCTCGAGGCCCGCGACTACCCCGGCGCCTACCACCGGATCGCGTTCCACAAGCCGGACGGCAGCCCCATCCACATCGAGACGACCCGTCCCGAGCTGATCCCGAGCGTCGTCGCGCTGATCGCCCACCCCGACGACGAGCGCTACCAGGACGTCTTCGGCACCACGGTCACCTCGCCGGTCTTCGGCGTCGAGATCCCGGTCCTCGCGCACCCGGCGGCCGAGCCCGACAAGGGCGCCGGCATCGCGATGTGCTGCACCTTCGGTGATCTCACCGACGTCATGTGGTGGCGCGAGCTCAGCCTGCCGATCCGCACGGTCGTCGGCCGCGACGGACGCCTCGCGCGCGAGACGCCCGAGTGGCTGGCCGCCGGGCCCGCCGCCACGGCGTACGCCGAGATGGCCGGCAAGACCACCTTCAGCGCACGCGAGGCGATGGTCGGCCTGCTCCGCGAGTCGGGCGACCTCGACGGCGAGCCGAAGGCGACCCAGCGGATGGCGAACTTCTACGAGAAGGGCGACAAGCCGCTCGAGATCATCGCCACCCGCCAGTGGTACATCCGCAACGGCGGCCGTGACGCGGCGCTGCGCAAGGAGATGCTGGTCCGCGGCGAGGAGATCACCTGGATCCCTGCCCACATGAAGCACCGCTACGACAACTGGGTCGGTGGCCTCAACGGCGACTGGCTGATCTCGCGCCAGCGGTTCTTCGGCATCCCGTTCCCGGTCTGGTACCCGCTCGACGCCGACGGCGAGCCCGACCACGACCACCCGCTGATGCCCACCGAGGACCAGCTCCCGGTCGACCCGTCGACCCAGGCGCCCGAGGGCTACACCGAGGACCAGCGCGGCAAGCCCGGCGGCTTCGTCGGCGACCCCGACGTGATGGACACCTGGGCGACGTCCTCGCTCACCCCGCAGATCGCGGGGATGTGGGAGGTCGACGACGACCTGTTCTCGCGGGTCTTCCCCTACGACCTGGCCACCCAGGCCCACGACATCATCCGCACCTGGCTGTTCTCCCGCGTCGTCCGTGCCGACTTCGAGCACCAGGTCGTCCCGTGGTCGCACGCGATGATCTCGGGCTTCATCGTCGACCCCGACCGCAAGAAGATGTCGAAGTCCAAGGGCAACGTCGTCGTCCCCACCGACATCCTCGACAAGTACGGCGCCGACGCCGTCCGCTGGCGCGCCGCCATCGGCCGCCCGGGCATGGACTCGCCCTTCGACGAGTCGCAGATGAAGGTCGGTCGACGGCTCGCGATGAAGGTCCTCAACGCCTCGAAGTTCGTCCTCGGCAACGTCGGCGCCACCGAGCTCAGCCCGGCCGCCGTCAGCGCCCCGGTCGACTGCGCCCTGCTGGGCCGCCTCGAGGTCGTCGTCCGCAGGGCGACCGAGGCGTTCGACGCCTACGACTACACCACCGCGCTCGAGGTGACCGAGAAGTTCTTCTGGGAGTTCTGCGACGACTACCTCGAGCTCGTCAAGGAGCGTGCGTACGACGCCGAGGGCGGCCCGGGCACCGACTCCGCCCGCGCCACGCTGGCGATCGCCCTCCACGTCCAGCTGCGGCTGCTCGCGCCCTTCCTGCCGTACGCGACCGAGGAGGTCTGGTCGTGGTGGCAGGGCGGGTCGATCCACCACGCTGCGTGGCCCACGGCCGCCGACCTCGGCTCCGCCGCGGCCTCGCAGCCCCTGGTGCTCGACGCCGTGGCCGCCGCCCTCACCGGCATCCGCGGCGCCAAGTCGCAGGCCAAGGCCAAGATGCGCGCGCCCCTCTCTCGCGTCGAGATCACCGGCCCGACCACGCTGATCGAGGCCGCGCAGCAGGCGCAGGACGACCTCCGGGCCGTCGGCACCATCGTCGGCGACCTCGACTTCGTGGCCGACGAGTCGGCGACCGAGCTGCGGGTGACCGCGGAGCTGGCGCCCACCGAGGACTGACCACCACAGATCCCCCTCCCGGGCCGCTGGTCGGCCCGCGAGGGGGATCTGTGCGTCTCGGGGTGCGCGGCGCGTCGGACAGGAGGAACCCGCCTCGCCCCTCAGCCGTACGCTCGCGGAGCGCGCGGAGCCGGACTTCGTCCTGTCCGACAGGCCGTGCGGTCAGCCCTTGCCGTGACCCTTGGCGGCGTGCGCGGCGTGCGCGGCAGCCTTGACCGCGTCCCGCTCGGCCTTGCGGGCAGCCTTGTCCGCCTCGTGCTCAGCCATCCGGGCGGCCTTGCGGGCGGCCCTGGCTGCCTGACGCTCAGCCTTCCGGGCGGCCCTGGCTGCCTGACGCTCGGCCTTGCGGTCCGCCTTGGCTGCCTCACGCTCGGCCTTGCGGGCGGCCTTGGCTGCCTCACGCTCGGCCTTGCGGGCGGCCTTGGCCGCCTGATGCTCGGCCTTGCGGTCCGCCTTCGCAGCCTGACGCTCGGCCTTGCGGTCCGCCTTCGCAGCGTCCCTGGTGTCCGAGGACGCGACGGCGGTGGACGGCTCGCTGGTCTGCCCTGCGGTCTGCTCGGTGGTCTGATCCGCGGGCTGCTCAGCGGCAGAGGCGGGCGCGGCGCCGGCGACGATCGCCGTCAGCGGCTGGGCGCTCAGCTCCGCAGGGATGCTCACGGGCGCGTCCTCGGCGACGACCTCGACAGTCGGAGCCTCCGCGCGATGCTCGACCGGTGCAGCGATGGGCTTGCCGGGCTGGACGAGGTCGTCGAGCCCGAAGCCGCGACTCACCGACAGCGACATCAGGACGGCACAGAGCACCGCTACGAGAGCGAACCCCACGAGTGGCCGCTTCTGGTCAACCCCCACCGGGTCCCCTTCCCACATGCAGACGAGACGCCAGTCTCCACGGGCCATGACGCGTGTCCCACGTCCATGGCCCGGAATAGTCCGAAATGACTAGACCGGCATGGTCACAGTGGGTCAGGCGGACTTCTTCTTGCGCCCCTCGGACTCGCGGAGCACCAGGGTCGGGGCGACGTCGTTCTCGACGGTCTCGCGGGTGACGATCACCTTGGCGACGTCACCGCGGGAGGGCACGTCGTACATCACGTAGAGGAGGACCTCCTCGATGATGGCGCGCAGGCCGCGGGCGCCCGTGCCGCGCTCGAGCGCCGCCTCGGCGATCGCGTCGATGGCGTCGTCGTTGAACTCGAGCTCGACGCCGTCGAGGTCGAAGAGCTTCTGGTACTGCTTGACGAGCGCGTTGCGCGGCTCGGTGAGGATCTGCACGAGCGCCTCACGGTCGAGCTTGCTCACGCTCGCGATCAGCGGCAGGCGACCGATGAACTCGGGGATCAGCCCGAACTTGGTCAGGTCCTCGGGGCGGACCTGGGCGAGCAGGTCGTCGGCCTCGCGCTCGGCGGCACCTCGCACCTCGGCGGTGAAGCCGAGGGACTTCTTGCCCACGCGCTGCTCGATGATCTGCTCGAGGCCGGCGAAGGCGCCACCGACGATGAAGAGGATGTTGGTGGTGTCGATCTGGATGAACTCCTGGTGCGGGTGCTTGCGACCGCCCTGCGGGGGCACCGACGCGGTCGTGCCCTCCAGCATCTTGAGCAGCGCCTGCTGGACTCCCTCACCGGAGACGTCGCGCGTGATCGAGGGGTTCTCCGCCTTGCGGGCCACCTTGTCGATCTCGTCGATGTAGATGATGCCCGTCTCGGCCTTCTTGACGTCGTAGTCGGCGGCCTGGATGAGCTTGAGGAGGATGTTCTCGACGTCCTCGCCGACGTAGCCCGCCTCGGTCAGCGCCGTCGCGTCGGCGATGGCGAACGGCACGTTGAGCATCCGCGCGAGCGTCTGGGCGAGGTAGGTCTTGCCGCACCCGGTCGGTCCGATGACGAGGATGTTGGACTTGGCGACCTCGACCACGTCGTCCTTGGCCTTGCCGGAGACCGGCTGGAGCCCGGACTGGACGCGCTTGTAGTGGTTGTAGACCGCGACGGCCAGGGACTTCTTGGCGTGCTCCTGGCCGATGACGTAGGAGTTGAGGAACTCGAAGATCTCCTTGGGCTTCGGGAGCTCCTCGAGGCTCACCTCGGAGCCCTCGGCGAGCTCCTCCTCGATGATCTCGTTGCAGAGCTCGATGCACTCATCGCAGATGTAGACGTTGGGGCCAGCGATGAGCTTCTTGACCTGCTTCTGGCTCTTGCCACAGAAGTTGCACTTCAGCAGGTCGCCGCCGTCACCGATACGTGCCACGAGTCGTGTCCTCCAGTCTCGCCGGATGGGGGCTCCGGCACTCCACACCTTGCACTGTGCTGCCTTGCGACGAGCCCCACGACGGTACCCCGTGCCGGCCCCTTGCGGGGGCCGGACACGAGATGTCGGGGGCGCTCATTTCCGCGCCTCAGGCGAGGACGGGGGTGCCCTTGCGGGACTCGATCACCTGGTCGATCAGGCCGTACTCGACAGCCTGCTCCGCGGTCAGGATCTTGTCGCGCTCGATGTCAGAGCTGACCTGCTCGATGCTCTTGCCGCTGGAGTCGGCGATCATCTGCTCCAGGAGCTCGCGCATGCGCAGGATCTCGTTGGCCTGGATCTCGATGTCGGAGGTCTGGCCGAACGTGCCCTCGGTGTAGGGCTGGTGGATCAGGATGCGGCTGTTGGGCAGCGCCATCCGCTTGCCCTTGGCTCCGGCGCCCAGCAGGATCGCCGCCGCGGAGGCCGCCTGGCCCAGGCACACGGTCTGCACGTCGGGCTTGATGAAGCGCATCGTGTCGTAGATCGCGGTCAGCGCGGTGAACGATCCGCCGGGGCTGTTGATGTAGATGCTGATGTCGGTGTCGGGGTTCATCGTCTCCAGGCACATCAGCTGGGCGATGACCGCGTTGGCCACGTCGTCGCTGATCGGGGTGCCGAGGTAGATGATGCGCTCCTCGAACAGCTTGGCGTAGGGGTCGATGCGGCGGAAACCGTAGGAGGTCCGCTCTTCCCACTGGGGGATGTAGTAGTTCATGTTCAGTCCTTCTGCGTCGAGCTGGATTGGCGGGCCGGGCGGCCCTCGTCAGCGGCTTCGCGGGCGCTGGTGATGACCTGGTCGACCAGGCCGTACTCGACGGCCTGGTCGGCGGTGAACCACCTGTCACGGTCGGCGTCGGCGACGACCTGCTCGACGGTCTGGCCGGTGTGCTCGGCGATGAGGTCGAGCAGCACCTTCTTGATGTGGAGCGACTGCTGGGCCTGGATCTTGATGTCGGAGGCCGAGCCGCCCATGCCCGAGGAGGGCTGGTGCATCATGATGCGCGCGTGGGGAAGGGCGTAGCGCTTGCCCTTGGTGCCGGCGCAGAGCAGGAACTGGCCCATCGACGCAGCCAGGCCCATGCCGACGGTCGCCACGTCGTTGGGGATGTAGTTCATCGTGTCGTAGATCGCCATGCCGGCGTCCACGGAGCCGCCGGGGCTGTTGATGTGGAGGAAGATGTCGGCCTCCGGGTCCTCCGCGGACAGCAGGAGGAGCTGCGCGCAGATCGCGTTGGCGTTCTGGTCGCGCACCTCGGAGCCGAGGAAGACGATGCGCTCACGGAGGAGGCGCTGGTAGATGTGGTCGTCGAGGCCATACATCCCACCGGCGCCGTTCATCTCGGGCGAGAGGGCTGGGCTGGAGTTCTGGTTCACGCTGGCGACACTAGCCGGAAGGTCGGACACTTCCACGCGCTAACCCACCCTGTTCGCCCACAGCGGATTCGTGTGCCGCGCACGGGCCCTCACCCGAGCGCGACCTCCTCGAGCACCTCGCGGAACACGCGCCACCGCTCGGCACCCACCTGCGCGGCCCAGGCGTCGTCGCACGCCCGGAGCACGGCAGCGGACCGCGCGAGCGCCGTGCGACCGCGGTCGGTGACCCGTACGACGCGCGCGCGGGCGTCGTGGTCGGCCACCGCGACCTCGACCATGCCGAGGGCCTCGAGCTGCCGGACGAACTGGCCACAGCCCTGCGTGGTCATCTCGGCGCACTCGGCGAGCTCGCTGATCGTGAGCCCCTCGGGCGGCAGCCACTCCAGCACCCGCAGCTGGGACGGACGCAGCTCGGGGGCCTGCTCGGCGAGCTGCTCGCGCAGCCGGCCGAAGACCATCCCCATCAGCATGGGCAGGTGGGGCTCCGTCGCGGGGAGCCTCTTGACGCCGGTCATGAAAGCAACTTACCTTTTCTGTTCATGAAAGCAACTTTCACGCCGTCGTCGGGAACGGACCGGCGTGAGGTGCTCGGAGCCGACGACGTGAGCGACGCCGAGCTTGCCGCGATGGTGGCGGACCTCTGGGGAGTCGACACGGTGGACCTGCTCGACTCGAGCGCGGAGCCCGTGGCGTACGACGTGCCGTCGATCCTGACCGGAGCCCGCACGTGGGTGCGCGGCCACGCCGATGCCGGCCACGGGCCGCGTGGCTTCACCCTGTTCGTCAAGCGCGTGCACAACTGGCGCCACTCCCCCGCGTTCGCCGGCGTGCCGCCCGAGATCGGCGAGTGGGCGGCGGCCTCGGTGCCGTGGCGCGCCGAGCCCCTCCTCTACGCGTCGGACCTCGCCGACCGGCTGCCCGACGGACTGGAGATGCCGCGCGGGCTCCGGGTGGAGGAGCGGCCGGACCAGACGGCGGTCGTGTGGATCGAGGCCGTCGAGACCGACCCGGTCGGCTGGAGCCCCGACGACAGCGTACGAGCGGCGCGCCTGCTCGGGCGGCTCTCCGCGAGTCCGGCCGTCGCACCCCTCGCCGGCATCGACCCGCAGCCGTGGCACATCGACGACTTCGTCGCCGGACGGCTCGCCTACACCGTCCTCCCGGGCCTGTACGACGAGGCGACCTGGGCGCACCCGTGCGTGGCCGAGCACTTCGGCGAGCTCCGCAGCGGCCTGGAGGCGACGGCGCGCCACCTCGACGTCCTGGCCCGAGAGTTCGCCACGTCGCGCCACCTCGCCGCCCACGGCGACGCCTGCCCCAACAACCTGCTGCGTCGCGAGGGTGACCCGGGGTTCACCCTCATCGACTTCGGCTTCTGGCGTCGGCAGCCGGTCGGCTTCGACCTGTCGCAGCTCCTCGTCGGCGACATCCAGATCGGGCGGGAGGACGCCGACGACCTGCCCGGGCGTGCCGCCGCCTGCGTCGAGGCGTACGCCGCGGGCCTCGCGGACGAGGGCCTCGACGTCCCCCTGGCCGAGGTCCGGCGCAGCCACGCCGTGTGCCTCGCGCTGTTCAACGGCCTGCCGAGCCTGCCGCTGGAGATGCTGGGCAGCCCCGACGACGCCGCCCTCGACCACTGGTCGCGGCAGCGGGCCGCGATCGCCCGCTACTCCCTCGGCGTCCTCGCCGCCACCGACACCTGAGGAGCCGCAGGGACGACGAACGGCGCCCGCCCCCGGAGGAACGGGCGCCGTCGCGCGTGGTGCTGGTCAGGCCTTCTCGGAGTCCTCCGCGGTCTCCTCGGCAGCATCGGCGTCCGCGGGGGCCTCGTCGACGGGCTCGCCGATGGTGCCGTCGGGGCGCAGGTTCTTCAGCTCGACCACGTTGCCCGAGGCGTCCTTGACGGTCGCGGCCTCCACGATCGTCGCGAGCGCCTTGCCGCGCAGGATCTCCTGCACGAGCTCGGGGATGTGGTTGTGCTCGAACATGTGGTTGGCGAACTCCTGCGGGTCCTGGCCGGACTGCTGGGCGCGCCGCACGAGGTGCTCGGAGAGCTCGGCCTGGTCGATGCCGAACTCCTCCTTCTTGGCGATCTTGTCGAGGATGAACTGGGCGGCGACGGCGTCGCGGACCCGGCGCTCGAGGTCGGCCTCGAACTCCTCCTGGGTCTGGCCCTCGTCCTCGAGGTACTTGTCCATGGTGATGCCGGCGAAGCCGAGCTGCTGCTCGACGTTGGCGCGGCGGGCGTTGAGCTCGTCGGTCACCATGACCTCGGGCAGGGGGATCTCGACCTTCTCCAGCAGGGCCTCGAGGACGGCGTCGCGGGCGGCGGCGGCCTGCTCGAGGCGCTTGCCGCGACCCAGGCGCTCGCGCACGTCAGCGGTGAGCTCCTCGGCGGTGTCGAACTCGGAGGCGAGCTGGGCGAACTCGTCGTCGTACTCGGGCAGCTGCTGCTCCTGCACGGCGGAGACCTTGACGGTCACCTGGACCGGCTCGCCGACCAGGTCGCCACCGACGAGCTCGGAGTCGAAGGTCTTCTCCTCACCGGCGGACATGCCGGCGAGCGCCTCGTCGAGGCCGTCGATCATGCCGCCGCGGCCGACCTTGTAGGACATGCCGGTGACCTCGCCGCCCTCGACGGTCTCGCCGTCCCTGGCCGCGAGGAGGTCGATCGTCACGAAGTCGCCGTCGGCGGCCGCGCGCTCGACGGGGACCAGGGTGCCGAAGCGCTCACGCAGCGCCTCGACCTGCTCCTCGACGTCGGCGTCGGAGATCTCGACGTCGTCCACGCTGGCCTCGAGGCCGTCGTAGGCGGGCAGCTCGAAGTCGGGCTTCACGTCGACCTCGGCGGTGAACTCGAGGGACTCGTTGTCCTCGAACTTCGTCACCTCGATCTCCGGCTGGGCGAGGGGCTCGAGGTCGTGCTCCTGCAGGGCAGCCATGTACTGCTGCGGGACGACGGCGTTGATCGCCTCGTCGAGGACCGGGCCGCGACCGATCTGGCGGTCGATGACCGCCGGCGGGACCTTGCCGCGGCGGAAGCCCGGGACGTTGATCTGCTTCGCGATCTTCTGGTACGCCGCGTCGAGGCTCGGCTTGAGCTCCTCGAAGGGCACCTCGACGGTCAGCTTGGCCCGGGTCGGGCTCAAGGTCTCGACGGCGCTCTTCACAAATGTCTCCTGATGCTGATGGTCGTGGGGTGACGTGCGGCAGCGCCCGGGCACGCGCCCGGCGACCGCAAACCCGATGAGTCTATCGACGCCGTGGGCACACGCCGAATCACGCCCACACCGTGCCGCAAGCCCTGGGACAGGAGGTCACGGGAGGGACAGGTGGGTCGGGGCGACAGGACTCGAACCTGCGGTCTCCTGCTCCCAAAGCAGGCGCGCTAGCCACTACGCTACGCCCCGCCAAACGGGCCCTGCGCGCCTCGAGGCCAAGGCGCGGGAGCCAGCTTGGAGCGGATGACGGGAATCGAACCCGCGTAGCCAGTTTGGAAGACTGGGGCTCTACCATTGAGCTACATCCGCATACACGGGGCTCCGCCCCCGTGGGCCCCCGAAGAACCTCTCGGGCGGGGTGCGCTGCCTCGTGCGGGTGTCATGGTGCCACACCTGGGAGCGCGCGCCGCAACCGGCTCGCGCGGGGTCAGCGGCGGTGGACGAGCAGCAGCGCGCGGTCGTCGTTGCGGGAGCCGAGCGCCTCGACGAGCCGGGTGGCCCCGCCCTCGAACTCCCCCCGCAGCAGTCGCTCGGCCTGGCCGAGCATCCGGTCGATGCCCAGGGCGATGTCGCGGTTGCGCGTCTCGACCATGCCGTCGGTGTAGAGCAGCAGGGCGTCGCCGTGGCGCATCTCCCCCGACGTCGCGGGGAAGTCGGCGCCGTCGATGAGGCCCAGGATCGGCCCCTCGGACTCCAGGACCTCCCAGCGCCCCGAGCCGGCGTGGCGGAGCGCGGCGGGCGGGTGGCCGGCGCTGCGGACGTCGAAGTGGCCGGTCTCGAGGTCGAGGGAGAGGTGGATCGCGGTCGCGAAGCCCTCGTCCCAGTCCTGCTGGAGCAGGAACCGGTTGGCGCCGGCCAGGAACTCGCTCGGCGGCAGTGCGCTCAGCAGCCCGCCGATCGCCCCGCAGAGGAGCAGCGCCCGGGTGCCCGCGCCCTGGCCCTTGCCGGAGACGTCGACCACCGCCACCTCGAGGCGACCCTCGACCCGAGAGGCGACGACGAAGTCCCCCGCGAAAGGCGTTCCGCCGGCCGACCGCAGCTCGGAGGCGGCGTACCACTCGTCGGGGAGGTCCGGAATCCCGCCCTGGCTCAGGATCCGGTCGCGCAGGTCGACGAACATCATCTCGCCCTGGATGCCCGCGACGCCGAGGCGCGAACGCCGGAACGAGGACATCAGCACCATGAAGCCCAGGCCGAAGATGATCACCACGGTGAGGGCGATGCGGACCGAGATGTCGTCCTGGGTGGGCACGACGAGCGCGAGCACCAGCAGCACGAACACGACGAACCACGGCAGCTGCCGGGGGCCGAGCACGAGGCTCGACACGACGAGCGGCACGAGCAGGGTCACGAGCGGCATGCTCTCGTCGAACTGCCAGATGGCCAGGCCGATCAGGACGGTCGCGACCACGAGCAGCACGAGCACGCGCGATCCCCGTGGGACGACCCGTCCCACGGCTGCGCCCAGCGATGGAGAACTCACGACCGAGCTCCTCCCACTGCACCAGGCCCCTTGCTCGGAGATCGTACGGCCCGCGAGCGGAACTTCGGTTGGCATTGCGGACACCAGAAGATGTTGCGCCCCACGAGCTCACCTGTGCGGACGGTGCTGGTGCAGACCAGGCACGGCATCGAGGTGCGGCGGTAGACGTAGACCTCGCCCCCGTGGTCGTCGCGGCGGGGCTCGCGACCCATCGCCTCCGGGGTGTGCTCGGGGCGCACCGTGTCGATGCGGCCGGTGCGCACGCCCTCGGCCATGAGCTCGACGAGGTCGGCCCACATCGCCTGCCACTGGCTGACGCGGAGGGTGTTGCCCGGGCGCAGCGGGTGGATGCGGTGCCGGAACAGCACCTCGGCGCGGTAGACGTTGCCGACCCCCGCGAGGACCTTCTGGTCCATCAGCAGGTCGCCGATCGCGCGAGGGCTCCTCGAGATCCGCCGCCAGGCCAGGTCGGGGTCCGCGTCGGCGCGGAGCGGGTCCGGGCCGAGCCGAGCGAGCACCTGCTCCCGCTTGGCCGGACCGATGAGGTCGCACAGGATCGCGCCGCGCAGGTCGGCGTACGCCGGGGGGCGCGGGTCGTCCGCCCCGCTCGGGACCGCGACCGTGACCAGGCGCAGGCGTACGGCTCCGACCGGGGCCGGCACCTCGTGCCCGCCCGCGTCGAGGACGTGCACGTCGAAGCGTCCGATCAGGCCGAGGTGGACGTGGATGAAGCGCTCGCCCTCGAGCTCGACGAAGAGGTGCTTGCCGGCGGACTCCGCGCCGACGAGGCGCGAGCCGTCGACCTGCTCCGCGTCGGCGGCGAAGCGCCCCTGCGGCGAGGTCACCCGTACGGCACGACCGGCGAACGCAGCGGCGAGGTCGTCAGCCAGCTTGCGGAGGGTGTGCCCCTCAGGCATCCGGGCCGCGAAGGGCCGACTCGGGCAGCGGGGGGAGCTCCTGGGTCTCGTCGTAGGTCGTCAGCTGGCCGATGCGGCGCACGTGGCGCTCGTCGCCGGAGAACGGGGTGGTCAGGAACACCTCGACGAAGCGGGTCATCTCCTCCAGCGAGTGCATCCGGCCGCCGACGGAGACGACGTTGGCGTCGTTGTGCTCGCGCGCGAGCGCGGCGGTCTCCTCGGACCAGGCCAGCGCGCAGCGGATGCCCTCGACCTTGTTGGCCGCGATCTGCTCGCCGTTGCCCGAGCCGCCGATCACGACGCCGAGGCTGTCCAGCCCCTCGGCCCGGTCGGCGGCGACTCCCTCTGCTGCTCGGAGGCAGAAGCACGGGTAGTCGTCGAGGGCGTCGTAGACGAAGGGACCGTGGTCGACGATCTCGTAGCCCTGGTCGACCAGCCAGGTGACCAGGTGGTCCTTCAGGTCGAGGCCGGCATGGTCGGAGCCGAGGTGAACGCGCATGGGATGAGTTTGGCAGAGCGGACGGACGCCTCCCCCGCCGGTCCGGGCGGTCGCGTCAGCTCACGCGAGGTGCTGGTCGAGCCAGCCCGCCACCTGCCGGACCAGCGGCTCGGACGCGGTGAACTGCGCGTGCCGCCAGAAGCCGTGGGTCTGGCCGAGGCAGCGGATGCCGACCGTCTCGACCCCCGCCTCGGCGATGCGCCGCGCGAGCTCCTCGCCCTCGTCGCACAGCGGATCGGCCTCCGCGGTCGCGACGAAGGTCGGCGGGAGCGTGTGCAGCCGGTCGGACAGCAGTGGCGCGAGGTCGGGGTCGTCCCAGTCGGCCTCGCTGCGGGCGTACTGCTGCCAGTACCAGGTCGCCTCGGCGGGGTCGAAGCCCGTCGCGGCCCCCACCTCCCAGGACGGGAAGCTGGTGCGCGGGTCGAGGAACGGGTAGACGAGGGCGACGGCGTGGAAGAAACCGGGGTTGCGCAGCGCCGCGACCAGTGCGAGGTTGCCGCCGGCGGAGTCGCCGTGGGCGGCGTACGGCCCCTGCGGTCCGTGGCCGTCGCGCAGCCAGCGCACGACGGTGTCCAGGTCGTCGGGGGCCGCGGGGAACGGGTCCTCGGGTGGACGGCGGTACTCCACACTCAGCACCGCGCGCCGGCCCCGGTTGGCCATCCGCCGGCAGATGCCGTCGTGGACGTCGACGTCGTTGAGGACGAAGCCGCCGCCGTGGGCGTGCACGACCAACCCGGGAAGCGGGTCCTCGGGTGTGAACAACCGGCACGGCACGCCGTCGGCATCGAGGTCCTCGACCGAGGCGACGTCCTCGCGGGGCTGGCGCAGGTTGAACCGGCGCACCTTCTCGCGGTGGCCGGCGAGGTCGAAGCCCGGCGCGCGGAGGTCGGGGCTGGTGTCGGCTGCGACCGCGGCACGGACCTCCGGGTACATCACGTCGCCCGCACCACCTTGAGGTTGAACTCGGCCGTGCCCAGAGACCCCATCAGGCGCAGCCACAGCGGCAGCCACATCTCCACGCCGCGCGAGGTCTCGATGCCGCCGAGGTCGATCACGTCGCGGTGGCCCAGCTCGGCCAGCACCCCGGCGACGAGGCGCTTCGCGTCGGCGTCGTCGCCGCTGACGAAGACGCTCGTCGGCTCGGGCAGACGGTCGGGGTGGGCCATCAGCTCGGCCGTCAGGGTGTTGAGCGACTTGACCACGCGCGCGTCGGGGAAGGCCCGCTGGACCTGCTCCCCCAGCGAGTCGGTGTCCTTGACGCTCATCGTCGGCGGGAACCCGGCGGAGAAGTCGAGCGGGTTGGAGATGTCGAGGAGCACGACGCCCGCCAGGTCGCCGGCCTGCGCGAGCAGGTCGAGCGCACTCGCGCCGTTGCCGGCGTGCACGACGAGGTCAGCGCCCGCCGTCGCCTCGGCGAACGTGCACAGCTCGACGCCGGGCAGCTCGCTCCACCCCTCGCGTGCCCGGGTCGTCGCCGGGTCCCGGGTGCCGAGGCGTACGACGTGGCCGAGCTCGGCGAGTCGCGGGGCGATCGTGACACCGACCATTCCGGTGCCGAGGACTGCGACCTGCATGACGACCTCCTGGGGCTAGCGGGACATGAGTGCGTCGAGTGCCACTGCGACGGCGGCCGCCACGCGGAAGTCGACCCGCTGGTCCGGGACGGTGACGCGGTAGCGGTCGCCGAACGACATCTTGCGCTCGACGGAGAAGAGCGGGCTGCCCGCGGAGTCGACGAAGTCGAAGTGGATCGGGATGAAGTCGAGGTCGGCGAAACGGCGCAGCAGCCCGACGACCTGGTTGCGCTCCTGGCCGGTGCCGGTGTAGCCCGGGCCCTCGATGTGGAAGGTGGAGCGCAGCAGCGAGGCGCCGAAGTCCTTGCGGAAGAACCCGATCTGAGCGCCGGACTCGTCGGTGATGTCGTAGCCGGCGTTGAGGTCGAGCTTCTTGCGGGCCTTGAAGCCGAAGACGGGACGCGCCTTGCTCGCGTCGGAGAAGAACGTGACCTGCTCCTTGAAGGCCATCCGCTTCTGCTCGGCGAGCGCCATCAGCCGCGTCGGGTTCCCGGCCTCGTCGGACTCGGAGACCTCGTAGCGGTTCACCATCAGGGTGAGCTTCTGCTTCACCACGAAGTGGGGCAGGTACATCTCGGCAGTGCTTCCGGCGGACATGTGCCGAGCCTAGTCAGCCACCGCGCGGGCGAGCTCCTCCTCGACCACCGAGGGGTCGAGCTTGGTGAAGACCGGCGTCGGCTTGTCGACCTTCGCACCGACGGTGACCGGCCGCGACTCCCAGGCGGGGGTCGCGGTGTACTCGCCGGTGATGATCGAGTAGGACGTGTGGCCGGCGCCGTTGTCGGGCTCGAGCTCGTCGACCTGCTCGATGCGCGGCATCGGCATGAACTCGCCCTCGCCGCCCAGCACCGCGTGCACCTTGTTGGCCGAGTGCGGGAGGAACGGGGACAGGAGCGTGTTGCAGTCGCTCACGCACTGGGCCGCGACGTGGAGGACGGTGCCGAGGCGCTCGCGCTGCGACTCGTCCTTCATCTTGTAGGGCTCGGTGACGGTGAGGTACTTGTTCACCTCGCCGACGACGCGCATCGCCTCGGCGATCGCGGCGCGCAGCCGGTGCTTCTCGACGAGGCCGCCCACGGTGTCGAAGCCGCCGCGGACGGTCGCGAGCACCTGCTCGTCGACCTCCTCGAGCGTCCCGGCCGCCGGGATCTCGCCGAAGTTCTTCGCGATCATCGTCGCGGTGCGGTTGACCAGGTTGCCCCAGCCGGCCACCAGCTCGGAGTTGTTGCGGGTGACGAAGTCGGCCCAGGTGAAGGCGGCGTCGGAGGTCTCCGGCCCCGCGGCGCAGATGTAGTAGCGCAGCGGGTCGGGGCCGTAGCGGGCCAGGAAGTCGCCGACGTAGATGACGTTGCCCCTGCTGGTGGAGAACTGGGAGTCGCCGAAGGTCAGGAACTCGCTGGAGACCACCTCGGTCGGCAGGTTGAGGGTGCCGAAGGTGCCGGGCTCGCCGCCCTTGGCGCCCTCCCCGTTGTAGGCCAGGAGCTCGGCCGGCCAGATCTGGGAGTGGAAGACGATGTTGTCCTTGCCCATGAAGTAGTAGGACTCCGCCACCTCACCGTCGGCCGTCGGGTTCCACCACTCACGCCACTTCTCGGGGCTGGTCCCCTCCTTCTCGGCGAGCCGACGGGCCCACTCGATCGAGGCGGAGAGATAGCCGATGACGGCGTCGAACCAGACGTAGAGGCGCTTCGTCGGCTGGTCCTCCCAGCCGGGGACCGGGATGCCCCAGTCGATGTCGCGCGTCATCGCGCGCGGCCGGATCTCCTTGAGGATGTTCTGGCTGAACTTGATGACGTTGGGGCGCCACAGGCCGGTGGCCTCGCGCTGGTCGAGCCACTCCCCCAGCGCGTCGGCGAGCGCGGGCAGGTCGAGGAACCAGTGCTGGGTGTCGATGAACTGCGGCGTCTCCCCGTTGATCCTCGACTTCGGCTCGATCAGGTCGGTCGGGTCGAGCTGGTTGCCGCAGTTGTCGCACTGGTCGCCGCGCGCGCCGGCATACTTGCAGATCGGGCAGGTGCCCTCGATGTAGCGGTCCGGGAGCGTACGGCCGGTGGACGGGCTGATCGCGGTCTTCGTCGTCTCCTCGACCATGTAGCCGTTGCGGCGGCAGGTCTCGAACATCTCCTGCACCACGGCGTAGTGGTTGCCGGTGGTCGTGCGGGTGAACAGGTCGTAGGACAGCCCGAGGCCGCAGAGGTCGTCGACGATCACCTGGTTGTACTTGTCCACGAGCTCGCGCGCGGGCACGCCCTCGTTGTCGGCGAGCACCAGGATCGGCGTGCCGTGCTCGTCGGTGCCGCTGACCATCAGGACGTCGTGGCCTGCCATCCGCATGAACCGACTGAACACGTCGGAGGGCACGCCGAAACCGGCAACGTGGCCGATGTGGCGCGGGCCGTTGGTGTACGGCCAGGCGACGGCGGACAGGACACGAGTCATGGGGCAAGACTAGTGAGGCTCGCGAGCCGGTTCCGAGCCGGTACCGCGGCGACCGCGCGCAGCACCTAGGGTGGCGCCGACCGGTCGCTGGGAGGTGGGATGTCGATCGACCTGGTGCTCATGTTGTCGGTGGCCGTGACCGGGGGCCTGCTGGCCCATGCACTGCGACTGCCGCCCATGGTCGGCTTCCTCCTCGCCGGGTTCGTGCTCGCCGGGTTGGGCGTGACCGGTACGCCCGCGCTGGACACGCTGGCCGACCTGGGCGTGGTGCTGCTGCTGTTCGCGATCGGACTGAAGTTCGACATCCGCGTGCTGGTACGCCGCGAGGTCCTCGGCGTGAGCGCGGTGCACGCCTTCCTGAGCATCGTGCTGGTGCTGACCCTGCTCGCGGCCGCTGGAGCCGTCGGGGTGGGACTGCTCGCCGACGTCGAGGGCCGCGAGCTGGCGCTGGTGGCCCTCGCACTGTCCTTCTCCAGCACGGTGGTCGCGGTCAAGGTCCTCGAGGAGCAGAACGCCACGCGATCGCTCCCGGGACGCACCACCATCGGCATCCTGGTCGTGCAGGACCTGGTCGCCGTCGCCGTCCTGGCCGTCGTCGAGGGAGAGGCGCCCCGGTGGTGGGCGCCACTGCTCCTGCTCCTGGTGCCCGCCTCGTGGCCGGCACGCCGGATGCTCGCCCGGCTCGACCACGGCGAGCTGCTCACGCTCGTCGGCGTCGCCCTCGCACTGGTCCCCGGCTACGCCCTGTTCGACGCTGCCGGGTTGAAGGGAGACCTCGGAGCCCTCGCGATCGGAGTCCTGCTCGCGCCCTCGCCGCGGGCGGAGGAGGTGGCCAAGTCCGTCTTCTCCGTCAAGGAGCTGCTCCTCGTCGCGTTCTTCCTGTCGGTCGGCCTGCACGGCGCACCCGACGCGTCCGGCATCGCGCTGGCCGTGGCGCTCGCGGCGCTGGTGCCGCTGAAGGCCGTCCTCTTCGTGCTGCTGCTGCGGGCGTGCGGCTTCCGGGTACGGACAGCCACCCGAGCTGCCGTCTCGCTCGCGAGCTTCTCGGAGTTCGCCCTCATCGTCGTCGTGGCGGCGGCCTCGGCCGGCGCCCTGGACCCCGAGTGGCTGGTCGTGGTCTCGACGGCGGTCGCGTTGAGCTTCGTCGCCGCGTCGGTGACCAGTGCCGCGGTCGAGGGCGTGTCGTCCGCGGCCTCTCGCCGGGTCCCGGACCCCGGACGCCTGCACCCGGAGGAGCGTCCCGTCGACCTGCGGAGTGCTGACGCGCTCGTGCTGGGGATGGGACGACTGGGACGGGCCGCCAGCACCAGGCTCGTCGAGGGCTACGGCCTGCGCGTCACCGGCGTCGACTCCGACGCCGCGCGAGCCGGGGACCTGACCGCCGAGGGGCTGCACGTGGTCGAGGGCGACGCCACGGACCCCCTCTTCTGGGCCCGGGTCCGGGACGAGGGCACCGTGCGGCTGGTCCTCCTCGCGATGCCGTTCCACGGCAGCAACCTCGCCGCGCTCGAGCAGCTGCAGCGCGGCGGGTTCGGGGGCTCGGTCACCGCGGTGACGCGCTACGACGAGGAGGTCGCCCAGCTCGTGGAGCGGGCGGCGGTCGTCGGCCTGTACGACGCAGCGGGGGCCGAGCTGGCCGACCGCGCGGTGCGCACGGCCGACCCCGGCGTCAGCTGAAGTCGAGGTCGCCCGTACGCGAGCGCTTGAGCTCGTAGAAGTAGGGGAACTTCGCGACGGCGACGGCACCGTCCCACAGCTCGCCGGCCTCCTCGCCGCGCGGGATCTTCGACAGCACCGGACCGAAGAACGCCGAGCCGTTGATGTGGATGGTCGGGGTCCCGACGTCGTCACCGACGGCGTCCATCCCCTCGTGGTGGCTCTTGGCGACGGCCTCGTCGAGGGACGCGTCGTCCCAGGCCTCGATCAGCTCGGCCGGCAGGCCGACGTCGGCCAGCGACGCAGCGACCGTCTCCTTCGACAGCTCCTCGCCGTTGTTGTGGCGCCGGGTGCCGATCGCGGTGTACCAGTCGCCGAGGGTCTTGTTGTCGTAGAGCTCGGCGATCCGGATCGCCACCCGGACCGGCTTCTCGGTGCCCTGGAGCATCTCGCGGTAGTCGGCCGGGATGTCCTTGTCCTTGTTGAGGTAGGCCAGCGACATCACGTGCCACTGCACGTCGATGTCGCGGACCTGCTCGACCTCGCGGATCCAGCGCGAAGTGATCCAGGCGAAGGGGCAGAGCGGGTCGAACCAGAGGTCAGCGGTGGCCATGTCCACCACAATCCCTCTCCTCGTCCACGTATTCCCCACCGGTGTGGGCCGGGCCACAACCGCGGTGGCAGGATGCCCGCATGCCTGGAACCAACCTCACCCGGGACGAGGCCGCCACCCGCGCCGCGCTCCTGGACGTCTCGGCGTACACCGTCGACCTGGACCTCACGTCAGCCACCCGACCCGAGGAGACCACCTTCGTCTCCACCACCACGCTGGAGTTCACCTGCCGCGAGCCCGGCGCCAGCACGTTCGCCGACCTGGTCGCCCCGACCGTCCGCGAGATCACGCTCAACGGCCGCAGCCTCGACCCCGCCACGGCGTACGCCGACAGCCGCATCGCGCTCGACGACCTCGAGGCGACCAACACGCTCGTCGTCACCGCCGACTGCGCGTTCTCCAACACCGGCGAGGGCCTGCACCGCTTCGTCGACCCGGCCGACGACAAGGTCTACCTCTACAGCCAGTTCGAGGTGCCCGACGCCCGCCGCGTCTTCACCACCTTCGAGCAGCCCGACCTCAAGGCCGTCTTCACCTTCAACGTCACCGCCCCGTCGCACTGGGTCGTGGTCTCCAACGCCGCCACCCCCGAGCCGACGGACGCGGGCGACGGTGCGTCGCTGTGGAGCTTCCCGACGACCAAGCGGATGTCGACCTACATCACCGCGATCGTCGCCGGCGAGTACCACGGCGAGCTCGACACCTACGAGGGCAAGTTCGGCACCATCCCGCTCGGCCACTACTGCCGCCAGTCGCTCAAGGAGCACATGGACACGGCCGAGCTCGTCAAGCTCACCAAGCAGAGCTTCGCGTGGTTCGAGGAGCAGTTCGACTACCCCTACCCGTTCGGCAAGTACGACCAGCTCTACGTCCCCGAGTACAACGCCGGGGCGATGGAGAACGCCGGCTGCGTGACGCTGCGCGACGAGTACCTCCCTCGCAGCCGCCAGCCGCGCTCGTTCTTCGAGTTCCGCGCCTCGGTCATCACCCACGAGATGGCCCACATGTGGTTCGGCGACCTCGTCACGATGAAGTGGTGGGACGACCTCTGGCTCAACGAGTCGTTCGCCGAGTGGGCCTGCTACTGGTGCGAGGCCAACGCCACGGAGTTCGACGACGCCTGGACCGGCTTCGCCAACGCCCGCAAGCAGACCGGCTACCGCGCCGACCAGCTGCCCTCGACGCACCCGATCGCGGCCGACAACGTCGACCTGCACGCCGTCGAGGTCAACTTCGACATGATCACCTACGCCAAGGGCGCCTCGGTGCTCAAGCAGCTCGTCGCGTGGGTGGGCATCGACCCGTTCCTCGAGGGCCTGCGCGCCTACTTCAAGGAGTGGGAGTACGCGAACCCCGAGTTCAAGGACCTGCTCGCCACGCTGGAGAAGGCGTCGGGCCGCGAGCTCCAGGGCTGGGCGCAGGAGTGGCTGCAGACCGCCGGCGTCAACACCCTCGCCCCCGCCTTCGAGCTCGACGGCGAGGGTGCCTACTCGTCGTTCTCCGTCCAGCAGACGGCCCACGAGGACTGGCCGACCCTGCGGCGCCACCGCCTCGGCATCGGTCTCTACGACGCTGTGTCCGACGGGAACGGTCAGGGCTCCCTGGTCCGTCGCGACTACCTCGAGATCGACGTCGAGGGCGCCCGCACCGAGGTGCCCGAGCTGGCGGGCGTCAAGCAGCCCGACCTGCTGCTGCTCAACGACGAGGACCATGCCTACGCCAAGATCCGCCTCGACGCGCGGTCCATGGCCACCGCGATCTCGGCGCTGTCGACCTTCGAGGACTCGCTGCCGCGAGCGCTCGTGTGGGGTGCGGCGTGGGACATGACCCGCGACGGCGAGATGCGCACCCGCGACTGGGCGGACCTCGTGCTCGCCAACATCGGCGCGGAGACCGACGCGTGGGCGGTGACCCGGATCCCGGCGTCGACCGCCCTTGCGATCAACTTCTACTCCGACCCCGCCCACCGTCCGGAGCTGAAGGCGCGCTGGGAGACGGGTCTGCGCGAGCTCCTGCTCGCCGCCGAGCCCGGCAGCGACCACCAGCTCACCTTCGCCCGGTCCTACGCCGGCGCCGCGCACAGCGACGCGGCGCTCGGCGACCTCATCGGCCTCCTCGACGGGTCGTTCACGGTCGAGGGTCTCGCGATCGACCAGGACATGCGCTGGGCGCTGATCACCGCCCTCGCCAAGAAGGGTCGCTTCGGTGACGCGGAGATCGACGCCGAGCTCGAGGTCGACAGGACGATCTCCGGCCAGGAGCAGGCCGCAGCCGCCCGCGCCGCCCAGCCGACGGCGGAGGCCAAGGCCGCCGCCTGGGACGCGCTCGTCGACCCGGCCACGCCCAACGAGACCTCGCGCGAGATCGCGTTCTCGATCTTCCGGTTCGGCCAGGAGGACGTCATCGAGCCCTACCTCGAGAAGTTCCTGACCGCCTCGGAGACGCTCGTCGACGTGCTGGGCTTCCACAAGGCGTCGACGATCCTCGAGTACGGCTTCCCCACGCCCCTCGGCTCGGAGGCCACGCTCGCCCGCCTCGACGAGTGGCTCGCCGACAACACCGCGCCCAAGCAGGCGCAGCGCTACGTCGGTGAGGCGCGCGCCGAGATCGCCCGGGCCCTGACGGCCCAGCGGTACGACGCCAGCTGACCTCGAGCCTCAGGCGTGCAGGGTGTTCTGCGGGCGGGCGTGCTCGGCGAGCATCGCGATCCCGCGCTGGAGGCCCACGGCCAGGTTGCCTGCGGCGAACTCCGACGACATCGTCAGCACGGCCAGCTCGACCTCGGCGTCGGTCAGGTGCCGGCGGACGTCACCGCCCGTCACGACCTCGACGACGCGTCGGCGAGGGTCGACGAGCACGAGCACGCTGCGCGCGGGGGCCACGAGCCGGTTGTGCAGCCGGGTCGCCCAGGCACGGGTGTCGTCACCCTCGGCCGGCCCGACGTAGACCGAGAACTCGAAGCGGCAGGACTGCTCGGCGAGACGGATGGCCCTGTCGAGCGACAGCCGGTCGGTCTCGCTCAGCTCACCAGCTGCCACTGGCGCCACCCGCCCGGGAGTCCGCGCCGTCGGGGGCGGGCAGCTCGGCGACACCCTGGCGGGGGCCGCCGATCCACTGGGCCTCGCCGGCGGAGTGGTCGGGCAGCAGCTTCTCGCCACGGATCATGGCGGGCAGGTAGACCGCGACCGCGATGATCACGAACAGCAGGAGCGGTGCCCCGAGGAAGATGCCGAGGCTGTGCAGGGCGTCGAGGCCCGCGGGCTCGGTCTGGTCGCCCCAGCCCGCGGGCACGTCGGCGTGGGCCGGCGCGGAGAGCAGGGCCAGGACGGGGGCGCCGGCCAGGACGACGGCTCGCCCGGCCCAGGGGGCGTACGCGCGGCGGGGCGAGCGGGAGGGGCTGACGTGCGGGCTGACGTGCGTGGTCACGGCCACAAGGCTATCGCCATACTGGCGGGCATGCCTCACCCCCTCACCACCCCGATCATCAACGTGACCGAGGTCTCCGGGAGCGAGACCATTCCCATCGAGCGCCCCCTCAACCTGATGTCCACCTGCGGCCCCGACGAGAACATCTGCGGATGGGTCTTCGACCAGACCGGCAACCAGCAGCTGGCCAACGTCGCGGACTGGGTCGTCGGCAAGCCGTCGGCCCTGCTGGGACTGATCCTCATCGGACTCGCGGTCCGGTGGCTGCTCCACCGGCTGATCGACCGCGTCGTCCTCAAGGCCGAGCACGGGATGCTGCCCAACCGGGTCAGCCGCGCCATCGCCGGCGGTCGGATGGGAGCCGCGCTCAACCTGCGCGAGGACCCCGCCTACACGCGGCGCGTCCAGCGCGCCGCGACCATGGGCTCGCTGCTCAAGAGCATCGTCACCGGCGTCGTGATGGTGGTGATCGCGCTGATGTTCATCGCCGAGCTGGGCTACGACATCGCCCCGCTCATCGCCAGCGCCGGCATCATCGGCGTCGCGATCGGCTTCGGCTCGCAGGCACTGGTCAAGGACTTCCTGTCCGGCATCTTCATGATCTTCGAGGACCAGTACGGCGTGGGCGACGAGGTGGACCTCGGCGAGGCCGTCGGCACGGTGGAGGCCGTCAGCCTGCGCGTCACGCGACTGCGCGACGTCAACGGGACGGTCTGGTACGTCCGCAACGGCGAGATCCTGCGCGTGGGCAACATGAGCCAGAACTGGGCGCGCACCGTGCTCGACGTGAGCGTGGGGTACGGCGAGGACCTCGCGCGCGTGCGCAACGTGCTGGCCGACGTCGCCCACGACCTCTGGGAGGACGAGGACTTCAAGGGCCGCATCATCGAGGAGCCCTCGGTGTGGGGCGTGCAGGACCTCGGACCGGACGCCGTGGTCGTCCGGGTGGCGCTCAAGACGGCGCCCCTCGAGCAGTGGGCGGTCGCCCGCGAGATGCGCCAGCGGATCAAGTACCGCTTCGACCACGAGGGCATCGAGATCCCCTTCGCCCAGCGCGTGCTGTGGATGCGCGACGGCGACCCGCGCCAGCCCGACGGCGACGCCGCGGACTCGCCCGCCGAGCCCCCCGCCGGCACCCCGCCGGCGGAGGGGCCCTCCCGCGCGGAGGGGCCCGCCTGAGCGGACGAGCAGCCACCGGACACAATGGCCGGGTGACGACCACGTTCTACGACGAGATCGGCGGCGAGGCGACGATCCGCACGATCGTCCACCGCTTCTACGAGGGCGTGGCCGACGACGAGCTGTTGCGGCCGATGTACCCCGAGGAGGACCTCGGCCCGGCCGAGGAGCGCTTCACCCTGTTCCTCATGCAGTACTGGGGCGGGCCGACGACGTACGGGGACACGCGCGGGCACCCGCGGCTGCGGATGCGCCACGCTCCGTTCCGGGTGACGCCCGAGGCCGCCCAGCGCTGGCTCGTGCACTTCCGGGCGGGCCTGGACGAGGCCGACCTCACCGAGGAGCAGGACGCGCGCTTCTGGGACTACGTGACCCACGCAGCCCAGTTCATGGTCAACTCGATGGAGTAGCCGCCGCGACGACGTCGCGGAACCCGTCCGGCACGGGCGCCGGGCGCCCGGTCGCGCTGTCGATGCAGACCCCCACGACACGGGCGCGGGCGAGGACCTCGTCGCCGTCGCGCACGACCGACTCGAAGACGACCGAGGTGCTGCCGAGGTGGGAGACCCACGTACGGCAGTCGTAGGGCTCGGGGCGGAACAGGATCGGCCGCCGGTAGTCGACGTCGGTCTGCGCCACCACGAGGTGGTAGCCCTCGCCGAGCTCGCGGCCGCTGGCCACCATCAGCTGGATCCGCGCCTCCTGGAAGTACTCGAAGTACTTCACGTTGTTGACGTGGCCGTAGACGTCGACGTCGCTGAACCGCACGTGGACCGGGTAGTGCCCACCCGGCACGTCGACCACCTCGGGCGCCGGGCGCGGACGGACGGGCTCGTCCGGCTCGAGGAGGCGGGACAGCGACTCGTGCTCCTCCGCGTGCAGCCGCCGCGGGCGCTCGGTGGCGAAGACGTACGGCGTCAGCACCGTGCGCGCACGGAGGAACACGGTGCGCTCACCCGACTCGTCCTCCTCGAAGACCTCGTAGGCCATGGTGAAGCTGGCCGCGCGGATCTCGGTGACCCAGCACTCGATCGCCACCGGCTCGAAGCCGAAGGTCAGCGAGGACACGTACGTCACCTCGTGCCGGACCACCACCACACCCTCGGCCAGGTCCTCGGCCCTGCTGTCGGGGGCGTGGGTGCGGAACATGTCGACCCGCGCCTCCTGGAGGTAGTCGACGTAGGTGACGTTGTTGACGTGGCCCAGCAGGTCGAGGTCGGCCCACCTCAGCGGGCAGCGGTACAGATGGCGCACGACCTGATCGTCGCAGATGCCACCGGTGCCGGGGATCAGTGCGCGAAGTGCAGACGGCCGTAGTAGGTCGGGATCGACTCGCGACGCGTCTGCCGGTCGCGGCGGGTCTCGCGCAGGGCGAGGGGCGCGACGGCGAGCAGGGTGACCAGGCCGACGAGGAGCACCACGCCCACGAAGGACAGGTAGGGGGCGAGGGCGGTGGAGGCGAAGAGCTGCACGGGGTCCTTCTTTCTACAGGTGTGGTTCTACGTATGTAGAAGACTACGCTGCCCTCGCCGAACCACAAGCCGGACCGTGGGTGTCCTGCGTCACCGTGGTCGGGAGAGGAGACCCGTGAGCCCCAGGACCCAAGCCCTGTCGCCGCGGCGCCGCGAGATCCTCTCGGCGGCGACGACCGTGCTGGCGAGGAACGGCAACCGCGGCCTCACCCACCGCGCGGTCGACCGCGAGGCCGGTCTGCCCGAGGGGAGCTCCTCGGCCTACTTCCGCACCCGCGAGGCCCTCATGGGAGCCCTCGGGGACTTCGTCGCGGACCGGCTGGCGGCAGACGTGGCGGCGCTGGGCACCCGCCTGGCGTGCTGCCCGGACGACCACGAGCGCGCCGTGGCGGAGGTGTCCGCACTGTTCGCCCAGTGGCTCGAGCAGCCGGACCTGCTCGCGGCGAGGCTCGAGCTGACCGTGGCCGCGACCCGCGACCCGCGGCTGGCCGAGCGGTTCACCCAGTGGCGCGAGGACCTCGTCGGCATGGTCCGCGACGTCCTGGCCGACGCAGGCAACGACCCGGGATCCGCGGAGGCACTCGTCGCCGCGCTCGACGGCGTGCTGCTCGCCTCGCTCCTGCTGCCCGCCGACCGCCGCGGCGCGTTCGTGGCGAGCAGTGTCGACCTGCTGCTCGCCGGGTTCGACCCGGGCCAGGGGCAGGCCTGACCAGCTGCGGCGCTAAGGTGCCGGGAGACCATGCAACCCACGAGTAACCGGAGTTCTCCATGCCCGAGGCAGTGATCGTTTCCGCAGCGCGCTCCCCCATCGGCCGGGCCAACAAGGGCTCGCTCAAGGACTTCCGCCCCGACGACCTCACCGCCCTCGTCGTCCAGGCCGCGCTCGACAAGATCCCCGGTCTCGACCCGGCCGCCATCGAGGACCTCCTCCTCGGCTGCGGACTCCCCGGCGGCGAGTCGGGCAACAACATGGCTCGCGTCGTGACGACCCTGCTCGGACTCGAGGTGCCCGGCGCGACCGTCACCCGCTACTGCTCCTCGTCGGTGCAGACGACCCGCATGGCGTTCCACGCGATCAAGGCCGGCGAGGGCGACATCTTCGTCTCCGCCGGCGTCGAGACCGTGTCCCGCTTCGCCAAGGGCACCTCCGACCACCTCCCCGGCACCCGCAACCCGCTGTTCGAGGACGCAGGGGCGCGCACCGACGAGTACGCCAAGGGTGGCCGGGACTGGCACGACCCGCGCGAGGACGGGCTCCTGCCCGACATCTACATCGCGATGGGCCAGACGGCCGAGAACGTCGCCCGGATGCGCGGGCTCGACCGCAAGGAGCTCGACGAGTTCGCCGTACGCTCGCAGAACCTCGCCGAGAAGGCGATCGCCGACGGCTTCTGGGATCGCGAGATCACCCCGGTCACCACTCCCGACGGCACCGTGGTGACCAAGGACGACGGCCCGCGTGCGGGCGTGACGTACGACGCCATCGCCGGCCTCGACCCGGTCTTCCGCCCCGACGGCGTCGTCACCGCCGGCAACTGCTGCGCGCTCAACGACGGCGCGGCCGCGGTCGTCATCATGTCCGACACCAAGGCGGCCGAGCTCGGCCTCACGCCGCTGGCCCGGATCGTGTCGACCGGCGTGTCCGGGCTGTCCCCCGAGATCATGGGCCTCGGCCCCGTCGAGGCGACTCGCAACGCCCTGAAGTACGCCGGCATGACCATCGACGACATCGACCTCGTCGAGATCAACGAGGCGTTCGCCGCCCAGGTCGTGCCGTCCTACCAGGACCTTGGCATCGACCTCGACCGCCTCAACGTCAACGGTGGTGCCATCGCGGTCGGCCACCCGTTCGGCATGACCGGCGCCCGGCTGCAGAACACGATGCTCAACAGCCTCGACTGGCACGACAAGTCCACCGGCCTCATCACCATGTGCGTCGGCGGCGGCCAGGGCATGGCGATGATCCTCGAGCGCGTCTCCTGAGCCGAACCGGCGCTCGTCCGCACTAGGCTGCCGTCATGACCGTGACGGGGGAACCGCGCTGGCTCGACGACGACGAGCAGCATTCGTGGCGTGCCCTGATGATGGGCATGACGCTGCTGCTCGAACGGCTCGACGACGACCTGCGGCGCGAGTTCGGCATGTCCCTGACCGAGTACGAGGTGCTGGTGCGCCTCTCCGAGCGACCCGGTCGGGCGATGCGGATGGCGCAGCTCGCCGACGCCATGGCGTACTCGCGCAGCCGGGTGACCCACACGGTCGCCCGGATGGAGGCGGCCGGCTACGTCACCCGCGGCACGACGCCGGAGGACGGGCGCGGCGTGGTGGCCACCATGACCGAGGCCGGCTACGACCTGCTCGTCAAGGCGGCGCCGTGCCACGTCGAGAGCGTGCGGCGCAACGTGGTCGACCTGGTGCCGGCCGCCGACTTCGCCGCCGTCGGACGCGTGTTCGACCGGATCTCCGACCACCTGGTCACCCGGCACCCGGAGAGCGAGATCAGGTAACCGGGTCTCGATACAGCCGTTGCGCGACCTCGTCCCTCGGTCGCGGGCCACTCGACCTGGCCGGGCCCACGCCGGCCGCTCGGTCCTCACGGCCGGCTGCCCGGCTCGTCAGTCGCGCGTCAGGCGGCGGTGCGTGACCCGGTGCGGGCGCGCGGCCTCGATGCCGAGGCGCTCGATCTTGTTCTCCTCGTAGGCCGCGAAGTTGCCCTCGAACCAGAACCACTTGGCCGGGTCCTCGTCGTCGCCCTCCCACGCCAGGATGTGGGTCGCGACGCGGTCGAGGAACCACCGGTCGTGCGAGGTGACCACGGCGCAGCCGGGGAAGTCGAGCAGCGCGTCCTCGAGCGAGGACAGCGTCTCGACGTCGAGGTCGTTGGTGGGCTCGTCGAGGAGCAGCATGTTGCCGCCCATCTTGAGGGTGAGCGCGAGGTTGAGCCGGTTGCGCTCGCCACCGGAGAGGACGCCGGCCTTCTTCTGCTGGTCGGGGCCCTTGAAGCCGAACGACGCGACGTAGGCGCGGCTGTTCATCTCGAAGTTGGCGACCTTGATGAAGTCCAGGCCGTCGGAGACGACCTCCCAGACGTTCTTGTTGGGGTCGATGCCGCCGCGGCTCTGGTCGACGTAGGAGAGCTTCACCGTCTGGCCGACCTTGAGCTCGCCCGTGTCGGGCTGCTCCTCCCCCGTGATCATCCGGAACAGCGTGGTCTTGCCGACGCCGTTGGGACCGATGACGCCGACGATGCCGGCGCGCGGCAGCTTGAAGGACACGTCGTGCATGAGGGTGCGGCCCTCGAAGCCCTTGCCGAGACCGTCCGCCTCCAGCACGACGTCGCCGAGGCGGGGACCGGCGGGGATGTTGATCTCGGAGGTGTCGATCTTGCGCATCCGGTCTGCCTCGGCCGCCATCTCCTCGTAGCGCGCGAGTCGGGACTTGCTCTTGGTCTGACGGGCCTTGGCGTTGGAGCGGACCCACTCGAGCTCGCGCTCGAGGACCTTGGCGCGCTTGGCGTCCTTCTGGCCCTCGATCTTGAGGCGGTCCTTCTTGGTCTCGAGGTAGGTCGTGTAGTTGCCCTCGTAGGGGTGCGCCTTGCCGCGGTCGAGCTCGAGGATCCACTGCGCGACGTTGTCGAGGAAGTAGCGGTCGTGGGTGACGGCCAGGACGGCGCCCGGGTAGGACGCGAGGTGGCCCTCGAGCCACTGCACGGACTCGGCGTCGAGGTGGTTGGTCGGCTCGTCGAGGAGCAGCAGGTCGGGCTGCTGGAGCAGCAGCTTGCAGAGCGCGACGCGACGGCGCTCACCACCGGAGAGGTTGTCGACGAGCACGTCCGGCGGCGGGCAGCGCAGCGCGTCCATCGCCTGGTCGAGGCGGCTGTCGAGGTCCCAGGCGTTGGCGTTGTCGAGCTCGGTCTGGAGGTTGCCGGTCTCTTCCATGAGGGCGTCCTGGTCGGCGTCGGGCTCGCCCATCTCCATGTAGGCGTCCTCGAGGCGCTTCATCTTCGCCTTGAGCTCGCCGACGGCCTCCTCGACGTTCTCCAGGACGGTCTTGCCCTCGGAGAGCGGCGGCTCCTGCTGGAGCATCCCGACGGTCGCGTCGGGGTCGAGGATCGCGTCCCCGTTGTTGGCGTGGTCGAGCTGCGCCATGATCTTGAGGAGCGAGGACTTGCCCGTGCCGTTGGGTCCGACGACGCCGATCTTGGCGCCGTGGAGGAACGAGAGGGTGACGTTGTCGAGGACGACCTTGTCACCGTGGGCCTTGCGCACGTTGCGCAGCGTGAAGACGTACTCAGCCATGCGGGCGAGCCTACGGGGAAGCGAGCCCCCGCCGACAATCGCGCCCCGGCTCACGCCGCCTGCGGCGCGGACCCGAGTGCGGCCTCCGGTGCGGGTGAGGGTGCGGCCTCGGGTGCGGCCTCGACAGCCGCCTCGGCAGCCGCCTCGGCAGCCGTCGCCTTGGTGAACCTCGCAGTGCCGTGGGTCAGGTCGTGCCCGACCGAGGTCGCGACGACCTCGAACGTGGTCTGCGGCTTGCCGTCGCGCTCCCACACGTCGGCCACCAGCCGGCCGTGCACCACCACCGGGTCGCCGTTGTGGAGCGAGGCCGCGACGTGGCGGGCGAGCCGGTTCCACACCTTGACGGTGTGCCACGACGTGGTGCCCTTGACCCACTCGCCGTCGCGGTAGCGGGTGGGGGTGCAGGCGAGGCGGAACGAGGCGACCACGCGGCCGCCGGCGACCTCGCGAAGGGTGATGTCCCCGCCGATCCAGCCGGCCAGGGTGATGTGGGTGTCGTTCATCGAAGGCTCCTCGAGTCGGGCGGCGGTGGTCCGCCGCGATGACCCAAGGCTCCGCAGTCCGACCGACAGCACGGGCTGACCGGGCGGGTTCCCTGTGGAGGACGGGCCGTCGGAGGCGCCTGTGGACGCCTGCTGGCCCCGGAACGGTTCGGCCGCGACCGTTCAGCCCCGACTCGTTCAGCGCAGGGCTGCCGTGAGCCCCTCGCGCACCGCGGCGTACGACGCCAGCTCGGCCTCGATCGGAGCGACCACCAGCTCCGCGGAGACCTCGGAGATCGCGTCGCGCAGCCGCTTGTCGGCCGTGCGCGCCCGCTTGCGGGCGGTGGCGGCGACCAGCCACCGGCTGACCAGGGCGAGGAGCAGGCCCAGACCGATCCCACCGAGCAGCAGCAGCGTCGGCAACGGGAACGTGCCGACCTCCGGCGTCGGCGGCTCGGGCAGCCGGGCGTACGAGCCCAGCGCGAGCAGGGCCAGCCAGCCCGCGCCGACCAGCGCGGAGATGATCAGGACGTACTGGAGGACCCGCACCAGGCCGGCCCACGCCGGGATCCGCGCGGCGCCGAGGTCGGTGGCGGCGACGGCGCGGTCGAGACGGTCGTTGATGTCGGGCAGCCGCGAGACCGATGCCGCACGCACGGCCCCGGCCCACGAGGGGGCCATCCCCTCGCCGACCTGGTCGGCGAGCGCGCGGACCTCGGTGTCGACCCGGGCGCGCTGCACGCCGGTCGCCTTCGGCACGGACGTCCGGGCGGTGCCGGTGAGCTCCTTGCCGGCCGCACCGAGGTCGAGGTGGAGCCGCTTGAGGGGGTCGGGCTTCAGCCGGGAGAACCATGCCGTGACGGGCCAGCCGGTGGCACGGTTGGCACGCAGGCGCGTCGAGTCGGCGACGGCCTTGACCACGGTGGGGACACCGGCGGCGTCGGCGAACGCGTCGTCGAGGGCGGCCACCCGCTCCTTGGACAGCGTCGGGGCCTTCCCGGTGCCGACGGCCTGCTCGAGCCGCTCGGCGGCGGACCGCACGTCGGCCTCGAGCCGCGAGCGGGTGACCTTCTTCTCCGCGACGCGCTTGGCGACGAGGCCGCGGAGCTCGTCGACGCCCCAGCCGTGTCGTGCGCTGACCGGCACCACGGGCACCCCGGCCAGACCGTCGGCCTCGAGGAGGCGGCGTACGTCGTCCACCATCCCCGCGCGGCGGTCCTCGGGCACGGTGTCGATGTGGTTGAGCACCACGAGCATCACGTCGCGGTGGCCGGCGAGCGGCTTGAGGAAGCGGTCGTGGATGGCCGCGTCGGCGTACTTCTGCGGGTCGAGGACCCACACCAGCATGTCGGCGAGCTGCACGAGGCGCTCGACCTCGAGGTGGTGCGAGACCTCGGTCGAGTCGTGGTCGGGCAGGTCGAGGAGCACCACGCCGCGCATCTCGACGTCCTCGTCGGCCTTCGACAGCATGGAGTCGCGGGTGACCTGGTGGCGGGCGGGGATGCCGAGCCACTCGAGCAGCTCCTCCGCGCCCTGCTTGCCCCACACGACGGCGGTGGCCCACGACGTGGTGGGCCGGCGTACGCCGACCGCGGCGAGCTCGAGCCCGCTCAGCGCGTTGAAGGTCGAGGACTTGCCGGAGCCGGTCGCCCCGGCGAGCGCGACCACCGTGTGGTCGGCGGACAGCTTGAGGCGGCCCGCGGCGCGGGCGGCGATCGTCGCGGCGTCGTCGACCACGGCGTCGTCGACGCGGCCTCGGGCTGCCTCGGCCGCGCGCTCGAGCCCGTCGACGCGAGCGCCGATGTCAGAGCTCCTGGTGACCAGCTTCTTGGCACCTTCGAGCAACGACGTCATGACTCCCTCACGGCTTGGGCGGACTGCTTGTCCCCCAACCCTAGGGCGCGTCCGCGTCCGTGTCCGAACCCGTAGGGGTGTGCGCTGCGGCATAGCGCAGGTCGTCGACCTTGCGAGCCGCTGCGCGCATCCGGTCCGGCGTCTCCGGCGCGATCTGGAGGCTGTCGAGGAGGTCGGTGTAGCGGCGACGCTCGGCGTCGAGCAGCTCGTGCATCGTGGCCTCCAGCTGGAGGCGGGCGCGCTCGGCGAGCGAGCGGACGGCCTGGTCGCCGAAGACGGCCTCGAGGAGCTTCTGGCCGAGCACCGCGGACCCACCGGCGATGCCCGCCTCGGCGCCCGTGACACCCGCGGTGTGGGCGAAGACGACGACCATCAGGGCGACCGACAGACCGTTGACGCCGAAGGCGAGGAAGCGCGCGGTGGAACGCTTGTCGGCCCCCTCCGTACGGACCATCTCCAGCACGTCGGACTGCCAGTCGCGCACGGCCCGCTCCGCGCGGCGGCGGAAGTCGCGGGAGGCGCGGCCGAGGTCCTCGCCGGCGTCACGCATCAGGACCTGACCGGCCGCGGTGCTGCGCCACGACGCCTCGGCGCGCTCGGCTGCGGCCTCGGCGTGCTCGAGGATCAGCGTCTCGAGGCCGGACTCGACCGCGACGCTGACCCGCTCGGCCTGCTGGGGCTTGCCCTTGACCGCGTTGACGACGCGGTCGCGCAACCAGCCGACGCGGGTCTCGAGGCTGCGGAGCAGCTCGCCGGTGCCGACGAACTCCTGCCAGCGGGCGAGCACCTCCCCACGCAGCAGCGAGCCGTCGGCCGACGCCTCGCCGACCGCGGTCACCGCGCGGTCGTAGGCCTCGTTGGCGTCCTCCCGGAGCCGGCGCACCGCGTCGACCTGCTCGGTGGCGGCGTCGGCGACGGCGTGCGTACGCCGACCGAGGGTGCGGATGGCGCCGTCGAGGGTCTGCTGGACGACGGAGGCGCGCGCCTCCTGGTCGTCGGCGAGCGCCCGGAGCCACTGCCGGATCTCCAGGATGTCCGGCGCCGGCAACAGCCCGAGCTCGGAGACCTCGCCCTCCTCGACGACGAAGAGCGGGGAGTCCTTGAGACCCCTGCTGGCCAGCATCCGCGCGAGGTGGGTGGAGATCGTGTCCACCGCGTCCGGGGCCGTGCGGTCGAGGACGATGGCGACCGCGGCGGACCGCTCCGCGGCCTTGCGCAGGAACTCCCACGGGACCTGGTCGGCGTAGCGGGCCGCGGACGTGACGAACAGCCACAGGTCGGCGGCGGCGAGGAGCTGGGCGGCGAGGACGCGGTTCTGCTCCTCGACGGAGTCGATGTCCGGCGCGTCGAGGATCGCGAGGCCGGGTGCCATCGCCGGCGACGGCACCAGCTGGAGCGCGCCGGGGTCGTTGGTCTGCCGGTCGACGCGCTCGAGCTCGGGGAGCAACCGGTCCTGGCCGAACCACTTGGCGTCGTCGGGGTGGTGCACGAGGACGGGCGAGCGCGTGGTCGGACGCAGCACGCCGGGGGCGGTCACGCGGGTGCCGACCAGGGAGTTGACCAGCGTCGACTTGCCGGCGCCGGTGGACCCCCCGACGACGGCGAGCAGCGGTGCCTCGAGGGTCATCAACCGCGGGATCACGTAGTCCTCGAGCTGGTCGACCATCTCCGCCCGGGCCGCACGCTGCTCGGCGGCACCGGGGAGCTCGAGCGGCAGCCGCGCCTCCTGGAGGGCACCACGCAGCCGCACCAGGGCCGTCACCATCGCAGTGGTGTCGCTCATCGGGTGGGTACCACCTGTCCGGGGAAGGAGATGTAGGGGCGGATCCGGCGCAGCTCCTCGACGTGCTCCTGACCGCGCACGGAGAAGTCGTCCGGTGCGGTCCCCCGCAGGTAGCGGTGGTGGAGGTAGCCGAGCTCGATCGCGACGGCCTGGTACTCGCGCATGCCACGCTCGGCCTGCTGACCGCCGTGGTGGCGTGCCCAGCGCCGGGCGTGCCGCCGCGCGGGCAGGTCGACGAGCCACGGGATGTCGGTGGCGGGGAGCAGCCCGCGGTCCGCGGCGTCCTGGAGGGCCTCGGTGAGGAGGGGGCGTTCGGAGCGGCGTCGGTAGACCGCGAAGGCGACGACACCGACGAAGGCCGGGAACATCAGCGTGCCGTAGACGACGAGGAAGTCATCCGTGCCCGACAGCGTCGAGGAGTTCCACACACCGTGGAGGAAGGCGGCCAGGACGAAGCCCGCGACGGGCGCGAGCACACGTACGACGCCGCGGCGCGACGCGATGGCGAGCCCGACCCCGATGCCGATGAACGCGGTGAAGAAGGGGTGCGCGAACGGGCTGATGAGGCACCGCACGACGAAGGTGACGGTCAGGGCGGTGGTCCCGCCCGGGCCGAGGCCGTCGGTGCCGTCGTAGGCGGCAGCGAGGTAGAGGATGTTCTCGGTGTAGGCGAACCCGACGCCGACCATGCCGGCGTAGACGATGCCGTCGAGCACCCCGTCGAGCTCGTGGCGGCGCCACCACAGCAGGAGCAGGAGGAACGCGCCCTTGGTGAGCTCCTCGGTGACCGGGGCGACCACGGCGAGGCTGTCGCGCTCGCTGGCACCGCCGACCAGCCCGAGGCCCTGGAAGACGAGCGCCGCGCCGGTCGCGGCGAACGCGCCCCAGAGCAGGCCGGCGACGAGGAGGTTGCGCGGCTCGGGCTCGTAGCGGTCGAGCCACATGAAGCAGCCGACCAGCGGGCCGACGGGGACGGCGGCGACCAGCGCTGCGAGGGCGAGGGTGCCGGGCGCCCCGGAGAACGCGACGACGGCCGCCATCACGACGCCGCCGAGGAGCACGAGGGCCGCGACCACCACGGTGAACGCGACACTGTCGCGGCGGCCTCTCTGCATGGGCCCGACCCTAACGGAGCAGGCCCCTCGCGCCCGCCTCGCCGCACCCCTTGGGGCGGCGGCTGCGGGGCGTCGCCTCGGGGACTTCGCACCCCCCGCCGGGCGTACAGTGACCGCGTGAGCGAGCAGACGACCCCCGAGAGCACCGAGCCCAAGACCGAGTCGCACGACCCCGCCGTGCCGGCTGCCTACGCCGCGTTCATGCGCAAGGGCTGGGGCGACCGCGAGCTCGACGTGCCGCGCCACCCCGTCGCGGACCTGGCCGCTGCCCGCCGCGCGAAGCTCACCGAGGCCTTCCCCGATGACCGCCTGGTGCTGCCGGCCGGCACCTACAAGGTGCGCGCCAACGACACCGACTACCGCTTCCGGCCCGACACCGCGCACACCTACTTCACCGGCAACCAGACCTCCGACGCCGTGCTGGTGATCGAGGACGGCGAGTCCGTGCTCTACGCCCGCCCGCGCTCCGACCGCGACACCGACGAGTTCTTCCGCGACCGCCAGTACGGCGAGCTGTGGGCCGGCCGCCGCCCGTCGGCGCAGGAGATCTCCGACTCGCTCGGCATCGAGGTGCGCCACGTCAAGGACCTGCCGTCGTTCGGCGACGATCGCAAGACGCGCGACCTGACCAAGGACGAGGACCTCGCCCGCGTCGCCGACGAGCTGCGGCTCGTCAAGGACGAGTGGGAGGTCGGCGAGCTGCAGGAGGCCTGCGACATCACCACGCTCGGCTTCGAGGACTCCGTGAGCGAGTGGGACCGGGTCCTGGAGTTCGGCGAGCGCTGGATCGAGGGCACCTTCTTCCGTCGCGCCCGCGCGATGGGCAACGACATCGGCTACGACTCGATCTGCGCCGGTGGATCGCACGCCACGACGCTGCACTGGATCGACAACACCGGCTCCATCGAGCCCGGCAAGCTGGTGCTGCTCGACATGGGCGTGGAGGGCCACAACCTCTACACCGCCGACGTCACCCGCACGCTGCCGGTCGACGGCACGTTCACCCCGCTCCAGCGCGAGCTCTACGACCTCGTCCAGAAGGCGCAGCAGGCGGGCATCGACGCCGTACGCCCCGGCGTGCCTTTCCTGGCCGCCCACAACGCGGCGATGGAGGTGCTGGCGCACGGCCTCGCCGACATGCAGCTCCTGCCCGTCTCCGCGGAGGAGGCCCTCGATCCCGAGTCGAAGCTCTACGCGCGCTGGACCCTCCACGGCACCTCGCACATGCTCGGCATGGACGTGCACGACTGCGGCCGCTCGTCGGCCGACATCTACCCCAAGGGCGACCTCGCCGAGGGAATGGTGCTCACGGTAGAGCCGGGCCTCTACTTCCAGGAGGACGACCTGCTCGTCCCCGAGGAGCTGCGCGGCATCGGCATCCGCATCGAGGACGACATCCTCGTGACGGCCGACGGCCACCGGAACCTCTCGGCCGCGCTCCCCCGCACGTCGGCCGACGTCGAGGAGTGGATGGGCCGGCTCCGCTGAGGTGGACTGCCACCACTACGACGCCTTCCGGTGCCGCTCCTGCACGCTGCTGGAGGTGCCGCGCGCCCGACAGCTCTCCGACAAGGAGCAGCACGCCCGGTCGCTGGTCGACGCACCGGCGTGGCTGCCGACCGTGGCCGGCCCGGAGGCCGGCTTCCGCAACAAGGCCAAGATGGCGGTCGGCGGCACGGTCGACGCGCCGACCCTCGGCATCCTCGACCGCGACCTGGCCGGGGTCGACCTGCGTGACTGCGGCCTGCACTCCCCCGGCCTGACGGCGGCCCTCGACAGGATCGCGGGCTGGGTCAGCGACGCCGGCCTGGTGCCCTACGACGTGGCCGCACGCACGGGTGAGCTCAAGCACGTGCTGCTCTCGGAGTCGCCCGACGGCGAGATGCTGCTCCGGCTGGTGATGCGCTCCACGGCGCTGGAGGCCCGCGTACGGTCCCGCCTGCCCGCGCTGCTGGAGGCGGTGTCCGGGCTGCGGGTGGTGACGATCAACGTGCAGCCCGAGCACAAGGCGGTCCTGGAGGGCGAGCGCGAGATCGTGCTCACCGAGCACGCCACCCTGCCGATGCGCCTCGCCACCGGCGTGACGCTGCGGCTGGGACCGCGGTCGTTCTTCCAGACCAACACGTTCGTCGCCGAGGCGTTGTACGACCAGGCGCGCGCGTGGGTGGACGCGCTGCCGGACGTCCGCACCGTGTGGGACCTCTACTGCGGCGTCGGCGGCTTCGCCCTCCACCTCGCGGCGCCCGGTCGCGACGTGCTCGGCGTCGAGGTGTCAGCCGATGCCGTCGACGCGGCTGCCATCACGGCGGCCGGGATGGACGTGGCCGCGCGGTTCGTCGCGGCGGACGCGACGGCGTACGCCCTGGCCTCGCCCGAGGTGCCCGACCTCGTCGTGGTCAACCCGCCCCGACGCGGGATCGGCGCCGACCTCGCGGGCTGGCTGGAGGCGTCGGGCGTGCGCCACGTCGTCTACTCCTCGTGCAACGCCGAGTCGCTGGCGCGCGACCTCGCCCTCGTGCCGTCGTTGCGGCCGGTGGAGGCGCGGGTGCTCGACATGTTCCCGCACACGACCCACTACGAGGTCATGGTGCTGCTGGAGCGGTGAGCGTCAGCCCCGGTGGATCCTGGGTCCGGTGCCGGTGCTCATCAGGCGCACCGTGTCGCGGTGGCCGTCGTCCACGGTGGACGCGAGGACCGCGGGGTCCGTCGTGGGAAGCGGGGCGAAGGCCTTGACGCCCAGCCGGACCCAGCGGGGCGACGAGAGGCACGCCGTGGGCACCGACGCCGCGACCAGGTCTTCACTGGCGTCGAGTCGTGCCCGGAGGCCGCGACAGTCGATCTGCTCTCCGCGCCGCGCGAGTGTCGCGCGCGTCCGACGTCCCTCCTCCGCCTTCACCTCGAGGTGGAACGAACCTGCCCCGGTCCGGACGAGGATGCGCGTGGAGTGCTGCTGCATGCCCGCGAGGTCGCGGAAGTGAACCGTGACGGCCAACCGGTTCTCTCCGTGCGCGCCCACCGTGCGGACGACGTCGGCCGGCGACGGGTCGGGCGGCGGTGGGAGCTCGGCGTCGTCATCCGCGAGCCAGCCGACGACCACCGCGTCACCTGCCGGGTCCTCGGACACCACCTTCGCTGCATGCGCGGAGGTGGGGATCAGCAGGGCGACGGGCGCGAGGAGGGCAGCCGGCCTGACGCGTCGACGAGTGAGCACAGGGTCCGTCCTGATCATGGCGCCGCGCTCAGCCCCGGCGGACCTTCTGGCTCCGGCCCATGCTCTTCTCGCTCAGGCTCGAGCGGAACGCGTCGTCGGCCCATCCGGCGAGGTTGACCGAGCCGTCGCCGATGGGGGTGACCTGGACCCGGAAGGCGCCGGACGCGACCTGGATCCAGCGAGGCTTGCCGATGCAGGCAGCGGGGAACGACACCGTCACGGTCTCGGCCACCACGTCGTAGCGCCCGCGCACCGAGCGGCAGGGGCGCGGACGCACGGGGCCCTCGCTGGCGACGACGACGGCCGGGAAGAGGTGGGCGTACCCGGTTCCGTCCGCGGACCGCGAGGCCGACAGCGAGTAGCGCCCGTCCGGGGTGAAGAAGCGCAGGTCGAGGGAGTGCTCCGCGTTCTCGACCAGGTCGCGGAAGTGGGTGGTCACCGTCACGCGCTTCGCGTGCTGGATGGTCGTGCGGGTGATGTCGGTGGCCGTCTCGGCCGGCGCGTCGAGGAAGGCCGGCTGACCCTCGGTCTCCGTCCCGAAGAGGAACCCTCCCAGCTCGGAGGCGAAGTTGAGCGCCTTCGCGTCGCCGACGGCGTCGTCGACGGTCGCCTGCTCGGCGTGGGCGGCAGCGGGCAGGAGCAGGGCGACGGGCGCGAGGACGGCGACGAGCCGTGTGGCGAGGCGTGACATGCCGTGAACCCTAGGTACCCGGCACCTCGGCTGTGACCGGAACCACGGAATCAGTGGCCGCCACCACAGGTTGTGCCGGTCGTGTGCACCAACCTGACAGTCGGAGACCTGCTGACGCAGCGCCGTGCCGTCGACCTCGCCCGCACCGAGAGCGCGCTCTGTCGCCATCGACGCACTGCCTGACCCGTCGACATCCCGACATCCGCTGCGTCCACCGTCCGCCTCCCGTCCGGACGGTCCCGAAAGGTTGCCCTCCAGCATGAGTACTTCTGTCATCGAGCCCGAGAAGCGGACCCGCTTCACGCTCCCATCCTTCGGCGTCCAGGTCCTGCTCGGCCTGGTGCTCGGCGTCGCCCTGGGCCTCGTCGCCCGCAGCATGGGCGCGGACGGCGTCGACGCCACGACCGGTGAGATCGACCCCAACTGGCTCACCGAGACCCTCGCCACGGTCGGGGGCACGTTCGTCACGCTGCTGCGCGCAGTCGTCCCGCCGTTGGTGTTCCTCGCGATCGTCGCCTCGATCGCCAACCTGCGCGACGTCACCGGCGCCGCGCGCCTGGCGTGGCGCACCCTGGCCTGGTTCGCCATCACGGCGCTGATCGCCGTCGTCATCGGCATCGTCCTCGGCCTGGTCCTGCAGCCCGGCGACCACACGAGCGTCACCTCCGACGCGGCGTCCGTCCCCTCGACGACCGGCTCGTGGCTCGACTTCCTCACCGGACTGGTGCCGGCCAACGTGCTCGGGCTCGAGGGCTCGGCGTCCGGCGACGGCTCCGTGGGCCTGTCCTTCAACGTCCTGCAGATCCTCGTGGTCTCCATCGCCGTGGGCATCGCGACCCTCAGGGTCGGCGACGCCGCCGAGCCGTTCCTCGCGTTCGTACGCTCCGCGCTCGCCGTCGTGCAGAAGGTCCTGTGGTGGATCATCCTGCTCGCCCCGATCGCGACCGTCGGCCTGCTCGGCAACGCCGTCGCCAGCTATGGCTGGGACGCCCTCGGCTCGCTCGGCATGTTCACCGTCGCGATCTACGCCGGCCTGGCCCTGGTGATCGCCGGCGTCTACCCCGCGCTGCTCCGCCTCCACGGCCTCTCGGTGCGGCAGTTCTTCTCCGGCGCCTGGCCGGCCATCTCGCTGGCCTTCGTGTCGCGATCGTCGGTGGGCACCATGCCGCTGACGGAGTCGGTGACCGAGCGCAACCTGGGCGTCCCGCGCTCGTACGCCTCCTTCGCCGTGCCGCTCGGCGCGACCACCAAGATGGACGGCTGCGCCTCGATCTACCCCGCGATCTCGGCGATCTTCGTCGCGCAGTTCTTCGGCCTCGACCTCTCGGTCACCGACTACCTGCTGATCGCCTTCGTCTCGGTGATCGGCTCGGCCGCCACCGCGGGCGTCACCGGCGCGACGGTCATGCTGACGCTGACGCTGTCCACCCTCGGCCTGCCGCTCGAGGGCGTCGGCCTGCTGCTGGCGATCGACCCGATCCTCGACATGGGCCGCACCGCGGTCAACGTCACCGGCCAGGCGCTGGTGCCGACGATCGTCGCCAAGCGTGAGGGCATCCTCGACCAGGAGGCGTACGACGCCCCGCGCGGGCGCACCGTGTGGCGCGAGGAGTCCGCGCGCACCGAGGACTCCGCGCGGGCCGCTGCCTGACGACGCGAGCGCACCTCACCGGGCCGCCGACGGACACGTCCGTCGGCGGCCCGTCTGCGTCCGCACTGGTCTGGACTGGTCTGGACCCGCGGCGAGTCTGTCGGCCCGCTTGACCGAAGTGACAGGACTTGCGGGGAAGCAGGGTCGAATCGTGACGCCTGCGACGGCGCACCCCTACGGGTGGGCGGGTCACGATCGGAGGTCCTAGCACTTCCGCACGGCCGCAGCGCGCGCGCCGAGACCCGATCCTTCGGGCACCAGGCCCCGACCTCCACGTCGACCGCGACCGAATTCCTTCACGCAGGGAGCTTTCGGCATGCATCCACACCTTCGCACCCACCGGACCAGGAGGGCAGCCGCCGTCGGCGGCGCCACCCTCCTGGTGATCGCCATGGCCTCGACGGGGGCCTTCGCCAGCCACGCCGAGGCCTCGCTGGCCGGCAGCAACTTCGAGATAGACGTCGACGCCAACCTCAAGGTCGACGACGCCGCCCCGCCCTCGCTCGACTGGGCCAACGTCCCCGAGACCCGTGCGACCGACAAGGTCAACGGCACGGGCGACGACTCCTACGCCGGAGGCGTCAAGGAGGACACGTCGTGTCCCGGCGCGGTCACCGACTCGATCCCACCCAACAAGAGCGACCTGCTCAGCTTCCACGTCTACCGCGAGGCCGGCACGGGTGGCCACCCCGGCTTCCTCAACCTCGCCTGGAGCCGCGTGTCGGAGCCGAGCGGCACGACGCTGATGGACTTCGAGTTCAACCAGTCGAGCGAGAGCTGCGCCTCCGGGCCCAACAAGGTACGCACCGCCGGTGACCTGCTGCTCGAGTACGCCATCGACCAGGGAGGCTCGCGCGCCGACATCACCGCCCGGACCTGGTCCGGTACGGCCTGGGGAGACCCCGCGGACCTCGACATCCCGTCAGCAACCTGCGGCGGCAACCCGTGTGCCGCAGGCACGATCAACTCCTCGCCGATCCCCTTCGCCGAGTCCGACGGGCTCATCGACGCCGGCTCGAAGCAGGCCCGCACCTTCGGCGAGGCGCAGCTCGACCTGCGGTTGATCTTCCAGGCCAACAAGTGCTCGTCGTTCGGCAGCGCGATGCTGAAGAGCCGGTCCTCCGACGCGTTCACCTCTCAGCTCAAGGACTTCGTGGCACCGGTCGGCATCAACCTCACCAACTGCGGCAAGGTCGTCATCCACAAGCAGACGATCCCGGAGGAGGACCCGAACGTCACGGACTTCGGCTACACCAAGGCCTTCGGGACGGACCCCACGTCCGCCAACACCTTCACCCTGAAGGACGACGGTGAGAAGGTCTTCAACGGTGTGCTCTTCGGCACCGGCTACACCGTGACCGAGGACGTGATCCCGACCAACTGGGCCTTCGACAGCGTCGACTGCTCGGCGAGCGTGGGCGTGACACCGACGTTCGACGGCGCCGAGGTGACCTTCGACATCGACGCCGACACCGACGTGCTCGAGTGCACCTACTACAACGAGCTCCAGCTCGGCGCCCTGAAGATCCTCAAGAACAGCACCAAGGGCGGAGCGGTCTCCACAGCAGGCGCCGTGTTCTCCTACACCGGCGGCACCGTGACCGACAACGGGACGGGTGACTCCGACCCCGACATCGGTGAGGTGTGCGTGCCCGGGCTCGCGACCGGCAACTACACGGTCAACGAGACGACACCGCCCCCCGGGTACGGCGGCGCCACGCAGACCAACGTGGCGGTGACGGTCGTGACGGGCACGAACTGCTCGGACAACCAGCCGACCGGCACGGGCGTCGCGACCTTCGTCAACGCCCCGCTGGCCGATCTCCAGGTCAACTTCCGGGACGGCGGGTCGGGTGAGACCAGCCTGGTCGGGGCCATCTCCTGCACCAACACGGGCGTCACGGCAGACACCACCACCGCGACCGGCTGGGACGACTCGGCGACCTACGCCGGCATCAAGATCGATCCGTCGCCGCGGACGATCACCTGCACCATCGTCATCGACCCGTAAGGGTCATCGGGGGGAGCAACGGACGGGCTGGGCGCTGCTGGGATACTGGCGGCGCCCAGCCCCCGTGGCGCAATGGATAGCGCAACGGCCTTCTAATCCGTGGGTTGCAGGTTCGAGTCCTGCCGGGGGCGCTGTGTCTGCGCTTCTGCCCGACACGCCCCTCCGCCTCCCCGACCCCGCGGCCTGGCCACGTCAGGATGTGGCCAGGCCCCGCCACGTATGAGGTAGCGGGGCCGAGTACGTGCCGAGCGGCCCGGCGTCGGAGGAGCTCGTCCCCCGACCCCGGGCCGTCGCGGCGATCAGACGCCGAGGTTGAGCAGCCCCAGGATCTGGTTGAGCAGGGTCTGCAACTGGCCGAGGAGCCCGGCGAGCGGGCCACCGTCGAGCAGCCCTGCCACGGCGCAGAGCAGATTGCCCAGCAGGTTGCCGGCCCCCGCCACGGCGACGATGTCGAGCACGACGCGCTGGAGCTTGATCTCCAGCCCCAGGACGTTGAGGTCGAGGGGACCCAGCACCAGGTTGAGGATGTCGCAGGCGGCCGCACTGGACGCCATCCGTCCGTCGACGAGCGACTGACCGTTGATCTTCTTGACGGGGATCAGCTTCACGCCCGAGAACTTCGTGTTGGGCCCGGCGTCCTTGATCACCCCGCGCAGGAAGCCCTTCATGTAGAGCACACCGTCGCGGTCGACGGTCTTGATCGGGGTGAACGAGCCCCTGACGCGGTCACCGTTCGAGGTGCGACCCACCACCTTGCTCGTGATCTTGCCGAGGTCGGACTTGCCCACGACCGAGCGGCTCGAGGTCTCGGCGGCCGAAGCAGTGCCGACGGTGAACGAGGTCAGTCCGACGGACATCGCCAGAGCGATCACGAATCCTCCGGCGAACCGCCGTGCTGCATGTGTGATGTGTGGCATTTTTCCCTCCGAGTTTTGAAACGCCTCCCGCAGGACGACAGGCGCCGCCCCCAGCTGCCGACGGTAGGCACGGTCGACCTCTGCCGGTCATACCCCAACGGGCTAGGACACGTGTCCGACTGGCGTTTACCCATCGAGGTACCGCCCTGAGGGTGGGCGACGCTCATGCGGCACCTCCGCACGGGTACCGGTCCCGGGATCGTCCCCCAGATCGCACCCGAGAAGACCGAGGAACCCGATGACGTACGACATGAGCACGACCCTGATGACCGTGATCGGCGTGCTCGCCGCGATCGGCGCACTCCTGTACGTCATGGCCGTCCTGGACCCCACCAGCACGCCGAAGCCGTCGCACCGCGCGGAGCGGCGACGCGTGGAGTCCTGACCCGGAGGTCAGCGGTCAGCGGCTCCCGGCGTACGCCGCGACGTGGTCGTCGATCTCCGCACCGATGCGCGCCTTGACGTCGTCGGGGGCGAAGGACGCGTCCACCGCGGCGCGGGCCAGGTCGGCCACGCCGCGCTCGTCGAGGTCGAGCAGGCCGGCGGCCACCTCGTAGTCGTTGTTGAGCGTGGTCGCGAACATCGGCGGGTCGTCCGAGTTGATCGTCACCGTCACCCCGGCCTCCACGAACCTGCGCAGCGGGTGCGCCTCGATCCGCTCGACGGCCCCGGTGGCGATGTTGGACGTCGGGCAGACCTCGAGCACCACCCCGGTCTCGGCGAGGTGGGCGAGCAGCTCCGGGTCCTGTGCGGCGGAGACGCCGTGGCCGATCCGCTCGGCGCCGAGCAACCGCAGCGACTCCCAGACCGTCTCGGGACCGGTCGTCTCGCCCGCGTGCGGCACCGACCGCAGGCCCGCGGCGCGGGCTCGCGTGAAGTGCTCCTCGAACTGTGCCCGTGGCACCCCGATCTCGGGACCGCCCAGCCCGAAGCCCACCAGGGCGTCGGTGCGGTGCTCGAGCGCGTACGCGAGGGTCGCGTCGGCCGCCGGGATCCCGGACTCGCCGGGGATGTCGTAGATCCACCGCAGCACCAGGCCGAAGTCGCGCTCGGCCGCCACCCGCGCGTCCTCGATCGCCTCGGTGTAGGCCTCGATCGGGATGCCGCGCAGCACGGACGTGTACGGCGTGCAGGTGAGCTCGGCGTACCGGAGGTGCTGGCCCTCGGCCATCTCGCGCGCCACCTCGTAGGTCAGCAGCCGGACGTCCTCGGGCGTGCGCACCAGGTCGACGACCGCGAGGTAGACCTCGATGAAGTGGGCGAAGTCGCGGAAGGTGAAGAACCTCCGCAGCTCGTCGAGGTCCGACGGGACGCCGGCGCCGGGGTGGCGCGAGGCGAGCTCGGAGACGATCCGCGGCGACGCCGACCCGACGTGGTGGACGTGCAGCTCGGCCTTGGGGAGACCGGCGATGAAGGACGTGAGGCTCACGCCCGCAGTGTGTCAGCCCGTCGGCCCGACCATCGCCTCGGCGATGTCGGCCAGGGTCTCGCCCTCGACCCGCTCGCCGTCGACGAGGACCGTCGGCGTCGAGTCGACGTCGGCGTCGCCCGCCGCGTCCCCGGCCGCCTCGACCCAGCCCTCGAAGGCCATGTCCTCGATGCCGGGGCGTACGGCGTCCTCCTCGGCGCCGGCCTCGACGGCCCACTCGACGAGCTGGTCGTCGTCGGGGAACGGCCCGGACTCGGACGGCTGGTTGTCGAAGAGCAGGTCGTGGAAGGCCTTCGCGACGTCGGGCCCGGACTCGTCGAGCACGACGGCGAAGGCGTTGGCCGACGCGGGCGAGTAGTCGCTGATCCGGTCGAGGAACGGGAGCGGGCGGTACTCGACGTTGACCTCGCCCGCCTCGACCGCCGCGTCGAGCTGGTCGCCGACGGTCTGCTCGAGCTGGCCGCAGAAGGGGCAGAGGAAGTCCTCGTAGATCACGATCTCCTTCGGGGCGTCGGCCTCACCGACGAGCAGCCCGTAGGTGTCGGTCGCGCCCTCCGGCGGCGTGTCCGGCTTGTCCGAACCGAGGTTGGTGACGAGGAAGTAGCCGCCGACGAGGAGGACCAGCACGCCCGCGATCAGGCCGAAGCGGGTGAGCTGCTCCTTGCGCTTGGCCTTCTTGCGCCGCTCCTCGGCCTCCGCGCGGGCGCGCTCGGTGCGCGCGCGCCGTGCCTCCCGCCTGGCCGCGGTCGCCGCCTTCTCCTCAGCGCTCCTGTGCGAGCTCTTCTTCTGCGCCATCGAGGCTTCCTTCGTCGTTCGGTGTGGTGATCTGCAGGTGTTGCACCCCCGACCCTAGGAGGTGAGGCTGAGTCGAGGCTGAGAGCACCCCAGTAGGGTGGCCCGTCGTGAGCGACAGACTGGTGTGGATCGACTGCGAGATGACCGGCCTCGACCTGGGCGCGGACGCGCTCATCGAGGTGGCGGCGCTCGTGACGGACTTCGAGCTCAACGTCCTGGGCGAGGGAGTCGACGTCATCATCAAGCCGTCGCAGGAGTCGCTGGACCAGATGGTCGAGTTCGTCCGGTCGATGCACGAGAAGTCGGGGCTGCTCGACGAGCTCGCCACCGGTACGACGCTGGCCGAGGCCGAGGAGCAGGTGCTCGCCTACATCAAGGAGCACTGCCCCGACGGCAGCCGACCGCCGCTGGCCGGCAACACCGTCGCCACCGACCGGGCCTTCCTGGCACGCGACATGCCCGGCCTGGAGTCGTTCCTGCACTACCGCATCGTCGACGTCTCCTCCATCAAGGAGCTCTCGCGCCGGTGGTACCCCCGGGCCTACTTCGCCGCGCCGACCAAGCGCGGCAACCACCGCGCGCTGGCCGACATCCAGGAGAGCATCGAGGAGCTGCGCTACTACCGCGAGGCCGTCTTCGTGCCCCCGCCCGGCCCCGACAGCGCCCGCGCGAAGGAGATCGCGGCCCGCCACGGCGGCCGGCTGACCGGGCTCGGCGAGGACGCCGGTCCCGATTCCGACTCCGCGGGCTGAGTGCCCTACACTTCTCGTCGTCCGCAGCGCGAGCGCCGCGGGACATGGTGGGTATAGCTCAGCTGGTAGAGCGCCGCCTTGTGGTGGCGGATGTCGCGGGTTCAAGTCCCGTTACTCACCCCAAGCAGATCGAGCCCCCGACCCGACCAGGTCGGGGGCTCGACTCGTTCGCTCGACCCTGCGCTCGGCGCGCAGCATGAGCGAGAGCGTCACCAGCATCAGCGGGGCCCACACCCACAGCACGCCGCCGAAGGCCAGCTGTCCCACGTGGAAGACGATCAGGGCGATGAGCCCGGCCTGGGCCCGTCGTCCACCGAGGAGGACGAGCGTCCCCGCGATGGCCTCACCGAGGATCAGCAGACCGATGAAGAACCACTGGTGGGACAGGACCAGCGACTCCCACGTGTCCCTCACGAACGCGAACGGGGACGGCTCTGCGAACTCGTCGTAGTAGCCGTTGTCGGCTGCCAGGTAGGCGGCGTTGACCGCCGCGCCGAACACGGTGAACAGGATGCCGAGTGCCCATCGGCCCACCCTGAGTGCGCGCGGGCTCTGCCCCGCCCGCAGTGCCGCGACGAGGGCGGTGCCCCCGAGCACGAGCCACATGATCCTCTCCATGACGTCCCTCCTTCTCGGGAGCGTTCTCGGGCGCCTCTCATCGTCGCCCGTCCAATGAGTCGTCGAGGAAGTCGAGCACCCGTTCCTCCCACTCGTCGGGCGCCGTCTCCAGGGCTTGGGTGTGGCCGGCGTCCGGCACGGTCCAGGTCTGTACGAGGCCGTGGCCCCGCTGCTGCAGGTAGTCGGCGGCCAGTGATTCGTCGCGCCTCCTGCCGGCGGCGACGAGGAGGAAGGCAGTCGGGTCGGAACGGCTGGTGGCGATCGACACGGAGTCGCGCAGCGGAAGGGGCCGAGGCGCGTCGCTCAGCAGGTCGGTGAACCAGTAGGTGACGGCGTCGATGCGCTGCTGCACCGCTCCGCGTGCGCCGTACGCCGCCTCGAGGTAGCCCTTGTCGGCCGCCACCCGGTTGGTGGCCCCTTCGGCCACCACTGCGGCGACCCGGCCGTCCGCTCCGGCGGCACCGATGGCCTGTTCTCCTCCCATCGACGTGCCGACCAGCGCGATGCGTCCAGCAGCGACGCCGGACTGTCCGGCGAGGAAGTCCACCGCCCCCGAGGCGTCGGCCTCGCCGTACCACCCGAAGTCCATGCTCCGCCCCTCGCTCTCGCCATGGCCCCGGGCGTCGAAGAGGAGCACCCCGTATCCGTGCTCGGCGAGCACCGCTGCGTGCTCGAGCTCCCCGGACCGGGTGGACCCGGCTCCGTGCATGAGGGCGACGGCGGCGCCGTTGCGGGTGGGGACGTACCAGCCGGCCAGCTCCACCCCGTCGCCGCTGGGGAAGGTGACGTCGCTGAACGCCACTCCCAGGTCGGCCGGCGTGCGCTCACCCAGCTCGGGGCGCGGTGCGTACGCCGCGGCTACCGCCTGGCCGAGTGTCCACAAGGACAGCAAGGTGGCGACCAGCACCAGGAGGGCAACCGGGGTCCACCACCTGCGCCGGATGGAGGCCAGGATGCGGATGGTCCCCCAGATCACCAGCACAGCTCCCGCGGCGAGGAGGACGACGCCGGTCGCGGCGGTGGCGGTCAAGCCCTCCTCGGCGTAGTGGCGCGGTCCCAGCCCGACCCCGGCGGCGAGGGCGACCAGACCGATCGGCAGGAGCAGGACGGTCGACGACCGGGCCCGGGCGGAGGCGGGCATCCGGATCGTCCGCATGACGACGTCGCCTCCCTCCTCACGACGATCCTCATGCCGGCGGTCGCGCAGGGCCAGAGGCGAAGGTCCCGCTACCCGCCTGCCGCTCGCCGGCGGACCGGCACACGCAGCGGCAGCGGCGGGCCCCCCATCGGGTTGGCCTCGGCGACGCGGTCCATCGAGTCGACGATGTTGCGCAGGTTGATGATCAGCGCGCCGTAGATCGGCCACTCGGGCGACCGCTCGGTGGACCGGAGGTCCTCCGTCAGCACCTCGAGCCGGCGGCGTACGTCGAGCAGCGCGCCCGGGTCGGCGTCACTGGTGGCGCGGCCGGCGTCGCCGAGCATCGAGATCCACTGGTCGGCGAAGGCCTCGCCCCACGTCTCGCGGTGCGAGCCCTGGCCACCCAGCGTGCGCGCGAGGCTGCGGGTCTCGGCCACTGCCTGCTCCATGCGTCGCAGCAGCCCGTGCCAGTGCTCGGGGTTGCGCATCGCGCGCGCCTGGCGCCGCGGGTTCAGCCGGGCGCTCTCCTGTGCCTGCCGGACGAGCGCCCAGGCCTGGTCCAGGTCGGCGTCGATGTCTCGCGTGCGCTCGATCCAGCCGCTGACGTCCTCCTCCTGGCAGCCCTCCCCCAGCGCGCCGGCCATGTCGACGAGCAGCTCGCCGATGCCGTCGTCGATCCGGTCCACCGCCTTGGCGGCCGTGTGCCTGCGCAGGGGCGGCCACACGACCACGTTGACCAGCAGGCCGACGGCGACGCCGATCCCGGTGTCGTAGAGCCGCGAGATGAGCATGACGTCGCTCTCGAACCCGGTGGTGAGGACCACCAGGCCGGTCGTGGCGATGGTGGTCGCCTCCGCCCCCAGCCACGGGACGGCTCCCAGGACGAGCGCCACCACGAGCAGCAGCGCGATCGCCCAGGTGCTCAGTCCCAGCGCCTCACCCACCGCGGTGGCGAGCAGCACCGCGACGACGGTCGCGGCGACCTGCTGCATGCCCTTGGAGAATGTCCTGTAGACGGTGGCGTGCACCACCAGCAGCGCCGCCCACGGCGCCAGGAACGGTTGTGGCAGCTCGAGCAGGCTCGCCGCGATCACCCACGCGACGACCGCCGCGAGCACCGTCTTGACCAGCTGCAGGACGTCGTTCCACCAGATCGGGTCACCGAGCCGGTCGTCGACGCGCTCCCTCCACGTGCTCATGCGATCTCCTCTCCCTCACCGATCGACACTACGGCTGGGGCGAGGGGCGCGCCTCATCCCGTGGTCACGCCAGGGAGAGGAAGAGCTTCTCCATCTTCTTCACGTCGAGGCTGTCCACCTCGCCGTCGCCGGCCAGGAGACACTGCTGCAGCCCGCTGGCGACGATCGCGAAGCCGGCCCGGTCGAGTGCCTTGGACACGGCTGCGAGCTGCATGACGACGTCCTCGCACTCGCGGCCCTCCTCGAGCAGGCGCAGCACGCCGGCGAGCTGCCCCTGTGCGCGCTTGATGCGGTTGATGACGGGTGTCATCTCGTCGGCGTCGAGCTGCATCAGTCCTCCTCGGTAGGCGCGGCCAGGGCGGCGAGGGCCGCGGTCAGGCGCTGCTTGGCGTCCGCGGCGACGGAGTCGAGCGCGCCGGAGTCGGACAGGCCCATCATCGCGTCCGGGTCGAAGGCCTCCACCAGGGTGGTCGAGTCGTCGAGGGAGCGTACGACGACGTTGCACGGCAGCACCGCGGCGATCGACGGGTCGACCTGGATCGCCTCGTAGGCGAGTGGCGGGCGGCACGCGCCGAGGATGACCTGCGGGGGCAGGTCGACGTCGAGCTTGGTCTTCATGGTGGCGGCGAGGTCGATCTCGGTGAGGATCCCGAACCCCTGCTCGGCCAGCGCTGCGCGCGTGGCGTCCACTGCCTCCGTGTAGGGGCGGGCGATCTCGACCGACAGCGTGTAGGTAGTCATGCACCAAGCATACCCCCCGGGGTGTTTTTGCATTCCGCCCAGATACCCCCTAGGGTATTTGTCGACAGGTTGGAACACCCGAGCACGAGAGGATTCGCATGTCACACCCGACGCCCGAGATCACCCTCGAGGAGTTCGCCGCTGAGCGTGAGGACGGCATCACCGTCGACGTCCGCGAGCGGGGCGAGTACGCCCAGGGCCACGTCCCCGGCGCCCTCCTGGTGCCGATGGGCCAGCTGGCCTCCCGCCTCGGCGAGCTCGACCGCTCGAGCCGGGTCCACGTCATCTGCGCCTCGGGCAACCGTTCGAAGGCGATGACCGACCTGCTCGTCGCCCAGGGCTTCGACGCCGTGTCCGTCGCCGGCGGCACCAAGGCCTGGATCGCCTCCGGTCGTGCGATCGGGGTGGGCCTGTGATGACCGACCTGACCGTCCTCGTGATCGACACGCCCACGCTCGGCGACCGCAGCTATCTCGTGCACGACGGCGAGGTGGCGCTCGTGGTCGACCCGCAGCGCGACATCGACCGGGTCCTGACCCTGCTCGACGAGCACGGCGTACGCCTGACCCACGTCTTCGAGACCCACATCCACAACGACTACGTCACCGGCGGCCTCGCGCTCGCGCAGCGGACCGGTGCCCAGTACCTCGTCAATGGCGAGGACGACGTGTCCTTCTCCCGTACCCCCGTAACGGACGGACAGGTCGTCGAGGTGGGTGGACGTATGCGCATCACTGCGCTGGCAACCCCCGGCCACACGTTCACCCACCTCTCCTACCTCCTCACCGACGGCGGGCTCGACGGGGACGAGCACGTCGGCGTGTTCTCCGGCGGGTCGCTGCTCTACGGCGCGACCGGACGTCCCGACCTGCTCGGACCCGAGCACACCCACGAGCTCGTGCACCACCAGCACGCCTCTGCCCACCGGCTCGCCGACCTGCTGCCCGACGAGGCGGAGGTCTACCCGACGCACGGGTTCGGCTCGTTCTGCTCCGCCACCCAGTCGGACGCGACGTCGTCGACCATCGGCCGGGAGAAGCAGGCCAACCCGGTGCTCACGCAGGACGAGCAGACCTACGTCGAGGAGCTGCTGGCGGGCCTCGGCCCGTGGCCGGCCTACTACGCCCACATGGCACCGGCCAACGCCGCCGGCCCCTCCGAGCCCGACCTGTCTCCCCCGGCCGTCGCCGACGCGACCGAGCTGCGCCGACGGATCGAGGCGGGCGAGTGGGTCGTCGACCTGCGCAACCGCACCGCGTTCGCAGCCGGACACGCCCCGGGCACGCTCAACTTCGGCCTCGACGGCGGCTTCGCGACCTACCTCGGGTGGCTGGTCGCCTGGGGCACGCCGATCACGCTCCTCGGCGAGACCGCCGAGCACGTGGCCGAGGCTCAGCGCGAGCTGGTGCGCATCGGCATCGACCGGCCGGCGGCCCACGCCACCGGCGGGCCCCAGGACTGGAGCGACGGCGAGCTCAGCTCGTTCTCGACCGCGACCTTCGCCGACCTCGCCCAGGTGCGCCACCATCGCGAGGTGGTCGTCCTCGACGTGCGCCGGGCCGACGAGCACGACGCCGCCCGCATCGACGGCGCGGTCAACATCCCGCTGCACGAGCTGACGTCCCGGCTCGGCGACGTGCCTCCCGGCGAGGTCTGGGTGCACTGCGCAGGTGGCTACCGCGCGTCGGTCGCCGCCTCGATGCTCGACGCCGCCGGCCGCACGCTCGTGGCGATCGACGACACCTTTGACAACGCCGAGCGGGTGGGCCTCCACCTCGTGGGACCCGAGGCGTGATCGAGCTCCTCCTCGCCGTCGTCGCCGGCGCGCTCATCGGGCTCAGCCTGGGTGCGCTCGGCGGCGGCGGCTCCATCCTCGCCGTCCCCGTGCTCGTGGCCCTCGGCCAGGGGCCGGCGCAGGCCACGACGGGTTCGCTGGTCGTGGTGGCGGTGACCTCGCTCGCCGGGGCGGTGACGGCCCACCGCGCCGGCAACGTGCTGCTGGCGCGCGGCCTGGCCTTCGGCCTCGTCGCCACCGGCGGCGCCGTGGCGGGCGCCCGCGCCTCCAGCGCGGTCCCGGAGCCGGTCCTGCTGGCAGCCTTCGCCGCGCTGATGCTCCTCGTCGGCGGTGCGCTCGCCGTACGCCAGTGGCGCGGGCGGCACGACACCGCGACAGACCGGAGCACCCGCCACCCCGGCATCGACGACCCGATCATCACCTTCAGCCCCACCTTCGCCTGTCGGTGCCCGCGCGCCCTCAAGGTGCTGGTGACCGCGACCGTCGTCGGCCTGCTCACCGGCTTCCTCGGCGTCGGAGGCGGCTTCCTCGTGGTGCCGGCCCTGCTGCTCGCGCTCAGCCTCCCCGTCGACTTCGCGGCCGGCACGTCGCTGGTGGTCATCACGATCACCAGCACCGTCGCCCTCGCCGCGCGCGCCGGGACCGGCACCGCGCCCGACTGGTCGCTGGTGGCCGCACTCACCGTCGCGGCCGCGCTGGCCGCGGTCGCCGGTGCCCGGCTCGCCGACCGCGTCGACACCCGACGCCTCTCGGCCGCCTTCACCGGCCTCGTGCTGGTCGTCGCGGCGTACACCGCCGCCACCGCACTCCCCGCACTCGTCTGACCCTAAAATCCAACCGAGAAGGAGATCCACCATGTGCCGAGCAGTTCGATGCAAGACCTGCGGCAAGACCACATGGGCCGGCTGCGGCCAGCACGTCGGGCAGGTCAAGGCCGGCGTCCCCGCGAACGACTGGTGCAACGGCCAGCACACCGCGGGCGAGAAGGCAGCCAGCAGCACCGGCGGCAGCGGCGGCTTCCTGTCGCGGCTCCTCGGCCGCGGCTGACCGTCACGGGTGGTACGCCGCACGGTGCGGTCGCGGGCTCGCGAGCAGCACCGGGCAGGTGGCCTCCCTGAGCACCGCTCGCGCGACGGGCCCGACGTGCGACCCGATCGGCACGAGCGGGTCGTGGCGCCCGATCACCAGCAGCTCCGCGTCCGTGCACGCTTCGACCAGCGTCTCGGCGGCACGGCCGTGGACGACCTGGACGTCGGCGTCCATCGCCGCCGACAGGTCCCCGATGGCGTCGAGGGCGGCGCGCACCTCGGCACGCGAGCGGTCGGACCACCGACGGACCTCGTCCGACGGCAGCGACTCCTCGTAGGGCCCCGGCAGCGACCACGAGTGGACGAGCCGGAGTCGCGCGCCACGGGCGTTCGCCTCGGCCAGGGCCGCGCGCAGGACCTCCTCCGACCGGTCCGGCACGTCGATGCCGGCGACGACCACGCCGCGGCGCTGGTCCTCGTGCCAGCCGCTCGGGACCGCCACGACCGGGATGCGCAGGTGTGCGGCCACGCCGCCGGCGACCGTACGGTTCACGATCCGCGACAGCCGGGACAGGTGCCGGTGCTCCAGGACGACCATCCGCGCGGTGCGACCGACGTCGACGAGCACGCCGACGGGCGTGCCGCGGCGGAGCTCGTGCGTGACGGGCACGGCACCCTGCACCAGGTCGTCGGCCAGCTTGACGACCTCGGCGAGGCGCTCGGCGCCCCACGCCTCGAGGTCGATCGCGGGGAGGAGCACCTGGTCGGGGCCCGGTGGGACGAGGCTGACGGCGTGCACGAGGTGCAGGCCGCACCCGACGCGTACGGCCTCGGCGGCCGCGAAGGCCAGGGCGGACTCGACCTCCTCGGGTCCCACGCCGACGACGATCCGCGGGGCGGTGGTGGCGGGGGCGGGCTGCTGGGTCATGACGTCCTCCTCGGTGGTCCTGTGCCTCCACTCTTCGCCGAGCGCGGCCCGGCACGAAGGGTCCTTGGGCCCGCGGAACGACGGCAAAGGGCCCTGCTCCGCGCCGCCTGCCGGGAGGAGGCTGGAGTCGAGCCTGAGGAGGTCGACATGCGCGCGTTGCGTCTGAAGGAGTGGAAGAGCGAGCCGGTGCTCGAAGAGGTGCCGCGCCCGGAGCCCGGACCCGGCGAGGTGCTGGTGCAGGTGGGCGCCGCGGGCGCCTGCCACTCCGACCTGCACCTGATGCACGAGTTCGAGCCGGGTGCCGTTCCCTGGAACCCGCCGTTCACCCTGGGGCACGAGAACGCCGGCTGGGTGCACACGCTCGGTGAGGGCGTGACCGGGCTCGAGGTCGGGCAGGCCGTCGCGGTCGTCGGCGCCTGGGGCTGCGGCACCTGCGCACACTGCCTGGCAGGGATGGAGACCTACTGCGAGCGTCCCGACCTGGCACCCGTCGCGGGCGGCGGGGGCGGCCTGGGCATGGACGGCGGCATGGCCGACTACCTGCTCGTCCCCGCAGCGCGCCACCTCGTCCCGCTGCCCGACGGTCTGGAGGTCGTCGACGCCGCACCGCTGACCGATGCCGCGCTCACGCCCTACCACGCCGTACGCCGCTCGCTGGGCAAGCTCGGCCCCGGCACCACCGCGGTGGTGATCGGCGTGGGCGGCCTCGGCCACCTCGGCCTCCAGGTGCTCAAGGCCGTCACGGCGACGCGCGTCATCGCCGTCGACGGCCGCGAGAGCGCCCGTGACCAGGCTTCGGCGCTCGGCGCCGACCTGGTGCTGGCTCCCAGCCCCGACACCGCGACCCGGATCCGCGAGGCCTGCGGTGGCCGGGGTGCGGACGTGGTGCTCGACTTCGTCGGCTCCGACGAGACGCTGGCGACCGCCGCCGCGTGCGTACGCCAGCTGGGCGACGTCACCATCGTGGGCATCGGCGGCGGCACCCTGCCCGTCTCCTTCTTCGGGTTGCCCTACGAGGCCAGCGTCCAGACCACCTACTGGGGCAACCGGCGCGAGCTGGTGGAGGTCCTCGACCTGGCGAACCGGGGTCTCCTGCACGCCGAGACGACGATCTACCCGCTGGAGGACGCCGTCTCCGCCTACCGGGACCTGGCACACGGCGAGGTCACCGGTCGAGCCGTCATCGTGCCCAACGACACGTTCACGGCCTGACGCCCGGAGGCGTCGACGGGCCACGCCGCGCCGAGGGTCTACGTTGGATCGGTGAATCCCGGCAACAGCAGCTATGACGTCGTCGTGGTCGGCGGCGGCCACAACGCCCTCGTCTCCGCCGCCTACCTGGCCCGCGCAGGACTCTCCGTCGTCGTGTTCGAACGACTCGGCCACACCGGCGGGGCCGCGGTGTCGGTCGAGCCCTTCGCCGGCCAGCCCGCCCGGCTCTCGCGCTACTCCTACCTCGTGAGCCTCATGCCCGAGCAGCTGATGGCAGACCTCGGCCTCGACGTCCGGCTCGCCTCCCGCACCACCGCGTCCTACACGCCGTGGACGCGGGACGACCGGACCGGCGGCCTGCTCGTCGAGCGCCCCGAGGGCGAGGCGACGCGCGCGTCGTTCCGCGAGCTCACCGGCGGCGACGAGGAGTACGCCGCATGGCAGGGGTTCTACGCCGAAATCGGTCGTCTGGCCGAGGTCGTGGCGCCGACGCTGATGCAGCCCCTGCCCCTCGAGCGTGACGTACGCGCCCTGGTCGAGCCGCGGACCTGGGCCGACGTCGTCGAACAGCCCCTCGGTCGCGCGATCGTCGACCGGTTCAGCGACGACACGGTGCGCGGCGTCGTCGCCACCGACGCGCTGATCGGCACCTTCGCCTCCATGGACGACCCGTCGCTCGTCCAGAACCGCTGCTTCCTCTACCACCTGATCGGCAACGCGACCGGCGAGTGGCGAGTGCCGATCGGCGGGATGGGCGCGGTGACCGACGCGCTCGCGAAGGCCGCGGTCGAGGCTGGCGCCGAGATCGTGACCGGCGCCGGCGTCAGCGCCATCACCCCCGGCCCCGACGGCGCCGAGGTCACCTGGCACGACGGCAGCCAGCAGCGCTCGGTCACCGGGCGGCGGGTGCTGTCCGGAGTCGCCCCGTGGGTGCTGCGGATCCTGCTGGGCGAGGGCGAGGACGCCCAGACCAAGCCGGTGGGCTCACAGCTCAAGATCAACTTCCTGCTGGACCGGCTGCCCGCGCTGAGGTCCGGCGAGGACCCGGCCGTCGCCTTCGCCGGGACCCTCCACCTCGCGGAGGACTACGCGCAGCTCGAGCGGGCGTACGCCGCTGCCGCCGCCGGCAGCGTGCCCGACCCGATGCCGGGCGAGGTCTACTGCCACAGCCTCACCGACCCCTCGATCCTCGGCGACCGCGCCGGGTCGGCGCACACCTTGACCTACTTCGGCCTGCACACCCCCGCCGGGATCTTCGACGCCGACCCCGGCGCCCGCGACCTCGCCGTGCAGCGTGCGCTCGCCTCGATCGACGCCGTCCTGGCCGAGCCGCTCGCCGACTGCCTCGCCACCGACGCCGACGGCCGGCCCTGCATCGAGGCGAAGATCCCGCAGGACGTCGAGCGGGACCTCGCGATGCCCGGAGGCCACATCTTCCACGGCGACCTCGAGTGGCCGTGGGCACCCAACCGCGCGCGCCTCGACACGCCCGCCCAGCAGTGGGGCGTCCAGACCTGGCACGACGCGGTGCTGCTCTGCGGCTCCGGCGCGCGTCGCGGCGGCGCCGTGTCGGGCCTCGGTGGGCACAACGCCGCGCAGGCCGTCCTCGCGGAGCTCTGACCAGCCCCCCCTCGATTTCGCCTACCGATCACGAGGCGGTAGAGTTCTACTCGCTTCACCGCCTGCGCCATTAGCTCAATTGGCAGAGCAGCTGACTCTTAATCAGCGGGTTCGGGGTTCGAGTCCCTGATGGCGTACCAACTCGACGAAGGCCAGGCCCCGACCGGGACCTGGCCTTCGTCGTCGCACGACGTACGAGCCGAGCGAGCGGGGGCTGGGATGGACGAGGCGCAGTGGCGGCTGCTGTCGACGATCGCTCGTCGCTTCTACCTCGAGGACGCTTCCAAGACCGAGCTCGCCGACGAGTTCTCGATCAGCCGCTTCCGTGTCGCGCGGCTCCTCCAGCAGGCTCGCGAGCAGGGCGTCGTGACCATCGAGATCCACGACCGCGACGAGCCGCGCGACGCGCTGTCGGCCGAGCTGGCCGGCCACCTCGGTCTCGACGAGTGCGTGGTCGTCAAGGCAGGCGACACCGGCGACGACAACAGGCGCCGCCTTGCCAGGGCCGCGGCGCCCCGCATCGCGCGGACCATCCGCGACGGCGACGTCCTCGGCCTCACCTGGGGCCGGACGCTCGTGGCGATCGGCGAGGAGCTCCCGGCCCTCCCCCCGAGCACCGTCATCCAGCTCACCGGGACCGTCGGCAACGACCTGCGCCAGTCCCCCGTGGAGGTCATCCGCCGCATCAGCGGGCGGTCCAGCGTCGAGGCCGTGGCGGTCTTCGCACCCCTCTTCGCCGCCTCCGAGGCTGCTGCCGACACGTTCCGGAGCGACCCCTCGATCCAGGCCGCCCTCAGCCGCTACAGCGAGCTGGCGCTCGCCGTCGTGGCGGTCGGGTCGTGGGACCCGCCCATCACCCAGCTCGGGCCCCTGCTGCGGGACGAGGAGCGCGCCGAGCTCGAGCGCGAGGGCGTCGTGGCCGAGATCGCCGGGATCTTCTTCCGCGCGGACGGCTCGGTCATCGAGACCGACGTGAGCCGCCGCCGCATCTCGGTGACCGCCGACGAGCTGAGGCATACGCCTCGCGTGATGGCCGTCGCGGGCTCCGTCGAGAAGGCCGCCGCCATCGCCGCCGTCTGCCGGTCCGGGATCCTGAGCAGCCTCGTCACCGACGACCGCGCAGCGGCAGCGCTGCTGCGTCTCCCTCCACGCTGACCAGGCGCTGATCGAGCGCTGACACACCCTCGCGGCCGCCGCCTGCCCGACGAGGCGGCTGTGGTGCGCCCCTTGACTCCCCCGGGACGCAGTGCTGTAATCCATGTCACTCTCAAACGTGCAGCAATGCTCATATGAGCGGCATGGAGGTTCGGCAGATGCTCGTGAACGGCCTGGAGGTGGAGGTCGACGTCGACCGAGGGCTGGTCGAGGAGACGTTGCTCCCCGCACTCGCCGAGGTGGCCGCGCGTCCGCGGGCCCAGCGGCGGGCGTTCACGTTCCTGGTCGGTCCGCCCGGCGTGGGGAAGTCGACGCTGGCCACGGTCCTGGCCGAGGCCGGGAGTCGCCGCCGCCCGGAGCCGACCGAGATGGACGTCGTCGGCATCGACGGCTTCCACCTCCCGCAGAGCCACCTGGAGGCGCACCACCTCCGCACCGCCGACGGAACGGTCCCGCTCAGCTCGATCAAGGGTGCTCCGGAGACCTTCGACGTCGAGGGGCTCGCCTGGCACCTCGCGGCCTCTGCGGACCGAGACGTGGTCTGGCCGACGTACGACCGCCGGGTGCACGACGTCGTACCCGGCACGCACCCTCTCAGCGCCGACCTGGTGCTGGTCGAGGGCAACTGGCTGCTGCTCGACGAGCCGGGCTGGCGGGACCTCGCGACCCATGCCGACTACGTCGTGCTCCTCACGGCCGACCCCGACCTGCTGCGCGAGCGCCTGGTCGAGCGGAAGGTCCGTGGCGGCCTCACCCCGGCCGAGGCCGAGGACTTCTACGAGCGCAGCGACCGGCTGAACGTCCAGCGGGTCATGGGCTCCTCCGACTTCAGCAAGGTCGACCTGACGCTGGTGGTCCAGGCCGACGGATCCATCCAGCAAGGAGAGATGTGATGAGTCAATCGATCGAAGGTGGCCTCCCCGCCGAGGCCGGAACGAGCCTGCGAGCGCGCGTCCAGGCGTTCGGCGGGTTCCTGACCGCGATGGTGATCCCCAACGTGGGGGCGTTCATCGCCTGGGGCCTGCTCACCGCCCTGTTCATCCCGACGGGCTGGCTGCCCAACGAGGACCTGGCCAAGCCCGTCGGGCCGATGATCACCTACGTGCTCCCGCTGCTCCTCGCCTTCACCGGCGGCAAGCTGGTGCACGGCCATCGCGGTGGCGTCGCGGGAGCGGTGGGCACGATCGGCCTGATCGTCGGCGCCGACATCCCGATGTTCCTGGGCGCCATGATCATGGGTCCGCTCAGCGCCTGGCTGATCAAGCAGGTCGACCGGGTCCTCGAGCCCCGGATCCGCTCCGGCTTCGAGATGGTCGTCAACAACTTCACGCTCGGCTTCCTGGGCCTGGGACTGATCGTGGCCTCCTACCGCGTCATCGGCCCGGTCATCAGCGCGCTCAACGACCAGCTCCTCCGGGCGATCAACGCGCTCGTGGACACCGGCGCCCTCCCCCTGCTCTCGATCCTCAACGAGCCGGCCAAGGTCCTGTTCCTCAACAACGTCATCGACCAGGGCATCTACTACCCGCTCGGCCTGCAGGTCGCCGCCGACGAGGGGAAGTCGATCTTCTTCATGGTGGCGTCCAACCCCGGCCCGGGTCTCGGGCTGCTGCTGGCCTTCTGGCTCTTCGGACACAACCGGGTGATCCGCGACAGCGCCCCGGGAGCGGTGATCATCCACTTCCTCGGCGGCATCCACGAGATCTACTTCCCCTACGTGCTCATGAAGCCGTCGACCATCATCGCGATGATCGCCGGCGGCGCCTCCGGCATTGCGACGTTCATGGCGTTCGGCGTGGGCCTCACGGCCGGGCCGAGCCCGGGCTCGATCTTCGCCTACCTGGCCCTCACCCCGCCCGGCAACCACCTGGGCGTCGTCGCGGGTGTCCTCGTCGCCGCCGCGGTGAGCTTCGTCATCACCGCAGGGATCCTCAAGCTCGGGCGCAAGCCCGGCGACGACGAGCAGTCGGACCTGGAGGAGCACGCCGAGCGCTCGTGGGCGGCTCGCACGGCAGCGCGGGCGCCGCGGCGGACGTACGCCGGGTCGTCTTCGCCTGCGATGCCGGGATGGGCAGCAGCGCCATGGGCTCGAGCGCCTTCGGCAAGCGACTGCGAGACGCCGGTCGCGACGACGTCACCGTGACCCACGCGGCGATCGAGTCCGTCCCGGCCGACGCCGACCTGGTCGTCGTGCACCAGGACCTCGCCCACCGCGCCCGGGCGGCGCGACCGGACGTCGAGATCGTCACCATCCAGAGCTACCTGGGCGATCCCGCACTCGACGCGCTCAGCCAGCGCCTGACCGAGAGGACCACCACCGATGCCGAGCAGTGACCACCACGAGCCCATGCAGAGGCGCCTGACCCGCGCGGCGCGCATCCACGGGACCCACAAGGTGGCGGTGAGCGAGTTCGGGCTCCCCGACATCGGGCCGGACGAGCTCCTGCTCCGGGTCGTGAGCAGCAGCATGTGCCTCTCGACCTACAAGGCCATGTCCCTGGGCAGCGACCACAAGCGCGTCCCCGACACGATCTCCTCGGACCCCGTCATCACCGGCCACGAGTTCGCCGGCGTGCTCGAGGAGGTCGGTGACGAGCTCACCGACAGGTTCACCGTCGGCCAGAGCGTGGCGATCCTGCCCACCATGGGCCTGCCCAGCGGGTACTCCCCCGGCTACAGCTATCCCTACTTCGGCGGCGACGCGACGTACTGCATCGTCCCCGCCATCGCCGTCGAGAAGGGCTGCGTGCTGCCGTACGACGACGGCTACTACGCCAACGGGTCGCTGGCCGAGCCGATGTCCTGCATCATCGGGGCGTTCCGGTCCAACTACCACACCGAGCCGCTCGTGTGGGAGCACCACATGGGGCTGAAGCCCGGCGGGCGGCTCGCCCTCCTCGGCAGTGGCGGCGCCATGGGCATCGGGGCGCTCGACTACGCCCTCCACGGGCCGTTCACCCCGAGCCTCGTGGTGGCGGTCGACGTCGACGCGGAGCGGCTGGAGCGCCTGCGCACGCTCTTCCCCGCGGAGGAGGCGCGCCGACGCGGGTGTCGTCTCGAGGTGGTGGACGCGAGCGGCCAGGACCCCGTGGAGGCGCTGCGCGCGATCTCCCCGGACGGCTTCGACGACGTCGTGGTGTTCGCCGCGATCACGGAGCTCGTCGAGGCCGGCGACGCCGTCCTCGCCCACGACGGCTGCCTCAACTTCTTCGCCGGTCCGACCGACGGGACCTTCTCCGCCTCGCTCAACCTCTACAACATCCACTACGAGAGCACCCACCTCGTGGGCACCTCCGGCGGTTCGCGCAGCGACATGGAGGAGAGCCTGGCGTTGTCCGCGTCCGGCGCGATCAACCCCTCGCGCATGGTGACGCACGTCGGCGGGCTGGAAGCCGTGCCCGACGCGTTGTCCGACCTGCCCTCCTTCACGGGCGGGAAGATCCTCATCTACCCGCACGTCGACATGGACCTCACGGCCATCGCCGACTTCGAGGCCCACGCCGCCCAGGACCAGCGGTTCGCCCGGCTCGCCGAGATCTGCGCCGAGCAGGACAACATCTGGAACCACGCCGCCGAGGAGTACGTGCTGGCTGCGTTCGCGGCGGAGGAGCGCCTGTGACCGCACTCAGCGACCTCCTCACCCCCGACACGATCGCCCTCGACGAGGAGGCCGAGGACTGGCAGGACGCCATCCGCCTGGCCGGCCGCCTCCTCGAGTCGGCCGGCGTCGCCGCACCGGCGTACACCCAGGCGATGGTCGACAGCGTGCACCAGAACGGGCCCTACATCGTGCTCGCCCCGGGCTTCGCGTTCCCGCACGCGCGGCCGTCCGAGGCCGTCCACCGGACCGGGATGTCGTGGGTGCGGCTCGCATCTCCGGTCGAGTTCGGGAGCCGCGCCAACGATCCCGTCACCCTGGTGGTGGCGCTGGCAGCGACCGACAGCTCGACCCACCAGCAGGCGATGGCCTCGCTCGCCACCGTCATGACCGACACCTCGCTCCGGGAGTCGCTCGACGAGGCGACGTCGGCCGCGGAGGTGCACGCGATCCTCCGCGGGGACACCTCCACCGGCGCCGTGGCCGCGTCCGACGACACGGCGCGGACGCCACCCGACGACACGGAACGGACGCCACCCGACGACACGGAACGGACGCGACCCGACGACACAGAGCGGGCACGACCCGACAGCGGGGGCCGTACCCGCGACCACATCCTGACCGTCTGCGGCAACGGCCTCGGCACGAGCCTGTTCCTGAAGAACACCCTCGAGCAGGTCCTCGACCGGTGGGGCTGGGGCGGCCTGATCACCGTCGAGGCCACGGACACGGTCTCGGCACGCGGCAAGGCCAAGGACGCCGACCTGATCCTCACCTCGGGCGAGATCGCCCGCGCGCTCGGGGACGTCGGCGTACCCCTCGTCGTGATCGAGAACTTCACCAGCCAACGCGAGATCGACGCCGCACTTCGCGCGTCGTACGACATCTAGAGGCACCAGGGAGAGATCGACATGGACTGGCTCCTGACCGCAGCGCAATTCGTCGTCAACGAGGTCCTCAGCGTCCCGGCCTTCCTCATCGGCATCATCACGGCGGTGGGGCTCGCGGCACTGCGTCGCCCCGTCGGCCAGGTCGTCGGGAGCGCCCTGAAGGCGACGCTGGGATTCCTCCTGATCGGGGCCGGCGCCACCCTGGTCGTGGCCTCGCTCGCCCCGCTCGGGGTGATGATCGAGGGCGCGACCGGAGCACAGGGGGTGGTGCCGACCAACGAGGCGATCGCGGGCATCGCCCAGGCGGAGTACGGCGCGCAGGTCTCGTGGCTGATGATCCTCGGCTTCGCGGTGAGCCTCGTGCTCGCCCGGTTCACGCCCCTGCGCTACGTGTTCCTCACCGGTCACCACATGCTGTTCATGGCGACCCTGCTCACCATCGTGCTCGCCTCCGCCGACTACGCACCTGCCGTCGTCGTCGGTCTCGGCGGGCTCGTCCTCGGGATCCTCATGGTCGCCCTGCCGGCCTTCGCCCATCCGTGGACCCGTCGGATCACCGGTGACGACAGCATCGCCATCGGCCACTTCGGCACCGCGGCCTACGTCGCGGCCGGAGCGGTGGGGTCGCGGATCGGCCGGAACAGCCGCTCCACCGAGGACCTCCGCCTGCCCGAGTCGCTCCGGTTCCTGCGTGACTCGATGGTCGCGACCGCACTGTCGATGGTGGTCATGTACGTCGTGCTGGCGGTGGCCCTCCTGGCGCGTCGCGGCCGCGAGACGGCCTTCGAGGCGTTCGAGGGCGGCGCGACGGGGGTGGGCGACTACGTCATGCAGTCGGTCACCCAGGGCCTCCAGTTCGGTGTCGCGGTCGCGGTCATCCTCTTCGGTGTCCGGACCATCCTGGCCGAGCTGGTGCCGGCCTTCCAGGGCATCGCCGCGAAGGCCGTGCCGGGTGCCATCCCGGCCCTCGACGCCCCCATCGTGTTCCCCTACGCCCAGAACGCGGTGCTCCTGGGCTTCCTCTCCAGCTTCACCGGGGGCCTCGTCGGGCTGGCCGTGCTGTCGGTGTGGCTCAACCCCTGGCTGGGCCTGGCCCTCATCCTGCCCGGCCTCGTGCCGCACTTCTTCACCGGTGGCGCCGCCGGTGTCTACGGCAACGCCTCGGGCGGACGGGTCGGGGCCCTCGTCGGTGGGTTCCTCAACGGGCTGCTCATCACGTTCCTGCCGGCCCTGCTGCTGCAGGTGCTGGGCGACTTCGGGGACGCCAACACCACCTTCGGCGACACGGACTTCGGCTGGGTCGGCATCGCGACGGGCTACCCGGCGCTCCTCGGCGCTGCCGGCATCCCGCTCATCGTCCTCGTCGGCGCGGGCATCCTCGGTGCGGCCATCATGTGGCAGAAGCGCGTGGTCGACACCGGGTGGGACCCGGCTCCGCACCGGGAGCGGGTGGGTGGCCCCACCGAGTCCGGGGAGACCGGCGCGCGCGAGCGCACGCTGGCCGCGAAGATCTCCCCGCCGCGCGGCGCACCGACCCCGCCTCCGCCGCCGACCGACTGACAAGCGAGGAGCCGGTCCGCTCGGACCGGCTCCTCGAATGTTCTCTCCCGCAGGGTGCTCCTACGTGAAGAGACTGACACCACCCGGGCCGACGAGCAGCCCGACGATGATGAGCACGATGCCCCAGAGCATCTGACCCCTGATCAACGAGACGATGCCGGCCACCACGAGGATGACGGCAAGGATCCACAGCAGAAATGCCATTTCATGCTCCCTTCGGTTGTGCCCTCAACCTAGCCTTCGCGGAGGGTCGGCGACACCGGGTCACACCCGGAGGGATGGTGGGGTGGGCGGTCTCAGCCCTCCTCGCGCAACCTCGGCGGCGTGAAGTTCTCCGGCTTGAAGCCGGTCTTGTCCGCGTAGAACTGGCGCACCAGGTCCATGTCGGCACCGACGTCACCGGTGGGGTGGAAGGTCGGGCCCCAACCGACCGTGCGCGAGGGCACGTCGATGAAGGCGAGCGTGATCGGCAGCCCGGTCTGGCGGGCGATTCGGTAGAAGCCGGACTTCCAGTGCTCGCCGCGCGAGCGCGTCCCCTCTGCGGCGATCCCGATCAGCCACGGGTCGTCGCCCTCGGCCTCGGCGAGCAGCTCCTTGATCGTCCGCGCCGGGTTCTTGCGGTCGAGCTCCACCGCGCCGGTGCGGCGCAGCAGCCAGCCGAGCGGGCCGACGAAGAGCTCCTGCTTGACCAGCAGCCGGATGGTGATGCCGTACTTCCAGGCCAGGAGCATGGTCAGCACCCAGTCCCAGTTGGAGGTGTGCGGCGCCCCCACGAGCACGCCGCGCTGCGGCACCTCGCCGACGGCCTTCCACCTGACGGCGCGCAGGACGAGTCCGGCGATCCTACGACGCAGCACGGGAACGTCCTTTCTTGCGCTCGCGCGCGAGGTCCCACAGGTAGTGGTCGAAGTCGACCTCCATCGTGTGGCGGGGAGAGGCGTAGAACCGCTTCTTGTTGCGCGCGTGCTCGGCGGCCATCTGCCGGCGGACGGCCGCGTCGGGCGGCGCGACGTAGCGGCCGGCGAGGGTCTCGGCGATCCACGCCGCCTGGGCCTCCGCCAGGGGCATCACCGCGCCGAGGGGCTGCATCAGGCCGAGGAAGTAGAGGCCCGGCAGGTCCGGGTGGACCGTACGCTTCCAGAGCGGCAGGTCGTTGTCCTCGGCGGCGACGAGCTCGGGCTTGAAGAAGGGGAAGCTGACCCGGTAGCCGGTGGCCCACACCAGGAGGTCGGCCGGCGCGCTCGAGCCGTCGACGAACACGACCCGGTCGCCGTCGAGGCGCTCGATCCCCGGCCGGGCCGTGACCGCACCCGCCGCGAGCCGCTCGCGGATCCGCTCCGACTGCACGGGGTGGGACTGGCCCGGCTTGTGTGTCGGCGCGGGGAGGCCGTGCTTCGTCATGCTGCCCGCCGCCATCGCGCCGATGCGCAGGCGCGTGGCGGTCACCCACCACGGCACCCACCCCGGTGGCAGCAGGCCCTGGTCGCTCGGCTTGCCGAGGAAGAACTTGCGCAGCACCCACTCCGTACGCCGCACCGACCACGTCGTCGTACGCGCGGTGAGCGACGACTCGACGGCGATGTCCATCGCCGAGTTGCCGGCACCCACCACGACGACGTCGCGACCGGCGAGCTGCTCGGCGGAGCGGTAGTCGTGGGCGTGGATCTGCTCGCCGTCGAACGTGCCGGGATAGGCCGGCTCGGGCCAGCGCGGGTCCCAGTGGTGGCCGTTGGCGACCAGCACGGCGTCGTAGGTCCGGGTCTCGGTGCCGCCGGGACCGGTGATCCGGACGTCCCAGCGGCCGTCGCCGGAGCGGGAGACGTCCTCCACGGTCGTGTCGAAGGTGATCGTGTGCCGGAACCCGAAGTGGTCGACGTAGCGGTCGAAGTAGGCGGCGACCTGGTCGTGGCGGGCGTAGGGCGGGTAGTCCTCCGGCATCGGGAAGTCGGAGTAGGCCATGCGCGCGCAGGACGTGTTGATCTCGAGGGTGTCGTAGCAGGCCGACTGGCCGTTGGAGTTGTCGAGGACCCACGTGCCCCCGATGTCGCTGCCCATCTCGAAGCAGTCGAAGCCGATGCCGGCGAGGTGGAGGTGCTTGGCCGCGGCGATGCCCGACGAGCCGGCGCCGATCACGCACGCGCGGGGCAGCGACGCGTCCACCGGCACCGGCACGGTGACCGCGGGCGCGCGGTGCGACTGCTTGACGAGGTAACCCATCAGCGGTGGCTCCCGGGGAGGGCGCTCACAGGTAGAGGCCCGTCGAGCCGCCCTCGAGGCGCTCGGCGGCGACGGCGTGGACGTCGCGCTCGCGCATGACCACGTAGACCTCGCCGTGCACCTCGACCTCCGCCTTGTCCTCCGGGTCGAACAGGACCCGGTCACCGACCTCGACGGCACGGGCGTGCGGCCCGACCGCGATCACGCGCGACCACGCCAGACGCCGCGCACCCATCGCCGCCGTCGCGGGGATGACGATGCCGCCGGTCGAGCGGCGCTCGCCGGCCTCCTGGTCGACCTCGACGAGGAGGCGGTCGTGCAGCATCTTGATCGGGGCGGCCCTCATGCCCCCGGTGCCCGGCACGGCGCTCAGCGCGCGACCTTGCGGACGACGGCGAACAGGACCACGACCCCGAGGACCGCTCCGGCGGCCTTGAGGATGTTGTCGGTGCGCGGGGCGCCGGTGTCGAGCTCGACGAAGTGGGACTTCACCGTAACCACCTGCCGCCCGACGATGGTCTTGGGGTGGGCGCGGTGGGCGAGCTGGTCGATGGTCGAGGCGAGCCGCTGGCGCGTCTCCTCGATCTCGCGCTCGAGCGCGCTCATGTCCTGGGTCACCCGGGAAGGCTATCAATGCGCCGGGGATCGAATCCCCAGGGCAGCTCCAGCCTGTGGGCCGCCATCAGCGCCTCGTCGGTGAGCACGTCGAAGGTCGGCCGGTCCGCGACCACGACTCCCTCGCTGAGCACGACGCTGCGCGGGCAGAGCTCGAGGGCGTAGGGCAGGTCGTGGGTCACCATCAGCACGGTGACGTCGAGGCTGCGCAGGATCTCGGCCAGCTCGCGCCGCGACGCGGGGTCGAGGTTGGAGGACGGCTCGTCGAGGACGAGGACCTCCGGCTCCATCGCGAGGACCGTGGCGACCGCGACGCGGCGGCGCTGGCCGTACGAGAGGTGGTGCGGCGGGCGGTCGGCGAAGTCGGCCATCCCGACGCGGTCCAGGGCGTCCATCACCCGACGGTCGAGCGCGGGCCCCTTGAGCCCGAGGTTGGCGGGGCCGAACGCGACGTCCTGGCGGACCGTGCCGAGGAAGAGCTGGTCGTCGGGGTCCTGGAAGACGACGCCGACCCGGCGGCGGATCTCCTTGAGGTGCTCCTTGGCGACGGGGAGGTCACTCACCGTGACCGAGCCCTTGCCGGCGGTGAGGATGCCGTTGAGGTGCAGCACGAGGGTGGTCTTGCCGGCGCCGTTGGGGCCGAGCAGCGCGACGCGCTCGCCGCGGTGCACGTGGAGGTCGACGCCGAAGAGCGCCTGGTGGCCGTCGGGGTAGGCGAAGGCGAGCCCGCGGACGTCCAGCACGGGCGTGCTCACGAGGTCTTCTCCAGCTGGGGCAGCTTCCCGTCGTAGCCGCGCGACAGCATGGCCAGGTGCACGCGTTCGCCGCGCTCGTAGGACCGGATGAACAGCGCGCCCAGCGAGCGCGCCAGCACCGGCCAGTGCCGCGGCGATCGGGGGTCGCAGCCGCGCGAGCGGAGTGCGGTCATCATCCGGCCCAGCTCGGCGGTGACCACGTCGAGGTAGCGGATCATGAAGCCCATGATCTGCACGACCAGCTCGGGCATCCGGAGCCGCTGGAGGCCGCGGAGCAGGTCCTGGGGCTCGGTCGTGGCGGCGAGCGTGAGCGAGGCGAGCACGCCGATGCTGCCCTTGACGAGCAGGGCGATGCCGGCGACGAGCCCCGGCTCGGACACGCTCACGCCGAGCACCTCGGTGCGCGGGCCGTGGGAGATGAACGGCATCAGCACGGCGAACACGGCGAACGGCACCTCCACCACCATCCGTGGCAGCAGGTAGCGCAGCGGAACCCGCGAGACACCGATGACGCCGAGCAGCACGAGCGCCTCGACGGCGAGCACGGCGTACGCCTGGCGCGGGGTCGCGACGACGACCAGCATGAATCCCAGCAGCGCCAGCACCTTGAGGTGCGCCGGCGCGCGGTGGACAGGGCTGTGCGCGTGGAAGTGCAGCCGGTGCCCGTGCCCCGCGCCCATCAGCGCGTGCCGTCGGCGGGTTCGCGGCGGCGGACCAGCCAGAACAGGCCCGTGCTCAGGACGAGCATCACCACGACGCCGATGACTCCGGCGAGGCCGCCGCTGATGCGGGGGTCGTCGACGCCGGAGGTCTCGTAGTCGGCGAGCGGGCTGTCGGCCGTCGCGGAGTCCTCCGCGGAGTCGATGAAGCCTGTCTGCTCGGCGACGTGCTCGAGACCGTCCGGGTGCGAGCTGGCGTAGTAGCTGGCGACGCCCGCGACGAGCAGGCTCACCACGAGGGCCACGGCGAAGAAGCGGCGGGTGCTCATTGCGGCACGACCTTCCTGGTCACGAGCTCGCGCTCGGCGATCAGGGGACGCGCCCCGTGGACGAGGTCGGGACGGGCGGCGACGACGCTGGCGACCACCAGACCGGTGATCACCGCCTCCCCGATGCCGATCACCGTGTGCCAGCCGAGCATCGCGGTGACGACCGCGCCGAGGTCGACGGGGGCGTTGCCGCCGATGGCGAACAGGCCCGTGAAGACCAGCGCGGCGGCCGGCACGCTGAGCAGGGCACCGACCGCAGCCGCAGGGGCGACGAGGTCGAGGCGCTTGGGCAGCACCCGGCGCAGCACGACGAACACGGCCCAGCCCACCGCGACGGTCACGATGCCGATGAGGGTGATGTTGGTGCCGAGCGCGGTGATCCCGCCGTCGGCCATGAGCAGCGCCTGCACCACCAGCACGACCGACAGGCACAGCACCGCGGTCCACGGGCCGACGAGCACCGCGGCCAGCGCACCACCCATCAGGTGCCCACTCGTGCCCGCGCCGGCGGGGAAGTTGATCATCTGCGCGGCGAACACGAAGGTCGCCACCAGTCCCGCCATGGGAGCCGTACGGTCGTCGAGCTCGCGTCGCGCACCGCGGAGCGCCACGGCGACCGCTGTTGCAGCCACGACGCCGGTGGCCACCGAGGTGGGGGCGTCGAGGAAGCCGTCGGGCACGTGCACGTCTCACTCCTGGGTGGGCTGGTTGGATGTCTGGTGGCCGGCCGCGGACCCCCCGGTACCGGGCCGGCACTCCTCGACCTTATTGCAATGGTGTTGCAACAACCATTCGGCACCAGCCATTCCACACCGACCCGACCCACCAGGAGACCTCATGGCCGACGACCGGCTCGCCATCGGCGACACCGCACCCGACTTCACCCTCACCAGCGACACCGAGGAGCAGGTGAGCCTCGCGGACCTGCGCGGCAAGAAGGTGATCCTCTACTTCTACCCCGCCGCGATGACCCCGGGCTGCACCACGCAGGCCTGCGACTTCTCGGAGTCGCTCGACTCCCTGCGGGGTGCCGGCTACGAGGTCCTCGGGGTGTCGAAGGACAAGCCGGCCAAGCTCGCGAAGTTCCGCGAGCGCGACTCCCTCACGCTCACCCTGCTCTCCGACGAGGACCTAGCCGTCCACCGGGCCTACGGGGCGTACGGCACCAAGAAGCTCTACGGCAAGGAGGTCGAGGGTGTGATCCGCTCCACCTTCGTCATCGACGAGGACGGGAAGTTCGAGCTCGCGCAGTACAACGTGAAGGCCACCGGGCACGTCGCGAAGCTGCGGCGGGACCTGGGGCTCGACTGATCCCGGGCGGCGCGGGACCGGCGCATCAGGTGGAACGGCAGACCTGGCGCGCAGGCTGGGAGGCGCCAGGTCCGCCGGTACGGGGGGCAACGAGGGCGACGAGCACGGCCATCCGCGAGCCCGCCTCGTGCCGGTCCAGGATGAGCTGCTCGACCGCGCCCACATGGCGCAGGTCCGGGACGACGATTCCCCAGACGGCCTCCTCGCGGCTCACCTCGGCCATCAGGGCGTGGAACGCGCCGGGGTCGTGGCGCTGCTCCACGTAGACGGTGCCGAGGCAGAAGTCCTCGCGGTCTGCGCACTCCCGGAGACCGGCCTCCACCCGGGAGAGGTCCTCGCGGTCGCCGACGACGTCCGTACGGATGTAGCCGAGCAGCAGTGGGCGGTGCCTCATGACATCTCCTCGCTCCGCACCTGGTGGGTGACGCCGTTCCGCCACCACCCGCGGCTGCCACGAGACCGCTCGTCGCTGCCGGGGGAAACAGCGGGAGCAAGGGTCAGGGTGGACATCAGGGGAGTCGTCGGATGGCGGGGAACGGCGTATGTGAACGCTCACGCATGGCACGGCCCCCGGCATCCGAAGAGGTACGGAGATCACTACGGAGATGCGCGGGACTACGTAGTCCGGGTCGCGGCTCAGCGAGCCTGCTGCTCGGCCACCCAGCTGGCGACCTGGGCGCGCGAGGTGATGCCGAGCTTGCCCAGGACGTGGTCCACGTGGGTCTCGACGGTGCGCTGGGAGATGACGAGCCGCGTCGCGATCTCCCTGTTGCTCAATCCCTCGGCGAGCAGCCCGGCAACCTCCCGCTCACGCCGGGTCAGCCCGCCCGACTCGCGCGGCCCGCGGCGGGACCCGGTGGCCGCGTCTCCGCCGTCGGGCGCCTCCCCGAGGGCCAGCGACACCGCCTGCTCGAAGGAGTACGCCGCACCCTCCACAAACGCCTCCTCGTACGCCGGGGAGCCGATCGCCTCGCGCACCCGGACCTGCGAGCGCTGGTCGAACGCGCCGTAGGCGTTGGTCTCGTCGACCTTCGCCCCGCTCGTGCGCCAGACCGCCTGCGAGGCACCGAGCATCCGGGCCGCCGCCTCGTCGGGTGCGGTGGACGCGGCGCACCACGACAGCGCCTGGACGCCGAAGCTGATGCCGGTGAGGTCGCGCATCGGCCGGAAGAGCCGGACGCACTCGCGGAGCGAGCGGACCGCCCGGTCGTACCTCCCGGCCCGCCACTGGGCGACGCCGACGCTCCACAGCCCGTAGGCCTTCGACGACAGCGCGCCGTGTCGATCCGCGAGGGCCAGGGCCTCGCGGCTGAACTCGGCGACCCGCGGGTCGTCGAGGAAGAACATGGCCGCGGTCAGCAGGATCAGCGTGTCGAACTCGCCGAGGGGATCGCCGACCGCGCGGAACTCGGCACGTGCCTCCAGCAGGAGGGTGATCGCGGTGGGCAGGTCACCCTGGTAGAGGGTCGCGTGCCCGCGACACTCCTTGATGCGCGCGGTCAGCCGCGCGTCGTCCAGGCCTGCGGCGATCTCGGCGCACTCGGCGAGCATCGCGGCGTTGCGGTCGAACTCGGTGGCGAACATCGCCAGGTAGCTCGCGGCCCACAGCGCGTAGGCCCGGCCCCTGGTCGGTTCGGCGGCCAGGTCCAGCGCCTGCAGGAGGTAGCGGTAGCCCTCCCGCAGGAAGCCGGCGAACCAGAAGTTCCAGGTGGGAGCGGCGATCTCGAAGGCAGCGGCCGCCTCCGCGCGGTCCGAGAGGCAGAACTCCAGCGCGGCTCGTACGTTGCCCTGCTCGCGCCGGAGCCGGATGAACCAGTCCGCCTGACGGGGCCCGAAGCTCTCGGCGTCGTACTGCTGCGCCAGGGACCGGTAGTGGTCGCGATGTCGGACCTGCAGCGCCCGCCGCTCCTCCTCGTCGAGCCGCTCCGCGCCGTACTGCCGGACCGTCTCGAGCATCTGGTACCAGGCGGTCGTGTGCTCGGTCGCCTGGATCCGGGCCAGGATCGACTTGTTGACCAGGCTCGCGACCAGGTTCAGGACCTCCTCGTGCGCGATCTCCCCGCCGCTGCAGACGTCCTCGGCCGCCTCCAGGTCGAAGCCACCGGAGAAGATCGAGAGCCGCGCCCACAACAGCTGCTCCGCGCGTGAGCAGAGCTCGTAGCTCCACCCGATCGTCGCGGCCAGTGCCTGCTGCCGCGCCGGCGCGCCACGGCGGCCGGTCGTGAGCAACCGGAACCGGTCCTCGAGGCGCTCGAGGATCTGCACCGGCGAGAGCGTGCGCAACCACACCGCGGCGAGCTCGATCGCCAGCGGGATGCCGTCGAGCCTCCGGCACAGCTCCACCACGGCGTCGCGGTTGCCGTCCGCGAGCTCGAAGTCGGGTGCCACGGCGGCGGCGCGGTCCAGGAAGAGGGAGACGGAGTCGTAGTGGGCCGCGTCGCCCGCCCTCACCTGGGCATCGGGCGTCGACAGGGGTGGCACGACGAGGATCTGCTCGCCCTCGACGCCGAGCACGTGCCGGCTCGTGGCGATGATGCGCAGGTCGGGCGCGGCAGCCAGCAGCTTGCCGGCCAGCACCGCGGACGCGTCGGTCAGGTGCTCGCAGTTGTCGAGCACCACCAGGAGCCTCTTCTTCTCGAGGTAGGCAGCCAGGTCGCCGGCAGGGTCCGCGGAGACCTGGCGCAGCTCGAGGGTGTTCGCCACGGTGTGCGGGAGCAGCTGGGGGTCGCGGAGGGCGGCCAGCTCGACGAACCAGACCCCGTCGGGGAAGGTGCGCCGGACCTCGGCCGCGATCCGGAGGGCCAGTCGCGTCTTGCCGACCCCACCGACGCCGGTCAGGGTGAGCATCCTGCTGCCGGCCAGGAGCTTCCGGGTCTCGGCCAGCTCGCGTCGTCGGCCCACGAAGCTGGTCAGCTCAGCGGGCAGGACGCCCCGCCCCGACGCCGTCGACCTCGTGGTTGCCATACGGATTCCAGCCTCTGCTGCCTGTCCCGAGACAGCCATCGGATCACCGGCGGCCCCGCACACCCTGGCCGTCCAGTGTACGACCGCCCTGCCGCCGTCGCAGGCAGCCGCCACCTCCTAGACTGTCGCCCTTGCCGGAGTGGTGGAACAGGCAGACACGCACGGTTTAGGTCCGTGTGCCTTCGGGCGTGCGGGTTCGACTCCCGCCTTCGGCACCAGGTTTCGCGCGAGTTCCTCCCCTGTGACCCCCGTCACCACTAGGGTCCGCGCATGGATTCCGCTCTGACCACCGTCGGGCTGCCCCTCGCGCTGGCGATCATCATGTTCGGCCTCGGCCTCGACCTCACGGTCGGCGACTTCAAGCGGGTCGGCCGGGCACCGAAGGCGGTGGCGGTCGCGCTCGGGTGCCAGGTCGTCCTGCTGCCGGCGATCTGCTTCGGCCTGGTCGTGCTGTTCGACCTGCCCGCGCTGCTCGGCATCGGCATGCTGCTGCTCGCTGCGTCACCCGGCGGGACGACCGCCAACCTGTTCAGCCACCTGTTCCGCGGCGACGTCGCCCTCAACATCACCCTGACCGCGATCAACACGGTCATCGCGGTCGTGACGCTGCCGCTGATCACCGGCCTGGCGATCGCCTGGTACGACCGGCAGGACGACGTGTCCATGCCGCTGGTCGAGATCGTCAAGGTGTTCGCGTTGATCCTGCTGCCCGTCGGCATCGGCATGCTCGTCAACAAGCGGGCGCCCGGCTTCGCGCGCCGGATGGACAAGCCCGTACGCATCGGGTCGGCGGTGATCCTCGCGATCCTGGTCCTCGGGATCCTGCTCGACCAGAGGGAGGACGTCGGGGACTACATCGCCGACGTCGGCCTGATCGCCGCCCTGTTCTGCGCGATCAGCCTGGTGGTCGGCTACTACGTGCCGAAGGCGCTCGGCGTCACCGGCCCGCAGGCCATCGCCTCGTCGATGGAGGTCGGGGTGCACAACGCCACCCTCGCGATCTTCGTCGCGGTCGAGGTGCTCGACGAGGTAGAGATCTCCGTGCCGGCGGCGGTCTACTCGCTGATCATGTTCCTCTTCGCCGCCCTGTGGGGCATGTGGGTCAGCAAGCAGGTCGAGGCTCGCGAGAGCGCTTCTGCCTGACGCCTGACCGGGAGACCTCTATCTTGTGCCGCAAGGTACCTTGCGGCTAGCCTTTCTACATGGCGACAGGCGAAGCGGCACTCACGCAGCTGCGCCGCGGCGTGCTGGAGCACTGCGTGCTCGCCCTGCTCCAGTCGGGCGAGCGCTACGGCTACGACCTCGTGACCGAGCTGTCCGAGGCAGGCCTCCTCGCCAGCGAGGGCACCCTCTACCCGCTGCTCAGCCGACTGCGGCGCGACGAGCTGGTGAGCACCGCCTGGCGTGAGTCCCCCGCCGGCCCGCCTCGTCGCTACTACGCCCTGACCGACCGCGGGCAGGCCGCGCTCGACTCGTTCCGCACCGCCTGGGCCGGGTTCGCCGGTTCCGTCGACCAGCTGCTCCAGAAGGGGACCCCATGACTGCCGCCACCGACCTCCACCCGCTCGCGCTGGGCTACCTGGACCGCCTGCGCGTGGCGGCTCGAGTCCTCACCGACGACGAGGCCGACGACCTGGTCACCGACATCGCGGACCACCTCCGCGAGGCCATCCCGGACCAGGCGGACGAGGCGGCCGTGCGCGACGTGCTCGACCGCCTCGGCACGCCGCAGGAGCTGGTCTCGGCCGCCGGCGGGCCGGCGACCCACCCCGGAGCACCGCCGACACAGGAGCCGCGGTTCGGCGCCGTCGAGATCCTGGCGCTGGTCGGCCTGGTGGGCGCGGAGCTCCTGTTCGTCATCCTCCCCCTCGCCGTCCTGCTCTGGCTGGCGGGCGTGGTGCTGCTCGCGGTGTCACGGGTCTGGTGGGGAGCGCAGAAGGCCTGGGGGCTGGCGGCCCTCGCCACGGGGCTCCCGGTGGTCGTCACCGTGCTCCTCGTCCCGGTGTCCGGCGGCACGACGACATGCAGCGCCGAGGCGGTCTCGACCGAGGTCGGCCCGAACGGGGCCGTGAGCTCGACCGTGCCGCCGACCTGCGTGACCGAGGGCGGCTGGCCCGACTGGGCGTTCACGGTCGTCCAGGTGCTGCTCGTCGCCTACGTCTGCGTCCAGGTGTGGACGCTCTGGCGCCTCACCCGGCGTCGCTGAGGTCCGCGGCGACGTACGGCGCGAGCTCGCGCAGCGCCCGGCCCCGGTGCGAGATCAGGTCCTTCTCCCCCGGCCCGAGCTCGGCGGACGTGAGGTCCTCGGCGTCGTGCTCGACCGCGACGAAGACCACGTCGTAGCCGAAGCCCCCGCTCCCCCGCTGCTCGCGGATGATGCGGCCGTCCATCCGACCCTCGACGACGCGCTCGCGACCGTCGGGCAGCACCCAGGCGACCGCGCACGCGAAGTGGGCGCCGCGGCGCCCGTCGGGCACGTCGTGGAGCTGGTCGAGCAGGAGCTCGTTGTTGCGGATGTCGACCGACCGCTTGTCGCTGAGGACCCGGCCCGACCACCGCGCGGACAGCACCCCCGGCATGCCGTTGAGGGCGTCGACGCACAGGCCGCTGTCGTCGGCGACCGAGGGCAGGCCGGTGGCCGCGACGCCGGCGCGGGCCTTGAGCAACGCGTTGCCTGCGAACGTCGGCTCGTCCTCGACCGGCTCGACGTAGCCCTCGACGTCGCCGATGCCGAGCACCTCGATGCCGGGCACGTGCTCGGACAGGATGCGCTGCATCTCGAGGATCTTCTTGGCGTTGGCCGAGGCGAGGAAGACCTTCATCGAGCGAGGGCCTCCTGCTGGAGCCGGGTCAGGTCGGCGCAGCCCTTCTCGGCCAGCGCCAGGAGCGCGTCGAGCTCGGCGCGGTCGAAGGCAGCGCCCTCGGCGGTGCCCTGCACCTCGACGAACTTGCCCTCGCCGGTCATCACGACGTTCATGTCGGTCTCGGCGCGGACGTCCTCCACGTAGGGCAGGTCGAGACGCGGGACGCCGTCGATGATGCCGACGCTGACGGCGGCGACCGATCCCGTGAGGGGCTCGCCGGTCAGGGCACCCTGGCCGCGCAGGTGCGCGACCGCGTCCGCGAGGGCGACGTACGCTCCCGTGATCGCGGCGGTGCGCGTGCCGCCGTCGGCCTGGAGGACGTCGCAGTCGAGGACGATCGTGTTCTCGCCGAGCGCCTGGTAGTCGATGACGGCGCGCAGCGAGCGGCCGATGAGGCGGGAGATCTCGTGCGTGCGGCCACCGATGCGGCCCTTGACCGACTCGCGGTCGGAGCGGGTGTTGGTCGCGGCGGGGAGCATGGCGTACTCGGCCGTGACCCAGCCCAGGCCCGAGCCCTTGCGCCAGCGCGGCACGCCCTCGGAGGCGGACGCGGCGCAGAGCACCTTGGTGCCGCCGAACTCCACGAGCACGGACCCGGCCGCGTGGTCGAGCCAGTTGCGGGTGATGGTGATCGGACGGAGCTCGTCGTCGGCGCGGCCGTCGGCACGCGAGGTGGATCCGGGTGCGGCAGAAGTCATGGCACGACCCTAGACGCGGCTGAGCCGGGTCCGGTCACCCCCGTGTGTCACCGGACCCGGCTCGAAGCCCCTTCCCCCGTGGGACCGTCATGCTGCGCGGCCCCACGCCGCGCAGCTCCCTCCGCGCGGTGGTGCCACCAGCGTGCGCGTCACGGCCGGGGACGTCATCGGCCGTCAGGCCATGTCAATGCAGACCAAAGTAGGAAATGTGCTGGCTACGCTGGCGCCCGTGGAGCAGCGACCCGCCGTCCCCGACACCCGGCCCGAGCTGACCTGGGTGTCCCACGCATGGCGTTATGCGCTCTGTCTCGTCTTCTCCGCAGCGGTCTGGCAGACGGTGGCGGGCATCGAGTGGCGCGAGAACCGCCTCCTCTTCACCGCCGAGGTCGCGCTGGGCGCCGCCGCCTTCGTCCTGGTCCACTTCCGGCGCCGCGCTCCCGTACGCGTCGCGCTGGTGATCGCGGCGATGAGCGCGTTCTCGGGGATCGCGGCCGGACCCGCCACCCTGGCGGCCGTCTCCGTCGCGACCCGGCGCCGCTTCCGCGAGGTCGTGCTGGTCGGCACCACGAACTTCGTGGCCGCCCAGACCTGGACGACGATCGCCCCGATCCCGGACAACGACTACCTCATCACCACCCTCGTCAACCTCACCGTCAACGCCGGGATGATGGGCTGGGGTCTCTACATCGGCTCGCGCCGCGAGCTCCTGTGGAGTCTGCGCAACCGCGCCGAGCGAGCCGAGCTGGAGCAGGAGCTGCGGCTCGCCCAGGCGCGCTCGACCGAGCGCGCCCGCATCGCACGCGAGATGCACGACGTGCTCGCGCACCGGATCACGCAGGTGTCCATGCACGCCGGCGCGCTCGCCTTCCGCGACGACCTCGCCGGCGACCGGCTCCGCGAGGGGCTCGGCCAGATCCAGCGGCATGCCAACGACGCCCTCCACGAGCTGCGCGACGTGCTCGGCGTCCTCCGCGCGGACGACCCGGGCCCGCCGACGGCGCGCCCGCAGCCGACGTACGACGACATCGAGGCCCTCGTCGCGGAGGAGGTGTCCCTCGGGATGGACATCGCCTTCGCCGACGAGCTGGACGCCTCGGTCCCGGTGCCGCCGGCCACGGGGCGCACCGTCTACCGGATCGTGCAGGAGGGCATCACCAACGTCCGCAAGCACGCCCCCGGCGCCGAGGTCGAGATCCGCTCCAGCGGCGACCCGAGCAGGGGCATCACCGTGGTGGTGTCGAACCCGATCGGTGGGCGTACGTCCGCGACGCCGGGCGCCGGGCTCGGGCTGGTGGGCCTGCGCGAGCGCACCGAGCTGCGGGGCGGTCGCCTGCACCAGCGCACCGACGGGTCGAGGTTCGTGCTGGAGGCTTGGCTACCGTGGTCGGCGTGATCCGCGTGCTGCTCGTAGACGACGACCCGCTGGTCCGATCGGCGCTGTCGCTGATGCTCGGCGGGCAGTCCGACATCGAGGTGGTCGGCGAGGCCCCCAACGGGGAGGCCGGCCTGGCCCTGGTGTCGCAGACACAGCCCGACGTCGTGCTGATGGACATCCGCATGCCAGTGATGGACGGCCTCGAGGCGACTCGGGTGCTCCACTCGCGACCGTCGCCGCCCGCCGTCGTCGTGCTGACCACGTTCGACGCGGACGACCACGTGCTCCGGGCGGTCGCCTCGGGGGCCGACGGCTTCCTGCTCAAGGACACCCCGCCCGGGGACATCGTCGGTGCGATCCGCACCGTCGCGGCGGGCGACGCGATGTTGTCGCCCTCGGCGACCCGCAGCCTGGTGTCGCGCCTGCGGGGCACCAGGCCCGACGACCGGACGACCTCCGCGGCGGACCGGCTGGCCGTGCTCACCGAGCGCGAGCTCGAGGTCGCCGTGTGCGTCGGACGCGGGCTCAGCAACTCCGAGATCGCCTCGGAGCTCTACCTCTCGATCCCCACGGTGAAGTCACACGTGTCGCGGCTGCTGACCAAGCTCGACTCCACCAACCGGGTGCAGGTCGCGATGGTCGTCCACGACGCGGGCCTCGTCTGATCAGATCGCGTAGGTCGCTCCGGCGCGGGCCACGTCGACCGGCCCGGACCACTCGCCCCGTGCCTCGGCCTCGGCGTCCGCGGGGTCGTGCCACGGCGGGACGTGGGTGAGCACGAGGCGCTCGACGCCCGCCACCGACGCCGTACGCCCGCAGTCCGCCCCGGTCATGTGCAGGTCGGGCGGGTTGTCGTCCACGCTGCGGAAGGACGCCTCGGCCAGGAGCAGGTGGGCGCCACCGGCGAGCTCGTCGAGCTCGGGGCACGGCCCGGTGTCGCCGGAGTAGACCAGGGTGCGGCCGCCGGCGGTCACCCTGAGCGCGTACGCCGCGACGGGGTGCACGACCTCGCGGACCTCGACGCAGAAGGGACCGACCTCCACCGACGTGCCGGAGGCGCCGTGCTCGAGGAACTCGAACTCCTCGTTCATCCCCGGCTCGAGGGGCAGGTCGTAGGCGCGGGCCATCCGCGCGGCCGTGCCGGCCGGACCCCACACGGGGATCTGCGGCTGCGCGCCGGTGGGGTGGTACTTGCGCATCACGTAGTAGCCGCAGAGGTCGAGGCAGTGGTCGGCGTGCAGGTGGCTGAGGAAGACCGCGTCGATGGCCAGCGGGTCGACGTAGCGGTGGAGCTGGCCGAGGGCGCCGTTGCCGAGGTCGAGCAGGATCCGCCAGGTGCGGGTCTCCCCCGACTCCGGGGTGTGGTCGGCCTCGAGGAGGTAGCAGCTCGCAGCGGACTCGGGGCCGGGGTAGGAGCCCGAGCACCCGACGATGGTGAGCTGCATCCCGGCACTCATCGGGTGCCTCCGGCGAACTGGGTGGCGCTGAGCAGCTCCGCGCCGAGGAAGCGGCGCCCGACGGTCGCGAAGTCCTCGGGGCTCCCGGTGGTGGCGAACGTGTAGTCGGGCTCGCCGTCCGCGCGCATCAGCCCGGTGCTCGCGAGCATCTTGTAGACGTCCTTGGCGCACTCCTCCGCCGAGCTCACCAGCGTGACCTCGTCACCCATGACGTACGAGATCACCCCCGTCAGCAGCGGGTAGTGGGTGCAGCCGAGGATCAGCGTGTCGACCCCGGCCTCCACCAAAGGGTCGAGGTACTCGTGGGCGGCGGCGAGGAGCTCGTCGCCACCGGTCACGCCCTGCTCGACGAAGTCGACGAAGCGCGGGCACGCCTGGATGTGCAGGTCGAGGTGGGGTGCCGCGGCGAACGCGTCGTCGTACGCCATCGAGCTCGCGGTCGCGCGGGTGCAGATGACGCCGACCTTGCGGTTGCGGGTCGCGGCGGCGGCGCGGCGGGCAGCCGGGAGGATCACCTCGACGACGGGCACGTCGTAGCGCTCGCGGGCGTCGCGGAGCATCGCGGCGCTGGCGGAGTTGCACGCGATGACGAGCGCCTTCACGCCCCGCGCGTAGAGGTGGTCGAGGCACTCGAGTGCGTACTCGCGGACCTCGCCGATCGGCTTCTGGCCGTAGGGCTGGCGCGCCGTGTCGCCGAGGTAGACCACCGACTCGTGCGGCAGCTGGTCGATCACCGAGCGCGCGACGGTCAGCCCACCGAAACCGGAGTCGAAAATGCCGATGGGGGCATCGGCGGTCATCCGCGGGGTCGGGGTCGGCACAGGCAGCAGGCTAGGCGCTCGGCCCGCCGCCGGTCACGCCATCGCGTGCGTCGTCCCGGTCACACGGCACGCGCCGGGTTAGGGTCGTGCGGTGATCCTCCGCTCCATCCTCGCCTCCGTCCTCGCCTCCGCCACCGTCGGCCTGGTCGTGACCTCCGCGCCGGCCCAGCCGGAGTACGACAGCACGGCCCCCGAGACCCGCCGCGTGTCCGCGGACAATGCCATCGACTCGGTCCTCGCGATCTCGGTCGACGGCCTCAACCCCGACGCGCTGCGCGCCCTTGGGCCCGAGGGCACCCCCCACCTGCACGCCTTCATCGCGTCCGGGGCCTCCACGCTCAACGCCCGCGGCCTTCGCGAGCTGACCGTCACCCTGCCCAACCACACGGGAATGGTGACCGGCCGTCGCGTCGAGGAGACCTCGGGCGGCCACGGCGTGACGTGGAACGACGACCGACGCCGGCCCAGGACGGTGCAGGCGGCCGCGGGCGAGCGGGTCGAGTCCGTCTTCACTTCCGTCAGCGACGCCGGCGGCTCGACCGCGCTCTTCGCGAGCAAGACCAAGTTCTCCCTGTGGAGGCGCAGCTGGCCGCTCGCGATCGACAAGACCCGGATCCAGCTCGACAACGGCCTCCTGGCCCGGGCCGTGCGTCGCGACCTGCGCGACCACGACCGCGCCTTCCGCTTCGTCCACTTCTCGCTGCCCGACTCCGTCGGGCACGACAAGGGGTTCATGTCCAAGCCCTACCTGCGCGCGATCAAGCAGGTCGACGCCCTCCTCGGCAGCATCGTCTCGGCCGTCGACTCCGACCCGCTCCTCGACGCCCGCACCGCGATCATCGTCACCAGCGACCACGGCGGACGCGGTGCCAGCCACTCCGACCCGCGTCGGCTCGCCAACTACCGGGTCCCGTTCATGGTGGCCGGTCCCGGCGTGGCGGTCGGTGCGGACCTCTACGACCTCAACGCCGACGACCGCCGCGACCCCGGCACCAAGCGCACGTCCTACGGCCAGTCCGTGCAGCCCGTACGCAACGGCGACCTGGCCAACCTGGCGCTCGACCTGCTCGACATCGACGCCGTACCCGGAAGTGAGCACAACTTTGCGCTCGATCTCGACGTCTCCTACGCAAACTGATACGACCGGGTAGGACCCACCAGCCGGCGGGTCCTCCGGATAGAGGGGGCAACATGTCCGTGCCGAGGCACCTGTCCGTGGCGACCGCGCTGGCGCTGGCTGCCGCCACCCTGCTCCTGGCCCCCGCGTCCGCTCGCGAGAGCGCCGCGCCGCAGGCCTCCGACCGGAGTCCCGCGTCCGTGGGCTGGCCGCCGGCTGCGCCCAGCCAGCTCGTCATCGACACGCAGGGCGCGGAGGTGGGCCGCGAGGACTACGTCCCCGGCACCGTGACCCTCGACGGCGTCACACACGTCACCGAGGTCCGCGGCCGCGGCAACTCCACGTGGGGCTGGCCCAAGAAGCCCTACAAGCTCAAGCTGGAGGAGGACGCCGCGCTCATCGGCTCGCGCCCCTTCGACGAGTGGGTGCTCCTGGCCGGCTACGGCGACCGCAGCGGGTTGCGTACGGCGGCCGCCTTCGCCGTGGCGGCCCAGACCCGGCTGGCGTGGACCCCGCGCTTCCGCTTCGTCGAGGTCGTCCTCAACGGCCAGGTGCAGGGGCTCTACATGCTCACCGAGCAGGTCGAGGAGGGCAAGGGTCGTGTCGACCTGCCCGACGACGGCTACCTGCTCGAGATGAACAAGCGCTACCTCCGTGACGGCGAGCCCGGGTTCCGCACGGGTCGCGGGACGGCGGTGGCGTTCAAGGACCCCGACGAGATCACCAAGCGCCAGCGGCGCGAGGTCCGCGGTGCCGTGACGCGCTTCGAGAAGGTCCTCTACGGACCCTCGTTCGCCCACCCCACCCGCGGCTACGCCAAGTACGTCAACGTGCGTCGGATCATCGACTGGTACCTCGTCGAGGAGCTGTTCTCCAACCAGGACTCCAACTTCCAGTCCAGCGTCAACTTCAGCTGGGTGCCCGGCAAGAAGTTCGTCTTCGGTCCCGTCTGGGACTTCGACCTGAGCGCCGGCACGCGGTGGCGCGACTACGGCCCGCCCGACGTGTGGCACACCCGCGAGGGACGCCACTGGGTCGCCCGGATGCTCGAGGACCCGGCGTTCTCCGCACGCGTGAAGAGCCGGTGGGCCCGTCTGCGGCCCGGCGTGCGCGAGGTCGTGTCCCAGATCCCCGCGGCCGCGGCGACGCTGGCCCCGGCCGCGCAGGCCGACTGGAAGCAGTGGCACGAGTCGGGCGACCTCGAGTGGACCCACCACGCGAAGACCCTCGACGGCGAGGTCGCCTACCTCGGCGACTGGCTCACCAAGCGGATCGAGTGGCTGAGCAAGAACGAGGTGCGCCTCGGCAGCACTCGGCAGGCGACAGAGGAGCGCGAGCGCACCGTGTGGGTACCGGTGCAGCTGCAGTCCCCGGCCACCACCTCGGTGCAGGTCAGCTGGAGCCTGCGGGCCGGCAGCGCGACACCGGGTGAGGACTACGTCGACGAGCAGGGGCAGGTGACCTTCGCGCCCGGGCAGCAGGAGCGCTGGGTCCCGGTGCGGATCCTCGACGACGCAGTCACCGAGGGACGCGAGAACCTGCGCGTGCTCCTGACGGGCTCGTCGCGCGAGCTGGTCATCGGCTCCCCCCACGTCGCGACGGTCGTGATCCGGGACAACCGCAGGTGAGCCCCGGCCCGGTGATCACCGTCGCCTGACGGCGGCGGCCTCGCCGGGCAGGGGCCACGGGTTGAACCGGCAGCCGCCGGTGCCCTTGGACTGCTGCATCATCACCGGCGCCCTGCCGCCCCCGCGGCACGACGCGTGCCCGAGGCCGAGCCAGTGCCCGGTCTCGTGGTTGACGACCATGTGGCGGTAGTCGCGCACGGACCGGCCGGCCGCGTTCCACGCCGGTGACGCCTGCGTCCACCGCAGCTGGTTGATGACCACGAGGCGCCCGACCCGGCACGACCACTGCTCGGAGCAACCGGCTGCGAAGGACGGCAGGGTCCCCGCAGCGGCGAGCACGAGGGTGAAGTCCCCGCCCCGGCGTACGCGGCGGAACTCCACTCCCCCGGCCCGCCAGCCGCTCGGGTGGTCGAAGGTCTCCTGCGCCTGACGCCGGAACACCTTCAGCGAGGCGGTGATCCGGCCCCGGGTGGTGACCGAGTAGGTGACGCGCCGGCGCACGGGCACGGCGTACGCCTCGGCCGTCTGCTCGCCCGCGCCGGGCGTACGCCGGTGCTCACGCGCCTCGGCCTCGAAGGCAGCCGCCGGCGGGGCGGGCAGGCCCAGGGCGAGCACGACCGCGACGGCGACGAGGGCGGCCCGGGGCATGTCGGGAGCCTACGCTGCCGTGGCGTCGCTCCCTCCGCTCCTGCGAACCGGCAGTAGGCTCCGGGCCGTGACAGTGCCCGCCGGTGAGCGTCGCCGGCCCACTGACATGGTTCGACTCGCTCAGCCTCACCCGATTCCGGTACCGCGCGACCAGCGAAGAACGCTTCATGGCCATCGAGCGCTGGCACACCGTCGGCCTGACCGCCTCCCCCGCGACAGAAGGACTGAACCGTGCCGGAACGACCTGAGATCGTCTGCATCTGCGGCTCCATCCGCTTCGCGGCGGAGATGCGTGCGGCGAACCGCGACCTGACCTTCGCCGGTGTCATCGTCGTCGCGCCGGGCGAGGCAGACGAGGTGGTCACCGCCGAGCAGAAGACCGCACTGGACGCCCTCCACCTGCGCAAGATCGACCTGGCTGACCGGGTCCTGGTCGTGAACCCCGGCGGGTACGTCGGCGAGTCCACGAGCAGGGAGATCGCCTACGCCCGCGCAGCCGGCAAGCCAGTCTCGTTCACCGACCCCGTCTGATCAGCAGACCGCAGGACCGGCCTGGGCGCGCCGACGGCCCCGCCGGTCAATGCTGAGCGGGGTGCGGGGCGGGGTCATCGTCGGCGGGGTCGCGGGATGCGAGGCGGATCGGGTGGCTCGATTGCCGCCGTGCCTGATCGGTCTCGTCGGTAGCGATGGCCGTGAGGGCTGGTCCACTCGAAGATCCCGGGCTCGACCATCGCGTAGCGCCAGGCGGAGTGGGTCTTGAGGCGGTGGTGGAAGCGGCACAGGCAGGCGAGGTTGTCGGTCCGTGTGGGCCCGGGCTGGGGTCTGCCCTCGGCGTCGGCGTCGGCGTCGTACGCGACGATGTGGTCGACGTCGCAGCCGCGTGCCGGGCGGGTGCACCACGGGAAGACACACGCGCGATCGCGGAGCTGGATCTGCTCACGGATCCGGTCGGGGATCTCGTAGCCCTGCGCGGTGAGCTGGGCGTTGAGGTCGATGACGGGCTTGATGGTGACCTTGGTGCGGGAGTCTGAGCACCACGACTTGATCTGGTCGAGCAGGACGAGGCGCTGCCCGTTCTCCATCCGCCCGGTGGGACCGAAGACCGTGGTGTCGCCGGAGAAGCTGGCGTCGAAGTGGGCGTGGATCACGACCTCCCGCGCGGCCGGAAGGTTCGGCTCCTCGGCCTCGGCGTCGGCGTTGCTGTCCGTGGTTGAGGTGTGAGCGGAGCGAGCCTCGAAACCACCCTCCTGCGCTGCACCGTCCTGGAAGGCGAGGTCGAGCGCGGTCTGCGTGCGGGCGAGGTCGCCCAGCGCCTTGGCCCGTCGCGCGTTGAGCGGCAGCTGCGATCCAAGGACCTTCTGCGTGGCGGCGTGGTGGGCGACCGCGCGGTCGAGGTCGAGGGCATCGGCCATGTCGACCTCCGCCTCAATGCGCATCGTGCCGGCGTAGTGCACGTCGTCCTTGTTCACGGTGACATGTCGGGGGTCGACGTGCTGCCACCCGTCCTCCGGGTCCGCGGAGGGATCGGCGACCGCGAGGTCGTACCGCTTGATCGTCTCCGCCATCAGCCGGTCGAGCTGCGCCGACCCGATGCGTCCGGCGACGGCCGCGACCTGGGAGTCGACGAACCCCGCCGCCTCGGCCGTCAGCGCGGGCGAGGAGTGGATGGTCGTGTCCGCGACCGCGCGAGCCCGCCACGCCGGCACCCGACCGGCATGGACCTGCTCCCACAACCGCGGCAGGCGGTGCCGCAGCTCGAGGGCGTGGCCGATGAGCTTCTTTGCCGCCGTCGTGGAGATGCCGAGGGTGGTGCCGAGCTCGGCGACGCAGAACTCCGCAACCAGGGGAGCACCGTCGCCGGCGATGGGCTCTTCGTGCTCGCAGCCGGGGACGGTGAACGAGGCGGCGTCGTGGATCGACTCGGGCGGGTGGAGGTCGGCCCAGCGAGCGGCGAGGACCAGCTGGTGGGCGGCCTCGGCGTTCTCGAGGTCGCGGGAAGTCTTGATCGAGGCGAGCAGCTCGGAGGCCGAGAGGTCGTCTGCGACCTCTCGCGCCTCGGCTGCCAGTCCATCGATCATGTGTTCGAGTCTACGGAAGCCCACCGACAATGGCCGTGGCTGGAATGGTTGCCGGACAGTGATCTCGGAAGTCATTTCGAGGCTCGCTGCGCTCGCACCTCAACCCCAAGAGAGTGCGCTCGCACCTCAACCACCAAGAGAGCGCGCTCGCACCTCGACCACCGAGGTGAGGGGAGCTCAGGCCCAGAGCTGGCCGTCGAGCGCGTCCTCGGCATCGTCGATGGTGCCTTCGTAGGCGCCGGTGGAGAGGTACTTCCAGCCGCCGTCGCAGACGATGAACGCGATGTCGGCGGACTCCCCCGCCTTGACGGCCTTGGCGGCCTGGCCGAGCGCCGCGTGGAGGATCGCGCCGGTCGAGATGCCGGCGAAGATGCCCTCGAGCTCGAGCAGCTCGCGGACCCGGCGTACGGCGTCGCGCGGACCGACGCTGAAGCGCGAGTCGATCAACGAGGCGTCGTAGAGCTCCGGGACGAAGCCCTCGTCGAGGTTGCGCAGGCCGTAGACGAGCTCGCCGTAGCGCGGCTCGGCGGCCACGATGCGTACGTCCGGCTTGGCCTCACGGAAGAAGCGGGAGACGCCCATGAGCGTGCCTGTCGTGCCGAGCCCGGCGACGAAATGGGTGATCTCGGGGAGGTCGGCGAGGAGCTCGGGGCCGGTGCCCTCCTCGTGCGCGAGGGCGTTGGCCTCGTTGCCGTACTGGTAGAGCATCACCCAGTCGGGGTGCTCGGCTGCGATCTTCTTCGCGACCCGGACCGCCTCGTTGGACCCGCCGGCGGCCGGCGAGGAGACGATCTCGGCGCCCCACATGCGCAGCAGCTGGCGGCGCTCCTCGGATGTGTTCTCGGGCATCACGCAGACGATGCGGTAGCCCTTGAGCTTGGCCGCCATCGCCAGGGAGATGCCGGTGTTGCCGCTGGTCGGCTCGAGGATCGTGCAGCCGGGGCGCAGTGTGCCGTCGGCCTCGGCCTGCTCGATCATCTTCAGGGCCGGGCGGTCCTTGATCGAGCCGGTCGGGTTGCGGTCCTCGAGCTTGGCCCACAGCCGTACGTCGGCCCCGTTGGGTTGGACGCCGGGAGAGAGCCGCGGCAGCCCGACGAGAGGCGTGTTGCCGACCGAGGCCAGCAGGTCGTCGTAGCGGGTCACGGCCCGGGATCAGCCTCCGGCGACGGCGGGCAGGACGACGACCTGGTCGCCGTCTGCGAGCTCGGCGTCGAGGCCGCCGATGAAGCGGACGTCCTCGTCGTTGATGTAGACGTTGACGAAGCGGCGCAGGTCCACCGAGCCGGACTTGTCCTCGACGAGGCGCTCCTTGATGCCGGGGTGGCTGCCCTCGAGGTCGTCGATGAGCGCGGACAGGGTGCCGCCCGAGCCCTCGACGGCCTTGGCGCCGTCGGTGTAGGTGCGCAGGATGGTGGGGATCCGGACCTCGATGGCCATCAGGGGGTGCTCGCTTCCTGGGTTTTCTGGGTAGGCGTGATCGTGACCTCTTCCTCGGTCACGGCTCCGTCGATGATTCTGTAGGACCTGAACTCCACCGGGCCCTCACTATTCCCGTGCTCGCGTGTGCTGACGAGCACGTAGTGGGCGTTCGGCTCGCTCGCGAGCCCGATGTCGGTCCGGCTGGGGTAGGCCTCGGTGGCCGTGTGGGAGTGGTAGACGACCACCGGCTCCTCGTCGCGGGCGTCCATGTCCTTGTAGAGCGCGAGCAGCTCGGTGGAGTCGAACTCGTAGAACGTGGGGCTGCCCGCGGCGTTGACCATCGGGATGAACCGCTCGGGCCGGTCACTGCCCTCGGGGCCCGCGACGACGCCGCACGCCTCGTCGGGATGGTCGCGTCGGGCGTGCGCCACGATGGCGTCGTAGATCTCCTGCTCGATGGTCAGCACGCCGTCAAGGGTAGGTCGGAAACCGATGTGACCCGACCACGTCTCAACGCATAGTCTTGACGTCGAGAGAGTTCACGGGGGGAAGAGCATGTCGTTGCCGCAGGCGTACGCGCCGCTGACCCGCCGCGGCATCCCCCTCGAGCGCGACCTGCGGGTCCTGGCGCTGGGATCCTTCGCCAACCGGTTCGGCGCCGGGGCGGTCATGACCACCAGCGCGCTCTACTTCACCCGCCGGGTCGGCTTCTCCGCCGCCGAGGTCGCGCTCGCCCTCGCGGTCGCGGCAGTCGTGGGGATCCTCGTGCAGGTGCCGGCCGGCCAGCTCGGCGACAGCCACGGCCCGCGCCGGGTGCTGACGGTCTGCATGGTCGGCGCCGCGCTCACCAGCGCCCTGCCCGCCCTGGCCCGTACGCCGTGGCAGCTCGCGCTGCTGCTCGCCCTGCTCACCCTCTTCGAGCGCTCGGCCGGCTCCGTCCAGCAGGGCGTGATCGCGCAGCTCGCGACCGGCGGCCGCGGTGTGCAGTTCAAGGCCTACCTGCGCGCGGTCACCAACACCGCGATCGGCCTCGGCTCGGTCTTCGGCGGCGCCGCGCTCGTCGTCGACGAGACCTGGGCCTACGTGTCGGTCTTCGTCCTCAACGCCGTCTTCACCGGGTTCGCCGCGTGGAACTCCACCCGGCTCCCCGACCTGCCGGCCTACGTACGGCTCGAGGGCGAGCCGCGGCTCGCGGTGCTGCGCGACTGGCCCTACGTGGCCGTCGTCGCGCTGACCGGCCTGTTCTCCCTGCACTTCTTCGTGATGGAGCTGGGCCTGGCGCTCTACATCTCCGAGCGCACGGCCGCCCCGCCCGTGATGGTCGCGGTCCTGCTGATCGTCAACACCGCTTGCGTCGCGCTCTTCCAGGTGCGGCTCAGCCGTCGCGCCGACTCGGTCGAGGCGGGCGCCCGGGCGCTGGTCCGCGGTGCGGTGTGGATCGCGGCGGGCTTCGCGATCGTGGCGCTGGCCGCCCGCGGCGACGCCGCCTTCGCGATCGTGGTGCTCGTGGTCGGGTCGCTGGTCCACGTCGTCGGCGAGATGATCGGCTCCGGCGGCCAGTGGGGTCTGCAGATGGGGCTCGCCCCTCACGAGCGACAGGGTCAGTACCAGGGCTTCGCCGGCCTCGGCTTCAGCGTCATCGCCGTCATCGGCCCGCCGATCGTGACCCTGCTGTGCGTCGAGATGGGCGAGACCGGCTGGCTCGTGCTCGCCGTCCTCATGCTGGCCGTCGCGCTGGTCACGGTGCCAGTCTCGAGGTGGGCGCTCGCGTCGCGTGAGCGCTACGGCGTGCTCACCCACTCGGGCTGAGCCTCAGACCCAGATCGCCGCCGAGATCCCGTCGGAGAACACCTCGGGCTCGCCCGGCAACGACTCCGAGACCCCGAGGGCGTGGCGTACGGCCGTCCACGCGACCGCGCAGGCGTCGAGCAGGTCGTCCTCGCCGAACCCCGCGCCTCGGAACCACGGTGGCGCCACGATGCCGTGCGCGGCGAGCGCCTCGCGCCGGGCACGGACGCCGTCGGAGTCCTTCTTGCGGGCCAGCACGGGTCCGCCGGCCATCCGGGCGAAGCTCACCTCGGGGTGCACCTCGATCACGTCGGCGCCAGGGCCCGAGCGGACCCAGGCGTCCACCTGCAGCACCTTGTCGCGCAGTGCGTACGCCTGCGCGCTGACGCTGGTGCGTCCGTCCGTCGCGGCGAGGTTGGCCTCGCGCGCCTCGGCGTAGGTCGCGGCCTCGAGCGCGGAGCGTACGGGCGTGGAGAAGACCGAGGACGCCTTGCCGACCAGCGCCCGGCGGGCCTCGGCATCGGCGCGTCGGCCGCCGGCGTCGGGCAGGCCGATGGGGATGTCGACGGCGACGACGGGCACGTCGTGCTGCTCGCGCACCAGCGCGAGCAGGCTGGTGATGTCGGCGGACACGAAGACCGTGGCCCGCAGCGTCGGGTCGAGCACCACGCCGACCCAGCCGGCCGGGCAGGCGTCGACGCCGAGCACGGGGGCCGGTGGCCTGAGGACGGGCGGCGGCTCGAGGCCGTCGGGATCGGCCGGGGCCACGAAGCGCGCCTCCTGCTCGTCGCTGAGCGCCGCCTCGATCCGCCGCAGCGGCAGGTCGCCCATCGGTGGCAGGCCGCCGACCGGCCACCAGCGCACCTCGCTCGACTCGTCGTCGGCCACGTGCGCCTCGCCGTCGAGCCAGGTGCAGGCGAACGTGAGGTCGAGGTAGGCGGCCCGGTCGCCGTTGGCATGGCGGACCTCGGGGTGGGCGTCGGTGGAGGCGAGCCGGTCGACCCGGACGCGTACGCCGGTCTCCTCCGTCACCTCGCGTGCCGCTGCCACCGCCGGCTCCTCGCCGGGGTCGACGATGCCGGTGACGGGCGTCCAGTGCCCGTTGTCGGCGCGCTTGACGAGCAGCACCTGGTCCCCGCGGCGCACGACCGCGGTGACGGCGGGCAGCCACAGCGGGTGGTCGCTGCCGATCTTCTCGCGGATCGCGACCACGAAGTCGGGGACGGGGCTCACGCCGGCCTCACGCCGTCAGCGCCTCGACGATCGTCTCCTGGAGGTAGCCGACCCACTCGTAGATGTCGTGGGCCTGGGCGCGCGGGTCGTCGTCGGGCAGCGAGTGCCAGTAGTGCTCGTCGCCGGCCTCGACGCCCAAGCGGGTGGCCAGCGCGAGCCGGATGTCGGTGAAGGCGCGCATCCACGTCTCGGCCTCGCCGTGGCTGAGCTCGACGTCGATGACCAGGCCGTCCTCGGTCAGCTCGGGCGGCAGCCCCGCCTCCTCGAGGACGTCGATGATCGAGCCGGACGCCGCCGCCTTGCCGTCACGCAGCCCGCCCTCGGTGAACCGGCGGAAGTCCGAGGCCGACTCCTCGTCGTCGGTGTACGCCGTCGGGAACAGGCGCGCCAGCACCGGGTCCTCGGGGATGGTGGTCGCCCCGGAGAACTCCGTCATGAGCGCCTCGAAGGGGTCGGCGGTCGGTGACGCGGGCTCGGCGCGCTCGTTGCGCAGCAGCTCGACCATCTGCGAGGCCAGGGAGCGCAGGAGGTCTGCCTCGAAACCGGTGAAGGTGGCGATCACGTTCCCGGTCCTGCGGTGTCGTTCGAAGCCGCTCACCTCAGGACGCCTTCTCCATCGTCGCCCACAGTCCGTACTCGTGCATCGCCTGGACGTCGCGCTCCATCTCCTCGCGGGTGCCCGTGGAGACCACGGACCTGCCCTCCTTGTGCACCTCGAGCATGAGCTTCTCGGCCTTGGCCTTGTCGTAGCCGAAGTACTTCTGGAAGACGTAGGAGACGTAGGACATGAGGTTGACCGGGTCGTCCCACACGAGGGTCACCCACGGCTTGGCCAGGAAGGTGATCTCGTCGGGGGTCTGGGTCGGCTCGACCTCTACGGGACTGGCGGCTGACACGTCTCCCATCGTGGCACAGTGTGGGTCGTGACGAGCTCACCCCATGTGTCGACAGCGCTGCTGACCGACCACTACGAGCTGACCATGGTCCAGGCCGCGCGGCAGTCGGGCACCGCCGACCGGCGGGCGGTCTTCGAGCTCTTCCCGCGCCGGCTGCCCGCGGGGCGGCGGTACGGCGTGGTGGCGGGCGTCGGCCGCGCGCTGGACGCGATCGAGGGGTTCCGGTTCGACGCGGCGGCCCTGACCGCGCTGGAGGGGGTCGTCGACGCCGACATGCTCGACTGGCTCGGGTCCTACCGCTTCTCGGGCGACGTCTGGGGGTACGCCGAGGGCGAGGCCTACTTCCCCCACTCGCCGCTGCTCGTCGTCGAGGGCACCTTCGCCGAGGCGGTGATCCTCGAGACGGTGCTGCTCTCGATCTACAACCACGACTCCGCGATCGCCTCGGCCGCCTCACGGATGACCCTCGCGGCCGGCGACCGACCGTGCATCGAGATGGGCTCCCGGCGCACCCACGAGGAGGCGGCGGTCGCGGCCGCGCGGGCGGCGTACGTCGCGGGCTTCGAGGCCACGAGCAACCTCGCCGCACGGGCACGCCACGGCGTACCGTCCAGCGGCACCGCCGCCCATTCCTTCACGCTGCTCCACGACGAGGAGGCCGACGCCTTCCGCGCGCAGGTCCAGACCCTCGGTGTCGGCACGACGCTCCTGGTCGACACCTACGACGTCGCCGAGGCGGTGGCGCTGGCGGTCGAGATCGCCGGCACCGGCCTCGGCGCCGTACGGCTCGACTCCGGCGACCTCGGCGAGGTCGCCCGCGAGGTGCGGGCCCAGCTCGACGGCCTCGGCGCGACCGGCACCCGGATCGTGGTCACGAGCGACCTCGACGAGCACGCCATCGCCGCGCTGGCCGCGGCGCCCGTGGACGCGTACGGCGTCGGCACCCAGCTGGTCACCGGGTCGGGCCACCCGACGTGCGGCTTCGTCTACAAGATCGTGGCGCGCGAGGGCGACGACGGCGAGCTCGTCTCGGTGGCTAAGAAGTCCCACGACAAGATCTCCATCGGCGGCCGCAAGCACGCCCTGCGCCGCCTCGGCCCGTCCGGGGTCGCGGAGGCCGAGGTGGTCGGGATCGGCGAGACCCCCGTCGACGACGGCAACGACCGTCCCCTCCTGGTGCGCCTGGTCGAGGGCGGCGAGGTGGTCGGTCGGGCCACGCTCGAGGAGGCCCGCGCCCGGCACCGCGCCTCCGTGGCCGAGCTGCCCCGCGCGATCACGATGATGTCGGCGGGCGAGCCAGTGATCCCGACGGTCTTCGAGGGGTGAGTCCGCGGGCCGCTGCCCCGGCCCAACTGCCCCTCGCCCCAAGTCGCCAACTCACGAGTTGGTGAGCTAACCCGTCAGTTGGCGACTTGCGGGCTCGGATCGGGCCTCCAGCGGCACCCAAGTCGCCAACTCGGCAGTAGCTCGGCCGCGCTCGTCCACAGATCCGGCTGACGGGGTGGCCCCGGCCGCCCAACCGTCGGCAGGCTCCCGATCCATGGACGCCATCCGCACCAGCCGTACGAGCCGCGCGCCCGCCGGGACGACCCGGGTGACCCGCAACGCGTACCGGCTCTCCGACTCCGAGGACGTACGCACCGGCTCGCTGCACGCGTGGCAGCTGGCACTGCCACCCGAGGCGGCGTTCACCCACCTGACAGGGGCTGGCGTCCACGGGATCTGGCTACCCCCGCACGACGGCCTCCCTGTCTGGATCTCACTCCCCTACGGCGTCCCGCGACCGATTCGTCCCGGCCTGCGAGTCGTACGCCGACACGTCTCGCCTAATCCCGTCATCGTCAACGGGCTTCGCTGCGACACCGCTCCCCAGTGCTTGCTCATCGCCGCTCGCGACCTCCATGAGCTCGACCTCACGTGCTTGGTCGAAGGTGCCCGCCACCGCGGCGTGCTCACCGAGGACGACGAGGACCGGCTGCTGAGCGAGAGCTACCCAGGGTCACCTCGCATGCGGCGTGCTCTCGACAGGGCGACCGGCGGCGCGGAGAGCATCTGGGAGGTGCTGCTCCGAGAGCTGCACCGCGCCTGCGACGTGGCGGTCGTGGCGCAGCACCGGGTCCTCGGCGCGGATGGTGAGTTCATCGCGCGGAGCGACCTGTGGATCGTGGACACGCGGCGGCTCCCGGAGTTCGACGGTGCGGGCCACCGCGACCCCAAGCAACACCGGAAGGACCTCCGGCGGGAACGCCGGCTCGCGACCGAGAGGTGGGAGCGGCGCGGCTACACCTCCCACGACGTTCTCCACCGGGCGATCACGATCCTGAAGGACGCAGACCAGGCCCTGGGTCGCCCGCACGACCCCACCCGGGTCCGGGCCTGGCACGCGCTCCTGAAGAAGTCCCTGTTCTCGCCAGCCGGTCAGGCGCTGCTGCGGGAACGCATCCGGGCGTCGTTGTGACTCGCGAGTTGGCGACTTGGGTGCGGAATCGTCCGATTCTGCGCACCCAAGTCGCCAACTCACGAGTTGGTCGACCAACTCGTGAGTTGGCAGCCCGCAGCCCAGCCCTGGCGCCACGCCACGCGCGGAGCTCCTACGTCGGCCCCCGCTAGGCTCGGGACATGCCCCGAGCCCTGATCGTCGTCGACGTGCAGAACGACTTCTGCGAGGGCGGGTCGCTGCCCGTCGCGGGCGGTGCCCGGGTGGCCGCCGAGATCAACGACCTGCTGCACCGGTGGCACGCCCGGTCGGGCGACGCGCCGACGTACGACGTCGTGGTCGCGACCAAGGACCACCACATCGACCCGGGCCACCACTGGTCGGTGAAGCCCGACTACGCCGAGTCGTGGCCGGTGCACTGCAAGGTCGGCACCGAGGGGGCGGCGTTCCACCCCAACCTCGACCCGCAGCCCTTCGACGAGGTGTTCTACAAGGGCGAGCACGCGGCCGCCTTCTCCGGCTTCGAAGGGCGTACGGCCGCCGGTGAGCCGCTCGCCGAGTGGCTCCGCGCGCGGGACGTCGCGGAGGTGGACGTGTGCGGCATCGCCACCGACCACTGCGTCCGCGCGACGGCGCTCGACAGCGCGACGGAGGGCTTCACCACCCGGGTGCTCACCGCGATGTGCGCGGGCGTCGCGGAGGACAGCACGGCGGCGGCGATCACCGAGATGGCCGGCGCCGGCGTCGAGATCGCCTGACCGAGCGGCGCTCAGCACCACTTCCCGGTGACGGTCCGCAGCACCTTGATGGTGCGCGCCGTGCCCTGCCCGAGCGCCGCGAACTCCTTCGAGGACAGCAGCCGCGAGGTGTGGATGTCGCCGTCGAGCAGCACGTACGCCGCCCGGCCGTCGACCACCACCCTCTCCCCCGCGTGCTCCAGCGCGTGCGCGGCCGCGACCGCCGCCGCGTCCGGCGCGGCCGGGAAGAGCGTCACGTAGTGCTGGCCGCCGGGGTCGTGCTCGGCGTGCAGCTCCTCGCCGCGCGCCGTCAGGGCGGCGAGGTCGGTCGCGGTGAAGACCACGGTCGGGACGTCGAAGCCCGCCTCGGCGGCGTACGCCTCCTCGAGGGCGGCCCGGACCTTCGCCACCGAGCGTGCGGAGTGGGTCAGGCGGACGTTGCCGGTGTTGATGTAGGTCTCGACGTCCACGCCGCCGGCGGCCTCCGTGGCCGCCTTGATCGCGTCCTTGGGGAACTTCCGCCGGGCGCCGAGGTTGATCGCGCGCAGGAAGGCGACGTAGGTGGGCACGGGTCGATCATGCCCGCCACAGGGCGGTCGGGCGGGTCAGACCCGCTTGCACTGGCTGGGCGGGGTGACGGCGGGGTCGAAGACGTACTTCGGGGGCACGATGTTGGCGCCGTTCTGCGACTCCTTCATCGTCATCGCCCACCAGCCCGCCTTGCGGGTCTCGATCTTCGCCAGGTCCGCCGCGGGGAGCTCGTTCCACATGTTGACGACGTCGACGCCGACCTCGATCAGGTGGCCGTGCGGCGTGACGACGGCCTTGGCCTCGATCCCGTCGAGCGCGGCGGGGACCTCCGGGAAGAGCCCGCGCGGCATGCCGGTGAGCACCTCCTCGGCGGGTACGCCGACCGCCACGCCGTCGCCGGCGAGGCGGATCGCGCGTGCAGCCGTCACCGGCCACGTCGGGTCGAGGTCGGTCGGCAGGGCCCAGCTGCGGGCCTGGTCGTCGGTGATGTCGGCCCAGCAGTCAGCGGCGCCGGGACCCCAGACCTCGCTGTTGAAGTAGGTGCGACCGGCCACGACGAGGTAGTCGACCTGCTGGCTGTTGCCGTCGATTGCGGAGTCCATCGAGAGCTCGCTGTAGCCCGTGGAGGGGCTGAAGCGACCGTCGAGGTCGAAGATCCGCTTGCCGCCGTTGTCAGGGTTCTTGGTGAGGAGCTGGCCGTGCCACTCCACGATGCCCATCTTGTCGACCTGACTGACCATGGCCTCGAGCTGCTCGCCCTCCAGGAGCACGTCCGACGCCTCGGTGGACGCGGCCTCTCCCGAGCCGCCGCATGCGCTGAGGGTCAGCAGCAGGGCGGCGCCGAGGGCGCACGCCCACGATGGATTGCGACGTGCCACTGGATCTCCCCCGTCCGGTCGGCTCGAGCCGTGTGCCCGATCACGCTCGGAGCCTAGGACCGGGGCCGGGGCCTGTCAGGAGAACCGGACATCTCGGGCGCGGGCCTCAGCCCGCCATCCACGCTCGCGCCGCGCCGACCACGGCCTCGGTGAGGTCGTCGACCAGTGCGGAGCCGAGGCGCCAGTGCTGCCAGAACAGCGGCACCTCGGGACGGCGGCCGGGGACCAGCTCGACGAGGTCACCCCGCTCGAGCTCGTCGAGGACGTCGGACTCCGGCAGCAGCCCCCACCCCATGCCGACCCGTACGGCGCGGTCGAACTCCCGCACCGACGGCACGTAGGTCACCGGCGGGGCGAGGTGGCGACGGGTCACCCGGCGGACGAAGTCGTGCTGCAGGGAGTCGCTGCGGTCGAAGGCCACGATCGGCGCCTCGGCGAACGTGGCCGAGCCGACTCCGTCGGCGAAGTGGGTCGCGTGGAAGGACCGGGTCGCCACCGCGGCGTACTTGAGCCGTCCGAGCCGTACGACACGGCAACCGGGCACCGGCTTGGGCTCCCCGGTGATCGCGGCCACCACCTCGCCGCGACGCAGCCTCTCGGCGGTCCGGGTGTGGTCCTCGCGCACCACCTCGAAGACCACGCGGTGCCGGGTCTGCACCTCGGCGAGGGCGTCGACGAACCAGCCGTAGAGCGCGTCGGCGTTGACCGCGATGGGCAGGGAGGCGTACGAGGTCCCGTCGGCGTCGTCCTCCTCCACCAGCTCGGCGACCGCCTCCCGCTCGAGGAGCTCGGTCTGGGTGGCCAGTCGGACGAGGACCAGCCCCGCCTCGGTGGGCTCCAGCGGCTTGACGCGGTGCAGCAGCACGCGGCCGATCCGGGTCTCGAGGGCCTTGATCCGCTGGCTGACCGCCGACGGGGTCACGTGCAGCTCGCGGGCCGCCGCCTCAAAGGTGCCGAGCCGTACGGCGACGGCCAGTGTGCGTAGGGCCACAGGGTCCAGCTGGGTGACGTCTTTCATACTTAGAGATCCTAATGATTCGTCAGAATAGTTCGCTGGATTGACGGCACGTACGCGCCTAGCGTTGACGTCATGTTCCAGGTTGCACTCACCGGTCTCCTCACCGGACTCGCCCTCATCGTCGCCGTCGGCGCACAGAACGCATTCCTCCTGCGACAGGCGATCCGCGGCGAGCACGTCCTGCCCATCGTGCTGACGTGCCTGCTGTCGGACGTCGTCGCGATCACCGCCGGCGTGGCCGGCCTGGGCGTCGTGCTGGAGCGCTGGCCGGCCGTCCTGCCGGTGGCGCAGGTGCTCGGCGGCGTCTACCTGATCGGCTTCGGCGTGCACGCCGCGATGCGCGCCTGGCGTCCGGCGGCGCTCGAGGCCGGCGAGGGCAACTCGCTCACCGTCGGGCGTGCGGTGCTGCTCACGCTGGCGCTGACCTGGCTCAACCCGCACTTCTACCTCGACGCCGTCCTCATGCTCGGCACCGTGGCCAACAGCTTCGGCGGGGACCGCTGGTGGTTCCTCGCCGGCACACTGCTCGCGAGCGTGCTGTGGTTCTTCGGCCTCGGCTACGGCGCGCGCCTGCTGCGCGGGCTGTTCGCCCGCCCCAACGCGTGGCGCGTCCTCGACTCGGGCATCGCGGTGCTGATGGGTGCGCTCGGCGTGGGCCTCATCGCCCACTGAGGCAAGGCCTGCCGCGCGTCACTCCCCGCGGTGGGCGAGCCCCCGCTCCGCCATCGCCTCGCCGAGGCGGGTGATCGCGACCGGGCCGACGCCGTGCATCGCCGCCAGCTCGTCCGCCGTCCGGGTCGCGACCTGCTCGAGGGTGGTCATGCCGGCGTCGCGCAGGGCGCGCGTCGCGGGGGCACCGATGTTCCGGGGCAGGGGCGTGCCTTCCTCGCGTGCTGCGCGCTCACGCGGAGCCGGGAGCCCGGCGTCGACGACCGCCTCGCCGCGCGGGGACAGCAGGTAGCCGATCGCGAGCGACTCGGTCAGCCCGAGCTCCTTGAGCTTGCGGACGTCCTTCTTGAAGTCCGCGGTCTCGCGGCCCACCCGGGCCGCGAGGTCAGGTGCGCGTACGGTCGGGTTGAGGTCGACCAGGTCGAGCGTCTCGCGGGTCCACGGTCCGTGGGCGGAGGCCGCGTCGAGCCGGTCGAGCCGGTCGCAGATCGCGGCGATCTCGTCGGCGTCCGGGATCGTGGCCCGCAGCGCCTCGCGCGGGTCGGGACCGGCGTACGCCAGCCCGATGCGCCACACGGGGTCGGACGAGCGGGCCGCGAGCGCCTGCTTGAGCGCGGCCAGCGACGCCGCTCCGGCCCGGCGGGCGTCGTCGGCGCGCAGGCTCGCGACACTGACCTGCTCGACCGAGGTGACCTCGACCAGTCCCACGCCCGTACGCATGCGTGTGCCGACGACGACCCGCGGCCGCGCCCACCGGCGGAAGGCCAGGTCGATGGTCCCGGCCTTGATCGCCGCGAGCTCGGCGGGTCGGATCATCATGACGACAGCCTCTCAGTCCACCCGCAGGATGTCGCCCGGCTGGCACGCGAGGACCCGGCACACCTTGGTCAGCGTCGAGAACCGGACGGCCTTGGCACGCCCGTTCTTGAGCACACTGAGGTTGACGACTGTGACGCCGACGCGGTCCGCGAGCTCGGTGAGCGTCATCCCCCGGTCTGCCAGCACCTCGTCGAGGTGGACGGTGATGCCGTGCGGCTCGTCCGCCTCGGCCTCGGTCTCCGCATGCCTGCGCCTGGCCATCAGATCGTGGCCTCGACATCGAGCCGCAGGCCCACCGCCTCACCCATGACCCGAGCCAGCGCCAGGAGGGCAGTTCCGAGGAGCACGGGGAGCCACGGGACCGTGGCGGAGAGGACGAGGGTGCTGTCGGTCATCCGGTTGAGCAGGCCGGCGTTGACCCAGCCCGAGAGCACGAAGTCGAGCGCGGCCCAGGCGATGAGGATCCGACCGAGCGTCCTGAGCTGACCGGGGACGCGGTCGGCGAAGACGCCCTCGCGGCGGGCCTGGCGCAGGAACCGCCACAGCATCACGAAGAACACGGCCGGACCGCCGACCCACACGACCAGGCCCGCGCCGGCGAGCGCCCGGGTGGCACCGTCGGGCGAGGAGTCGCAGACCTGCACCTCCTCGGCGCGCCACGTGATGCCGTCGCGAAGGCCGACGGGACCGGTGCGCTCGCCCTCGACCCGCCGGAAGGCCGGCTCGTCACCGGACGACGTGGCGCAGACCTCGGCGTTCACCCCGGGGACCTGCCCGCTGCCGAACGCCGTACCGGCCAGGGTCGCGATTGCGAGGACGGCCATGACGGCGACGACCACCCCCACCAGCACCTCGAGGACCTTGAGCGGGTCGTTGTCGCGCGCGCTGTCCATGGATCCCCCGCATGTCGAATGTCGATGTTGTCGACAAACGATAGGGCATCGTTTTTCGATACGTCAACGGGGCGAGCCCGACGTACGCCCGAGCGGTGCGTGAGACAGCTTCTCGGGCTGCCAGACCTGCGTCACTCACCGCGGCTCCACTCCGCATGCGTCGAGCGGTGAGTGGAACACGTTTCCGGGCTGCGAAACCTGTCTCACTCACCGCTCGGGCAGCGGGGGCGCGGGCGTCAGAGGTTGCCGCGGGCGTCCTGCTCGCGCTCGATGGCCTCGAAGAGCGCCTTGAAGTTGCCCTTGCCGAAGCCGAGCGAGCCGTGGCGCTCGATCAGCTCGAAGAAGACCGTCGGCCGGTCGCCGAGCGGCTTGGTGAAGATCTGGAGCAGGTAGCCGTCCTCGTCGCGGTCGACGAGGATGCCGCGCTTCTGCAGCTCCTCGATGGGCACGCGGACCTGGCCGATGCGCGCGCGGAGCTCGGGGTCCTCGTAGTAGGAGTCAGGGGTGTTGAGGAACTCCACGCCGTTGGCGCGCAGCGCGTCCACGGTGGCGAGGATGTCGCCGGTCGCGAGGGCGAGGTGCTGGGCGCCGGGGCCGTTGTAGAACTCGAGGTACTCGTCGATCTGCGACTTCTTCTTCGCGACGGCCGGCTCGTTGAGCGGGAACTTCACGCGGTGGTTGCCGTTGGCGACGACCTTGGACATGAGCGCTGAGTAGTCCGTGGCGATGTCGTCGCCGATGAACTCGGCCATGTTCACGAAGCCCATGACGCGGTTGTAGAAGCCGACCCACTCGTCCATCTTGCCGAGCTCGACGTTGCCGACGATGTGGTCGAGGGCCTGGAACAGGCGCTTGGGCTGGTCGGCCTTCTTCTCCCAGCGCGGCGCGACGGCCACGTAGCCGGGGAGGTACGGGCCGGCGTACGTCTCGCCGTCGACGGTGCGCTGCACCAGCGTGTGCCGGGTCTCGCCGTAGGTCGCGATGGCCGCGATCCGGACGGTGCCGTGCTCGTCGGTGAGGTTCTCCGGCTCGCGCACCACGGTCGCGCCGGCCTTGCGGGCCTGGGCGATGCACTGGTCGACGTCGGGGACCTCGAGGGCGATGTCGACGACGCCGTCGCCGTGGCGGGCGTGGTGGGCGATGAGGTCGCTGTCGGGCGAGACGGCGCCGCTGAGGACGAACTTGATCGAGCCGGACTTGAGCACGAAGGACTTGTGGTCGCGGTTGCCGTTCTCCGGGCCGGAGTAGGCGACGAGCTCCATGCCCCAGGCGGAGGCGTAGTAGTGCGCGGCCTGGGTGGCGTTGCCGACCACGAAGCAGATCGCGTCCCAGCCGGTCACGGGGAACGAGTCGGACTCGGCGTCGTACTCCACGAGGCCGACGAGCTGGCGCAGCTGCTCGAGCGAGAGGTCGGCCTTCATCTCGTCCACGGTCAGGGCGCCACCGGTCGAGGCGATGTCAGTCGTCATGGTCCGAACCCTGCCGACTCCCGGCAAGGTGTGCAACAGTAGCGCGAAACGTTGGACAGGTTGCACAGCCAAGGGGCCGACATGGACCAGATCGACAGCAAGGTGATCGACATCTTCGCCAGCGAGCCCAGGCTCGGCGTGCTCGAGGCCAGCCGCCGGCTCGGCATCGCCCGCGGCACCGTCCAGGCCCGGCTCGACAAGCTCGTCGCGGCCGGCGTCATCACCGGCTGGGGCCCCGACCTCTCCCCGGAGGCGATCGGCTATCCCGTGACGGCGTTCCTCACCCTCGAGATCAGGCAGGGCTCAGCAGACAGGGGAGGCCACGACGCCGTCGCCGAGCACCTGACCGGCATCCCGGAGGTCCTCGAGGCCTACACCATCACCGGGGCCGGCGACATGTGGGCGCGGGTGGTGGCCCGCTCCAACGCCGACCTCCAGCGCGTGATCGACCTGGTGCTGACCGAGCCCGGGATCGACCGCTCGACGACGGTCATCGCGCTCGCGACGCAGATCCCCTACCGGGTGGTGCCGCTGGCACGGGCGGCCGTGGATCCGGCGTCGGGGTGAGCGTCAGGGGCCGTACGCCCCGGCCGGGTACGTCCCCGGCTCAGCCCTCGACGGGGAAGATCATGCACGTCGAGGTCGCGTGCGCGACCAGCCTGCCGCCACCGTCGGTCAGCTGCGCCTGCGCGAGGGCCGTACGCCGCCCGCGCTGGATCACGGTGCCCTCGCAGGCGAGCAGGCCGGAGTCGACGGTGACGGGACGGAGGAACTTCACCGTCAGGTCGACCGAGGTGTAGAGCTCGCCCGCCGCCAGGGTGGTGTGCACCGCGCACGCCGCGGCAGTGTCGAGGAGCGTGGAGATCACGCCGCCGTGGACGGTGCCGAGCGGGTTGTAGTGGAACTCGGCGGCCGGCATCTCGACGACCACGCGACCGGGCTCGGGACGCAGGTCGGTGAAGCCGAGGGTGTCCATGATCGGCGGGGGCGGCATCTCGCCCGACCGCATCGCCATCAGCTGCTCGAGGCCGTCGAGCTCCAGCAGCCGAGTCAGGTCGGCCTGGCCGGGCGGCGTCCAGGCGAAGGTGCGCGTCTCGGTGCGGAACCGGTTCTCGACGGGCTGGGTCTGCGTCATGGATTCAGGGTCGCATCCCCTTGCTGGGTCTGTCAACGAGACTTAGGGTGGGGGAATGACGGCCACTCCCTCCGCCAGTCCCTCCGCTCTCGAGTGGTCCACCGACAATTGCACCGTCGGGCGCGCGATGACGGTCCTCGGCGAGCGGTGGACCTTCGTGGTGCTGCGCGAGGTCTTCAACGGCGTCCGGCGCTTCGAGGACATGCGCCGTCACTCCGGGATCCCGCGCCAGGTGCTCACCGACCGGCTCGCCCTGCTCGTCGAGGCCGGGATCCTGCGCCGCGAGCCCTACCGCGAGCCCGGGCAGCGCGAGCGCCACGAGTACCGGCCCACCGACAAGGGCTTCGACCTCTACCCCGTGCTGGTCGCGGTGCGGGCGTGGGGCGACCGCTACCTCGCAGACCCCGAGGGGTCGCCGGTGGAGTTCGAGCACGTCGGCTGCGGAGGCGAGGTCGGCGTGGTCCTGCGCTGCACCGAGGGACACGAGGTGAGCGGGCGACGCGACGTCGCGACGCGCCCCGGTCCGGGCGTCAAGCCGTTCGTCGAGGCGTCCTAGGCCTCCTAGGCCAGCCGCTCCCCCACCTCGCGCGCCGCGGCGATGACCTGCGGCGCCACGACGTCCTCGTCGATCGTGCCGTCGAGGGTCACGATGCCGACGCTCGCGCGCAGCCCTTCCACGCCGCGCACGGGAGCGGCGAGGCCGCGGGCGCCGGTCTGGAGCTCGCCGCTGGTGACGGCGTACGCGTCCCCGTCGGCGTCGAGCAGCCCGATGGCCTTGCCGGCCGCACCCTGCGTGAGCGGATGTCGGGCGCCGACGCGGTAGGCCACGTGGAAGTCGGTCCATGTCGGCTCGACCACCGCGAGCGCCAGCGCCTCGTCGCCGTCGGCGACCGTGAGGTGGGCGGTCGAACCGAGCGACTCGGCGAGCCGGCGCAGCACCGGCATGGCGAGGTCGCGCAACAGCGGCTGTACGCCGCTCGCGAGGTGGAGCACCCCGAGCCCGACGAAGAGCCTGGAGCGTGCGTCCCGGCGGACCAGGCCGTGCTGCTCGAGCGTGCTGACGAGCCGGTGGACCACCGTGCGGTTGACGTCCAGCCGGTGCGAGAGCTCGGTGACGGTCAGGCCCTCGGAGCTCTCGGCCAGCACCCGCAGGACGCGGAGGCCGCGGTCCAGCGTCTGCGAGGTCTCGGAGGGCACGGGCTCAATATGACAGGAAAGTCAGGACGTCTGCCGCACTGCCCATTCGCGGATCCGGTTGATCCGCTCGTGGAGCTGTTCGGCGTTGGCCACGGCGGCCGGCGGACCACCGCACTCCTTGCGCAGCGCGTTGTGGGTGATGCCGTGGGCCTGGCCCGTGCGGTGGTGCCACGCGGCGACGAGGCCGTTGAGCTCGCGCCGCAGCACGCCGAGCTGCTGGTGGGTGCTGAGCTCCTGCACCGAGTCGACCACGCGGTCCCCCACGCCCTCGGCCTTCTGCTTGCGGGCACGCTCGCTCTGCCGCGAGTGCAGCAGCTCGCGGACCTGGTCGGGCTCGAGCAGCCCGGGGATGCCGAGGAAGTCCATCTCCTCCTCGGAGCCGGACACCACCTCGCCGGAGTGGCCGAACTGCGCACCCTCGTAGAGCACGTGGTCGAAGGACGCCGTCGAGCCCAGCGCCTCCCACGACATCTCGAGCTCGTCGGAGGCCGACTCGCCCTGCTGCGCCTCGGCGAGCAGACCCTCCTCGGCCGCGAAGATGTCGTCCTCGTCCTGGACGCGGCGCCCGAGCACGTGGTCGCGCTGCGCCTCCATGTCGGAGGCGAACTCCAGCAGGTGCGGCACCGACGGCAGGAACACCGACGCGGTCTCGCCGCGCGACCGGGCGCGCACGAAGCGGCCGACCGCCTGGGCGAAGAACAGCGGAGTCGAGACGGTGGTCGCCCACACGCCCACGGCCAGGCGCGGCACGTCGACGCCCTCGGAGACCATTCGGACCGCGACCATCCAGCGGTCCTCGGAGGCGGTGAACTTCTCGATCTTCTTCGAGGAGCCCTTCTCGTCCGACAGCACCACGGTCGGCGTCTCGCCGCTGATCTTCCTCAGCAGCGCGGCGTAGGCGCGGGCGGTCTCCTGGTCGCCGGCGATCACCAGCCCGCCGGCGTCGGGCACGTGGCGGCGTACCTCCGAGAGCCGCGTGTCCGCCGCCTCCAGCACCGCCGGGATCCACGACCCACGCGGGTCGAGGGCCGTACGCAGCGCCTGGGCGTGCATGTCCTTGGTGAGCGGCTCGCCCAGCCGGGCGACGACCTCGTCGCCGGCGCGGGTGCGCCACTGCATCTCGCCGGAGTAGGCCATGAACAGCACCGGGCGCACGACGTGGTCGGAGAGGGCGTGGGCGTAGCCGTAGGTGTAGTCGGCGGCCGAGACCGGGATGCCGTCGTCACCGGGCGCATAGCTGACGAACGGGATCGGGTTGATGTCGGAGCGGAAGGGCGTGCCGGTCAGCGCGAGCCGCCGGGTCGCCGGGTCGAAGGCCTCGCGCACGCCCTCGCCCCACGACAGCGCGTCGCCGGCGTGGTGGATCTCGTCGAGGATCACGAGGGTCTTGAAGCGCTCGGTGCGGATCCGCATGGCGAGCGGGTTGACCGCGACACCGGCGTAGGTGACCGCGATGCCGACGTAGTCGTCGGAGGTCCTGCCCTTGCCGGCGGAGTAGGTCGGGTCGATCGGGATCCCGGCACGCGCGGCGGCCTCGGCCCACTGGGTCTTGAGGTGCTCGGTGGGGGCGACGACGGTGATCCGGTCGACGACGCGGCGGCTGAGCAGGTCGGCCGCGACCGTCAGGGCGAAGGTCGTCTTGCCGGCTCCCGGGGTCGCGACCGCGAGGAAGTCGCGGGGCTGGGCGGAGCGGTACTTGTCGACCGCCGCCTGCTGCCAGGCACGGAGGGACGGCGCGGTGCCCCACGCGGCCCGGTCGGGCCACGCGGGAGGCAGCGGCGCGTCAGGCCGCCCCGTCACGCCTCGGGACCCGAGCCGTCCGAGCCGGACCCGCCGCCGGGCTTGTCACCTGGCTTCATCGAGTCCCAGATCTCCTTGCACTCCGGGCACACGGGGAACTTCTCCGGAGCACGCGAGGGCACCCACACCTTGCCGCACAGCGCGATCACGGGAGTGCCCATGACCATCGCCTCGGTCAGCTTGTCCTTGGGGACGTAGTGGGAGAATCGCTCGTGGTCACCCTCGTCGGTCGGGACGGTCTGACGCTCTTCGATCGTCTGGCTGCCCGGCGAGAATCCGATGGTGCTCATGATGGGCAAGCCTAACGGGCCGACCAGAGATAGACCTGCTCGACGTCGGTGTACGCGCCGGGTGCGATGTCGTAGCCCACGTCGGTGAAGACCACCGCGCGGCCCTCCGGAGACACCGCGACCGACGCCGGGGCGTCCTCGTCGACGGTGAGGTCGACCTCATAGCCGTAGTAGTCCGGATAGCGTCGTGGCCCGGCCAGGATGCGGCGCGTCTCGCCCCCTGCCTGCCCCAGGGTCACCGTGTCGATGCCGGTCACGGCGAAGGCCCCCGAGGCCGTCGCGAGCGACGCGTCGTAACCCCAGTCGCCGAGCGGCCGCATGCCTGCCACCTCGAGCGGCCTGCTGGCGCCGTCGCGGTCGCAGGACCGGTCGTGCACCACGTACCGGCCGTCGTCGGACACGCTCGAGACCGCGCTGTAGCAGTACGACGGCTCGGCGGGGAGCTCTCCGCTGGCGACGACCGTCGCTGCAACGGTGTCCCAGATCCGCAGGATGTCCTTCTCCACCAGCGCCAGGTATCGGCCGTTGGGCGAGGCGGCCTGGAACCCTGTCACCCCGAGATCCAGGACGGCGCCGGTGTCGGCGTTCCACCGCCGCGCGGTGCCGCCGTCGGCGAAGGTCACCGACCTGCCGTCCAGGCTCAGGGTCGCTCGGTCGCCGGCCCCGACCGGGACGCGCGTCGAGGTGCCGGCGACACGGTCGCGCAGCCAGCGGTCACCCCACGGGTCGTAGAACAGCACGTACCTGCCGGAGTCCGAGAGCTGGACGCCGTAGCCGCTGATCGCCCGCCCTTCCGCGTCGATGCTGACCAGCTCCGTCCGCCCGGTCCCGGCGTCCCACGCGTACGCCCGGCCGCGGTCCCGCTTCCCCGACGACCGGTCACCACGCACCAGGTTTGTCGCAGTCGAGGTGTACGCCACGACGCTGCCGTCCCCGGAGACGTCACCTGCCCACGAGGCCCCGTTGGCGGGCCGTCCCTCGACCCCGCGGCTGACGAGGACGGTGCCTCGGGCGGCTGCCTGCTTCCCGGCGTCCAGCACGACCCGGACGACGCGACGAACGGCCGGCGCGACGACCCTGCTCCGGACCTCGAGCGTGATCACCGTGCGGCCGGCCGGAGCCTTGCCGACGAGGTGGGTGCCCGAGAGGCGTAGGCCCTTCGGGGGCGTGCGCATGGCCCTGAACCGGGCGCCCCGCAGGTTGCGGGGGAAGAGCGGGACGCGGACCTGGGCGCCGCGGATGGCCGGCCACCTCAGCGTCTCGGAGACCGGAAGCCGCCCCGCAGCACCGTAGAAGGAGTACTCGCCATAGGCGTAGTGCTGCGACAGGTCGTCGTCCGTGGCGGGGCTGCTCGGCATGCCGGCGCAGACCGGATCAGTCCACTGGCACCGCTGCACGAGCATGCCACTCCGGCTCACCCACCGCGGTACCGCGGGCCCGCGGCCGGCGAGGACGCCCTGCGCGCCGTCGTCGGCCGCCTGCTGCAACGGATCGCCGAGCAACCAGAGGCCGCCGACGTGGCGGCGCGCCGAGCGCGGACCCTTCTTGGCCAGCTGCCGGGCGGCCGCGCGCGCTGCGACGGCGCCCTCGGAGTGCCCGCCCAGGACGACGATGGCATCGGGGCACGCCCGTGCAGAGCGGACCACGGCACGGACCGCCCTCCGCGCGTGGGCGCGCCAGTCGGCGAAGTGTCGGTGCCGCAGCCCCTGGCTGCGGATGTCGTCGAGGTCGTCGGCCGTGAGCTCGCGCGAGGGCGGTGCCACCGCGGTCACCGACACGCGCTGACCGGGCACACGCCTGAGCTCGCGGACCACCGTGTCCCTCGCACGGCCCCCGGCCCAGACCACCCGCACGTCGGGGCAGCCACCGGGCTTCGCCGATGCGGCCGTGGACGCTCCTGACACGGGGGCGGTCGTCACCGCCGCCAGACCGGCCACCAACGCCGTCGCCGCCAGCCACGCCGTGCCGCCGCGCACTCCTCCACGCATCCTGCTCTCCCTCGTCCCGCCCAGCGCTGTCCGATCCCGCGCGCAGTCGCGCGCACACAGGAGACGCGGACCCCGCGGGAAAGGTTGCCGCCGACCCGACGGATCAGTTCAGGTCGGGATCGACGGGCCGGTTCACGTGCCAGGCGAGCATCCCGGGCTGGCGTCGCATGACGTCGCGGCGCAGGCCGTCCGGGTCACCGCGGAACGCGTCGCCCACCTCGGCGCTGACGACGTACCAGCTGCCCTCCTCGACCTCGCCGTCGAGCTGCCCGGCGCCCCAGCCGGCATAGCCGGCGAAGACCCGCATCGCGCTGAGCGAGCCGTCGACCAGCTCGGTCGGGGTGTCGAGGTCGACCATGCCGAGCAGTCCGGCGACCGGGCGCCACCCCACCGGCGGCTCCTGCGGATCGCGCAGCGACGCCACGGCGAGCGCGCCGTCGGTGCCGACCGGGCCGCCGCGGAAGAGCACCTCCGGCTCGGCGACCACGTCGCGCCACGGCTCCAGGACGTCGGCGACCAGCACCTGGGAGGGACGGTTGAGGACCACGCCGAGGGCGCCCTCCTCGGTGACGTCGAGCAGCAGCACCACCGTGTCCGCGAAGTTGGGGTCCTGCAGGGCCGGTGTCGCCACCAGCAGCATCCCCGATGCCAGCTGCATGCGCTCCACTATGACAGGCGGGGGCGGCTCGCGGGTCAGGCCGCGAGGACCGACCGGATCCGCTGCACCAGCGACGGCGCCGGGGCCGACCGCGGCGCGACCCCCGGGACGTACGACGCGCGCGCCGCGAGCTCGATCTCCCGGCCCACCCGCTGCGCGGCCTCGCCCGGCGCGCTGGCGCGCCCGGCCATGAGGGCGAGCAGCTCGTGCTCCTTGCCGGTGGCGACCGCGGTCGCTCGGGCCATCTCGGGGCTCGTCGGGTGGGCGACGTGGCGGTCGATGACCGCCCGGATGCCCGGCATGTCACCGGCGGCCTTCAGCCAGGCGATGGCCACGGCGTTGCCGAGGTCGAGGGGCTGGTCGGCGAGCTCGCGCTCGATGTGGCCGGCCAGGCGGGTGTGCCAGCGCAGCTGCAGCGCGCCGAGGAGGGTGAGCTCGTCACCGAAGGTGTCGGTGACGCCGTCCACGTCCATGGGCAGGCGGCCGTCGAGCCGGGTGTCAGCGGTACGGATCACCTCGCGGAGCACGTCTCCGCGTCGGTGGTGGGACGTCCAGGTCATGGCGGTCTCCTTCGGGTACATACCGACAGTACGTACTCTCAGTATGCCCAGCCGGGCACGACCCGTTCAAACCGCACGGTCGTGAGTCCGGTCACCTAGGCTGCGAGCCATGAGGACCCGGCGGCAGCGCTTCTCCGACTCGACCAAGCAGGCGCTCGTCGACGTGGCCGAACGGCTCTTCACCGAGCACGGCTACTCCGCCACGTCGCTCGACGCGATCGTGGCCGGCGCCGACGTCACCAAGGGCGCGCTCTACCACCACTTCAGCGGCAAGCAGGCGATCTTCGAGGCCGCCTTCGAGCGCGTGGAGTCGCGGGCGACCTCCGGCATCGCGCAGGCGACCGAGGGCCACGAGGACCCCTGGCTCAAGGCGCAGGCGGGGCTGCGCGCGTTTCTCGAGGCGGTGCAGGAGCCGGGCTACCGGCAGATCGTCATCTCCGACGGCCCCTCGGTGCTCGGCCACGAGCGCTACCGCGAGCAGGAGGAGCGCTCGACGTACGCCATCGTCGACGAGATCGTGCGTGCGGTCCTGACCGACACCGAGTGGGACCTCGACGACGCCATGCTCGACACCTTCACCCGGATCTTCTTCGGCGCCATGTCGGCCGCAGGCGGGTCCGTCGCGGTCAGCGAGGACGCCTCCGCGGCGGCACTGCGGGTCGAGGCGGCGATCGGCTTCATCATGGCGGGGCTGCAGCGGCTGCTGGAGGACGGCGCCGAGCCGCCCGACCCCGCCCGTACGGCCGGGGCTACTTCGCGAAGGTGACGTTGCCGCTGGCCGCCGGCACGAGCTCCATCCACACCCGCCCGGCCGGGACGGTGAGCTCGCCGTTCTTGGTCGACAGCTCGATCGCGCCCTTCAGCCCGTCCTTGCTCCAGGTGCCGCGGATCACGCGGCCGCCGTGGAAGAGCAGCGCCGCGCCCTTGCCCTCGAGCTTGGTCTCGGGCACCGGGTAGCCGGCGGGATCGCGGTAGCCCGCGTCGCCGACCCTGACCCGCAGCACGAGGACCGAGTCGGCGGGGAACTGGTCGCCCTGGGCGGCGTAGGAGTCGGTGTTGACGTAGCCGCCCTTCTGGAACTGCCAGCTGGTCGAGTGGGCGCCGAAGTCGGCGGTGAGGGTGCGCGCCTTGCCGCCCTTGGGGAGGTCGGCCGACGTGCCCCACGGCAGGTAGGGCGGCGGCTCCTCCTCGGCCTTGAGCTGCTTGGCGATGTCGCCGAGGCGGGCGAAGAGGTTGTAGGGGGCCGAGCGCGTGGTCTCGCGGTAGACCCCGGCGTCGCCCTCGGTGATCCACGGGATGCCGGCGCCGTTGATGCGCTTGATGGTGACCGGGGCGGCGCCGCTGGTCACGACGGTCGCGCCGTCGGGGACGATGCCGATGTCGCTGGCGCGCATCGAGCGCACCGGTCCGATGCTGGCCGGGACCTTCGAGTAGTAGAACGCCGCCAGGCGGGTGTAGCCGCCCTCGACGAGCTCCTCGACGACCAGGTCGGCCGAGCCGAGGCCGACCTGCGGAGCGCTGGAGGAGGTGTTGTCGACCTTGGTGACGATCACCGGGTGCTTGGGCGCCTTGCCGGTGCGCTCGAGGCCGGTCAGGGGCCAGTAGGTCGGCTCGGGCGGCTCGGCCGTCTCCGACGCGGTGGGCTCCGCCGGTGCGTCCTCGGCCGGCGTCGCCCCCTCGTCCCCTCCGCTGCAGCCGGCGAGCAGCAGCGAGGCCGCGACGAGGGTCGCGGCGACTGCCTTGGACGACGGGAGGTGAGGGCGGTGACGCACGGGCGTACTCCGTTCGAGCGGGGGGTCTCTGCCTTGCAGTGTGGCGGCGCGCCTCCCCCCATCGGAGAAGGCGCGCCACAGGGTAGATCAGCCGGGACCGCCCACCAATCCGAGCCTGCCGGCGGTGCTCACGCCCGGCGCAGGGTGCCGCCGAACCACTGCGAGGTCCACGGGACGGAGACACGGACCCGCTCGCCGGAGCCCGGCGCGTGGAGCATCACGGCGTGCCCGCGCGACCAGCGCAGGAAGATCCCGGCGTGGTAGACGCCGCCACTGCCGCCGAAGAACATCAGGTCGCCAGGGCGCATGTCCTTCTTCGTGACACGGCGGGTGTGCCCGGCCTGGGCGCTCGACGTACGGGGCACGTCGAACCCGGCCCGGGAGTAGGCGTAGCGGATCAGCCCGGAGCAGTCGAAGCGGTCCGGCCCGGCTGCGCCGTAGGCGTACGCGTCGCCGCGCTGCCGCATCGCGACGTCGCGGGCGCTGAGGACGCGCTGGGCGACGCGCCGCTTGGCGCTCAGCCGCTTCTTCTGCGTGGTCTTCTGCGTGGTCGTGCTGGTCGTGGTGGTGACCTGGTCGGTGTCGCCGTCTCCGGCGGCAGCGGCGGGCAGGGCCGTCATCGTCGAGGCGGTGAGGCCGAGCCCGGCGAGGGCGAGCGCGCAGGCTCGCGCCGTACGAGTGGTCGCAGGCATGGTGTGTGTTCCTTTCCCACGCCTGTGGGGTGAGCTGTCGGGTTAGGGCTGGAAGGTGCCCCGCCGCACACTCCGAGACGTGCGCGGCTTCACCCCGAGCCGACCTGAGTCGGCGTGGAACCTGTGGGTCCCCCACTCCTGCCCTCGTGACTCGGGGGTTCGTCCCGGCCGGGCAGGACTCGGCGTACACCGGGACGGATCGGTCTCTCGACCGCGGTCCAACGTGACAGACGGCCCGCCCGGACGCAAAGCCGGCCACGGCCCCGAGCGTGGGACCGTGGCCGGGATCACGTCGATCCACCCGCGCCGGGGGCTCAGCCCAGCTTGCGGCCTCCGTCGACGTACAACGTCTGACCGGTGATGAACGACGCCTCGTCGCTGCACAGGAAGGCGGCGGCCGCGGCGATGTCCTCGGGCTGCCCGACGCGGCGCACGGGGGTGGCCTCGGCGTTGAGCCGCTGGAGCTCGTCGGGCTCCATCTTGAGGCGGCGGGCGGTGGCGTCGGTCATCTCGGTGACGATGAAGCCCGGAGCGATGGCGTTGGCGGTGATGCCGAACGGGCCGAGCTCGATGCCCAGCGTGCGGGTGAGGCCCTGGATGCCCATCTTGGCGGCGGAGTAGTTGGCCTGGCCGCGGTTGCCGAGGGCGGAGACGCTGGAGAGGTTGAGGATCTTGCCGTACTTCTGCTCCACGAAGCGCGACTGCGCGGCCTTGGTCATGTTGAAGACGCCCTTGAGGTGGACGCCCATGACGAGGTCCCAGTCCTCCTCGGTCATCTTGAAGAGCAGGTTGTCGCGGGTGATGCCGGCGTTGTTGACCAGCACGTGGATGCCGCCGAGCTCCTCGACGACCCGCTGGACGGCGGCCTCGGCGGCGGCGGAGTCCACGACGTCGCAGCCGACGCCGATCGCGCGCGCGCCGTCGGTGAGCTGGAGGCGCGCTGCGGCCTCCTGGGCGGCGGCCTCGTCGAGGTCGAGGATCGCGATCGACGCGCCCTCACTGGCCAGGCGCTGGGCGATGCCGAAGCCGATGCCTCGTGCTGCTCCGGTGATGACGGCGACGCGACGGTCGTAGCGACCCATGTGAACGGCTCCTCGGGCTCGGTGACTGGCTGTCCTCGGAGGATCTCACGAGAGTTGTGGAGATTCGCCGCAGGGGCGCGACCGGTCCGCCGCGCGACGCTAGCGTGGAGGGCATGGGTCAGGGGGACTTCCGAGGTGCGGCAGCAGTGGCGGCGGCGATGGCCGTCGCGACGCTGGTCGTCGCCACGGCGTACGACCTGCCGGTGCGCGACCCGGACGGGGTCTCGGTCCCCACGTGGGTGCGGCTGCCGCTCATCGTGCTGACCGCCGTGCTGCTGGACGTCGTCGCGCGATGGGTGCTGGCGCTACGGCGTCGCGAGCGGCCGGTCACGGCGTCGGGCGCGCTGTCGGCCCTCCGGTCGGTGGTGGTCGAGCGCTGGGACCGGGCGCAGGTCCGCTTCACCCTGAGCGGGCTCCTCGCCTGGTACGTCGCCTACGTCGCCTTCCGCAACCTCAAGGGCTACCTGCCGTTCGTCAACGACCGCCTGTGGGACACCGAGCTGGCGAGGCTGGACCGCGTCCTGTGGCTCGGTCACGACCCCGCCACCGTGCTGCACGAGGTGCTGGGCACCGGGTGGGCCGCCTGGCTGATGTCGGGCGTCTACGTGCTGTGGATCGGCCTCGTGCCGGCGGCCCTCGCGGTCGCCCTCGTGTGGACGCGGCGCTCGCTGGCGGGCGAGCTCTACGTCACCGCCATCTCCTTCAACTGGCTGCTCGGTGTCGCCGTCTACTACCTCGTGCCGTCGCTGGGGCCGGTCTACTCCCGTCCGCAGGAGTTCGCCGACCTCTCCCCCACCTTCAACACCCGGGTGCAGGAGTGGCTGCTGCAGGACCGCGTCGACGTCCTCGCCGGCGCGTGGGACACCCGGGCCGTCCAGACCGTGGCCGCGTTCGCCTCGCTGCACGTCGCCATCACGGTGACGACCTGCCTGGTCGCGGAGGTGCTGCGGCTGCCGTCGTGGGTGCGGGTCGCCCTCTGGACCTTCGCGGTGCTGACGGCTGTGTCGACGGTCTACCTGGGCTGGCACTTCTTCGTCGACGTCCTCGGCGGCGCGGTCGTCGGCGCCGTGGCGCTCCTGCTCGCCGCCGCGGCGACCGGTCATCCGTTGCGGCGCGAGCGCGTACGCCCGCGTGCCGCCGTCACCGGGGAGGAGCGCGAGGAGGCCGGGCAGACCTAGCCGTCGAGCGCAGCACGGAGGCGCTCGGCGTACGCCTCGGGCTCGCCGGCGGCGTACTTCGTGCGCGGCCAGAAGAAGCCGCGCAGGCCGTCGCCCTTGGTGCGCGGCACGACGTGCAGGTGCAGGTGCGGCACGGACTGGCTCACCGTGTTGTTGATCGCGACGAAGGACCCCTGGGCACCGAGCCCGTCCTTGACCGCGGTCGCGATCCGCTGCGCGGCGGCGAGGAACGGGTCGCGCAGCGCCGCGGGCAGGTCGGGCAGCGTCTCCACGTGGGTGCGGGTCACCAGCAGGACGTGGCCCTTGAAGACCGGGCGGGTGTCGAGGAAGGCGACCAGGTCGTCGGTCTCGAGCACGAGGTGCCCGGGCACGTCGCCGGCGACGATCTGGCAGAACACGCATCCGTCCACGGGACGGATCGTGCCACGCGGACCGGTCGTCGGGGTGGGGCGGAGGCGGCTCGCCCGTGCCTAGCCTCACGGGGTGCAGACCTTCCTCCCCTTCCCGGGCTTCGAGGCGTCGGCCTGTGCCCTCGACCCCAAGCGGCTGGGGAAGCAGCGCGTCGAGACCATCCAGGTCGTGCGCGCCCTGACGGTTCCGGGCTACGGGTGGGCCAACCACCCGGCGACCCTGATGTGGCGCGGCTTCGAGGAGGCCCTCGGTCGCTACGGCTTCACCTGTTGCGAGGTCTGGCTGGAGCTCGGCTTCGGTGACACGTGCGCCACGACGATCGCAGCCGACCTGCGCACGGCGGGCATCCCAGTCGTACGCAGCCAGGCCGAGCTCGCGGAGGCCGGCGCGCTGCCGCCGTGGCTGGGAGACGCCGACCTGCACCGGAGCCACCAGTCGGCGCTCGTCCGCAAGGATCCCGAGTTCTACCGTCCGCTGTTCCCCGACGTTCCCGACGACCTGCCTTACGTGTGGCCGGTCCGGTCGCCTGCGGCGGTCGAGGCCGAACGACGTCGCGCGGAGAACGCAGTCCGACGCGAGCAGCGTGCGGCCGAGCGTCTGGTGGAGGAGGCCGAGCGGGCCCGGCGTCGCCGCAGCCGTGCTGCGAAGAAGGGGTGGCGCACCCGCCGAGAGGGCGGCTGAGCCGGCGCGTACGGCGCGCGCCCGGCACTCAGGCGTTGAGCACGGCCCAGGCGATGAGCTTGTCGAGCCGGCGGATGTCGATCTTCTTGTCCAGCTTGATCTTGATGTGTCCCGCTCGGGTCCACATCTCGAGCTCGGCATTGAAGTCGAGCAGCTTGCCCGCGTTCTCCGAGGACCACATGTCGATGCGGCTGTAGGGCAGCGAGTAGACCTCGACCTTCTTGCCCGTGAGTCCCTGCGCATCCCGCACGATCAGGCGCTTGATGGTGAAGATCGCACAACTCCGACAAGGAGAGCCTGACGGCCCGCGCGCGTCGCCGCCGCGGGGTCAGTGTCGGTGGCGAGATCTAGAATCGAACACATGACCGGCACCCTCTCCGAGCTCGACGCGACCGGCTTGCTGGTCGCCGCGAGCGGCGCCGTGAGGGAGCGTCGGCTGGCCGAGGTCCACGACCTCGAGGTCCTCGCGCAGTGGGCGGCGGTCCACTCCACCGACCCCACGGAGGGTCCTGACGGCGCGCAGGCGCGGCGCCTCGGTGACGTGCTGGTCCAGCCCGGCGGCGAGGGCACACCGGGCGTGCAGGACTTCTGCCTCGGCGAGGTCGCGCTCGCCCGCGGGACCGGCGTCACCGCCACCACCAACGCGCTGGCAGACGTGCTCGACCTCCAGCACCGGCTCCCGGCGACCTGGGCGATCGTGCGGTCGGGTGAGGCCGAGGTCTTCATCGCCCGCCGGGTCGCCCGGCTCACGCGCCACCTGCCCGCCAACCGCGTCGGCGTCGTCGACAGCGCGGTCGCCAGGATCATCGCCCACGAGGCCGGCGGGCGGGTGCTCGCCGTCGCCGAGGGCAAGATCATCGAGGCCGACCCGGCGTTGCACGACGAGCGTGTCGAGGCGGAGAAGGCTCGTCGCTACGTCACCTCCGGCCGCACCGACGAGTACGGACTGCGCACCGTCATCGCGCGCATCGAGGCCGGCGACGCCGTGTGGGTCGAGGCGACCGTCCAGCGTGTCGCCGACATCCTTGCTCCCTCGCACCCCGGCGTCGGCACCGACGAGCTGCGCGCCATCGCCTTCGGCCACCTCGCCCGCCCGGCCGAGCTCCTCCAGCTCCTCCTCGAGCACACCGACGACACCCTTCCCGGCACCGAGCCCGACCAGCCGCGGAGTCGTGCGACTGCGTTCCCCGCCGACCTGCTCGACGCGCTGCGCTCCCTCGACCTCACCCCGCTCGCACCCAAGGCCGTGCTGCACGTCCACCTCCACGAGGCGGCACTCGCCGGCGCCGATGCCGTCGCTCGGGTCGAGGGCCTCGGACCGACCTCGGTGTCCGCGCTGTGCGGGCTGCTGGGCCGCACCCGGCTCACCGTGCGTCCCGTGCGAGACCTGTCGTCCCGGGTGCGCACCACCGCCTACGAGCACCCCGAGTCCCTCAAGGAGCAGGTCTACCTCACGACCGGTGGCGACTACTGGCCCTTCGCCACCTCGACCAGCCGCCACCTCGACCAGCCGCCACCTCGACTACGACCACCCCATCCCCTACGACGACACCGGGCCACCCGACCCGAAGCATCCGCAGACCGGATCTCAGAACTCCGGCCCCCTCGGCCGGCGACACCGCTGGAAGACGCACGCCGGCTACCGATCCCGTCAGTGCGGCCAAGGCCGGTACGTCTGGCTCAGCCCGCACGGGCTGGCCTTCATCGTCGACCACCGCGGCACCCGGCGCATCGATCCCCACCACGCGCGGGAGATCCTCGAGGCGCCACCCGGCGTCGACCTCTACTTCACGTGACGTGGTGTTGTCCTCGGCACCTGGCGATGCTGGCCACGGGCAATGGCGCTGAGCCCACGTCGGCCGTTTCGGCTCAGTTGTGCGCCGCTTGTGACGTACCCGGTGCATCACAGCGACCGCACTGATCGCGCCAAGTCCGGATGTCTAAGAAGCGCCCGTCCGCATCGGCGGCCACACTCCTGACGTGCACACCAAGTGGCGACTCTCATGCCTCCTCGTAGCGATAGCTTCGGGCATGCTCGCACTGACTGGCTGCGAGCAGGTCGACCCGTCGACCGCCTCCGGCCCGAAGTCCGCTCCATCCTTGGCGACCACACAATCCGAGTCGGCCGGTGCCACCGCAGTCCCCGCCAACCTCCTGCACGTCTGCAATCACGTGCAAGACGCCTTCCGCTCAGGCAGCCTCGACGATGCCGCGCAGAATCGCGCACTCGCTTCGGAGCTGCAGGGGATGATCGATGTTGCTGCCCCGGACGCAGCACAGGTGCTTCGGCCGATGGCCGAAGCCGCCGCGGCCATCGGCGCTGACCGTCGATCCCGCGCGGCGCCGCGTCTGCAGAGAGCTCAAGGCCGGGCCTACCGCGCGTTGCGCCGCACCTGCATCAGCGCAGGCTCGCCTGCCTGGAACTAGCAGTACGGGCAAGAGCGGGCGCGCTCATCGCGGCCGATCCTGGCGTTCGCCGAGACTAGCAGCGGGCCGGGTCGTTCATTCGGTCACCGTCAGCAGGGTGCACGCTTCGAATTGTAGGGGGATGGGGCCGCAACGAGGCTGACCTCGCGTCCGCCGTTCGGTAGGCGTGCGAACGCCAGGTCCAATCGACAGCCTGAAGACCCGCCGAAGTGGCAGGAACCGGTTGCACCTCCGGGGTCTTTCGGCTCTGGTCCGCGGCTGCGCGCCGCTCCTAGCGTTGATCTACCGGGTACGCGAGGGGGATCACCATCATGAGCAGAACCTGCACGCTGGCCTCGACCGTCCTGGCCGTCGTAGCCACATTTCCGTCGGCCGCCACGATTCCGGCCACCGCGGCCGGGGAGACGTGCGACGGCAAGGCCGCGACGATCGTCGTACCACTGCCGTCGCCGGACACCGCGGCGAGCGTCCCCGTCACTGGCACCCCGGGGGACGACGTCATCGTCGGCACCGACACCCATGACACCATCGACGGCGCCGATGGCAACGACACGATCTGTGCGCTCGGGGGTCACGATGTGGTGCTCGGCGGCCCGGGCGATGATCGGATGTTCGGCGGACTGAACAGCCAGAACTACGGCGACCGGATCGAGCCGGGCCCCGGCGACGACTTCATCGACTTCGGCCCCGATCAAGACCACTCCGGGCTCTCGGGTGGACCAGTGAGCTCGTCCTCTACCGACCAGGTCTCCTACCGCAACGCCACGGGGCCGGTCAGGGTCGACCTCGCAGCGGGCGTCTCGACGGGCGAGGGCACGGACACCATCGCACCGAGCCCCTGGCGGGTCGAGGTTGAAGGGTCTGCGCACGCCGACCACCTGCTCGGCACCGACAGCGGCGACACTCTCGCGGCCGGTGGTGGGGACGACACCGTGATTGCCCGGGGCGGCGACGATGACGTCTGGGCTGATCAGCTGACCTGCAACTGGGCAACAACCTGCGGCCCTGAGGTGCCCCCGAGCCCCGGCGACGACGTCGTCCAGGGCGGAGCGGGCGGCGACTTGATCTCTGGCGGCTACGGCACCGACACGCTCCACGGAGGGAAGGGCTATGAGGACCTCTTCGTCGACGAGGGCGTCGCGACCCGCGCCTTCGGCGGCGCCGGAGATGACTTTCTGAACACCGGATGGTGGGGGGGCATCGCCGCCGGCTCGGCACTCCTCGCTGGCGGCCCAGGCGATGACAACATCGGCCCCCGCCTGACGCTGGCGTCCGACCGAGTGCGGGTCTGGGGTGGGGCCGGCCGGGATCACATCTCCGTGTTCCGCTGGGCAGCCGCACCGCGACGGGGCCGCGTCGTGGTCGATGGCCGGGTCGGCACGGTCCGTACCGAGATCGGCGTCGGCTTGCGATTCAGCTCCATCGAGAGCTACTTCCTCGGCATCCACGGGCCGAAGCCGGTCGAGTGGTATGGGACGTGGCGGGACGAGACGGTGACGTTTGGTGACACCATGGACGGCTGGCCGATCGCCGGCCGGGCGTTCGCCGGCGGAGGGGACGACACGATCTACGGCTCCTCGAGACGCGACCTCCTCGATGGAGGCCCGGGCCGGGACCACCTCTGTGGCGGCGAGGGCCGCGACCGCTGCCTGCACGGGGAGCGGCTGGACTCCTGCGAGCTGCGCCGTTGACCCGCACGGCGCGAGGTCCAAGGCCCTACCCGTGCCAGCTGTCCGGTCCTTGCCTCGAAAGCGCCACGGAGCCCGGCGTGGCGACCATCGGGACGGCACTCGGCTGTGTCCCTCGCTGGTGTACTCCACGGTCGTCGCGTTCACGGCGCCGACCGTGTTCGCGGCCGATCTCTCATTCCACAGGTGAACTCAGCGAACCGGTCTTCACTGACCGTCGCAGTGGCGGCCGCAGTGACCTCGACCGACCAGGCGGCCGCGCACTGACATCGGCATGAGCGGATGCTCGGGTCGCGGCATGAGAGGACGTCCGCCCCCTAGGCTCTGGGCCATGCCTGACAGCCAGGAGAACTCATGAACAGGTGGGTACTGCTCGCCGCAGCCATCCTGTGTGAGGTCGCCGCCACGCTGTCCCTGAAAGGCGCACTCGACCTTCCAGCGCTCTACATCGTCGTCGCCGTCGGCTACCCGGCCTCCTTCACGCTCCTCGCGCTCGCCCTCCGCCAAGGCATGGCCCTCGGCGTCGCCTACGGCATCTGGGCTGCGCTCGGCGTAGCCACCACCGCAGTGATGTCATCGCTCATCTTCGACGAAGCCCTCACCGCTCTCATGGGCCTCGGCATCGTCCTCATCATTGCGGGCGTCCTCACCGTCGAGCTCGGCTCCCAGCTGGCCCACAAGCACACCCGCACCCAAGAGGCCCTCTGATGCAGTGGCTGTTCCTGGCCGGAGCCATCATCTTCGAGGTCATCGGCACCATCTGCCTGCGCATGGCTGCGACCGGCCAACGCGCCTACTACGCCGCCGTAGCCGTCAGCTACCTCCTCGCCTTCACCTTCCTGACCCTGACACTCGACGAGGGCCTCGGCCTCGGTGTCGCCTACGGCATCTGGGCGGCCTCCGGCGTGGCCCTGACCGCCATCGCCTCCAAGGCCCTCTTCCAAGAACCCCTCACCCCACTCATGATGGCCGGCATCGCCCTCATCATCGGCGGCGTCCTTCTCGTGGAAGTCGGCGCAGCCCACCAGTCCGCGACACGGCCACCGCCGCAGCCGTCGACCCTGGACTTTCCGAGCGGACGTGATTGATTGACGCTCGTGACGGGCCGGGGAAGTGCCGAGAAGGATGCCGCCGCGATCGCCTCATGGGGCGAGAAGCAGCCCGTGGTCGCACGTGGGTTGCCGTGGAGGCAACGCAGCATGTTGGTGCGTTTCCGGCGCTTGTGGCGGACCCGTCGACCACGCACCTTCAACGAGAAGGTTCGCTACAAGATGCTGCGGGACCACCGTGCGCTGATGGTCACCTTCGCCGACAAGGTCGCGGTGCGCGATCACGTGGCCGCGATCGTGGGAGAAGGTGTGCTCCCGCAGGTGCTGCACGTGCTCGACGACCCCGCCGCGCTCGCGCACGTGCGTCTGCCCACGGCGTACGTCGTCAAGCCCAGCCACGGCAGCGGAGTCGCGGTCATCGTGTCTCCGACGGCTCCCGCCGACGCCCGTCTGCCGCCTCCCGAGCACGGCTGGGTCTACAGCCACGTGAGGCCGGAGCACGCACCGGTCGAGCACCTCGTCGCGTTGGGGCACGGGTGGCTGTCGCAGCTGTACGGCCAAGGACCCAACCGGGAGTGGGCGTACGGGCACGTCCCTCGGCGGGTCGTCGTGGAGGAGTTCCTGGGTGGCCCTGGCGGCGAAGTGCCCGACGACTACAAGTTCTTCGTCTTCCACGGGACGTGCCGCTACGTGCAGGTGGACCGTGGCCGTTTCCAGACGCGTACCCAGGACTTCTTCACCCCCGACTGGAAGCACGTTCCACTGAGCGGTGGCCACCCCTGGGCGACGCCGCCGGTCTCGCGCCCGGACCGGCTCGACGAGATGGTGGAACTGGCGCAGCGCCTCGGACAGGACACCGACTTCGTGCGGGTGGACCTGTACGACCTTCCCGGACGCATCGTGTTCGGTGAGATGTCGAGCCTGCCCGCCGGTGGCGACAGCCCCTTCGAACCCGAGTCGTTCAACGAGGAGTTCGGCAGCCACTGGACCCCGCCGCGTCGCTACGAGTGACTTGACGCGTTCTGCCACGCGCCCGCCCCGCCGATGTGACCCTTGGGGCATCAGCACATCTTGATTCCGTGGGGGAACCGCACCATGAACATGCTCATCCGCGCGCTCGCGCTCGCCGTCGTCGCACCGTTGGTCTTCGCGCTGGGGCTCGCCACCGTGACGCAGGCGCCCGCGGCGGCCTTCTCCGACCGCGACTGCGGCGACTTCCCGAGCCAGGCCGCGGCGCAGAACTTCTTCCTCCAGGCAGGCGCCGGCGATCGCACCGTCTCGACGATGACGGGGACGGTGTGGCGTGCGAGTCCAACCCGTGCCCGTGCATCGGCCGCGGCAGCACCGCGCCGCAGCAGTTCGCGAACACCACGCAGCAGGGACAGCAGACCTACCGCGAGACCGGCAACGTCGTGCGCGTCACCGACGGCGACACGCTCCGGGTCCGCCTGCGCAGCGGCGCCCATGTCTCCGTGCGCATGCTCGGCATCGACACCCCGGAGCGCGGTCGCTGCGGCGCGGCCGACGCGACCGCCAACCTGCGCCGGCTCGCGCCCGTCGGATCGACCGTCCACCTGGTCTCGGACCGGACCCGGGCCGCGAAGGATCGCTACGGCCGGTTGCTGCGCTACGTGAAGCGCGAGGGCGGCTATGCGGACCTGTCCTACCGACAGGCCTGGAGCGGCTTCACCAGGCCCTACGTCTTCGGTGGCACGCCCGTCGCCCGCCACAGCACGTACGTCCGTGCGATCCGTCAGGCCCGCGACCGCCAGCGGGGCGCGTGGAACACGTGCTGGTGACGCCGTAGCGTCACGGTCGTGATCCTCCCGGCCGTCCGCGACCCCCGCCTGGTCACGATCCGACGCGGTGGCACGCTGACCGACGAGGACCACCATGCCCTGGCCCTCTGGGCCGCCGAGTGCGCCGAGCACGTGCTCCCGCTCTTCGAGGCCGTACGCCGCGACGATATCCGCCCACGCGACGCGATCGAGGCCGCACGTGCCTGGACGCGCGGCGAGCTGCCGATGATGCGGACCCGCGCGATGGGAGGGCACGCGATGGGCGCGGCCCGCGACCTGACCGGCGCGCCCCGCTTCGCCGCGTACGCCGCCGGGCAGGCCGCCGTCGTCGCCCACGTCGCCGAGCACGACCTCGGCGCCGCGGCGTACGCGATCAAGGCGGCGATGGCAGCCGCGCCGGGGCAGGAGGAGGCAGCGCAGCGCGCGGAGTCCCGCTGGCAGCGCGACCGGCTCCCCGCGACGGTCCGCGAGCTGGTGCTGGAGGACCAGCGGCGGCGCAACGCGATCTGCTGGAACGTCTTCGACCTCCAGGTGTGAGTCCGTAAGGGGGTCGACGCAACCTTCCGCCGGCTGCGGGAGTCAGGAGGGTGAGACGGCACCGCGGGGGTGCAGGGTGAGGGGGTGGGGATGTTCTCGGGGACCGACACGCAGGCGCCCTCGTTCGAGGAGTACGCCGCCGTCTCCTGGTCGATGCTCTACCGCAGCGCCTACCTGCTGGCCGGCAACCACGCGGACGCCGAGGACCTGGCGCAGCAGACGCTGATCAAGGCCCACGGAGCATGGGCCAAGGTGAGCGCCTCGGACTCGATGAACGCCTACGTGCGGCGGATCCTCACCAACACGTTCCTCTCGTCCAGGCGGCCCAAGGGGCGCCGGCTGGAGCTGCTGACCGACGAGGTCCCGGAGTGGGGCGGTGCGACCGGCGCGGCCGGCGGCACCGCTGGTACGCCGGGGACGTCCGACGAGCGGATGGCGCTGTGGCCGCACGTCAGGCAGCTTCCCCGCCAGCAGCGCGCGGTCATCGTGCTGCGCTACTTCGAGGACCTGAGCGAGGCAGAGATCGCCGAGACGCTCGGTTGCTCGCGCGGCACCGTGAAGTCGACGGCCCACCGCGCCCTCAAGAGCCTGAAGGCCGCGCTCGACGACCAGGACAGAACCGCGTCCGACGGGACGGAGGTCTGACATGCACGAGGACATCGAGAAGATCCTGACGCGCGAGCTGCGCCAGGTCGCCGACGGCGTCGAGGTCCCGCCCCTGCCGGACCTGCCCTCGGGCCCGCCGTCGCGGTTCGTCTGGCCGACGGTGCTGGCAGCCGCCGCCGCAGTGCTGATAGCGCTGGTCGTGCTCGTGAGCGGCCCGTCTGACCGGGGCGGCATGCCCCAGCCGGCCCCGCAGCCGACGGACGTGCTGCCCGACGAGGTGCCCACAGGACAGCCCCGGGTGCCGTACGTGCTCGACCGGGTGGCGTACGTCGGCGACGACTCGTTCCCCGGCTTCGACTCGATCGAAGGGACCACGCAGGGCTGGTTGGCGGTCGAGCCGCCGTTCGTGTGGTCGTGGGGCAACGGTGGAGCGCCGAAGGCGCTGGAGGTCGCGCTCGAGCAGCCGCCCGTCGTGTCACCCAACGGTCAGTACGTCGCGTATCTCTCCAGCGAGGGGGACCTGAACGGGTTCGAGACCGCATGGGACGGCGAGGGGATGGGCCTGCCCGTCCCGGTTCCCGTCCGGGACGACGACGGGGTGGGCACCCGCATCGGAGCCGTCACCGACGACGGCTGGGTGATCGCGAGCGGCCGGGGTGTCGGCGTCCTGTGGCGCCCCTTCGACGGCGCCGAACCGGTCGACCTGACTCGGACCGCCCCCGGCCAGCTCGTCTGGCAGGCGACGCAGGCGGGTCTGGTGGTCGTCGACGGCAGCGGCGACGCTCGGGACCCGAGCGGTGACAACCGGGTCGCGGGCGACGGCCGGGTCTACCTCGCCGACGTGACGGCCGACGGCGAGCTGGTGCCGATCGCGGACCTCCCGAGCTTCGGGATCGCGGACGTCTCCGGGGAGTGGGTGGCGTGGGTGCCCGCCGACCAGGTCGCGGGCGACGTGCCGGAGTACGCCGAGATCCGGGTGCGCGACCTCGACGGCGGACGCGAGGGCGTGCTCTCGCCTCCACAGGGGTGGAGCTTCGTCAACACGGCCTTCACCTTCGAGGACGCCCAGTTCCTCGTCGCCCGGGTGACCGACGGGCAGCAGCAGCGGATGGTGCGCTGCAGCCCTGCGCTCCAGGAATGCGTGCTGCTCGACGCCCCCTGAGAGGTCCCTGCCGAGGCATCTAGGCTCACCCGGTGCGCATCGTCTCCCTGATCCCGTCCGCCACCGAGATCCTGTTCGCCGTCGGCGCGGGTGACGACGTCGTGGGCGTGACCTTCGAGTGCGACCACCCGGCGGAGGCGCGGGAGCGGCGCGTGGTCTCGACGTCCGCGATGCCGGAGGGGCTGACGCCGAGGGAGATCGACGACTTCGTCGCGGCCGCCATGGCGGCGGGTGAGGACCTCTACCGCCTCGACGCCGGAGCCCTCACCGACCTCGACGCGGACCTCGTCGTCACCCAGGACCTCTGCGCCGTCTGCGCCATCGACGTGGACACCGTCGACGAGGCGCTGCGCCACCTGGGCTGCCGGGCCGAGGTGGCGACGGTCGACCCACACACCCTCGACGACGTGTTGGCGTCCGTCGTCGAGATCGGCCGGCTCACCGGGCGGTCGGACCAGGCGGCCGCCCTCGTCGCCTCGCTGGAGGAGCGGCTCGCGGCCGTGGCCGAGCGCGTGGCGGGGCGCGAGCAGCCGCGCGTGCTGGTGCTCGAGTGGACCGACCCGCCGTTCGCGCCGGGCCACTGGATCCCGGAGATGGTCGCCCGCGCCGGCGGCGAGCCGACGATCGGTGTCGCCGGCGCGAAGTCGGCCCGCATCACCTGGGACGAGGCCCTCGACTCGGCTCCGGACCTCGTCGTCTGCGCCCCATGCGGCTACGACCTCGACGGCGCCGCCACGCTCGCGGATGATGTACGCGACCGCTTCCCGGGCGTGCCCGTGTGGGCCGTGGACGCGGACGGGCAGTTCGCCCGTCCCGGCCCGCGGCTCGTGGACGGGGTCGAGGTGCTGGCCGGGATCCTGCACCCGGAGGCGGTCGAGCCCTCTCCGTACGCCCGGCGCGTCTGAGGACCGCCGTCAGCGCGTCTCGTCGCGGACGAGCACGTCGAACGGCCGCCCGTCGCAACGGGCAGCGAACGATCCGACCACCTCGAAGCCGAGCGACTCGACCGTACGGCGCGCCCGGGTGTTGAACGAGGCGACCGTGACCCGGAAGGCCGCCGGAGCGTACTGGGAGCGACCGAAGTCGAGCCCGGCGGCGATGACCGCCCTGCCCAGCCCCTGCCCGGTCAGCGACGGGCGCAGCCCTCCCCCGGTGTCGAGGGCGGAGTCGTCGTAGTCCCAGCCGGGCACCCGGCCGTCCGGGCCGAAGGACCGGAAGCCGATGAGCCGGTCGTCCGCCAGGACGGCGTGGAAGCCCAGCTCCGGGTCGAGCAGCTCGTCCGGATCGGCGCCCGTCATGTCGTAGACGTCGTAGGGCGGGTCGTAGCGCCAGGTCGCGAGGTCCTCGGCGTGTGCCCGGGTCAGCGGGGCGATGCGGATGGAGCCGGGATCGACGGGGCTGGTCACGGGCGCAGCCCCTCGCCGTTCTGGAGCCCGAGCTTGAAGCCCTCGTGCGAGGCAGTGAAGCCGAGCCCGGAGTAGAAGCGGTGTGCCTCGTGCCGCTGCTTGTCGCTGGTGAGCTGGACCAGGGCGCAGCCGCGGCGCCCCGCCTCGTCGATGGCCCAGGCGACCATGGCACGCCCGAGGCCGCTGCCCCGCATGTCGGAGTGGACCCGGACAGCCTCGATCTGGGCCCTGAGGGCACCGCGACGCGCAAGCCCGGGGATGAAGCTGAGCTGCATGGTCGCTACCACGATGTGGTCGCTCTCGGCCACGAGCAGGAGATGCGCATCATCTGCATCGACGGCCTCGAACGCTCGGACGTAGGGCTGCAACCCCTCCGAGTCCTCGACCCCGTCCCGCTCGGCACCCAGCTCGTCGTCCGTCAGCAGGTCCACGATCGACGGCACGTCCTCGATCACCGCTCGCCGCAGGCGCACGGGGCCGCCGGACGTACGGAGTGTCCCGGGAAGGTCCATGTCCCCGATCGTGCCGCATCGTCAGCAGACACGACGAGGCGAGGGCTCGGATCCGTGGCACGGACGCATGTCGCCGTCCACGTGACGGTTGCTGCACTCCTGCTCGTGCGTGCACTGCCGGTGGACTGGGACACCCCGACCAACCTGGCGTACCAGGAGGGGTGGGGCTCCCTCGCCGTCGTTCCCTGTGGCGCGGCCCTCACGTTCGCCGGCGCCGGCTTCTACCTCGACGGCTCTGTGGGCGTGGCTCACCCTGCCGGTCGGGCGGCGAGCGGTCGGAGCCTGAAGACGAGGATCCCGAAGTAGGTGTCCATCCAGTCCTGCTTGTGCGGGTAACGACGGCGCGCGTCCTCCGAGAGCTGCGGCTCGGCGGCCTCCTCGACCCAGAGCCCGGCTGCGCTGAACGTGTTGAGCAGGTCGGAGATCGTGTAGGTCCGCTTGGTGAGCGCGACGTCCTCGTGCCAGCCCGGGCGATAGGTGTGCGCGGACGAGGAGAAGTACTCCTCGGCGAGCGAGGTCCCGTTCTGCTCGGCCCGTTCGGTGGCCCAGCGCAGCGGCTGGGTCCTGGTGAGCAGGATGAACCCGTCGTCGGCGAGCACCGACCGCGCCGACCGCAGCGTCGCCACCGGGTCCGTCGCGTAGCCGAAGGACTGCAGGAGGAGGATGCGGTCGAAGGTGCGCCCGGCGACCTCGGGCACGGCGCTGATGTCGTTGAGGTCGCCCTGCACGAGCTCCAGCCCGGGCGGTCGCTGCCCCACGAAGCTGCCGCTGACGTCGACACCCACCGCGGCGGCCGCACCGTCGTCGATGAGCTGGGCGAGCTTGGCGCCGCTGCCGCACCCGAGGTCGAGCACCGAGAGCCCGGTGACGTCACCGAGCATCTCGCGCTGTGCGGGCCACTCGACGAGCCGGTCCAGCGAGTCCTGCCTGCCCCGGGCGCGCTCGTAGCCGGCCGCGAGCTCCGCCCACGCCCGACTCGGGTCCTCGGACGCGTCCACCCCGGTCACGCGAGCCGCCGGCGCACCACTCGCCGCCTCAGGGTGGGCGAGGCCACCACCTCGTAGCCGGCCTCGAGGAAGACCTGCAGCAGCCCGACCGACGCCTCGTCCCAGATGACGGTCCTGCCCGGCGGCGGCTCGATCGGATAGCCCTCGAGGACGCGGGCGCCGACCTGCTCGCCGTACGCGACGGTGGCGTGGGCGAGCTCGTAGGTCAGCCCTGCCTGGCGCCGGCCCTTGCGCACCACGAAGCACGTGACGGACCAGACGCCCTCGAGCTCCGGGTCCATCCGCATCCATGCCTGCTTCCGGCTCCACAGCCGGGGGTAGTTCTCGCGTGGCTCGACCGCGACCCAGCCGGCCGCCTCGCCGTCGACGTACGCGATCAGCCCCGAGGTCGGTCCCGGGGTGCCGCAGGCGGTCTGCTCGAGCAGTGCGGCGTCCCTCTCCTCCTGGGTGGTGTCGCGCCAGATCCAGCCGGGCACCTTGAGCGCCTGGCACCGGCACTTGGCGGCGCCACCCGCCCCGAGGACCGCCTCCACGTCCTCGGGCGCCGCCTGGTTGGCCGGGAGCCAGCTGAAGTCGGGCATGCGGCGACCCTAGACCTGGGTCCCGACACCGCGCGGTGGTCCAGACCAGTCGATCCGGGCCATCCGATGTGGTGCCGGCCCCGAACACGCCGCATGAGCCTGTCTCTTCGGCGCACCCTGGACGAGGTCCAACAGGCACCGTTCGTGGTCGACGTGCTGCGCAGCGGGGACCGCCTCGCGGCCGCCGCCGGCGGCGAGGGCGGACCCGAGCCGGTGCGGCTGCTCGCTGATGTGATCGACGAGCGCGACGAGCTGACCGCGGTGGCGGCCGTGCACGCGCTCGCGCAGGTGTGTGACGACGGGGCCGACGCCGTCCTGGCCGAGCTCCTCTCCCACCCTCGGCCGTTCCTGCGTGAGCACGCGAGCTGGGCGCTCCGGGCGCGGCTCCCCCGCCTCGACGCGGTCGGCAGGCTCGTCGGGGTCGTCGTGGGCGGAGGGTTCTCCGGCATGCTCGCCCAGCGCACGCTCGCCCGATGGGCCGTCGCCGCGCCGCAGCAGGTCGCCCTCTCCATCGAGGACGCGCTCGCGGGGGCGGCCGCTCCCGCGGTCCGCAGCAGGCTGGTCGAGACCCTCGGCCTGGTGCCGGGGCCGATCGCCGGCCGCGCGCTGCGCGAGCTCGCCGTCCAGGACGGCGAGCACCCGACCGTACGCCTGGCTGCCGTCGCCGCCCTGGGTGACCGCCCGGCCGATGACGCCGCGGTGGCGGTGGTCCGGCACCTCGGCGCGGCCGATGGCGACCTGGGGTCCGTCGCCCGGCTCGCCGCCATCGACCTGGGCATCGACCTGGACATCGACTCCGTCGAGCCTGGCGACGCCGGGCCCGGCCTGACCGTCGCCCAGCTCTTCCTGCACGCCGACATCGACCGTGACCTGAGCCGCGCGGGCGCCGGTGACAACGGCGGGGTCGCCACGCTGCTGGTCCGCCTGGGTGACGCACTCGCGGCCGGGTCCCGTGTCGACCGGGTCCTGACCCTGTCCCGCGGCACCCCCGGCGACGCCCTGGAGGCGCTGACCCCGGCCGACGGCCACCTGCTGACCCCGGTGCCCCTGCTCCCCGAGGCCACCTCGACCGCGCAGGCATGGCCCTCGCGGGTCGCGGCGGAACGCGGGATCCGCCGCGTGCTGCGGACGTACCGCCCCGACGTGCTGCACCTGCGGATGGCGGAGGTGGGCAGCCTGGCCGCTGCCGAGGTGGCCCGCGACCTGGGCATCCCGGTGGTGTTCACCCTCGCGCCCGACCCGCACGCCGTGATCCACGCCCTGGACATGACCGGCGGCCTGCACCGGGGCAACTTCGGCACCGAGGACGAGCGCGAGCACTACTGGTTCCGTGCCCGCCTGGTGCAGCGACTGGCTGAGGACTCGGCCCACATCGTGCTCTTCCCCCGCCCCGAGCTTCAGCACGACATGCGCGAGCTGCTCGGCCTGGACGTGGCTGGGGAGCCCGGCCGCTACACCGTGGTGCCGGAGGGCGTCGACCTCGGCGTCAGCGCCGCCGCCGCTGCCGAGGTGGAGCGCCGCGGAGCTCCCGGCCCGGCGCTGGCCGAGCTCGACGCGCTCCTCGCCGCGCTGCCCGAGCACCGCAGGGGGCTGCCGCTGGCGATCAGCGTGGGCCGCCTGCACCGGGTCAAGGGGATGGCGACGCTGGTCGAGGCGTGGGCCGGCGATGCCGAGCTGTCCGAGCGGTGCAACCTGCTGGTCGTCGGCGGCGACCTGGCCGACCCGTCGCCCGACGAGCGGCAGCAGCTGGACCTGATCGACGAGGTGCTGGCGCGGTTCCCCGCGGCCGCCGACGGCCTGGTGATGCCCGGTCACCGTCCCAACGACGTGGTGGCGGTCTGGTTGGCGGCCACGCGGGCAGGCAGGCCGGGCGGCAACGGCCCGGACGGGGTGTACGTGTGCAGCAGCCTCAAGGAGGAGTTCGGCCTGGCGCTGCTCGAGGCCCTGGCCTCCGGGCTGGTGGTGGTGGGGCCGGCAGCCGGCGGACCGGCGACGTACATCGACGACGGGGTGACCGGCGTGCTCGTCGACACCCGCCGGCCGGACGAGGTGGCGCGTGCGATGCGGGCCGCGTTCGACCTCGCCGCCGCACCGGGCCAGGACGAGCGGATCGACCGGGCCGTGGAACGGGTCAGGGCCGACTTCACCGTGCAGGCCATGGCCGACCGGCTGAGCGGGATCTACGCCGGCGCCGTCCGTACGGCGGGCCGCTCGTGACACGGTTGCTCGCATGACCCTGCTGGTGATCAGCCCGGACTACGCCTCGCACCTGCTGCCGCTGGCGACCCTCGCGACGGCCTGGCAGGACGCCGGCGAGCCAGTGGTGGTGGCGACCGGCCCGGCAACCGCCGGCATCGTCGCCGGATTCGGGTTCGAGCGTGCCGACCTGGTGCTGGGCCGGGGGTCGAACCCCGGCGTGATCCGGGCCGAGCAGCAGCCACCCGGCGAGGACGACGCGCTGCGTGGCTTCTTCGACGCCACCCGGCACGGCATGGTGGCGACGCTGCGCTACCAGGCCGAGGCACGTCGCACCGACCTGTTGTGGGAGCCGGTGGACCGGGCCCGGGCCGTCCTCGACGTCGTCGACCGGGTGAAGCCCGACCACGTGATCGTCGACCACCTGGCGTTCAGCGCCCGGATCGCACTGGCGGCGGCCCAGGTCCCGCACGCCGATGTCGTGCTCGGCCACCCGTCCGCGCTCCCCGTCGGCGACGAGGTGTACGGCTACCCGACCGCCTGGCCGGGCGCCTTCACCCCGCCGGAGTCCGAGCTCGCCGCCCTGCACCGGCTGTGCCGCGACGTCCGGGACGCCTTCACCGAGGAGTGGAACGACGCCCTGCGCGTGCTGGCACCCGGTGCCACGCCGTCGGCGGACGCGTTCGCCGAGCACGGCGACCTGCTGATGCTGAACTACCCGGAGTCCCTGCACGACCCGGCCCGTACGGCGATGCTGCCAGCGCACGCGTTCCTCGGCTCTGCCGTACGGGCCGAACCGGCGACCGACGACGTCGAGACCTGGCTCGCGGCCGACGACCGGCCGGTGGTCTACGTCAGCTTCGGCAGCTTCCTCTCGGCACGGGGGGACGTGCTGGCGACGGTGCTGGACGCGCTGCGCCCGCTCGGCCTCCGGGTCGCGGTGGCGACCGGTTCCGCCACCGGCCTGCAGGACGTCCCGCCGGACTGGCTGGTACGTCCCTACCTGCCGCAGGTCGCCCTGCTGGACCGCGCGGCGGTGGCCGTCACGCACGGCGGCAACAACAGCGTGACGGAGGCGCTCACCGCCGGGGTGCCGATGGTGGTGCTGCCGTTCTCCACCGACCAGTTCGCGGGGGCGGCGGCGATCGAGGCCGCGGGTCTGGGAGCAGCCCTCGACCCGAACGCGACCACGTCCGCGGAGCTGACCGCCGCCCTGCGCGGCGTCCTCGACGGCCCCGCCCCGCACCTGGCGCGCGAGCTCGGCGCGGAGCTGCGCCGGGTGCCGGGTCGCGACGTGGCCCGCGCGGCCATGCTCGGCTGAGCCGCCCCACGTCCGCTCGGCTGCCGGTCAGACGTGTCGACCAGCCGGCTGCCCGGGTTGATCGGGCCCGATCTGGTAGGGGCGCATCATCTCGTTGTCCTCGTGCTCGAGGATGTGGCAGTGCCAGACGTAGCGGCCGGCGGTGAGGAACCGAGCCTTCACCCGGGTCACCTCGCCGGGGAAGGCGATCACGGTGTCCTTGACGCCGGCCTCCCAGGCCTCCGGGGCCCGGGGCACGCCCACCAGGCGAGCAGGCGGTTCGGTCTCGCCGTCGTCGTTGGTGACGAGCGCCTGCCGGTCCACCACCTCGAAGGCGACCTCGTGGACGTGGATCGGATGGGCGTCGGCGGTGAAGTTGTAGAACTCCCAGACCTCGGTGCTCCCTAGGGTCGGGTTCTCGGTGACGGGCCCTGCCCACATCTCCTCTCGAGGCATGCCGCTGGCGTCGACCGTGCCCAGCAGGGCCTGCGCCGGGCCGTCCCAGGAGGCCGACATCATCTCGATCAGGGCGAGCTGGCGCGTGGTGCTCGCGGCCGGAAGCGGCGCGATCGCGGGGAGCTGCAGGAACTGCGGCGGGGTCGTGGGGTCGGGCGCCACGGCTGGTACGACCCGGAACTGCATCACCTGGCCGGTGGAGTCGGGGTCAGAGACATCGAAGTCGTCATCCGGCTCGCCGCCGCCGAAGGGTTCGTCCGGGCCGAGGTTGCCGAGGACGTGACTCCCGACCGGCACCTGGGTGAAGTCGACGATGAGGTCGGCCCGCTCGGCCAGTGCCATGAGCAACCGGTTGCCGTGATCGTCCGTGAGGTTCACAGGCGACGGGAGGAAGCCCCCCTCGTTGCCGATCTGCCACACCTCGACCCCGGGGATGCCCGAGAAGTCGAGGATCAGGAACCGTGACTGGCAGCCGTTGAGCACGCGGAAGCGGTAGCGCCGCTGACGGACGGTCATGAACGGCCAGGTGTTGCCGTTGACGATGATCGTGTTGCCGAAGAACTCCGGGTTCCAGATCGGGGACAGGTCCGTGTCCGGGATGAAGCCGGGGTCCTCGGCGGTCGCGCCGTCGAAGAACTCTCGGCTGTCGGGGTAGAACAAGGAGCCGTCGGTGTTGAACGCCCGGTCCTGGATGGCGAGGGCGATCTCGCCGTACTCCTTGCGGGAGGGGAGCTCGTCACCTTCCCTGGGCGCTGGGCCCGGCAGCACCGCGGTCGTCCCGGACCGGCTGTCGAGCACGGCCTTGTCGCCAGAGGGACCGCCGCGGATGAGGTAGAACCCCGCGGGGCCGGCGTACACGTTGGCGCGGGTCATGCCCAGGGCGTGGTCGTGGTACCACTCGGTCCGGGCGCGGTCGGGGTTCGGGTACTGGAAGGTCGCGAATCCCGGACCCCACGTCACCCCGAACCTGGATGCCGCCTTGCCGGCGAAGAAGTCGTACCAGGTGCCGGTCTCGGCGTGGCCCGCGGGGATGTTCTTCGCCGCAGGCAGGTACCAGGCCTCCGGGTAGCCGTCGCTCTCGTCACCCACGGCGACGGCGCCGTGGAGGTGGGTGACCATGGGCACCGGGCCGGTGTAGGGCCGGGGGTCCTCGAGTGAGCTCGGCTGCCCGTCCCGCTCGGCCTCACCGCCGGGCGGGTTGGCCCAGTGCAGCGTCGGGTCGATGGGCAGCAGGTGCGGCAGGTAGTTGCCGTCGGGGTCCACGAGGTCGTTGACCCACTTGACCCGGACCGGTCGGTTCCACTGCGCCTCGATGGTGAGTGAGGGCGCATTGTGGACCCGGAGTCCACGCCCCGAGCGGGCGCTGACGGCGCCGTACCCCCACACCGTGGTCGCGGGCAGGCTCGCCGGGAGGACCTGCTGGGTGAACTGCCTCATCGAGATCTCGTAGTAGTCGACGTTGGCGCCGCCCTGCTGCGTGATGCTCCCGGCACGAGGCATCACCGGCGGGATCAGCAACGCGCTGGCGTACTTGGGGATCCGCGCCGGGTCGAGGGTGCCCCCGGGTATCGCGGCCAGCGCCTTGGTCGCTCCCCCGGGCAGCCTGGCGTAGAGGACGAAGCCCACTCCCGCGCCGGCCGCCGCGATGAACGTACGCCGACCGAGCCTCACCGGATCGCGACCTGGCATCACGACCTCCTTCGTAGCGACTCCCCGCGCCGTCGTCGAGAAGGGCTCACTGCAACGTACGCCGCGCGCCACGCGTCGTCATGCCGCATGCATGGGATGTCCGCACACGAAGGAAGGTCAGGCACGGTAGGGCGCGCCCAATCGGTCGAACAGGAAAGTGAGGTAGGCGGCGACCTCGCCGACCTGTTGGTCCAGTGACTGCCCGATGCCGTGACCCCCGTGCTCCATCCGGAGCAGGATGGGCTGGTCTGACGACGTCGCCGCTTGAAGTCGAGCAGTCATCTTCTTGGCGTCGTGGGGCTGCACGCGCGGGTCGAACTCGCCCGCCGTGAACAGCACGGCCGGGTAGGGCGTGCCGTCCTGCACGTTGTGGTACGGCGAGTATGCGCGCATCGCCCGGAACATCTCCGGGTCGCGTACCGTGCCGAACTCGGTCACGTTGAAGGCTCCGTTGACGCTGAGCTCGCTGCGGAGGGCGTCGAGCACCGGCACCGCGCACACGACGGCAGCTGCCAGGTCGGGTCGCTGGGTGAGCGCCGCTCCCACCAGCAGGCCGCCGTTGGAGCCACCTATCAGGCCCAGCCGGTCGCGGCTCGTCACCCGGGTCTCGACGAGGTGGTCGGCGCAGGCGATGAAGTCGTCGAAGCAGTTCTGCTTGCTGGCGAGCCGCCCGGCGTGGTGCCAGTCCTGGCCATACTCGCCTCCGCCTCGGATGTTCGCTATCGCCAGGACACACCCCTGCTCGAGCCACGGCAGCCAGGACGGATCGAACCACGGCTTGAGCGAGATGGCGTATCCGCCGTACCCGTAGAGGATGGTGGGAGCCGTGCCGTCCCGCGGTGTGCCCTTCTTGGCGAGCAGGTTGACAGGGACCCGGGTCCCATCCTCGGAGGTGGCGAACACCCGCTCGACCTCGACGTCGGTGAAGTGCACCGGTGTGACGGTGTCCAACGCGGTGCGGCGCGGCCGGCGGTCGTGGTCGCCCTGCACCCACCAGTGCCGTGGAGAGACGAACGTCTCCACCGCCCAGCCGGCCTGATCGGTCGCCAGTGCCGTCAGGGCTTCCACCGAGCACACCTGCGGCGAGTCGACGTCCGGCAGCAGGGCGCCGTCGTGGTCGAAGCACCTGATCGCCGACGGTCCACCGTCGATGTCCACCACCCACAGTCGCTCGGCGGTAGCAGCGATCTCCTCGATCGTGACAGGACCAGACGGCACTACGGCGCGCGCCTCGGCAACGCCGGCGTCCTCGGACAGGTCCAGCCGCAGCACCTGACCGTGGGGTGCGTCCTTCACCGACAACAAGAACAACGATGCACCACCGAACGCAGCGCGGATGCACTTGTCGTCGATGTCAGCGACCATCCGCCACGCGGACCCGTCGCCCTGCGAGCGCACGAAGACCTGCCACTCCCCACCGTCGCCCTTCTGCGCCCGGTCCATCACCCATCGTCCGTCGGCCGAGGCCGACAGGAAGTTCTCGGTGATCCTGCTGTCCGCGAACACCCCCGAGAGGTCGCGTTCATCACCGGTGGGGTCGCTTCCCAGGCGGTGGAACCACACGTCCTGGTCGAACCCGAGGTCCTCGTCGGGAACCGAGCCGGGGGCAGGGTGTCGGGTGTACCAGAATCCCTGGGCGTCGTGCCGCCATGCGAGCGAGCCGCCTGCGGTACCGCTGTTCACATGCGGTATCACGGCGTCGGACGGCTCACCCGTCGCCACGTCGTACACGTGGAGCATGCCGTCCTCGGTGCCGTTGGTGGACAACGACACCGCGACGTGGGCCCCGTCCGGGGAGGCGACGTACCAGTCGATCGTGGTGGCACCCGACTCGTCGATCTTGTTCGGATCGACCACGACCCGCTCACCACCCAGGTCGTCGAGCGTCGGCAGCGTCACGAGCAAGGGCTGCTGAAGCGGTGGCTGCGTCTTGAGGGCGAAGTACGACGCACCCCCGCACGTCAGTCGGGCGTACGTCGTCGATCCAACCGTCAAGACCTCTTCGACTCGGCCACGGATGGATTCGTAGAGGGGCATCGACTCGAGGTACTCGCGCGCACGCGAATCCTGTGCAGCCGTCCACGCTCGGGTGCGCTCGGAGCTCTCCTCCAACCATCGGTAGTCCTCTGTGACGTCCTCACCGTGGTAGGTCGTGGTCACCGGGACGCGCGGGGTGTCGATCACCGGCAGAGGTCGTCGGATCATCGTGGGGCCCTCTCCGGTGGGGACTCCCAGACTCCATCGCAGTTGTCTCGGCCGTCTTCGCCCGACTTGGGTAAGGAACCACCTCCGGCTCGATGCGATGCTCCGAAGACAGCACGAGAGCCGCCCCGACGGGTGTCGGAGCGGCTCTCGTTCAAGAGGGCTGTGCGCAGTCAGTGGAGCTGCGGGGAATCGAACCCCGGTCCTCGAGCGCCGAACCAGGTCTTCTCCGGGTGCAGTCAGTGTTGTCGCTTTTCTCGGCCCCGGCGCTCGCACAGACACGTCGCCGACAGGCCCAGTCAGGATTGAGTCCCGGTCACCCCTCCTGACAGAGAGTGACCAGCAAGTCTCCTAGATGAGGCCTGGGTCCGGGACGGAGACGGGTGCCCGGTCAGACCCTTCGATCACTGCTCAGGCAGCGAGAGCGAAGTCGTTGCGATTGGTGTCGGCAACTATGGATTTCCAGCGATCGTTTACGAGATGACGCTGGCTTCTCGACCCGCTTCCCCTGGAACTAGCGTCCCAAGTCGAAACCGATCAGCCCCTCTTGTGTTGTCAAGCAAGCCGGAGCTTGCTCCTCCAGCCTACTGGTCACAACCGACAAGCGGCGAACGCTATTCCTCGTTCGGGTCCGCGTCGGGGTTTGCTGCCGGATCCGCAACCGACGTGGGACGTAGCGGCTCGGCGTGCCACTCACCGTCGTCGAGGCGCCAGACCTGGCTGTCCGCACCCACCTCGAGGCCGCGCGGCAGCGGCGTACGGTCGTAGTCCAGCCCGGCAGCGGTCACGGCCTTGGAGTGGCGCGTCCATGCCGAGCGGTACTCGTGCTCGATCTCCGCCTTCTCCTCGGGTGTCGCGTCGCGAGGGGTGACCATCAGCTCGGAGGGCGCCTCCGGCTCGGCCCGCTCGACCTCCCCGGCCGGGGTGATCGCGAACATCCGCTCGTTGGTCATCCGGTGTCCTGCCCGCACGAGCAGCGTCTCGTCGTCGCGCCAGCGGAACCGTACGGACCACCCGTGCCCCGTCATGGCCCCGTCGCGGTGGCCCGCGACCGCCGCGTCGGGGAGGAAGAGGCCCCACGTCGAGAAGTAGTCGGCGAAAGCGGCCTGCTGCGCAGTCGGCCCCGCATCGGCCCCGTCCTCGTCGGCAGGGTCGTCAGCCGCGGCGGTCGCCTCGTGGAGACGTACGCGGGTGATGCGGTGGCCGTCGAGCCCGACCACCTCGAGGGGGCGGTCCTCGACCATGACCCGGTCCCCGAGCTCGGCCATCCGGGCGAGGCGGTGCAGGACGTAGCCCGCGACCGTCTCGTAGGGCCCGTCGTCGAGCTCGACGCCGGTGCGCTCGCCGAACTCCTCGATCGTCACCCCGGCGTCGACGGTCGTCGGGTCGGCCGACGCGGCGATCTCGGCGTCCCTGTCGTACTCGTCGTGGATCTCGCCGACCAGCTCCTCCATCAGGTCCTCGAGCGTGACGATGCCGTCGGTGCCGCCGTACTCGTCGACGACCAGCGCGATGTGCGCGCCGAGGCTGCGCAGCTGGTCGATCGAGGGCAGCACCCGGTTGGTGCGCGGGAGCACGGGCAGGTCGCGGGTGATGTCGGCGACGGTCGTGGACCGGTCGTCGGCGCGGCCCAGCACGTCGCGCAGGTGCAGGTAGCCGAGGATCTCGTCGAACGACTCGCCGGTCACCGGGTAGCGGGTGTAGGGCTGGTCGACGATGACGGCCACAGCCTCCGCTAGGGTGAGGTCGCCGCTCAGGAAGACGACGTCACCGCGGGGCTTCATCACCTCGCTCAGCGACCGGTCGCCCGCCTCGAAGACGTCGTCGACGAGCCGGCGCTCGCCCTCCGGGATGTCCTCGTGGCCCGAGATCATCATCCGCAGCTCCTCCTCGTCGACCTCGTCGTTGGCGGCGTCGGGGTTGCCGCCCAGCAGGCGGACGAGGAGGTTGGTGGAGAGCGAGAGCAGCCAGATGACCGGGGTCATGACGCGTGCGAACTGCCCCAGCGGGGGGGCGAACAGCTTGGCGACGCCCACCGACCGCTGGAGCGCGAGCCGCTTGGGCACGAGCTCGCCGAGGACGAGGGAGAGGTACGACACGACGAGGGTCGTCGCGACCAGGGAGACCGTCTCGGGGGCCGGGGCGCCGAGGCCCTCGAACACCGGGGCGAAGGACGGCGCCAGCGTCGAGGCGCCGAACGCGGCCGAGAAGAAGCCCGCCACCGTGACGCCGATCTGCACCGCGGAGAGGAACCGGTTGGGGTCCCGGGCCAGCGAGGCGACCGCGTGCCCGCGACCCCCCTGGGTCTCGAGCCGGTCGACCTGGCCGGAGCGCAGCGAGACGAGCGCGATCTCCGTCGCCGCGAACACCCCGCCCACCAGGATGAACGCGAGGACAAGGAGGACGTCGATCAGGGTGCCGGCTTCCACGGGCGACAACCTACCGACCCGGACCTACCGGGGGTCAGCAGCGCAGCGGGGTTCGACCAGCAGACCGCCCGCAGCCACTCCTCCCCCAGGTCGAGCCGCTCGAGCGCCTCGAGCTGCACGGCGTAGGGGTAGGGGATGTTGGGGAAGTCGCTGCCGAGGTGGACCTTCCCGGCCAGCCCGAGGTCGCGCAGTCGCGGCAGGAGCTCGTCGGGGTAGGCCCCGCCCATCTCCTCGAAGAACGGCGTGAACGCCATCGTCGTGTCGAGCCCGACCCCTTCGTACGCCTCGGCGAGCCGGAGGAACTCGGCGTACTCCGGCGCACCGGCGTGCGCGATGACCAGCCGCAGCCGCGGGTGCCGGGCGAGCAGCTCGCCGACGGGCCCCGGGCCCGTGTGCTCGGTCGCCACTGGGCCGCTGCCTGCGTGCAGGACCACGGGCGTGCCGGCGTCGGCCACCACTCCCCACGCCTCGTCGAGCAGCGGGTCCGTCACGTCGAACGCGCCGACCTGGACGTGTACCTTCCAGACCTGCACCGTCTCGCTGCGCGTCGAGACGTACGCCGCGACGCCGCGCTCGGGGAAGAAGGTGCCGCAGACCGCCGCCTCCGGCACCCGCGCGGCGAAGCCGGCTGCCCAGTCGTTGAGGAACTCGGCCATGTCGGGCTTGTGGGCGTAGGGCAGCGCGGTGAAGCGGCGTACGCCGAAGGAGCGCAGCGTCTCGACCAGGACGTCGTCGGGGTCGCGGTAGTGCAGGGGCCAGGGCCGGCCGATGAGCGGGCCGGCCGCGTCGAACTGGGCGCGGACCTTGGCCATCACCCGCGGCGGCAGGAAGTGGGTGTGCAGGTCGACGAGGCCGGGGATCCCGAGGTCCTCGGCGAAGGCGACGGGATCCTTCACCTGCTCAATCCCGGTGGCCCTTGAGCCGGCGCTGGACGGCCTCGACCTTCTCGCGGTTGGCCGTGCGCTCGGCGAGCGTGTGGCGCTTGTCGTAGGACTTCTTGCCCTTCGCCAGCGCGATCTCGACCTTGGCGCGGCCGTCCTTGAAGTAGAGCGAGAGCGGGACGATCGTGTAGCCCTTGTCGGTGATCTTGCGCTCGATCTTGTCGATCTCGGAGCGGTTGAGCAGCAGCTTGCGGCGCCGGCGCGCGGAGTGGTTGGTCCACGTGCCCTGGCTGTACTCGGGGATGTGCACGCCGAGCAGCCACGCCTCGCCGTTGTCGATCTCGGCGAACCCGTCCACGAGGGACGCGCGGCCCTGCCGCAGCGACTTCACCTCGGTGCCCATCAGGACCAGCCCGGCCTCCCAGGTGTCCTCGATGTGGTAGTCGTGGCGCGCCTTCTTGTTCTGCGCGACCATCTTCTGGCCCTGCTCCTTCGCCATCCCACCATCCTCTCAGGCGGGCCCAGCGCGGTGCACGGAGGTTTCGAGGCTCGCTGCGTCAGAGCCAGTTCATCGGGTCGACGGCCTGGCCGTTGGCCATCACGGTGAAGTGCAGGTGGCAGCCGGTGGACCAGCCGGTGCTGCCCTCGAAGCCGATGACCTGGCCCTCAGCGACGCGCGCGCCCACCCCGACGTTGTAGCCGCTCGCGTGGTTGTAGATCGTCGCGACGCCCTTGCCGCCGAGGACGCCGTGGTCGATGACGAGACGGTGGCCGTAGACCCCGCTGTAGTAGGACGACACGACCCGGCCGGGCGCGGCCGCGCGGAGCGGGGTGCCGCAGCCGCCGCCGAAGTCGACGCCGTCGTGCAGGCCCCAGTAGCGGTAGATCGGGTGCGTGCGGTAGCCGAACGGCGAGGTGACGTAGCCGTCGACGGGGTAGGCGAGCAGGCCGGGGGTCGGCGTACCGGCCTGCGCCCGGGCCTGGGCCCGCTGCCGGCGCAGCGCGGCGAGGGCACGCTTGCGCAGCATCTCCTCGATCCGCTGCTGCTCCCGCTCGAGCTTGCGGAGCTTGGCGAGGTCCTTGGCGCGGGCCTCGCTCGCGCCCACGCGGGCGTCGCGGCGCTCGAGGACGAGCGAGACGACGGAGTCCTTGGCCTCCTGCTGCTCGGCCTCGAGCTCCTGCATCAGCACGAGGTGCTCTGCCGCGGCCTCGCGCTTGGCCGCGACCGCGTCGCGGGCCTCGGCCACCTGGTCCTCCCGGACCTGGAGCAGCACCTCGGAGGCCTTCAGCTCGTCGTACTCGCGCGCCTCCTGCCCGACGACCACGTCCCGTACGCCGTCGCGGCGGGTCAGCTCCTCGGCGGACTCGGCCCCGAGGAGCGAGGCGAAGGCGATCAGCTCGGGGTCGCCCTCCGAGTACATGTCGGCCACCGTCCGGGCGACCTTCTCGCGCTGGGAGTCCCGGTCGACCCGCCCCTGCGCGAGGGCTGCCTCGGCCTCGGCGAGCTCCTGCTCGGCGGACGCGAGCTCGGCCTGCATCTGGGCGTCGCGCTCCTGCGCGACCTCGACCTTGCCGCGCGCGGTGGCGAGCCGGGTCTTGGCGACGGAGAGCTGCTGCTGGGCGGCGTCGAGGCGTGCGCTGGCCTTGCGCAATTGGGCACTGGACTCGTCGAGGTCCTGGTTGGCGCCCTTGAGCTGGCGCTCGACCTTGTTCTTCTTGTCCTTGAGGTCATCGGCATGTGCTGCGGACACGCCCAGTGCCATGACCGCGACGAGAGCTGCGGCCATGCGGCGGTGAGCGGTACGGGGGAAGTGACGCACCGGGGGAAGCCTTTGCGTTGGGGAAGCGGGGAAGGAGCGCCTCCCCGGACGCGTGGCCAGGAGGAGACGCGACGACGCTAACCCGCCGGGATCACACTTTGAGGTATTTGCGTGTCAGCACGAGTGTCGGGAGCAGGGTCAGCACCGGACCCAGGATCGCGACGGCGCCGAGGGCCACCCTGAACTCGGGCCACCCGATCCACGGGACGAAGCGCAGGTTGGTCGCCAGGTCGCCGATCGCGAACTGCAGGAAGGCCGCCAGCGCTCCCCCCGCCAACGCCACGCTGATGAGGGCGGTGACGAGCGCCTCGAGGAGGAACGGCAGCGCGATGTAGAGCGTGGAGGCGCCGACGAGCCGCATGATCCCGATCTCCTTGCGGCGCGCGAAGGCCGCGAGGCGGATCGTGTTGGCGACCAGCAGGAGCGCGGCCAGCACGAGCAGGCCGGCGGTGCCGAGGGCGTACGTGCGCATCTTGGTGATCGTGGTGAGGATGGGTCCGACCTGCTCGCGCAGGTCGCGGACGCGGGAGACGCCGTCGAGGCCCTGCACGGCGCTGGTGATGCCCTCGTACTCCTCGGGGTCCTCGAGCGTGATCCAGATCGTCTGCGGCATGTCCTCGGCGGTCAGCGCCGGGTTGTCGCCGGAGAACAGCTCCTCGCCGTAGAGCTCCTTGGCCTTCTCCAGGGCCACCTCGCCGGACTCGAAGCGATGGCTCGCGACCTCGGGGTTCTCCTCGACGACCGCCTCGATCTCGGCCTTCTGCGCGTCGGTCACCGGGTTGGGGCACACCGGGTTGGAGTCGTTGAGCCGGCACAGGTAGACGGTGATCTGGAGCTGGTTGCCGAAGTGGTCGGCCGCGCGCGTGGCCTGCTGCTGGAACATCAGGCCGATGCCGACGAGCGTCAGCGAGACGACGAGCGTGAGGATCACCGCCAGGTGCATCGTCAGGTTGCGTCGCAGGCCCTGGCCGAGCTCGGAGTAGACGTAGCGCAGCTGCATGGAGGAGGGGTCTCGATTCGTTCGGGGGTGCGGATCGGGGTCAGTTCTGGTGGCCGTAGACGCCCTGCGCCTGGTCGCGCACGACGTGGCCGTTCTCGAGCTCGATGACGCGCTTGCGCATCTGGTCGACGATGCCGGAGTCGTGGGTGGCCATCACCACGGTCGTGCCGGTGCGGTTGATGCGGTCGAGGAGCTTCATGATCCCGACCGAGGTGGTCGGGTCGAGGTTGCCGGTGGGCTCGTCGGCGATGAGGATCATCGGCCGGTTGACGAAGGCGCGCGCCACGGCGACGCGCTGCTGCTCGCCGCCGGAGAGCTCGTCGGGCATCCGGTCGCCCTTGCCGCTGAGCCCGACCATCTCGAGCGTCTCGGGGACGAGGTCCTTGATCTCCTTGCGCGACTTGCCGATCACCTGGAGCGCGAAGGCGACGTTCTCGGTGACGGTCTTGTTGGGCAGCAGGCGGAAGTCCTGGAAGACGGTGCCGATGTCGCGACGCAGCCGCGGCACCTTCCAGCTCGCGAGGCGGTTGATCTCCTTGCCGGCGACGTAGACCCGACCCGACGTGGGGCGGTACTCGCGGAGCACGAGGCGCAGGAAGGTGGACTTGCCCGAGCCCGAGGAGCCCACGAGGAAGACGAACTCCCCCTTCTCCACGTCGACCGAGATGTTGTCGAGCGCCGGGTGGGGGTGCCCCGGGTAGCTCTTGGTCACCTTCTCGAAGCGAATCACGGCGTCGAGGCTACGTGAGGGGTGGCCGCGATCGGGGAATCGCCGCCGCCCCGCAACCCCTGGGACGGGCGGGCGCGTTGACCGACGCGTCAGGCGTCGACCTTCTCGGCTCCCCGGCGCCAGCGGATGCCGGCCTCCATGAAGTCGTCGAGGTCGCCGTCGAACACGGCGCTGGGGTTGCCGGACTCGTGACCGGTCCGCAGGTCCTTGACGATCTGGTAGGGGTTGAGGACGTAGTTGCGCATCTGGTCGCCCCAGCTGGCGGCGACGTCGCCCTTGAGGTCCTTCTTGAGCGCGGCTTCCTCTTCCTTCTTCTTCGCCAGCAGCTTGGCCTTGAGCACGACCATCGCCGACGCCTTGTTCTGCAGCTGCGACTTCTCGTTCTGGCAGGACACGACGATGCCGGTCGGGATGTGCGTGAGGCGGACCGCCGAGTCGGTCGTGTTGACCGACTGGCCGCCGGGACCGCCGGAGCGGAACACGTCGGTGCGGATGTCGTTCTCGTCGACCTCGATCTCGTCGGTCTGCTCGAGCATGGGCACCACCTCGACGGCGGCGAACGACGTCTGGCGCCGGCCCTGGTTGTCGAACGGGCTGATCCGCACCAGGCGGTGGGTCCCGGCCTCCACCGAGAGCGTGCCGTAGGCATAGGGTGCGTGGATCGCGAACTCGGCGGACTTGATGCCCGCCTCCTCGGCGTAGGACACCTCGTAGACCTCGACGCCGTACTTGTGCTGCTCGGCCCAGCGCGTGTACATCCGCATCAGCATCTCGGCGAAGTCGGCGGCGTCGACGCCACCGGCGCCGGAGCGGATCGACACGATGGCCTCGCGCTCGTCGTACTCGCCGGAGAGCAGGGTGCGGATCTCGAGCGACTCCACGGACTTCTTGATGCGGGCGAGCTCGCGCTCGGAGTCGGCGAGCGAGTCGGCGTCGCCCTCGTCCTGCGCCATCTCGACCATCAGGCCGAGGTCCTCGATGCGGGACTCGAGGCCGGTGAAGCGGTCCATCTCGCCCTGGAGGGCGGACAGCCGGCCGGTGATGCGGGTCGCGCTGGCGACGTCGTCCCAGAGGTCCGGGGCGGCGACCTGCTCGCCCAGGTCGGCGATCTCGTCGCGCATCTTGTCGAGGTCGAGGACCTGACCGATGGTCTTCATGGTCGCCTGGAGCTGCTTGATCTCTTGGTCGAAGTCGATGCCTGCCACAAGGAGCAACAGTACGGCTCGCGCGGGAAAGGTGTCGAAAGAGCGGGCACGGCAGCAGCGGCGAGCACTCCCGGGGGCCTGTAACCCCGGTCGTGCCCGCCGCTGCCGGACTGGGTGCGCGTCAGCGCGTGCAGAGCACCTCCGGCGTGGCCACCGCGGCGACGGCGGCGGGCGTGGCGGTGGTGGAGAGGTCGAGCTTGAGGCGGAAGACGTCGGTCACGTCGAGGACCTCGTCCGCGACGATCGTGCCGACCGCGAGCGGGTGCGCGGCGAGCACGGCACCGTCGGCGGTCACCGTGACGGCACCGCTGGAGCCGGTGGCCGAGCTGTCGGTGAGGGCGTACGTCGCCCGCAGGTCGGTGCACTTGCGGCCGAGCGTGTACTCGATCGACGACGGCGTGCCGGACGTGGTGGTCGCGAGGCTCGAGGGGTAGGCCTCGGCGCCGATGTAGACGTATGCCGGTTCGAGGTTCACGCTCGGGCCGGCAGGCCGGTTGATGAGCTTCTCCCAGCGGTAGACCTGCACCTCGACGGGCTTGCTGAAGCCCTTCTTGATGCCGTTGCTGCCCGGCTTGAGCACGCGGTACTCGCGCGCCCCCGGCGTCGACGGCTTGTCCTTGAGGACGTACGTGCCGTTGCTCTTGACCTTCGTCTTGCCGGTGACCTTCCACGTCTTCTTGTTGCCGACACGCTGCTGGAGGACGACCTTCTCGCCGGCGGCCTTGGGCGTGACGCGGCCGCGGACCTTGACCGTGTCCTCCTTGGCGACGGCGACGTCCAGGTTGGCCTTGGCGGTGACCTTGTAGGCGCGCGCGGGGGCGGCCTGGGTCGGCGCGGTGAGCGCCAGCGAGCCGGCGGCGAGGGCCACGGTCGCGGCGAGTGCGGTGATGCGGTTCATGGGTTCTTCCCCGTCGTGTGGGCCCTGGTGCGGGCCGTTCACATGGGAGACGGCACCGAGTGCAAGAAAGTTGTGACGGGTTGCGGACCTTCTCCGGCCGCCCCGGGTGGACCTAGCATCGGCCCATGACGCTCCTGGAGCGCGACGAGCAGCTGCGCGCTGCGGGCGGTTACCTCGCCGATGCGGCCGCTGGCCACGGTCGTCTCGTCTTCGTCGGCGGCGAGGCCGGCGTCGGCAAGACCGCATTCGTCGAGGAGCTGGCTGCCGGCGCGGACGCACTCGTCGCGACGGGGTGGTGCGACGGGTCCGCGACGCCACCACCGCTCGGGCCGCTCGTCGACATGCTCGCGGACCTGCCGGCCGGCACCTGGCCCGAGGACGCTTCCCGCTCCCAGGTGTTCGCCAACGTCCTGGGGGCGCTGCGGCGCCCGCCCGGCGGCACGCCGTACCTCCTGGTCATCGAGGACGCGCACTGGGCGGACGAAGCGACCCTCGACCTGGTCCGTCACCTCGCCCGTCGGGTCCACGGCTGCTCCACGCTCGTCGTGGTGACCTACCGGCCGGAGGACACCGTCCCCGGCGACGGGCTTCGAGTTCTCCTCGGCGACACCGCGTCGGCCACGGGCACCCGGAGGATCGACCTGTCCCCGCTCACCGTCGAGGGGGTCGCCCGGCTGGCCGCTGAGCGCGGGGTCGAGGACGTCGCCGACCTGCATGCCGTGACGGGGGGAAACCCCTTCTTCGTGACCGAGGTGCTCGCGTCATCCGGTCTCCCGCAGACGGTGCGCGATGCGGTGCTCGCCCGGGTGGCCCGGCTCGGCGAGGACGGACAGCGGGCGCTCGAGCTGGTGGCGCTAGCCGGTTCTCGCGCGGAGGCCGACCTGGTCGCGGGCCTCCTGCGTGGCGGTCTGACTGCGCTCGACGAGCCGCTCAGGCGCGGCCTGCTCCGACGCTCCGGCGACGACGTGCTCTTCCGCCACGAGCTCGCCCGCCTCGCGGTCGTCGGCGAGGTCCCGGCCGGTCGCGCGGTGCACCTGCACCGCCGGCTCCTGGCCGCCCTCACCGAGCGCGGCGCCGACCCCTCCCGGCTCGCCCACCACGCCGAGGCCTCCGGGGACGGAGCAGCCGTGCTCGTCCATGCCCGGGCAGCGGCCGCGGGCGCAGCTGTTCTCGGCGCCCACCGTGAGGCGTCCAGCCAGTACGAGCGCGCGCTGCGCCACGCCGGCGACCTGCCGGCCGGCGAGCGGGCCCAGCTGCTGTGGGACCTCGGCTACGAGTACTACCTGACCAACCGGATCGGGGAGTCGATCGAGGCCGTCGGGCGCGCGCGTGAGCTGTGGGACGGGCTCGGCGAGGCGTTGCGCGTCGGCGACGCGTGGCGGTGCGGGTCGCGGCTGCACTGGTTCGCGGGCCGCAACGACGAGGCCCGGGCCTATGCAGACCGCGCCGTCGAGCTGCTCGAGGGCACCGGCTCGGTCGAGCAGGCGATGGCACTCAGCAACCGCGCCGGACTCTCGATGCTGGAGACCCGGCTCGCTCCCACCCGCGACTGGGGCGCGCGGACCCTCGCCGTGCTCGATGCGCTGCCGGCGAGCCGTGGTCACGCTGAGGTCCGCGTGCACGCGCTCAACAACCTCGGCACCATCGAGGTCGCCGCCGGCGACTTCGACGCCGGTCTTCGGATGCTGGAGGAGTCGCTCGTCGGTGCGCGGGCCGCGAACCTCCAGGAGCACGCGGCCCGCGCCTACTGCAACCTCGGCTCCAGTGCGGTGGTCCAGCGGCGGCACGCCGACGCCGAGCGCTGGCTGGACGAGGGCATCACCTACTGCACCGACCGCGACCTCGACTCCTGGACGAGCTATCTCCTCGCCCTGCGCTCGCGCTTCCACCTCGACCGTGGCGAGGAGGCGAGGGCACGCGCCGACGCGGCCGAGGTGATGCGCGGCGGTGCCAGCGCGGTCGGGTTCCTCGAGCCGCTGCTCGTCGTCGCACTCCTCGACGTCCGCACCGGCACCGGGTCCGCGGACGACGCGTTCGCCCGGGCGATCGAGCTGTCCGAGGCGATGAACGAGGCCCAGCGGGTCGGGCCGACGGCGTCGGCGAGGAGCGAGGCGGCCTGGATCGCCGGCGACGACGCCGCCAGCGCCCGCATCGCCACCGAGGCCTGGCCGCACGTGGTCGACGTGGACTGCCCGTGGCATCGCGGCGAGGTCGCCACCTGGCTCCCCGCCGACGTCGACGCCGGCACTCCGCTCGCCCTGCCCTACGCGCTCGAGCGGGCGCACCGCTGGGCCGACGCCGCGGCGTACTGGGCCAGCGTCTCCTCTCCGTTCGAGCAAGGGCTCGCGCTGGCCCGCAGCGGGGACGCCCAGCTGCTCACCGAGGCGGTCGGGATCTTCGACCGGCTCGGCACCACGGCTGCGGGCGCGCGGGCGAGGGCGACCCTGCAGGCGATGGGGGCCCGCGTGCCACGTGCCACGCGGGCGAGCAGCCACCCGTACGGCCTGACCCCGCGTGAGCAGGAGGTGCTCGAGCTCGTCGTGCGTGGGCTCAGCGACGCGGCCGTCGCGGAGACGCTGGTCATCTCGCGACGCACCGCCGAGCACCACGTGGCCGCCATCCTGGCCAAGGCCGGAGTAGGTAGTCGGCACGAGCTCAGACCTGGGTAGCCACTACCGATGAGCTTCGACACCTGCGAGGCGTCCACTGGAGAGGTCAGCACGACTCTTCGAAAGGAACCCGCCATGCCTCTCTTCATGGACGTCCACACCCTCGGCGACGGCGTCACGATGGACGACGTCGCCAAGGCCCACCAGGCCGACCTCGCCACCCAGGGCGCGCACGACGTCAGCTACCAGCGCTACTGGGTCGACGAGGCGGAGGGCCAGATCTTCTGCCTCGTCGAGGCACCCACGGCGGAGGCCGCCCACACGGTGCACCGCGAGGCGCACGGACTCGTCGCCGACCGGATCTACCAGGTGCAGGAAGGCGTCTGAGCGATCGTGGGCGGTCGGGCATGAGTTGTCGGCGGATCCCCGAGGATCCGCCGACTGGAGCTCCGACGCCTCACGGCAGGTAGAGCACCTCGGGGGTGCCGACGGCGGCCCGGCCGGCCGGCGAGGCCGTCGCGCTCATGTCGAACCGGACTCGGAAGGCATCGGTGAGGTCGACGACGTGGTCCTTGGTGATGGCGCCCGTCGTCAGTGCGTGGGTCACCACACGCACCCCGTCGACCAGGACCGTGACGGAGCCAGAGGCGCCGGTGGCGGAGTCGTCGGTCAGCGCGTAGGTCGCGCGCAGGGCGCGCACCTTCCTGCCGAGGGTGTACTCGACGTAGCCCGGCGTGCCTGCCGTACGCAGCAGGACGCTGTTGTCGTAGGGCTCGGTGCCGAAGGTGGTGTCGTAGCCGAGGGAGACGCCCGAGTTGGCACCGGCGGGCCACCAGGTCAGGGGCGTCCAGCCCCACACCTCGAGCCGGAGCTCGCGGCTCGTGCCGGCCTTCATCCCGTCCGATGCCGGCTTCACGACGCGGTAGTACCGCACGCCCGCCTTGCTGGGCTCGTCCTTCAGCACGAACCTGCCGCTGGGCTTGATCGTGGCGGTGCCGGACTTCCTCCAGCGCTTCGACGCCTCGGGGCGCTGCTGCAGGATGACCTTCTGGCCGGCCGCCCGGGGCCTGACCTTGCCGGTGATGCGGACGGTGTCCTCCCCGGCGATCACCTCGGACTTGTCGATCCTCGCGACGACCTGGTAGGCCGGAGCGGCGGACCGGCGGGCCCCGACGTCCGGGGCGGGTGAGGCAGTGGCGATCGGCGTCAGCGACGCCAGCACCACGGCGGCGGCCGCGGCGCATGCGACGCGGGCGATGCGATTCATGACGAGCTCCCTTCTGGTGCGCGCCACAGCGGGTCCGCGACGCGCTCGTGCTGCATCACCAGCCTCTGCCGCCGCGGCTCGTCCGTGATGGGCCGTAGTGCCCGACCTCTCCGGGAACTTCGTCGTGGGTCAGCGCAGGAGCGCGCCGGCGTGGGCCGGCACCGACGCGGTCCCACCCCGTACGCCGACTCCCGCCGGCGTCTCGAACAACACCTCGCGGTCACCGACCTGCACCTCCGCGGGCGCCTCACCGGTGTTGACCACGACCAGCAGGTCGCCGCGCCGCATGGTGAGGACCCGGCCCTCGACGGTGCAGGAGACCGACCCGAACGACGGGTCGGTGAGCTGCGGCAGCTCACGGCGCAGCCGGCCGAGCCGGCGGTAGCAGTCGAGCACGACCGCGTGCCGCCCCTCGGACCGCTCGTCCCAGTCGAGCCTCGAGCGGCGGAAGGTGTCGGGGTCCTGCGGGTCGAGGACCTCGGCGGGGTCCCAGCCCATCTTCTCGAACTCCGCGATCCGACCCTCGGCCGTCGCCCTCCCGAGCTCGGGCTCGGGGTGCGAGGTGAAGAACGCGAACGGCGTCGAGGCCGCCCACTCCTCCCCCATGAAGAGCATCGGCGTGAACGGCCCGGCCAGGGTGAGCAGCGCGGCGCAGGCGAGCTGGTCGTCATCGAGGTGCTCGGCGAGCCGGTCGCCGCGGGCACGGTTGCCGACCTGGTCGTGGTTCTGGTTGGCGACGACGAGCCGCCACGTCGGCATGTGCGCGGTGTCGACCGGCTTGCCGTGGTCGCGGTCGCGGAACGAGGAGAAGGTCCCGTCGTGGAAGAAGCCCTTCTCGCACGCCTTGGCCAGCGCCTCGAGCGGCTCGAAGTCCGCGTAGTAGCCGGTCGTCTCGCCGCTCAGCGCGACGTGCACGGCGTGGTGGAAGTCGTCGCTCCACTGGGCGTCCAGTCCGTACCCGCCGGCCTCGCGCGGGCGTACGAGCGTGGTGTCGTTGAGGTCGGACTCGGCGACGAGGGTGAGCGGGCGGCGCAGGTGGGCCGACAGGGCGGCCGTCTCGATCGCCATCTCCTCGAGGAGGTGCACCTCGGAGGTGTCGCTGAGCGCGTGCACCGCGTCGAGGCGCAGGGCGTCGACGTGGAAGTCCTCGAACCACATCCGCACGTTGTCGAGGATGTAGCGGCGCACCTCGGCCGATCCCTCGCCGTCGAGGTTGACCAGGTCGCCCCAGGTGTTGCGGCCTGCCTTGAGGTAGGGCCCGAACAGCGGGAGGTAGTTGCCCGAGGGGCCGAGGTGGTTGTGCACGACGTCCTGCACGACCCCGAGGCCCGTGGCGTGGCACGCGTCGACGAAACGGCGGTAGGCGTCCGGGCCGCCGTACGGCTCGGCGACGGCGAACCAGGCGACGCCGTCGTAGCCCCAGTTGTGCGTGCCGTTGAAGGCGTTGACCGGCATCACCTCGACGAGGTCGACGCCGAGCTCGACGAGGTCGTCGAGACGGTCGATCGCGGAGTCGAGGGTGCCCTCGGGCGTGAACGTGCCGACGTGCAGCTCGTAGACCACCGACCCGGCCAGCTGGCGACCGGTCCACGCGACGTCGCCCCACTCGTACGCAGTGGTGTCGCGCCGCGAGAGCCCGTGCACGCCGTCGGGCTGGCGGCGTGAGCGGGGGTCGGGGCGCGGGTCGGGGTCGTCGTCGAGGAGGTAGCCGTAGTCGACCGACCCGTCCGCGGGCACCGTCCCGGCGGGAGTCCACCAGTCGTCGTCGCCGCGGACCATCTCGACGACCTCGCCGCCGAGCTGCAGGCGGACGCGCTGCGGCCGCGGGGCCCAGACGTCGTAGGGACCACGCATCTCGATCAGTCCTTCCTCACCAGCAGGGCGACCGGGTGCGCGGCGAGCAGGTCGGCGAGCCGGCCGTCGGTGTCGAGCCCGGTGAGCAGGTCGTGCCAGCGCCCCTCGGGCAGGTCGAGCGCGGTGTCGCCCCATCCCCCGGCCGCCGCGAGCCCGACGGGCAGGCGGGTGGTGACGGTGATGGCGCCGCCACGGTCGAAGGCGACCGCGTGGCCCGCGGCCGCCCCGGTGGCGCGCACGGGCGCGTACGTCGTGAAGAGCTCGGGCCGCTCACGGCGCAGCGTGAGCGCGGTGCAGGTGACGTGCAGCTTGGTCGCGGCGTCGTCCTCGGCGGTCCCGGCGAGCACGGCGGCGCGGTGGTCGAAGTCGACCGGGCGCCGGTTGTCGGGGTCGACGAGGGAGGTCTCCCACAGCTCGCTGCCCTGGTAGACGTCGGGCACGCCGGGCATCGTGATCGCGAGCAGCTTGGCGGCCAGCGAGTTGGCCTGGGCGGGCGCGTCGATGCGGGTGGCCAGGTCGGTCAGCACCGCCCGCACGTCCTCGGAGTCGAAGACCGCGTCGACCGCCGCGTGCACCTGCGACTCGTACGCCTCGTCGGGCTCGGTCCACGTCGTGCGGTCACCGGCCTCGCGCATCGCCTTCTCGGCATAGCCGTGCAGACGGTCGCGCAGGTCGGGCAGGTGGTCGGGCGTCCACGCACCGAGCACCGCCTGCCAGAGCAGCGAACCGAAGCCCTCGTCGGGCACCGGGGCGAGCCGGAGCAGCTCGTCGATCGCCTGCTCCCAGTGCCCCGGCTCCTCGGCCAGCACGGTGATGCGGGCGCGGACGTCCTCGCCGCGCTTGGTGTCGTGGGTCGACAGGGTCACCATCGCGTCGGGCCAGTCGCGCTGGCGCGCGGCCATCGCGTCGTGGAAGTCGTCGATGCCGATCGCGAACATCGACGGGTCGCCGCCGACCTCGTTGAGGGAGGTGAGCCGGGACCAGCGGTAGAACGAGCAGTCCTCCACGCCCTTGGCCATCACCATGCCCGAGGTCTGCTGGAAGCGGCGGGCCGGCTGGCCCCATTCGTCGTGGAGCAGCGGCTCGAGCACGGCGTACGTGTCGGCGAGGTCCGGACGGTGCTCGCGCGCACGTGCGAAGGCCTGGTCGAGGTGGTCGCGGCCCTCGGGGAGGTAGGAGCGGTAGACCGGGAAGCACGCGAGGAGCTCGGCCACCGCGTCGGCGACGGCGTCCTCGTCGGCCGTCTCCTCGCGCGAGTCGAGCACGCGCTCCACCTCGCGGGTGATCCGGAGGACCTCGGAGTGCAGGATCCCGTCGGCGACGGCGCGCTTGTTGTCGTGGACCATCTGCTCCCAGTCGACCGGCGTGCCGCCCAGCCGGTCCTCCAGCGCGGTCAGCGGGGCCTCGCCGGCCGGGTCCGTCAGGACTCGGTCGATGAGGGCGAGGGCGTCGTAGCCCGTCGTGCCCGCGGTCGCCCAGTCGGTCGGCAGGTGCTCGCCCGTCTCGAGGATCTTCTCGACGAGCACGTACGCGCCGCCGGTGAGGGCGGCGAGGTCGTCGAGGTAGCGCTTGGGGTCGCGCAGGCCGTCGGGGTGGTCGACGCGCAGCCCGTCGACGAGGCCCTCGTCGAACCACCGCTTGATCTCGACGTGGGTCTCGGCGAACACCTCGGGGTCCTCGACGCGTACGGCGGCGAGGGTGTTGACCGCGAAGAACCGACGGTAGTTGAGGTCGTCGTCGGCCGCGCGCCAGCTGACGAGCTCGTAGTGCTGCTCCTCGAGCGTCGAGGTGCCGGGAGCGAGCGGGAAGCGCTGGTCGTGGTAGCGGACCTCACCCTCCCCCTTGCCCGGCTTGACGATCCGGATCGAGCCCTCGTCGTCGTCCCCGATCACCGGGATCAGGATGCGGCCGTCGCCGGCGGCCCAGTCGACGTCGAAGGCGGTCGCGTGCTCCGACTCGCGCCCGAGCTTGAGGACGTCCCACCACCAGGGGTCCTCCGACGGCGTCGCGACGCCGACGTGGTTGGGGACGATGTCGACGAGCACCCCCATGCCGAGGCGGCGCGCCTCGGCCGAGAGGGCGGCGAGACCCTCCTCACCGCCGCGCTCGGGGTCGACGTGGTCGAAGGCGACCACGTCGTAGCCGTGCGTGCTGCCCGGCTCGGAGGCCAGCAGCGGCGAGAGGTAGACCCAGTCGACGCCGAGGTCGTGCAGGTAGGGCAGCACCCGAGCCGCGGCGTACAGGTCGAAGTCGGGGCTGACCTGCAGGCGGTAGGTGCTGACCGGTGTGCGTACGTCTGGTCTGGCGGAGTCGGAGTCGGTCACGACACGTCCGTACCCGAGCGGGCCGCGAGTGATGCCGCCACGGAGTGGTCGGGGCTGGCCTCGGGCTCGGCGTGCTCGCGGAGCACGACGAGGCTGTGCGTGTCGAGGTCGAACGTCCCCCCGGCCTCGAGCGTCGGGTCGGCGTCGGGGTTGCCGCTGGTGTCGATGACGACGTCCCAGGCGGCGGCGTACTCCGCGGTCGGCAGGGTCACCTGCGCAGGCCCGTCGGCGTTGAAGTAGAGCAGGAAGTGGTCGTCGGTGAGGGTGCCGCCGCGGGCGTCCTTGCCGGCGATGCCGTGGCCGTTGAGGTACATCCCGATGGCCTTGCCGCCCTCCCAGTCGCCGTCCTCCATCGGCTCGCCGTCGAGGTCGAGCCAGACGATGTCGTTAAGGCGCTCGCCGTCGCCCGTACGCACGGTGTTGCCGGTGAAGAACCGCTTGCGGCGGAAGGTCGGGTGGTCGGCGCGCAGCTTGGCGACCGCCGCGGTGAACTCGATGAGCGGCTTGTCGGCGTCGTCCCAGTGCACCCAGCTGATCTCGCTGTCCTGGGCGTAGGTGTTGTTGTTGCCGTTCTGCGTGCGGCTCAGCTCGTCGCCGTGGAGCAGCATCGGCACGCCCTGGCTCAGCAGCAGCGTCGCGATGAAGTTGCGCTGCTCGCGCGCCCGCGCCCCGAGGATCTCGGGGTCCTCGGTCGGACCCTCGACGCCGTGGTTCCACGAGCGGTTGTGGCTCTCACCGTCGTTGTTGTCCTCGCCGTTGGCCTCGTTGTGCTTCTCGTTGTAGGACACGAGGTCGCGCAGCGTGAAGCCGTCGTGGGCGGTGACGAAGTTGATGCTGGCGAAGGGCCGTCGACCCGAGTGCTCGTAGAGGTCGGAGGACCCGGAGAGCCGTGAGGCGAACTCGCCCAGCGACGGCTCGCCGCGCCAGAAGTCGCGCACGGTGTCGCGGTAGGCGCCGTTCCACTCGGTCCACTGCGGCGGGAAGCCGCCGACCTGGTAGCCGCCGGGGCCGATGTCCCACGGCTCGGCGATCAGCTTGACCTGGCTCACGACCGGGTCCTGCTGCACCATCTCGAAGAAGGTGGAGAGCTTGTCGACGTCGTAGAACTCGCGGGCCAGCGTGGCGGCGAGGTCGAAGCGGAAGCCGTCGACATGCATCTCCGTGACCCAGTAGCGCAGGGAGTCCATGATCAGCTGGACCGAGTGCGGGTGGCGCACGTTGAGGGTGTTGCCGGTGCCGGTGTAGTCCATGTAGTAGCGCTGGTCGTCCTCGACGAGGCGGTAGTAGGCCGCGTTGTCGATGCCCTTGAAGCTCAGCGTCGGGCCGAGGTGGTTGCCCTCGGCGGTGTGGTTGTAGACCACGTCGAGGATGACCTCGATGCCGGCGGCGTGCATCGCCTTGACCATCCCCTTGAACTCCTGGACCTGCTGGCCCTGCTGGCTCGTCGCGTAGTCGGCGTGCGGGGCCATGAAGGCCAAGGTGTTGTAGCCCCAGTAGTTGCGCAGGCCCTGGTCGAGCAGGGTCGAGTCCTGCACGAACTGGTGCACCGGCATCAGCTCGATCGCGGTGACGCCGAGCTTCTTGAGGTGCGCGGTGATCGAGGGGTGCGCCAGGCCGGCGTACGTCCCGCGCTGCTCCTCCGGCACGTCGGGGTGCAGCTGGGTGAGGCCCTTGACGTGCGCCTCGTAGATGAAGGACTCGTTGTAGGGGATGGAGAGGCGGCGGTCGCCCTCCCAGTCGAAGAACGGGTTGATGACGACGCCGTGCGTCATGTGCGCGGCGGAGTCGTCGTCGTTGCGGGAGTCCTCGTCGCCGAAGTCGTAGGCGAACAGCGACTGGTCCCAGTCGATGTCGCCGGCCGTGGCCTTGGCGTAGGGGTCGAGGACCAGCTTGTTGGGGTTGCAGCGCAGGCCCTGGGTCGGGTCCCACGGGCCGTGGACGCGGTAGCCGTAGCGCTGGCCGGGCTGCACGGTCGCGATGTAGCAGTGCCACACGTAGGCGTCGACCTCGGTGACCTCGAGCTTCGTCTCCACGAACGCGCCGGGGTTGTCCGGGTCGGGGTCGAACAGGCACAGCTCGACGCGCTCGGCGACCTCGCTGAACAGCGCGAAGTTGGTGCCGGTGCCGTCGAAGGTGGCACCCAGGGGGTAGGCAGTGCCGGGCCAGGTCTCGGTCATGCCATGACGCTACCGGCGACCCGCCCGTAGTCCCCCATGCCTCATCTCATCGGGTGGGGAGGTGGTGGCGACCGTCACGTGCGGCTGCCCGCCCGGCCGGGCTCAGGAGTTCAAGAGGTCGAGGACGCCGGCGTGGTTGCATGAGGCATGGACATCTTCACGCTGGACGGGCACGCCGGGTCGTTGCACGGATGCCGCTGGGCGCCACAGGGGCAGCCGTCGTACGTCGTGCTCCTGTGCCACGGCTACGGCGAGCACATCGGCCGCTACGAGCACGTGGCCGCGCGCCTGAACCACGACGGCGCCGTGGTGTACGGGCAGGACCACGTCGGCCACGGCCGCAGCGAGGGCGAACGGGTGCTGGTCACCGACTTCGAGCCGGTCGTCGACGACTTCCACCTGCTCCGGCAGCGCGCGGTGCACGAGCACCCCGGCCTACCAGTGGTGCTGGTCGGGCACTCGATGGGCGGGATGATCGCCGCCCGCTACGCACAGCGGTACGGCGACGGGCTGGCGTGCGTCGTGCTCTCCGGCCCGGTCGTCGGGCAGTGGGCCGCACTCGACGCGCTGCTGCAGCTGGAGGAGATGCCCGACGCCCCGATCGACCCGAGCACGCTGTCTCGCGACCCGGCGGTCGGCGAGGCATACGTCGCCGACGAGCTCGTCTGGCACGGACCCTTCAAGAAGCCGACTGTGAAGGCGCTCGCCGGCTGCCTCGACGCCATCCGCGACGGCGGCCGGCTCCGCGTCCCTGTCCTGTGGTTGCACGGCGCCGACGACCAGCTCGTCCCCTACGCCGGGTCGCAGTCCGGCTGGCCCGGACTCGCCGGCGAGGCCGCTGAGGAGAAGGCGTACCCCGGCGCCCGGCACGAGATCTTCAACGAGACCAACCAGGACGCGGTCCTCGACGACGTGGTCGCGTTCGTGCACCGTCACCTGGCGTGAGCTGGGCCAGCGAAGCGGTGCCGGCGGAGGGGCCATGAGAGCTCACGACCCCGTCGGCGGACTACTCAGCCGGGCTGGACCGTCACCGCGGCGGTGCTGCTGGCGCCGACCATCGGGTCGCTCGGCGATCCGGGGATCTTCAGGGGCAGCTCGAGCGGTGCGCTGAGCCGTACGGTGACAGAGCGGTTGACCGGGTCCACGCGCACGCCGACGTCGATCCCGGGGTACTTGGCGGGGGCGCCGGAGCGTACGAGGTAGTCGCGGACCGCGGCCTCGACCGCGGCCTCCTGCTGGGTGAGCCGCTCGCCGTCGAGGCCCTGCTCGTAGATGCCGGCCGAGCCGAGGTCGGCGCCGTAGAGGGCGGCGCCGTCGGCGAGGTTGTCGAGCCCCTGGCGCTGGAGGTAGGCCGCGGAGGCGTCGATGACGGCCACGATCGCCATCAGCAGGATGCTCGCGAAGCCCATGATCAGCAGAGTCACCTGGCCCTGCTCGTCGCGCCTCACCGCTCGCCGTCCTCGTCGGGATCCTCGCCGGGGTCCTCGCCGTCCTCGGGCGCGCTCTCGACGTACTGCCCGATCGGCACCGTGTGGGTGGCGTGGAGGGAGAAGCTCGCCGCACCCTTGTCGAAGATCGACGGGAAGAACGGCAGGTCGACCCCGGACTCGACGCGGACGGTGATGACCGACGTGCCGACATGGCAGCTGTCGCCCGGGGCGTCGCAGCTGATCGTCACCTTCGCCTGCTGGCCGGGGGTGCCCTGGTCGGCGAGGACCTGGCGTACGACGGCGTCGGCACGTGCCGCGCCGGTCGCGTCGTCGGGGGCGAGGGCGTACGCCCGGCCCGCCGCGCGAGCGGCGGCACTCGTGGCGAACGCGCCCTGCTGCACCTCGAACACGGAGATCACGATCCAGATCAGCGGGACCAGCAGGATGATCGCGAGCCAGCTGAGCTCGACGAGCGCGGACCCCTCCTCGTCACGGCGGCGACTCACGGCGGACCTCCCGCCGCCTGCTCGGCGATCGCGTGGCCCTCGACGCGGACCCGTACGCCGCCCAGCGCCTTCAACCCGAGCAGTCCGATGTCGGCCTCGACCACCGCCTCGTAGCCGGGTGCTCCCCCCACCACCGCCGGCCGCACCGTGACGGAGCGGACGAAGTCCTCCGAGAGCGCACCGTCGACGAGCTCGTCGACCTTGGCCTGGCCGGCGGGCGCGGACGAGCCCGCGACCGCAGCGTGGCGGGCGCCCTCGGCCGCAGCAGAGGCGAGGGTGTTGCGCACGTGCAGCACCAGCGCGAGCTGCAGGATGCCGACCACCAGCGGGAGCAGGACCAGCAGGACCAGGACGAAGTCGACCACGGCCGATCCGCGCTCGTCGACACGAGCGGGACGGGGCACGTCCCTATCCGCTCACCATCGAGAACGCGCGCTCGAGCAGCCCTCGCAGCTCGTCCCCGACGAAGGGCGTCAGGCCGGCGATGACGATCGCGGTCATCAGGGTGACCATCACCCAGCCGGGCACATCACCGCGGTCGTCGCGAGGACGTGCCATCAGGTGCAGGAGGGGTCCCGAGATGGACGGAGGCATGGTGTGTCCTTTCGTTGGATGAGTCAGGGCGTGGTGAGGCGGAGCCCCAGCACGCCCGGGTAGAAGGCGAACAGGATGGTCACCGGCAGCACGAAGAACACGACGGGCGCCATCATCGCGATCTCCTTGCGTGCGGCGGTCTCGATGAGCAGGCGTCGACCGGCTTCGCGCACGTCGGCGGCCTGGGCGTGCAGGACGTCGGCGAGCGGCGTACCGCGCTCCATCGCGACGGTGATGCCCGTGGCGAAGCGCGCCACGATCGGCAGGCCGGTGCTGCGGGCGAGGGACTCGAAGGCGACGCCGACCGGCTCGCCGGTGCGGATCCGGGCCAGGACCTGGCCCAGGTCGTCGGACAGCGCGCCGCGGCTGCGGCGGACCACGCGGTCCAGCGCCGACACCGGGCTCTCCCCCGCGGCGACGGAGAGCGCCAGCAGCTCGGCGATGGTCGGGAACTCGGTGAGGACCTGCCGCTCGCGGTTCTTCACCTGGGTGCTGAGCCTGTTGTCGCGCAGCAGGACGCCACTCACGAAGCCGAGGACGCAGAACACCAGTCCTGAGCCGACGCTGCCGACGCCGCCGAGGGCGCGGAGCAGGACGAGCGCCGCGGTGGCGCCGAAGCCGACCAGGCCCCACACCACCTGCTCGATGCGGAAGTCCTGCACCGTGCGGTCGAGGCCGGCACGCTCCAGCCGACGGCGTACGGACGAGCTGCCGCCCAGCACCCGCTCGACGAGGTCGGCGGCCTGCCCCAGCACCGGGCCGAAGATCCCGGCGGCGGCCGAGGTGGGTGTGGATGCGGCAGGGCGTACGACCCGCGTCTCGTCGAGCCGCGGCACGTCGCGCAGGTAGGGCAGCACACGCAGCGACAGCTGCGGGCGCCGCAGGACGCTGATCCGCAGCCCGATGAGGATGACGCCGGCGCCTGCCACCGCACCGAGCAGGCCGCCCCAGACGGCGGTGCTCACGAGAGGATCCGCTTCTCGACCGGGAGCCGGCCGATCCGCATCATCGCGGCGTAGGCGAGCACGCAGACCGCAAAGCCGATGCCCAGCACGATGATCCCTCCGGGTGAGGCGTACTGCCGGATGGCGGTGGTTTGGAAGGACATCAGCAGCAGCACGATCCACGGCGCCGAGACGTCAAAACCTATGTTTTGACATATTCAATTCACGCTCGCAGGGTAGATCAATCCTTCGGTCGACGAACGCTGTCTCGCGCGGCCTCGAACAAGCGCTCTGCGCTCGCTCGGATGTCCGCGAGCTCCGGATCGAAGTTCTCCAGCAACTCCGCCTCGGCCTTGTTGCGCCAGTCGCGGTACCAGCCCCACTTCTCGGTGTCGCTCGGATCGACCTTCATCGACTCATCTCTCAGACGGTCGATGTAGTAGCCGACGCCAGGTGTCACCCCGCCCTCGACCATCGTGTCGATCAGGCAAGTGAGTTCCAAGGCACAGCGAGTGGAGGCGAACGCGTCTACAACGCCTCTCGCCGCCTGAAGGTCGTCCAGCCTCTTAGAGAGGTTGACCGCGTAGGTGCGGCGGTTGGCGTCAGTGATTGGGTCGGCTGATACCCAGAGGCCGCGACTGACCTTCATCAGGCTGAACAGGGCCTCCGACTTCTGATCCCAGACCCGCTTCTCGAAGTCGAGGTCCGACTCGTGCTTGCGCTGGCGCTCGCTGCCGATGAAGTTCACCGCGAGGGTGCCAAGGGCGACCGCAGCGGAGGAAACGACGGACACGGTGGCGATGTCGACCATGCGCCGAAGTCTGACAGCCACTGCCGTCAGCAGGCAGGGAATGCTGGTGACCGCCCGGGGCCGGGTCACCGAGGGCGATGGGCAGCCCACCCGACCCCGAGCGGAGTTCAGAGGCGGTCCAGCACCTTGATCAGGTGAAACCACGGCGTGCCGCTGGGACGTGCGTTCAAGGCTCCCCAGCCGAGCAGGTGCAGCGGGTCGTCGGCCTCCAAGAGCGAGCGGAGGCGGCGGGCCTTCGCCTCGCCCTTCGTGTGCAGGACGTGGGCCAGCACGGCGTTGCCCATCGCGGGCTGGCCGATACCTCCCGCGTCAGTGATCGCCTTGTCACAGGCCGGACACACGTGACCCGCCGCCTGATCCGGCGCACGGCGACCGAGGGCGTGGACGCTGGTCAGAACCGGACGCCAGATCGCAGACGCAGCGGCGGCGGGGCCCCCGCGCTGGCTGACCTCGACGGCGGAGCGCTCGATCTCGCGGACGCCGCACATCAGGCACCCGCCCGAGGGGCACTCGACCGCGACGGGGGGCGCACCCAGCGCGAGCCGGTCGCGGAGGCTGGCGGCGAACGCCTTGCGGAGTTCGGCGCGCTGGCTCAGCGACACGTGTGCCCACGGGTGCGGCGAGCAGCGCTTCGGCTGCAGCGTCAGCGGGTTGGAGAACCAGACGCCGTGGGCCGCTGGGTGCAGCCGAGGCAGGAGCATCGCGAGGTTGTCCGGGACGGGCTGCCTGAGGATCGTCAGGCCGAACAGCACCGACTCGATCCGCTCGACGGCGATGTCCCCCAGACGCGCAGCGAGCGCCGGGTGGGCCTCGACGTACTCGCGGGCCTGCTCGCGGATCGCCCTGCACGCGGCGCAGCGGGCGAAGTCCACGACGGCGATGGTCCGCTCGCTCGGCGTGGGGACGGTCGTGGTCGAGGCCACCTCCCGCGTCTCCACGGCGATGCCGCACGCCTCGCACGCAAGGTGGCCGGGCGGCAACTTGATCGGGTCGTCAGGAACGGTGGCCCGCAGCAGCTCGACGTCCTTGTCGGTCCTGGTCGTGGTCATCGGCTCCTCAACTCCTGCTCGATCCGGCGGCGTTCGGCGTCAGCGGCAGCACCGCCGACCGAGAGCCTGTAACCGGAGATGATCTGGCGCTCCTCGGGGGTCAACGCCTCCGTGGAGGTCAGTTGCTTGGTCACGGCCCGCTGGTAGTTCCCCCGCTCGTCCCGGTGCTGGGCGGTGGGGAGTCGGGGCGGCGGCTTGGGCTTGGCGTCGGGGACCACCACGCGAAACCGACGCTGCCGCTTCTTCGGCGGCGGGAGCGGCTCGGCCTGCTTCGCGGGTTCGTAGCCGCCGTGGGTCTGGGCGTAGCGCATCACGCCGGACGAGGGTTCACGGGACACGGTGGTCCTCCTTTGCTCGACGCAGCAGCGCACGCCGCTCGGCGGACGGGATGTGGTCGAGGCAGCGCGGGCAGCGGCGGTCTGCGGGTCCGAGTTCGGTCAGCCGCCTTGGCGAGCAGCGACGCCCGCACTGCGTGCAGTGGTCGTTCATCGCGGGAACCCCCGCGCGCTGATCCGGCGACCACAGACACCCGCGTGACCGATGTCGGACTCACCCGCCAGGACGGTCCAGCAAGGCTCACCGGGCTTGGCGGCGTGCCGCTTGCACGGCACCGCGAGGACCGAGAGGAACGGACGGGACATGGGCAGCCTCCAAGAGGAGTGCCCGGCCCATCTGCCAGCGGCGGTGTGAAGTCGGTCCAGTGTCTCCCGAGGCGTTCGATCTGTCGAGAGCGAGAAGCGCCGCACCGTACTACGCGGTGGGCCGCTCTCACGGCGCAGAGGGCTGGGCGCAGGCGTACTACACTGGTACCCCCAGTGGGTATCGAGGAGGAGCGCCCGTGACGCCCAAGACTGAGCCCGTCCCCTATCGACCCAGCCTCACGGCCCACGTCGAAGCATCGTCTGCACGAGCCGAGCAGGTTCAGACGCTCGTCGCCTCGGCTGCCCCCTCGTTGGCCGATCACGTGAGGCTGCGGCGGCGCTGATCCCAAGTGTCGTGTGTCGTGTGTCTATAGAAAAGACACCCCGACACTTGGAACTGACGTGACAGGGAGCGTGATCTGAACCTAAGTGTCGTGTGTCAGGTGTCCTTCAATCTATAGACACTCGACACACGACACTCGGGCATCACGGGGCGTTTATGTCGGCCCAGCAGCGACGGGCACGACTGCTGGCCGGGTCTGCCCGCTCGACCGCTCGACCCTCCTCGATGAGCCGATCCAGCGCGTGACGACGGTAGGTGCCCCGCGCCCCTCGTCCCGTCAGGTGCGTCTTGAGGAGGCCGTCCGGACCTGCAAGGACGAGATCGCGGTATACCTCCTCGTCGGTCGACCCTTCGGGCTGCTGGTCGAGCGGAAGGTCCACCTCGCCGTGCTTCGTGGGCTCGGGAGCAGTGACGTAGAACGATCCGCCGGGACGCGTCCGCATCACCGCCACCTCGCCCTCGATCACGCGTTCTCCTGAGCGGTCCTTCATGACGATGAGGGTTGCCTTGCCGGCCTCCGGCTTCTCGCGGGAGAAGGGCACGTCGAGACGACACCACAGGTGGAACTGCGGGAACTCGCGCTTCTTGTGTGAACCCGAGGGACGGTTGCCGTCGCTGATGTTCGAGTGGTCGATGATGAGCACGGCGGCGTTGAACTCCTGGGCGAACCACCACGGCAGCTCGTCCGCCCACACGGTCACGTCGAGAGCGCGGTTGTCGTCGGCACCGGGCACCGTCGCCATTGACTGCGTGAGTGAGTCGATGACTACGACCGCGATGTCGTCCATGCCCTTGTCGGCCAGGTCCTGCGCGATCCGACGCGCACCGGCAGGACTCATCGGTGGTGGTCGCTCGATGTAGTGGACGTGGCGCTCGATCTGCCCGTCACACAGACCCATCTCACGGAGCAGGGCGACCGCGCCAGACTGGCCCATCTCGTAGTCCACGATGATCGCGCCCCGTCCCGCGCGTACCTGTTCGACCACCGCGAGGTAGGTCACCGGCGTCTTGGCTGAGGCGAAGCGACCGTGGATGAGGGTCACCCAGCCGCGACGGAACAGATAGTCACCGCTTCCCTCGCCGATCTCCAAGATCATCGGCGGCGGAACGTCGGGAGCCTCGGTCAGATTCGTCGCCGTCCATCCCGAACCATCGTCATCGGCCTGAGCCACGAGACGACGTGCCTCACGACGCACCCACTCGATCTCACGTTGGCACGTCAGGCACTTGCTCGCAGGGTTCCTCGCCCCGAACCCGCTGTGGTCCTCCGGGCACTTCTCGGGCCGAGTCTGGATCGCGACGAGCATCTGAGTCGGAGAGCAGCCGCGAGGACAGAACGGGTAGTCGTAGGTGTCTGAGGCGACCGAGCCGCAGGAGGGGCAGGGGAATGACCCCCGCCCCTCCTCGCGGAGCGCCTCGATGAGGTCGCTCACTCGCCGACCTCCCTACGGAGTCGGTCGAGCGCGGCCTCCATCTCCTCGATGATCTCTGTACGCGACGGCGGCGGAGGCTTGGGCGGCGCTGAGCCGGTCGGGTCACCCCAACGACGCCAGCGCTCGTAGTGGGCCCCGCACCAGCCTCGGGCGCGGGCCTGCTTCTCGCAGCCCTCGACCGTGCACACGCGGTCACGCCAGCCGGGGCGGTGCTGGTCGAGCCAGCGGGCGTGCGAGCCCGGTGGACGGTCGCCGTAGGCGTCGCGCATCATCTTCTCGATCTGCGCGGGCGTGGCGAGCATGGCGTACGACGTCGCGGCCTCCACCACGACGGCCTCGTTCATGGCACGCTTGGAGGACGGGTGAAGTCCGTTGGCGGTGGACTGGTTCTCACTCATCATCAGTCCACCGCCACAGTCGAAATGGACCTCACGAGCCCGAGCAGCGTGGCGATCTGCTCTACCTGGTCGTCGGTCAGCGGAGGCATGAGAGCAGCCGCCTCCTGCGGGGTCACCCGAGCACCTCGAAGTCGGCGACCACGTTCGAGAGGTCGCGAACCAAGGCGTCAGGACCGAACGAGCCGTACTTTTGGCGCTTGCCCAGGACCTCGCGCGCCTCGTCGAGGTCCACGAAGTGCCCGCGCCTCCCGGGCAGTCGGAACGCGGTCAGCTCGCCGCGCTTGACGTAATTGCGAATGGTGCCGTAGTCGCAGCCGAGCGTTTCAGCGGCGTAGTGGAAGGAAGCGAAGGGACCGTGCATGAGAGTGCTCCATGAGTTGCGATGGAGCACGACCACTGGTGGAGGGCCTCCGGCCCGCGTCACGGCACCTTGTCCGCTACGGTTCCGGCCTCACGCCGTCGTCTGCGGTGGTCTTACCGTCCCTCCCAGTCTCACGTGGGGAGGGCCGTCGTGCTGATTCAAGTCTCAGGTTACCACCATGAACAACAACCATGTAGTTCGATCACCGGAAGATTTGCGGTGTGCTTTCAAACGGCAATTCAGGGGTTTCGACGGGTCAAAGCGTCGGAATGTCAATCACCCTCTGACCTGCGGAAACAATGGGGAAAATCCGCCGCGTTACGCGGCCCACAATTCGGTTCTCGCGGCCTGTCAAGTGTCGAGTGGACCTGGAGTTCAGCGGTCGAATCCCAGGCACTCAAATCGCCGAAAGTCTCGGCGACTGACGGCGCCGCATGCGAGGCTGTCGACCGCACTGAGGTAAGGGGGGCAGCAGGATGCTGTTCGAGAACGGAGCGGGTTTCTGCCCGTGGCACGAGCGCGACAGTTCTTTCGAGGTCGTCAGCAGCATCAACAGCGTCGCGCCCTACTACCAATCGCCCGCCGGTGCCCATAATGTCGTCGAGAGGCAAGAACAGCGAGGCTCGGCGTGGACCGGGCTGATCATTGTGCGCTGCCTCCACTGCCGCAAGTCGGTAGTTCTTCTCGAACACAACGACCTTCGCCCGAGTGACGACCCTTGGACGCCGGACGACTTGCGGCAGAGGCGCACGATCGTGTGGCCCGTTGAGTCGCCGAGGACGTTGCATGGGACCGCCCCCGAGGTGGTGCGTTCGCTGTTCGCTGAAGCAAGCACCTGCGAGAAGGCAGGCGCGTTCCGCGCCGCCGCGGTGATGTACCGCGCCGCCGTTGAGGAACTGGTGAAGGACCAGCAAGCAACCGGCCGCGCGCTCTACGACAAGATCGAGAGCCTGAAAGGAACTTTGTCCGACGAACTGGTCGAGGACCTGCACGAGGCACGGATGCTGGGCAACGACAGCATCCACGACGGCCTCACGTACTCCGCCGATGAGGTCGAGGACGTGGCAAAGCTGATTGAGGAGGCCGTGCTGGTCCTCTACGTGCAGCCAGCACAGAAGCGGGCCATGCGTGAGGCGCGTAAGGCTAGGCGCGACGGCGCGAGCACGGCGGACAGCGACGACGGTTGGACCGCTTCCCCGCCATCGATGCGGCTCTAGGCGACCCCGTGCGAAGGACTGCCTTTGTTGTTCTGTCCCTGGCTCTTCTTACGGCCTGCGGTGAGGGCGGGGACGAGGAGGAACGACGCCCCGATCCCTGCGTCTCGATTAAGGAGGAGGCTAACGACGCAGCCCAGGCCTCGAAGGACGCCGTGGAGAAGTACGACACCCTGACGAACGATCGCGTCCAGACGATGGTGCCCGGAGCCGCCGAAGCGGGTGAGGATGCTCGGATCGCGACGCTCACCTTCATGCACATCGTCGCCAACAACCCTGACTGTTTCTCGGCTGCCCAGGTGGCTCGCGCTCAAGCGTTAATCCCGGGTCTCGAGGAGCGCGGCACGGTGCCGACGTACACCCCTTGAGAGCCGCGTCGCTATCCCACCGCCGCGATCTGTAGCCGCGCATCAGTCCACGTGCCACCGCGCTTCGGGGCGGGTAGCACCGTCACCGTCATCACTGACCGAAGCACCGCGCGCTGCACGTCGAGCGGGGCGTCGAGGAACGCCTGCCCGGGGTCCGGGGCGTTCAAGACCTTCGCCGTCGAGGACTGCTGGAGGTCCGAGGCCAGCCGTGCGTCGATCTCCTCCATCTCTGCGGCGATCCGCTCGCGCTTCCGCTTCAAGTCGCGCGCGCCGATCAGGTCGTCGTCGTAGTCGCGCTCGGTCTGTTCCAGGCGCAGCACCAGTTGGCGACGGCGGTCCCGGTCCACAGCGACCGCCTCGCCACTCCCCTGCGTCAGAGCCTTCACGATGCGCTCGTCCCGGACCATCTCGGCAATCACACCGCGTACCCACTCGTCCGTCTTGGCGGCGTCGATGGTCAGGTGGTTGTTGTCGCGGCAGCGGTAGTTGGCGCGGCGCGTGCGCGGCTTCTTCGGGTCCTTGCCGGTCTGCCGCCAGAGATTCGAGGTCGCGCGCATCTTCGAGTCGCAGCCCTCCCGCCCGCACAGTGCGATGTTGGACAGCAGCCACTTGGGCTCGTTCGCGATGTTGGTGCGGCGGGAAGGATCAACCAGCATCGCGTGCACCGCCCTCCACTCGTCCTCGGTGACGATCGGCTTCACCGGCTCGCCCCCCTCGTCACGAAGAGGCCCGACGATCTCGAAGTCCGGTCGCCCGTCGCGGTTCTCTGTCCGTCCATCGGCGCGACCGCGATGGATGAGCCCGGCGTTGCGGGGCCGGATCACCATGTCCTTGACCCTCGGTTGGGTCCACACCCTGCCGGTGCTCGTCCGGAGCCCCTTGTCGTTGAGTTCACGAGCGAGCGCGTGAAGAGAGCGACCGGCCAGGACAGCGGCCGTCACGTAGCGGACGACCTCCGCCTCGTCGTGGCGCATCGTCACGCCGTCGCTCTCGAATCCGTACGGGCGCGGACCGCCCCGGTACCTTCCAGAAGCTGCGGCCTGCTGCTTCGCCGCCTTCATGCGGTCCTTGGCGTGCTCCACCTCGTACTGTGCAATGTTGCCCAGCGTTCGCGCGACCATTCGCCCTGACGGGGTGGTTAAGTCGACCTCCCCCGCCTTCACGGTCTGGATCAGTAGGCCGTTCTCGTCGGCCAGCCGGACGAACTTGTCGAGGTCGGCGACCCGGCGCGTCAGGCGGTCGGTGTGCCACGTGACGATGCCCTTGATCTGACCGTCCTTGACCGCCTTCAACATCTCCTCGTACTGCGGTCGGCGCTTACCGCTGTAGGCGCTCAGGTCGTTGTCGACGTACACCGCCGCGACCCTCCACCCGAGTCGCTCGGCGAGGTCGCGGCAGTCCTTCTCCTGCCTCTCGACTCCGAGCCCGGCACCAGCCCGGTCCTTGCTGATCCGGCAGTAGATCGCCGCTCGCAGTTCCTCAGCCATCGCGGGCCTCCAGTCGAAGCCTCACGATCCGCGCCTCATTGAAGTCGGTCTGCGGTCCGTAGACCTTCTCGGTCGTCGCCAGGTTGATCAGATTCGGGGGCTCCGGCGGATCGCCCCACATACACCAGAACTTGCGTGCCCTGTCCTCGGTGAATAGGTAGAGGTTGGTGCGCTTCCAGAACTTGCCGGGCTCACCAAAGGTGCGGATCACCCTCCCGACCCTGACGAAGTCTTCCCTCGTCATCCCCCGCGTCCGCCCTTGGATCACGTACCAGTGGGGAGCGAAGTCGGCGAAGGTCTTGGCCCAGGTCCACGTGAGTGTCGGGGCCTTGTCGAGCCACCAGCGGAGGTCGTCGCGGGTGGCTGGCGTGTTCCAGTCTGGGATGCTGTCGTTGCTCATCGAGGATGCCTCTCGGTGGGTATAGCCCGTCCGGAGTTGCCGCTCCGGGCGGGCACTTTCGTTGTGAGGGCAGCACTCGATCAGGGCCTCGGCCCTGTCCATCACCCTCATATGTCAATTCTAGGGCTTTGACACCGCGAGCCGGGCGCCGTTGACCGTCCAGGCCTGGCGGGACTCGAGCTCGGAGCGGGTACGGGCGTCGTCGCGCAGGAAGCCGGACAGGTTGCGCAGCAGCCGGCCGAGGTCGCCGCCGCCGACCTCGCGAGCCAGGCGCAGGCCCTCGATGACACGGTCCCCCACCGGGTCGGCCAGCCGGTCCTTCAGCCGGTCGAGGCACTCGCCGAAGCGTCCGGTGACCTGGTAGTCGACAGCGAACTGCGCGAAGTCGGCCCGCAGCGCCTCGGGACCAGAGGTGCCGAGCGCCGCGACCGCGTCAGGCAGGGACAACCCGGCACGTACGGCGCTGGCGAGGTTGTCGACCGCCTCGGGCCAGACCTCGGCGAAGTCGCGCAACCGCCGCGCGGCCCGCTGGCGCAGCACCGCGATCGGCAGGTAGGCCGCCATCGTGGCGAAGACGAACGCGACCGGGACCGTCCGCGACACGGCCTGCACGACCGCGAAGGCCACGGCGAACAGCACCGCACACAGCGACACCACGCTGGCGGAGGTCACGTCGGACAGCCCGGCCCGGCCGAGCAAGCGACCCAGTGCCGTCGACGTCGGCGTCGCGGACCTCGGTTGCCGGGGCAGCGCGAAGGCAGACCAGATCAGCAGCAGGCCGACGCCCACTCCGAGGCCGACGAGCGCACCCATCAGCGACCGGCCACGTCGTCGGCGAGGGCGTCGGTGGCCAGGACCTGGTGGATGTCGATCCCGACCCGCTCGAACCGCTCGATGCGCGCCGGCACTCCCCCTGTCCTGCGCAGCTCGGAGCAGTGGCGGACGAAGATCGGCTCGACCTCGATCACGTCGGCCTCGACGCGCCCCGGCACCGACACGATCTCGTTGACGCGGCGTACGCCGTCGGCGCCGAGACCGAGGTGCACCACGAGGTCCACGCTCGTGGCCACGGTGGGCACCACGAACCTGGCCGAGATGTTGTCCCCCGCCAACACGCGATAGGGAGAGTGCAAGGGTGCTAGCACAGCGGTGATCGTCTGACGGCACTGAGTGCCCGGGCACCGCATTAGACTCCGAGTCTCACCGTCTCGAACCCTCAGGGGGCAGCCATGGGACTCATTACGGACGTGCGGCTCCGGCAGCCCGTCGACAACGAGCTGGTCGGCCGTCGCTTCCTCGTCACGGGAGTCGGCGCCGGGTTCGAGGGCACTATCGGGATCAGGGTGCTCGACCCGAAGGGGAATGTGCTGGCCACCGACTCGGGCCAGTCCAGCGGGGGCGGGATCGGGATCGGCGAGTTCTCCACCCGGGTGAAGGTGGACGATCCACCGCGGGCCGGCACCCGACTCACGGTCCAGGTCTTCGGCGACAACCCCGGCCTCCCGGACGAAGGGCCAAGTCCAGGCTTCAACCTCCGCGACGTCGAGGTGATCATATTCCCGGACATGCAGGGCTGGTTGCTTTACCGCGTCGAGAGCGGTGACTCCCTGACCGGGATCGTCAGGAAGCTCAAGGACTTCACCCGGACGACGGTCAAGCAGATCCAGGCCGCGAACCCCCAAAAAATCACCGATCCTGACCACATCGAATTGGGCTGGCGGCTCCGAATCCCGATCCACGGGTAACACGCGCCGACCGTCGGCGTCACCCAGCCCCGTCCACAGGAGACCGCCACTCTCAGACGACCCTCAGGAAGACCTGATGGCGCGGACACCGTCGACCGCTCGCGCCGGGGACCAGAGCCGCGTCAACGTACAGGTCTCAGGCTTCGAACGTTGCCCCGCCCCTCGGCTGACCGCACACTGGCGTCCACCCCAGTAGCCCAGCGCGCCGCGATCGCCCTGTGCGAGCCGCAGCGACGGTCCGAGACCTTCTCTGCGTTGCGGTCCTCGCCGAGCTGCCCGTAACTTGACGAAACTTCAAGCATCGTTGCGGTTTGGGCGAGGGTCCGTTACACCTGCTTCTACGAGGCGCCCGGGAGTATTCGCGCTCACGCAGCCCGAGTGTTCCTAGGCGCCTCGGCCAATGCTCCAGACAGATGCTTCTCGTGGCCGACGACGCAGCCGGATGTCCACAGCAGCTTCGCACGCTGACAGGCGTGCGTCTGTCCCGGCGTGAGTCTTCCGCCTGCGACCGACGTCCGATCTGCCGATCAGCAGTTGCCCTTGAGCACCTTGTTGTCTCTACCCCGATACAGCTGGGCTTCGTGAGCGAGCCAGCGCATGCCACGCAGCGATCTCCCAGCCCGGGTGCATATCACCCTCACGGGGGGGTAAATGTTGCTACCCCCGGATTACGATCGTGTGGTCCATCTCACACGCAAGATTGCGAGCCGATGATGCCGACCACCTCCCCTGCCCGACCGCATCCGCGTGGCGGACTGTGCGCTGCTTTGGTGGCCACGCTGTTGCTGGTCGGGCTCCTGCCCTCCGCCGCCTCGACCACCGCGTCGGCGGCGCAGCCGCGCACCAGCGACAATCTAGCTCCCGAAAAGTTCCATAGTTATCAGGAGATGCTCCGCAAGCTCGAAGGGATCGAGGCGCGCAGCGGGGGCAGGATGAGGCTGGAAACTGCCGGCACGTCCAACCGGGGACCGTGAGATCCCACTCGCCATCATCGGGGACGGCGACCGACGGGTCCTCTACATGGCTCAGCAGCACGGCAACGAGGCGCTGGGTGCCGAGTCGGCGATCGCCGCGATCAAGACCTTGTCGACCAGCAACAACTCAGCGATCACCAGCATCCTCGACGAGCTGACGGTCCTGGTGTTGCCGCGGGTCAACCCCGACGGAACCCAGCGCTACTGGCGCCAGAACGTCGATCCCGAGTGCGACCCCGACGTTCCCGACTGCACCCCCGGCAGGGGCTTCGACGTCAACCGGTGGCACAGCCCGTTCGTCGAGACCGCCGACGTCCCTGTCCCTGAGGCAAGGGCGGTGCGCAAGGTCTTCGCGCGCTGGCGGCCGGAGCTGGTGGTCGACTACCACGGACAGCTGAGCTACCAGACCGAGGGCGGCGACGCCATCACGGCGTCCGTGGACTGGCCACAATTCACGTCTGGCGTCGAGCTCACCCCGGAGCGGGCTGCCGCGATCACGTACTCCAAGCAGGTCAGCGCGCTGGCGGCGCGCAGCCTGAGTCACGCCACCGGAATCGTCACGCGCTTCCCGCCGGGCACCACGATCAGCACGGCACGCAACGCCTACGGCTACCGCGGCGCCGCCAGCGTGCTGGTGGAGCAGGACGTTTCCGGTGACCAGAAGGCCGCCGGGGTGTTGATCAAGGCCGCCCACATCGCGATGCTCGACATCCTCTCGGCGGTCAGCGACGGCTCGGTGTTCGACATCGACGTGGCCGAGGCCGAGGCCCTCCCGCCGCGGGGTCCGGCCACCACCGACCCGAATCCCACGCGGCCGCCGAGGTGTCCAGTCCCGGGCAAGACCGGAACCGGTGTCGTCTCGAGCGTGGACACTGCGTTCTACGACTACGTCGTGGACTACGAGGACGAGCGTCTCCTGGCACGGGGATCAGAGCGGTACGTGGTCCCGACGCAGGACGAGGCCTGCGACTTCGGTGCCGCCATGCGGCTCCTGCGTGACGACAAGCCCAAGGCCGCGGCGGCCCTGGTCGACGACTACGGCTACGACGTGGTGGAACTGACCGACCCCCACACCGACCGGCGGCTGCTCCTGCTGGCCGAGCGGCTCGATGGTTCGAGGGTGGCCCGCGGGTGGGGCCTCTACGCCGTCGACCCCGGCTCCGACTCGGATGTCGTGGTCGAGGCGGCGTACGCCGGCTCGGCCACATTCAGCGAGCGCCTCGCCGCGACGGCCTTCGACGAACTGGGGGCCAAGGCGTTCTTGATGAACGGCGCCCACCGGGAGACGAACCGGGCCGACGCAGTCACCTACGAGCCGGCGAATGTGACCACGGCCAAGGTGAGCGCCTTCCGGGCCGTGCATGCGGCGACCGTCGACCGGGGCGATCGTGTGCTGGAGATCCTCGGCGCCGGTGGCGGTGTGCGCGACGTCGCCGTGACCTCACAGGTGGTCCCGCCGACGGACTTCGCCGTCAACTTGTCGGCGAGCCTGCGGGAGAGTGGCTACGAGGTCTGCCTGTTCGGCCAGGACGGGTGTGACAGCCTCGGCTCCACCGGCAACCGGCAGGGCCTGGACACGCGGGCTTTGAGGGCCGATTGGGTCGCCCTCTACCCCTCCTTCGAGATCCGGAGGCTGCTGTCCAGGCGAGCTGACTTTGTCAAGGCGCTGCGGGTGGCTCTGGAGCGCTAGGAACAACTTCCCATGCCAGCGCGCTGGCTCGACCGACCGCTAACCCTGCCGGGAGCCCGAACGGCCCGTCATCCAGCCGTTGACTCAGAGGTGGTCCGTCCCAAGGACGTGGCGGTGGCGCCGACCGAGTAAGGATCGAGCCTGCGAGGCATGACGTCAACAAGCACAACCACCCATCCCGTCGTGGGGTCTGCCGCACGGACTGCGACAGGTCGCCTGGGTGCCAGCCGTCCATCAACCTCACCCGCACACGCCAGCATCGGGAGGGTGCACTCCCCCGCTCAAAGCGCCCCTATAGAAGTCGCCCGCAAACATCTAAAAGGGAGTGTGCAAGCGGCGTTCACAGCTAACGCTGCGACATGGGGATGACTCAAGCTATTCCGCGTGCCGCCACTCTCCCGCGGGGGTCGCTACGCCACCAGCAGACCACCGGAGTAGCCCGTTGCGCCCAAATAGCGGCACCCGTCAGTTCTCTCACGACTCCCGCTGGGAGTGTCCCAGGATTGATCGCCGTCGGCCGCCCACATGCAGCTGGCCTCCTCTATAGGTGGCGTCAGCGGGAGTCTGCCTGAGTAAGGCCACTCGTGTAGCCGAGGCCGACTCGGTTGACGAGATCCGCCGGGCCGGCGCCAATGTGGCGTCTCGCCACCGTCGAGCCGCCCCACCCGGCACACGGTGGACGACTGGTTCACCGGCGAGAAAGTCCCCGCCCAAAGGTTCAATGCGGGCTCGACCCCTCGAGGTCGCGCCACCGAGACATGACGCGACCCCGAGTCAGCACAGTGGATGCGGGCAACTGGTCCCGACCCGCTACGGCCGATCGCGCTCCAGCGTCTCTTCAGCGTCTGTTCAGGGGGCGGCTGAAGGCTGCTAGTGGCTCCAAAAGGTGGACGCCACATCAATCGAACCGAAGGAGAGCAACCATGAACCTCACACACCGAACCCAAAGCTTCATCCCCGTCGCCAAACGCCTGCTCGGCAACTCGGTGTTGCACCTGGCCGCCCGATCCTGCCTTCGTGTGGCCGGCGCGCTCGGCAGCGTCTTGGCCGTCGTCGGCGTGCTCCTGGCGACTGCGCCTCCCTCCTCGGCGCACTACTGGCAGAACTACGGCCGCCCGGGCACCGTCCAGCTGAAGACGGTAGAGGGGTATGCCGGGTGGCTCGGCTCAGCGATCCGGGTCCCGGGCCGCTACGTCTATCGCTCGCCGGCCACGACGGGACAGCAGCACGTCGTCTTGATGGCGAACATCTACAGCTACAGCCGGTACACGAACGGGTGGACCCCAGAGCAGAGCCTGTACCGCACCGCCACCATTCCCGCTGGAGCCAGCCGAGTGTGGATCCCTGACATCAGCTTCGAGCCGTACGGCGCGAACGACTACACCGTCGACATCACGGTCGGTTGGAGCAGCGTCGCCACCGGAACGGTACTGGGCAACACGTTGATCGACGAGCGCCACGTTGGCGACTACGCGTGCATGGTTCAAAGTCTCGAATGCCGCGACGGCAGGCTGATCGGAGGGCGGGGGGCCATCTGGATCTTCTGAGCGCAGCATCTGAGCACAGTGGAGCTCGTCACGCCACCGAAGGCAGGCAGTCCCGTCCCACCCGGGGCGGCTGTCTCCTCTCGTGGATGCGCGAGACGGCGTGGGTCCTCGGATTCGGGCCGGACCCAGTTCCCGACGAGCTGCGGCCGGTTGACGTGCAGTCGAGGTCAGCGCCGGGCTCTGATCAGCGATGCCCTGGCTGCTGATCTGCGGTGCGTGTACGGCGTCGTGGGCGCGTACGTCTTGGACGTTCTTCAGCCGGATGGTCGTCGGGTGGCAGGTATCGAGTCGCTGCGCACCGACCTCGCACTCAAGGCCCTCGACATGGGCCTGTGGACGCAGCAGCGAGCCGCCAAGACGTCACAGGCCTCACCCGCGACTCGGATTGGGCGTTCAGTATCGAGCAATTCGATACACCGAACGGCTCGCCGAGGCCGAGGCCGTCGCGTCGGTTGGGTGCCGGGGCGATTTCTATGACAACGCGATGGCCGAGGCACTGAACTCACTGTTCAAGGCCGAGTGCATCCGCTACCCGGTCATGCGGCGCAAGGGCGGCTGAAAGTCAGTGGCCGATGTCGAGATCGCCGTCGCCGAGTACGTCGACTGGCTCACCACAGACGCCTGCACGGCGAGATCGGGCTCGTCCCGCCCGTTGAGTTCGAGGCCAGCCACTGGGCCAAGAACGTCGTCACCGCCTACGTTGAAAGACCTGTCCCGTCGAGCTGTACCTGCACGGAGTCAGCCTCCGGGCAGCTACACAACCAGACGTCGAACTTCCTCGGCCCCCAAGCGCAGTATCGCCAGAGCGCCATCTGCAGTGCGCACGTTGGTGCCGATTGCGAGCGGGGACACATCCACACCGGCTTCGTCGAGCTCGGCACGGAGATCCGCTGCCAGGCGGGCAGCAAACGAGAAGACCGTCCACGGCTCGCGCTCGCGGGCCATCTCGTACGCCGCGTAGAGCCGGCCGGCCACCACCGGGTCCCGGCCTGCGATCACGTGGCCGACTCGCAGAAGATCCTCACCGGCCCATGCGCGAGACCCGATCCTGAGGTGCCCGTCCAGCGCTTGAGCAAGCGCCGACAACCCAGCGGAGGGATCTCGCAGGCTGGCCAAGGCCACCCCGAGTTGGGACAACAGGTCGATCCGACCGCGCTCTGGCGCCGCCAGCGACGTGCCCGCGGCCCCTCCTAAGGCGTCGTGGAAGAACTGGAGTCCTTGGGTGGCGTAGTTGCGACACTCCTGCGTATCCCGAGCGAGCAGAGCTGCCTCGGCGAGATTGTTGTAGGCGTCCAAGGCGAAGAAGACGGCCTCATGATCCAACGCGAGTCGCAGAGCGCGCCGCAGGTGTTTGCGTTCTTCGTCTGCTGATCCGTGAGACCCGTACGCGGCGCCCACCATCAGCATGCCGCTGATGACCGCGCCCAGGTCATCGGACGGATCAACCGCGCGGCGGTCGAGCTCGACGGCGAGCGCCTCGAGATCGACAGCCGAGTCCCCCAGTAACGCCCGGGAGGCACACTCCTGGGCGTTCGCAGCCAGCGCCCGGACAGGATCGGCGAGCCTCTCCGCCAGTTCGCGGGCCTCGGCAGCCGACTGACGGACGCGTTCAGCGGGCAGGTCCTCGTTGAGGTTCCAGCACAAAAAGATGTCGATCCTCTGCTCACCGGTGATGGCATCGCTTTCCAGCAGGACGGTGAGCCAGTCGCGGAGCTCGGAGACAGGCCCTAACTGATCCCAGACGCTGTAGGTGGACAGCACAAGGTCCGCTGCCACCTCGTGCGTGCCGATGTCGAGGGAGAACCGGATGGCCGCTCGGATGTTGGCCCGTTCGGGAACGACGGCCCACCACTCCTCAGGACGTTGGGGACTCTGCATCCCCGGAAGTGCGGGTCCAGAGAGCGTCCTGTAGTAGTCCGCGTGACGGCTGCGCACCAGACGAGCCGTGTCCGAGTCGCATGTCTCCGTGAGGTAGTCGCGCGTAGTCCGTAGCAGCTCGTATCGCGTGGTGCTGTGCATCGTCATCGTCCGCCTGAGAAGGCTGCTGTGAAGTAGGGCGCTGAGTGCGGCCTCGCACTCTGACGCGCGGAGCTCAGAGACGGCGGCGGCAGCGGGCAGGGTGAACCCGCCCTCGAACACAAAGAGAGACTGCAGAAGAGCACGGGTCTCGGCCTCGAGCTGGTCGATGCTCCATGCCAAGTTCATCTCCAGGCTCCGATGCCGGGGCGGGACTCCGCGAACGCGGGCGCTCAGATGGCTGGCCGACGTCATCAACTCGGCTCGCAAGGCTGCCAGGCCGAACAACGACGCTCGGGCGGCTGCGAACTCCAGCGCCAGAGGCAGCCCGTCGCATCGCGAGCAAATGTCCGTGAGGACGTCCGCGTCGTGGCATTCTTCGAGGAGGCTCGGGTCGGCAGCCCGAATGCGGTCCACGAACAACTCGACGGCTGGTCCGTGTCCATTCTCGCCCGCCACGGCGAGCGGGTTGATCGGGAAGCAACGCTCACCAGGGAGGTCTAACGACGCACGGCTGGTGACGAGCATCCGCAGGCCCGGCAGGTCTGTGAGCAACTCACCGAGCTCGGGGGCCGCGTCAAGGATGTGCTCGGCGTTGTCGCACACCATCAGCAGGTCGGCATCGTGCATCGCAGCTCGCAGGCTGAACGACGGATCCGTGCCCGCGTCGATGCCAAGTGCTGCGCAGATCGTGGGCAAGACGTCCTGTGGCAACTGGGCTTCAGCCAAATGCACGAAAACCGCGCCGTGCCGGAATGCTGGTGAGGCGACGTGTGCCACCTCCACCGCCAAGCGGGTCTTGCCTACCCCTCCCGCCCCAGTGATCGTGACTAGGCGGTCTCGCACCGACGCGGTCAAGGCGTGCACAAGGGAATCCACCTCTTGGTGGCGTCCGCGGGTCTCGCCCAACAGGTGCGGAGGTCGTGCGCGACTGACCATCCGGTGGATGAAGGTGTCTTCCGCTCGGGCTGTCGGAGACAGAACCTGGGGCTCTTCCTGGTTCAGCACCGCCATGTACGCCGCCCGCAAACCTGGGCCTGGGTCCACACCGAGGTCGTCGCGTAGGTGATCGCGCGCCCTTTGGTAGGTGGCGAGCGCTTCCTCCTGTCGACCGGACAACCCGAGCGCCCGAACCTGAAGGGCCCAAAACGGTTCACGCTCGGCGAACTGCCGCAAGAGCACATCCAATTCGGTTACCGCCTCGCGTTCGCGTCCCGTACACAGATCGAGTTCGAGACGTTGTTCCAACGCAAGCAGCCGTCGCTCTTCCCACTGGCCCCTCGCCATCTGCGCAAAGGGGAAGTCCTCCAAACCTGAGAGGGCCGACCCGCGCCACAACTCCAATGCTTGCCCGAGCTCGTGATGAGCGTGTCCTGGTGACGGCTCACGCAAAGCGGCAGCCCTGGCAAGATGCCCGTCGAACAACGCTGTGTCGATGACCACATGTTCGCCGAGGACGTAGCCGCGGTCGGCTGTGACCACAGCCTTCGGTTCCAAGGCCCGCCGAAGGGCGGAGACGCTGCCTTGCAGAGAGTTGACCGCCGTCCTAGGCGGACGTTCGCCCCACAGCATGTCGATCAACCGATCTCTGTTGACGACGTGAGGGGCCTCCAAACCGAGGGCGGCAAGCGTGGCCATCACCCGGCGCCCCGACACTTCCGCCGGCCGACCATCGCAAGTCGCACCTACCGGGCCTAGCAAATGAAGATAGATCTGCCGCGTCATCCACGCATCCTTCGATTCGAGAAACACCTCTCGCGAACCCGAGACGACGATCGGACATCCACCTTCCCACGCGGTTGACGCCATCGCCACCCGCGCGTGATTGGCCAGGCACACGCAGGCCCTTCGGCAATTGGCGATCGGCAACAGTCGGGTTTGCTGGAGATCGTCACTCTGACGGTGCTGACCTCCCTCATGCTGCTCCTCGAGTTCGGGCCGCTGCGGCTGGTCGATCTGGGCGCACCCGCCCTCGTGTGCGGGCCGCACTGGGCGGGCCTCATGGCGAGCCTCGGCTTCGGTGGACTGCTTGCCGCCGGCTCTCCCTCGACAGACGCAGCACCCTCGGCGGCGTCGTTGCCCTGATGATCCTGGCCAGCCTCGCCCTGATGATCAGCACCAACCTCGTCGTCGTGACGGTCACGCAGGTCGTGCTGGCGGCGCTCATCGTGGTCGCCGGCATCGACGTCAGCCGCCGGAGGGTCTGCCGCACGGACTGCGACAGGTCGCCTGGGTGCCAGCCGTCGATCAACCTCACCCGCACACGCCAGCATCGGGAGGGTGCACTCCCCCGCTCAAAGCGCCCCTATAGAAGTCGCCCGCCAACATCGCAAAGGGAGTGTGCAAGTCTCCGCGCGGAACGTGTTGTTGCCGAGGCTAGCCGCGGTCCCTCACCCTCGCTTGCTGACGCTCCGTCCTGGCGCGCTGGTCACCCCGCCGGCGTAGCCCCTTACGCCCACAATGACGCAGGCCGGGCTGGCGGATCTCGAGTTCGATGGCGCTCGGGGTGCCGCCGCAGGATGATGAGCCATGACCTCCGCTTTCCTGCTGTATCCGGGCGAGGGGCGCCAGGTGAGCGCGCTCGGCTCGACCTACACCACCAAGACCGACGGAACTCATGTGGCCGGGGCCTTCTCGCTGACCGAGGAGACCTTCTGGGGCGACACCACGCCGCTGCACAGGCATGTGGGTGCCGAGGAAGCCTTCTACGTGCTGGCCGGTGAGGTCGAGGTCTGGACTGCTGGCACCACCAGCGCTGCCGGGCCTGGATCCTTCATCGTCGTGCCACGAGGCGTTCCTCATGGACTTCGACGGCTGTCGGTCGCTCCGGTGCAGATGTTGACTCTCATCGCCCCACCTGGCTTCGAGAGACTCTTCGATGCCGTGGTGGCCGAGGGGGAGGACGAGCTCCTTGCCGATCCCGAGCGTTTTGCATTGCTTGCCGCGCAGTACGGCACCGAGGTGCTGGGCGACTACCCGTCTGGCTGACACGGACGGACTGAGTGCGTCTGACCCGGAGCTCGGCTCCGTTCCTGCCGGCGCAGATGGCGGCAGGACGAACCAGGAGCAGGAGCCGTCAGGACGAGCTCTAGTAGGTGAAGCTCCGGTCTGCCTCGAAGGCGAGCTGCACCAGGCGAGTGGGCATCGCGAGCTCCGCCGGTTTCCCCATGAGGTCGTCCTCGGTCACCCCACGCGCCTTGCTGGACATGCCGGACACGTAGAAGCGCCCACCTCCGCTTGCGACCGCGTCAAAGGACTCGCGCAAGGACCCCGTCCCGAGTCCGGTCAGGGAGTCGAGGACCGCATCGCGGATCAGTTGGACGGCGTCACCGGCGAGGAACACGCTCACGTCATGACCCTCGTCGATACCTGCCCTGGCCACCAGCAAGCCGAGCGCGGCACGGGTCGGCGCCTCGGGGCCGGAGGTGATGTGAACCAGCAGCTTGCCCATGGACGTGGCCTTCCGGAGTCGGTACGCCCACTGTGCCGGGGAACGCGCTGGCGAGCAACGCCTTGGCGTCGCTTCGTCCCCTGCCGGCGTGGAGTGTCCGACTCCGAAGACGCGTCTATCAGCCGCCTGCCGAGGAGGTCCGGATCGGCCGATGAGCGGACAGGGGTTGCGCTGATGACGCCAACGGCATTCAACTCTTCGCGCTACTAGCGGATCGGCACCGCAGGCAGGATGCTCGAGTGAGCACATCACGGATGATCCGGGCCGGAGAAGGCGAGATCCTTGGTGCTCCACTGGGGTGCCGCGACCGCTTCCTGGTGGACTCAAGAGACTGGGGCGGGAATCTAGGGGTGGTCGAACACTTGCTTGCGCCGCACTCAATCGCCGCCCCAATGCATCGCCACACCAAGGAAGACGAGTTGGGACTGCTGCACGAACTGGTGACAGGGTTGGTTAGGCCGCTTGGGTCGCGGCCGGCTTCATGATCAGCTCGTATTCGACCGGGGTCAAACGTCCGAGCGCGGCTTGGCGACGGCGCCGGTGGTAGGTCTTCTCGATCCAGGTCACGATGGCGATCCGCAGCTCCTCGCGCGTCGACCATGTTCGTNGCCATCTTGAGGCGGGCACGAGGGGTCAATGCGGCGTTGGCATGGGTAGCGTGGGACATGAAGGCCTCCTTCGGTGGCGGAGCGGTTCATAGACAGCTCCACTCCACACCGGGGAGGCCTTCACCCATCACAGGTCAAACCGTGTCGTCGCAGGATCTCGACCAACGTGCCTGGGCATCACAGCTAGGTAGACACCCACCTGGACGACTAGACGGTATGGCGTAGCCGTCTCATCGTGAGCGGTTGCGGGCCGGGGCCTCACTCACAAGATTCGTGGGTTACCGAGCAGGGGCCGCCTGCTCGGCCTATCCGACAATTGTGGGAGGCCCCGGTGTTTACCGAGCGTACGAGTGTTGGGCTCGACGTGCACGCACGATCTGTCGCTGCTGCGGCGATCGATGGCGTCACGGGCGAGTTGTTCCAGATCAAGCTGACCCGCTACTCGGTCCCGAACCGGCTGATCGGGACCACGGTCACGGTGCTGGTCGATGAGCGCGACCGCGTCCTGCGGGTGATCGAACCGGTCGCCGGCGAGATCCACGCCGAACACGCCCTCGTCGCGCCAGGCGAGGTCAGCATCGACGACGGCCACTACGACCGGCCACGCCCCACCACCCCGCGTCGGGGAGCACGCGCCAGGACGCCGGTGGAGCGGGAGTTCCTCGCGTTGGGACCGGTCGCCGAGCAGTTCCTGACCGGTGCCGGGGCAGCCGGGGTCACCAAGCTGGGCACCGAGATCGCCGAGATCCTCACTCTGGGCGCCGCGCACGGCACCGAGCCGCTGCTCGCAGCCTTGGAACGGGCCGTGGCGTTCGGCCGCTGGCGTGCTGATGACCTCAGGTCGATCCTGGCCACCGGCGGGCACGCACCCCGCCCGACCGCGGCAGGTCAGGCGCTGGTACTGACCCTTCCCACGGTGCCCACCAGGTCGCTGGACGCCTACCGGATCGACACCACGGATGGGGGTGAGGTGTCGTGACCGCCACGACTCCGCCGCCGCTGCCCGCGGACCTCAACGAGGGTCTGAAACGGTTGAAGATGGCCGCAATGCGGCGGCTGGCTCCCGAGCTGCTGGTGACCGCGAAGACCCAGCGGTGGAACCCCGAGGAGTTCCTCCGCACCCTCGTCGAGGCCGAAATCACCTCCCGTGACGAGTCCAACGTCCGCACCCGGATGCGACAGGCGGCGTTCCCCGTCGCCAAGCGGCTCGAGGAGTTCGACGTCACGGCGTCCTCGATCCCGCCCGCCGCATTCGACTACCTCGCATCCCCGGAGTGGATCCGGGCCAGAGAACGTCTGCCTGATCGGGCCCGCCGGCACCGGGAAGTCCCACACCCTCATCGCACTCGGATCGCCGCCGGTCGAGGCCGGTCACCGGGTCCGGTACTTCACCGCCGCCGAACTGGTCGAGACCCTCTACCGCGGGCTGGCCGACAACTCAGTGGGTCGTCTCATCGAGACCCTGCTGCGCAACGACGTCGTGCTCGTCGACGAGCTCGGGTTTGCGCCCTTGGACGACACCGGCGCACAGCTGCTGTTCAGGTTCGTCGCGGCCGCCTACGAACGCAGGTCGCTGGGGATCGCGTCGCACTGGCCCTTCGAGTCCTGGGGGCGGTTCCTGCCAGAGCACACCACCGCAGTCAGCATGCTCGACCGGCTCCTGCACCACTGCCACACCGTCGTCACCGACGGCGACTCTTACCGAATGAAGCAGGCCCGAGCGAAGGGAGGAACCCGACTCAAGACCAGCTGAACCTCCGGGATCGAACCCCTTAAGGGGACGGGGTCCGCGGTCGATGATAGTCGGGCTACTGCCCGCACGCGCCGAGATGTGGGCGAACTCGAAGGAGATGAAGCCGCCACCGACGAACAAGATCCGCTGCGGGAGCACCTTCAGATCCAAGAAGTCGGTGCTGTCGATGAGGTGCTCGTGCCCGGGAAGTCCCGGCGGCCGGGGACGCGCCCCGGTCGCGATCAGGAAATGCCTTGCCCCGTAGGCAACGCCTCCGATCTCGAGGCTGGTCTTGCCGGTGAACCGGGCAGCGCCGTGGAGGGTGTCGATGCTGGCCCCGGCGAGGCTTTCCTCCATGCTGCGGGACCGGGTCGGTGAAGCCGTGCTTGTGCTTCATCAGGTCGGCCCAGTTGATCGATAGGCCTCGTCGTCGATGCCCTTGCCACGCATCAGCCTGGCGCTGTCGATGATCTCGGCACCACGGCGCAGGATCTTCTTCGGGTCACACCCCCGCAATGCACACGTTCCGCCATACGGCAGCGCGTCAACGATCGCGACCTTCCAGCCCTGCGACGCGCACTTGTGGGCCGCGGAGGCACCGGATGTGCCGGCACCAATCACGATCAAGTCGTAGTTCTCGGTCATCGCGCGGTGCCGCTTCCCACGGCGAGCACCGCTCGCAGCTGTTCCATCGTGGGGGCGCCCGCGAGGCCTTCCGGTGTGCGGTAGACCCGGCACGACAACCCAACCCCGTCATCTGGCTGAGCGAAAACGTCGATGCCGTCGATCAGGATGCTCGGTGAGCCGCGGAACCCCACCCGCTCGGCATCCTCCAGCGTCTCGACCAAGCGACGCGAGACCATCAACTCAGGGTGCTCTGCGGCGATGACAGCAAGGCGCTCATCGGCGATTTTCCAGTTCGGGCAGTCGTCGAAGTACAACAAGTCAATGTCCATGCCAGCGACCGTAAACCTTGATCCACAGTGCAAGGTCAAGGCCTACGATGGATAGATGTTGATCGGAGAGCTCGCCGCCGCGGCCGACCTACCCAGCCAGACCATCAGGTTTTACGAACGCAAAGGCCTCCTACCCCTACCCGAGCGCGGTTCCAACGGCTATCGCAACTACGACGAATCCACGCTCACCCGGCTGCGCTTCGTTCAGACCGCACAGACAGCAGGCCTCACCCTGGCCGAGATCGGCAGCATCATCGATCTCCGCGACGACGGCAACGCCCCCTGCGCCCATGTGACGACACTGATCCACAGCAAACTCGCCGACGTGCGCGCACGGATCAAGAACCTCACCGTGCTCGAAGCAGAACTCGAAGGCGTCATCGCCCGCAGCCACCACCTCGATCCCACCGACTGCACCGACACCGACATCTGCAACATCCTCTCGACGCCCATGTAGCCCCAGCTCAACGGACTCCGTGCGCCATCCGCGATCGAGATCAACCAGCGCGTTTTCAGGGACTTCTTGCCGACCTGGTCCCAGCGCAGGCGTAGACAGCTCAAATCTCACCTGCCGGGGTGCAGAGCGCCAACAATGTGTCGGGAAGCGACAACGACTCGCCAGAGGCCCTCCATGCGCCAATACCCCGCCCAAAACTTCCTGAGCGCACGAGACCCAAGTCAATCGGACAGGCAATGGGTAGCCTACCGGCGCCCGACCAGCCACCGCGATCTAGGACGTCCGACATCCTGGGGAGTGGGCTCATTCCTCAGAGCTCGCTCTTCGCCGGACTGGCGGTGATCCCCCCCCGGATCACCGCCAGACGCTTAGGCGCTGAAGGTGGCCACCACTTGACCTCAGCCTATGAGCAGGCGAAGAGGGCCTGGCGAGATCAGCGAAGTGACACCGTGAGCAGCACGGCGTCGCCCCTGGCTGCCTCAGGCGGTGGCGTCGGTCCAGCCGCGCACGCGTCGGCTGGAGACCAGCAGGAGTAGGGCGATGTCGAGGGCGCCGAAGACGATCGCTTCCGTCTCCTGCCACCAGATCAGCTTTGCCAGCGTGAAGAGGATGCCGAACGTGGCGTAGGCGATCACCCCTTGTCGGCCACGCTCGCTGCCGCGAGCGAGGGCCGATGCGGCCACGACGCCCAGAGCCGAGATCGTTGCGAATCCGACGGCGAACAGCACCGTCCACACGGAGGGAGTCGGCGCCTGGGCCCAGAACAACGAGAAGTAGATTGCTCCGCCAGTCGTGACCGCGGCGATCGCGAGGGTCAGCAGGAGGGCTGCGACTGCGGCCGTGGGACGAGTCCCCTGGCGTTCGGCGAGTGAGGTGGTCATGGGAGCTCCTGGGTAAGGTCGGGATCTGTCGGCACCAGCCTGGGACGCATGAGGCGGCGGCGCCTGAGGCACCGCTCCCGTTTCCGCCGGGTCGGCGTGGCCCGGGCATCCGGGACTTCTGGTCCCATGACAGGTTCGGCCGGGTCCGTCACCATGAGTCATGCCCACCCGCCCCGCCGTCGCCGCCGGCGTGACCGTCGCCAGCGTTGCGGTCGCCTTGACGGCGCTGGTGCACGAGCGCAACGTCGCCTCGCCCTTGGCGTCCGGAGTGACGGACTGGTGGCTGACCGGCGTCGTGATGGGCGTCGTCTACACGCTGACCGGAGGGTGGATCCTCTGGCGCCGGCCCGACCTGACGATAGGGACGCTGCTCATGGCCATCGGCCTCGCCGCCGGCGTCGGCATGCTTGCACTCGAGTACGGCGTCCGCTCCCTGGAGGCCGGCGGCCTCCCAGGTGGTGGCTTCTCGCTGTGGGTGGGCAACTGGGTGTGGGCGGTGGCGATGGTGGCCGTGGTCGCGGTCGTGCCCCACATGCTCCCTGAGGGCAGGGTTCCCGAGGGACGCAGAAGGCTGGTGGCGGCAGCGGGGGTGGTCGCCACCTTTGCCATGGCCTTGGCCTGGATGACGACGCCGTACGACGACATCTCGGCCGGCATCGCCTCCCGAGCGAGGAACCCGCTGGCCGTCGAGGGCGACGTTCTGGCCGATGTCCTCTTCGCCACCGTCCTCGCCGGCACGGTCCTCTCGGTGGCATCGGTAGTGCTGCGGTGGCGCCGGAGCCAGGGGGAGACCCGTCAGCAGCTCAAATGGGTCCTGGTCGGTGTGGTGGGCAGCCTCCTGCTCTTCGCCGCCGGATTCGCGGGCGGGCCGGTCGTCACAGCATCGGCGATGATCCCGCTTCCCGCCGCGATCCTGTTGGCCGTTCTCCGTCTCGGGTTGTGGGACGTCGACATGGTGATCTCGCGGGGCCTCATCTGGCTGGCCGTCCTCGCGACGCTCGTACTGGTCTACGTGGCGGTCCTGTTAGCCGTCACGCTGGCGGTCCCCGGGGCCGGCGACGACCTGTGGCCGGGGGTGCTGGCAGCGGCGGTGACCGTGGCGCTGTCACCGCCGGTGCACGCCGTCTATCGCCGGGAGGTCAACCTCCGCGTGCACGGCGTCGAGGACGACCCCGCCAGTGACCTGGCCGAGCTAGGACGTCGTCTCGAGGACCGACCGTTGGGCGGCCAATCGGCCGAGATGTTGCTCGGGGAAGCGATCTCCTCACTGTCCGCCCGGCTCGGTGCCGAGGGGGTGTGGCTGCGGCTGGCGGACGGCGGCCACGTCGGCGACGGGCCGGGCGAGGGAGGTGGGCACGCCGTTCTCCTCGAGCACGCAGGCCGGGAGGTCGGATCTCTGGGGCTGCCGACCGCACTGGCCGAGCTGGGCCGCCATCGCCGGCGTCATGTCGCGCGGCTGCTTCCCGGCCTGGCCGTGGTCGCGCACGGTGCGCTGCTGGAGCGGATGCTGTCCCGCGCGACAGGGGAGCTGGTTGGCGCCAGGGAGGAGGAGCGGCGCGAACTTCACCGCGAGCTGCACGACGGCCTCGGCCCCGCGTTGGCGGCCATGGCACTGAAGGCGGAGGTGGCCCGGGACCTGGTCGCCGCCGACCCCGCCCGCGCCGCGGCAATCCTCAACGACATGGTCCCCCAGCTCGCGGGTACGGTCGCCGAGGTGCGCTCGGTGGTGCTGGGTCTGCGTCCGTCGACGCTCGTCGAGCTGGGGTTGGAGGGGGCGCTCGCCGAGCTGGTCGAGGGATTCAGCACCCCGGACCAGCGGGTGACGCTGCTGTGCACCCCGGATGCGCTCCGGGGGCTGAGCGCCTCGACCGAGGTAGCGACGTACCGGATCGTGGCCGAGGCGCTGACCAACGCCCACCGTCACGCCCGGGCATCGGTCGTCAAGGTCGAGGCGCGGCGCGTGGGCGACGCGGTCGAGGTCAGCGTCACCGACGACGGGACCGGCATCGCCCCGCGTGGCGGCACCGGGATCGGATTGGCGTCGATGTCCGGCCGCGCCGCCGACGTGGGCGGCCGGTTGGTGGTCGGCCCGGTGCCCGGTGGGCCGGGGACCCGGGTGTCCGCGCTGCTGCCAGGAGCGGCCGGATGAGGGTGCTCCTGGTCGACGACCACCCGCTCTACCGCGAGGGACTGGCCATGGCGCTGAGCACGATGGCCGGCGTCGAGGTGGTCGGGCAGGCGGTGGACGGTGAGTGCGCAGTCGACCTGTCCCGCACCCTCCAGCCCGATGTGGTCGTGATGGACCTGCACCTGCCTGGCATGTCGGGTGTGGAGGCGACGCGCCGTATCGTCGCTGAACACCCGGCGACCGGGGTCCTGGTCCTGACGATGCTGGAGGGTGATGACTCGCTCTTCGCCGCGATGCGGGCGGGGGCGCGGGGCTACTTGCTCAAGGGCGCCGACCGAGCAGAGATCGAACGAGCCGTGCGCATGGTGGACTCCGGCGAAGTGGCGTTCAGTCCGGCGATTGCCCGCAGCGTCATAGCTTGGTTCCGCACCGGAGGTGCGGCTCCCTTCCCAGAGTTGACCGATCGCGAGCGCGAGGTCCTCGACCTTGTTGCGCGGGGTCTGACCAACGCCGAGGTGGCGGGTCGCCTGGTGGTGAGCGATAAGACGGTCCGCAACCATGTCTCCAACGTGTTCGCCAAGCTGCACGTCTCGACCCGGGCCGCAGCGGTGGCTCGGGCACGCGACGCCGGGCTTGGCGGACAATGAGAACTCCTGGCAGCGGCGCAGGTTCATTCCCGCTCTCATCGCCACGACCGCAAGAACCCAGACCCCGAGCGATCCCGGGAATCTGACCCGTGCCGCTCAACTTCTCCCGGCTGGACACTGGAGCCGGATCGATTGCGGGACAGCCCAAACCGATAGCGGATCCCGTTGTGGCACGCTCCGCGTGCCGATCCCCTACGGGACACCTACTCGGAAGCCGACTCTCTTTCCCTGGCAGTCCACCTTTCTCCGGTGCCTGTTCCCATGCGGAACGATGGCAACTGGCTTCCGCAACTGCCAGGACGTCGCCCAGGATCGGCCGATGCTAGTTCGCACTCACCTGACGGGTGGCCGGCCCGACCCGCCATTGGGAACAGACTGCCCCTGATGTAACGCGATCACAGCTTCGCGCTACCGGTAGCTCTTGCGGGTGGCCGGTTGGCGTCATAGGTCTGCGCGTAGGACGGGTTGTCCGTTGCTGTCCCAGACGGTGAAACTGGTGGCGTCATCTCGTAGGACCGATGAGTTCATGTTGCAGTGGATCTCGACGCCGGTGACTCCGATGAACTCTCCGGCGGGATATTCACGTGTTCCTCAGCCCACCAACCCAGCCGGAGATCGACGAGATGCGCGAGTGGATGTGCTCAGAAGTGGCCCGCCAGGCCGGCGGTGCCATGACTGCCAGACCATGGTTGGCGCGAACCGATGTCACAGCGACTCTGGCTGACCGTGCCGCTCTAACCGCCGCCTACGCAGATCTCGCTGCGGTGCCCGAGTCCCTCTTGGCCACCGACGAGCCCAGCATCATCGTCGCGGCCTCCGATGCGGCCCGGGACCTGTTGGGCTACCGGCGTGCCGACGAGCTCCTGGGGCGGCGAGTCCTTGTCGTGGTGCCGGCCCGCTTCCATCAGGCGCACATCGCGGGCACTACCCTGCACGCCACCAACGGACGCGACAATCTCCTCGGAGTGCCTGTGATCGTGCCGATGGTCCGCGCCGACGGCTCCGAGGTGCAGGTGCAGCTGATCGTGCGGCCCACGCTCCTCCCCAACGCCCAGCGAGTCTTCGTGGCCACGTTCCAACGCTGTGAAGACGAGCAATCGACGGCCGCTGGCCCGCAACGGTGCGTTCGTTGACGAGCAGCTCAGGCTTGCCGACGCAGTCAGGGGTCGGGATCCGATTGCGTCGACTGTGTGGTGGGTGATGACTTCAGGACGACTGCCGGTTCGTCCAGGGCAACTCCCAGTGCGGCGAGCTCCTCGAGCGTACGGCTGATGGCGTGGTGGATGGTCGCCGTGGTCTCGGAGCGCAGTGCGAGCGACCAGAGCCGCATCTCGACCTCGACGGCGCCCTCGTGGACCGAGGTGATCACGACGTCGGGGGCGGGTGCGGTGGCGGGGGTCAGCTCCTGCAGGAGCTCGCGGAGCCGGGGCAGGAGGGCGCCGAGGTCCACGTCCGCAGGGAAGCTCAGCGCGAAGGCGACCCGGGTGTAGGGGTAGTGCGTGCGCACCTCGAGAGGGCTGGTGTAGACCTGCGCGTTGGGGATGAGGACGAGCTGTCCGTCGTAGGTGCGCAGCAACGTCTCGCGAACGGTGACGCCCTCGACCGTGCCCTCGGCGTCTCCCACCTTGATCTGGTCGCCGGACTTGAAGGGGTCGCGCAGGAGGAGCAGCACGCCGGCCAGCAGGTTCTCGAGGACGTTCTTGAAGGCGAACCCGACAGCGACGGACAGGATGCCGAGGCTGGCGAGCACGTCGGCGACCCTGACCGAGGGGAAGGCGAGGGTGAGGGCCAGAAGGACTGCCACGATGACGACGCTGAGGCGGTAGAGCGCGGTGAACACGCGCGTACGGCTCGGGCGCCCCGTCCGGCGGAGATGTCGTCGTACGAGCGGTTGGAACGCGCGTCCGACCAGGATCACGACAACGGCGACGAGCACGGCCGCCGCCGTCTGCACCAGCAGCTCTCGTCCGCGCTCGGCGATGTCGTCGAAGACCTGTGGCATGGCCAGGGCGGCCGAGGTGATCACGTGTCCTCGCGATCGAGCCGGGCGAGCTCGCGGAACGCGCCGAGGTCGTCGACCGCGCTGTGGAACCGGCGCCGGTAGAGGCCCAGCCGCTCCTGCGGCAGCTCCGAGCTGATGCGCAGCACCAGTGCGCCTCGGCGTACGACGTGCTCTCCCGAGGCGTCCGCGAGAGCCGCCTCCCGGTCCTTCGCCGTGCTGCGGCGCCGGAAGATCTCGAGCTTCGCACCGCACGTCACCGGTCGGGCACGCTCGGAGCACGGCAGCAGCGGATCGTGGAACCGCACGGCACGGCGATAGCCGCCAGGTCGCCCCGGTGCCGCCGTGCTCGTGTCGTCCGCCGAAGGAATGGGCTCGCTGGTGGGCGGCCGGTCGAGGCCCGCGTAGAGCTGGAGCCCGACGACCTCGCCGAGCACCTTGCGCGGTGAGGTCTCGGCGGGCCGGAGCGCGTAGCCGAGCGTCGCCACGAGGGCCATCGCCACCAGTCCGGTGGCGATGGCCCTCGCACGCTCACTCACGGGTTCGCACCAGAGGGGACCGAGTCAGGCGTGGCTCCTGCTCGTGTTCTTGCCCGCGACGCCCTCGGCGACACCGATGAGCAGCACGGCAGCCACCACGGCCAGGATGAAGCCGAGGATGTTGAGCTCCCAGATGCTGCCGCTGCCGAGAAGCCAGGCGATGGTGCCGCCGATCAGCGACCCGACGAGGCCCAGTCCGAGGGTGGCGAGCAGTCCGAGGTTCTGCTTTCCGGGCTTGATGAGGCGCGCGAGCGCGCCGATGATGAGGCCAGCTACGAGGAATCCGATCATGGTGTGCCCCTACCCCTTTTCGCGGCTCGGTATGCGCCGGACGCGTCCGTCGACGGCGGACGGTACCGTCGAGTGGCATGCTGACCGACGCGCTCAACGGCCTCACGCGGCTGCCCACCCCGCTGTTGCTCGCGGTGGCGGGCTTCCTCGCCTTCAGCGAGACGGGGATCGGGTTCGGGTTCGTCGTCCCGGGGGAGACGGGGGTGCTGGTGGCGGCGACCACGGTCAGCACGGTTCCGATGTTCGTGGCGATGTCGGTCGTGGTGTGGCTCTCCGCTGCTGCCGGAGACTCGTTCGGCTACCTGGTGGGGCGTCGCTACGGGCCCCGGGCGCGGGAGGCGCGACTGGTGAGGAAGGTGGGGCGCGAGAAGTGGGACCGGACGGGAGAGTTGCTGCGCGACCACGGCGTACGGACGGTGGTCGTGTCCCGGTTCCTTCCTGCCGTGCGGGTGCTGACCCCCGTCGCCGCGGGCGCGATGCGGCTGCGCTACCCCCGCTTCTTGGCCGCCTCCCTCCTGGGAGCCCTCATCTGGGCAGTCGGTCACGTCGCCCTGGGTGCCTTCGCCGGAGCATCGATCAAGCGCATCGAGGAGGTCGTCGGCGCCGCGGGATGGGTCGCCCTCGCGGTGGTGGCCATCGTGGGAGGGGCCGTCTACGTCAGCCGGCGTCGTCGGAGCGGGCGTGGCGACTCCGACCAAGCGTGACGCCGAGTGCGATCATGCCGGTCGCCAGTCCGAGGTGGAGCCGGTCGCCGTAGTGGTCCAGCGGGATGACGTTGAGCGAGGAGTCCGCGTCGACGGACACCCCCCACAGCCACAACAGGGCGTAGACGATGCCGGCGCCGATCAGGTAGCCGTGCGCCAGGGCGGCCGTACGGGCGAGCGCCAACCCGGCGACGCCGGCGACGAGGTGGAGCACGTTGTGCAGCACCGACACCTGGAAGAGGCCGAACAGGTGGGCTCCGGAGTCCTGGCCGGCCATCCGGAGCTCGTCGTGGTCCGTCGTGACACCGGGCACGAAGCCGAGCACCCCGAGCGCCAGGAACAGGACACCGAAGCCGCCGGCCGCCATGCGGATCGGGGCGGGGGTGGGGCTGGTGCGTACGTGCTCGTCTCCGGGCGACATCTGGCTCCCTCCGCGTCAGGTCGTACTCGCTTCCCTCGCCACGTTAGCGTGGCGTCTCCAATCACCGTCGTCCCCGAAAGGCACCGTGGACCTCATCGAGTGGAGCATCCCGCTCTCCCTGGCCGTCTTCGTGGTGGCTGGTGCCGTAACCGTCGCCGGGAGCATCCGGCTCGCCACCCTCGGTGACGACCTCGCCGATCACACCGGATGGGGGGAGGCGCTCTTCGGCGCGGTGTTCTTCGGCTTCGTCACCTCGCTGAGCGGCATCGTGATGACCGTCGCGAGCGCCGGGGCGGACCGACCCGAGCTCGCGTACAGCAATGCTGTGGGCGGCATCGTGGCGCAGACCCTCGCCGTCGCGGTCGCCGACGCCTTCTACCGACGCGGCAACCTGGAGCACGCAGCGGCGTCCTTGCCCAACGTCCTCTTCGGCTGCCTGCTGGTCTTCCTGCTGGCGCTGGCCCTGATGGCCAGCTTCGTACCGGACATCGACGTGTGGTCGGTCCACCCGGCGTCCGTCGTGATGGTGGTCGCCTACCTCGGTGGACTGCAGCTGATCCGTGCCCAGAACGCCGAGCCGATGTGGGAGGCCGTGGAGACGGCCGAGACCGTCGTCGACGAGATCGACCCCGGACCGGACGGTCCCGCCACGAGCGGCCGCTCGATGTGGACCCAGTTCGTGCTGGTCGGCGGGGTCGTCGCGGTCGGCGGGTGGTTGATCGCGGAGGCGGCCGGCTACCTGGTCGACGCGACCGGCCTGGCGGCCGGCTTCGTGGGGACCGTGATGATGGGGCTGGTGAACGCCCTGCCCGAGGCGGTCACCGCCATCGCCGCGGTCCGGCGGGGGGCGATGACGCTGGCCGTCGCGGCCGTGCTCGGCGGGAACTGTCTGGACGCGCTCAACCTCGTGGCCGGTGACGTCGCCTACCGCGGCGGGTCGATCTATCACGCGATCGAGGCGGACCAGCTCTTCGGCACGGCCGCCGCGCTGTTGATGACCATCGTGCTGGTCGCGGGACTCCTGGTGCGCCAGCCGCGGGGGCTGGGACGCATCGGCTTCGAGGGCGTCACCCTGATCCTCGCCTACGCCGCGATCGTCGCGGTGCAGGTCTTCTGAGGCGCTTCTGCGGCCCGGCGGTTCGTCGGCTCAGGTGTGGATCTGCGACTTGTCGTGCGCGTCGGGTGGGTGACCTGTGTCCACGCGCTTCGTCCGTCCGCAGTACAGGCACTTGTGATGGGCTTCGCCTGTCATGTCGCTTACGAGCGGTTCCCAGCTGTGCCACCCCAGTTTGCAGCCGATGCTTTGTAGGATTCCCATGGTCGTTTCCTCCGGCTCGTTGCTTCACCAGTGTGCGCTCGCTGTGACGTGACGACAAGCCTTGTGGCCCCTGTGTGCTGGTTGCCGGGGGAGGGCCGCGAGGTCCTGGCACCTACGGCGGGAGGCCGTCGTCGTTGGGGCTATGCGAGAGGTCCGGGAGGTTGCCGATGTCGACGATGTGCTGTGCGATCTTGAAGAGCTTGGTGTTCTGCTGCGAGGAGAGTCTCTTGAGCACGTCGAACGCGCGAGAAGAGGGCAGGTCGAAGCGTTCGCGCAGCATGCCGACGGCCTCGCCGATGACCTGCCTGCTCTGCAGGGTCGTGATCAGACGTCGCGGCCAGGATGACCGTCGCTTGTGCGGCCACCGCGTATCCGTCGGCGACGTCATCTTCGTCGAAGGAGTCGGGCTTCTTGGCGTACAACGTCAGCGCCGAGCCTGTGCCTGTCGCTGAAGGGCCGGAAGCTCAACGACGAACGAATGTCGAACTTGTCCGCGATCCGGGGCCCCCACGTCGACCACCGGGAGTCGGTGGCCACGTTGCCCACCCTAACGACGTCGCTGGCGCGCAGGGCGACGATGCACGGTCCCTCGCCGAGGTCGTGCTGGAGCTGGTCGATGCGACGCAGGTCCTCGTGCGAGGCCGCGGGTGTGTCCACCCTGTCGGGAGTGAACGACGACAGACTGGCCAAGTCCGCATGATTGACCAGCTCGGTGGCGGTCAGGATGGCGCGATCGAGCGTCGCCTCGGTGGCGGGCTCCTCCGCCATGCCACGGGCCGCTTCTGCAAGCTGCCGGTTGAACTCGAAGCGGTCTACGCCGCAGCCTTTCTCGATGACTCCCGTCAAGCATAGGGCTCGACGACGGTTCCGCACCCCCGTGCACCGCCATCAAGAGCGGCGCGATATGACCGAGAACCAAGCCTTCTGCCTCGCCGGCACTGGTGTCTCGCGAAGGCGCGGCGAGCCGGCTGCCCCTGCAGCGCTCACCCGCCGTGACCGCGCAATCCGTAGTTCCTTTACTCTTCGTGCTGCCCGTCCCGGCCGCGCCCCCTTCGGCCGGGTGCACTGGGCGCAGTCGAGCGGCCTCGGCATCCCAACCCCCACACGGCCGGGGTCGCTCACTGCATGGACAGAGCCCATCGGGGAACCGGGGAGTGTCCGATCATGGACGAGACGGTTCGACCCGCCGCCCCTCCCAAGTACGGCAGGCGAACCTGCCGCCCGCCCCTCGCCAGTCAGGGGCGGGCGGCTTCTCTCGTGCCAGTGGGGCGCACGGGAGCCGCAGACAGGACGGACACCCGCGCTGGGTGCGCGTGAGTCAGGGTCTCGTCCGAGAGGGCGTTCGACTCTGGCCCGCTGGTCCGAACCTGCTGCACCCGGCGCCAGCCCGTCGCCTGAGTGAGGGCTGCACGCTCAACGTTAGAACCCGCCACCGTCTCCCCCGCCACCGTCGCCCCCGCCGCCGAAGCTGCCGCCGTCGCCTCCTGGGTGGCCGCCATCAATGCCCTGATGATCCCACCCGGGGTCGGGTGCCGCGTACATCCACGCCATCATGGCGCCCGCGGTGGCAGGTTCCGCCGGGAAGTAGCCGCGGCTGCAAGGACTGAGGCTGGCGCCAGCCTTCCAGTAGGGCACCGTGCGCGACCCCATGTTGACCGTCCGGACCTCCGGCTTCTCCCGCGCGGCGATCTGCATCGCGCAACGGGTGCAGGCCGGCACGGTACGGCTACCGCGGCGGGCCGAGGTCCACATCACGTGCGGGCGGAGGGTCCGTGCTGGGGATTGAAGAAGCACGGGAGTCGATACTCGGGAACCGGCTGCCCCCTCGACGCGCGCATGCACGCAGGCCAGCGCATAGCGGCCGGTGGCCACGGTGTCGACCAGGCGGCTGATCTCATCGGGGTCCTTCAGCCGGGGGCATCCCACTTGCCGCGCTCGTAGGCGTCGAGGGCGGTCTGGTAGTCCCGCTGAGCGTCTGGGTCGAGGGTCGCGATTCGCTCGTTGCGGTCGGCTCGGCCGGCACTGACGCGCCGGGCCGTGTACGTCACTGCCCCGCCTACCGTGAGGGCCAGAGCAACCACTCCATCCATGCGTTGTGCCAGTCCGCACCTGATTTCGCGAGGGGCTGGGTGCATCCCGGCCGCGCATCCTCGGCGCGCGCTCCGCGAAGGTCAGCGCATGGACGACGGCCCCCGGCTCCCAGCCCTCCCCCTTGCGAGTGCACCCGTGGGGTCGCCGCCCGTCGTACGCTTCACCTCGCGCACGCGATGCCCCGTGTACGTGCAGCAAGCAGGATCGCCTTCCCAGGTCGGGTCACCGACACGAGGGCGTGGCTACCCGGGAAGGTGCGTCGCCATGACTGAAGCACGGCAGAGTCGTTGGTTTCTGGGATGGCGGGTGCTCCGGCGATGAGCGTGTGGGCCCGGTTGCGGCAGAGCTTCTGGTTCGTCCCCGGTCTGCTGTGTCTGGCAGCGGTCCTTCTCGCCGAGGGGCTCATCCTGCTGGACCGACGGCTCGACGACACGAGTCTGGGTGCCTTCGGTGCGGTGATCACCAGGGTGGGCGAGTCGGGAAGCAGAGACCTGCTCGGCGCTGTCGCCGGGTCGATGCTCGCGGTCGCCTCGACCACTTTCTCCATCACCATCGCCGTGCTCGCGCTCTCCTCATCCACGTACGGCCCGCGGCTGGTCCGGAACTTCATGGCCGACCGTGGGAACCAGTTCGTGCTCGGCATCTTCGTGGCGACATTCCTGTACAGCCTGATCGTGCTGCGTTCCATCCGGGTTGTCGGTGACGGCGATGAGGACTACTTCGTCCCTCATCTCGCGGTGAACGTCGCCGTCCTGCTCGCGGTCGTCGCCATCGCCGTGCTGGTCTACTTCATCCATCACATCAGCGACTCAGTCCAGGTGTGGACGCTGGCCGAGCTGGTGCGCAGCGACTTCACCGGTGCGATCGACAGGCTCCGCCCAGCTGACGACCAGGACGACGACCAGGCCCAGCCCTCCGACGAGCCAGAGGCGCTGCCGGTTCCTTCGGATCCAAGTCAGGCGAGCCAAGTGACCGCACAGCGGACCGGATACGTGCTGGGCATCGACCTCACCCACCTCGCCCACCTCGCCGGCGAGAACGACTCGCTCGTGCACGTGACCGTACGTCCCGGCGATCACGTCATCGAAGGTGCCGTCCTCGCCCGGCTCTGGTCACCCGGCGAGCACGACGACAAGCAAGGCGACTCAGTGCGAGAGGCCGTGCGTATCGGACGAGCAAGAACCCCGGACGAAGACCTGGAGTTCCCAGCAATGCTGCTGGAGGAGATGGCCGTACGCGCCCTCTCGCCCGGCACCAACGATCCGTACACCGCGATCAACGCTCTCGACAACCTTGCCAATGGTCTCGTCCGGCTCGCCGGTCGCCCCACCCCCTCCTCCTACCGTTACGACGAGGACGGCCGGCTGCGAGTCATCGCACCGTGCGTCACTCTTGCCCACATCCTCGACCACGTGCTCAATGCCATGCGCGTGTACGCGATCACGCACCCCACCGTTCTGCACCGAACCCTCGAGCTCGCCGACCAGGTAGGCAACGCCAGCAACAGCCCTGAACTGCGCCTCCACCTCGACGCCCACGTCCGCGACCTCCTCCAGGCATTCGCGGCAACATCGCCGCACAGCCGGGACCTGGATGCGCTCAGCCAACACGCCGGCCAAGTACGGGCGAATCTAGGCCACCCCGCAACCGGGTGAGGCCCCCGACCGAGGACTGCCAGACCGAAACCTCGCGCAGCAGGCGGCGCATCTGCGTTCCAAGGGGTCGCCGACGTCCTCGCTGACCTCGTCAGTCCCGCGAGCACCGTGGTCGTCTCTGAGTACCGGGGGCCCAACTACTACGGGGCATGCGCCGGCATGCGGCGCTGTGACGCACCACCGGGTCATGCTTGGGAACCGCATCCACGGTCCGAGGCCACGGCTCAGTCGGCCGGACTCGCCACCAACGTGGCTACGGGCTCGGGTGGCTCGCCGAGCGACGCAGATCGACTCCGCCGGCTTTCTCGTGCGGTCCTCGGCGGTCGGCCAGAGGTGCGCGTAGGTATTGAGTGTCGTGGTCGCCTTCGCGTGGCCCAGCGACCGCTGGACCGTCACCACGTCGCACCCAGCCGCGATGAGGCCAGAGGCATAGAAGTGCCGCAGGTCGTGGAGCTTGATGCCCTTGAGGCCGGCGTCGCGCAGTGTCTTGCGCCACCAGTAGCCGACAGTGTTCTGATGCGGCGGGTCGTTGCCCTCCCCAGCAAAGAGCCACCGGTCTTTGCCGTTGGTGAGGATGTCGGCGGGTGAGCCACACATGTAGGCGCCCTCGGGACGAGCGCCACGAGGAGTGTCAGGCGAGCCCGTACGGCAGACGGCTCGGCCGCGGTTCGACGGGCTACGGCCGCCGCTCGGCGAGGGTGGACGCCCCCATTCGGATGGAGGAGCCTGTCCAGGATCCCTATGCGCAGGTCCTCGGACCTTGCTACTTCACCGACAGGAAGCCCGCTGTGCCGCTCCTGCAGGAAAACCTCCGGCCCGATCGGCTTCCACTCCTGTCAGCAATGGCGGCCAACGCGGCGGCTGGAACCTTGTTTGCCTGGAGCGTCCTGGTTCCCGCCCTCAGCGCGGAGCTCGGCCGACCGGCCGTTGAGCTCGGATCCGTCTTCTCCAGCAGCGTGGTCGCCTTCGCCGTCGCGGTCCTGTGTGGCGGGACCGCCGTCGATCGACACGGGCCGCGCCGTGCCATGGCGGTGGGTGGCCTCCTCTCTGCAGGGGGAATCGCCCTGGGGGCGGCAGCAGGAAGCGAGCTGGTCCTCCATCTCGGCGTCGGGGTTCTCTTCGGTCTCGGCAGCGGCCTCACTTACCTCAGCGCGGTCTCCTGGGCAACCACTCGGGCCGGGGGGCTGTGGACGGTAGGCGTCGTGGTGGCCTCGTACGCCGCCGGTCCGGTAGTGACCGCACCTCTCGGCAACCTGGGGGTCGATCGCTGGGGGTGGCGGACGACGCTGGTCGTCGCCGCAATCACGGTCGGGGCCGTCATCGTCTTGGCGAGCCGGGGGCTGCCCGGCTCGCCCGAACCGTCTCCGGCTCTCGCTGAGGAGGCGGAGGGACCGATGGAAGACGCGCCCGCGCTGGCAGCGTTGTGGTGGTTCTCGCTCGGAGCCTTCGCGCCGGGGCTGTTCGCCTTCGCGAACGCCGCCCACGTCGCGACCGAGCGGGGCGTGTCACCCCGCGGTGCCGGCGTCGCGGTCGCGCTGATGGCAGCCGCCAACCTCGTCGGTCGGCTCGGCGCCGCATCGCTGGTCCTCAGGATCGGGTTGTGCAGGGCGCTGGCGGCAGATCTCGGCGCCTTGGCGCTGTCGCTGTTGGCGTTGGCCTGGCTCCCGGGCACAGCCGCGGTGGTCGTGGGTTTGTCGCTGCTCGGCGTCCAGTACGGCCTCACGTCTGCGCTGCTCCCGGCGGCCACCCGGGAGGTCTCCAGAGAGGACCGGTTCGGCACGGCGTACGGCCGTGTCTTCTCGTCCTGGGGCGTGGCCGGTCTGCTGGGGCCCGCGCTCGGCGCCGCGCTGTACGACGAGTCGCTCGGCTACTCACGGGGCTTCGCAGCGTCTCTCGGGTGTGCCGCGATCGCTGTCCTGGCGCTCATCGTCTACCGACACCGGCCACGGGGCAGGTCATGACACCGACTCGGGTTCCTGACCGGGGCTGCCCTGATCAGGCGCGTGAGCGCCGTGGCCGAGGTCTGCGGCAGCCAGGACGACCTCCCTGCAGATGTGCGAGGGGACGTCCTGATCACGCATCGCGACAACCACCGCCCAAGTCGGCTTTTCGGCCCGGGTTGGCGGCACCAGGGCAGCGGCGCAAGCGACCCCGTCACGGAACTCGCCGTGCTCGACGACGGGTGCGCCGGGGCGCACGGAGCGCAGTTCCTCCTCCAGCCGGTCCAGATCGGTCTGCGTGTTGGCCGTGAACGGACGGAGGCCGTGCCCGAGCAGGAGGTCGCGCCTCGTCTGGGGCGGTAGCGCAGCCAGCAGCGCCTTTCCCAGCGCGGTCGCGTGCGCCGAGATGTCCAGCCCGACCTCGAAGTCCTCGAGGTACGGTGAGCCCGGGCTCTCCGCGACCTCGACGACGGTCACCCGTTCGTCCCGGAGCAGACCGAGGTAGGTGCTGAGTCCGATGCGTTCGGTGAGCTGGTGCAGGACCACCGCGGCCTCCGGGGGTCGCTCGAGAGAGACCACCAGGTCATGGAAGCGGCGGGCCACCGCGTCCCCGATCGCGTACGTGCCGTCCGGCAGGCGCACGAGGTAACCCTCGTAGGCGAGGGTCCGGATGAGGTGGTAGGTCGTCGAGATGTTCAAGGAACAGTGGCGCGCGATGGCCTTGACCGGCAGCCCGGGTCGACGCCCGACCATCTCGAGGATCAGCATCGCGCGTCCGACGCTCTGCACGAAGTCGGCCGGTAGCGAACCAGCCCCTGGCTCCATCGCGGGCTCCTCGCGCTCCGGCTGTCGGGCCACCATCGTAATCACCGGTGGATCGGCGTCCAGCGTTTCGTCATGGGAAATCACGGGGGTACCCGCAGCCCGGCTGCGGGGTGAAACTGGCTGAGGGAGCGGTTCACACCAGACGCCGAGTGCGAGGAGGACACCCATGACCGTGCAGCAGACGGAGCGGGTCGACGAGTCGGTGCGCGAGGTCCTCAGCGACGTCTTCGACCCGTGCTGCCGGGACAAGGGAATCTCGGTGGTCGACATGGGTCTCCTGCACCGCGCTGAGATCCACGGCGGGCAGGCCCGCGTCGAGCTGATGTTGACCTCGGGCTGGTGTCCCTTCGCCGTCAACGTTCTCACCGACGTCGAGACCGCCTTGCTGTCGCTCCCCGGCGTGGACACCGCTCAGGTCGACCTGGTCTGGGACGAGGCGTGGACACCGGCACGACTCTCGGACAGCGCGCGTACCAAGCTGCGGTTCCTCCCGGATCCCTCGGCGGTGCGCGACCCGGCGGCGTACGTCGCCGCCAACTGGCCATCATCCACGACCACGGAGGACCTCTCATGATTGGTGACGCACTCGTGTTCGACGGGGTGGCGCACCCGTTCAACTTCGAGCCGGACAACGCGTACGGCCCGGCGGGAGAGATGTTCTCCAACCACCTCTACGCCTTCCACGCCACGCTGACCCCCGAGGGTGAGCCGGTCATGAGCGCGGAGGAGTTCCTGCACAAATGGAGCATCGACGAGATCCGCGAGATGGTCTACGAAAAGTCGCAGACCGACATGCTGGTCGCGATGCCGCTCCCACTGACCGACCTCTACAAGGACGGGCTCTCGCCGTGGCAGGAGTGCGCGAAGTTGGCACAACGCGATCCCGACCGGACCGTCCTCTGGGGCACGGTCAACCCCCTCGAGGGCAAGCAGGCGCTCGACGACGTGACTCGCCAGGTGGAGGAGTACGGCGCACGCGCGTTCAAGTTCTACAACGTGCGCTACGAGGACGGCGGCCAGGTGCCATGGCGGATGGACGACCCGAAGGTCGCCTTCCCGGTCTTCGAACGGATCCAGGATCTCGGGGTCAACCTGATCGGTGTGCACAAGGGTGTCCCGCTCGGGCCGCAGATGATCGAGCACACCCAGACCTGGGACATGGACGGCGCCGCCGGCAACTTCCCGGGCATCAACTTCGTGATCTACCACGTCGGGCTGCCGTTCATCGACGAGACCTGCTGGCAGCTCATCCGCTACCCCAACCTCCACGCGTCCCTCGCGGCCTCGATCAACTTCATCGTCCGGGCGCCGCGACTCTTCGCCGAACTGCTGGGCAAGCTGCTGTTCTGGTGCGGAGAGGACAAGATCGTCTACGGCTCCGAGGCGCCGATCTGGCAGCCGCAGTGGGCGTTGGAGGCGTTCTGGAACTTCGAGATCCCGCAGGACCTCACCGACGGCTACGGCTACCCGCAGCTGACCGAGCAGGCCAAGAAAAAGATCCTGGGGGAGAACCTGTTGCGGCTGCACGGCATGGACGTCGCGGAGACGAAGGCGCGCATCACCGCGAGTTGACCGGACGTGTCCGGCGGCTGCAGCCCGCTGTGAGGGGAGTCCTGCTTGTGACCGCTCGAACCGGTAGATCCGGAGGTTCGGTGCGCGTCACAGTGGGCGAAAGGCAGCAGGTCCGAGCAGCCCGTGAGTTAGCCGGGCGCCCCGTGCCCGGTCGACGCTTTGCCGGTCAACTGGCACGGCTGGGCCTCGGGACGGCTGCACCACCCTCCCTATCGCATGTTGGCGGGCGAGGTCTACAGAGGCGTTTTGAGCGTGAAGGTGCGCACTGCCGCTGTTGAGCGTGTCAACCACCCTGGGGAAGCGTCACCTATGTGCTGCCCTCACCGGGCGTGCCGTCGACGGTGACCTCGCCGCGGTGTGCGACCACTATGGTTGACCCGGCCTCGCACTGATCCTGACCAGGAGCAGGGCAAGGTCGTCCTGGAGCTGGTCACCGTGGAAGGCCCGGACAGCCTCACAGATCAGGGCGGCGAGCTCGTCGACCGGCAGGTGGCCGTGTCGGCGGAGCAGCTCGGCGACTCGATCGGAGCCGAACATGTTGCTCCCCCGGCGGGCTTCGATGAGGCCGTCGGTGAAAGCGCACAGCACCTCTCCCGGTGCCATCTCGAGGGTGGTGTCGTGCAGCTCGGGCTCGTCGAAGAGCGCCAGTGCGGAGCCCAGGTGTCCCACCTCTTCCACCTCGCCGGTGGCCCGCAGCACCAGGGGCGGGTGATGGCCGGCCAGGGTGAGGGTCACGGATGTCCCGCGGGCCGTGGGTCGCAGGTAGCCATAGATGAGGGTGCAGTGCCGCTCGGCGTCGGTCTGGGCGAGCAGTTTGGCGTTGACCTCGGCTACGGTCTCGGCGGGGCCGCGGTCGGAGTCGGCCAGGGCGCGCAGTGTGTACCGTGCGGCGGCGCTCACGGCGGCTGCTTCGGCACCCTTGCCGCTGACGTCGCCGAGCACGAAGGCCCACGTCTGCGGCTCGAGGCCGAACACGTCGAGGAAGTCGCCGCCCACCTCGCTACCGTCGCCCGCCGGTTCGTACCTGCTCGCCAGCTCGGTGCCTGCAATGTCGGGCAGGTTCGGGGGGATCATGCTGGCCTGGAGCGCGGCAGCAACCCGCGACTTCTCGGCGAGCACGCGTCGGAGTCGGTCCCGGTCGCGGACGCGTTGGGTGATCTCGCGCAGCACCACGAGCTCACCCGCAGGGCGACCGGTTGCGTCGCTGAGGTGCTGGTACGAGACGTCGAACGTCCGACGTTCCGCGTCGTGACGCGCGTCGGGCAGGGTGAACTCTGTGACTCCGGGCGCGGTCACGTCGGTACCCGGAAGCACGTCCTCGAACCGCCGTCCCAGCAACGCGGCGCGGGTAGTGGTGGTGAGGGCGACGGCAGCGGGGTTCACGTCGACGATCCGTCCGAACGGCTCCAGCACGAAGACGGCGTCGGCCATGCTGTCGAGCACGGCACTGCGGGCCAGGGGAGCGAGGTCGACAAGCCGCTCGTGGAACAGGCCCCACACCAGCACCCCGCCGGTGACGGTGAAGGCGAACGGGGTCAGGTCGATGCGGGCGAACCAGCCGACCTCGAAGTTGTGCAGCAGGTTCGCCGCCCACGGCAGCAGCGCCACGGCCAAGACGACCACGGCCAGGCGGCGGTAGTGGCGGGCCAGTCGGACCATGCTGACCACAAACATCGTGGTCGCCCCCACCAGCAGGAGGTTGTTGTAGACGAGGATCGCCCAGAAGGCTGGCCCGACCTCCACGATCGGCAAGTCCTCGGTGGCCGCCGATGCCGGGTAGGAGCGCACGAGGTCATGGGTGGCGGGGACCGCGAGGAGTGTGAGCGCAAGGATCGGCTCCACCGTCAGGAGTGCGAGCAGGCGCTGCGTCACGCGACCGCCGCGGCCGGTGTACTGCAGCACGAAGACCAGCCACGCTGGCGCCAGGGCGAGGATCCCGACGTACTTCAGGTCACCCCAGCGGCTCTTGGCCGCGATGTCCTCGACCGAGAGCTCCACCGCATAGGCGAGGCCCCACCAGGCGACGGAGACGAGAAGGAACGCCAGGCTCCAGCCCATGCGCGACTCTCGCCGCCACGCGACGTACGCCGCCAGGCCGGCCAGGACCAGCCCCGCCATGACCATGAGGGTGGCCAGTAGCGTCAGCACGCCGAGATTCCTTCCACCCATCAGGCCATGAGCACACACTCCCTGGCCGAGGACCCACGCTAACCGCGACGCCGCTACCACGTCCGGCAATTGCCCGAACGCGCTTGACGCCGGTTCAACCAGGCCGGTCACAAGCGGTTGTCGGACAGATATCCGGAAGCCGCCTCTGGCGCTCATGACTGGCCCGTCCTAGCGGCACAAACGACCCTGGACGAACAGGCAGGTCGGTGTCCCTCGGCGGGTAGGCACGGACCTGTTTCGGTCAGCGCACTCGGCCACCTCCCGGCGAAACCCTCGTGGCTCTCGGTGCCTTACCCGAAGGTCAGCCCGTACTTCTCCATGATGGGCGCGGTGGCTTCGAAGTCGTCTTCGACGCCGTAGGGAGCAAGGTAGGGACCAAGGTCGAAGTCAGGGCCGAAGTCATCGGCGGCTGTGTCGATGAGCCTGAAAGCCTCTTCCAAGCCCCCCGGGGAGATCAGCTCCAGCAAGCGGGCAGGTTCGTCCGCGGCGTTGAAAAAGGTGTGCCACTCGCCGCGTGGCTTGAACATCAGGTCGCCAACCTCGGCGACATGTTCCTCGTCGCTTGCAACAAACCAGACGCGCCCTTCCAGGATGAGACTGAACGGGACTGCTGCACGAACTGGTGACAGGGTTGGTTAGGCCGCTTGGGTCGCGGCCGGCTTCATGATCAGCTCGTATTCGACCGGGGTCAAACGTCCGAGCGCGGCTTGGCGACGGCGCCGGTGGTAGGTCTTCTCGATCCAGGTCACGATGGCGATCCGCAGCTCCTCGCGCGTCGACCATGTTCGTCGGTTGAGGACGTTCTTCTGCAGCAGCGCGAAGAATNGGGACTGCTGCACGAACTGGTGACAGGGTTGGTTAGGCCGCTTGGGTCGCGGCCGGCTTCATGATCAGCTCGTATTCGACCGGGGTCAAACGTCCGAGCGCGGCTTGGCGACGGCGCCGGTGGTAGGTCTTCTCGATCCAGGTCACGATGGCGATCCGCAGCTCCTCGCGCGTCGACCATGTTCGTCGGTTGAGGACGTTCTTCTGCAGCAGCGCGAAGAATGACTCCATGGCTGCGTTGTCGCCGGCGGCCCCGACTCGGCCCATGGAGCCGACCATCGAGTGGCGGTTGAGCGCGTGGACGAACTTCCTGCTTCGGAACTGGGACCCGCGGTCGGTGTGAACCACACAGCCCGCCACATCACGACGGCGAGCAACAGCGTTGTTGAGGGCCGCGACCGCAAGCGACGACTTCATCCGTGAGTCGATCGAGTAACCGACGATCCGGTTCGAGAAGACGTCCTTGATCGCGCAGACATAGAGCTTGCCTTCGCCGGTCCAGTGCTCGGTGATGTCGCTGAGCCAGAGCTCGTTCGGGCCCTCGGCCCGGAACTCGTGGCGGGTCACGCCGTGCTGGTCGGTCACGGCGCACAGGTCGTCGTGGACCGGCGGGCCAGGCTTCTTCCCGTTGCCGCCGCGCTTCTTGCCGTGTGAGGACCACCAGCCTAGGTCGGAGCAGATCTTCCAGGCGGTCCGCTCGGCCATCGGCTCGCCAACCTCCTTCGCCTCGTCGACCAGGAACCGGTAGCCGAACTCGGGGTCGTCACGGTGAGCATCAAATAGCGCGTTGGCTCGGTAGGCCGCGGTCAGCTCAGCATCGGTGACCGGGCTGGCAAGCCAGCGGTAGTAGGGCTGGCGGGCGATGTTCAGGACCCGGCACGTCACCGTGACGGGTATCCCGTCGTCGGCCAGCTCGCGGACGAGCGGGTACATCATTTTCCCGGCAGATGAGCCTGCGAGAGGTAGGCCGCGGCCCGGCGCAGGACCTCGTTCTCCTGCTCGAGCAGCTTGATCCGCTTGTTCGCCTCCCGCAGCGCGTCGGACTCACTACCCGACTGGGGCGAGCCTGACGACCGGACCGAGTTCTTCTCGTCGATCGCCAGCCACCGCTTCAGGCACGACGGCGAGATACCGAAGTCCTTCGCGACCTGGGCCATCGAGGCATCGGAGTCCTTGTAGACCCGGATCACGTCCTCGCGGAACTCCTTGGGGAACGCCTTCGGCATGGTGCACATCCTTCCAGCGCCGACACATCGACGCAGATCAGATGTCACCTATCCGTGCAGCAGTCCCAACTCGTCTTCCTTGGTGTGGCGATGCATTGGGGCGGCGATTGAGTGCGGCGCAAGCAAGTNCGAAGTCCTTCGCGACCTGGGCCATCGAGGCATCGGAGTCCTTGTAGACCCGGATCACGTCCTCGCGGAACTCCTTGGGGAACGCCTTCGGCATGGTGCACATCCTTCCAGCGCCGACACATCGACGCAGATCAGATGTCACCTATCCGTGCAGCAGTCCCGCCTCTGCGTAACGGTCCGTGGCGAGTTCCCGAAAGTTGACGAAACTTCAAGCATCGTTGCGGTTTGGGCGAGGTTCCGTTACACCTGCTTCTACGAGGTGCCCGGGAGTATTCGCGCTCACGCAGCCCGAGTGTTCCTAGGCGCCTCGGCCAATGCTCCAGACAGATGGTTCTCGTGGCCGACGACGCAGCCGGATGTCCACAGCAGCTTCGCACGCTGACGGGCGTGCGTCTCTCCCGGCGTGAGTCCTTGCGCCGCCTGCCGGCGCGTGCGGGTAACCCGGGTCAGTATCCGTGCTTGTCAGCTGGATCTAGGTGGACAGCGTCCTGGCGTCGGCGACGAGGTCGATGACTGCCATCACAAACACGAATACCAACATCACGCGCACGAACCACGCGGCCGCGGTCGTGGAGAGCGTGTCATCGCCGCGGAACGCACGGGCGATCAGCCAGCCGACGCTGAGAACCAGCGTTAGTGGCAGCGTCACGATGGAGAGGGTGACACCGAGCACCTGCAGCGGCATCGACCGCACGCCACCATGGCTCAGAGCCCTCTCCGCTATCAGGTGCATTGCCGCGCAGAACACCACGGGTAGCAGCACGAAGGAGCCGATTGTCAGCCAGAGGGGGTGCAGTAGATGGAAGTCGATCCCGGTGGTGTGCACGAGTAACGCGCCGACCACGACGCCCGGGCCGACCGAGATGGACAGCAGCCGGAACCAGGGCGGCCCGATCATCAGGCCGCGCAGCGCCATATAGAGGAATGCACCGACAGCTCCTAGTTGCGCTCCGGCTAGCGCCAACTGGGTCGATCCCGACAGGGTGATTTGCCCCATGATGAACCCGTCGTCGCTGCGGACGCCCGCCGCCTCCGGGTTGAGTTCGGCGAGCAACAACATGACCAGCCTGCTGAGAACTCCCGTCACCACGACGCCGCACGCAACACCGATCAGCAAGACTGTCGCCCACCGGCGAGTAGCGGCCTTCGCGTCGGTCACCCAATCGCCGGGCGCCAGTCGGGACCGGTCGGCGGCCTGTGTGTGAGACACCGAATACCTCCACAGCCAAGGTCCCGGCAGAGCGGCGCATGCCGGTCGCGCAGCCGCTGACGTCCACCTCGTTCGAGGGTAGCTCTCGGCGGAGTCAACACAGCGGCGGTCTAGTCCGTTCCGGGCGCGTCCCCCATAGCTGCGACGCGTGTGCCATGTCGCGTGGCTGGTCTGCTCAGGACGTGAGTCTTTTCCGTCGCCCGACGGTGCGTCGATGGCCAACCCTAGTTCTCGATCGTCGCCGCTGCCTGCTTGAAGCTCACGATGGCGAGCACGATCAACAGCACAGGCACGATGAGCGTCCACATCGTCGGGAGGATGCCCAGCACGCACCCCGAGCAGGTGAGGACACACCCCAAGCTTGGGTTACGCGAAAGGGTCAGAGTCCCCACAATAACGAGGGCACCACCGCCGACCAATGTGGGAAGCCAGAACCACAGTCCACCATCGCCGGTTCGAAGCAGTCGGACAATCTCTGCGATGCCGGCTACGACGAGCAGGGATCCCAACGCCATTCCGAACCACCACGTCCAACGACGCACGCAGCCACGTTACCGACTCGATGGGCTGAGTCATAGCGCCGCGTATGACTGTCAAGCGCGGCCGCCCGGCGCTCGATGCTCTGGTCCCATTCTGTCCCGCAAGCGGATCCCCATACGGTGACGGGCGCGCCTTCGACGTCGTTGCCAGCGGCGAGGGCGGCTGGACCTATAGCTGGGTGCGGTCGGGGTGTTTCCCAGCAACTCCAGTGCCGACCATGCCATGGGTGTTCACTGGTGCGATGACAATCTTTCCGGACGGGCGGTCAGTCGGAGTCCTGGCCGCTGTCGGCGGGACACCGATGGTGGAGCTCCGGCGTCTGGTGCCGAGCTCGGGGGCGCGCATCTTTGTGAAGTGGGAGCCGGCCAACCCGACCGGGTCCATGAAGGATCGGATGGCGGTCGAGGTGATCCGATCGGCAGCGGCAGAAGGCCGGCTGGAACCGGGTGGCACCGTCGTGGAGTACACCGCCGGGACCACGGGGATCTCTCTTGCCCTGGTCTGCGCCGCGCTCGGGTACCGGCTACATGTGGTGTTCTCGGACGCGTTCAGCGTCGAGAAGCGCAAGACCATGCTGGCGCTCGGCGCGGAGATCACCGACGAGCCCAGCGACGGCGGCCGCATCACCGAGGAACTCATCAAGCGGATGATCGCCACCTCCGCGGAGATCAGCGAGCGTCCCGGGCACTGGTGGTCCGACCAGCTGAACAACCACGACGGGGTGCGCGGATACCTTCCCCTCGGCGAGGAGATCTGGCGACAGACCGGCGGCCGGGTCGACGCGTTCGTGCATGCCGTGGGCACCGCCCACTCGATCCATGGCGCGCCGCGCGGGTTCGCCGAGACCGCGACACCCACGCGGGTGGTGGCGGTGGAGCCCGCTGAGTCCGCAGTGCTGTCAGGTGCTCCCACCGGCGCGCACCGCATCGAAGGGATCGGCATCGGCTTCGTCCCGCCCCTGTGGCAGCCGGAGCTGGTGGACTCCATTGAGCAGGTCCGCAGCGACGACGCACAGCAGATGGCCCGCCGGCTCGCGGCCGAGGAAGGAATCTTCGCCGGTACGTCCACTGGGGCCAACGTGATCGCGGCGCTGCGCGTCGCAGAGACTCTTCCCAGCAAGGCCCAGGTCGTGACCCTCGCCGTGGACTCAGGTCTTCGCTATCTCAGTAAGGCGCCCTACGCATGATCTGACCGTACTGTCAGGCGGCGACGCCGCTGTCAGCAGTGGCGCCAATCGACAGGCCCGGACATCACAACTAGTCGAGGACTTGCTGGTCGAGACGGACCCAGCCACCGACGACGATCTGCCGCGTGACCGTTGCCAAGGTCGATCGTTGTGACATAGAACACCGGGTGGTACGCCGCCCACCCACAGCGTCGTGCATCCGTCCGACCGATCGAAGGACACTCATGTCAGCCCTGTCCCGTGCTGCCGCGCTGGCGGCCCCCCTGCTCCTCCTCGGCCTCACCGTCCCCGCCGCCGCCCACGACGGCTCCGAGCCGGACCCACGTCTCGACCCGACCCGCGTCGCCGCGCTCCCCGGGACCACCACCTCGAACGTCGGGCTGATGAGCGACAACGTCCAGCACCTGTCCAGCTCGCCCGGCGCGGTGGGGATCTCGGGCTGCTTCTCCAAGACGGCGCCCTACTTCTACCTCTCCGGCCTCGACTCGATCAGCGTCTACGACGTCTCCGAGCCGGCGCGGCCCGAGCTGGTGGGCAAGATGGACAACATCGTCTTCGAGAACGAGGCGATGAACTGTGGCGAGCGGCGTACCAAGGACGGCGTCGAGAGGTTCGTGCTCGTCGGCAACAACCTCTACGACTACTCCAGCTCCGACCCGGAGGGCTCGGCCGGCTCCACGCTCAAGAACGAGCTGATCGTCGTCGACGTCACCGACCCGACCAGCCCCCACATCCGGTCCCGGCTGACCACGACCACCGGTGACCACACGGTCGCGTGCATCCTCGAGACCGCCTGCGACTACGCCTACTCGTCCGGCAGCAGCAAGGGCTACTCGATCGTCGACCTGCGCGACCTCGATACCCCGCGCGAACTCGACGGCAACGCGCTCGTGGACGGCGTACAGCCACTCGGCAACGCCACCGGCGGCCACAAGTGGAACTTCGCCGCCGGCTACGGCATCCACACCGGCCGCACCGGCACCAAGATCCTCGACGTCTCCGACCCGACCGCGCCCGAGGTGCTGGCCACCAGCGGCGACGCGGGTCGGGGCAAGAACCCCGACGGCTCGGCCAACGGCTACAACGACTTCATCCACCACAACTCGTTCTGGCCCAACGCCGAGAACTTCGTGGCCGGCGCCGCGCCCTCGCTCGCGAGCGGCAACGTCCTGCTCGTCACCGAGGAGGACTACGAGAACCCCGACTGCGCGACCGCGGGTTCCTTCCAGGCCTGGCACGTGCAGTCCCTGCCCGGTGGCGCCGCCGCCGAGGGCGCGATCACGCCGCTCGACAAGGTCGAGCTCGCCGACCTCGGCACCTTCCCGCTCCCAGTGGGCGGATTCTGCTCCGCCCACTGGTTCGACTACCACCAGGCCGGCATCGCCGCGGTGGGCTACTACGGCGGCGGCACCCAGTTCGTCGACGTCCGTGACCCGCAGGACCTGAAGACCTACGGCCACGCCGTCTGGGGCGCCTCCGAGGTCTGGGACACCTACTGGGTCCCCGTCTACAACAAGAACGAGGTCGCGACCGGCAAGCGCAGCAACCTCGCCTACAGCGTGGACCTGGTGCGCGGGCTCGACGTCTACCAGGTCGACCTGCCGAAGTCGCGTACGTCGTCCTCCGACGGCGACCTCCTCACCCAGGTCAGCGGCACCAACCTGCAGACCTCCGGTGGGGCGCTCGGCCTCGGCCTGTTCGCGGCCATCGGCCTGCGCCGGCTCCAGCGCCGCCGCTCCTGACCCCCTGTGTCCCGAGGAGTTTCCATGCCCATCACCGCACTGCGCGCCGGCACCGTGCTGGCCTCGGTCGCCCTGTCCCTGACCGCCACCCCCGCGTTTGCCCACGAGACCGGAGGCGACAATCCCACCAACGTCCGTGGCCTGAACGTGGCCACCGAGGGCGAGGGGACGAACATGTCCTACGTCGCCAACCTGCAGTACGAGGCCGCCCGCGACACCGACGGTGACGGCGAGCTCGACCCGGTCGACCAGAACGGGTCGGACGTCGAGTTCATCACCGCCGGCAAGAAGGAGTACGCCCTCGCCGGCACGCTCCGCAAGGGGTTGCGGATCGTCGACATCACCGACCCCACCCAGCCGTGGGAGGCTGCCCACTACGACTGCCCGCTCTATCAGGGCGACGTCCAGGTCTGGAAGAACAGCGGCCGCGCGTACGCCGCCTACACCGCCGACAGCGCCTTCGACTCCGGCGGGGTGAAGGCCTCGACGTCGCAGTGCGGTCGCGACCTCGCCGACGACTTCGCGGCGCAGGGCATCGACGCGGCCAAGGCCCTGGGCACGGTCATCGTCGACATCTCCAACCCGCGCAAGCCGCGCACGGTGTCGTTCCTGCCGGTCCCCCGTGGATCGCACAACATGACCATCCACCCCAGCGGCGACTACCTCTACAACTCCAACTCCGACCTCGCCACCAGCACCTCTCCCACCATCGAGGTCTGGGACGTCTCGAACGTGAGATCGCCCGCCAAGGTGCACACCCTGAGCCTGCCCGTGGTGCCGACGTCGCTCGGCTCGGAGTCGCACGACGTCACCTTCGACGCCGACGGCGACCGCGCCTACTCCGCCGCGATCTCGCAGACCCTCGTGCTCGACACCACCAACCCGGCCAAGCCGTCGATCCTGACCCAGATCGTGGACCCGGCGGTCAACGTCTCGCACCAGTCCGACCCGGTCACGCTGACCCGGGAGGACGGCACCAAGCGCGAGCTGCTCGTGGTGACGGACGAGCGGGCCGGCGCCCTGGGCACCTTCGAGTGCCCCGGTGGCGGGCTGCACGTCTACGACATCACCGGCAGCAACGTCCGCGAGCCGGTCAAGGTCGGCGCCTGGTTCATCGACCACATCAACGCGCCCGAGTCGCGGTGTACCTCCCACGTCCTGCGGATCTACCCCGAGCAGGAGATGCTCACGATCGCCTGGTACGGCGAGGGCGTGCGCGTGCTCGACATCTCCGGCCTCGCTGACGTGGCGACCAACCCGGCGGCCGTGGCCTTCGGCCACGGCATCGGGATGACCGAGGTCGGCTCCTACGTGATGCCCGACGCCGACACCTGGTCGTTCAAGACCAACAAGATCGCCGCCGACGGCTCCTTCTACGGCTACGGCAACGACCTGGTCCGCGGCTTCGACGTCTTTCACTACGACGGCACCGGCATCGACCGGGATGTCACCCCGCTGCAGCCGTTCTCGCTGCTGACAGACGACGAGCTCGTCGACGCCGGGGTCACCGAGGGCGTGAGCGCCACCACCGCACCCGACGCCGTCACGGAGGCGACCAGCGCCCTGCAGCTGCCCGCGATCACCGTCGGCGCCGGCCTCGTCGCCGCCGTGGGGCTGCGCCGCCTGCGCCGCCGCGACTGAGACTCGTCCACGAAGCGATCGGCCTGCTCCACCCGTGTTCGAGGCCGAGAGCTCACGATCTGGCTCAAGCACCCTCAGAGACACGCCCTAGCCTCGGAATTTCACGAGTGACGGGGGCGACGCTGGGGCTGAAAGCACGGAAGTGCCTGTCCTGCTTGGGATTCTTGTTCTTGCGACAGTCCAAGAAGCCTCAGCGGAAAGGCACTCCGTAAGTCAAGCGTAGCCGTGTCCCGAATCTGGTTCTCGACTCCGTTCGCGAGTCGCTGATCTCCTCGTCTTGGGGCGTTGCTGCTCAAGGAATCGTCCCGCGTCACCGGTCTGGGCCGTGGCTCGTCCCGAGCGCTGTTGCCGTGGCGTCCAGTGCGTGCGAGCTATGACCGGGCAAGGCTGCTCGACGTTGCGACCGCGGTCGCCCGGAACGGCTTCGACACCGACGCCGGGTGGCGCATCGTCTCCGAGGTCACCGGCTCGCCCGGGCGTACGACGCGCACGCCGAACCCGCGCATCACCATCTCGACGCCACGCACGACCGCGACCGCCAGCCGGCCAGTCGCCACCAGGTCGTCGACCAGTGGCCGCGGGCGCTCGTCCAGTGCTGACGTCAGCGATCTCATCGCTGCACCGTCCGGTCGCGACCCACGGCGCACGCCGGCGCAGCGAGCGGGTCGATCCGGCGACGCTGCTGCCACACGACCGGAAGTCCGTCCCCGCTGCGCGCCAGCACCCACCGCCGCTCGAGCCGCAACTTGGCGGCGGGCACGGCCGCCGGGTCGATGTCGGGCAGCCGGCCCCCGCGGCGGGTGGCCAGGAACCGGCTCGAGGCGTCGGGCAGGACGCCGTTGCGCGGCCTCCCGTTCTTCTCCGCCCGCAGCCGCCCCTGGCGGAACCGGCGCGGCCCACCCTGAGTCGGGTCGAGGGCCGGGTAGGGGTGCCAGGGCCCGGGCGATGGGGCCGTGAGCCGGTCCGCGGCGTCCGGTCCAGGCGCGTCCCGACCGTCGATCCGCTCCTCGACCACCCACAGTAGGTCGGCGTCCTCGTCGACGCCTGGCACGACCTGCTCGAGGGCGTCTCCCTCCGACGGCTGGGGTGTGGCGAACCCGGCGAGGAGGTCGTGCTCCCCGAGACCGGCCGGAACGGCGTCGTCCACGCGTCGGCCTCGGACTCCAGGGCTCTCCCGGCGGCGGCCACACGTCGCCGAACGAGTCGACGACCTGGAGGTCGTGCGGCCGGAGCACGTGACCGGCGGGGTCTCCAGCGACGCGAGGTACCAGTCGGTGGCGTGCCCGCCGAACACATCGAGGAAGTAGATCGAGCACCACCTTCGCTCCACGCTGGGCACCGAGCTGTCCCACGAGACGATCAGCAAGATCACCGGCGAGGTCCTTGAGGAGGTGCTGGCTTGGCAGCGCCGCCCGCTCGAGGCGCTCTACCCGGCGATCTACCTCGACGCGCTGATCGTGAAGGTCCGCGATGGCGGGACGTGCGCAACAAGGCCGCACACATCGCCGTGGGCGTCGACATCGAGGGCATCAAGCACGTCCTCGGGATCGGGGTGCAGACCAGTGAGAGAGCCAAGTTCTGGGCCGACGTGTGCGCCGAGCTCGCCAACCGTGGCCGCGGCACTCAAGGCGATCTACGGGGCCGCTGACGCCGAGGCCGCGCGGGTCGAGCTGGAGGCGTCCAAGACCAGCGACCTCGGTCAGCGCTACCCCAACGCCGTGGCGACCTTCGAGAACGCCTGGGACGGTTCGAGCCGTTCCTGGCCTTCCCGCTCGAGCTGTGGCGGGTCATCTACACCACCAACTCGATCGAGTCGCTGAACTTCCAGCTGCGCAAGATCATCAAGAACTACGCCGATTTACGTCGGCCGTGGCGAGCTTCTTCTCGATCCCGCGCAGCCGCGCGACTACCTAGACCATCGCGCACCCGACCCCGGGTCCGAGGGCCCGGGGTCGGGTGTGGTGAGCTCAGCGTCGGGTCAAGGTCGCTCGGCTGAGCGTAGGCACGGTGTTGCTCAGCGCTGCCGCGTTCGCTTCGGACCGCCCTTGACCGTCTTCGTCGTGGCCACCGGTCCGAAGACCTGCAGCTCGGCGATACGGACCATGTTCTCCGGAGGGTTGAGCACCGCCCGGTCCGGCGTCGACGCGGTGCTGTCGCAGTCGGGGTTGCTGAACACCGGGTCGTTCGACGGGTTGGCCTCACCTTGGTACTCCGGACCACCCGTGCATTGGTTGTCCCGCACCCGGATCCGGACGTGCGTCGCCCGGACGTCGGTGACGTCGAAGCTCCGCAGGGCCAGGTCCGGCGCCGTCGGCCGCGGCCGGACGCCCGGGAAGGCGTCGGCGGCACTGCGGTAGACGATGTCGAACTCCGCCTCGTCGTTGGTGCAGGTGTTGCCCGGCACGGTGGCGTCGCAGACGAGGATGTCGAACGAGCGAAGGGCCGAGAACCGGCTCTGGCCACCCGAGTCGGGGTTGTTGGCGTCGGTGGGCCGGAGCGCCGCGCTGACCTGCACGTCGCTGATGGCCACCGGCGTGCTCCCCAGCCGGACCGTGACCTGGCGGCCCTCGACCTGACGGCCCTCACCCTTGCCCTGGCTGGCCGTCCCGTCGGCGGTCAGCGAGGCCCAGTTGGTCTCCTCGGTGTCGTCGATCAGGCTGGTCAGGTTGATGCCGTCACCCATGGCGGTCGCACCGTTCGCGACCGAGGCGAGGTTCCGACGCATGGGCACCGAAACGGTCACCGTCTCGCCCGGGGCGAACGTCCGGGTGAACCGCTTGGCGCCGTAGCCCGGCGCCTGGGCGATGAACTCGTACGTGCCCGGGACGAACTGCACCGTGCCGGAGGTCGCGGTGCTCGGGTCCGTGTCGGCCGTCGGGCTGATGCGAGCCTCGTAGACGCCGGTGTAGACGGTCATCTGCTGTGCCGCACCGCCGCCAGTGTCACCGGCCACGAACGTCACCGTGGCCTCGTCGGTGGCCAGCGGGGACGACCAGCCCGGGACGGGCTCGCGGTCGTTGACGCCGGTCGACGAGGCGGTCTCACCCATTCCCCGCTTGGCGAAGGCCCGCCAGAGCTCAGCCTGGTTGACGCCGTTGAAGCGCAACCGGTCCGCGGCCAGCATCGCGTCGCGGGAGTCGAGCATGGTCGAGCCGGCCGGGGTCAGGAGAAGGCCGTCGAACATGATCTGCGCCCAGCGCCGGTTGCCCGGGCACTGGTCGGCCGGGAGCACGCCCTCGGCACAGCGCAGCTGCAGCGCCTTGTCCGAAGACGGGAACTGCGCGTCGTACTTGGCGTTGAGCGCCTCGGCAAGGTCGTAGTTCGTCGCGCTCCAGATCTCACCGTCGGCGTGCGGCGAGGTGGTGCCGTTGCCGTCGTACTCGAGGTCGGAGTAGTTCAGCGGGCTGTTGTTCATCCCGTAGTTGCGGATGCCGCGCTCCTTGTTGCCGCTGACGTACGGCGCGAGCGCGAACGGGTTGGCGCCCTCACCTGTGCTGATCCCGTTGCCGCGGAAGTACTCGGCGAAGATCAGGTCCGACCACGACTCGGTCTGGCCCTGCGTGCTGCCGGTGCCGGTGTCGGGGCCGGCCACCATCCGGTTGCTGATCGCGTGGCCGTACTCGTGCGCGACCACGGCCATGTCGTAGGCACCGTCGGTGCAAGCGGCGTAGAACGCACCCGCGAGCGGCTGCCACAAGTACTGGTTGGTGATCGGCGCGATGCCGTCCTGCAGCGTGATCTGGTTGGCGTTGTCCCGACCGTTGAAGGTGCGGCGACCGGCCTGAGCGTTCCCGACCTCGGGGTCGTTCTCCCGGTTCGGGCCGGTGTTGCCGAAGTTCGAGACCTGCAGGTTGGAGTTGCGCTCGGTGAAGCCGAGGTAGTAACTCCAGTCGTGCATGCGGTTGTGCATGGCGAACAGGTTGGCCGTCGCAGCATCGTCGTCGTTGCCACCGACCTGGTCGAACGTCCGGGGGTCGCAATCGGACTTGAACCAGGTGTTCTGCCACGGGTAGTCGTAGCGGCGGTCAAGCGAGTACGGCCGCTGCACCACCGTGTCGGGCGTGAGGAAGCTGACCTCGGAGATCGAGGTCGTCGCGTTGTTGCCCATCGTGGTGTAGGTCGCCAGGCTCGGCGCCAGGACGTCCCACGGCACGCGCGAGGCGATGTTCTGCTGCTCCTCCTGGCAAGCGGAGCTGTCAGAGATCCAGCACCACAACTGGCGGGTGTCGGCGTCCGGAGCGCTGGAGTCGGTGAAGTTCGGGTTGGCCGGGAAGACCCGCCACCGCGGCAACTGCACCTCGGCACTCGCGGCCGGTCCGGCGTTGAACGACCCGGCGTACCCGATCGAGCCTGCGCTGGGCGTGAACTCGCAGATCTCGACGAAGTAGTCGCCCGCAGGCACGCCGCCGGCCGGGGCGTAGGTCAGGACCTCCGGGCTGGTCAGCAGGTCCTGGGAGGCGACCGGCATGTCCGCGCCACTGCGGTAGAGGTTGACGGTGACGTCGTCGTCCAGGCCGTTAGGCATCGTCGTGGCGACCGAGACCGTCAGCTGCCCCTGGGAGGAGTCGACGGCGTAGGGGCCGTGCCCCTGGTCGGCCGGCGTGCAGGCACCGGCGTCGTCCGTGGACCCGGAGAACGTGGCCGCAGCTGGGGCAGCCGCCGTCGCCGGCAGCTTGAGGCCGTTGGCCAGGTGGTCGACGCGGTTGTCGCGCACCCACACCTTGCCGGTCTCGGCGTCGACGAAGCTGATGTACGCCGCAGGGTGGCCGTGCTCGTCGTCGGTGTGGTCGGCCTTGAGCAGCGTCGTCTCCCACACCAGGCGCACACCGTCGGCGGGGGTCGGCAGTGCCATCAGGCGGGCACGCTGGACGTCGCGGGAGGCGCTGCTGGTGAACGTCGTCCACACGCCCTCGACACCGGCCCCGGTCAGCGTGCCGAGCTCCATGCCGGCGTCGGCGGCGGCGGCCTTCAGGGCCGCGACCGCGCCGAGCGACTGCGTGCCGCTGACCGCGTCGTCGCCGGTCACCGAGGAGGAGACCCAGGCGACTCGACCGTCGCGCTGGACGCCGACGGTCAGCAGCCCCTCCCAGGCCGCGACCAGGTCGCCGAAGGTCTGGCGGAAGGTGACGACGTGCGCCACGTCAGGATCGCGCAGCTCCTTCCCGTCGCGCTGGCGCACCAGGTCGGGGGCATCGAGCAGCGGCGCGTCGCCCACCACCTCGAGTGATGCGAGGGCGTCTTGGGAGAGCCGGAAGAGGTCGCGGTTCTGCTCCACGAACGATCGCGCGATGTCCACCGCAGCGCCGGCCTTGGGCGGCGACAGGTAGCCGGTGGTGTTCATCAGCACGTGCGGGGTGCCGAAGTGGTTCCAGCGAGTGGTGTCGGCGCCGAGCTCTTGCGCCGCCGCCCGCTGCGAGGCGCTGGGCGTGATCTCGCCGGTGCGGGCGTCGAGGTTGGGGAGCTTGTCCTCCTCCCCTTGGAAGGAGAACTTCACGTCCTCCAGTTGTGGCTGGGCAACGGACTGGCCCGAGGCGGGCAGGACACTGGCCAGCAAGGCCAGGCCGATCGCGGATGCGCTGAGGAGGGTTGTCCTCCGGCGCCGTGACTTCCCAGGGACGTGGTGCACGCGTGTTCTCCTCCGCGCCGGCCGCAGCAGCTGGCGCTGACTGGCGACCCGGTGGGGCCGCGGGGGATGTTGTCGACATACGCAGCCCCGAGGCGTCGTTGTCTCCTCCGTCACGAGAGCGCGTCGAACCCTCAACGAGCCGGTGTGCGCCAGGTCACGCGCAGGTTCGGGATGACATAGCCCTGATTGCGGTGTCGTCCATCCCTGCCGGCAGCGAGGTCCACGCGGTCACGGCGCGCCGGCCGTTGGATCTTGCCAAGCGACGCGGCGAGAGGACACACCTTCCAGGGAAGCTTCGAGCAGCCGCTCCGAATCCCGCAATCCGATCCGTTGCGGCGATGCTCGATGAAGTCCAGCCCGAGAGCACGGCAAGCATGTCGGATAGCCGTAGATCAGCTGTCGTGTCATCCCTCTCGCACCACGACGAGCGCCCGTCGGACGATAGAACGTGCAACCGCGGCGCCGTCCTAGTCTCGGCGGGCAGCGAGAAGAGTGGCCCGGATCGGGAGGCGTACGAGGCCGGACTCGTCGGCGTACTCGCCGAACAGTTCCTCGGTGTCGGCGACGATGCGCTCATACGTCTCCGGCCTGATCTGTTCGGCGAGGGGCGTGGCCTGGATCTCGGTCTGGGCAACTGCGGCCGCGGAGGGAAAGACAGCGACCCCAAGGCTCGAACGCGATTCCAACAAGGACAGCCCGGACGCGGCGGCGAGGCCGGTCAAGTCGTTCATAGCGCCTTGGGACCAGTACGTGCCGAGCAGGACCCGAGCCTCGGGTCCCGCGTGTCCGGCGACCAGTTCGACGAAGGGGCCATACGCCGGCTGTTCAGCCAAGGGCGCGTAGGTCTGCAGCGCGACCACACCCCCGGTGACGACCACGCGCGCCATCTCGGACACTGCCCGGGCGGGGTCTGCGAAGAAGAACAGCGCGGACTGGCAGAGCGCCACGTCGAACTCGGCATTCTCGAACGGCAGGTCCTCGGCGTCGCCGTGCACCCACTCGAGGTCGGGCCTGGCACGCTGCGCCACCTCGAGCATCGCCTGGTTGAGGTCCACCCCCACGACCCGGCCGCCGTGTCCCACGACGGCCTGTGCCGCCCGTGCTACCACCCCGGTGCCGCATGCCACGTCAAGTACGGATTGGCCGTGGCGCACCCGAGCGCAGTCCACCAGCTGGGGTGCCCACTGCCCGAACAGGGCCGGAACGAACAGGTCGTCGTATGCCTGCGCCTGCTCGCGGGTGAGCTGAAACGTCTCGGTCATCGCCAAGCCACCTCCTGGAGTCGGGAAACCAGCATCGAGCGAACGGACGTTCGAGACATCGGTCAGCTGACCTATCCACCGGCGCGATCGGTGGGAATCATGGACGAGTGGCCACCACCGAACGCCTCGCGTACGCGCGTGCCGCCGCCGAGGCCGGACGCTGGGAAGAGGCGCGGGCAGCCTTCGCAGCGGCGGCCGCCGCGGATGAATCTGCCGACGCGTTCGACGGCCTGGGCCGGGCATGTTGGTGGCTGGGTGACGTACGCTCCGCAATTCGTCATCGAGAGCGTGCCTTCATGCTCCTGCGCCAGACCGGCCGCGACGACGAGGCCGTCATCGCAGCTCTCGACCTGTGCATCTGGTACCTCACAAACCTCGACAACGACGCGGCAGCCAGCGGCTGGCTGGCCCGCGCCCAACGCGCTGCCGAGCGCACCACGGACCCGGTGGTCCGGGGCTGGCTGGTGCTGATCGGCGCCTACCTGTGCTCCGACGCCACCGAGCAACGCGACGGGCTCGAGCAGGCCCTACGCCTGGCGGCCGAGGCATGCGACGACGGGCTGCACGCGATGGCACTCGCCGACCTGGGCCTGCTTCTGGTCGCCGCCGGCGAGGTGGAAGACGGGATGGCGCTCCTCGACGAAGCGATGGCCACCACGCTCGGTGCCTACAACGGTCGGCTCGAGATCGTGGTCTGGTCGAGCTGCAACATGCTCGCCGCGTGCAGCCTGGCCGACGACCTGCGACGTGCCACGCAGTGGTGCCGCGTGGCCGAGGAGTTCACCCAGACCTACGGCTGCCCCTTCCTCCAGGCCAGATGCCGAGCCCACTACGGGTCGCTTCTGGTCGCCACCGGCAACTGGGCACTTGCGGAGCCCGAGCTCCGGCGGGCCCTGTCGATGTCGGAAGAAGTCGGGCGCCACCCCCTGATCGAGGCGAGGACAGCACTTGCTCTCCTCCGGCTCCGGCAGGGTCGGCTGGCCGAGGCCACCCAGCTGGTCGAGGAGCTCGACAGCAGCCTCCCCGCCGGCGCCCTCGTCAGCGCGGAGGTGCGACTCGCCACTGGCAGGCCAGACGAGGCAACGGCACTGCTCCGCGCGGGGCTCGGGCTGGTCCAACCCGACGACCCGCAGGGCGACTTGCTCACAGCCGCCCTCACCGAGGCGTACCTAGCCGCCGGCGACACGCCCAGCGCCGAGGCGACCCTGGTTGATCGCCGGGCCGACCCGCCGAGGTCCGCCCTTCCCCGAGGCAGAGCCCAGCTGACCCGCAGCGCAGGGCTCCTCGCGGCGTCATCCCGAGACGCAACGACAGCGGTACGACGCCTGGCCGAGGCGCTCGCCGCCTTCGAGCGGCACGACCTCCCCTTCGAGGCCGCCCGGACCCGACTGGACCTGGCCAGGACCCTCACCCCCGACGATCCCGAAGCGGCTGCGGGCCACGCCTCTGAGGCGCTCCGCAACCTGAGGCGGCTGGGAGCGGCCGACCAGGCGGCCGCGGCGGCCGCACTCCTCCGCGAACTCGGCGTCATCCCCGGACCGGAACCCCGGGCCCCCGGGGTCCTCACCCGACGCGAGCAAGACGTCCTCACCCTGATCGCCGACGGCCTGAGCAACCCAGAGATCGCCGAGCGACTGTTCCTGAGCCGCAAGACAGTGGCACACCACGCCAGCAGCATCCTCGCAAAGCTAGCCCTCCACTCCCGCGCCGAGGCCGCCGCCTACGCCGCGCGGACACGGGAATGAACGGCTCCGATCGAGGATCGGTGTCCGGAACAGATTTGTCTCCTGCGGCGTGCCTCGGTCACGGCGGGTTTGGACCCAGGGGACGGCGTGGTGGAGGTATCACAACCTGGCCCGTGCCTGTTGGACGGCGAGTACGCCGCATAGCCCGGCCAGGACTGCCAGAACCAGGGCCACCGAGACCGGCTCGGCGAGCGCGGTGATCATCAGCGGGAATCCGAAGCCGATGTAGGCGGTGGCGTAGAAGCCGGCGGACACGGTGCCCAACCTCCCCGGGCTGGCCAGCGCGGGAAGTCGCGAGATCCCGCTGGCGAGCGCGAGACCGCCCCCGGCTCCGAGCACGGCCGAGGCCGGGATGACCATCAGCAGGAGCCCGGGTAGTGCGGCCGCGAGGGCCGTGCCGCCAAAGCCGACCATTCCACAGGCAGCAGCGACGGGTGCGGTGCGCGGGCCGAGACGACCCTGGAGCGGGGCGGCCAGCGCTCCCGCGCCGAGGGCGAGGCCGACCATCAGACCGGTCAGCGCCACCGGCGCTACTGGGAACCCGACGAGGACCGGTACCGCAGCGATCGTGCTCGCTGGGAAGGCGTAGACACACACCGCGAGCGGTGCGACGACGAGCAGGACGGTACGTCGGGCGCCGGGCCGGAACGCTCCGGCGGAAGAGGCATCGGGGGTGATCGGATGTCGGATCAGCGACTCGGCAACCGACAGCGAGACCCGGAGTGCCGCCAGCAGGATGACCACGTGCAGCAGGTACGGGAGGACCAGGGGCCACGGTCCCCACTGGCCGATCAGGCCCGCGTACGCAGGTCCGATCGCGAAGCCTCCCGTCATGGCCACCGCGGCCGTGCGAGGGCCGGCGTGGTTCCCGCGTCGGACGGCCGTCTCCACCAGCCAGGCGCTTCCGATGCTGAATACCGTTCCCGAGGCCGCCCCTTGCAGGAACCGGACGAGGTAGAGGAGTGGCTGCTGTCCGCGGCGAGGATGAACAGCAACGATGCGAGGGCCGCGCAGACCGCTCCCGGGAGGACGACGCGACGACGTCCGAAATGGTCGGCGGCCCGACCCGCGACCGCGAGCGCGAGAATCAGTCCCAGTGCGTAGACGCCGAAGATCGCGGTCAGGGACTCATCGGTCATCGAGAGTCGCTCGCGGTAGACAAGGAGCAGGGGTGTGGGGACGTTGGTCCCGATGGCCACCGCGAGCAGCAGGGCCGCGAGCCGTCGTTCAGCGCTCCAGGTCACACGGCGCAGCCTCGCACGCGCCCCGGCACGACCGACGTCGTCACCCTGGGGAGACCCTCCGAGATGCCGTCCGCGCGCTGCACCTACCGGCGAGGAAAACACGGAGCGATGACCGATGCGGGATCCGCTTACGGGACCCCCTACTGGTGCCTGCGGCCATCGCCCGCCCCGCATCAAGGACCTGAATGCACTCAGCAAGGAGATGTTGTCGCCCGCCAGAGTTCAAAAGGGAGGGTGCAACGCGATGGCCCGCCACTGCTGTCGACGACTGTCGACGGCGCTCGAAAACGAGGTTATAGCGACTGGGAAAGGATCGTCTGGACCAGGACGCGGCGCTGTTGACTTCTGCGGTGGTCGAGCGGAGCATCGAACGGGCGGTCAGAGTCGGCGATCTCAACCGGTCGGGCAGACGACCACGCGGGGGCACGAGCCGAAGCGGAGCCATCATGACCATCTCCCGTCGTCGCCACACTGCGTTTGGCACCGCGCTTGCCACAGCGCTCGCGATCGCGTTTGTGCTGCCAGGTCCCGATGTACGGGCCGAGAAATCCTCAGAAGCGGCCGCGGTGGTCACCGTGCTCAACGAAACGGCCCTCAGCGGCCTGGGGTCGGGGAGTGCAATCGGGCCCGACGGCGCCCTCTACGTCACGAATGGGAGCAAGGGCACTCTCGTCCGGGTCAATCCGACGACGGGTTCGGCCAAAGTGGTTGGCAGGGGTCTGCCCCGCAAGTTCATCGATATCGGCGGCGCGATGGACGTCGCCTTCATCGGCGGTCGTGCCTACGTGATGGTCATCCTGGCAGGAGTCGATGTCGGAGGTCCCGATGACGTCATGGGCATCTATCGCCTGAAGCGAGACGGCACGTTCTCCGTGTTCGCCGACTTGGGCAAGTGGTCGACGGCGCACCCGCCCAAAAACTCCGACTGGTTCCTCTCGCAAGGCGTCCAGTACTCGATGGACGTGTGGCGGAAGGGCTTCGTCATCGCCGACGCGCACCTCGCTCGGGTGATTCGGGTCAACCGGAGGGGACGGATCAGTGAGCTGGTGGCGTTCAGCAGTACCGACCGGGTCCCCACCGGACTCGAGGTAGCCGACGGCAAGGTTCTCCTGGCCACGGCGGGACCGATCCCGCACGTCCCGTCCACCTCCAAGATCAATGTGGTGCGTCGGAACGGATCAGTGAAGGTGGTCGGCAAGTGGTCCGCGGACTATGCGGGCAATCGTGGCCTGATCGTCGATGTCGAGCACGACCAGGGCCGGTTGTACGGGCTGCTTCAGGGCTACTGGAACCTGGAGCCGACCTTCGAGAACGAGGGCTTTCCCGCCAAGCCGAACACCGGCGAGATCGTTGTCGTCCGCGACGACGGCACCTTTAAGACCGTGGTGCGCGGCCTCAACCAGCCCACCTCGCTGGAGCTCGTTGACGGAGTGGGCTTCGTAGTGACGTTCTCCGGAAGGATCCTGCGGATCGACCGTTTCTGAGACCACCGACCCCGCAGGAACAAGGCAGCAGGCCAAGACCTTCGAGCAGACCCCCGGGGGGCACGAGCGTGAACCTCCGACGGCTGGCGTACGAGTCCGGCGGCCTACCGCCGACCTAACGCCTGCCGATCCAGAGGTCGTCGACTCAACAAGCCCTTCTATGAATGCGGGGCGGTTTGAAGCCCCGGGAGGAGACCATGAGCAAAGGATCCTGGCGCTGCCGCTTCGGACTTCACAGGTTCGTCGTCATGTGGAACGAGGACAATCAGCGTTACATGCGTTGACGCCGATGCGGAAAGGACCACCCGGGCGGCCGTAGCGGCGCATTGGACCGCTTTACAGACATTGGTGGCGGCGGGTAGGCCGCTCTGCGGTTTCGACGTGCTCGGCCTGATCACGGAGGCCGATCAGGCCGCTCATCATGTTGAATCGCCCCGGGTCTGATGGAGGCTCTGGTGTGTCCCTGGTCCCACGGAGTCTGGATTTCTGGATTCTGGTGCCTGACACCAGGAGGAACAGATGGGGCGACGGGGCTACCCGGCAGAGTTTCGACGCAAGGTCCTCGACCTTCTCGCGGACGGCAAGAAGCGTCGCCAGCATCGCGCACGACCTCGACATCAGCGACCAGACGATCTACAGCTTGCGTCGCCAAGACCGCATCGACCGGGGCCTTCAACCCGGGCTGAGCACCGCCGAGAACGCCGAGTTGGCCAAGGCGAAGCAGCGGATCGCCGAACTCGAGGCAGAGCTGGCAATCAGCCGCCGCGCGACCGAGCTTCTCAAGGAGGAGACCAGCCCAAAAGGCGGTACGCGGCCATCGAAGTGATGGCCGCGGAGGGGATGGCGGTCCAGGTCGCGTGCAAGGTCCTCGGTGTCTCGGAGTCCGGGTTCTACGAGCACCGCAGACGCGCGCCGTCCGAACGCTCGATCCGCCACGCGATGCTGACCGACCTGATCACCCAGATCCATCTCGAGTCCCACGGCATCTACGGCGGCCGGCGCGTGCACGCCGAGCTCACCCTCGGCCGGGGCGTCGTAGTCGGGCACAACCAGGTGCAGCTGCTGATGCGCCGCGCAGGCCCGGCTGGCATCACCGGGCGACGTCGGTGGAAGCGGATCCTGCCCGACAACATCGCCACCGACCGGGTCGAAAGGCAGTTCAACCGGGCCGGCCCGAACCAGCTCTGGGTCACCGACATCACCGAGCACCCGACCAGAGAGGGCAAGGTCTACTGCTGCGTCATCCTCGACACCTACTCACGCCGTGTCGTGGGCTGGTCGATCGACTCCTCGCCGACCGGCGGCCTCCCCGGCGACCTCCGCGCCGGCCGTCCTGTCTGCGTGACCATCCAACCTGGCTGTCGTCCCATCAACACCTCCACGATCGAGGTGTTACTTCGACTGGTTGAACCCAGGCAGTTCGGTTCCTGGGCCTTCACCAAGCGCGCGAAGGACTCCGGTCTGCTCGCCTCGATGGGCAGCATCGGCGACTGCTACGACAACTCCATGATCGAGGCGTTCCGGTCGCGCATGCAGGTCGAGCTCCTCGACCGCAAGAAGTGGAACACCCGACTCGAGCTAGCTGTGATGCCCAGGCACGTTGGTCGAGATCCTGCGACGACACGGTTTGACCTGTGATGGGTGAAGGCCTCCCCGGTGTGGAGTGGAGCTGTCTATGAACCGCTCCGCCACCGAAGGAGGCCTTCATGTCCCACGCTACCCATGCCAACGCCGCANCCGCAACCGCTCACGATGAGACGGCTACGCCATACCGTCTAGTCGTCCAGGTGGGTGTCTACCTAGCTGTGATGCCCAGGCACGTTGGTCGAGATCCTGCGACGACACGGTTTGACCTGTGATGGGTGAAGGCCTCCCCGGTGTGGAGTGGAGCTGTCTATGAACCGCTCCGCCACCGAAGGAGGCCTTCATGTCCCACGCTACCCATGCCAACGCCGCATTGACCCCTCGTGCCCGCCTCAAGATGGCCAAGCTCATCGTCGACGGGGGCTGGGACATCGCCCGCGCCGCCGAGCGTTTCGACGTGTCGTGGAAGACCGCAAAGAAGTGGGCTGATCGCTACGAGGCCGAAGGCCCAGCCGGGATGCTTGATCGATCCTCACGTGCGCACCACCAGCCCAACCGCACTCCGGTGCGGGTGGTGCGCAAGATCGTGCACCTGCGGTGGAAGCAGCGGCTGGGGCCGGTTGAGATCGCCGACCGGCTCGGCATGCAGTCCTCGACCGTGTACGCGGTGCTGGTCCGGTGCCGGCTCAACCGGCTTGCCCACATCGACCGTGCCACCGGTGAGCCGATCCGCCGCTACGAGCACGAGAAGCCCGGCGACCTGATCCACGTCGACGTCAAGAAACTCGGCAAGGTGCCCGACGGCGGCGGCTGGCGCTACGTGGGCAAACAACAGGGCGAGAAGAACCGCGCCGCGACCGCTGCGCGAACCGGTTCGCGCAGCAAGAGCTACAACCCAAACATTGGCACTTGCTACCTGCACACCGTCATCGACGATCACTCCCGCGTCGCCTACGTCGAAGCCCATGATGACGAGACCAAGGAGACCGCCACCGAGGTCCTCAAGAACGCAGTCGCCTGGTTCGCCGAGCGTGGCGTCACCGTCACACGCGTGCTCAGCGACAACGGCAGCTGTTACAAGTCCCACCTGTGGCGCGACACCTGCGCCGATCTCGGCATCACGCCGAAGAAGACTCGGCCCTACCGGCCGCAGACCAACGGCAAGATCGAGCGCTTCCACCGCACCCTGGCCGAGGGCTGGGCGTTCAAGAAGTTCTACAACTCCGAGTCAGCCCGACTCGCGGCTCTGCCAGCATGGGTCCACCAGTACAACCACCACCGGCCCCACTCAGCAATCGGGAAGGCCGCGCCCATCACCAGGTTGGACAACCTGGCTGGGCATCACAGCTAGCCAACGCGATCTTCGAATACCTCGAGATCTGGCACAACCGCAAGCGTCGTCACAGCCAACNGGCAAGATCGAGCGCTTCCACCGCACCCTGGCCGAGGGCTGGGCGTTCAAGAAGTTCTACAACTCCGAGTCAGCCCGACTCGCGGCTCTGCCAGCATGGGTCCACCAGTACAACCACCACCGGCCCCACTCAGCAATCGGGAAGGCCGCGCCCATCACCAGGTTGGACAACCTGGCTGGGCATCACACCTAGCGGTACGTCTATTGGTCAGGGGCCCGGTGCCGGCAGCGGCAGCGGCAGCGAACCCCTTAACCGAGCTGCTCACCGAACCCTGGTGGCTGAGATGAGGCGGGCCACCCGCTCCTCGGTCGAGGGGTGGGTCAGGAAGAGACTGGCGAAACTGGCGCGGCTGCCGGTCAGCGGGTTGACGATGTACTTCGACGCCTGAGTGGGGTGGACGTCCATTGGCACCGCCCGGGCGGCCCGGTCGATCTTCACCAACGCGCGGGCGAGCGGGCGACCATCGCCGAGCAACTGTGCGCCGGTCCGGTCGGCCTCGAACTCGCGACTGCGGGAGAGCGCCATTTGCAGCAAACCGGCCGCGAGTGGAGCCAGCAGGGCCGCGACCAGCACGGCGATCGGGTTCAGCGTGGCGCCCTCGTCCTCGTCGTAAGAGCTGCCGAAGAATGGCAGCCACGCGGCCATGTTCGCCAAGAAGTTGATGCCCGTCGCGACGGCGGCGGCGACCGAGGAGATCAGGACGTCCCGGTTCCCGATGTGGCTCAGCTCGTGCGCCAGCACCCCTTTGAGCTCGTCCCACGTGAGGAAGTCGAGGATCCCGCGGGTGACCGCGACGGCGGCGTGGTTCGGGTTGCGGCCGGTCGCGAACGCGTTCGGCTGCAGATCGGGGGCGAGGTAGAGCTTGGGCGTGGGAAGCCCGGACTCGGCGCACAGCTCGCGGACGATGCGGTGGTACTCGGGCATCTCCTCCGCGCTCACGGGCACTGCGCCGGCGGCACGGATGGCGAGGGTGTCGGAGAACCAGTAGGACCCCCCGGCGACGAGCAGCCCCAAGACAAGGCCGACCACGGCGCCGCCCCGGCCGAACAGCGAGCCCACGAGGACCAGCAGGCCACCGAGAGCGCCGAGGAAGACGGCAGTCTTAGCCGTGTTGAGCACGGCTCGCGTGGCGGAGAACACGGGTCGACGCCGGCCGTACATCCTCCTCGGCGGGCGCGTGGGGAACGTCAGAGTCGTCATGTCGGACCCTCCTTCCTTCGGTACAAGGACGACTCAACGCATCTACGGTGGCGGCCTGCCGGTGGCAACTGAACGTCTGCCCACTCCAGGACCACAACCGCATAGTGCAGCAGTTACGAGTCTCGATTCGTCGATCACGTGTCAACGGTGCTTCGTGTGTTCGCCGTGGTTTCGGTATTCCATCTCGAGTCGGGGCCCCGAGCCCGGGTTGGGTCGCCGGGGCCCGCTCATTCAGTTCCGTTGTTCGTGCCGTGGGTGGTTGCCGTACAACCACTGACCGGCCACCCGGCGCAGGCGGGTGAGAACGTCAGACGTGCGTCTCTCCGCACCCGACCGGAACGCGCGGATCCGTTCGCTGATCGCCGTGCCCATCACCGTTCACCTCCTCTCGTGTGCAGGGACGTGGGCGCGCCACCTGGAGCGGTCGGGTCAGCTGGTGATCTCCTTGTTCGACTCGCCGATCGACTCGCCCGCGGTGATCTCGACCTTTCGGGGCTTGGCCTTCTCCGCGATCGGGATGGTGATGGTGAGGACGCCGGCGTGGTAGTCGGCGTTGAGGTTGTCCGCGTCGAGGTTGTCGCCCAGGAACAACTGCCGGCTGAACACGCCGTAGGGGCGCTCGTCGATGAGCCGCTCGGCACTGTGGCTGGCGGGTGGCTTGCGCTCAGCGTGTACCGAGAGCACGTTCTGCTCAACGGTGAGGTCGATGGTGTCCGGTGTGACGCCGGGAAGGTCGAGATGGATCACGAAGGTCTCACCTTCACGGTAGGCCTCCATCAGCATCACTGCGGGTCGGGCACGGGTACCCAGCGCAGCCTCGGCGAGGCGGTCGAGGTCGCGGAACGGGTCGGTTCGCATCAACATCGGTGCTCCTCCTTGCTGGCGTCTCTGGTCCGAGGACCATCGATTGACCTATACTGGGTATTAAAGATTTTCTCACTCGGTAGGCAACAGTTCAAGAGGATCCCGGACAGTCACTCCGTTCGAGGAGGTTCCGCATGGCACAGGGGAACGCCGCCCCGCTTGCGGCGTGGACGGTGTTGGGGTTGGGACCGGGTGCGCCCCGCTCGGAGATCGCCCGGGCCTATCGGCTGCGTGCGCGCGCCATCCACCCAGATACCTCCGGAGCGCCTGATGCGGCCAGGCGTTTCGACGAGCTCGTCACCGCCTACCATCAAGTGCTCGGATCCCTGGAGCACCCGACTACGACGGTCGATCCGGTCCCGAAGTCGAAGAGGCCTCGCCCCGCGCCCGGCCGGTCAGCGTTCGCCACAGATGCGGACCCGTCCCTGACGACCTCGCTGCACACAGACACCTGGTGGTTGATCGTCGGGCCAGCAACCGTCACCCGCATCCCGAGGGCGACGCCACGACCGCCACGCTGAAGCCAGACCCAAGGGTCAAGGCCCGCGTCCGCTGACGACAGCGTTCGCTTGCGGGGTAAACGCACTGGCGGACGTTGACCGCGGTGAGTCCTCGCCCGCTGAACGTCGGGTGCTCAAGTGCAAACCCCGGGTTCGGTGGCCCCCGAATGCACTCAGACAGGAGATGTTGTCGCCCGCCAACACGCGATAGGGAGGGGGCAAGCATCAGCGCTACGCCTGGTTCGAACCGTGCGACGCCGCCCCCGTGCCGGGATCTTCATCGGACGGGTGCACTGGGACGAGCCAACGCACATCAGGCGAACGGCAGCATGGTTTTTCGGATGACGTTTGGCTTGCGGGACAACCGGGAATGCCGATGAGTGTTCGAAGCCGATCATCCGCGAAGTAGCGGCGGACACTTGTCGATCCGCCAGCCGGTGTCCGATATGCCGACGTGTTCGCCTTCACACGGCGCTCTGTCGCTCGTCACGTCGCTGCAGCACACCGGCCGCGTCTACGACTACCGGGATGGGGTCGATGATCTCGAAGGAGAGCACGCCGGAGGGTTCGGTGTTGCGGAACCCGATCAGGGCCCATGAACCGTCTCGGCGCTGCACCAATGGCGCGGCGAAGAGGTCTGGCTCGGCGGTGAAGGGGCGCGCGAGGCCGATATCCCAAGGGCCGTGCGCATTGCCTCCAGGTACGGACCATGTGCAGTAGTCGCCGGTCAGCGCGCGACGCTCGGCTGTCATCTCCTGAGGGTGGCAGGTGAACACCAGCACCCATCGGCCGTCGACTTGTTTGACCTGGGCCACCTCGAGCTGGCCGAAACCAAATCCGGGGTCGCACACCGGCGGACCGATCTCCCACGTGCGCATGTCGCTCGAGGTCGCGTGCGCCAGGACGCCGTCGTCGTTCTGGCCGTGGGTGTGACTGCGTGCGCTGATGAGCATGTGCCACCCATCCCCATCCGGATCGCGGAAGACGAAGGGGTCGCGCCACGTTTCGCTGGCCGAGCCGTCCTCCGGCAGCGTCGTGTACCAGGTGGGATCGGCGGCGAGAAGAGGCGAGTCGCCGACCTTGCGCCACGTAAGCAGGTCTTCAGACTCGGCCAATCCGATGAGCTGGTCTCGGACGCCGTACCCGCGCGAGCTGGTTGCGGTGTAGTACATCCGCCACACCCCGTCGTCGCCTTGAACGGTGGAGCCGGTCCAGATGGACACGTCGTCCCATGCTCCTTCTGTGGGGCCGAGCGCGTCAGGAAGGATCTCCCAGTCCACGAGGTCCCGCGAGCGGGCGTGACCCACGGTCGCAGCCAGGTGTCGCAGCCCCGCGTCGACTAGCGAGCGGGGCGCCTGCAGATAGAACAGGTGGTAGAAGTCGCCGTCGTCGGCGACCCAGCTGTCCCAGATCCAGTTCGTCTCGGATACGAGCATCAAAGCCTCCTGGGTGCTGCTAACCGGTGGGTGGTCAACGAGTGTTCGGGTGACGGATGACGGGTCGGGGCACGCGATGTAGACGACCCTCGCCTCGCCGGCAGCTTTGTATCCGCAACCACCCTGGAGTCGGCATCGAAGTCACTCGCGGGGACGGGACTCGCGGGTTCAGGCATGGCCCGGGTCAGCTACGCGTGCCGTGCTGCCACGGGGCACCAACCTGGTCGGCACGATGATCGACGACGGGGGACCGTCCGTGCGCCCGAGGACGCCGAGGACGAGCCGGCCGGCGTGCTGACCTTGCTCGAAGACTTCTTGGCGCACCGAGGTCAACCCAACCTGCGCCGAGAGTGGGTGGTCGTCGATGCCGATGACCGAGATGTCCTCTGGTACGCGCAGCCCCGCCTGCCGGATGGCTCTCAAAGCGCCGAAGGCGATCTCGTCGGAGTGTACGAAGACGGCCGTAGGCGGCTTACGCATGGTCAACAATTCGGCCATCGCCTGTGCGCCTTCGTCCGCACCCCACGGTGAACGGACCAGCAGCTCCGGATCGGGTTCGACACCAACGGACTTCAACGCCTCCGTGTAGGCCAGTGCGCGGCCGTCTATCGGCCACACCACCGCGTGCGGGTCGATCGCGTCGATCATGGCGATGCGGCGATGACCCAGATGTAACAGGTGGTTCATCGCCTGCCAGCCGGCCTTCTCGTCGTCGATGCTCACCAGCGGGTACGGGGCCGACTGACCGCCGGCCGCCACGACTCCTACACCCATGAGCGCGAGGCGCTCCTGCTCCTCGGGGTTGACCGGGATGCCGACCACCAGGACGGCATCGACCTTGCGGCGTGCGGGCAGGTCGTGAAAGAACGAGCGTCGGTTCTCGGCGTCCCCGACGTGGTAGAGCATCAGGTCGAGGTTGGCCTGCCGGAACACCGACTCGATGCCGTTGAGCATCTCCCCGAAGAACCATCGCGACAGGTGCGGGACGACCACCGCGACCCGGCCGGTCGACCCGCCGGACAACGCGGACGCAGCCGGGGACACCACGTAGGACAGCTCGGCTGCGACCTCCAGAACCCGAGCGCGGGTCTTCTCCGCGACACCGTAAGCACCATTGAGAGCCCGCGACGTCGTCGCCATGGAGACTCCCGCGGCGCGAGCGATGTCCTCCATGTTGACGTGCGACCCCCCCGCAGTAGGAAGCGCTTTCGATTCCTTGCGGCGAGAAGGGCGTCGAGTTCCGGAGGTGCCGGGCTCGGCATCTTTGGCGGTCATGTGACTCACTCTAGCCAGCGCGCGCGCCAGGGCACCACAGTGGCGGGTCGATTACGCAGATCAAGCATGATTTCGTGGACACCGAACCGCCCTGCCTGGTCTTGGCGGCCCGTTGCGAGTGGCGATAAAGAGGCTCCGGGGCGGTCGTTGACACCTCTCACTGGCTGTGACATGGTTCACGGAAACGTTTCCGAACTATATCGGAACTGCTCGCCCATGGAGGGAACCTCATGACCGCTCAGCGTTCGATTCGCGGGTCTCGGCACCGCCTGATTCCGGGGGCCGCGGCGCTGGTTGCCGCCTCGATGCTCGTTGCCTGCTCCTCTCCGGGAAGCGGGGGCGCCGGCGAGGCTGACACCACCGTCGACCCGGACGCCATCAGCACCGACGTTGGCGACGAAGAGGTGGAGATCACCCTCTACGACGGCGCCGGCCTGAAGGCCATCGACGACACCCTCATCGAGGCGTTCACGGAGCAGTACCCGAACATCACGGTCAAGACCCGGTTCGACCCCGACGACGTCCAGGCCCAGAATGCACCCCGCGTGCTGGCCTCCGACGACCCCCCGGACATCGCCCGCATCAATGCGCTCTCCGACATCGTCGGCAACAACCAGTTGACGAACCTCGACCCTTACGCCGAGGCGTACGGGTGGAACGACCTTCCCGAGGGTCAGCTCGCGATGTACCGCGTGGACGACGACGGGGTCCGTGGCTCCGGTTCGCAGTACACGGTCGCCAGCGGTTTCGTCCTCACCGGCATCTACTACAACAAGGACGTGGCCGAGGAGCTCGGCGTTGAGCCCCCCACCACGGTCGAGGAGCTCGAGTCGACCATGGCCACCGCCAAGGATGCGGGTGTCACACCCATCATGTCGGGCAACCAGACGGGCGGCGCGACGTTCGCTGTGCAGATGATGATGAACAACACCGTCGGCAAGCAGCCGATCAACGACTGGGTGTTCAACGTCCCCGACGCCACCATCGACACCCCCGAGGCGCTCGAGGCAGTCGAGATCGTCGAGGGCTGGGTCGACAACGGCTACTTCAACGACGACGCCAACGGCACGGACGGAACCGTAGCGCTCGGCCGGTTCGTCAAGGGCGAGTCCCTGTACTTCTTCTCCGGCAGCTGGGACGCGTCCGCGCTGCAGGACCAGATGGGCGACAAGGTCGGGTTCGTCCTCGCTCCCGTCGGCGAGGCAGGCTCCCCGCTCGGCATGTCCGACCCGGTCTCGAACTTCGGCATCCCGGCGCAGTCAGACCAGAAGGACGCAGCGGCCGCGTTCTTGAACTTCCTGCTCTCACCCGAGGCGCGCCAGATCGTCGTGGACACGGGAGCCGGCCCCAGCGGTACAGGCGAGACCCCCGAGACGGAGCCCGGCTCGCTCAAGGCTGAGGTTCAGGAAGCGTTCACCCAGCTCGTGGAGGCCGACGGTCAGGTGCAGTTCGTGCAGAACGCCACCAGCGGCATCAACGCCGACTGGTTGTCCCAGACCCAGGAGCTCCTGGCCGGTCGAGTCAGCCCCGCCGACTATCTGGCCAACATCCAGGGCGCGTACGAGGAACAGCTCCAGTGAGTGGCACCCTGGACGCCACGCTCGCGGGCGAAGCCGTGAGCGAGGTCGGGGGCGGGGGCGGGCACGCCCGCCCCAGGGCGCGCCGCAACACCAACTGGAGCGGGTGGCTCTTCGCACTCCCCGCGCTGATCATGTACGTGGTGTTCGTCCTGCGCCCCATCGTGACCGCCTTCCAGTACTCGTTCTACGACTGGGACGGCATCACCGCCTCGGAGTTCGTGGGCATCGAGAACTATCGCCGCGTGCTCACCGAGCCGGAACTGCTGGGCACCATCGGGCACTCGTTCTTCCTCATCATCTTCTTCACCCTCATCCCGGTCACCGGCGGCCTGCTCATCGCCGCGCTGCTGCAGGAGATCAAGCTCCGCGGCCTGGTCACAACGGCGCGCACGCTGCTGTTCCTGCCGCAGATCATCCCCGGCGCAGCCGCCGCGATCGCGTGGGTGTGGATGTTCTCCTCCAACGGAGCCGTCAACCAGCTCCTGCGGGCCATCGGCCTCGACAGCTTCACTCGAGCCTGGCTCGGTGACTTCACTTGGGCGCTGCCCTCGGTCGGCGTCATCGGCAGCTGGCTGGGACTGGGGTTCTGCACCATCCTGCTGATCTCCGGCATGGGCAAGATCGACGGCTCCATCTACGAGGCAGCCCGCCTCGACGGCGCCGGCTTCTTCAACACCTTCCGATCAGTCACGCTCCCCGGACTGCGTCACGAGATCGGCGTGTGCGTCACCATCACCATCATCGCCGCTCTCGCCAGCTTCGACATCGTCCTCATGTCGACTCAGGGCGGGCCCGGCAACGCGACCATGGTCCCCGGCGTTCTGATCTACCAGCTCGGCTTCACCGAGTCCCGCATCGGACTGGCCAGCGCCGTCGGCATCGTGCTCACGGTTCTCATCCTGGCCGTCATCCTTCCCATCCAGCGCTTCTTCAAGGAGGACTGACCAATGCGATCGGTGCGCGAACGATTCCCAGGCGTCCTCCTGCTCGTCGTGACGATGCTGTTCTGCATCTTCCCGATCGTCTCCATGCTCTCCGCGGCTCTTCAACCCCAAGGCTCTGTACCATCCGGCATCAGCTGGCCCTCAGACCCGCAGTGGCAGAACTTCGCCGACGCATGGAAGGTCGCGGACATCACCCCGCTGCTCGTCTCGAGCCTCATCCTCGTGGCCGGCGTGGTTCCGCTGGCCGCGCTGTTCGCGACGATGGCCGGCTACGCCCTCGGACAACTGAAGATCCCGGGCGGCAACGTCTTCTTCGTCCTGCTCCTCTTCGGACTGACGCTTCCCCAGGAAGCAACCATCGTCCCGCTGTACTACCAGATGCGGGACTACGGCCTCCTGAACTCCCGACTCGGGCTCATCCTCGCCCTCGTAGGCGGTTTCATGCCATTCGCGGTGTTCTGGATGCGCGCCCACTTCATGTCCATCCCCAAGGACCTCACCGAGGCCACCGCGATCGATGGCGCCACCACGTGGAAGTCGTTCCGCTACGTCCAGATCCCGCTCGCCATCCCGGCCATCTCGTCGATGTGCCTCCTGCTGTTCTTGTGGACCTGGAACAACTTCCTCCAGGCCATCACACTCATCGACGAACCGTCGCACCGCACCATGGCCGGGGCACTGCTCAACTTCGTGGGCCAGTACTCCACCGACGTGGTGCTCCTCAACGCTGGGTCGCTGATCATCATGGCTCCCACGATCATCGTGTTCCTGATCTTCCAGCGACAGTTCTCAAAGGCCATGCTTGCCGGCGCCGTCAAGGGCTGAGCACCGCCACCGGCGCACACCGCGTACATCCTGCGACCGCGCCCACAATCCCGGCGCGTATCGCTCCTCCAACCGCCTCAACGAGGAAGGTCGGTCATGACGACGTCCACACCTGAAGACGCCGCCTGGTGGCGTACAGCCGTCATCTACGAGATCTACCCGCGCAGCTTCGCCGACGCCAACGGCGACGGTCATGGAGACCTGCCGGGCATCACCAGCCGGCTGGGATACCTGCGTGATCTCGGTGTCGACGCCATCTGGATCGCGCCTTGGTACCCCTCACCGATGGCCGACGGCGGGTACGACGTATCTGACTACAAGAACATCCACCCGCTCTACGGGACGCTCGAGGATGCGCGGCAGCTGCTCACCGAGGCGCACCGCCACGGGCTGAGAGTCATCCTCGACCTCGTTGCCAACCACACCTCGAAGGAGCACCCTTGGTTCCGCGCTGCCCTAGCGGCCGACCCCGGCTCGCCTGAGCGCGACCGGTACATCTTCCGGCCCGGCCGAGGCGCAGGCGGCGACGAGCCCCCGAACAACTGGATCAGCGCGTTCCGGGGCTCGGCATGGACGAGGGTGCCCAACTCCTCGGGCGATCCAGGCGAGTACTACATGCACACCTTCGCCCCCGACCAGCCAGACCTGAACTGGGAGTCCGAAGAGGTCAACCTCGCGTTCGAGGACATCTTGCGGTTCTGGCTGGACCTGGGCGTCGACGGATTCCGCATCGACGCGGTCCCCGCCATGGGCAAGAAGGCCGGCCTCCCGGACGCGGTGTACTCCCACGACCTGCAGTTCCAGTCCGCGGCGTGGGTCGACAACCCGCACTGGGACGTCGACACCCTCCACGACGTCATGCGCCGATGGCGAGCTCTCATCGACACCTACGGCGACGACAAGATCTTCGTCGCCGAGGCGGTCGTGAACGGTGCCGAGCGCCTGGCCATGTACCTGCGCCCCGACGAACTGCACACCGCGTTCAACTTCGACTACGTGCACGCGAACTGGGACCCGGCCGAGCTGCGCACCGTCATCGACGACACCCTGCAAGCCCTCGAGCTCGTCCACGCCCCAGCGACCTGGGCGATGTCCAGCCACGACGAGATCCGCCACCTCACCCGCTTCGGACGCGAAGCCAGATGGGCACCCCTGGGGTTCGAGGAGAAGGCACCCAGCGACCTGGCCCTGGGCCGCCGCCGCGCCCGAGCCGCCATCTTCCTGACCCTCGCACTGCCCGGCGGCGCCTACCTGTACCAAGGCGAAGAGCTCGGCCTCCCCGAGGTTGAGGACCTGCCCGCCGAGGTCCTCCAAGACCCCGTCTTCCACCGCTCCGGCGGCACCATCCGTGGCCGTGACGGCTGCCGCGTACCCATCCCGTGGTCTGGCGACGCGCAGCCCTTCGGTTTCTCCCCACCCGAAGTCACACCGTGGCTCCCGCAGCCTGCGGCGTGGGTGAACCTCACGGTCGACGCCCAGAACGGCAACCCCGACTCGATGCTCACCCTGTACCGCCGGCTCTTGGCTCTCCGACGCGAGAACTCCGACCTTCACCACCCCGGCCTGACCTGGCTCGACTCACCCGACACCGTCCTGCACTTCCGTCGCGGGTCGGGCTTCGAGTGCGTCCTCAACCTCGGCAGCACGCCGATCGAGCTCACCCACGAGCCCGTCCTGATCAGCACCCCGGGCGCGTCCGAGTGCGAACTGCCAGCCGATGCAGCCGCCTGGCTGATGACCGACTGAGGCAAAGCGATCAGCCGTGCCCACCCCGAGCCCTCCCCGCCCGTTACCGTCCGATTCGTCCCAGTCCATGGCCGGAGGCGAACGCCCCAAGCCGGCGCGGCTGCGCGACGTCGCGACCAGGGCAGGGGTATCGACAACCACGGTGTCCTACGTCCTCAATGGCCGCGCCGACCAGATGCGGATCTCACCGTCCACCGTCGCCAAGGTTCGTGCCGCGGCCGAGATCCTCGACTACCGGCCAAACCCGAGCGCGCGCAACCTACGCACCCGAACCACCGCCACCATCGGCCTGGTCTCCGACCACGTCACCGGCGACCGGTACGGCGTGAGCACCCTGGCCGGCGCTACTCAAGCCGCTCGCGAGCTCGGCCACCTCGCGCTGCTGGTCGAAGGCGGTGGCGACCCACAGCTCGAGCTTGGCCTCATCGAGGAGCTGCTGGACCGCGGCGTCGACGGACTCGTATATGCCACGCAGGCCACCCGAATCATCCGCCTCCCAGAACCGCTCCACGGTCTTCCCGTGGTGCTCCTGAACTGCGAGGACCCCCAACGGCCAACCCCCTGTGTCGTGCCCGACGACCATGCAGCCGGTGGCGTCGCAGCAGGAGTCCTTCACACGGCCGGTGTCACCGACATCGCGGTCGTGGGCGCCCCCAGCGCCGATGCAAGAGACCTGGCAGGGCCACGCCGCGTAGCCGGCATCCGCGCCCGGCTCGCCGCCGCCGACATCGAGCCGGCGGCCGTGTTGTCGTGTACTTGGACGACGGCCGCTGCCTTTGACGCCACCACCCGCTGGCTCGCTGAAGGCGGTCACGTCGAAGGCGTGATCTGCATGAGCGACCGGGTCGCGATGGGGGTCTACCAGGCGTTGGCCGAGGCCGGCCTACGAGTGCCCGACGACGTCAGCGTGGTGTCCCTTGACGGATCCGCGCTTGCGAGTTGGCTACGTCCGGCCCTGACATCGCTCGACCTGCCCGCGGCAGAACTCGGCGCCCTCGCCGTACGCCGCCTACTCACCCGCGGGGACCGCGAACACACAGCGCCCCTGCGAACGACCGTGCCGATGTCGCTACGCGTAGGCGGATCAGTCCAGCACCCTCCTTGACCTTCAGAGGCCACGCGACGCATCGCATGCGAACAACACAGAGACAGCAGGCAGCACCGCAGCAACCCACTCATTACGGATCGTCCGGCACGTACCTGCCGGTGAAGGAGCAGACAATGGCAACAGTGACGTTCGAGAAGGCGCAGCGGTGGTATCCCGGCGCCGACGAACCAGCGGTTCCGGGCATCAGCCTGGAGATCAAGGACGGCGAGTTCATGGTGCTCGTCGGGCCCTCGGGTTGCGGCAAGTCCACCACCCTGCGCATGCTCGCGGGCCTCGAGGAGGTCAACGACGGGAAGATCTACATCGGTGACCGCGACGTCACCAACATCCCGCCCAAGGACCGCGACATCGCGATGGTCTTCCAGAACTACGCGCTCTACCCGCACATGTCGGTCGAGGAGAACATGGCGTTCTCGCTCAAGATGGCCAAGGTGCCCGCGGCCGAGCGCAAGGAGCGCGTCGCCAAGGCGGCGGAGATCCTCCAGCTCACCGAGTTCCTCGAGCGCAAGCCCAAGGCGCTGTCCGGTGGTCAGCGCCAGCGCGTCGCCATGGGTCGCGCGATCGTCCGCAACCCGCAGGTCTTCTGCATGGACGAGCCGCTGTCCAACCTCGACGCCAAGATGCGCGTGGCGACCCGCACCGACATCGCCCGCCTCCAGCAGGACCTCGGCGTCACCACCGTCTACGTCACCCACGACCAGGTCGAGGCGATGACGATGGGCGACCGCGTCGCGGTGATGAAGCTCGGCGTGCTCCAGCAGGTCGACACCCCGCTCAAGCTCTACGACAAGCCCGCCAACCTGTTCGTCGCCGGCTTCATCGGCTCGCCGCAGATGAACCTCATGGAGGGCGTGGCGGCCGACGGAGGCGTCAAGATCGGCGGCTACCAGGTGCCGGTCGACCCGACCGCCGAGCGCAAGATGTCGGGCAAGGTCACCGTCGGTGTGCGCCCCGAGAACTGGCGGCTCGTGACGGCGGAGGACGGCGGCCTCCCGGTCAAGGTGACGGTGGTCGAGGAGCTCGGCGCCGACAGCTACGTCTACGGCACCAGCGACGTGGAGGGCACGCCGTCCAACGTGATCGTGCGCGTCAGCGGCGGCCGGCACCACCCGCACAAGGGCGAGACGCTCTACGTCACGACCGACCCCGAGCACGTCCACGTGTTCGACACCGAGTCGGGGGAGCGCCTCTCCGACTGAGACCCGGCGGCTCCGCGGTGGCATGCCGTCGTTACATCCCGTCAGGGAACCTGCTCCTCGCCCGTTTGTGGCGACTACGCCGCGCCGGGTGTCGATCTAGGCGGCAGCCAAGACTGACCGAACTCCCGATCCAATGGCTGCCGCGATCCGTGCGTCCCACAAGGGGATCCTTGCGTGGGACGATCTTCAGACCTCCGCGCGCATAACCCACCGCCATTTGGCTATGCGACGCTCTCGCACGAACCCGAACTGCTCGTAGAGCTCCTCTGGGCCGGTGTGCAGGTAGGCGCCGCGCTGCGGCTTGCGATGGAGGGTCTGCTCGGGATAGGCCTCCACCACGCCGCCGCCGGCAGCCTGGATCGCGTCTAGCACGCCCGCGACAGCCGCACGGGCGACACCACGGCCGCGGTGGCGGCTTCCGGTGAGGATGCACCCGATCCGCCACGTGGGTAGCTCTGGCGTATCAGCGTTGTACTTGGCTGCGTTCTTGATATTGGGCAGCTCCGCCGGGGTTCCGTACTGGCACCAACCCACGCAGCTGCCGTCCGCGTCGTAGACGAGGATCTGGTGCACCGTGCCTCGGTCCACGTGGGCGCGCTTCGCGGCTCGGTTGCGCTCAGGGGTTGGGGCACTGCCGAACCCTTCGACATGGAAGCCCATGCACCAGCAGCCACCCCACACCCCGTTGTTGGCTTCCACTAACGCGGAGAAGTCGTCCCAGCTCTCCGGCGACAGCGTCCGGGTCGTATAGGCATCCGTCATCAAGCGCTCTCTTCCTTCAATCTCGCCGAGCCCGGCCACGAGGGACAGCGGCTACCACTCGAGTCTGCCCCAGCGCCGACCCTGGCCGTGGCCCTCGCGTGGCACCAGCCTCAGGTGGCCCTGTCCGTGGTGGCTCCTCGACGATCGGTTCAGATCGGCCCACACCTTCAGCGCTACGTGCAAGGTCTTCCTGTGGCGCGGTCACCTACGAGCAGCTCGCAGGACGCAACGAAAAACACAGGCCCGATTTGATCGCTGTGAGCCCTGAACGGACTTAGGTGAATAGGACCGATGCGTGTCCCCGATGTTGTCGCCCGCCAACATGTGATTGGGAGAGTGCACCCGGGGCGGCGACCATCACAGGAACAGGCCACTCCCCCGACCACGCTGAAACCTGTGAGGGACGCCATGTCGCGCCGACGTGCCGCCGCTGACCGCCGTCTATCGGTGCAGCTCCATTATCCGGATCAGCCGATGAGCGGGCGTGCCCGACGGACCTGTCTCCGATCGCCATCTTGTCGCGGCAATGGGCGGTCTGGACCATTGCGCCTTTTGGTATCAATGGCCCTAGCCTCAGAGAGAGGTGGTTCCCATGCCGGGCTGGCTGATCGTTGTCATTCTTCTGGTCGCGTTCTTAGCGTGGGCGGGCTGGGTGCTGAACAAGCGCAGTCCGGCCCCCCATGGCGAAGACCGTCCGAAACGGGACCTCGGCGGCATGGGGGGCGGAGGTTGACACGGGAGCGCCCGTATCTGCCTCACCCCGCTAGCAACGACGCGGCCGAACCCAACGTTCGGCGCCTATCGGCGGATCACCTTGCACGGGACTGCTGCACGAACTGGTGACAGGGTTGGTTAGGCCGCTTGGGTCGCGGCCGGCTTCATGATCAGCTCGTATTCGACCGGGGTCAAACGTCCGAGCGCGGCTTGGCGACGGCGCCGGTGGTAGGTCTTCTCGATCCAGGTCACGATGGCGATCCGCAGCTCCTCGCGCGTCGACCATGTTCGTCGGTTGAGGACGTTCTTCTGCAGCAGCGCGAAGAATGACTCCATGGCTGCGTTGTCGCCGGCGGCCCCGACTCGGCCCATGNACAAGTCCCACCTGTGGCGCGACACCTGCGCCGATCTCGGCATCACGCCGAAGAAGACTCGGCCCTACCGGCCGCAGACCAACGGCAAGATCGAGCGCTTCCACCGCACCCTGGCCGAGGGCTGGGCGTTCAAGAAGTTCTACAACTCCGAGTCAGCCCGACTCGCGGCTCTGCCAGCATGGGTCCACCAGTACAACCACCACCGGCCCCACTCAGCAATCGGGAAGGCCGCGCCCATCACCAGGTTGGACAACCTGGCTGGGCATCACAGCTAGCCAACGCGATCTTCGAATACCTCGAGATCTGGCACAACCGCAAGCGTCGTCACAGCCAACTCGGATGGCTCACGCCGATAGAGTTCGAGAGGAACCGCATCATCGCCGTGGCATGAGATCCAACGAACCTCGACTCCGCGAAACCGGGGGCACACCACTCCCAAACCAGTCAAGGATGGTGACAGAACGTCCCGGGGCCCCGTGCGCAGCAGGCCATTCGGTCAGCGCCCCCCCACCCATGACCTCAGGCCGCCGCACACTCCTCCGTGGGGCCTGGCCACCACGCTACGACCCGGGCCACGATTGCGCACGACTGTGAGCGTGCCGACTAGACCGCACAGCCCCGCGTTTTCCCGTGCTTCTTGGGCAGCCCGTGCCGCGCCGGGTCAGATGTTCAGCTCGGCCCATGCGATCTTGCCGCCGGGGGTGGACTCGCAGCCGGAGCTGCGACAGCGTCGCGACGATGGCCATGCCTCGGCCGTCCTGGTCGCCCGGGCGTGCGTGGTGCCGCTCGGGCCAGGCGCTTGACCTGTCCTCCACGGCGACGCGCACGACACCGTCGGCTCGAGTGAGCGACGTCCGGAAGGGCGAGCTGCCGTGCGTGATGGCGTTGGTGGCGAGCTCGGAGGTGACCAGCGCGATGTCGCCGACCAGCGCGTGAAGATCCCACGCAGTTAGGGCGTCGCGGACGTAGCGGCGCACGGACGAGACAGCCGCCGGGACGGGGAGGTGGATGCTGGACAGGGCCGCGTCAGAACACCGCGGCATCTCGCCGGCGCCAGGATGGGCCCCGATCAGGCTGACGTGGTCGCGCAGGTCGCACGCCCGGGCCACGTCGCTCAGACCGGAGCCTGCCAGCAACTCCCCGGGATACACGCACAGCAACTTGATGGGGTGCGCCACGATGGCCGTGTTCCACAACGACTCGAGCTCAAGGGCAGCCGCCACCTCGCCGCGCTGCCAGAGCAGGGCCACCATCTCGCCGAAGGCGCTGACAGGACCCCCGCCGGGAAGCACCAACGATGCGACGACCCCCGCGAACCGCACCGGGTCCGGACGCCTCTCGACCATGAACAGGCTCATCGTTTCCTCGGCATCGAGAGTGACGAGGGTGCCGTTCCGCCTCGCACCGACCGGTCGGCGCCCAAGTCGGCCAGCACGTCATCGACGGCACGACGGCGCGTAGGCCGACTGATCGTGACGACCGGGACGCCGTTCTCCAGCGACGAAGCTGGCTATGCACGCGACCAGAGCGCCGGGCTCGTCGTACGCCGCGACGAAGTGCTCCCTCTCGGCCATCCAGCACGACTCCTCCGCCGCCACCGAGCTCCGAGGTCCCGGTCCCGGTCCCGGTCCACCGCTTGTTGTCCCCCGATTGTGCACTTTTCAAGCACTCCTGGGAAGAGCACGCTGGTGACCCACATGAACGAGCATCAGACAATGTGCACCCAGAAGGGCGCTGCCCACGCGTGCCCCCGGCGGCGAGACGTCGATCGTCGTGTTGAGCTGTCTCCTGCGGCCGTACAAGCGGTTGCCTGCGCCGGGTCGAGGGGTGTCAATGGGTGGCGCCGAGACGGCACCCGTAGCTACGCCCAGGGCCGGCTACGGTCAGGTGCGACGCAGACCAGAACGCTGGGACTTGGGCTTGGAAGCACGTGCCTGCTTCATCAACGACACCGGGCTGGGCGAACCGGGTCCAGCTGTCGGCGGGGCGCTCCGTGCGAGGGACGCAGATCGACTCGTCGCTCATCATGTTGCCGATCGCATCGAGAGCGACGAATCGTTGGTGCAGCGTTCTCCTACGGCAGGTGTCGCGTGCCGGGTCTTCCGACGCTCGCACGGCACCCGGTTGCCCGACGGTCGAGGCGGCCGGCCCGGGATCGTGAACATCAGCGAGCGCCCGGCCGAAGCCGACGACCGGGCAGTGCCCGGCCACTGGGAAGGCGACCTGGTCTTCGGCAAGGGCATGAGTCCGGTCGCCACCCTGGTCGAGCGATCAACGCGCTACCTGATGCTCGTCGGCCTGCCCAATGGGAACCACAAAGCCGACGCCGTCGCTGATGCGCTCGCTGCCGCCGTTGCGGACCTTCCCGAGCACCTGGCGAGGTCGCTCACGTGGGACCAGGGCCACGAGATGGCCGAGCACAAACGGTTCACCCACCAGACCGGCATCCAAGTCTACTTCTGCGACCCCAAGTCACCCTGGCAGCGCGGCAGCGCGGCAGCAACGAAAACACCAACGGCCTGCTCCGTCAGTACCTGCCCCGCAGGGTCGACTTCCGGACCCTCACCCAAGACGACCTCGACGCCATCGCACTCGAGCTCAACGACCGACCTCGACAGACCCTCGGCTTCAAGACACCATCACAAGCACTAGCCGAGGTGTTGCGTTGACCGCCTGAGCCCGCACCGAATTGCGGACCTCCCTGCCGCTTCGAGTGCGGGCGGTCAAGAAGTATCGGCAATGTAGGCGCCAAACGGGCGAGCAAGGTTCACGAAGCGCATGTCGGCCGAGGCCCCGCTCCCACCGCGTCGATATAAAGTGGCAACTGTGGCTACCGTGGCGCCGGGACGGTCGGTGCCGTCACACTGGGACTGTGACGTCGCTTCCCGGACTGGTCATCGCCCTTGTGGCGGGCGCCGGCGCGGGCTGGGTCCTGAAACGTTCGTCGGCGCGGACGCGGCCGGGATGGGTGGTGTGGCGCCGGTACCTCGTGGCGTCGGCCGTCCTGGTTGCCTGCTACCCGCTCGTGTGGGGGTTGGCGACGGTTGCGTCGGCCTGGATGCCTGGTAGCCCTGCCGCCTGGGGGGCGGCCGTCCTGGCCGTGACAGCCCACCTGCCGGTCCTGGCGACCTTTACCGCGCTGCCGCTGCTGGCGGTGCGCTACCTGGGCGGCACGTCCTCGCGCTGGCCAGTGCTGGCAGTGCTGGTGCTGGGATGCAGTGCCGCACTCACCATGATGCTGTTCTTCGACGACTTCGCCCCTCTCAAAGCGTCCGCACTGATCCCTTCCTCGACGGGAACGGCGGTCGGCATGTCGATCAATGCGGTCTTCCTGGCGACAGTGCTGCTCGGACCGGTGTGGGCGCTGGTGGCGGCGTGGCGCGCGGAGGACGCCGCGGCCCGTCGACTCGCGTTTGTTGCCGCGTCCTCACTGGCGGGGACGCTCCTGGTCATCGCGTGCGGCGCTCTCGCCGCTGCGCCCGGGCTGACTTCGAGTGCGTGGGCGGCGGTACTAGTGGTCGTCGGCATGGACATCGCGTTGGCGATCGCAGGGTGGGGAAGCACGAAGGCCCTAACGGAGCATCTCGGCATCGACGTTCACGCGCCTCCTGTGACGCAGGACCCACCGCCCGAGGCGTACGAGGCGCCCGGAGGCACCGCACACCTCACCCAGCGCGAGGTCGAGGTGCTGGGCCTGCTCGCCGAGGGCCTCTCCAACGCCGGCATCGCCGCACGTCTGGTCCTCTCCGAACGCACGGTTGACGCACACCTCCGCTCGGTGTTCGCCAAGCTCGACCTCCCCGAGGGGCCCGACCACAACCGCCGGGTGCACGCCGCCGCCACCATGTGGTCCCAAGACCGACCCGTCGAAGCGGGTTAGGCGAAAGGGCCGATGCGGACTTGACGGGCCCTTTCCTACGGTTCGACGACCTCTGACGTCGTGTCCAGCAAAGGGAGACAGTCGTGAAACAGCACTGGAAGCTTGTCGCACTCGTGTGGGTGCCGTTCGTTTCAATCTTCGCGCTCGCTGCACCCGCGCTGGTCGAACGTGTCGGCGACAGCCATCCCCACATCGCCTTCCACATCGTCGCGGCTGGCCTTCTCGTGTGGGCGGCGCTCGTGGCACTGCGACTGCGTAGGACGACGTCACCAGATGCCCGGGCAGCCCGGCTCCTGCTCGGCGCCCTGCTCGTGTCGATCCCGGCTGCAGTCCTCGGCAACTTCTTCGAGCTAGTCGCAGCCATCGGGCGGCTGGCGGACGACGGCTGGGAGAGCCGCAGGACCGAGGACCTCTTCAGCAACGACGGTGGCCTGCACTTCCTGGCGTCCAACCTGACGATCCCAGCCTTGATGCTGTCCATGCTGCTCACGCTGGTCGTGGCAACGGCAGCCGCGATCCAAGGGCGGCGACTGGAGTCGGTTCGCTGACGCGGCGCCCCGCGGTCCAGGCTGATGGTGAGGACCGCGACGTTCAGGATTGGCCTCACCCAGCTTGCGCTGGGTATTGGGTATCGTCCAGTCCTTCAACCACTGCGAAACGTTGCTTGTCGGCGGCGCTCGAAAACTGAACAGTTTCGGCGGTGAAAAGTGAGCACTCAACGATTGGAGTGTGATCACTTTGGAGGACTGGGCGCTGATCAGGAGGCTGGCTGCGGACGGGGTGCCGAAGTCGCGCATCGCTGAGCGGCTGGGGATCTCGCGGACCACGGTCATCAAGGCGGTGAACTCGGATGCGCCGCCGCGCTATGTGCGGGCGCCGGGGCCGACGTCGTTCACGGAGTTCGAGCCACACGTGCGGGCGCTGCTGGAGCAGACCCCGGACATGCCGGCCACGGTGCTGGCCGAGCGGGTGGGGTGGACTGGCTCGATCCGATGGTTCAGCGACAACGTGCGGCGGCTGCGTCCCGACCATGTCCGGATCGATCCGGCGGATCGGATCACCTGGACCGCTGGTGATGCGGCGCAGTGCGACCTGTGGTTCCCGCCGCGCAAGATCCCGCTCGAGGACGGCACCACGAAGCTGTTGCCGGTGTTGGTGATCACCGCGGCGCATTCGCGGTTCGTGACGGGACGGATGATCCCGACGAGGAAGACCGAGGACCTGCTGCTTGGCTCGTGGGAGCTGATCCAGCAACTCGGCCGGGTCTCGCGTCGGCTGATCTGGGACAACGAACCTGGCATCGGTCGTGGCCCTCGTCGCGCCGAGGGGGTGACCGCGTTCATGGGCACCCTGGCCACCAAGCTGGTGCTGTTGCCGCCGAGGGACCCGGAGTCCAAGGGCGTGGTGGAACGCCGCAACGGCTGGTTCGAGACCTCCTTCATGCCCGGGCGGACGTTCACCTCACCGGGCGACTTCAACACCCAGTTCACCGACTGGCTGGACAAGGCGAACGCCAGGGTGGTCCGCACGATCAAGGCCGCGCCAGCCGATCTCATCGATGCCGATCGGGCGGCGATGTTGCCGCTGCCACCGGTCCCGCTGCACCTGGGGTGGCGCAACAAGATCCGGCTGGGCCGCGACTACTACGTCCGCCTCGACACCAACGACTACTCCGTGGACCCCAACGTGATCGGTCGGATGGTCGACGTGGCCGCTGACCTTGACCGCGTCCGGGTCCGCGCTGATGGCCGGATCGTGGCCGAGCACGCCCGCGTCTGGGCCAGGGGAACCACGGTCACCGACCCCGCGCACGTCGAAGTAGCCGGCTGGCTGCGCAGGCAGTTCCAACAGCCCCGCGTCCACGCGACCGCTGGTGAGGACCTGGTGCGCGACCTGTCCGACTACGACCGGGCCTTCGGGATCAGCGGCATCACAGATGGTTGCGAGGAGATCAGCTGATGGCCGCCACCAAGAACCCTGCCAGTTCCGCCAGTTCAGGCCGGGCCGCAGCGAGCACCGAGGCCGTCAAACAGATCACCTACCTCGCCGCGGCGTTGAAGGCACCGCGGATCACCGAAGCCGCCACCCGACTGGCCGACCAGGCCCGCGACGCCGGGTGGACCCACGAGGACTACCTCGCCGCGGTCTTGGAACGCGAGGTGTCGGCTCGCAACGCTTCAGGGGCACAGCTGCGGATCCGCGCAGCCGGGTTCGGTGGCGTGAAGACGCTGGAGGACTTCGACTTCGACGCCCAACCGGCCGTTCGTCAGCAGATCGGCGCGCTTGCTTCGGGAGGGTTCCTGACCGAGGGCCGCAACGTCGTTCTGCTCGGCCCGCCCGGGACCGGGAAGACACATCTGGCCACCGCGCTGGGAGTCGCCGCCGCCCGACACGGACACCGAGTGCTGTTCGCGACCGCGACCGAGTGGGTCACCAGACTCACCGATGCCCACCGGGCCGGCCGGCTGCCCCAAGAGCTCGCCAGGTTGCGGCGCTACGGCCTCATCATCGTCGATGAGGTCGGTTACCTGCCCTTCGAGCAGGACGCCGCGAACCTGTTCTTCCAACTCGTCTCATCACGCTACGAACACGCCTCCCTGATCCTCACATCCAACCTGCCCTTCAGCGGCTGGGGTGGCGTGTTCGGCGACCAAGCCGTCGCCGCCGCGATGATCGACCGCATCGTTCACCACGCCGACGTCCTGACCCTGAAGGGCGCCAGCTACCGACTTCGCGGCAGAGGCATCGACAGCCTGCCCAGCATCCGCACCACCACCGACCAGACCGAGTCCTAGACTCGGCAACACCGCTCACTTTTCAAGCGCCGGGATCGACCAGCTTTGGAACGCCGTCGACATTGCTCATCTCGATTGCGTATGCGTCAGAGGTTGACGGTCGACTCACGCGTTCCTGGCGACGCTTTGCTGGGCAAGACCTTGCCCGTCGGCGAAGTCCTTCAGCGTTCTACGTTTTTCTCATCCGCATGATGACGACCTCGCGGATTACCGGCGCGACAGACTCCTGACAGTTCGGTGGTCTCGACTGCCCGGCTCTGCGAGCGAGGCGCCTGGTCCTAGTTGATCTCGATCGGGTCTGCTGCGCGGACAGGTGACAACTCGACCCTCGCCGTCTTGGTGGCCGATCGTCTCGCACACCATCGTCGGAGACCAACATCGGGAGGGTGCACTCCCCCGCTCAGAGCGCCCCCGTGGAGGTCGCCCGCCAGCACGCGATAGGGGGAGTGCAGAAGCGCCAGCCCGGGGCGTAGCGACCGGCCCCTCACGGCGCGGAACCTGCTCGGCAGGCGCGCCCCTGCCGGCCCGCGCCCCAGCTCGTCCTGAACGTCTGCCGCGTGCGTATCGCGGGTAGTCATCTCCGCCCCCTCCCGTTGGTCCGCGTCGGGCTCTGGTCGGCCCGGCCGACAGGACTCCTCACCTCACGATGCGCCCAGTCCTGGGACGCCGAGAGTGCCGAATGGAGGGCTGGGAGGGTCGAAGGTCACATTCACCGTTTGCTCGAGGAGCTCGGCGCCTGAGGTCAGGACAGCCGATAGAAGCGCCAGAAGCCGAAGTCCTCGATCGGGAGGACCTCGAAGGTGTCGAAGCCGGCGTCCTGGCCGTACGCCTGCAAGGTAGAGGGGCGCATCACCGTGCCGGTCCCGACGCTGGGGGGTGAGGACAGCCCGTCGGGCAGGCAGACGAAGAGGCTGAAGCCGTACATCATCCGTTCCAGCTCGTCGCCGTCCGGGGCGAAGGCGTCGGCGACGGCCTCGTCCATCACGATCAGTGAGCCCCCGGGGGCGAGGGTGCGTCGCACCGCGCGGAGGACCTCGACGGGGCGAGGCATGTCGTGCACGCACTCGAAGGCGAAGGCGATGTCGACCGTCCCCTCGGGCAGGGAGGCCGCGTCCTGGTGCAGGAACTGCACCCGTTCGGTCACGCCCTCCTGCGCTGCGTGCGCGGTGGCCATGTCGACGGAGGGTTGGTCGATGTCGATCCCGAGGACCGTGGCCGAGGGATAGGCCTTGGCCAGGGCGATGCTCGACCAGCCTGCACCGCACCCCACGTCGAGCACCCGGCAACCCGGTGTCGTGAGGGCGTCGTGCACGGCGGGCACGCCTGCGAGTGCCGGGGCGAGCCGCGTGTCGTACCACGGCCGGTTGGCGTCGGCCTGTGACTCCCGGGCGTCATCGCCGAGGTCGTCCCAGCTGATGCCGCCCCCCGTCCGGTAGACCTCGAGGAGTCGGGGGAGCACGGGGCCCACGGCACCGAACATCCGTCCCATCGGCGCGAGGTAGGCCAGGCTGGTCGCGTCTGTCATCACCTCGGCAGTGCTGGAGGGGATGGCGAAGCGACGATCGTCGGGGGCGCCGTCGGACTCGACGACCAGCAACCCCGACACGGCCTGCTGCTCAAGCCACTCGCGGGCGTAGCGGACCTGGGTGCCGGTACGGTGAGCGAGCTCTGCCGGGCTGGCCGGACCGTCGCTGGCCAGGGCGCGATACCAACCGAGACGGTCGCCGAGATACACCGACATGATCTCCACCGTGCCGAGGAGCGAGCCGAACAACCGCTCGGCAACCTCCTCTGCTGTCTGCTCGGATGCGTTCATCGATCCACTATGGACCCCGATTGCGACGGAGGAGCCCCTGGATCAGACCACGGGAACCTGAGCTCAGCCCTGCTCACAAGGGGCGAGCCGGCTGGCGATCTCCCGGCAGGCACAGCGGCGTCGAGCAGGGTGACGTCACAGACCGTGGCGCGCAGCGGGGAGCTGCCGCTGATGGGGTCGCTCGGCGTCTGGCGCAGCACCAGGTTGAGGTTCGCGCTGTCCGGCCCGTACGGCGGGTAGCCGCCCAGCCCCAGCTCGTCGCACGCCTGCCACCAGCCGTGCTGGGCGAACACCACCTGTGGGTCGAGGCTGGCATTGAGCTTCGCCCTCGCCTTGATGCTGCCGTGGGGAGTCTCGAGCGAGACCCAGTCGGATGCGACGATTCCGCGGGCGGCTGCGGTGGACGGGTGCAGCTCGAGTTGCGGGTCGGGTGCACTCTTGCGCAGGGCGGGGATCTGGCGGTGCTGGGTCTCGCAGAAGAACAGTGACTTCGCGCAGCTGAGCACCAGCGGGTACCGCTCGGCGAGGTCCGGGCGGGAGCGGGGGCTGGTGAGAGGTTCCACGAACTCTGGTAGGGGCGAGTAGCCATGATCGGCCAGGGTCGCGGAGTAGAGCTCCACCTTGCCTGAAGGGGTCGCGAACCCTGTGTCGAGGTACTTGCGGTAGCGCGTGGTCAGCGGCACTCGTACCCCCTCCGGTTGGGCTCGCAGCTCTTCCAGGGTGATCCCGCTTGGCGCCAGCTGGTGGCGCCACGCCGCGTCGATGTCGCCGTCCCAGAAGTGCGCGCCGAGGCCGAGTCGCGTCGCGAGGTCGAACACGATCTGCAGGTCCGAGCGGGCTTCACCCTGCGGTGGCACCAGCGGCTGTCGCAGCTGGACGAGCGACTGAGCCTCCTGGCTGTACTCGAAGCCGATCTTCAGTGCCTCCGACTCGAACGGCGTCGTCGCGGGCAGCACGATGTCTGCCAGCTCGGCGGTCGGGGTCATGAACAGGTCGATCTGCGCGAAGAAGTCCAGGCTCCGTAGCGCGTCGCGGCCGCGGGCGCTGTCGCCGTGGGCCATCACGAGGTTGCCGCCGAAGCTCAGCAGCGTCCTGATCCGTCGATCGAGCGCGGCGTTGTAGAAGTCCTCGCCGGTGACGAACTCGAACCGGGCCGGCCCGAGCGGTCGCTCCTCGAGACCCACTGCCGGCGGGCGCGCTGGGGTCAGGAACTCCATGCCGTCGACCGGGTTCGACGGCACCGCCTCGAACAGCACGTTCCCACCCGCCACGTCCAGGCTTCCGGTCAGCGCATAGAGCACGTTGATCGCGCGGATGGTCTGCGTCGTGCCGCTGTGCTGTTCCAGCCCACTCCACGTGTAGAACGCCACCGGCCGGGCCTCCCAGAGCGTCCGCGCGGCGGCGACGATCACCCCGGCCGGTACTCCGGTGATCTCCGCTGTCACGTCCGGGCGGAACTCCGCGCAGCGCGAGGTCAGCAGGTCCCAGACGCTGCGGCCGTCGACGTCGTCACCGGCATTCGTCCAGTGACGGACGAAGTCCTCGTCGTACCAGCCGTTCTCGATCATCACGTGCGTGAGGGCCAGAGCGAGTGCCGCGTCGGTGCCGGGCCGAACACGTAGCCAGTGGTGCGCCTTGGACGCCAAGCCCGCCTTGCGCGGGTCGATGACGATCAGTCGCGCGCCGCGACGGAGCGCGGCCACGGTGCTCGTCGCGTGCGCGAGCCTGGCCACGGACGGGTTGTATCCCCAGAACAGGATGCAGCCGGCATTCTCGAGGTCCGGCAGGTACGCGCCGGGCACGGAGGCGCCGTACGTGTAGAGCGGCGCGAGGTATCGACCCCACCCGCACAGCTCCACGGAGGTGCAGTAGTTGGGGCTGCCGAACGCACGGATCAGTCGCTGTACCCAGTCGACGGCGTCGCTGATCGCCGAGGTGGACGGCGAGCTCGAGCTGAAGCCGACCGACTGCGGACCTCCCGCGGCAGCGGCGGCGTTCAAGCGGTGGGCGATCGTGTCCAGCGCCTCGTCCCAGGTGATCTGCTCCCACCCCGGGTCGACGGCATCCTTGCTGGTCGTACGCCTGAGTGGGTGGCGCAGCCTCGAGGGGTGGTAGACGATGTCGGGCGCCGCCTTGCCCTTCACGCAGATGGCGCTACCCGTTGGGTGCGACGGATCCGGGTCCAGCGCTACCAACGTCCCGCCCCTCACCGTGGCGCGTGCCCCACAGCGCGACACGCATAACGGGCAGTACGTCGGAACCGGGCTTCCACCCATCAGATGAGTGTCTCGCCGGGCGCAGGCGTGCGCAACGGAGCTCGCACGCCAACACCGTCCGGACCGTCTTCTCGCTGAGGCTCACCCCGCCCACAGCGGTCACGACTTGCCCTTCGTGAGAACCATTGCCGCGACGTGGGTCGTCCTATCCGAAGGTCAGCCCGTACTTCTCGATGATGGGCGGTGGTAGCCGCGAAGTCGGGCTCGCAGCCGTAGGGAGCGATGAATCGGTCCAGGTCGAAGTCGTCTGTGGCGGTGTCGATGATGCGAAACGCCTCCTCCAGCCCGCCCGGCGAGATCAGCTCGAGGAGTCGGGCGGGTTCGTCGGCGGCGTTGAAGAAGGTGTGCCACTCGCCGCGCGGCTTGAAGACCAGGTCACCTTCCTCGGCGATGTGTTCTGCGTTGTTCGCGATGAACCAGACCCGGCCTTCCAGGATGAGGCTGAACTCGTCCTCCTTGGTGTGCCGGTGCAGTGGAGCAGCGATGGCGTGGGGGGCCAGCAGGTGTTCGACCACCGCCAAGCTGCCGCCCCAGTCCTTGGAATCGACCAGGAATCGGTCGCGACACCCCAGCGGTGGGCCAAGGACCTCCCCCTCGCCGGCGGGGATGATGCGTGTCTCCATGGGTTGAGGATCCTGCGGCGCGCGCTCGTACGCCATTGCAGAAATCTGGTAGGCAGACCGACATGGGCACGCACCAGCGGGTGATCGACAAGCTGAAGTCGGTCACAGACTCAGGATCGGACCTGGTGACGCTGTGGCGGGAGACAGGTCCGCTGCTGGCCGAGGCAGTCCCCCACTTCGAAGGCGCGTGCTTCTTCACGGTCGATCCCGCATCTCTGCTGACAACCAGCCACTTCCAGGAGGGACTGCCCGAGATCCCGGGCGAGTGGCTGGGCCGGGAGTACGCCGAGAGCGACTACAACTCGATGCGGGAGGTGCTGAACTCCTCGCAGGGTGTCGGGACACTGCATGACGCCACCGGGGGAAGGCCCGAGCTCTCCCGCAAGTTCCACGAGGAGATGCAGCCGTACGGGTGCGACCAGGAGCTGCTGTTCGCCCTGCGGACACGCGACGGCGAGGCGTGGGGCCTCGTCGGGCTGTACCGCGAGACTGGTCGACCGGCGTTCTCTCGCGTCGACGTCGACCTGGTACGCCACGTGGCGCCGTGGCTCGCCACCGGCGCCCGGCACGCACTACTCCTCGGTCAGGCACACGAGCCCGACCTCCCGCACGCGCCCGGGCTGGTCATCCTCGACGAGCGGCTCGCCGTCGAATCGGCGACACCCACCGCACCCGGATGGCTCGCCGACCTGGGTGGGACTGTCGACACGCGGCCAGCAAGCGTGCTCGCGGTCGCGGGACAGGTGTTGAGCCAGGCCGGTGGCCCAGCTGAATCACGGGTACGCGCCGACAGCGGACGATGGATCGTCCTGCATGGCTCCGGCCTCGACCGCCGCGACGGAAGCCGGCAGGTCTCGGTCGTCATAGAGGCCGCTCAGCCGATCCACCTGACCTCGCTTCTCATGCGTGCCTTCGACCTCACGTCACGGGAACAGGAGATCACCCTCATGGTCATCCGTGGCGAATCGACAGAGACGATCGCGCGGGAACTGGTCATCGCGAGCGGGACCGTGCAGGCGCACCTGCGCAACATCTTCGAGAAGACCGGCGTCCGAAGCCGACGGGAACTGATTGCCGTCGCATTCCACCGTCACTACGAGCCGCGCGTTCGCGACAACGAGCAGCGGACGCTGGTCGGCTGTCCCTCACGGCACGGTCCGATGCCTGCGTAGCAGCAGGCCCACTCTCGCGCGCATTCGAACAGATCTGGTCAGCGAGACGCGCTGCCGCCGTGACCTCTGCGCGGCCGGCCCGTTGGACATCGCGAGACAAGCACCCCCCGACGGAAAGGCATGCCCCCCATGCGCCGAGTCCTTGGATCAGCCCTGCCCCTCGCCCTGGCCGCCGCGCTGCTGCACGGCGGCACCGCCCACGCAGCCACGAGCGACCCCCTCCGCGATCTGCAGTGGGGCCTGGACCAGGTCCGCGCCGAGCAGGCGTGGACCACGACCACGGGCGCCGGGACGGTGGTGGCCGTGGTCGACACCGGAGTCGACTTCACCCACCCCGACTTGAAGGCCAACCTCCTCCAGGGCGCCACCTTCACCGGCTGCACGGGACAGTCGCCCTGCGGCAACGGTGACTACCGCGGCCCGGATGGGGAGAACAACGCCGATGAGCACGGCACCCACGTGGCTGGGACCGTCGCGGCCGTCACCGACAACGGCATCGGCGTGGCCGGCACCGCTCCGGACGCGAAGATCCTGCCGGTCAAGGTCCTCGAGGACGGCAGCGGCTCCTTCGAGGAGATCGCCGACGGCATCCGCTGGTCGGCCGACAACGGCGCCGACGTCATCAACCTGAGCCTGGGCGCCCTGCCCGGGGCGCAGGCTCTGACCCTGACGGGGCTCGAGAGCTCGGTGACCGAGGCGATCGCCTACGCCAACAGCAGGGGTGTCGCGGTCATCGCGGCGGCCGGCAACTCCGCGACCGCGCTGTGCAACACCCCGGCCTTCGAGCCGGGCGCTGTCTGCGTCGCCTCGACCGACCGCAACGAGGCCAAGAGCTGGTTCTCGGAGCTGCCGAACAAGGCCGACCTCAAGGCGGTCTCGGCCCCGGGCGGTGCCGGCCTCCTGTTCTGCGAGGACGACATCGTCTCGACCGTGCCGCTGGGCACCGGCAGCGCCGGCTGCGGCGAGGCGGACTACGACTTCTACGCGGGCACCTCGATGGCCACCCCGCACGTCGCGGGCGTCGCGGCACTGCTATTCGCGCAGGGCCGCAACCTCGCGGAGGTCGAGAACGTGCTGCTCGACACGGCACGCCAGCCCCTCACCGAGGTCACCGGGGTGTACTCGCCGGTCTTCGGCTGGGGCATCGTCGACGCCGCCGCGGCCACGGCGACGTCGGTCACCACAGCACCCGCGCCCACCAAGGGCAAGGGCGGCAAGGGTGGCAACAAGCCCAGCCGTTGAGGACGGCACCTCATAAATCGCAACCTGATCGCCACGCCTGACGCTTCCACCACACGGCCCGGTCCTCTTGGACTGGGCCGTCTGGGTGCCGTGCCTGGCGTGGCCGCCGCGTGGGTCCCTCAATTCGCTCGGATCTACGGCAGCCTGACCCCAGGAGCTGACGAGTCACGCGCAGTGGGCGCCCGGCTCGGGAGGAGCAACGAACATGCGCAAGACACTGGTTCTGCTGGCGGGCCTGCTCATGGCCACGACCATGACCGCGCCCCCCGCGGCGGCGATCACGGGCAACTATGTCGAGGACTTCGAGCACCCGTTCGTAGGACTGGTGGCGTTCTACGACGAGGACGGCCGCGGACTCAATCGGTTGATGCAACGAGCCTCTGGTTGAGGGCCTGGCCGGGAGTCTGCCACTCGAGGGTCTTGCGGGGTCGGGTGTTGAGCTGCAGGGCGACTGCATCGCAGTCGGTGGCGGTGAGGTGGCGCAGGTCTGCACTCTTGGGCCAGTACTGACGCAGCAGCCCGTTGGTGTTCTCGTTCGTCCCGCGCTGCCAGGGTGACTGGGGGTCGCAGAAGTAGATCGGGATGCCGGTCTCGGTCTTGAACCGGGCGTGCTGGGCCATCTCCGATCCGCGGTCCCAGGTGATCGACTTCCTGAGCTCCAACGGCAGGGTCGCGATCATCTCGCTCAGCTTCATCCGGGCGATCTCCGCGGTGTGACGACCCGGTAGCGGCGCGAGAAGCACGAACCGCGACGACCGTTCGACCAGCGTGATCACCGCTCCCTTGCCCGTGCCGCCGAGCAGCAGGTCGCCCTCCCAGTGCCCAGGCACCGCCCGGTCCTCGGCCTCGGCGGGACGCTGCGAGATCCGGATGTCGTCGGTGATCCCGAGCGTGACCCTTTTGGCGCCACCAGCCTGGGTCTTGCGGCGCTGCCGCTGGGTGCGCAGGTGCGCGGTCAGCTCACGCTTGAGCTCGCCCTTGGTCTGGACGAACAACGCCTGGTAGATCGTCTCGTGCGACACCCGCATCCTCACATCGCGTGGGAACAACACCGGCAGCATCGCTGCGATCTGCTCCGGCGACCAGTTGCCCCGCAACAGCTGCCACACCTTCTCCCGCAACGGCGCATGGTCCAGCCGCCGGGCCTTGGGCCGGCGGGCCTTGCGCGCTGCCTCGCGCTGCGACCACTTGGCGCTGTACTTGAGCTGATAGCCCCGCCCACCGGCCCGCGCTGTCCGCCTGCGGGGCGAGGCAGTCCCGAACGACCCCGCGCGTCGCAGCTCCCTCGAGATCGTTGACGGATGCTTGTCCACCAACGCCGCGATCGTGGCCTGCGGCAACCCCGCCATGTACGCCCGCTCAATCACCAACCGCTGATCAGCGGTCAACCTCACTCCCGGCACGCGCCGCAACCTCTCACTCACGATCGAGTTGCAACAACCGATTGAGTTCGCCGGCGAGTTCGTGCAGCGCTGCTCTGGGTCACTGCTGACGCCCACGGTGTTCCTCACCGCCGGGCACTGCACGGACGCCTCGACAGGCGCAGCCACCGCGCGGGTCTACTTCCAGCAGGACGCCGGAGCCAACTACGATCCTGCGACCGGGCTGGACCCGGTCTCCGGGTACCCGCAGACGTGCGCAGCCGGGACACTCGGAACGCTGTGCGCCACCTCCGACGAGCTGTACAACTACGGATTCTCCCAGTCCGGTGGCCTTCCCAACACACGCGACGTCGGCCTGGTCATCCTGGACCAGGAGATCGCGATGCCTGAGTACGGCACCCTGGGGGCCGCCGGCACGCTCGACATCCTGGCCACTCGTCGAGGACAGCAGGAGCTCACCTTCACCGCCAGCGGCTACGGCTTGACCGAGAGCTCCCCGGTGAAGGTCACGTCCTTCCGCGAGCGGCTGATGGCCCAGGCACAGCTGACGAACCTGCGCAGCCACCTCACCGACGGGTTCAACCTGCAGACCAACGGAAACGGCGCCGGGCGTGGCGGCACCTGCTCGGGAGACTCCGGTGGTCCTGTCTTGTACGGGGGCTCGAAGAGCAACCTCATCGTCGGGGTCACCTCCTTCGGGCTGAACGCCTACTGCCGTGGCGTCGACTTCGCCTACCGGACCGATCAGCAGGCAGTGCTCGACTGGATCCGAGACGCCGTCGGCGAGAGCACGTGGGCAGACATCACCATCGTCACGACCTGGCCGGCCGCTTGACCACCCGACCGCGCGGTACTTGCGCGCACCGAAGGGAAGGCATCAGGACGAGCGGCTGGTCTCGGGACTCAGGGCGCCGCGACTGAGGATCGCAGGCGGACGTACGCCTTCCCAGCGGCAAGGATGGCAGTCCTGTCAGCGGTCGAAAACTGCCCCCTTCCCGACAGCTGGGCTCCCGGCTGGCTCCGAGCGGTTGCTGGTTCAGCTGTCGGAGTGGGGCGATGCCGTGGTCAAGCGTGACGAGGGCAGTTGGGGGGGCACGGGACAGCACGAGGGTTGCGATGGTCCCGCTCGGGGTCTCGGTGATCTCGACGCGACCCTCGTGAGCCAGCGCGATGACTTCGGCGAGGGACAACGCGAGGCAGCGAGGGCTGGTCGACGAATCGCCGCGCGATGTCCAGGTCTCAATGAGGTGGGCTACTGAGTCCGACTCGTGCCCGAGCAGAGACAGGCGCACGCCGACCGTGTCGCCCTCGTCGAGGACCTCGAGGGCTACGTCGGCGTCGAGGTGTGGCCCGACCAGGGCCTCGGTCAAGGCAGCGATGGCTCGTCGCACCCACAACGAGTCGGCGTTCGTGGGCACATAGGAGGTGGGCCCACTGCTGAGATGGACCCGCAGCATGGGATGACTGGCCCGAACCAGGATGGTCGCACGCCGTGCGACGTCGACAAGGGCGACCGCCTCCAGCGCCGGATCGGCAGCGTTGGCAAGATCGTTTGCACGCGCCAGTGCGGTGAGCGCGTCGGTCAGCGAGGTCACTCCTCGCCTGATGGCGGGGACCGCTCGGCGGGTGTCTTCCGGGAGCTCATCGATCGCGTCCTCTAGAAGCTCGAGGTGAGCCTGGATCACGGTCAGCGGCGTACGGATCTGGTGGTTGGCGATGGTGGCCACCCGAGAGGACAGCTCCTGCAGGCGACTGATGCTCTGCCAGTAGCGGGTCAGCTGGGCGTCCACCATCGCCGCCGGGTCGTCCTCGTGCTCGGAGACCTCGGTGACCAGGACCAGGGCACCGCTCGTCCGGTCACCGTCATGCAGGGGCGCCGCAGTGCAGCGCAGGTGACGCACCGGGTGGCCCGGCCGGCGCGTCGTGATGGCCGCATCGGTCACGGTCTCTCCAGCGAGTGCCCGCACGAGCGGGACCTCCTCGGGATCAAGCGGGCGGCGGCCAGCGGCGTCGAAGAGGTAGTACGCCGGCGCCCACTCCTGTTGCGCGGTATGACTGGCTCGACGGGAGGCGGTTGCAGGCCGGGGACTCGACGATGGCCACCCTGCCCGACGGCAACGTCGGGTTGCTCTACGAGCCGGGCCACAACGGCATCCGTTTCGCCAAGTTCAACCTCGCCTGGCTTCAGGGCCTGTGAGCTCCCGTCACCTCACCCGAGGTGACCCTCGAGCGTGGCACGGACACGACCACCACCCTGACAGTGGAGAACCAGCTCGGGCCCGTGATCAAGCCCCAGGAGCTGACCTTCGAAGCCCCCGATGGATGGACGGTCAGCGCCCCCGTCCCGGACCAGCTCGTTCCCGAGAGCAGCACCGAGCTGCCGCTCACGGTGTCCGTACCTGAGTCCAAAGCAGGAGGCACCTACCGCATCCCGGTCCGCCTGACCGCTCAGGGTGGACGCAGCTCAAGGGCACCGTCGCGGTGGTCGTTCCGAAGCGACCCGAGGAGATCGACGGTCGAATCTCCGTGACGGGCGGAACCCTCACCAACTCGAAGTCGACGCCGTACGCGGTCGGCGACCGGCTCTAGTTCACGTACCGCGTCACCAACCTGACGAGTGCGGTGACCACGGTCGTCCCGAGCGGCAACCTGTGTGACCTCGATCCCGCGATCGCCGCCCGCAGCTGCCGCTGGCGCAACATGCCGGCCAATGGCGCCTACAACTGCGCGCTGCCGTACCACGTCGTGACTTAGGAAGACATCGACCGCGGGTCGTTTACCCAGTCACGACGTGGACCTCGACGTCCGGCGAGGACGGCACTGTCGTGGACCACACGGGCCCGATCGTCAACCTGTCGTAGCTCCACCTGATCCTGGTCCACCCATGCCCAGGCGCTCATGCCCACCACCACGAGCCCGGGACACGACACGCGTCCCGGGCTCGTGGCTCAGGGGAACCACGACTGACCTGTGTCGAGGACGGCGGGTTCGCCAACAGAGGGAGGACTCACGCTCACGCTCAAAGCGCCCCTGTAGAGGTCGCCCGCTAATACGCCTATGACTGTCAAGCGCAGCCGCCCTGCGGTCGACGCTGGGTGCAGGCCGCCCTCAGGCTGATGGCTTACCGGTGCACCTATCAGCCGAAGCTGGACACCTCGGCGTCCAGGTCCGCGTGGGCCATCACGCCAGTCCCGTCACCGAGGTCCTGGCCGGCAAGGAGCGGCCTCAGTATCATCCGGTTCAGCGCCTACGACGGTGGCGCCGACCTGCTCCTTGGGAACGTTGGGAACGTCTACATGAAGTAGTGCCTGCAGAAACTCGACGGTCCCGGCCGCCCTCCGCAGGGCGAGCCGGGGCGCTTCCGTCGTGTCCGACCCGCCTCGCACATGTTCTGATGCGGATGACCGACGTCTACCCCGTCCACGCGCGCGAGGACGCCATCCTCGAACTCCCCATCCCCTACACCCACGCTGGAACCTGGCACGCCGAGATCCGCGCCCGGCTCGTCGACGAGAACACGCAGGACTGGTTCTTCGAGGTCGGCTACAACACCGGCATCGGCGAGAACCGCATCGACACCTTCCCAGCCGAGTGGGTCCGCCGCCCCGAGCTCACCGACCTCGACGGCTTCGTCCCGCCATCCGTGCTCGCCGGATCCGCGGCGACCAGGAGTGATGCGGCGCTGCCCGCGGAGCTGGCTGGAAGTAGCTCCGCGGGCAGGTCCCCTGGATGGGATGGCGAACGCAGCCCCCGCGAGTGACGCTACGCCTGCCGCGAACGGCCAGCCACACTGTCTAGGCCGGGGCGACAGCCCGCGTACCAGGATCCGAGCCCGGGTCACCGTCTCGTCGGGGTGGCCGCCCAGCGCTCAGGGGCCTGCAAGCCGGCGGGAGGACAACTTGCGGGGACTGAGCGGCCACACCCTCAGCGATGGAGACGGTCAAAGTGTTGAGGCATGACGTAGAAATCTCGGAGCAGACTGAGCCGACGCGAGCGCCCACCCCCAAGAGTGTGGACAGCTTCAGTGTTTCGGGACACGATGGCCCAGATTCTCGGGCGCACGCCGGCGAGGTCAGCATCGCCGGCGTGCAGGCTCGGCCGACGCGCCCCTCCCCCAGCGACCGGCCGGGCCGCCCCCAGCTACTTCGCTTCACCCGTTGCGCCGGGCCTTCGTCATAGACGGAGCAACTTTGGGGTACCACAACTCAGATCGACCGGCGCAAGCTGACGATCAGGCCCCGCTCGTTCCTCCCACCTCGAGCGGGGCCGTCCAGCACTACACGTTGGCGCCGTCCCCGAGCGCCACTTGGGCGCGCACCTGTAGTTCCAGCAGGTCCAGCTGAAACCACCGTCGAGTGACGTCCAGCAGAGTGGTGTACGGCTCCCGGGGAGCGTGTCGCTGTAGAAGCAGTGACGGCCACCGCGTGATCCTTCGAGTGATCTCCTACATCCAACTCGAAGAAGGACACGACGATGACCGTCACCCCCAGTATCGACCCTGCCCGTCTGCTCAAGGAACAGCTCGCGCGCAGGCGAGCCCTGATCTGTTGCGCGAGCTCCTCGCCACGTTCATCAACACGCTGCTGTCCGCTGAGGCTGACGCGATCTGCAGTGCCGACCTCAGCACCCCGGAGCGGGTTAACCGTCGTAACGGCACCGTGACTTCGACACCCGCGCCGGCACCCTGGACGTTGCGATCCCCAAGCTCCGGCAGGGGTCTTACCCCCCTCCCCCGAGTGGCTCCTCGAGAGTAGCGCCCACTTTTCAGGGGCTGACTGACGCCGCGCTCCACGAGCCCTCAGCCGCGCACGTTCCCAACCCGAGCAGGGCGCCAATGCCTGTGGCCCGCGGCGCGTCGGGCAGGGCTGCGGTCGCGCCGAGGCTGGGGTGCCGCTGTACTCCGTCGGCGCTGCACATGTGCTGGTCGCTGCCCATGTGTCGGTGAGGGCGAGCATCGCTCGTGCGAAGCACGTCCGCACCGTGACGCTCACCCTTACGGGGGGACGGGTCCCATCCGAGATCAGCGGTGGCGGGGAACACACACCAGGGCCGACCCCGGTCCGCTACCCCCAAGTTGGAGATGATCCCCATGCACACAGTGATGAAGACCGCTGCCACGGTCAGCGTGGCCACCCTGCTCAGCGTCGGCGCCCTGGGCGGCACGGCGTCCGCGATGGAAGCGCGCGACACCACCGAGACCTTCGGCCGCCTGACCGCCCTCAACAACTCCGGCGTGGAGGGCAGCGCCGAGGCCATCGTCACCGGCCGCCGTGTCGTCGTCGACATCGACGCGCGCAAGCTCGTCAAGGGCGTCCCGCACGCCCAGCACATCCACTTCGGCGCCCAGGCTCGACACGAGTGCCCGCAAGCGTTCGACGACAAGAACGGCGACAACCAGCTCACCACCACCGACGGCGCCGCGGCCTACGGACCCATCCGGATCTCGCTGACCACCAAGGGCGACACGAGCGCCAAGAGCGGTCTCGCAGTCACCCGGTTCCCGACCGCCCCACGCGGCAACATCCACTACAACCGCCTGACCCGGACCTCGAAGAACGTGGCGCGCGCCATCCGCCGCGGCGAGGCCGTCTACGTGCTGCACGGCGTCGACTACAACGGCAACGGCACCTACGACTTCAAGGGCAACGGCAAGAGCGAGCTCGACCCGAGCCTGCCGGGTGAGGCGACCGACCCGGCTGCCTGCACCGTCCTGCACGTACAGCGCTGAGGACCGTCCCTACGGCTGGACACACACTCCCCGGACACGGCCACCTGGAGACGCCGCTGTCGGACGACGCACGGTCTGGGTCTGCTGCACGGATCGGTGTCACTTGGCCCCTGCTGGAAGCACTGCGACCAAGAAGGGCAATGTGCGCCTCCGCGCTCAAAGCGCCTTGGTAGACCTCGCCCGCCAACACGCCAAAGGGGATGTGCACCGCTGCCGCGCACGCCCGACGCTCAGCGTCCCTTCGAATGCAGCCTATGGGCCACATTGCGCCGCCTGTCGGCGCTGGCGCGACGACTGGATCAGCTGATGTGCGAGCGATCGTGGCAGTGATTGAGGCATGGTCCTCGCATGGCACCCAATATCGTCGGCGCGCAGGTGATGGAGGCGATTCGCCTAGCGGTCACCCCTGGCGATGCGGACATAGTCGTCGCCAAGGCTGCTGTCCGGTCCCGACTCTCCGAAGCAGCCGCGCAGACCCAGACGCTGATCGATGAGGTCCTTGCGAGCATGGGCGTGACACCAGCTGAGCGCAACGAGCACTACTACATAAGGCCGGAACTCGAACCCGAGGTAGCTGTCGATCCCGAGGCGATGCAGCTCAAGCGCGCACGGATGACCCACGCGACGAAACTCGCCATTGCCGAGCTGGTCGCGGAGGGAGTCATCGTTCCAGCGGAGACCCCCGGCAATGACTACATCCAGGTTGCGGTCCATCGCGCGGGAACTTCAGGCAATGAACGCGTGCCAGTCTCGACGCCCAAGTTGGATGGTGCCTACCGGGCGAAACCTCGCACTGGACCGCTCGGCGAGGCACCGGCTCTGAGTGCCGCGGAGTTCGCCGCCGGACTCGGATCACTTTTGACCCCACGAGCCATGGAGTGCCTTTCCGAAGCCCTCGCCGCCTATCGCCGGGGTCTGTACCTGAGCGCGGTCAACCTACTCGGAGCCGTGAGCGAAGCTGCCTGGTACGAGGTGGGCATGGGGCTTGAACCCGAGAGTTCCGAGCTGGCTGCCGCACTGGCGCGGAACAGCACGGGAGAGGTGCAGCGCTTGGTGGCGAACATGTTCCGCGAAAGGGGCCGTCGGGCACGGGCGATGACCCAAGAGCTGCTCGCACACGCTTCCTACCTTCGCGACCTCGGCAACTACGGGGTCCATCCCGCAGCCGACCAGGATCCCGGCCAAGCGCATGCGTTCACAGAGGTCGGCTGCACCGTGCTGGTTATGGCAACCCACCGATACCTGGCGCGACTGCGTGAAGCCGCTGAGCTGATCGGCCTCGACTTCAGCTAGTTCAGCCGAACGCTTGTAGTTCTGAGCCTCGCGGGCATCCATATCTGGCACCCCTCTGTGTCAAGGAGCGCTTGGAATCAGGGCAGCGGTAAGCGGCCGCGTGCCGCTCGGGCGACATGCGCCTGGGTCTGTTGCGGCGGCGCCTCCACGGGCCGCGAACTTCACATAACCCCGGTCACTGACCTCCGTCTAACGCGTTGGCCTTTGCATGGGCACGGGCAGACTTGGCGCGTAATCGCTTCAAGTCCTTCCACATCTTCTTCTCAGCGCGAGTCAACGGACCGTGAGGCTGAGTGCGCTCAAGAATGGAGGCCAAGTCTGACGCGGCAATGGCTGTGCGCATGTTGTTGGAACGAATCGTCGCCGCCCTGCGCCGCGCCCTCTTTGACACCGGCCTCCTCGGCACCTGAGCCTTGGCTGCCTCGACGTTAGTTGGCTCCGAGTCCACCGGCTCTCGGGGTGGCCCTGGTTGCATGAGCGCCTCGTCAAGATCGGGTCGGAGGTGGACAGGCAATAGTGCGTGCAACCTCAGAGCGATGGTGCCGAGCACGAACGAATCGGAAAGGCGGACCTCAAGTTCTCGCCACCGCATGTCAGGCGACATCTCCACATTCGCGTCCTGGGGCGTGCGAAGGAAGCAACGGCCGTCCGCACGCACGGCCAGGTCGCCCTGGAACCTGTCGTCGTACCGGCCCTTGACCGTTAACGTGCCGATCGGCACCACTTCGAATGCGTTCGCCCTACCCACCATTTCGCGGTGGAGTGCACCACCGCGGAACTCGACAGTCGTGACATGAAACTCGACCTGTTCGCGGCAACTCCGCAAGACGTCCATCGTCATCGACCTGATGAGCGCAGGCGTTCCTGGGTGGGCGTGCAGGTGTCGTTTGAGGTCCCACTCACGACTCGATGCAGAGGGGTTCGGAGCCGACAACGGCTGCTGTTGCGCCTGCTGCCAAGCAAAGTGGTCGCCTGCGCTGTAGGGCTCAAAGTTGCTCATGCGTTTCTTCGCTCCACCCTGGGCTGGAATGAGGCGGCCGGCCCCGCGTCACGCTAGGCCCGAAGTTCCTCGTTACATAAGTGCGACCCATCTACGTACCCCATCCTGGCGACAGGTCGGCTCCACCGATAGGCAATAGGCCGCGGGACCGTCACCTGCCTGGCCGCCCACCAACTCCCCCGGCAGGCGCCAGCAAGGGGAGACTGCTGCCTCGGTGCGGGGTGTGGCGCCAGCCGATCCCGCCACCGAGTTGAAAGGCGCGGGAATCGAGCCATGGTCCGCGATGACGCCGCAGAGGAGGACGACCTCGTTGCGGGGGCCGACTCCACGGTCGACCTTTGTTGGCTGGACGACGCATGAGCGTTGGCCCAGGCGCGATCATCGACACCGGCCCCGCCCTCACCTTCCTCGGGCGCAAGGACGCCATGACGGAAGGATCGTCCGTAGAGCGCCTCCACGAGATTGCGCAGCAGGATCTCAGGCTCGGCTGGTGGTCGTCGGCCCCGCACCGCCGACCGCAGGAGGCGACTCGCCCCGCGTACTCCGCACGGCGCGGCGTGTCTCCTATGTCGCGCGGGGTGTGGCTGTGGGCGGCTGGGCCCCGCCAGTTCGCATCCCGGCTCGATATGCCAATTCGACCACGACGTAGCCGACGGCAGTGCCGACTACAAACGCGATCCAACGCCATTCGACCGGGCTGATCGCGACCGATATCCATATGACGGCTACGAGTCCGTAGAGGGCGATCGTGGCGAGCTTCGCCGACTTGGGAAGGGACGCTGCCTTGTCTTCCTCCGCCCGTCGCATGGCAGCGGACCATAGGGTTTCGCCTTCGCGTCTGTCGTTGCGGTTCGGCCGTGTCGGTGGGACGACGATCGCGAAGATGCGGAAGGTGCCACCGAGCAGGGCCGCCATCAGCCCTACGATCAGGTCACTGCCCCAGGTGTCAAGCATTGGCACCGCCTCCGGAGGCAGGCGATGGCTGGCTCGCGATGTCTCGGCCTACCTTCCAGGCCTTCATCACAACGATGAACCCCGCGATGGGCGCGAAGACGATCGCCAGCGAGATGAGGTAGGGAGAGCGAATCTGGCTCTTCACAATCCAGGGTGTAGTCGGGGTCTGAAGCCGCCAGACTCGAGCAGAGATCTCGCGATGTAGTTGGTGAGGTTGCGGAACCCGAGCGCTGAGCCGCGGAGGTGTTCGAGCC